>NZ_FXTK01000001.1 GCF_900182695.1 Paracoccus laeviglucosivorans
CATGGCGACGAGGGCAACGCCGCCGTCGAAGCCAAGGTCAAGGCCGAGGTCGAGGCACTTTGCGCGAAGTTCCCGCTATATAGCGGGATGTGAGCGGGGCTATGCCCCCATCGGCGCGCGGGTCCACCCGCGCGCTTGAACGACGACTTGGTGACTGGGCGCGCAAGCGTGTGCCCCGTCCCATCGTCGATCTGGTCTTGTTCGTTCTGAAACAAGGCTGGGCCTGCCTGTTCGGCGCGCTGATGCTGGCCGCGATCATGCTGAGCCATCGGCTGTGGCAGCCCGACTGGCCCATCCGGCGCTATGACGCGCTTTTCGTCTTTGCGATCTCCACGCAGACGCTGTTCCTGATCCTGCGACTGGAAACTTGGGCCGAGGCGCGGGTCATCGCGCTGTTCCATCTGACCGGCACCGCGATGGAAATCTTCAAGATCCATGCCGGATCATGGTCCTATCCCGAACCCGGCATCATGAAGCTGATGGGCGTGCCGCTGTTTTCGGGCTTCATGTATGCCAGTGTCGGGTCATATATGGCGCGGGTCATCCGCATCTTCGACATGCGATTTACCCCCTATCCGCCTTTCTGGCTGACGGTTCTGCTGGCGGTGCTGATCTACTGCAATTTCTTTGCGCATCACTTTCTACCGGACATCCGGCTGGCACTGTTCGCAGCCACCGTGATCATCTATGGCCGCACCATGATCTGGTTCCGGCCAGGTCGCTGGTATGCGATGCCCTTGCCACTGGCCGCGTTCCTGACCAGCCTGTTTCTGTGGATCGCAGAGAATGTCGGGACCAGCACCGGCACTTGGCTTTATGCTGGCCAGATGACGCTGGACCATGTGTCCTTCAGCAAGATCGGGTCGTGGTATCTGCTGCTTTACGTCAGCTTTGTCACCGTGACGCTGGCCAGCAGGCGTGGCATCGGCTTAGATAAGCCCGCGTTGCAGCATGATCCAGACGGCCAGCGCGGCCAGCACCAACAGCCCCAGCACGACGCCCGAGGCCCAGCTGATAAAACCGCCCTGTAGCCGCGCGCCCTGTCCCAGAGGGCGCAGATAGGTGGTCAGCGCCTTGTGCGCGCGCTCAAGCCTGGTGAAATCGACCTGCCGGGCCAGCTTGGGGTTGCCCGACATGCGATCGGCCTGCGTCAGAAACATCGCCTCGCGCCGCAGACGACGTGGCAAAGCGCCGCCGCGCTTGTGCATCATCGCCTCCAGATCGGGCTGCTGTCCGCGCTTGGCCCCGCCATAGCGCGACGCCATCAGGCTAGCCACCTCATCGGCCATCGGCCGGATGTCTTCGATACCCATCGCACCGTCCCCTTTTGGCGCAAGGCTACCGCCTCTGGCGCTGCTTCGCCAGTGGCGCTAGGGTCGCGCCATGATGCTGAACATGACCGAAATCGGAGAGGATTCGGGCCAGCCTCCGGTGCTTTTGGCACATGGGCTGCTTGGATCGGGCAAGAACCTTGGCGGGATCGCGCGCAGGCTGGCACAGTCGCGCCGCGTCATCATGCTGGACATGCGCAATCACGGCGACAGCTTCCATGATCCCGATCACAGTTATCCGGCGCTGGCGGATGATCTGGCGCAGATCATCGCCGCGCAGGGCGGTCAGGCGGATGTGCTGGGCCATTCCATGGGCGGCAAGGCCGCGATGATGCTGGCGCTGACCCACCCGGATCTGGTGCGCAAACTGCTGGTCATGGACATCGCCCCCCATGCCTATGGCCACAGCCAGACCCCGCTGATCGACGCGATGGAGGCGGTCGAGCTGACCGACCTGCGCCTGCGGTCGGAAGCCGATGCGCGGCTGGCCCGGCATGTGACCGAACCGGGCGTGCGGGCATTTCTGCTGCAATCGCTGGACCTGAAATCGCAGCCGCCGCGCTGGCGTTTCAACCTGACCGCGCTGCGTGACCAGATGTCCAATCTGGTCGGCTGGCCCACCGACACGCCGAAAGCCGCCTTTCACGGTCCGGCGCTGTTTCTGGCGGGCGCGGCATCGGATTACTGCCGCGAACCGCAGGTGCAGGCCATCCGCGAATATTTCCCCGAAGCACGCATCAAGTTTCTGGCTGGTGCCGGACATTGGCTTCACGCCGACCGTCCTGCGGAAGTAGCTGAAATGGCCGCGGAATTTCTAGGCTAGCAACGCAAAGCGATTTCGGCGACACCTGTATCGCCGGGGATTTTCGTTACCATGCTGTTCGGAATCGGCGTGCAGCCCGTGGCTTGCGCTGCAGCGGTCACCATCAGGCCGGGAACACGCGCGCGGTTTGACCGGGACAGATAGCCCAGCCGGATCACCTGCGCCCGTGTGGGGTTCTGAAACACCGCGAAATCCACGCCATCGACGGTGACGTCATGACGCACAGCCCCCATGAACCCCACCGAGGGCGAAGCACAGGCGGCAAGCAGAAGCAGTAGCAGGAAAACGATCATATGCATGACCCGCATCGTTGCACGAAAGCGTTAAGCAACTGCTAACATCCGGCGGAACCTGCCGGGGTTTCAGTGCGTTATCCGTCCGACAATTCATGCAGGAGTGCATCATGCGCCAAGTTCTGAAACTGACCCCGATCCTTGCCCTGCTGGCGCTGGCCGCCTGCGAAACCGTGCAGGGCGCGGGACGGGACATGCAGGCCGCCGGTCAGGCGGTGTCGCGCGAAAGCCAGGAAGCCCAGATGGGGATGTGATCCCCGTTTCCGGCGCGTGACCAAAGGCGGCCCTGCCAGGCCGCCTTTTTACATGCGATTCGCTCATGCCGTGCGGATGCAGCCAAAGCACAACCCACGCCACAGGCAATTCCCGCCCGGAATGAGAGGATTTCCGCCGATATGTCCGAAATTTGCATTCCTCGCGTTTCCGTGAGGGGTGATCGGCAGCAGGGTGCATTAGATTCCCTGAAAAAACGAGCAGACAAGAAAGGAACGATAATGGGACGGATGCTTCAATTCGCGCCGTTGCTGGGTCTGATGGCGATTTCCGCCTGCGAGACGATGCAAGGGGCAGGACGCGACATGCAAAGCGCCGGGGCAATGCTGACCGAGCAAAGCGCCAACGCGCAGACGCAGATGGGCCAGACGACCTTGGGCACCTCGCCTTCGTATAGCGCGACGACGCCTTATGGTGGCGCGTCTCCGGCACCTTATTCGCCGACGCCCGCGCCTTACTGACAGATCGACCACCGCTATGTGGCACGGCTCCGCCTTGCGGGGCCTTTCGGTCGTTCAGGGTGTGAAAGGCCCCGCCGCCTGCCCCGGCGGGATGGCCAGTCGAAAGCCCGGCAGCCAGTGATGCAGATGCTTGCCCGGATAGATGCGCGACGGGCTGGAAAATCCGGTGCGGATCTGGCCGCCGCCAAAGGGCAGCGGGCGCGGTTCGCCACGGCTGGCCGGATCGCTGCGCCGGAACGCATAGTCCAACACCAGCCCGCCCCGTGCCGGGCTTTCCAGTTCGACGACGATACGGTCGGGGCCTGTCAACGCGACGTCGGAAATCCTGTTCGGAATACGCGCCGGCAATGAGAAGCCGAAATTCGGATAGGCGGGCGCATCATGGTCGGTCATCAGGGGACCATCCGCGAAGACATCTATCTGGATGCGCCGGTCGTCCAGTCGCCGCCAGCTTAGGGGCCGTGGCGCGTGCCATGCCTGCCCGGCCTCCAGCGCGGAAATGGCCAGGGCTGAAAGTTCGCCGATCAGTGTCTTGCCTTCGGGACCGTGATGGATGCTGTCTTGCAGCGAATAGGGGTAAAGCGGGCCAAGAAAGGTCAGGTTCGCACCGCCCTGCTGCGCGATACGCAGGATCGCCTGACGGCTGTGCCAGTCATTGCCCGAAAACTCGCCCGTTGTCCCGGCAATCTGCGTGACCAGCCAATGCGGGCGGCAGCCCAGCCGGATCAGGCTTTCATCGATCATCGTCTTGGCCTGATGGAACGCCTCGACATAGGCATCGACGGGTGTGGCGCGGTCCGCCTCGCCGTGGATGAACAGGATATAGCAGCGCGAGGCATCGCGGCCATTCGCCCGCGCCGCGGCCAGCAATTCCGCCGCGTCGTCCAGCATATCCTGCAGGATCGGCGAAACCGAGCCATCCGCCAGCCGGAAAATCCCGGTCAGATACTGGTGCGGCGGCGGCAGGCCGACCAGACGCATTCCACCCTTGGCCGCTGACTGCACATAGATCCCGTCATACCCCCCGGACGCCATCAGCACGCTGCCCGCCACATGCAGGATCGAGGTCGAACCGATCGCGCGCCATGCTGTGGGCATGATACGCTGCAGATGTTCGGGGCGCAGGCGGCGTCCGTCCTGCCAGAACACTTGTCGCGCCTGTTTGCGCTGACCCGAAACCTCGCGCGCGTTGCTGGCCGAAGGGGTCAGCACCTCGGGATTTTCCAGCAGTGGCGATTGCGGGCGACCTGCCGTAACGAAGCCATCCGCGTTGGACTGACCATAGGTGAAAATCAGCAAGGCGGGCTTCAGATCGGTGTCTGGCAAGAACGCAGCAGGTTCGGGCACGGGCATATCCAAATATGGGGAACAAAGCTGATCGTGGAAAACGAAAACATGTAACTAAAAAACGCCGTGTCAGAAATCTGCGGCTTGGAAAGTGAACCAAACGGCGGGCAGACAAGTCAAGCAAATGCCAGGAGGCCCGGCACGCGCTGGCCCGACGTGGCAATCCGACCACGCGGGCCGGAAAAGCGAAGGGGCGCCGAAGCGCCCCTTGTCTTAGTTGTCCATCTTGAGCGCCTGGATAAAGGCTGTCTGCGGGATTTCGACCTTGCCGAACTGCCGCATCTTCTTTTTCCCGGCCTTCTGCTTTTCCAGCAGCTTCTTCTTGCGCGTCGCGTCGCCGCCATAGCATTTCGCGGTCACGTCCTTGCGCATCGCAGACAAAGTTTCACGCGCAATGACGCGGGCGCCGATGGCCGCCTGAATCGGGATCTTGAACATATGGCGCGGGATCAGCTCTTTCAGCTTTTCCACCATGACCCGGCCACGCGATTCCGCACGGTCACGGTGGACCATGATCGACAGCGCATCCACCGGCTCGTCGTTCACAAGGATCGACATCTTGACCAGAAAATCCTCGCGGTATTCGCTGATCTGATAGTCGAAACTGGCATAGCCCTTGGTCACCGATTTCAGACGGTCGTAGAAGTCGAAGACCACTTCGGCCAGCGGTAGATCATAGACAACCATGGCGCGGTTGCCCGCATAGGTCAGGTCCATCTGGATGCCGCGGCGATCCTGGCACAGCTTCAGCACGTCGCCCAGATATTCGTCGGGCACCATGATCGTGGCCTTGATGCGCGGCTCTTCGATATGGTCCACATAGGTCAGGTCGGGCATGTCGGCGGGATTGTGCAGGTCGCGCACTTCGCCGTCCTTCATGTGCAGCTTGAAGACCACGCTGGGCGCAGTCGTGATCAGGTCCAGATCATATTCGCGTTCCAGACGGTCGCGGATCACCTCAAGGTGCAAAAGCCCAAGGAAGCCGCAACGGAAACCAAAGCCAAGCGCGGCCGAGGTCTCCATCTCATAGCTGAAGCTTGCGTCATTCAGTGCCAGCTTTTCGATGGCATCGCGAAGCGCCTCGAAATCGTTGGCGTCCACCGGGAACAGGCCGCAGAACACCACCGGTTGCGCGGGTTTGAAGCCCGGCAAAGGCGTATCCGTGCCCTTTTTCTCATGCGTGATGGTATCGCCCACGCGCGTGTCGCGAACCTGCTTGATCGAGGCGGTGAAGACGCCGATCTCACCCGGTCCAAGTTCGGCGATGTCCTGCATCTGCGGGCGCAGAACGGCCAGCTTGTCGATGCCGTAAACCGCGCCGGTCTGCATCATCTTGATGCGTTCGCCCTTTTTCACCACGCCGTCCATGACGCGGATCATGACGACGACGCCCAGATAGGCGTCATACCATGAATCGACCAGCATCGCTTTCAGCGGCGCGTTGCGGTCGCCCTTGGGGGCGGGCAGACGGGTGACGATGGCTTCCAGCACGTCGGGAATGCCAAGGCCGGTTTTCGCGGAAATCGGGATCGCGTCCTGCGCGTCGATGCCGATGACTTCCTCGATATTCGCCTTGACCCGCTCGGGTTCTGCGGCGGGCAGGTCGATCTTGTTCAGGACCGGCACGATTTCATGGCCCGCGTCAATCGCCTGATAGACGTTGGCCAGCGTCTGCGCCTCGACACCCTGCGAGGCATCGACGACCAGCAGCGAACCTTCGACGGCGCGCATCGAACGGCTGACTTCATAGGCAAAGTCCACGTGGCCGGGTGTGTCGATCAGGTTCAGGACATAGCGCTTGCCGTCCTTGGCCGGATAATCGATCCGCACGGTGTTGGCCTTGATGGTGATACCGCGCTCACGCTCGATATCCATGCTGTCCAGAAGCTGGGCTTTCATGTCGCGTTCGGCGACCGTGCCCGTCATCTGGATCAGCCTGTCGGCCAAGGTGGATTTGCCGTGGTCGATATGCGCCACGATGGAAAAATTACGGATGAGGTCAAGGTCGGTCATGATGGGCGGGCTATACAGGGGGTTTCGCGTTCTCGCCAGAGATTTCGCGCGTTCGGGCCGTCAGGTCGTGAAACCCGCTGCGCGAAGCTTGCGGCGGCGCAACTGTGCTTCGCGCCACATGGCATAACAGCCTGAACCGACGATGACCGCAGCACCCAGCAAGGTCAGCATATCGGGCCGCTCGTCGAACACCACAAGCGCCAGAACGATGGCAAAGACCAGACGGACATAGCGAAAGGGGGCCAGCGCCGCCGCCTCGCCCAATCGGGTGGCGGTGACCAGCAGCGCATAGCCCAGAATACCGACCGTCAGACAGGCCGCGACGCGCAACCATTGCCCGGCATCTGGCATCACAGGGCGCTGCCCCAGGACCAAAGCCATGGGCACCGCGACCACCGCCAGCCCCAGAAACGCCGATGCGGCAAGTTGCAGCGACGGGATGCGGGCGGGAACGCGGCGCGTAACGATGTCGCGGGCGGCAAAGCAGATGACTGCCAGCAAAGCGATCAGCGACGTCACCGAAAAGCCGTCGATGCCGGGCCGGATCACCAGCAATACGCCCAGAAAGCCCAGCCCGATCGCGCTCCACCGTCGCCAGCCCACCGGCTCGCCCAGAAAAAGTGCAGCGCCCAGCACGATGGCCAAGGGCTGCGCCTGCATGATCGCGGCCGTGGGGGCCAACTCCCCCAATGCCAGCGCCGCCACGAACAGGACCGAGCCGCCCGCCTCGCCCAGATTGCGCAGTATCAGCGCCGGATACCACAGATCACGGGTGAACAGGCGCCCGCCCTGCAATCGCAGCCCGATCCAGAACCCCATCCCACCGATCAGTCCGATCAGCCCCAGCACCTGGGCATAGGGCAACTCTGCGGAAAGCAGTTTGATAAACATGTCCTCAAAGGCGAACAGCACCATTGAGACGACCATGAGCATCGCCGCACGAAAATTTTCGCTGACCATCAGTCGATCCTGACCGCAAATTGGATGTGTTGGGGAATTGCGGCAGACCGCTCCTTGCCTCAATCATAGGCACATTGTGACCGGGAAGGAAGGTGAGCCGATGAAATTCCGCGTCATGGACATGACCTGCAACCATTGCACCGCCACGATCGAACAAGCGGTGGCCAAGGCCGGCGGCACGGCACGCCCCGATCTGTCCCTGCATCTGGTCGAGATCGAGGGGCTGGCACCCGGCCGCGCCGAGCAGGTGATTCGCGACGCCGGTTACACCCCGGAACCCGCCTGACGGCATATCTTGCGCCGCGCCCGGACCTGCGCGCCATCACTTGTCACGCCCCCGCGATTGAGCGTGATCGGGCTTTCTGATAGGCTGCCCCCTATAACATGCGGCTGCATAAGGGTGCCTAGCCTTGCCGCGACCAGGCAAATGCCCAAGGAGACAGTGATGATCAATCGCCTGATGATCGCCGCAGCCGCGGTGGTGCTGACTGCGCCGCTTGCCGTTGCAGGCCCCATCGATTCCGCCTGCATCCGGTCCGAACGCTCGGCCAGCAGCCGCCAGCTTTGCGGCTGCATCCAGCAGGTTGCCGACATGACGCTGTCGCGCGGTGACCAGCGCCGCGCCGCCGCATTCTTCAAGGATGCCGACTCGGCTCAGGAAGTGCGCATGTCGAAAAGCAACGCCGACAACGCATTCTGGGCGCGCTACAAGAATTTCGCGGATTCTGCCGAGGCATATTGCGCGAACTGAGGCGATCATGCGCATCGCCATTCTGACGGGGGCCGGCATTTCGGCCGAAAGCGGCATCCGAACCTTCCGCGCCACGGACGGGCTTTGGGAAGACCATCGCATCGAAGATGTCGCAACCCCTGCGGGATTTCGCGCCGACCCCGCGCTGGTGCATCGCTTTTATAACATGCGCCGCGCCGATGCGGCCCGCGCCCAGCCGAATGCCGCGCATCGGGCGCTGGCCCGGTTGGCAAAGCAGCATGACGTGACCCTGATCACGCAAAACGTCGATGATCTGCACGAACGCGGCGGCTCGCCCAATGTGATCCACATGCATGGCCGCCTGCTGGGCGCGCTATGCGCGACCTGTGGCCATCGCTGGCCCGCCACTTTGGTCATGCGTTCGCAGGATCGCTGCCCGTCCTGCACCAAACCCGCCACACGCCCCGACATCGTGTGGTTTGGCGAAATCCCCTATCACATGGAGCAGATCTGGCAGGCCGTCGAAGACGCGGACCTGTTTGCCGCCATCGGCACCTCGGGTCAGGTCTATCCGGCGGCGGGTCTTGCCCAGCACGCCAGACGCGCGGGGGCGCAGACGGTCGAGCTGAATCTGGCCCAGACCGCCGCCAGCCGCGACTTCATGGAACATCTGATCGGACCGGCCACGCTAATCGTTCCGCAATGGGTCGATGAACTTTGCCACCCTGCCCCCTGAACGGACGACACCGCTAGGCCCTTAGTCCTTTTTCGTCGGCAATCCCTTGCGCTTGGTCGAGGCAAGCTCTTCCAGCTCGCTCTCGCTCATCGACTTATACATGTCCTGCGACGCGCCTTGCAGATCCTTGACCTTGGTATCGCCGCGTTTGGCCGACAGGGCCGCGCCTGCGGCCTTTTGCTGTGCCTTGCTGGTTGCCTTCATGTCATCAACCGATCCTTGATCATCGGACCGACGGCGCCGAAATCCATCTGGCCCGCGTGACGGTTGCGAAGCTCGGCCATGACGCGGCCCATGTCGCGGATCGAACTTGCGCCCAGATCGGCAACCACCGCGTCGATGGCGGCCTGCGTCTCGGCCTCGTCAAGCTGACGCGGCAGATAGGACTGGATGACCGCGATTTCGGCCTGTTCGCGCTCGGCCAGTTCCAGACGTCCGCCTTCCTCATAGGCTTTGGCGGATTCCTGACGTTGCTTGACCATCTTCGACAGGATTGCTGTCAGGTCGGCATCGGTCAGCCCCGCCTCATCGCCGCCGTCGCCACGTGCCGCGATTTCGCGATCCTTGATGGCTGCGGAAATCAGCCGCAGCGTTGACAGCCGTGCGCTATCCTTGGCCTTCATCGCTTCTTTGGTGTCGGCCGAGATCCGTTCGCGCAGTGCCATCATATCCTCGTGGGCTAAGTTCAGCGGCGTTGTTTCTTGCTTCGCCTTTGGCGTCAACCCAAGCCATATGGGCAAAGTTCCCCGGATGCGGCCTTGACGCCTGCGGGCACTGCTTCTAGTTTCCCGCCGATTTATTCCCGGAGAAATGACGATGGCCCAGAAACCGACCGCATGTCTAGCACTTGCCGACGGCACCGTTTTCCATGGCCAGGGCTTCGGCGCCACGGGCGAGGTTGTGGCCGAACTGGTCTTCAACACCGCCATGACCGGCTATCAGGAGATCATGACCGATCCCAGCTATGCCAGCCAGATCGTCACCTTCACCTTTCCCCATATCGGCAATACCGGCGTCACCGAACAGGATGACGAAGCGGCCGATCCCGTCGCCTCGGGCATCGTCGTCAAATGGGACCCGACCGAGCCGTCGAACTGGCGCGCCACCAGCGATCTGGTCGCCTGGATGGAGCGGCGCGGCCGCATCGGCATCGGCGGCATCGACACCCGCCGCCTGACCCGCGCGATCCGTCAGCAAGGTTCGCCCCATGTGGTGCTGGCCCATGATCCGCAAGGGAATTTCGACATCGCCGCCATGGTCGCCCGCGCGCGCGACTGGCAGGGTCTGGTCGGTCTGGACCTCGCGAAAGACGTGACGACCCGGCAAAGCTATCGCTGGGACGAAGGGCTGTGGGAATGGCCGGGCCAGTTCGGCGCAGCGACCGAAGCCAAGCCTTTCAAGGTCGTGGCGCTGGATTACGGCGCGAAACGCAACATCCTGCGCTCGCTTGCCGGAAGCGGGGCCGAGGTGATCGTGCTTCCCGCCACCGCCACCGCCGACGAGGTGATGGCCCACGAGCCCGAAGGCGTCTTCCTGTCGAACGGCCCCGGCGATCCGGCGGCCACCGGCACGTATGCCGTGCCGATGATCCGCGAACTTCTGACACGCGATCTGCCGATCTTTGGCATCTGCCTTGGCCACCAGATGCTCGCTTTGGCGCTGGGTGCAAAGACCGTGAAGATGGGTCACGGCCATCACGGCGCGAATCATCCGGTGCGCGACGTGGAAACCGGCAAGGTCGAGATCACCTCGATGAACCACGGTTTTGCCGTCGATGCACAGACCCTTCCCGAAGGCGTGATCGAAACCCATGTCAGCCTGTTCGACGGCTCGAACTGCGGCTTGCGGATGGCGGACCGCCCGGTCTTTTCGGTGCAATACCACCCCGAAGCCAGCCCCGGCCCGCAGGACAGCGCCTATCTGTTCGACCGCTTTGCCGAGGCGATGCGCGCCCGCCGCTAAGGCGCGTGTTGGTTAACCGGTTCTTAACTCCTTTCGTGCAACACGAAGGGGATGAACCGGGGACCGACCGTGGCAACAAGCGCAGCAGCCATCAAGCCAAGGCAGGAACGGCCTTTGCCGGTCGTGGCCGAACGCGACTTGCGCCCGCTTGGCCAGATCCTGATGCAGGATGGCGCGGTTCAGCCGGCAAACCTGTTTCGCGCCTTGGTGATCCGCCAGCGCCAGCAGATGCGGCTGGGCGAGATCCTTTTGGCACATGGCTGGGTCAAGGAAGATGCGCTGACCCGCGCGTTGGCGCAGCAATGGCGTGCGACGATCGTCGATCTCAACTCTGACCCGCCCGATCCGCGTCTGCTTGACGATCTGGGCGCGGAAATCTGTCTTGCCGAAGGGATCGTGCCCTGGCGTCGTGTAGGTGGCATCACCTTTGTCGCGACTGCCCGACCCGAAGCCTTCGATGCCTTGCAAAACCGCCTGCCCCGCGACTGGGGCACGGTGCGAATGCTGCTCTGCTCTGAAAACGCCGCCCGCAACGCGGTGGAAAAAACCCGCAAGACCCAGATGATCCGGTTGGCCGAGGCGCGGGTGCCTGCCACCCAAAGCTGCCGCACCCGCAACGAACGCCGCACCGGACGCATCGCGGTCCTGCTGATCGTGTTGGCCGTTCTGGGTCTGCTGATCGCCCCGGTCGCCGTCATCGCCACGCTGACAGGCTGGGCGGTGCTGACGCTGATCGCCTCGATGTGCCTGAAAATCGCGTCGTTTCAGGCGGTGCTGCGCCAGAACCGACAAAACCGCGATACGGCCCCTGCCACTGCTCATGCACCGCTGCCCGTCATCTCGGTCATGGTGCCGATGTTTGCCGAGGCGGATATCGCGGACCGCCTGATCGGGCGGTTGTCGCGTCTGGATTACCCGCGTGAGCTGATGGACATTCTGATCGTGGTCGAGGAATCCGACCACATCACCTGCGCCGCGCTGGCCACGGCCAGATTGCCGCGCTGGATACGCGTGGTGAAGGTGCCCGACGGTCCGGTCCGCACCAAGCCGCGCGCGTTGAACTATGCGCTGAATTTCTGTCGTGGCCAGATCATCGGGGTCTGGGATGCCGAAGATCGCCCCGAACCGGACCAGTTGCATAAGGTCGCGCGGGGTTTTCAGCAGGCTGCGCCGGACGTGGCCTGCCTGCAAGGCGTGCTGGATTACTACAACCCCCGCAGCAACTGGCTGGCGCGGGTATTCACCATCGAATACGCCGCATGGTTCCGTGCGACGCTGGCAGGGGCCGCCGCGCTGGATCTGGTGGTGCCGCTGGGTGGCACGACGCTGTTCTTTCGCCGCGAGATTCTGGAAAATATCGGTGCATGGGACGCCTGGAACGTGACCGAAGATGCCGATCTGGGCGTGCGCCTGACCCGGCACGGCTATCGCACCCAAATGCTGGACACCGTGACGCATGAGGAGGCGAATTGCCGCCTGATCCCGTGGGTCAAGCAACGGTCCCGCTGGCTCAAGGGGTTCATGATGACATGGGGGGTGCATATGCGCGACCCGGTGGCGTTGTGGCGCGATCTGGGGCCGCGCCGCTTTCTGGCCTTGCAGGTGCAGCTTGCCGCCTCGGTCTCGCAATACCTGCTGGCGCCCGTGTTGTGGAGCTTTTGGCTGCTGACGCTGGGCCTGCCCCACCCGATGCGCGAAATGCTGACCGGCCAGATGGGCGGCAATGCAATCCCGCTGCTGTTCACGGTGTTTCTGGCATCGGAACTGCTGAACTGGTCCGTCGCGCTATGGGCCGTGCGCGGGCAAGGGCATCGCCACCTGATGCCTTGGGTTCCGACGCTGCACCTGTATTTCCCGCTGGGCTGCCTTGCCGCGTGGAAAGCGGTATATGAAGTGGTGATGAAACCATTCTATTGGGACAAGACCCAGCACGGGCTGTTCGACAGCACCGATGACGCCGCAGGCTTGCCGAACGACCCGCAGGCGCGGATCATCGAAAGGCGGGCCTAAAGGCGCCGATGGGCGCATCCGTCAGGCGTCCGACACGGCCAGGGATGCGTCGATGATCCGCCCGGCCTCGGCCACCACCTGTTCCAGCCGCTGCTGCAATGCCTCAAGCGTCGGGGTATCGGTTTCGCGCAAAAGGAATGCCTGACCGCCGCGCCCAATGTGATCCATATCCAGCGGGCGTTCCGTCAACAGCCGACCCGCGCATTGCAGGCTCCACAAGAACCGCCGGGCCGAGGCCAGTGCATCGGCATCCTCGCGCGACAAAAGACCGGCGCGCAGACCCGCACGCAACTGCGCCAAGGCGGCACGCGCGGGGCTGGCGGCACGCAGGGCGCAGGATTGCGCCAGCAATTCAATGTCTTGCAGACGACCCCGCCCAATCTTTGCTTCCCACCGACCATCGGCGGCTTTGGCCGCGAAGATGCGGGCGCGCATTTCGGCCAGATCGCGCATGACCTGCGGGGCGCTGCCGCGCGTCGTCAGGATCTCGACCCGCAGGGTTTCGACCTGCTGGGCCAATGCCTGCGCATCCGTGCCGCATTGCCCGATCACGCGGGCGCGGGTCAGGGCCAGATGCTCCCATGTCCACGCCTCGGTCAGTTGATAGTCGCGGAAACTTTGCACCGAGGTCGCGACCGGCCCCTGCCGACCCGAAGGGCGCAGCCGCATGTCCACCTCATACAGTCGCCCGGCCGATGTGGGGGCGGAAATCGCCGTGATCATCGCCTGCGTCAGCCGCGCGTAATAGGCGCGGGGTGCCAGCGGCTTCGGCCCGTCCGATCCTTCGGACCCATCCGCATCATAGATCACGATCAAGTCCAGATCGGATGCCGCGTTCAGTTGCCGTGCCCCCAGCGAACCCATGCCCAGAACGACCGCGCCGCGCCCCGGCGGTGGACCGTGACGGCGGGCGAATTCATCGGTCACGACCGGGAACAGCGTCGCCACGACGGCATCGGCGATATCTGCATATTGCCCGCCCGCCTCCTCGGCGCCGATCAGGGCGCGAAGGTGATGCACGCCGGTGCGGAACTCCCATTCATGCGTCCAGCGCCGCGCTGCATCCAGCGCGCGTTCATAGCTGCCATCCGGCCCGGAAAGCACCTGCCGCAGCACCCGTTCCAGATCGTCGCGCAGGCCCGCCGCACCGGGCCATTCCGAAAAGAAGCTGCCCCCCAGCACCGCGTCCAGCACATCGGGATGCCGCGCCAGATGCGCCGAAAGCCCCGGAGAGGTGCCGCAAATATCCACGATCAGGTCGATCAGCTGCGGATTGGCCTCGAACAGCGAAAAAAGCTGCACGCCAGCGGGCAAACCGGCCAGAAAAGCGTCGAAACTGGACAGGGCTTCGTGCGAATGCGCGGCGGCGGTCAGGCGGGTCAGCAATTCCGGCTCGATCCGGGCAAAAACCTGACGGGCCCGTTCGGAACGCAGGGCGGGATAGGCCCGCCAGCGTTCGACCATCCCCTCGGCCTCCGAGGACAGCTTGGGGCGCTGGCCGTGATCGGTGGGCGTAAAGAAATCCGCCGTCAGCGCCTCGACCCGCGCCAACCGTTCGGCAAGGCGGGCGGACCAGACCTGCACGTCCGCCTCTCCCATCAGATGCGCGATGGTTGCGACCCCTTCGGGTTGCGGGGGAATCTGGTGGGTTTGCGCGTCATTGACCATCTGGATGCGATGTTCGATGTCGCGGTGTTCGCGGTAATGCCGGGTCAGTTCGGCTGCGACATCGGGCGGAACCCAGCCTTTTTCGGCCAGACGCGCCAGACCTTCGACGGTGCCGCGCACCCGCAGGTCGGGGTCACGGCCCCCGGCAATCAACTGGCGGGTCTGGGTGAAAAATTCGATTTCGCGGATGCCGCCCTGCCCCAGCTTCATATTGTGGCCCGGCACCTCGATCCGGCCATGCAGGCCTTTGTGATCGCGGATGCGGCGGCGCATGTCGTCGGTGTCCTGAATCGTCGCGAAATCCAGATGCCTGCGCCAGACAAAGGGGCGCATCTCATGCAGGAAGCGTTCCCCCACGGCGATATTGCCCGCACAGGCCCGCGCCTTGATATAGGCCCCGCGTTCCCAGGTCCGCCCCTCGGCCTCGTAATAGGCCAGCGCGGCCGAGACCGAGATGCAGACAGGCGTCACCGCAGCGTCGGGCCGCAGCCGCAGATCGGTGCGAAAGACGTAACCCTGTGCGGTATTGTCCGAAATCGTGGCCGCAGCCTTGCGCGTGGCCCGGATCAGGGCGGCGCGGGCCTCATACTGGTCAGCGGGGGCATAGGCCGTGTCGTCGTAATAGACGATCAGGTCGATGTCGGACGAATAATTCAGCTCTCCGGCACCCATCTTGCCCATGGCCAGCGCGGTGATGCCGCCCGCATCCGCGTCGGTGTCGGGCAGCTTGCCGCGCGCCGCCTCATGCGCGACATGGACGCGCAGGGCCAGATCGGTGGCACGATCGGCCAGATCGGTCAGCGCGCCCGTCACGCGTTCAAGCGTCCAGACGCCGCCCAGATCGGCCAGGGCGGTCCACAGCGCCACGCGCCGCTTGGCAAGCCGAAGCGCAGGGCCAAGCGCATCCGCGGACAGATCGCCGAACCCCTGCGTCACGCGCGCCACCATATCGGCGTCTGGGGACGTCGGATCGGCCAGCGTATCGGCCAGCCATTCGGCTTCGTGCCCGATCAGCCCGGCGATATAGGGGCTGGACCCGGCGGCCCCCCGGATCAGGTCGGCCAGGGCGGGATCGGTGATTCCCGTCAGCGCCAGCGCGGATTGTCCGCGGCTTGGGTCCATGGGAATCGGCTGGCGGGTGATCTGGGTCGCAAAGCTCATGCCGGGAAGCCTATCTGCGCGCCGTGCCGCGTCAATGGCATGAAATCGCCCGCCTTCCGCGCATCCGGGCACCATGCGGTGAACAGGCGGTTTCCCCGCTTGGCGAGGGGGTGAACTGTTGCTAGGCTTTGCCGCACCCGCATACCCGATGATAGCAGATGAGCCGCCCGCCGAAGATGCGCGCAATCAGGATCAGACCGACGCAGCCCCCGCCCTGCCGCACCTGCGGGCCTGTCCCAGCGGGGCTTTTCTGATGCGTCACAGTCTGCCGCATGCGCCGCAGTTTTATGTGACGGCGCCGCAGCCGTGCCCTTATCTGCATGGCCGCGCCGAACGCAAGCTGTTCACCGCGCTGGCGGGCGATAGCGCGAATGAACTGAACAACGCGCTGTCGCGCCAAGGCTTTCGCCGTTCGCAGAACGTGCTTTACAGGCCAAGCTGCGAAAGCTGCGTGGCCTGCATGTCGGCACGAATCCGGGTGTCGGAATTCCAGCCCTCGCGCACACAGCGCCGGGTGCAGCGCAAAAGCACGCATCTGCGTCGCCTGCCCACCAGCGCCTGGGCGACCGAGGAGCAGTATGAACTGTTCCGCCGCTATCTGGACGAACGCCACGCCGATGGCGGGATGGCCGACATGGACATCTTCGAATTCGCCGCCATGATCGAGGAAACCCCCGTCCGCACCCGCGTCATAGAATATCGCCAGACCGAGCCGGGCAGCCCGATTTCCGACGATGATCGCCTTGCCGCCGTCTGCCTGACCGATGTGCTGGATGACGGGCTGAGCCTTGTCTACAGCTTCTATGACCCTGCGCTGGAGGCATCCAGCCTAGGCACATACATGATCCTTGACCATATCGAGCTGGCGCGCAGCGCGGGCCTGCCCTTTATTTATCTGGGCTATTGGGTGCCGGGCAGCCGCAAGATGGATTACAAGGCCAAGTTCTCGGCGCTTGAGATCTATAAGGGCGGCGTATGGCAGCCCATCGGCGATCCCGCGCAGCATTCTTCGGACATCCACCCCCTGTCGGTCGATCCGATCGTAGAGCAGGTTGCCCGCATCACATTGCCGCAAAAGCAGCGTTAATTAGCCTGCGCCGTCAATTACGGTAATAAAATTTCAAGAATTTGCAAAGCGGCGTCATTTTATTTGAAAATCGCCATTGACCCTGCCCGGCAAGCCCCATAGTTTCCGGCGACGCGGCGGCGGGAGGACCGTGCCGCGACGTGTATCAAAGCTATGGAGAATGGGCATGTCCCGAAGCATGACGGGTGCAAGGATGGTTATCGAAGCTCTGCGCGATCAGGGCGTCGATACCGTATTCGGCTATCCGGGCGGCGCGGTACTACCCATCTATGACGAGATTTTCCAGCAAAACGACATCAAGCACATTCTGGTCCGCCATGAACAGGGCGCGGTCCACATGGCCGAAGGTTATGCGCGTTCGACGGGCAAACCGGGCGTGGTGTTGGTCACTTCCGGTCCGGGCGCAACCAATGCGGTCACCGGGCTGACCGATGCGCTGCTGGATTCGATCCCGTTGGTCGTGCTGTCGGGTCAGGTCCCGACCTTCCTGATCGGCACGGATGGCTTCCAAGAGGCCGATACCGTCGGCATCACCCGCCCCTGCACAAAGCATAACTGGCTGGTCAAGGATACCGATCAACTGGCCGGAACCATCCACAAGGCGTTCCACGTCGCGACCTCGGGGCGTCCGGGGCCGGTGCTGGTCGATATTCCCAAGGATGTGCAATTCGCGACCGGCGAATATGTCGGCCCCGATCAGATCGCCACGCCCAGCTACCAGCCGGTGAAAAAGGGCAATATCGACGCGATCACCCATCTGGTCGAACTGATGGAAAAGGCCGAGCGTCCGATCCTTTATACCGGCGGCGGCGTCATCAACTCGGGCCCGCAGGCCAGCGCGCTGCTGCGCGAATTGGCTGACGCGACGGGCTTTCCGCTGACCTCGACCCTGATGGGTCTTGGCGCATATCCCGCATCCGGGAAAAACTGGATCGGGATGCTGGGAATGCATGGCCTGTATGAAGCCAATATGGCGATGCATGATTGTGACCTGATGATCGCCGTCGGTGCGCGTTTCGACGACCGCATCACGGGCCGCGTGGCCGATTTCAGCCCCGGCTCGGTCAAGGCGCAGATCGACATCGATCCCAGCTCGATCAACAAGGTGATCCATGTGGATCTGCCCATCGTCGGCGACATCGCCCATGTGCTGGAGGACGTGCTGAACGTCTGGAAATCGCGCGGACGCAAGCTGAACCAGGCGGGCCTGACCCAATGGTGGGCGCAGGTCGAGGCCTGGAAATCGGTCGATTGCCTGAAATACAGGAACTCTGACAAGACCATCAAACCGCAGCACGCGCTGGAACGCCTGCAGGCGCTGACCGCGCATCGCAAGGACCGCTACATCACGACCGAGGTGGGCCAGCATCAGATGTGGGCCGCGCAATACCTGCATTTCGAAGATCCGAACCGCTGGATGACCTCGGGCGGGTTGGGGACCATGGGCTATGGTCTGCCTGCATCCGTGGGCGTTCAGGTGGCCCATCCCGATGCGCTGGTCATCAACGTCGCCGGCGAAGCGTCATGGCTGATGAACATGCAGGAAATGGGCACGGCGGTGCAGTTCCGCGCGCCCGTCAAGCAGTTCATCCTGAACAACGAACGGCTGGGCATGGTGCGGCAATGGCAGCAATTGCTGCATGGCGAGCGTTACAGCCAGTCGTGGTCCGACAGCCTGCCCGATTTCGTCAAGCTGGCCGAGGCGTTCGGCTGCAAGGGCCGTCTTGTCAGCGACCCCGCCGATCTGGACGCCGCGATTCAGGAAATGCTGGATTACGACGGCCCGTTCATTCTGGACGTGATGGTCGAGAAGCATGAAAACTGCTTCCCGATGATCCCGTCGGGCAAGCCGCATAACGAAATGCTTTTGGGCGAAGCCTCGACCGAGGGTGCCATCACCGGCGCCGGCGCGGCTCTGGTCTGATTAGGAACAAGAAAATGGCAGCACTGAAACTTCAGAAAGGCGCGTCCAGCCATTCGGCCTATGACCTGCGCGATCCGAATGCCGAAATCATCGAAAGCCACACTCTTGCGGTGCTGGTCGAAAACGAACCGGGGGTTCTGGCCCGAGTGATCGGGCTGTTTTCGGGCCGCGGCTTCAACATCGACAGCCTGACCGTCGCCGAGGTGGACCATCTGGGCCACCGTTCGCGCATCACCATCGTGACGCGCGGCACCCCTGCGGTGATCGTGCAGATCAAGGCGCAGCTTGGCCGCATCGTTCCGGTCCACGAAGTCCACGACCTGACCGTCGAAGGGCCAAGCGTCGAGCGTGAACTGGGCTTGTTCAAAGTCTCGGGCAAAGGCGAAAAGCGCGTCGAGGCGCTGCGTATCGCAGAAATCTTCCGTGCGAATGTGGTCGATTCGACGCTGGAAAGCTTTGTGTTTGAGATGACCGGCACGCCCGAGAAACTTGACGCATTCGCCGATCTGATGCGACCGCTGGGCCTGATCGACCTGGCCCGCACGGGCGTGGCTGCGCTGGCGCGCGGCGCCTGATCGAAATCAGCCTGCCGCCGCAACCTTGCGCGGCGTCAGGTTGCCACCCGGATAGGAATTGTTGGAAATGACGCGCAGCACCGGCTGGCTTCGGCCAGAGGTGCGCCCCATATCGCGCAGCAATCCCGGCAATTCTGAACGATTGCCATTATTGACCAGCGACACGCTGCGGGCATGACGCAATTCACGGATCGTCTCGAACTCAAGTTCGACCAGATCACCGGCTTCGGGCCAGTCATTGCCCGGAACCAGATTCCCATGCCCCTGAAGATAGGCCAATGCGCCGTGATCTTCGCACCATATGACAGCCTTTTCCTTGGCAAGGCTGCTCCACAAAATGACGCCAATCATAAAATAGCCCCCGAAAATTGAGCCCCAGAACGGCGGGCCACCGTCTCAATCACTGGGGGAAGTTATAGGCGAACTCTCGCCTACGAAAGTGATTTTTCGTAACAGCAATATGACCCACCCATGCGCAGTCCAGCATTTTGACGCATTTGTCAGCTCTGGTGAAAAACTGGACTGACCAGTTTTTATAAACCCAAGGGAAATCAGCCCACTAACACCCGAAAGCTCTTCTGCGGCAAGACTGCCACAGCGCATGACTTTTATCTGGTGCGCCCGGAACGATAATCCGCGACCGCGCGCGCAACTTGAGCCATGCGCGACGCCCGCGAGGGGTGTGTGCCTAAAATTTTATCACCCGGATCGGGAATGCGGGCAAAGAATTGCGCGCCATGTTCAGGGTCATAGCCTGCATTCATGGTGATAATCGCGCCCAGATAATCCGCTTCCAGCTCCCAGTCCTTGGAGTAATAGCGTGCGCCGAATTGTGCGCCCATTTGCTGGGCACTTTCGATCGCGTCGGGGTTGCCGCCATAGGCGCTGGCCAATCCGCCCAGAATCACCGCCCCCATGGCGGCGGCGCTGCTTTTGCGGTTGATGTGGCCAAGGATGTGGTGGCTGGCCTCATGCCCGACCACAAAGGCCAGTTCATCAGGATTGCGCGCCTCTCCGATCAGGGACAGCGTGAAGCCGATGATCGGGCGACCATTGTCGTCCACGGTCTGAAAGGCGTTCGGCTCCAGCCCCGAACGATCATCGACGATGAACTGGAAATCGCAGTTGATCGGCTGCTGGCGGCGCTGCATGCATTCACGCTCGACCGCGGGTTCCATCCGGCTGATGACCTGCACAAAGGCGCGGGCCGATGCGCGCGCGCCCGAAGGCGTGTCGGGCGACGGGCGGATCTGGGATGCGGGCAACGCGATCTCGGCGCCCTGCGATGGCGCGATGGGCTGTGTCGCGCAGCCCGCAAGGACCAGCGCCGCCATTGCCGCCATCTGCCATGCCCGGATCATTCTGTCGCCCCCTGCCCGCTGTCTCCGGCACGGTGCGGCCGGGATATTCGGGCCACCTTATCCGTCCATGACATACCGCGCCAAGCCCCGCTCTTGCCCCTGCGCGCAGTTCACGCGAAAGTTGGGGCGCAAACGCAAGGAAAGGCCCGCGATGTTCACCATCGAACACGATTTCGACGCGACCGTGATCACATTGGTCGATGAACTGCCCCGCGGCCCGAATGCCGAAACGCGGCCCCTGAACGAAGATGTGGTGATCCAGACCTTTGACGACCGAGTGGTGGTCGAACAGTTCGATCCCGATACCGGCGAACTGGCGCAGATCGTGATGACCATCGAGCAGCTTGAGGAGTTGCGCGCCGCGCTGAACCTGCCCGAAGGGAATTACCGGCTGGAACGCCGCTAATCCAGCCGGAACAGCTTGTCGCGCGCGGTGGCGCCGCGCACCAGAACCAGCCGCGATTTCGCGACGCCCAGCGATTTCGCCAGCAGCTTGATAACGGCGGCATTGGCCTTGCCGTCTTCGGGAACGGCGGTGACGGTCACGCGGATGGTCTGACCGTCCAGCGCGACCGCGTTGCGCGACGCGCGGGGCGTCACACAAACGGCGATTTCGGCACCGGGTTGCGCAAGATGGCTTAGATCGGTCATCTTCCCCTTCAAGCGGCAAGGGGGCGGGAAAGCAATGGCGACCGGGTTTTTGCATGATGAACTGACTCTGTGGCATGGCGGCGGTGATTACGCCCTGACCCTGCCCGTGGGCGGCTTTGTCCAGCCCGGCGCGGGCATGCCCGAAAGCCCGGAAAGCAAGCGGCGGCTGGTCAATCTGATGCAGGTCAGCGGGCTGATGGCGGAACTGCGGCTAACTTCGGCCCCGCCTGCCACGCGCGACGATCTGCTGCGCGTGCATCCGGCGCGTTACCTGGACCGCTTCAAGGCCGCGTCGGATGCAGGCGGCGGCGAATTGGGCCACCACGCCCCCTTTCTGCGCGGCGGGTATGAGATTGCAGCCCTGTCGGCGGGGCTGGCCAAGGCGGCGGTCGGTGCGGTCCTGCGCGGCGATCTGACCAGCGCCTATGCCCTGTCGCGCCCGCCGGGTCATCATTGCCTGCCCGACGATCCGAACGGCTTTTGCCTGCTGGCCAATATCGCCATCGCCATCCACGCCGCCCGCGCAGCCGGGCTGGCGCAGCGGTTCGCGGTGGTCGATTGGGACGTGCATCACGGCAA
The DNA here is from genome assembly GCF_900182695.1 of Paracoccus laeviglucosivorans. Lineage (GTDB taxonomy): Bacteria > Pseudomonadota > Alphaproteobacteria > Rhodobacterales > Rhodobacteraceae > Paracoccus > Paracoccus laeviglucosivorans. Next base: position 21,928 of record NZ_FXTK01000001.1, read on the forward strand.
CGGAACTGAGGCGATCTTTCTGGACGATCCCGACGTGCTGACCGTCTCGCTGCATCAGGACCGGAACTACCCGCTGGATACCGGCGCGGCCAGCACGCGCGGCGCGGCGGGCAGCAACATCAACATCCCCCTGCCCCCCGGCTGCGGGGATGCAAGCTATACCGAAACGCTGGAGCGGATCGTCATCCCCGCCCTGACCCGCCATCGCCCCGAGATCATCATCGTGGCCTGCGGCTTCGACGCCTCGGCCATGGACCCATTGGGACGGATGCTGGTCTCGGCTGCGGGGTTCGGGGCGATGACGGGGCAGTTGCAGCAGGCCGCTGCCGATCTGTGCAAGGGCCGTCTGGTGCTGGTCCATGAAGGCGGCTATTCCGAGGCCTATGTGCCGTTCTGCGGCCATGCCGCCATCGCCCGGCTAGCCGGATCAGGCATCGACGTGCCCGATCCGCTGGCCCAGACGATCGCAACCCGCCAGCCCGACGCGCGTTGGGTCAACAACGTCTCGGCGCATCTGCGCGAGCTTGCAGAATTTTTCGAGGTCTGAAGTGCAACATACCGATCCACAGACGCTTTACTTCCTGCGCCACCGCCGTTCGCATCCACCGAAACTGCTGTCCGGCCCGGCGCCTTCCGACCGTGAACTGATGGACCTGCTGGAACTGGCCGCCCGCGTCCCCGACCACGGCAAGCTGGAGCCGTGGCGTTTCATCGTGCTGGGCCGCGAGACACTGGACAGGCTGGCTCCGATGCTGGGCGATCATGTCGCGGCGACCGGCGGCGACGATGCGGCGGTGGACAAGGCGCGCTCGGCGTTCGGCTCGCCCGTGATCGTGGCGGTGGTTTCGGCCCCGGTGGACAGCCCCAAGATCCCGGAATGGGAACAGTTCCTGTCGGCGGGGGCGGTATGCCTTGAGCTGGTCAACGCGGCCTTGGCGGCGGGCTATGGCGCGGCATGGCTGACCGGCCCCGCAGCGCAGCCGGAATTTGCAAACGCACATCTGGGCGTCAGCACGGGCGAGCGTGTGGTGGGCCTGATCCATATCGGCCAACGCGGCAACGCCCCGCCCGAACGTCCACGCCCGGACATCGCCGCCAAGACGGTGTTCCTGTGATCGTTCCGACCGCGCTGTTTCGTGCCATGGGCGATCTGCCCCGCCCCCGCATCTTCGGTGTGGTGGCGTTGGGGGTGCTGTTGTCGCTGGTGCTGTTTGCGCTGCTGCAGGCAGCAGCGATCTGGGCGATCCGCGCCTTTGGTCCCGATGTGCTGACGCTGCCGCTGATCGGGGACATCCACATCAACGGCGCGCTGTCATGGGGTTCGCTGATCCTGTTCCCGATCATGTCGGTCTTCCTGATGGCCCCGGTCACCGCAGGCTTTGCCGGTCTGTTCGCCGAACATCTGGCCAAGGCGGTCGAGGATATCCACTATCCCGGCGTTCAGGGCAAATCCGTCCGCTTCCGCGAGGGGCTGCTGGAATCGCTGGCGGTGATGGGCGCGGTGCTTCTGGTTACGCTGGTCACCTTGGTGATGACGCCGTTTCTGGGGCCGCTGGCATCGCTGCTGTTTTACGGGCTGAACGGCTGGCTGCTGGGCCGCGAATTCCTGCAGATGGCGGCGCGGCGGCACCTTAGCGCGAATGATACCCGCGCGCTGCGCAAGCGCCTGTTCAAACAGGCCACGGCGATGGGGGTCATCATCGCGCTGCTGGCGACCGTGCCGTTCCTGAACGTCTTTGTTCCGGTGCTGGCGGCGGTGGGGTTCACCCACCTGTACCATGTCAGCGCGTCCACGCCTCAAGGTCGGCGCGGGTGATGACACCGCCAAGGATGATATAGGCGATCACACCCCACAGGACGGTGGTGATGATCGTGGCCCAAAGCATCTTCTTTTTCAGCTTTGGTTCATGCGGGGCACCCGGAGGGGTGCCCATCGTCACCTCTCCCATATCAGCCTGACTGCGCTGGCCGATGGGCAACAGCACGAACATGACCAGAAACCACAGGACGGAATACAGCACGATGCCGCCGGTCAGGTTCATCAGATCTGCTCCAGCTCGATCAGGCAGCCGTTGAAGTCCTTGGGGTGCAGGAACAGCACGGGCTTGCCGTGGGCGCCGATCTTCGGCTCTCCGCTGCCAAGGACGCGGGCGCCTTCGGATTTCAGGCGGTCGCGCGCAGCAAGGATGTCATCCACCTCGAAGCACATATGATGGATACCGCCCGAGGGGTTCTTTTCCAGAAAGCCCCTGATCGGGCTGTCATCACCCAGCGGATACAGCAGCTCCAGCTTGGTATTGGGCAGCTGGATAAAGATCACCGTGACGCCGTGGTCCGGTTCGTCCTGCGGCTGGCCCACCGCAGCGCCCAGCGTGTCGCGATATTGCGCCGCCGCTGCCTCAAGGTCGGGCACGGCAATGGCGATATGGTTCAGGCGTCCGATCATCTGCTCCTCCGTTCATGCAGTTCTAGGACGGCGGGGCATGTGGGGAAAGCACAAATCAATTCCTGCGGGCGTTAACCACTTATTAGCCGAATCGGCGGAACCTGCATCAAGGGGGCGATCCATTCGGGGAACCATGTGATGAACGACACCGCCGTTGACGACATTCCGCCTTGGACCGCCGCATCATCGGCCCGGCCCCTGACCGGGCTGACAGTGCTGGTGGTCGAAGATTCCCGCGTCGCGTCCGAGGCGGTGCGGCTTTTATGCCTTCGTTCGGGTGCGCGGATCAGGCGGGCGGATACGATCCGGGCGGCGCTGCGGCATCTGCAGACCTATCGCCCCGTCGCGGTCATCATCGACATGGGCCTGCCCGATGGCGACGGGGCCGACATGATCCGCACCGTCGCGCAGGCCGTCCCGCGCGTTCCGGTGATCCTTGGCACCTCGGGCGATGCCGACAATCGCGATGCGGCCATGGCGGCGGGGGCGGACGGGTTCATCACCAAGCCCATCGAAAGCCTTGCCCGATTTCAACAGGCCATTCTGGACGCCCTGCCCCCGCAGGCCCGCCCGCAAGACCCGGTGATCCTGGCCGACGATGTGATCGTGCCGGATCAGGCTGCGCTGCGCGACGATCTGGCCCATGTGGCCGAGGTGCTGGCCGTCGCCAATGACGATGCCGCCATCGACTATATTGCGCGGTTCCTTGCAGGCATTGCCCGCGCATCCCACGACCGCCCGCTGGAGGATGCCGCAACCGCGCTGGCCCGCGACGGGGCAAGGGGACGTGTTCTGGCCATGGACCTGACCCGCATCGGCGACATGGTGCAGGACCGTCTGGCCGCCGCTCACTCTTCCTGACGCGCGCGGCTGGTCAGGTCTGACAGGCGCTGGCGCTGGTTGCCATCGGGGGCGAAATTCGAAGGAGCCAGCCAAGCGGCATGGGCCGGACCCAGCCGTGCCCATTCGTGATCCATGATCGCGAACCACGCGGAATCGCGGTTACGGCCCCGGACCAGCATATGCTGGCGGAACGTGCCTTCGTAGGTAAAACCATAGCGTCGCGCCGCAGCCATTGACGGCGCGTTCAGCGCGTTGCATTTCCATTCGACGCGGCGATAGCCCGCCTCGAATGCCCAGCGGATCATCAGCGAAATCGCCTCGGTCGCGGCGGGGCTGCGCTGAAGTGTGGGCGCAATCTCGATATGGCCAATCTCAATCACGCCATTGGCCGGGTCGATGCGCAGGTATGATGCGACACCGCCAACCGCACCGCTGCGATTGTCGCGCAACGCGTAAAAGAACGGATCGGATTTGGCAGCCGCCTGCGCCTGCCAGTCGCGATAATCCTGCAGCGTCGCAAAGGGGCCATAGGGCATGTAATCCCATACCCAGTCCTGCCCCTGATTGGCGTGGAACAGGTCGTCCGCGTGACGGGCAGGGTCCAGCCGCTCAAGCGTGACGTGGATACCCGCGATCCGGTCTGGACCGGGCGCGGGCGGGGTGACAAAGCCCTGCACCAGTGGGCCAATGGGTCTGTCGGTCATGCTGTCCTGATGCGTCTTTATAACTGTCAGGCCAGCATCTTCGGATCGCCGCCAAGGTCAAGTCCCGGAAAGATGCTGCGCTCCAGCATCTCGCGGTCGGTGCCGAACAACCCGCGCATCGCCCATGCGGCATAGGCGCGGATGTCGCGCGTGGGCATCAGGTCGCGATCCGCATAAAGCTGGCCGTCACCCAGCCCCGGCCAATCGCCAAAAGCGCGACCGCCGCGAATGGCCCCGCCCGCCATCAGCATCGCCCCGCCCGTGCCGTGATCGGTCCCGGCCGAGCCGTTTTCGCGCACGGTGCGGCCGAATTCGGTCATGGCCAGCACGGTCGTGCGCTGCCAGTTCTGGCCCAGCCCGTCGCGCAGCGCCAGAATGGCCGCCGCAAGCCGGTCCAGCGACCGACCCAAGGTCTGCGACTGGTTGGCATGGGTATCCCAGCCGGCAATCGAAAAAGCCGCGATGCGCGATTCCCCGTTCAGCCGGTTCGCCGCGAAATTCCCCAAGGCGACAGCATCGCCGGTCGGGCCCTGCGCGCGTTCGCCCATTTCGGTCTCGGACCCGATGCGGACGGCATCACGCGCCGCGTCCCGAAACAGCGGATCGTCGTGATAGACATGCTCAAGCAGCATCTGCGCCTGAGGCGACAGCGTGAGCGAGGCGCGTGGCGCCCAGCTGAGATGCGCGGCCTGTCCCGACAGAATGCGCATCTGCTCCACACCCACCGCATAGGCTGTCTCTGCCGAAGTCTGGGGCATACTTTGCAGCAAGCGGTTCAGCCAGCCGCCGACCTGATTATCCACCGGCAGGTCGTTGCCGGTCCCCGCCTCAAGCAAGTCCTGACCATCGAAATGACTGCGCTTGTCGCGATAGGGGGTCGAAACGGCATGGGCAAAGGCCAGTTCGCCCTTCTGCCAAAGGGGCATCAGCGGCTGCAGCTTGGGGTGCAGCGCGTAAAATCCGTCCAGATCCAGCGCGCCATTGTCCGGGCCGGTCGAAATCTGCTGGCGCAGCTTGGCCAGCATCGGATCGCCGTAGGGCTGGATCACGTCCAACCCGTCCATCGCGCCGCGCAGGATGATCACCACCAGCCGGTTGTCCGACGGGACCGAGGCGAAGGTCATCGACGTCATCAGCGGATGCGCTGCTGCCGAGCAGCCGATCAGGGCTGCGCTTTTCAGAAACAGGCGCCGGTCCAGTTCGATCATCATCGCCTCCTATCGCCGGTTGAAATCGGTCGAGGCCAGCACAAGCGCCACCCCCTCGACTTCGCTTTCGGCCTTGGGCACCGCCCAGGCCAACTGTTCGGAATGCGTGCCGCCCAAGGCGGTCTGCAGGAATTCGCGCGGGTCGGGCAGCTGTCGTTTCAGCATCCTGCTGGGCATCTGCAGCGACCAGTTGATACGCGCGGCCAGCATCTGCGGCGCGATCCACGCATCGGCATGTTCGGGCCAGCCGTCCGGGCCGGTCTGGCGCGACCATGGCTGGCCCATGCGGTTCATCGTGTCGAAGGTCTGGCTGGGCAGTTGCGGAAAATCCAGCGCCATCAGGTCGTCCCCGGTGATCCCAAGGGCGCGATAGCCCGACACCAGCAGATCAAAGGGCTGACGCACCTTTTTGCGCATGTCGCTTGCCAGATCGGCATGGGTCACCATCACGCGATAGACTTGCGGCAGATCTCCGCCCGTGTCGCGCCAGGTCGCGGCCATCGCCTGCACCAGCGCATCGGACGGGTCGTCCGAAATGAAATGCACCGCCAGTTTGCGCGACACGAATTGCGCCGTTTCGGGGCGACGGGCAATGTCGCGAAACGCGGCCTGAATATCCTGCAGCCCGCCACGGCGTTGCCCGCCATAGCTTTTGCCCAGCACGGTTTCCGCCCCCGGCTCGGCCATCTGCGGCTTGAAGGTGAATCCCTCGCGCGAGGTATAGCCCAGCCCGGTCAGCAGCTCGGCCAGTTGTCGCACGTCGTCCTGCGTATAGGGCGCACCAACGCCCAGCGAATGCAGCTCCATCGCCTCACGGGCAAGGTTTTCGTTCAGGCCGAAATCCTTTTCGGGGCGACGCTTGGCAAACGGAGAGTTGGGACCACGGCTGCTGTTCTGGTTCAGATACAGCAACATCATCGGATGCGTGTCGGCGGCAAAGAACATGTCTTCAAAGCGGCCATTCACATGCGGGCGGATCGCTTCGTCCACAAAGGCCATGGCAAGCGGCTGGTTGCCCGAACTCATCGGAGCGACGGTGAAATGGTCGGCCCAGAACTGCACCAGCCGTTCGCCAAAGCCCACCGGATCATCGACCGCGCGCACCATGCGGCGCTGCAGGTCACGCACCAGCATCCGGCTAAGTTCGCGGTTATATACCTGATATTCCAGCTTTTCCGCCTCGCCGCCGTCCTTGCGGGCCTTGGTCAGATCGGCAAGGCGCAGGCTCATTTCGCGGGCTTTGTCGGTCGTCACCGCCTCGGGGCCGGGGCCAGCGGTATCGACGGCAGCCAGCACGGCCGCGGCATCCTTGGGCGGCGGCATCAGCGGCGAAAGCCCATAGCCAAGGCGGATCGCCGCAAGTTCGGGAAATCCAAAAGTCATGCAAATCACCTGTCCAGCCGGGAAGGTCGTCTGCCACGCTTATCGCACGGCCAGCCGGAAAGGTCAGTTCACGCTTTTGGGGGGATGCCGCATTGCAGCAAGCATTCGCCGAAAGCCGCTTGGGCTTTCGGCAATCGTCAGGGCGCGCGCCTTATTCCTTGGGCAGCGCACGCAGGCGCAATTCGCGCATCTGTTCGTTGGTGGGTTCGCTGGGCGCGCCCATCATCAGGTCTTCGGCGCGCTGGTTCATCGGGAACATGATGACTTCGCGGATGTTCTGTTCGTCCGCCAGCAGCATCACGATCCGGTCGATACCAGCCGCACAACCGCCGTGGGGCGGAGCGCCATAGCGGAAGGCCTTGACCATGCCGCCAAAGCGTTTCTCGACCTCATCCGCGCCGTAGCCTGCCAGTTCAAACGCCTTGAACATGATTTCCGGCTTGTGGTTACGGATCGCACCCGAGATCAGCTCATAGCCGTTGCAGGCCAGGTCGTACTGATAGCCCTTGACCGCCAGCGGATCGCCCGACAGCGCCTCAAGCCCGCCCTGCGGCATGCTGAAGGGGTTGTGGCTGAAGTCGATCTTGCCGTCGTCGGTTTTCTCATACATCGGGAAATCGACGATCCAGGCGAATTTGAACTGGTTTTCGTCGGTCAGACCCAGTTCCTGCCCGATCACGTTGCGGGCGCGGCCCGCGACGGCCTCGAACTGTTCCGGCTTGCCGCCCAGGAAGAAGGCGGCATCGCCCTCACCCAGACCCAGTTGCAGGCGCAGCGCCTCGGTGGGTTCAGCGCCAAGGGCTTTGGCGATAGGACCGGCGGCTTCGGTGCTGCCATCCTCGGCCTTGCGCCAGAAGATATAGCCCATGCCCGGCAGACCCTGCTGTTGGGCAAAGGCGTTCATGCGGTCGGCGAATTTGCGGCTGCCGCCCTTGGGCGCGGGAATGGCGCGAACCTCGGTGCCGTCCTGCTCCAGCAGCTTGGCAAAGATCGCAAAGCCCGAGCCGCGGAAATGGTCGCTGACGATCTGCATCTCGATCGGGTTGCGCAGGTCGGGCTTGTCGCTGCCGTATTTCAGCATCGATTCCGCATAAGCGATGCGCGGCCAGTTGGTATCGACCGGACGGCCCTTGCCGAATTCCTCGAACAGGCCCTGAATGACCGGCTGGATGGTGGCGAAGATGTCTTCCTGCTCGACAAACGACATCTCAAGGTCAAGCTGGTAGAAATCGGTGGGGCTGCGGTCGGCGCGCGGGTCTTCGTCGCGGAAGCAGGGCGCGATCTGGAAATACTTGTCGAAGCCCGCGACCATGATCAGCTGCTTGAACTGCTGCGGCGCCTGCGGCAGTGCATAGAACTTGCCCGGATGCAGACGCGAGGGAACCAGAAAATCGCGCGCGCCTTCGGGGCTGGACGCGGTGATGATCGGCGTCTGGAATTCGGTGAAACCCTGATCCCACATCCGGTTGCGGATCGAACGCACAACCTGCGAACGCAGCATGATGTTGTTGTGCAGCGTTTCGCGGCGCAGATCCAGGAAACGATAGGTCAGGCGGGTTTCTTCGGGATAGTCCTGATCGCCAAAGACCGGCAGCGGCAGGTCATCCGAGGCACCCAGAACCTCGACATCCGTGGCATAGACCTCGATCTCGCCGGTCGGCAGCTTGGGGTTCACCAGCGACGCATCGCGCAGTTTCACGCGGCCGTCGATGCGGATCACGGTTTCGGCGCGCAGTTTTTCCAGCGCCGAAAAGGCGGGGCTGTCGCTGTCGGCGATGACCTGCGTGATGCCGTAATGGTCGCGCAGGTCGATGAACAGCACGCCGCCGTGGTCGCGGACGCGATGGACCCAACCCGACAGACGGATTTCGGACCCGGCGGCTGCGGCAGTCAGCTGGCCGCAGGTATGGCTGCGATAGGCGCTCATCGTTTTTCCCCTTGCGTATCAGGCCACGCATGAACCGTGACGGGCGGGGGAAGTCAAGCGTTCAGAACGGTCGGACCACATTGCCGGAATAGAAGTATGCCCCCATTCCCACGGCGAACAGCACATTTCCCGCCACCGCGTGCAGCAACCAAGCCGCCGGAAAGCCCCGGTTCAGATAGGCGCGGGCAAAGGCCCAGCCCCCCAGAAACGTCATCAGCGCCACGACCCAAGACCAATACATCAGATGCGCGAATGAAAAGATCGCGGCATTCAGCGCGATGGCCCCCCGCCCTTCGGGCAGCAGCGCGGCATAGCGATGAAAGAACAGCGGGCGAAAGATCAGCTCTTGCGGCAGGGCCGACAGAAGCGGGTAGAACGCCCAGATCAGCAGCACCCGTTCGGGATGGGACCGCGCCATGGAGAAAAGCGACTCGGGGCGGGTCAGCCACAGGATCAGGACGCCCGCGACCAGCGTGATCAGCGCGATGCCCGCCAACTCCAGCAGGGGAACCCGGCTCCAGCCCCTGATCAGGCTGCGCCAGCGGAACCCGCCGGTGAACCACAGCAACGCAAGGCCCGCGGCGCTGAAGACGGCCAGCGCCTCGAATAGCAGGTTGCCGGGCATGAACAGCGCGATGCCCAAGGGCGCCCCGATATAGAGCGCCCCGAACTCCACCCATAGCAGGGTGCGTCGTCTGGTTACTGCAAGCGTCGGCTCAGCCATTGGCGCCATTGCACAGGATCTCCGGCGAACACGTTCAGGTCTACATTGCCCCGGATACCCGGCACGATTCCCGTGCCAGTATATTGCCAGAACGAATAACGCTGGCCCGGATAGACGATGCGCGGATGGCCCGCGACCGAGCGCAGCCAGAACTCCTCGGGCCACGAGCCCAGATTGTTGTCACGGTAGAAGTCCACGGTGGTGTAGATGATCGGACGCTGCCCGTAATACTGATGCAGGATGTCCTTGAAAATCTTGGCCTCGCGCAGGACTTCGTGGCTTGGCGGGCGATGCGGACAGGTCTTGGATGCCGTCCATTCCAGATCCAGCACCGGCGGCAGCGCACCGCGTTCGCGCGGCACGTTCTGGATGAACCACGCCGCCTGCTGCGCACCGGAGCGGCAGAAGTAGAAATAATGATAGGCGCCGCGTGGAATGCGCGCCTGCCCCGCTTCATACCAGTAACGGCGGAAGTTCGGATCCGAATGGTCGCCCCCCTCGGTCGCCTTAATAAAGGCGAAGCTGACGCCCGAGCTGCGCACCCGGCTCCAGTCGATATCGCCCTGATAGCGCGACACGTCGATGCCATGGACCGGGTGGTCATAGGGATGACCGCCGACCCACGGATGCGGTTGGCTGTCGCCGAATTTGGGGCCAAGCCCCTGCCCGACCATGACGGCGCGCTGTTGCGTCGGTGCGCCGCCGCAAGCCGCAAGCGCGACCAGCATAAGCACCGACAGAATGCGTGTAATAAACTTCATGACTGCCCTCTGCCCTCGCGCCTGTCCTCCGGCGCTTTCGGCCTTTATCGCAAAGGCGCAGAGTTCTGTCACGATGGCGTGACAGTCACGAATGTGTCAGGGACGGCAGCAGCGTCTCGATCGGCTGCCAGCCGGACGCCGGTTTGCGCGTCGCGATGTCGAATTCGAACCAGCAGCCCCCGCCGCCCGGCCCCTGATCGAAACGGCGGTCGATAGGCTGGCCCGCCAACGCGCAATAAAGCAGCGTGCCGACGCCGCCATGCCCGACGAACAGCACATCGCCCTGCGCGTGACCGGCAAGGCAGGCATCGACCTCGGCCAAGATGCGCGCCTGCGCGGCCTGCGCGGTTTCCCAGCCCCGCACGCTTTGCGTCGGATGGGCAAAGAACTGGTCGGCCACCCGCTCAAATTCATCGGGGGGCAGGAAGCCCGTGGCGCTGCGGTCGTTTTCGTGCATGGCAGGCCGCGTCTCGACCGCCAGCCCCAGCGCGTCGGCCAGTGGGTGTGCGGTCTGCAGCGCCTTGACCTCGGCGCTGGAGATGATGCGGTTTGTCCGTCCCAGCGCGGCGGGGGTCGCGGCAAGTGCTGCGACGCGGGCATGGCCCACGGCGTTCAGCGACCATTCGGGGACCGGGACCAGCGGGTCCACCTGAACCTGCGGATGCGTCAGATAGCGGGCAATGCGCGACACGGGGGATGACCTTGGCAATGGTGAACGGCGCCGATGATCGCGGCCCGCCAAAGCAAGGTCAACGCCCTTAATCCGGGATCACCTTGCCCGGATTCATGATGCCCTGCGGATCAAGCGCCGCCTTGATCGCGGCCATCACATCAACCGCGTCGCCATGCTGGGCGCGCATCAGGGGGCGTTTGCCGATACCCACGCCATGTTCTCCGGTGATCGTGCCGCCGACCGACAGCGCACGTTCGGCCATGCGTCCTGCCACGCGCTTGGCGGCAGCCAGTTCATCGGCATCGCCCGGCATGACAAGCAGTTGCGAATGGAAATTGCCATCGCCGACATGGCCGACCATGGGACCGACCAGCCCTTCGGCCCTGATGTCGGCGGCGGCCGCCGCCACCTGCGCGGCCAGATGCGACATGGGCACGCAGACATCGGTGACCACGGCCGTTGCGCCGGGGCGCAGCGCAAGGCAGGCGCGATAGGCACCGTGGCGCATCCGCCAAAGCGCGGCGCGTTCCTCGGGGGTGGTGGCCCAGTCGAAGCCCTGTCCGCCGAAATCGGTCGCAAGCTCGCCGAACTTTTCGGCATCCTCCCTGACCGATACGGGCGAGCCGTTGAATTCCACCATCAGATGCGGCTGTTCCCGCATCTGGCTGCCTGATGCCTGATTAAAGGCCCGCGCGGCATCGGCATCGACGAATTCGATCCGTGCCATCGGGATGCCCGACTGGATGGTGGCCGTGACGCATTCCACCGCCGCCTCAAGGTTGGGAAAGGCGCAGACGGCGCTGGCCACTTCCTCGGGCTGGCCATGCAGGCGCAGGGTCAGCTCGGTGATGATGCCCAGCGTGCCTTCGGACCCGACGAACAGGCCGGTCAGGTCATAGCCCGCAGACGATTTCGCGGCGCGGGTGCCTGTGCGGATGATGCGGCCATCGGCCAGAACCACCTCCAGCGCCAGGACATTGTCGCGCATCGTGCCGTAGCGCACGGCGGTCGTGCCGCTGGCCCGCGTTGCAGCCATGCCGCCAAGGCTGGCATTCGCGCCGGGATCGACGGGAAAGAACAGGCCGGTGGCGCGCAGTTCGGTGTTCAATGCCTCGCGCGTGACGCCGGGCTGGACGCTGACCTGCAAATCTTCGGACCGGATGTCCAGCACGCGGTCCATCTTCATCAGGTCGATCACGATGCCGCCATGGATCGCCAGCGCGTGCCCTTCAAGCGAGGTGCCCGTGCCCCAGCCGATCACCGGGATCAGGTGCTGTTGGCATATCGCCATGACCTGCGACACCTCGGCGGTGGTCAGCGGCCAGACGACCGCATCGGGTGGAGGGGCAGTGTGGAACGTTTCCGACTGGCCATGCAGGTCGCGATCGGCCTGCGACTGGGAAAAGCGCGGGCCCAGCAGTTGCGACAGGGCTTCGGCAGCGTTGGCGGGGATGGTCATGGGCAGTCTCCTTGGCGGTATGGCAGTTAAACCGCGCCACGCCGCCAAGGGCAAGCGTCACGCCTTGCCGAACATCCCCTTGGCCATCCCGATCGCCGGAGAGATGACGTAATTCGCAATCGGGATCAGCAGGAACCCCAGCAGCAGGCCAAAGATACCGTCAAAGAATGCCGTGGTCGCCCATTCGGCCAGACCCGGCGCGGCAGGCAGCGCGGCGGCTGCGGCCTGCGCCATGTGATGCACCCATTCGTAAGGCTGGTGCTGGCCCAGTTCGTGCAGCCCGTGAACCACGATCTGACCGCCGACCCAGATCATCGCGGCAGTGCCCACGATGGTCAGCACCTTCATGAAGCCCGGCATGACATGCACGATACCGCGCCCCAGCCCCGCCAGCACCCCGCCGCGTTCGGCAAGATGCAGGCCAAAGTCATCCGCCTTCACGATCAGCGCGACAAAGCCGTAAACGGCGACGGTGATGCCGATGCCGACGATGGCAAGGATCAGCGCCTCTTTCCATAGGGGGTCGCCGTCGGGGATCGCGGCCAGCGCGATCGTCATGATTTCGGCCGACAGGATGAAGTCGGTCTTGATCGCGCCCGCCACGCGCTCCTCCTCCAGCCCGGCGCCACCGTCGGGCGTGGTCTGCAACTGGGGTTCGTTGACTTCGTGATGACCAAACACATGCGCGACCTTTTCCGCGCCTTCAAAGCACAGATAGGCACCGCCCAGCATCAGCAAGGGCGAAATCGCCCAAGGCGCAAAGGCCGAAAGCAGCAGCGCGATGGGCAGCAGGATCACCAGCTTGTTGAACATCGAGCCGCGCGCGATCTTCATCACGATGGGCAGCTCGCGCTTGGCGGAAAAGCCGTGGACATATTTCGGCGTCACGGCGGCATCGTCGATCACTGCCCCCGCAGCCTTGGCCCCCGCCTTGGCCGCCTGCCCCGCCACATCGTCCACCGACGCGGCGGCGATCTTGGCGATGCCCGCCACGTCATCCAAAAGCGCCAGCAATCCGCTCATGTCCCAAGGCCTTTCATTCACGATCCGTTGAACCGGAGATTTGGGCAAGGAACGCGACAAGAGCAAGACGGTTCAACGCCTTGCCCACGTTTCTAGGGCGAATTGGGCAAATTCAACGGAGAGATGGCCATGATCGGTCCCGTTGCCTGCCCGTTGGGCGATCCGCCCTCGGGTTCGTCGGACAGTGCGATCTGGACGCCATCCTCGGGGTTGATGGTGCGGGGCAGGTCGCGACTGACCTCGCCCTCTTGCTGGGGAACAAGGCCCAGCGACACCGGGGGGGCGTCGCCCGGCGGCATCCACCAGATTTCCCAATCCCGCCCGACCGGCGCGGCCCCGCTTTGCAGCGCGACATGCATCCTGCGGTCGTTCAGGCTGAAATCGACGCGCAAACCGGCGGGCTGTGACACGATCTGCGTCTGGTAATCCTTGCCCGAGGCCGGACGCAGCAAAGGCACCAGCAGCACTGCCGCGACCGCGATCACGACGGCAATGGCCCCTAGCAGCGGCAGCGGGCGCTGCCACCAGCGGATGCGGGCGTCCAGCACCTCGGCAAAGGGGGGCTGGGCATGGCCCAAAGCCTCGCGCATCCGCTGGCGGGCACGGGCGGGCGGCATCACAGGGGTCAGCGCCAAGGCGTTCCGGGCAAGCTGTTCCTGACTATCCCGAACGCGGCGGGCGAAATCGGCGTCGCTATCATGGCGCGCCGCCGCAGCTGTTGCCGCGTCGCCTGCCAGCGCCGCCAGCGCGAAATCCGCAGCCAGCGCGTCATCATCGCTGGATGTCACCCTGGCTTCGGGCAGTTGTTCGCCCCGCGCGCGCAGCCGCTCGACCGCCTGCCCGCGTGCCTGCGTCATCAGCCACGCCATCGGCGTCAATCCGCTTGCAGGATACTGCCCTGCCTGACGCCAGACCGCGACGAAGGACTGCGCCAGCACATCCTCGGCCTCGGGCCGGTTGGGCAAAAGCGACAGGATCAGCGCGTAAAGCCGGGCCGAGGTCAGGTCGTAAAGCCCATCAAATGCGGGCCGGTCGCCTTGTGCGGCACGCGCGATCAGCTCGTCCAGTTCGATCAGCCGGGCATCAGACAATGGGGCGCGGTCCTTTCTTTCCGGTGGTCGGTTCAATCTAGGCGCCACCTTTGGGCGGGTCAACGAAACCGCACGGCGGTATTCCGCCCACGCCCGAGACGCTTGCACGTCACCCGCAAATGCGCGAACAAGTCTTTCGTTGCGAGGAAAGGGCCCCGAGGATGCTGGACGTGAACGCCAAACCCACCGAAGAGATCGACCTGCGCGAGGTTTTCGGCCTCGACAGCGACATGAAGGTGAAGGGCTTTGCCGACCGAACCGAACGTGTCCCCGAGATCGACACCACCTATAAGTTCGACCCCGACACCACGATGGCGATTCTGGCGGGCTTTGCCTATAACCGCCGCGTGATGATCCAGGGCTATCACGGCACGGGGAAATCCACGCATATCGAACAGATCGCCGCGCGCCTGAACTGGCCCTGCGTGCGGGTGAACCTTGACAGCCATGTCAGCCGGATCGACCTGATCGGCAAGGACGCGATCAAGCTGGTCGATGGCAAGCAGGTCACGACATTCCACGAGGGCATCCTGCCTTGGGCGCTGCGCAACCCGACCGCCATCGTCTTCGACGAATATGACGCGGGCCGCGCCGACGTGATGTTCGTGATCCAGCGCGTGCTGGAGGCCGACGGCAAGCTGACCCTGCTGGACCAGAACGAGGTCATCACGCCGAACCCCTATTTCCGCCTGTTCGCGACCGCCAACACCGTGGGTCTGGGCGACACGACCGGCCTTTACCACGGCACGCAGCAGATCAACCAAGGCCAGATGGACCGCTGGTCGCTGGTCTCGACGCTGAACTATCTGTCGCATGACGCCGAGGCCGCGATCGTTCTGGCCAAGAACCCGACCTACAACACCGAAAAGGGCCGCAAGATCATCAACCAGATGGTGACCTTGGCCGACCTGACCCGCACTGCCTTCATGCAGGGCGACTTGTCCACGGTCATGTCGCCGCGCACGGTGATCGCATGGGCGCAGAACTCGCGCATCTTTGGCGACAATGTGGGCTATGCCTTCCGCCTGACCTTCCTGAACAAGTGTGATGAGCTGGAGCGCCAGACGGTCGCCGAGTTCTATCAGCGCCTGTTCGACGAGGAACTGCCGGAAAGCGCGGCGGTCAAGGCGGGGTGATGAACGCGATAGATGCCACAACAATGACTGGTGCCGCAGGCGAGCATCTGGTCATGTCGCGGCTTCTATCGCGCGGATATATCGCCGCTCTGGCACCTCAGGGCGTCCCCAACTTTGACATCGTGGTTACCTCGGTGGAAGGCACACAGCTTTGTGCCTTTCAGGTAAAAACGCGGTGGGACAAGGGCAGCGATGGCGGCTGGCATATGAGGCAGAAGCATGAAAGCCTGAGAAACCCTCGGATTTTCTATTGCTTCGTCGATCTTGGCAAAACTGCATCTGCATCTGCGTCGGTGCATGTTATTCCAAGCGCGACTGTCGCCGATGTGGTTCAGATCAGCCATGCAACTTGGCTTTCCAAGCCCGGAGCGCGCGGGCAAAAGCGTAACGATTCAAGTATTCGTCGCCTTTTGCCCGACTACGAAAGGCTAATGGGTCCCGAAACACCCTATCGACTGGGATGGCTGGACCGGTATCTTGAAAATTGGGATCAGGTGGCTGCAATAGCGCAACCGGCTCCTGCAATCGAAAAATAGCCATGAAAAAATCCGACAACCCCGCCGATCCGTTCAAGAAAGCCCTGACCGAGGCCACGCGTGCCCTGTCTCAGGACCACGAACTGAACGTGACCTTCAGCGCCGACCCCTCGGGCGTCTCGGGCGATACCATGCGCCTGCCGCAGGTCAGCCGCCGCATGACGCGGGACGAGGTGCTGATGGCGCGGGGCACGGCGGATGCGCTGGCGATGAAGCGCCGCCACCACGACACCGCGACGCATCTGAAATACGCCCCCACCGGCCCGATGGCGCGCGACCTTTACGAAGCGATGGAAACCGCGCGTTGCGAGGCGCTGGGGGCCCGCGACATGCCCGGCGCGCTGTCCAATATCGACGCCAAGCTGGGACAGGAAGCCGACCGCAAGGGTTACGGCCAGATCAAGTCGGCCACCGATGCGCCGCTGTCGGTCGCGGCGGGCTATCTGCTGCGGCAGGCAGCGACGGGGCGGAAACTGCCACCCTCGGCCCAGCATGTCGCCGATCTGTGGCAGCCCTTCGTCGAGGAACAGGCGGGCGGCACGCTGGACAATCTGGCCCATTCGCTGACCGATCAGGCGGCGTTCGCGCGGCTGGCGCGGCAGGTAATCTCGGACCTTGGCTATGGCGATCAGTTGGGCGAAGACCCCGACCAGCCGCAGGAAGACGAGGCCGAGGACAACGCCGAGCAAGATGAGGAAGCGGGCGACAACCAGTCCAACGATCAGGAACAGGGCGAAGACGCCGAAGCCTCGCCCGAGCGCACGCAGGAACAGACGCAGGACGAACGTCAGGCTCAGGTCAGCATGGATGACATGGCCGACGAGGAAATGGCCGATGAGGCCGAGATGTCCGAGGCCGACACGCCCCCCGACATGCCGCCTCCGGTCAGCGAAGCCAGCGCGGATTACAAGGTCTATACGCAGGAATTCGACGAGGAGATCCGCGCCGAAGACCTTGCCGATCCCGCCGAACTGGAACGGCTGCGCGCCTATCTGGACAAGCAGCTTGAGCCCTTGCGCGGGGCCGTGTCGCGGCTGGCCAACAAATTGCAGCGCCGCTTGCAGGCCCAGCAGAACCGCAGCTGGGAATTCGACAAGGAGGAGGGCGTGCTGGATGCAGGCCGCCTTGCCCGCGTCGTCGCGAACCCGACCACGCCCCTGTCCTTCAAGGTCGAGAAGGATACCGAGTTCCGCGATACGGTGGTGACGCTGCTGCTGGACAACTCGGGTTCGATGCGCGGACGTCCGATCAGCATCGCGGCGATCTGCGCCGATGTTCTGGCGCGCACGCTGGAACGGTCGCAGGTCAAGGTCGAAATCCTTGGCTTTACCACCCGCGCGTGGAAAGGCGGCATGAGCCGCGAGAAATGGCTGACCGAAGGGCGTCAGGCCCATCCGGGGCGGCTGAACGACCTGCGCCACATCATCTACAAGGCGGCGGATGCGCCGTGGCGGCGCGTGCGCCCCAACCTTGGCCTGATGATGAAGGAAGGGCTGCTGAAAGAAAACATCGACGGCGAGGCGCTGGAATGGGCGCATAAGCGTCTGGTCAAGCGCCCCGAACAGCGCCGCATCCTGATGGTGATCTCGGACGGGGCGCCGGTCGATGACAGCACGCTGTCGGTCAATCCGGCGAACTATCTGGAAAAGCACCTGCGCGACGTGATCGCCATGATCGAAAAGCGCAAGCAGGTGGAACTGCTGGCCATCGGCATCGGCCATGACGTGACGCGCTATTACCAGCGCGCCGTTACCATCACCGATGCCGAACAGCTTGCGGGCGCCATGACCGAACAGCTTGCCGCGTTGTTCGAAAGCGATGCACGCAAGCGCGCGCGGGCCATGGGCAATTCCAGTCGCCGCGCGGGATAAGGCAGACCTGACGGGATCGCTTGATTGGCCGTCCGCCTCGTGCGACCAATCGGACGACCCGTTTTGGAGGCTCGGACTTGTTGCGCATTGGTTTCTTCATTCCCGAATTTCCGGGCCAGACCCATATCTTTTTATGGCGCGAACGGCAGGCATTGGCCGAACTGGGCGTCGATGCCGACCTGATCTCGACCCGCCCGCCGCCGCGCAAGGTCGCCTCGCACAGCTGGACTGCCGAGGCGCAGGGCCGCACCCGCTATCTGACGCCGATTTCGGCAGGCGATGCGGCAAAAGCGGTGGGCGAAATGCTGCGCTCGCCAACCGGGACGCTGCGGGGACTGTCGGCGGCGATGACGGCCGAAACGCATGGCGGTGCCAAAGGCCGCGCGCGGATGCTGGGGCTTTTGCTGATGGGTGCCCGGCTGAAGCGGATCGCGCGCGAACAGGGCTGGCATCACGTGCATGTCCATAGCTGCGCGGACAGTCTGAACATCGCCATGCTGGCCGAAAGGCTGGGCGGGCCCAGCTACAGCCTGACCCTGCACGGCCCGACGCTGGAAGGATATGGACCGAACCAACGCCAGAAATGGCGACATGCGCGGTTCGCGACCATCATATCGCGGTTGCTGACGCGCGTGGCGCAGCAGGAGATCGGCACCGATCTGCCGGGCTTCGTGAACCTTGCGCCGATGGGCGTGGATTTGTCGCAGATCAAGCGATCCACGCCCTGGCAACCGCCCGCCGCCGGTGGCCCGGTCCGCATCTTTTCCTGCGGGCGGCTGAACGCGGTCAAGGGCCATGATCACCTGATCGAGACGATCGGACAATTGCGCGCCCGCGGCATCGACGCACGGCTGGAAATCGCCGGAGAGGACGAACAGGGCGGCAGCGGCTATCGCCAGCATCTTGAGGGCATCATCCGCGCCAAGGGACTGTCGGACGCAGTGACCTTGCTGGGCGCAATCAATGAAACCGCCGTGCGCGACGCGCTTGAGCGGGCGCATATTTTCGCGCTGGCCAGCCTGAACGAAGGCATCTCGGTCGCGATCATGGAGGCGATGGCGATGGAGATGCCGGTCGTCGTCACCGATGTCGGCGGCAATCACGAACTGATCGAAAGCGGGCGCGACGCCGTTCTGGTGCCGCCCGAACAGCCTGCCGTGATGACCGAGGCCATTGCCGCGCTGATCGCTGATCCTGACCATGCCGCACGGCTGGCGCAGGCGTCACGCGCGCGTATCGCCGCAGAATTTCACCACCGCCGCAGCGCCGAGGCCGTCGCCGAGGGGCTGCGCCACACCCTGCCCGGCGCCCAGGCCGCGCTGGCAAATACCGCCTGAAAGCAGACCCATGTTCCAGACCTATGACAGCCAATCCGACCCTGCCCGCCATGTGCCGCGCCTGCAGGCTTTGCGCAGCGCGCTGACCGCGCGCAAGCTGGACGGTTTTCTTGTGCCCCGCGCCGACGCGCATCAGGGCGAATATGTCAGCGCCCGCGATGCCCGCCTGGCATGGCTGACCGGCTTTACCGGCAGCGCGGGTTTCTGCATCGTGACGGCGGAACGCGCCGGGGTGTTCATCGACGGGCGCTATCGCGTGCAGGTCAAGGCCGAGGTCGATCTGACGCATTTCACCCCCGTCGCATGGCCCGAGGTGAAGGCGGCCGAATGGCTGCGCGAAGCCCTGGCCGAAGGCGGGCGCATCGGCTTTGATCCGTGGCTGCATACCCGTCGCGAAATTCGCGAGCTGGAAAAGGCGCTTGCGGGCTCGGGGATTGGCCTGCATCCGGTGCAAGGCAATCCCGTCGATGCGATCTGGGCCGACCAGCCCGATGCGCCGATCGGTGCGGTGCGGCTATGGTCCGATGCGCTGGCGGGCGAGACAGCGGCGGAAAAGCGCGCCCGCATCGCCGCGATGTTGCGCGATGCCGATCAGCAGGCCGCCGTGCTGACGCTGCCGGATTCGATTTCGTGGCTTTTGAACATCCGGGGGGCGGATGTGCCCAAGAACCCGGTCGTGCAAGCCTTTGCCATCATCGAGGAAGACGGCCGCGTCGCCGTCTTCACCAACCCCGCGAAATTCGGACCCGAGGTGCGGGCCGCGCTTGGTAACGAAGTTTCGATCCTGCCATTCGACGCATTGACGGTCGCGCTGACCAATCTGGGTGGCCCCGTCCGCGTCGATCCGGCCACCGCGCCGGAACAGGTGTTTCGCCTGATCGAAAGCATGAGCACCCCGATCTCGGAAGAGGTCGATCCGGTGATCATGCCCAAGGCCGTCAAGAACGAGGCCGAGATCGGCGGCATGCGTGCCGCCCATCTGCGCGACGGCGCGGCCATCGTCGAGCTGCTTTGCTGGCTGGACGCCCGCGCGGCAGAGCTTGATGCCCAACCACTGACCGAGATCGCCGTCGCCAGAAAGCTGGAGGCGTTGCGCGCCGCGCAAGGCATTCTGGATATCAGCTTCGACACGATCCTTGGATCGGGTCCGAACGGCGCCATCGTGCATTACCGCGTGACCGATGCCACCGACCGCCGCATCCGGCCCGGCGACGTGCTGCTGGTCGATTCCGGCGGGCAATATGGAGACGGAACCACCGATATTACCCGCACGCTGCCGATGGGGCCGGTCGATGCCAAGGTGCGTCATCCCTATACGCGCGTGCTGCAGGGCATGATCGCCATGTCGCGGGCGCGGTTTCCCCATGGCGTGGCGGGCTGTCACATCGACGCACTGGCGCGCGCGCCGCTGTGGTCGGACGGCATGGATTACGACCACGGCACGGGACATGGCGTCGGTGCCGGGCTGTCGGTGCATGAAGGCCCGGTGCGGCTGTCGCGCGTGTCGGACATCCCCTTGCGTGCCGGCATGATCCTGTCCAATGAGCCGGGATATTACCGCGAAGGCGAATTCGGCATCCGCATCGAAAACCTGATCGTCGTGCGCGAAGCGGGCAACCCGGATGGACGCGATATGCTGGGCTTCGAGACACTGACCCTTGCCCCGATCGACCAGCGCCTGATCGAGCCTGGCCTGATGTCGGCAAGCGAACGCGACTGGTTGGACGCCTATCATGCGCGGGTGCGTGACGAGATCGGCCCGCTGGTTTCGTCCGAGGCGCGGGAATGGCTGGTTGCGGCTACGCAGCCGTTGACGGTCTGAGCCAGACGCCCGGCGCCGCAAGGGTTTCCGCGTTCCGTTTTGGGTATTTTTAGAACTAAGAAGTCACAAAGGGCCGCGCGGAATGCGGCCCTTTGCTGTTTGGGCGGTGGTCAATCGGTATGCGTCTCGGCTTCCTCGGGGTGGGCGCGGCGCCATGCCAATGAGTTCACGAAGGCCACGCCGATGAAGCACGCGCCCAGAAGCCCGGTGATGTATTCCGGGATGGGGCGCAGGGTTTGGACGAACATGATGATCGACAGCACGAAGATCGACCAGAACGCGCCATGTTCCAGAAAGCGGAACTGCGCCAAGGTGCCCTTTTCCACCAGCATCACCGTCATCGAGCGCACATACATCGCGCCGATGCCCAGGCCGATGGCGATCAGAAACAGGTTCTGGGTCAGGGCGAATGCCCCGATCACGCCGTCAAAGCTGAACGAAGCGTCCAGCACTTCCAGATACAGGAACGCGCCGAAGCCGCCGCGCGCCATGTCACCCGCAGAGATGTCGCCCCCGCCCCAGCGGTCCAGCACATGGCCGAGCGCATCGACCAGCAGATAGGTGATGACGCCCCATGTGGCCGCGACGATGAAGGTATGTTCCTTTTCATCGGGCAGGAAATGCAGGATCACCATCATGCAGACCAGCACGAAGCCGACTTCCATTCCGCGGATCTCGCCGATCTTGAGCAGGGCCTGTTCGATCCAGCCGATCCAGTGGACGTCCTTGCTTTGGTCGAAGAAGTAGTTCAGCGCCACCAGCATCAGGAAAGCGCCGCCGAAGCCCGCGATGGGCAGATGCGCTTCGTGGATGATCGAGGCGTATTCCTGCGGCTGGGTGGCGGCAAGGCGCACGGCCTCGATGGGGCCAAGCCGCGCTGCGATGACCACGATCAGCAGCGGGAAAAGCACTCGCATCCCGAAGACCGCGATGATGATGCCCCATGTCAGGAAGCGCCGCTGCCAGACGGGGGTCATCTGCTTGAGCTTGTTGGCGTTGACGATGGCATTGTCGAATGACAGCGAGATTTCCAGCACCGCCAGCACGGCAGCGATCAGGAAAAAGGAAAGCGCGCCCGCCTGCGTGCCGGAATATTGCCAGCCGATAAAGGCGGCAAGCGCCAGCCCCAGCCCTGTCACAATGAAGGGCCATGTCATGTAGCGGATTGTGGATTTCATCTGGGCGTCCCTGGATTGTGGACCTGCTGCGTCAGCCATAAGGTCGCGGCACAGCGCGGGCAAGCCAAAGCCGCGCATTTCAGGCGGGATGCAGCCATGCGATGGCCAAGGAGCGAGCGATGAATTTCCGGCGTTATGCGATCTATCACCTGCCGGGCGGCGATCTGGGGGCGTTCGGCGCGGCATGGCTGGGCTGGGATGTTCGCGCCGGAACCACGCCATCCCGTCCCGATGTGCCGGGCCTGCCGGGGGACGCGGCAGCAATGACCGCGCCCCCCATGCGCTATGGCTTTCACGCCACGATCAAGGCGCCCTTCCGGCTGGCGGAGGGGCATGAGGCCGCCGACGTGATCCGTCGGGCCGAGATGATCTGCGACCATCTGGCACCCTTTGCCCTGCCGCTGGAACTGCGCTGCGATCACGGCTTCGTCGCGCTGCGCCCCGTGGTTCAGCCGCCCGAGTTGATGGCGCTGGAACAGGCATTGGTGACGCGGCTGGACGATCTGCGCGCGCCGCTGACACCTGCGGAATACGAACGTCGCAAGCCTGACGCCCTGCCCGGCAAGGCCCGCGCGCATCTGGATCACTGGGGCTATCCTTGGGTGCTGGACCTGTTCAACTATCACCTGACGCTGTCAAGCAACATGCCCGCCGACCGCGCGCAGGATCTGAGGCTGGCCCTGACCCCTGCCCTGGCTGCGCTGATTGCCCAGCCCATGCCTGTTACCGACATCGCACTGGTCGGCGAGGATGAGGAAGGCCGTTTTCACCACATCGCGGATGTGCCGCTGCGAGGTTAAAGCCAGTCCTTCCATTTCAGCAACACCAGAACGGCGGCGACCGAACAGACCATCAGCGCCAGCGCCATGGGGAAGCCAAGGCTCCATTGCAGGGCCGGAATGCGGTCGAAGTTCATGCCGTAGATGCTGGCGATCAACGTGGGCGGCAGGAACAGCGCCGTCATCACCGACAGGATGCGGACCCGTTCGTTTTGCTGCAGCCCGATCATCCCCATCGTGGCGTCGATGGTCATGCCGATGCGCGAGGTCAGAAAGTCCGCATGAACCTCAAGCGCCTGAATGTCGCGCTGCAGGGCGGTGCGCAGCGCGCGCGTGCCGTGCGCATCCGGGCGAGACGCGGTGTTGCTGGCATGATAGACCAGAATGCGGTCCATCGACAAAAGCCCCATGCGGATACGGCCCATCAGCTCGGCCTGCTGGCCGATCGTCATCAACGCGGTTTCCAGAAAATCCGAATTGCTGGGCGACGTCTTGCGCAACACGCGCGCGGCCGTGGTGTCCAGAACCTTGCTGACGTTTTCCGAGATGTCGGCCAGACGGCCCACGATCTCCTCGACCAATCCCAGAAACACCCGCTCGGGCGAAGCGCAGCCGCTGCTGGATCGGTCTGCGCGCGTTGGAAACGTCTCGAACGGGCGCGGGGCATGGTGGCGCACGGTGATCAGTTGCGTTGGGCCAAGGATGAATGTCACCGGCATCGCCGCACTTTCGCCATTGGGTAACTGGCCGGGCAGGACGCCCGTCATGTAGATCTTGCCGCTTTCGGTATAAAGCCGGTTCGAGATCTCGATCTCTTCCATGTCGTCCAGCGTCGGCACTTCGTAGCCAAGCGCCGAAACGGCCTGAACCTGCGAATCCAGCGGACGATACAGGTCGATCCAGATGGCCTGCGCCAGATCCTGATCGTTGGCCAGCGGGGCAAGCCCCGCACCGGCGCTGACATAGGCGTAAAGCATGCCGTCCCCTTATCGCTGGCGGTCGCGCGTGACCCTGCGCAGACTGTTGCAAATCGTCAACCCCGCAGGCGTTCGCGATGCGATCCGTCCGAAATGTCACTTGCGTTTCACACGTCACGGGCAAGATGTGAATATCCACCGGCCTTAGGTTGTTCGATGCCATATTTGCCCCCCATGCGCCTGACAGGCGCCACCATTCTTCGCGAGGGCGAGTTGCGCCAGCGCTCGGTGGCGATTTCGCGCGGGCGGATCAGCAAAGGGCCGCTGCCGGGCGTGGATATGGATGGATACCTGATCCTGCCGGGCATCGTCGATCTGCTTTTCGCTGCCCCCGCCGGGACCGAACCCGCGCTGCGCCTGCGCAATGCCACAACGACGGCCGCGCGGGCGGGTATCACCACCGCATGGATCACGCCCTCATGGGGTTGGGACGCCAGCCATAACAGCCCCGAAGCGGCAGAAGCCCTGCTGCGTGCCGTTCGTCCGGGCCGTGCGCCCGACCTGCGCATGGGCCTGCGCATCGAAAGCTATCGCACCGACAGCACGCAGGCGCTGGTCGATCTGGCGCAGTCGCTGCGGCTGGAACTGGCATGGTTCGAAAGTGATTTCGCCCGGCTGCAGGAATTGCAGCGTCACGACTCGGATCAGTTTCAGACCGAAGCCGCGCAGCTGGGGGTCGATCCCGAAGTGCTGTCGCAGGCATTGGAGGGCGCTGCCGAACGGCGCCGCGAAGTGCCGCGCCACCTGTGCAGGCTGGCCGAGGGGTTCGATGACATCCGCGCCCGTTACGGCAGCATCGGCGACACGGGCGGCGCCATGCGCGAAACCCATTCGATGATCGGCGCGGGCCTTGCCGCCTGCCCCATCGCCCATTCCGCCGCCGCCGCTGCGCGCGCCATGGGCGACCCGGTGCTGCTTTCCGCCCAGCAAGAGGACCGGCTGCGCGATCTGCTGCGCGGCGGTCTGGGCGATGCCATCGTCTCGGACGGTGCGCCTGATCGGCTGGTGCCGCTGGCCATGTCGCTGGCCGGTCCCGATCTGGCCGGTCTGCCGCGCATCTGGTCCCTGCTGTCGTCGCGTCCCGCAGATATCATGCGGCTGGCCGATCGCGGCAGGCTGGATCACGGCTGCCGCGCCGATCTGGTCATCGTGTCGCGCAGCACCGGCGCGGTCGAGGTCACGATCAGCGACGGCCAACTGACGCATCTTAGCGGCGAGGCGCGCGAACGCTTTCTGCAAGCCTCGCTTTCGCCTGTGCGCGGCGGCGACATGCTACGGATTGCCGCCGAATAAGGCAGGCCGCATAAGGTTGGTTGCGCGGGTCAGGCCCGCGCAAGCACCGCCAGATCGGCCACGTTCGTGCCTGTCGCCCCCGTCATCACCAGTGCATCGCCCGCAGCCAAGGCCGGGGTCGAATCGTTGTCAGCCAGCGCAGCCGCAGGATCGATCCCGCCTGCACGGATCGCGGCCAGCGTAGCAGGGCCGACCAGCCCGCCTGCCGCATCGCCCGGCCCATCGCGCCCGTCGCTGCCGACCGAAGCAAAGGCCCAGTCGAAATCCACAGGCTCAGCCTCGGCCAGCATGGCCAGTCGCAGCGCCAATTCCTGGTTTCGCCCGCCCATACCGCTGCCGGTCAGCTTGACCGTGGTTTCCCCGCCCATCGCCAGCGCCTGACCGGGGCGGAGATCGCGCGCAAGGCTCCAGATGCGGCGCGCGCAATCCTGCACGTCGCCATCCAGATCAGGACCGGCATCGGCCCCTTGCGCCAGCATCGCGGCCACCGAAATGCCGTTCGAACCGACAAGGATGTTGCGTGCCTGCGGCAAGGCACGGCGGTCTTCGGGGGTCAGCAACGCTTTGCAGGCGCTGTCGGGCATCCGGTCCCAGATACCCAGCTCCCGCGCCAGATCGGCGGCTTGCGCGCGGCTGCCGACGGGCGCCACGGTCGGCCCCGAGGCAATCACACGCAGATCGTCGCCCGGCACATCGGACAGGATCAGCGCCGTGACGGGGGCCTGCGACACGCGCAGCCAACCGCCACCTTTCAGCCGCGACAGGCCCTGTCGGATCAGGTTGACCTGCGCAATATCCGCACCCGAGGCCAGCAGCAGCTTGTTCACCGCCTGTTTGTCGGCCAGCGTCATCCCCGCCGCCGGCGCGGGCAGCATGGCCGAGCCGCCGCCGGAAATCAGCGCCAGCACCCGATCCTCGGCCCCCACGGCACGCAGGCGCGCCTCGACCTCATCTGCTGCCGCAGCGCCTTCGTCATCGGGTTGGGGATGGCCTGCGCGCATCACCTTGGCCCCGGTCAGGGGCGTGTCGTTTCCGGCATTGGTCACGACCAGCGTTTCGGCGCCCGGCAGCGCCGCGAGCGCGGCTTCGGCCATGCTGCGCGCGGCCTTGCCAAGCGCGATGATCTGCCACCGGCCCCCGGCTTCGGGCGGGCTTTCCAGTGCCTGCGCCATGCCGCGGCGCACGGCGCTGGCGGGATCGGCTGCGGCGATGCCCGCACGGATCAGCGCCATGGCGCGTTCTGCGGGCTGCATCAGCCCACCCATGCATCAAGGCGCGGCGACGCGGCGCGCGAACAGGTCGGCAGCAATTGCATCAGTAAAGTCTCCCCCCTTCCGGCACCTCATGGCCCGGACCGATCAGCACCACCTCACCCCCGGCATCAGGGACGCCAAGGACCAGAACTTCGGACATGAACTTGCCGATCTGGCGCGGCGGAAAATTCACCACGGCCAGAACCTGCCGCCCGACCAATTCCTCGGGCGTGTAGTGACGGGTGATCTGGGCCGAGGATCTGCGCTCGCCGATCTCTCCTCCGAAATCCATCCACAGCTTGATCGCCGGGCGGCGGGCTTCGGGGAATGGTTCGGCGCGGATGATGCGGCCGACGCGAATATCGACCTTTTCGAAATCGGCGTATTCGATCATTTTCCCAGTTCCCGCCCGCGTTCGGCAGCCGCCGCAATCGTGCGGCGCATCAGGGGCGGCAATCCGACATCAACGTCCATCAACTGACGCAAGCCCGCAGCCGTCGTCCCACCCGGAGAGGTGACGTTTTCCCGCAGCTTGGCCGGGTCTTCGTCAGCAGACACCGCAAGCGCGCCCGCGCCCGCCACCGTCACGCGCGCCAGTTCCAGGGCCAGCGCGGGGGACAGCCCCTCGGCCTCACCCGCGGCGGCCATCGCTTCGATCATGTGGAACACATAGGCGGGACCTGAACCCGAAAGCGCGGTGACGGCATCCATCTGCTCCTCGGCCTCAAGCCGGACGACACGGCCCACGGCAGACAGCAGGGCCTGAGCCAGCGCAAGCTGCGGCTCACCCGCCTTGTCATTGCCGATGATCGCGGTAATCCCCTGCCCGATCGCCGCGGGGGTGTTGGGCATGGAGCGCACGATCGGCGCCGCCGGGAACGCCGCCTGATAGGCCGCCAGCGTCACCCCCGCCGCGACCGAGATGACCAGCGTATCCGCCCCCACCGACAGGCGCGGCAGCACATCGGCCATCATCTGGGGTTTGACCGCGATCACCAGAACGGCGGGGTCTTCCGGCAATGCCCCGTTGACCGACACGCCCAGATCCGAAAGTTCCGGGCGCGGGTTGGGGTCAACGACGTGGACGGCGCGGGCATTCAGGCCGTTCTTCAGCCAGCCGTCCAGCAGCGCCCCACCCATGCGCCCGCAGCCGATCAGCACCAGCCCGCGGGCGTTCAACGTCGAAAAATCCATGCATTCCCCCTGCCTTGCCACCGCAGAGGGTGGTTTATCAGGCGCGACCGTAAGCCTCGGACATTGCGATGTCCATTGCGGCTTCGGGCGTAGCATCGCCCCAGCAGGCCAGCTGGAAGCAAGGATAGAAGCGTTCCGCATTCTCGATCGCGTTGCGGATCATCTGGTCGATCTGTTCGGGGCTGGCCATCGCGTCACCCGACAGCACCAGCCCGTAACGCCAGACCATCAGCTTTTGCGGGCCCCAAAAGGTGAAGCCGCCATCCCAGACCTGATCATTGGCAAGGTTCAGCACTTCGTAAAGCGCGGGCAGCTTTTCTTCGGGCGGGTCCATGTCAAAGGTGCAGATCAGCCGCAGCACTTCCTCGCGCCCGGACCATGCCAGCGTGATCGAGTAATTGCGCCACTGACCTTCGACGGCCATGGCGATCTGATCTTCGGCCAGCCGGTCAAAGTCCCATTCGTGATGGGTCGCGACCGTCTCGACGATGTCGATGGGATGGATCTCGTCACTGTGGATAAAATCAAGCTGCGCCATGTTCCCCCTGCCTTTCCAGAGTAGGGCCAGCCCACAAATCTTGGTGGGCCCCGACTACACCCGGCGTAGTTTCCCGAATGTGCCTACAACATATCGTGTTCCGGTTCCACGAGGGTGTAAAGAGAAAATTGAGTGACAATCGCCGGTTTCGCTGCAACTGCATTCGGTTAAACCTGCATCCGCAGCAAAGGGTTTTGGGGGATATGGACATGCGCGATCATGGCGGAGATATCGACCTTGCGGCCCTTGGCCATGGCGGGACCGACTGGATCGACCTGTCCACAGGGATCAACCGCAGGCCGTACAACCCAGCCCCGCTTTCGCCTCATGCGTTTCAAGCCCTGCCCACGCAGGCGGATCAGGCGCGGCTGATCGCTGCCGCCTCGGCCCGTTACGGTGCATCGCCCGAACATATCCTGCCGCTGGCGGGGGCCTCGGCAGCGATCCAGCTGATGCCGCATGTGGTCGCGGGGCAACGCGCGACGGTCCTGTCGCCGACCTATAACGAACATGCGGCCAGCCTGCGGGCGGCGGGCTGGCAGGTCGATGAGGTGACGGACGCCGAATCGCTTGGCGGCGATCTGGCGGTCATCGTGAACCCGAACAATCCCGACGGGCGCAGTTTCGCCCCGACCGAAATCGTGCAGATCGCGGCAAGGGTCGGGCATCTGGTCGTGGACGAAAGCTTTGCCGATCCGCGCCCCGATCTGTCGGTGGTCGCGCTGCGCCCCGAAAATGTCACCGTGCTGCGCAGTTTCGGAAAGTTCTGGGGGCTGGCCGGATTGCGGCTGGGCTTCGCCATCGGCCAGCCTGCCCTGCTGGCGCATATGGCCGAACGCGCGGGCCCTTGGTCGGTCAGCGGCCCCGCGCTGGAGATCGGGACGCAGGCCCTGTCGGATGACGCATGGGCCGAGGCGGCGGTGACATGGCTGGCCGAAGCCGCGCTGCATCTGGACCAGATCGCCGGGGCGGCGGGCTGGCAGTTGACGGGCGGCACGCATCTGTTTCGCCTTTATGACACGCCGGATGCGAAAGCGGCGCAGGCCCAACTGGCCCGCGCCGGTATCTGGAGCCGGATTTTCCCCTGGCATCCGACATGGATCCGCCTTGGCATTCCCGGCAATCGCGCGGAATTCGACCGCGTTCAGGCGGCGCTTACAGCACCCGGTTGACGTGACCCATCTTGCGGCCGGGACGCGCAGCGCCCTTGCCGTAAAGATGGACCTGCGTGCGCGGCTGTTTCAGCAGCGCGGGCACACGGTCGATGTCGTCGCCGATCAGGTTCTCCATCTCGACATCGGCGTAACGCTGGCCGTCGCCAAGGGGCAGGCCCGCGACGGCGCGGATATGCTGCTCGAACTGATCCACGGCGCAGCCTGCCTGCGTCCAGTGACCCGAGTTATGGACCCGCGGCGCGACTTCGTTGACGATCAGCCCACCGGGCGTCACGAAAAGCTCGACCCCCATGACGCCGACATAATCAAGCGCATTGACGATCTTGGCGGCAATCAGCACCGCATCCATCAACAGCGTGTTTGACAACCCGCAGGGCACGGTCGTGGTGCGCAGGATGCCTTCGCGATGCACGTTCAGGCCGGGATCAAAGGCCGCGACCTGCCCATCGGCGCCCCGCGCGACGATGACGCTGACCTCGGCCGAGAACGCGACAAAGCCCTCCAGCACCGAAGGGGCGCCGGTCCAGTCGCGCTGCGCGGTGTCGGCAAAGCGGATCTGCCCCTTGCCGTCATAGCCCATGCGCCGGGTCTTCAGGATCGCGGGCGCGCCCAGATCTGCCAGCGCCTGCGGCAGGTCGGCTTCGGTTTCGACATTGCGATAGGGGGCGGTGCGCAGACCGATTTCCGACAGGAAATCCTTTTCGGTCAGCCGGTCCTGCGACACGGCCAAGGCACGGCGATTGGGGCGGATGGGCCGGATCGATTCCAGCAAATCCAGTGCCGCCGTCGGCACGTTCTCGAATTCATAGGTGATGACATCGACAGACTGGGCAAAGGACCGCAAAGCCGCCTCATCCTCATACGGCGCGGTGGTCACGGCATGGGCCACGTCCCCGGCAGGGGCAGCGCCGGGTTCATAGATGTGCGTGCGATAACCCAGACGGCTGGCCGCGACGGAAAGCATCCGGCCCAGCTGGCCGCCGCCCAGAATGCCGATCACGGATCCTGCGGGCAGTTCAGTCATCTTTCGGCTCCTGCGGAATGGAATCGGACAAGGCCTGACGCCATGCGTCCAGACGCTCGGCCAAGGCGGGATCGTTGATCGCAAGGATGCCCGCCGCCATCAGCCCGGCATTCGCCGCGCCCGCAGCCCCGATCGCCATGGTCGCGACCGGATAGCCCTTGGGCATCTGCAGGATCGAGTAAAGCGAATCGACCCCCGACAGCGCCTTGGTCTGGACTGGCACGCCGATCACCGGCACGCGGGTCTTGGACGCCATCATGCCCGGCAGATGCGCCGCACCGCCCGCGCCCGCGATGATGACCTTAAGGCCGCGCGACACGGCTGTCTTGCCGTATTCCCACAACCGGTCCGGCGTGCGATGCGCGCTGACGATCTTGGTTTCATAGGCGATGCCCAGCTCGTCCAGCAGGACGGCGGCTTCGCGCATGGTGGGCCAGTCCGACTGGCTGCCCATGATGATTCCGACGGGTTTTTCCATGAATCACGCCCCTTTTTGCCCTGCCCTATAGCGCCGGGGCGGGTGATGCAATCACGCGATGATATCGGGCGTCAGGTCATCTTCCAGCCGCGCGATGCGGTCTTTCAGCAGCAGCTTTTGCTTTTTCAGCCGCAGCAGGCCCAGCGAATGCGTCAGGCTTTGTTCCGAAAGTGCGGCGATGGCGTCATCCAGATCGCGATGTTCCCGGCGCAGCACCTCAAGGCGCGCGCGGGCAATATCGTCTGAGGACATTTCGTATTGGGCGTTCATGTCGGGCCTCGGGCTGGACTTGAGGCTCTTATATCCTACCGTTTCCACGCTGTTAATGGCTTTGCACGGGAAAGGCGGGGAACGCTGCATCTTGTTTCGCGTCCCCCCTGCCCACATATTGGACTTGCCGGATCGCCGCATCACATCGGGGTCCAGCCGACAGTCGCTTTGATGAAAAGGGCTTGGGAGATGACCAAGATCAGTCTGGCCGCACATCCGTTCCTGCTGGGTTTCGACCAGCTTGAACGTCTGGCCGAAAGGGCCGCCAAGGGTGCCGAAGGGTATCCGCCCTATAATATCGAACATCAGGGGCCGAACGGCTTCCGCATCACTTTGGCCGTCGCGGGCTTTTCCGACGACGATCTGGCCATCACGCTGGAGGACCGCCAGTTGGTCGTGCGCGGCCGGCAAGCGGAACCGGATGAAAGCCGCGTCTTCCTGCACCGGGGCATCGCCGCCCGCGCGTTCCAGCGCAACTTCGTGCTGGCCGACGGGGTCGAGGTGGTGGCTGCGGGGTTGGAAAACGGCCTTCTGAACATCGACCTGCGCCGTTCGGTGCCTGACAGCATCGTGCAAACCATACCGATCAGCCGCAAGTGAAAGGGGATCGCACATGAACGAGAAATTCGATTTCAGCCCGGAGGCTTCGGGCAACACCGTCTATATCCGCCGCGTCGCGATGGAGACCCTGCCCGAGGAAGTGCGTGCGCAGGTCCCGGATGCGGATGCGCTATACGCGGTTCACGGACCCGATGGCGAACGTCTGGCGCTGGTCAAGGACCGCAGCATGGCATTCATGCTGGCCCGCCAGAATGAGCTGGAGCCGGTCAGCGTCCATTAAAATGGCGGGGCAAATTGCCCCGCTTCCATACCAGGCTGCAACAAAAACCCCACCAAAAGATGATTAAACTGTCGGGTTTTAGACACAAGCGCTGACCCGTTTCGCTAATTTGTCCGGGCAGTCCGGGGAATCCAAGGTGATGTGCTTTGGTTGACAAGTTGCGGATCCCCTGGCCGCGTGCAGCGCCGGAGCTTCGTAGAAGCATTTTCAACAACTGATCCATTTGCGATTTGCACGTTATTGGTGTTATTTCCCTTGCATCAGATGCGATGGGGAAACTTTTTCATGTCGAACGGGATCGATTACGTTCCCGGCCCTGCGGCCGGGCGGGCCAAGCGCCCTGTTGCGCCTGTTACCGCCCGCGCCATAGGGGTCCGCACACTGCTGCCGGATCTGCTGAAAGGCCTGACCGAGGCCGAGCGAATGGCGTTTTACGCCGAATGCACGCCCCGGATTTGTCGCACCGCCACCGAAATTCTGCGTCAGGACGAACCCGCACCCTCGGGCTTTCTGATCATCGAGGGGCGGATCCAGATCACGTTTGTCGATTGCGACGGCAATCTGGTGATCGCCCACGTCGCTTGCCCCGGCGAGGTCGTCGGAGAGATCGAGCTTTTGTCGGGCAAGACCTGCGCTGCGACCTGCACTACGCTGCCCAACACCACGCTTTTGGTCTTTAGCGCCGCGCTGCTGACCAAACACGTCCCGACCGAGATGCTGCTGCGCAATTTCGCGGGCATCCTGCACAGCCGCCTGATGCGCGACAACCGGCTGCAATCCATCGCCCAGTTCTATCCGGCCGAGGCGCGGATCTGTCTGCACCTGATGAACCTGACCAACGAAGACCAGCCCGAGGCGCTGATCAGCCAAGGCCAGCTTGCCATTCTGTCGGGTTGTTCGCGCCAGACCGTGAACCGCACGCTGAACGATCTGCGCGCCCAAGGCATCATCGAAATGGGCCGCGGCGTCATCCGCGTCATAGACGCGACCCGGCTGGAGGCGTCGCGGCTGCTGGACTAGGCGGGAAAGCCGTAGGCCTCGATCATGGCCCGGACAGCGCGGTCATTGCCGTCGCCACCCAGATTGCCGCCGCGCAGGTTTTGGACCTGCGAGCCGGGCCATTCGGTGATGCGGAACCGCCCGCCGATTTTTTCCGGGCGCGATCCTGCCAGCCGGTGCATCCAGTAAAGCCAGACATCATCCGCCGATGGCGCAAGCTTGGTGAACAATTCCGGGCGGCAGGTATCGGGATGAAACACGCCGGGCGCATATAACACGCCCCCCACCCCGGTCGGAAAGATCAAAGGCCCGGCATCGGGTGTCGGGATATTGCGCTGCCAATCGTCGTAGCTGCGCGGTGCGCCATCCGTCAGCGTGACGCGGTGCGCGCGATGACTGACCACGCCCGCATCGGCATGGGCCACCAGCCGCTCAAGCCAGTCGGGGCGATAATAAATGTCGTCATCTGCGGTGGCGATAAAGGCATCGGGGGCCTCGATAAGTGTCGGGATGATCTTTTTGTAGCTGCGCCAATCCGGGCAGGTGCGTATCTCCAATCGCGGCAAGCGGGCGCTTTCGGGCAGGCTTGCTTCGTCGCAGGCATCCAGCCACAGGATGACCCGATCCGCGCGGACCGTCTGGTTCAGCAGCGATCGCAGCACCAGATGCAGGCTGGCAAAACGCGGGCCGTAACTGGTCAGGCTGACGATCAGCGGCGCGGGCAGGCCATGCGGGCGCGGGTCGGTCTGGCGCGCCATGATCTCGGCCGTCGCCTGCGCGACGCGGCGCGACTGTTTCCAGCGCCGCAGCATGTCGCCGATCATGCCCGTTCGGTCCCCTGCCATGCCCGGCGCAGCCAGTCGATATTGCCGATGCGGCGATACCATTTGTTGCCACGCCCGGCGAAAACGTCTTCCATCTTGGGCGCACCTGCGAACAGCACGATCTTGGCATTATCGGGCAGGGTCGGGTCCGCAAGGAAGCTGCGGAAATTGCGCGGCACGCAATCGTTCTTGAAACTGACGCACCAGCCGCGTGGCCAGTAATGCAGGTGCCCGTGCTTTTCCAGTTGCGCACTTTGGAACTGCTGGCTGATCTCATACCCTTGGGTCGCGGCTTTGGGGTCGGCCAGATACGCGTCAAGGATATAGCTATGCGCCCCCACCGTGTAGCGAAAGACCGAGGAATTGCCGACCGAATGCAGGAAACGGTCGCGCTCGGGATTGATCTTGCGCAGCGGCTTGGGGCGGAACAGGTCGTCGTCGCGGATGATGAAGAATTCGCCCGGCAGATCGAACAGCGGCGACAGATCATCCACCACCACCAGATCCAGATCCAGAAACAACGCCGTCATGCCCTGAAAGCCGCCCAGATCAGGGCGGTGCAGCGCCAGCTTGCGCCAGCGCGTGTCGCCATGCCCCTTGGGCAGCCCCAGTTCCGGCAGAGGCAGCACCTCGACGCCGGGATCGACGCCCACGCCATCCTCGGTAAAGCAGACGAAGCGGAAGGGCCGGGCCAGATGGCGGCGCACCTGACGGTAAAGGCGGTTCACATCCTCGGCGCTGTAAAGCGTGCCCCATTTCATGGTCAGGATCAGGACCGGCTGGGTCATCGGGTTTCCTTCCGTGGCGCTTGCGCCCTGCGATATGCCAAGGGCCGCTGGCGGTCAACCAAGCCCGATCAGACCCATCTGTTCCAGTTTCAGCAGCACCTGCTGGGCGGCGTAATCCACGTCGAAACCTTCGGTCTGGATGCGCAGTTCCGGCGCTGCGGGTTCTTCGTAAGGGTCCGAGATGCCGGTGAATTCCTTGATCTTCCCCTCGCGCGCAAGTTTGTATAGCCCCTTGCGGTCGCGGCGTTCGCATTCCTCAAGGCTGGTCGCGACGTGGATTTCGACAAAGGCACCGCCCGCCTCGACCATATCGCGCACGGCACGGCGGGTCGCGGCATAGGGCGCGATGGGCGCGCAGATGGCGATGCCACCGTTCTTGGTGATCTCGGATGCGACATAGCCGATGCGGCGGATATTGATGTCGCGGTGTTCCTTGCTGAATCCCAGTTCGCTGGACAGGTGCTTGCGGACCACATCCCCGTCCAGAAGCGACACCGGCCGGCCGCCCATCTCCATCAGCTTGACCATCAATGCGTTTGCGATGGTGGATTTGCCCGACCCCGAAAACCCGGTGAAGAACACCGTGAACCCCTGCCGGTTACGCGGAGGAGAGGTGCGGCGCAGTTGCGTCACCACCTCGGGGAAGCTGAACCATTCGGGAATGTCCAACCCCTCGCGCAGTCGTCTGCGGAGTTCGGTCCCCGAGATGTCAAGGATGGTCGCGCCTTCCTCGACCTCATCCCTTGGTTCGTATTGCGCGCGTTCCTGCACATAGACCATCTGCTTGAAATCGACCATTTCCACGCCGATTTCGTCCTGCAACTGCCGGAACAGTTCCTGCGCGGCATAGGGGTCGTAAAAATCCTGATCGGCGCTGTTCTTGCCCGGCCCGGCATGGTCGCGGCCCACGATCATATGCGTCAGCCCGTGATTGCGGCGGATGATGCCATGCCAGACCGCCTCGCGCGGGCCGCCCATGCGCATGGCAAGGTTCAAAAGCGACAGATGCGTGGTGGCTGCGGGATATTTGTCCAAGACCGCCTCGTAGCAGCGGACGCGGGTGAAATGGTCCACGTCGCCGGGCTTGGTCATGCCGACGACGGGATGGATCAGCAGGTTCGCCTCGGCCTCGCGCGCGGCGCGAAAGGTCAGTTCCTGATGGGCGCGATGCAGCGGGTTGCGGGTCTGGAAGGCGACAACGCGCCGCCAGCCCAGCTTGCGGAAATGCGCGCGCAATTCGTTGGGCGTGTCACGCCGCGCCCGGAAATCGTAATGCATGGGCGCCTGCAGACCCTTGACCCGCCCGCCCAGATAGACCGGACCCGCGACGTGGTGCAGGTAATGGACCGCCGGATGCGCCTGATCATCCGCGCCGTAAACGCCCGTCGCCTCGCGCGATTTGTCGGGGGTCCATTTGTCGGTGACGGACAGGATCGCAAGGATCACGCCCTCGGCGTCGCGCAGCGCCACGTCATCGCCCGGCTCAACCCAGTCCGCGAAATCCTGCGAGACGTCCAGCGTCACCGGCATCGGCCACAGCAACCCCGAGGCCAGACGCATGTTATCCACGACGCTGTCGTAATCCGCCTGCGTCAGAAACCCCTTTAGCGGCAGAAAGCCGCCATTCATCAGCAGTTCCAGATCGCAGACCTGCCGCGGCGACAGATCCCATGACGGCAGCTTGCCCGCCTCGTGTTTCAGGCTCTCGGCGGCTTCGGAACTGACGTAAAGCTCGGGGATGGGCGCGTGGTTCGGCTGGGTCATCGGCGGCCTCGGGCTGGGGAAAAGATCAGGCTAAGCCGCCGACCTTTTCCCGCGCAAGCCCTTAGGCCTCGTAGGCGATTTCCGCCGCGTGGGTGTTGGGCTGGCCCGCCATGTCATGTTCGGCCAGCCAGCGTTCCGCATCCAGCGCCGCCATGCAGCCCATGCCCGCGCTGGTCACGGCCTGACGATAGATGTGGTCAGTCAGATCGCCCGCCGCGAACACGCCGGGGATCGAGGTGCGGGTGCTGCCCGCCTCGACCTTCACATAGCCGCCGTCATGCAGCTCAAGCTGATCCTTGACCAATTCCGAGGCAGGCGAATGCCCGATGGCGATGAAGACGCCATCCGCCGCCACGACCTGCTCGGCCCCTGTGGCCACGTGGCGCAGGCGCACGCCGGTGACGCCCAAGGGGTCGCTGTCGCCCTGAACCTCAAGCAGTTCGTGGTCCCAGATCACCTCGATCTTGGGATGCTTGAACAGGCGGTCCTGCAGGATCTTTTCGGCGCGCAGGCTGTCGCGGCGATGCACCAGCGTCACCTTGCTGGCGAAATTGGTCAGAAACAGTGCCTCCTCGACGGCGGTATTGCCGCCGCCGATCACCGCGACCTGACGGTTGCGATAGAAAAAGCCGTCGCAGGTCGCGCAGGCCGAAACGCCGAAGCCTTTGAACTTTTCTTCCGACTCCAGCCCCAGCCAGCGGGCCTGTGCCCCGGTCGCCAAGATCACCGCATCCGCCGTGATGGTCGCGCCCGAATCAAGATGCGCGGTAAAGGGGCGCTTGGACAGGTCCAGTCTGGTCACCGTGTCGATGAAGATGCGTGCCCCCATCGCGCGGGCATGGGCCTCCATCTTGATCATCAGGTCGGGGCCCTGGATCTCGGTCTCGCCGGGCCAGTTCTCGACCTCGGTGGTGATGGTCAGCTGGCCGCCCGGCTGCATCCCCTGGATCAGCACCGGCGACAGCATGGCGCGGCTGGCATAGACGGCGGCAGTATACCCCGCAGGCCCCGAACCCACGATCAGCACACGGGTATGACCGGGCAAAGTGGCGTCTTGGGCATCGTTCGGAACATGGGACATGGGTCTGGACCTTTCGCGTTTCCAAGGCTACGTAATCACCCCTGCCCCGTCATGCAATCCACCCCGGACGCCCCGCGAAGGCGGAAATAATATTGCGCAAACCTGCCCGGCAAGGTAGCTTCCGGCATGTTTTTGGCCGAAAGATTGGCCCAAGAGGAAATGTATGACAGGCGCCCGACTAGACGAAATCGACCGCAAGATCCTTGCCGAATTGCAAGCGGACGGTCGAATGACCAATGTCGAGTTGGCGCGGCGTGTGGGCATATCGGCCCCACCCTGTCTGCGCCGCGTCCGCGCGCTTGAGGAGCTGGGCTATATCGGCGGCTACCACGCCGACATCAATGCCCGCGAACTGGGTTTCGAGGTGCAGGTCTTTGCCATGGTGCGCCTGCTGAGCCAATCCGAGCGTGACCTGTCCGCGTTCGAGACGCTGGCCCGTGGCTGGCCGCTGGTCCGCGAATGCCACATGCTGAACGGCGAGATCGACTTTATCCTGAAATGCACCGCGCCGGACCTGCCCAGTTTTCAGCGGTTCTTGACCGAATGCCTGACCTCGGCCCCGAACGTCGCGTCGGTCAAGACCAGCCTTGTGATCCGTTGCGCCAAGGATGAACCCGGTGTCCCGTTCGAGGTGGTCGAGGATCGGATCGCCGCGCTTGGCTGAACCCGGCCCGGATTTCCGGCGTTGTCCCCGCAACCAACCAAGGGGGTGACGCCATGATGATCCGATTGCTGCCTGTCCTGATCCTGCCGCTGCTGGCTGCTTGCGAAACCGCACCGCCCGCGCCGCCGACAGTCGTTGCCAGCACCACGACCCTTTCCGTCTCGCCCGAATCGCCCGCCCGTCCGATGGACGAAGTGCCACAGCAGAATTTGCTGGCCAATGGCGACCGGCAATATGGTTTCGCCAGCGGATGCAGGATCGTGGTCGAGCCGCGCCGCGCCGTGGTGAAATCCGAAACCGGGGCCTGCGAATTGCACCACCGCGATATTGCGCTGCTTTACGCCTCGGGCGACTGAAGCCGGGCGATCAAAGCGCGATGGCCGAGATCAGCCGGCCATAATCGGCCTCATGCTGATGCATGGTGCGGCGATAGGAATAGAAGCGGTCCGGGTCGGAATAGGTGCAATGGCCGGTCCATTCCGCCGTCACCCCCGCATCCC
The DNA here is from genome assembly GCF_900182695.1 of Paracoccus laeviglucosivorans. Lineage (GTDB taxonomy): Bacteria > Pseudomonadota > Alphaproteobacteria > Rhodobacterales > Rhodobacteraceae > Paracoccus > Paracoccus laeviglucosivorans. Next base: position 60,492 of record NZ_FXTK01000001.1, read on the forward strand.
GCAGCCGCATCAGGCCAAAGCCCGGCAGATCAAACATCGGCTTGCCGCTCGGCCCGCCAGAAAAGAACCGTTGCAGATCAGTGTCTTCGGTCAGGAATTCGTCCATGAACTCCTCGCCGACCTCATAGGCGCGCTGGCTGATCGACGGGCCGATGACAGCGCGGATGCGGGTTGCGCCCAGATCGTTCATCGCGCCCACCGCCGCCTCGATCACGCCCGACAGCGCACCGCGCCAGCCCGCATGGACCGCGCCGATCACGCCCGCCTGCGGGTCGGCCAGCAGGATGGGCTGGCAATCAGCGGTCAGCACCGCCAGCGCCACGCCGGGCTGATCGGTCACGATCCCATCTGCGCGGATCTTGGCGAAATCGGTGGCCTGATCGCCTGCCCGCAGCACGGCCACATCGGCCGAATGGACCTGATGCACGGTCGCAAGCCGGTCGCGCCCCACCCCCATCGCGTCCGAGACGCGACCGCGATTGATCGCCACGATCTCGGCCTGATCGCTGGAGCCGAAGCCGCAATTCAGCCCCGCAAACAGCCCCGATGAGGCGCCACCGCGCCGCGTGAAGAACCCGTGCCGCACAGGTTGCAGCAGCGGATGTGTCAGAATCTCAAGCGTCGTGTGCATAAGGCTCCAAAGCGTCGAAACCGGGCGGAACCGGGGCCGACTGGCCCCAGATGGCGATGGTCTTGAATAGCTGGCCCATTTCATCCGCTGCGGTCAAGCGGCGAAGCGCAGTCATCGCGCCCCCGTCCCCTGACCTGGCAAGGCGCGCTGCGCGTTGTTCGATCCCCAGACGCAGCAGCCATTCGCCTTGCGTCACCATGCGCGACACCTGCGCCCCCGCGGCACGCGCCGCACGGGCCAAGGGTTCGAAATCGACATGCGCAGTCAGATCGGCATCGCCCGGATGCGCAAAGGGGCTTTCCGGGCGATGCTGGCGCAGCGCTTGAAACGTGTCGCCATGCCCCGCCCAGTCGCCATAGTCGATGGCAATGGCGCAGCCGCCATGCCGCGCGATCCGCCCGGCGATTGCGGTGACGATCGGTCCCGCTGCGGGGCAGCTTTCGCGGATCTCATCCATGGGCGCGTCCGGCCCCGGCACCGGCGGGCCAAGCGCAAAGCCCAGCTCGTCGCCCGCCAGCGCGACCAGCCGATGCGACCAGCCATCCGCCACGCGCTGCATCTGGCGGATCGGTAGCGCGTCAAAGAATTCGTTGGCGACCAGAAACAGCGGCAGCTCGGGCAATTCTTCGGCACGACCCAGATGCCGCACATCGCCCAGCTTGTCGCGTTGGACCTTGCGCAGATGGGCCGATGCCTCGATCAGAGTGATCTGCGCGGCCTCTGACATTCCGGGCACGATGCGGATGGTGCGCAGAATATCGGCCATCAGCGTGCCGCGCCCCGGCCCGATTTCGGCCAGCACGAAGGGCGCGGGACTGCCTTGGTCCAGCCATGACTGCGCCAGCGCCAGCCCCACCATTTCCCCGAACATCTGGCTGATCTCGGGGGAGGTGGTGAAATCCCCCTGCGTGCCAAAGGGATCGCGGGTCGCGTAATAGCCGTGTTCGGGGTGCAGCAGGCAAAGCTGCATATATTCATCCAGGCCCATCGGCCCGGTCAGGGCGATGCGTGCCGCGATGATGCGGCCCAGCGGGGTCATGCGGCGACGGGCGCCCGGCTGCGCGCCCGCAGGATAAAGACCAGCCCGATCAGCACCATCGGCAGGGACAGCAATTGCCCCATCGTCACGCCCCAGACCGCGCCGCCGATCACATGGCCCAGCGGGTTGTCGGGCGTGATGAACTGCGCATCGGCCTGACGGAAGAACTCGACGACAAAGCGTGACAGCCCGTAGCCCATGACAAAGACGCCGAGGCACAGCCCCGGCCAGCGCAGCGCGCCACGGCGGACCATGACGAACAGGACCAGCGCCAGCAGGACGCCCTCCAGCGCGGCTTCGTAAAGCTGGCTGGGATGGCGGGCGCAAAGGCCCGTGACGCCGGGACACATCTGCGCGGCCTCTCCGGGGAATATCACGCCCCAGGGCAGGTCTGTCGGACGGCCCCAAAGCTCGGCATTGATGAAATTCGCCAGCCGCCCAAGGCCCAGCCCGATGGGGGTCGCGACCCCAAGCGCATCGGCCAGCCGCAGCGCCGGGATGCCATTCGCGCGGCAATACAGCCACGACACGATGACCACGCCCAGAAAGCCGCCATGAAACGACATGCCGCCATTCCAGACCTGCAGGATCTGCGACGGGTTGGCCATGTAATAGGCGGGCTCATAGAACAGCACAAAGCCAAGCCGTCCGCCCAGCACGACACCAAGGATCACCCATGTCAGCAACTCCTCGGGCTGTTCGGGGCGGAACGGCGCGCGACCGCCCCAGAGCGCGGGGCGACGGGCCAGCATGACCAGAATGCGCCAGCCGACCAGAAGGCCGACCAGATAGGCTAGCGCATACCAGCGCAGCGACAACGACAGGCCGAACAGGTGCAGCGTAAAGATTTCGGGCGAGATGTCGGGGAAAGGGATCATGGGCGTCCTTCTCTGGCGGGCGCGAGCGTATCCGCGCGTCAGGGGGTGTCAACATGCGCGCGCCCCGATTGAACCGCGCCGCATCAGGGGCCATATAGAGCGCAACGCGAAACCGAAAGGCCCGCCATGACCGCAAATAACCGTTTCTTCGACGATCTCTCGAAATTGATGACCAATGCCGTGGGTGTGGCCCAGGGCGCCAAGGACGAGGCGCAGACCGCCTTCAACAGCTGGATCGACCGCTGGCTGGCCGACCGCGATTTCGTGACGCGCGAAGAATTCGAATCCGTCCGCGAAATGGCGATCAAGGCCCGCGCCGAAAACGCCGAACTGCGCGCCGAGATCGAAGCGTTGAAGACTAAGGCCTGACTTCCTGACGCAAGCGACCCTGATGGTCGTAAAGCAGCACCTCGCCGCCTTCGGTCACCACGACGATCCAGTCGCGGGCAAATGTCAGGGCGGCGGGCTTTGCCCCATCGGGCAGCGCGATATGTTCGGGAAGCTGCGGCAGCGGCGCTTCGGACAGGCGCATCCACAACAGGACGGTGATCGCGATCACCCCCAATCCCATCACCGCGGCAAGCGAGGTGACCAGAAGGCGCAGCCAGCGCAGCATCGGCAGCGCTTCCTCTGGCCCCGGTTCCGCCCTATCATCCCGTGCCATGCCCGAAATCCTTATCCACGTCCCCGAGGGACTGTCCGACCGGCTTGATAAGGCGCTTGCCGCCCTCGCACCAGAGGAAGCGGCGCTTTCACGCTCGCGCCTTGCGAAACTAATCGCCGAAGGCGCGGTCTTCGGCCCTTCGGGTGCCGTGACCGACGGCAAGTCCAAGGTCGAACCCGGCGAATACGCCATCGACATCGGCGAACCCGAACCGCTTGAGGCGCAGCCCGAGGACATCCCGCTGGTCATCGTCCATGAAGATGCCGACCTGATCGTCATCGACAAGCCTGCGGGCATGGTCGTCCATCCCGCCCCCGGCGCACCCAACGGCACGCTGGTCAACGCGCTGCTGCATCATTGCGCCGACAGCCTGTCGGGCATCGGCGGCGCGGCCCGACCGGGGATCGTGCATCGCATCGACAAGGAAACATCGGGGCTGCTGGTCGTGGCCAAGACCGACCGCGCGCATCAGGGATTGGCCAAGCAATTCGCCGACCATTCGGCGCATCGCCGCTACCTGGCACTGGCACATGGGCTGATCGACCCGGCAGATGCCCGGCTGCGCGGCCTGCCCGGACTGGCGTTTGAGGCGGGCGGCATCCTGCGCATCACCACCATGCTGGGCCGCCACCCCAGCGACCGCCAGCGTCAGGCCGTCAGTTTCGACCGGGGCCGCCATGCCGTGACCCGCGCACGGCTGGTCGAGGCGTTCGGCGCACCGCCCTCCGCCATGCTGGTCGAATGTCGGCTGGAAACCGGGCGCACGCATCAAATCCGCGTGCATATGGCCCATGCCGGTCTGGGTCTGGTCGGCGACCCGGTCTATGGTGGGGCAAGACGGCCCTCGGCCAAGGCACTGGGCGCACAGGCGGCGGCGGCGATGCTGGCCTTTCCGCGTCAGGCGCTGCACGCGGCCGAGCTTGGTTTTGAACATCCGGTCAGCGGTCAGATGCTGACCTTTGCCAGCCCCCTGCCACCTGACATGGCAGCGCTTCTGGAAATATTGCGGACAGGTCCCGACGGACCTTCCTAACGGGAACCGGGAACGCCAAACCAGCGTTCCCATCTACCCGCCAGAGTGCGGGCAAGGATAGTCACATGGCGAATTACACCAACCTCCCGGCCCCCAGCCCCGAACAGGGCCTGAACCGTTACCTTCAGGAAATCCGCAAGTTCCCCCTGCTGGAGCCCGAGGAGGAATACATGCTGGCCAAGGCTTGGGTGGATCACGAAGACCCCGAGGCGGCGCAGCGTCTTGTCACCAGCCACCTGCGCTTGGCGGCCAAGATCGCCATGGGTTATCGCGGCTATGGCCTGCCGCAGGCCGAAGTGATCTCTGAAGCGAATGTGGGTCTGATGCAGGCCGTGAAACGCTTCGACCCGGAAAAGGGCTTCCGGCTTGCGACCTATGCGATGTGGTGGATCCGCGCCTCGATTCAGGAATACATCCTGCGGTCGTGGTCTTTGGTGAAGATGGGCACGACCAGCGCGCAGAAAAAGCTGTTCTTCAATCTGCGCAAGGCCAAGTCGAAACTGGGCGCGCTGGAGGAAGGCGATCTGCGTCCCGAAAACGTGCGCCAGATCGCCAATGACCTGAACGTCTCGGAACAGGAAGTGATCGACATGAACCGCCGCCTGTCGGGTGGTGATGCGTCGTTGAACGCCACCGTCGGCTCAAGCGAGGGGGAGTCCACCGCGCAATGGCAGGATTGGCTGGAGGACGAAAACGCCAATCAGGCCGAGGCTTTCGCCGAAACCGACGAGTTGTCGGCCCGCCGCGAAATGCTGATCGCGGCGATGGATGTGCTGAACGACCGCGAAAAGGACATCCTGATGGAGCGTCGCCTGCGCGACGACCCGATGACGCTGGAAGACCTTTCCACGCGCTACGACGTCTCGCGCGAGCGTATTCGCCAGATCGAGGTGCGGGCTTTTGAAAAGCTGCAGAACCGCATCCGCGACCTTGCGCGCGAACGCGGTATGTCGGTCCCCGAAAACGCCTGATCTGCGCAAGGTGAACCGCGCGCCCCTGCCCCCCGCACCGCCATTCCCGCCCCGCTCGAACTGCGGCAGCATTTGGGCGGGATCGGCGGGATCGGCGGGATCGGCGGGATCGGCGGGATCGGCGGGATCGGCGGGATCGGCGGGATCGGCGGGATCGGCGGGATCGGCGAAATGCCTGCTTGGTGCTGACGCTTTGGTCAATAGCGGAATTGGTCGCCATATGGCTAGCGGGGCAAGGCCGAAACCGCTTCGGCCCGTTTCACCGCTAGGGACATTCCCCATGATGTCTGAAGCGGGCTTCTATAAAATTCGCACACTGCAATCAAGCCAGACTTGCAATGAGGCCAGCCGAAGCACCAAGGTGGGACATCCACGCCCCCACAGCGCTCAAGGCGCAGGTGCTGCTGGTATTTCTCCCCATGGTTGCAGCGCATCTCTCACCTTTTCGCTTCCGCGACAATCGCCCACGACTTTTCGTCCCACCAGCCCGCAACTGCCTGCAAATAGCCCCTTCCTTGTGCTGCAAAGCCGGGTAAAACGGCCCCTAGTCCCGAGTGCATCCGTTGACGGTCGCGGGCCGAGGCATATGCTTAGATCCGTGCAGCGGGGGCCGCAGGCGCAAGAATGACCGCGCTTAACCAATATCAGCGGCTTGAGGCCGCAGGGCACTGGCGCGAGACGCCGGGCGGCAAGCATCGCGAAGTCATCGTCTCGTTCGGGGACGCAACCCTTATCCTGAGCGATCCGAAATCCGATACGCCGCTGGCGCATTGGTCGCTGCCTGCCGTCCTGCGTCTGAACCCCGGCAAGCTGCCTGCGCAATACGCGCCGGGACTGGACGATGCCGAGTTGCTGGAACTGGACGATGCGCTGATGATTTCGGCAATCGAAAAGGTTCATGTGGCCATCGAATCCAGCAAGCCCGGATCGGGTCGGTTGCGGCGTGGGCTGATGGCCGCGGCGGCCGTAGCGATGGCCGGGCTTGCCGCCTTTTGGGTGCCGCCCGCGTTGGTGCGTCATGCCGCAGACATCGCGCCCCCCGCGCAGCGCGCCGAAATCGGCCGTCTGGTCCTGGCCGAGATCGAAAAGACCACCGGCGGCGCATGTTCGCGCCCGGCAGGCGATCTGGTGCGGCTGAAACTGGCGCATCGGCTCATCGGCCCGGATGCGGAAATCGCGGTTCTGCCGACCACCTTGCGCGGGGCGCGCCGCCTGCCCGGCCCGATCACCATCATCGGCGAAGACCTGATCGAAGGTCAGGTCACCCCCGAGGTCGCGGCGGGTCACATTCTGTCGGCACAGGCCGCAGCGTCGGCGAATGATCCGCTGCTGGCAGCGCTGCGCTATGCCGGGCCGCGCGCGACATTTCATCTGCTGACCAAGGGTTCGTTACCCGCTGCAGCCTTGGCCGGATATGGAGAAACGCTGCTGGCCGAACCTGTGCCGCGCGCCGATGACGAATCTTTGTTGGGTTATTTCGCCCGTGCCGGGGTTTCCAGCGATCCCTATGCCCGCTCGCTTGACCCGACCGGAGAGGCGACGCTGGGCCTGATCGAAGCCGACCCCTATCGCACCGCCGAACCAAAATCTGTGCTGGGCAATCGCGACTGGGTGGCCCTGCAGGAAATCTGCGACCAGTGACGACGCGTCAACGCGGATAGGCATCGGCAAACCCGCCACGACGCAAACCGTCCAAGGCCCGCACGATCCCCTCTCGGGTGTCAAAGGGGCCTGCCATGATGAACTGCACTTTGCCTTTGCCTTCCCGCCCGCGCGACACCGGATAGCCCAGTCGCATCACACGCTGCGCTGCGCGATCGGCATTTCCCGCATTGGCATAGCTTCCCACCTGCACATAGCGCGCACCGGGCGGCACAAGCCGTTCCACCTTTAGCGGTGCGGCAGGTGCGGGGACTGCAACCTTTGAGATCGCGGTCCTGGGTGTGGCGACGCTTTTAGGTTTGGTAACACTGGTTGCGACTTTTCTGACCGGCGCGGGCTTTGCCCCCTGTGTCGCAGCCTCCAAAGGTCGCGCAAAGGCCAGCCGCGCCAGATCGCTTTCGGACAGGTTGCCGCAATAGCCGTGGCTTGGGTCGCGCCCCAACCGCGCAGGCACGGGCTGCGCGTCATGGCCCAGCAATTCGCACAGCCGCCTGTTGGGTTTCAGATCGCGGCTCATGCCCTGCCGGATCGCAGGCGCGGCTCGGAGCGCGGCCTTGAGGTTTTCCAGCGGCGCGGTCGGCGCGGGTTCCGGTCCCATATCGGGTAAAGTGGTCAGCGGGCGTGGATCGCTGGTCAATTCGCCCGGTTGCAGGTTGGGGACGACGGCAGGGGTCAGCGCCTCCTCCAACCGCTGGGCGCGGCTTTTCCCGGCATCGGGGTCAAGTGCGGCCAGACGCGCCTTGCCGTCCAACCCGCGCAGGGAAAGCGACGGAGGATAGCCACAGATCGCCGCGCCATCCCGCGCCAGCCGGGGCTGCCACCCCGCGCCATCGCGCAGGAACACGCAGCCCTTGCTGTCGATATATTGCCGCGCGGTGAAATCACCGGGCGGCAATTCCGCCGGGCGCGGATCGGCCAGCACCGCAATGGGCACCAGCAGCCACAAGATCACGCAACGCACCAGCCCCATCGGCCACCCCCAAGGAATCGCATTTGTCTTGGGGATAGCCGCCAAGGGCTGAAGATCGGGTTAACGCAGCCCTTATTTCGTGCCGAACATACGGTCGCCCGCATCGCCCAGACCGGGCAGGATATAGCCGTGATCATCCAGCCCCGCATCCAGCGCGGCGGTGACAATCGGCACATCGGGATGCGCCTCAAGCATACGGGCCACGCCTTCGGGCGTCGCCAGCAGGCACAGGAAACGCAGATTGCGCGCGCCCTGCTTTTTCAGCAGGTCGATTGCGGCCACGGACGAGTTTCCGGTCGCCAGCATCGGATCGACCACGATGGTCATGCGTGCGTCCAACTCATTGGGAACCTTGCAGTAATATTGCACGGGCTGCAGCGTTTCGGGATCGCGATACATGCCGACAAAGCCCACGCGCGCGCCGGGGATCATCTCAAGAATGCCGTCCATCAGGCCGTTTCCGGCGCGCAGGATGGAGATCAGCGCCAGCTTTTTGCCCTCAAGCGTCGGCGCCTCCATCGTCTGCATGGGGGTTTCGATTGTGGTGGTGGTCATCTCAAGCTCGCGCGTGACCTCATAGGCCAGCAGCAGGCTGATTTCGCGCAACAGCCGCCGGAACCCGGCGGTCGAGGTCGTTTTGTCGCGCATGATGGTCAGCTTGTGCTGCACCAGCGGGTGGTCAACGATGGTCAGGTGCTGGGTCATTGCAGTTCCTTTATCAGGCGTGTCCGTGTGGTGTCGTCGCAAAATGCCGCCTCGGCGGCCCATTGGTTCATCTGGCGAAATTCGCTTTCCGCCCAACCGAAACTTTCTGCAAGCATCTGGTATTCATGCGAAAGCGTGGTGTGAAAGAACGGCGGATCGTCGGTCGAGACCGTGACGCGCACCCCGGCATCGGCCAGCCGCGCGATGGGATGCCTGCGCCAGTCGGTGATCCCCAGCGCCACGTTCGAGCCGGGGCAGACCTCCAGCGTCACGCCGCGTTCGGCCAGTTCCCGGACCAGCGCCGCATCCTCGATCGCGCGGATGCCGTGGCCGATGCGCGTGACGCCCAAGGTCAGGGAATCGCGGATCGATTCAGCCCCGCGCCATTCGCCGGCATGGTTGGTCAGGCCCAGCCCCGCTTCGCGCGCGCAATCAAAGGACCATGCGAAATCGCTGGCCTCGCCCGCATCCTCGGCCCCGCCCATGCCAAATCCCGTGACCCAGCCGCCGCTGGTTTCCGCAGCACAGATCGCGGTCTTGCGGGCGCGTTCAGGGCCGAAATGGCGGATGCAGGTCAGGATGGCACGGCTGTCCAGCCCCTGCGCGGCGGCGGCGTGCGCCACCTCCTCCATCGCGCCCAGATGGTCGCGCCATGCGGGCAGATCCGCGCCGCCGCAAAACTCGGGCGAGATGAAAAGCTCGACATAGATTGCGCCATGTTCGGCGCATTCGGCCAGCACCGCCTCAAGCAGGCGGGCATAATCGCGCGGGCCCTGGATCATGGCGGTGGCGGCTTCATACACCTTCAGGAAATCCTTGAAACCCTGATAGGCATAGCCGCCGCGTTCGTCGAACATGCCGTGCAGGTCCTGATGCTTTTCGGCGGCAAGCCCCCGGATCAGCGCGGGCGGCGCGGCCCCTTCCAGATGCAGGTGCAGTTCGATCTTTTTCACAGAAACGACCCTCCCGGCCCCACGGGACCAAGCCCCAGATGCACCGCGACCGAGGCCGCAATATCGGCAAAGCCCACCTGCCCGATAGGCCGCGCGCCATAGCCCCAGCCCAGCACCGGCACCCGTTCGCGGGTGTGGTCGGTCCCCGGCCAGCTTGGATCATTGCCGTGATCGGCGGTGAATATCGCCAGATCGCCGGGGCGCAGGCGGGCCATGACCTGACCCGCCACGCTGTCGAACCATTCCAGCGCCGTGCCATAGCCAAGAACGTCGCGGCGATGGCCGTAAAGGCTGTCGAACTCGACGAAATTGGCGAATGTCAGGCTACCCGGCGCGGCGGTTTGCGTCAGCCCGATCAGCGCCTCGGCCAGTTGCGCATCGCTGCCCTTGTGCAATTCCCCGATCCCGCGATGCGAGAAGATGTCGCCGATCTTGCCCACGCCATAGGTCTGCCGCCCGGCTGCCTGTGCCGCGTCCAGAATGGTCTGGCCGGGGGGCGCGATGGCATAGTCTCGGCGGTTGGTGGTGCGGGTAAAGCTGTCGGTCCCGATGAATGGCCGCGCGATCACGCGTCCCACGCGCAGGGGATGGACCATAGCCGCCACATCGCGGCACAGTTGATACAGCCGCTCCAGCCCAAAGGCGTCCTCATGTGCGGCAATCTGCAATACGCTGTCGGCCGAGGTGTAGCAGATCGGCCAGCCGGTCCGCAGATGTTCGGCCCCCAGCCGCGCGATGATGTCGGTTCCCGATGCATGTTCGTCGCCCAATATCCCCGCCGTCCCCGCGGCTTGCGCGATGCGGGCCGACAGATCGGGCGGAAAGCTGGGGCGCGTGTCGGGGAAATAATGCCAGTCCCAGGGCACGGGCACGCCCGCAATCTCCCAATGCCCCGAAGGCGTGTCCTTCCCGCGTGAGGTTTCGGTCGCAGCCCCCCACAGCCCCTGTGGCGTGGCACCCAGCCCCGGCGCGGTATCGCCGCTGGCCAGCGCCAACGCAGCCCCAAGGCCAAGCGCGTCCAGATGGGGCATCCGTAGCCCCCGCGCCTGCGCGATATGGGCCAGCGTGTTGGCGCCGGTATCGGGCAGATCGCCGTTGAAATACTGGTCCGCATCCGGCGCCCCGCCGATACCGACTGAGTCCATGACGATCAGAAAGGCGCGGTTGGCGGTCATCGGGGCAATACCTCGGTTTTGATCAACGGCCCCGGCGCGGGACCCTCCCCCATCAGATAGGCCGCCTGCACGGTCGCGATGGCGGCGTCGGCCTGCCCTTCGCTGGTTGCATGGACGAAGCCCAGCGGACGATCGGGGCCAGCCTCATCGCCGATCCGGGCCAGATGCGCAAGCCCCACGCGCGGGTCGATCCGGTCGCCCGCATGAAGCCGTCCGCCGCCAAGCGCCACCACCGCATGACCCAGCGCCGCCGTGTCGATGGCCGCCACGCGGCCCCGCGCGGGAATGGGGCGGATCACGGGGGCGGGCGACAAATGGCGGTCGGGATTTTCCAGCATGTCCAAAGGCCCGCCCTGCGCCACGATCATGCGCGCAAACGCCTCGGCCGCGGCGCCGCTGTCCAGCGCCTGCGCGGCCCCGGCCAGCCCCCCCAGCGCCAGAACGGCGTCTGACAGCGCCAGCGTCAAATCGCGCAAAGCCCCCTTCGCGCCACGCAGCACGGCGATTGCCTCGTGCAGTTCCAGCGCATTTCCGGCGGCGCGGGCCAAGGGCTGGTCCATATCGGTGACATAAGCAAGCGTCCGGCAGCCCGCGCCGTTCGCCGTATCGACCAGCGCACGGGCCAAAGCCTGCGCGTCATCTGCACGGCTCAGGAATGCGCCGCTGCCCTGCTTGACGTCCAGCACCAGCCCGTCCAGCCCCGCCGCCAGCTTTTTCGACAGGATCGAGGCTGTGATCAGATCGACCGACCCCACCGTCGCGCTTTCATCGCGGATCGCGTAAAGCCGCGCATCGGCGGGGGCCAGATCCGGTCCGGCGGCAACGATGGCGCAGCCGACATCGGCCACGACGCGGCGAAACTCGGCATCTGGCAGGGCACAGCGGAAACCGGGGATCGCCTCAAGCTTGTCCAGCGTGCCGCCGGTATGGCCCAGACCGCGCCCCGAGATCATCGGGACATAGGCCCCGCAGGCCGCCAGCACCGGCGCCAGCACCAGACTGACCGTATCGCCGATGCCGCCGGTCGAATGCTTGTCCAGCACCGGTCCCGGCAGATCCCAGCGCATGACGCGACCTGAATCGCGCATGGCACGGGTCAGCGCGACCCGCCCGCCTTCGTCCAGACCGCCCATCAGCACGGCCATCGCGAAAGCCCCGGCCTGCGCGTCACTGACCGAACCATCGGCCAGCCCCTTGGCAATCAGGACCGCCCCCGCCCTGTCCAGCCCGCGACCGTCGCGAACGGCGGCGATGACGGGACGGGGGTCTTGGGTCATTCGACCTCCGACATATGCGAGGCGTCGAACCGGCCCGGCAACAATGCGCCGATGGTGGTGTGCAGCGTCTTACCCGCCGTGGTGGCCAGCAGGACCGGGGTATCGGCATCGCCGAACTCGGCCAGCTTCTGGCGGCAGCCGCCGCAGGGGGGCACGGGCGATGGGCTGTCTGCGATGACCGCGACCTCGGTCAGGCGCGTCTCTCCGCTGGCGATCATCAGGGCGATGGCCCCGGCCTCGGCGCAGGTGCCTTCGGGATAGGCCACGTTTTCCACGTTGCAGCCGTGATAGACCGCGCCCGATGCACCCCGCACCGCCGCGCCCACCTTGAACCGGGAATAGGGCGCATAAGCCCGTTCGCGCACCTCGCGCGCTGCATCCAGAAGCGTCATCGCCCTGCCTTTCGCATAGTCGTCATTCGCCTGTGCATCATTGCGCCCGGCCCCTTTGCGATGCAAGTCCAAGGGCAAGGACGGACCCCCTGTTCGTCGGGGAAAAAATAGTTTAACGCTGAACCATCTTAAGAGGAGGCGGCCCATGGAAGAACGCAGGCAGGACACCGCAAAGCAGGCAGCACTGGATTACCACGAATTTCCGCGACCCGGAAAGCTGGAAATCCGCGCCACCAAACCGCTTGCCAACGGCCGCGACCTAAGCCGTGCCTATTCCCCCGGCGTGGCCGAAGCCTGTCTTGAAATCAAGGCCGATCCGGCGACCGCCGCCCGCTATACCGCGCGGGGCAATCTGGTCGCCGTCGTCTCAAACGGGACGGCGGTGCTGGGGCTGGGCAATATCGGCGCCTTGGCGTCAAAGCCCGTCATGGAAGGCAAGGCGGTTCTGTTCAAGAAATTCGCCAATATCGACTGTTTCGACATCGAGCTGGACCAGCCAGATCCCGAAAAACTGGCCGAGATCGTCTGCGCGCTGGAACCCAGCTTTGGCGCGATCAACCTTGAAGACATCAAGGCACCCGACTGCTTCATCGTCGAAAAGATCTGCCGCGAGCGGATGAACATTCCGGTCTTTCATGACGACCAGCACGGCACGGCCATCGTGGTCGGTGCAGCGGCCACCAACGCGCTGCTGATTGCGCAGAAGAAATTCGAAGACATCAAGGTCGTCTCGACCGGCGGCGGGGCTGCGGGCATCGCCTGCCTGAACATGCTGCTGAAACTGGGCGTGAAGCGTGAAAACGTCTGGCTGTGCGACATTGCCGGCCTGGTCTACGAAGGCCGGACGGACCAGATGACGCCGCAGAAAGCCGAATACGCGCAAAACTCCGACAAACGGACGCTGGACGAGGTGATCGACGGCGCGGACCTGTTCCTTGGCCTGTCTGGCCCCGGCGTTCTTAAACCCGAGATGGTCGCCCGCATGGCCGAGCGTCCGATCATCTTTGCGCTGGCGAACCCCACCCCGGAAATCACCCCCGAGGATGTGCGCACCGTGGCCCCGAACGCGATCATCGCGACGGGCCGTTCGGATTATCCGAACCAGGTCAACAACGTGCTGTGCTTCCCCTTTATCTTCCGCGGCGCGCTGGATGTGGGCGCGACCACGATCAACGACGAAATGCAGCTGGCCTGCATCGAAGGGATCGCAGCGCTGGCCCGCGCCACCACCAGCGCCGAGGCGGCGATGGCTTACCGCGGTGAGACGTTGACCTTTGGTGCGGATTACCTGATCCCGAAACCGTTCGACCCACGCCTGATCGGCGTCGTTTCGACCGCCGTGGCCAAGGCCGCGATGGAGACCGGCGTGGCCACCCGCCCGCTGGACGACATCAACGCCTATAAGCGCAAGCTTGACGGCTCGGTCTTCCGGTCGGCCATGATCATGCGCCCGGTCTTTGAGGCGGCAGCAACCGCAAGACGCCGCATCGTCTTTGCCGAGGGTGAGGATGAGCGCGTGCTGCGCGCGGCCAACGCCATGCTGGAGGAAATGACCGATACGCCGATTCTGATCGGCCGCCCCGAGGTCATCGAGATGCGCGCCGAACGCGCTGGCCTGCCGATCCGTCCGGGCCGCGATTTCGAGATCGTGAACCCTGAAAACGACCCGCGCTACCGCGACTATTGGGGCACCTATCACGAGTTGATGGCCCGACGCGGCGTCACGCCCGAAGTGGCCCGCGCGGTCATGCGCACCAACACCACCGCCATCGGCGCGGTCATGGTCCATCGCAATGAGGCAGACAGCCTGATCTGCGGCACCTTTGGTCAGTTCAGCTGGCACCTGAACTATATCCAGCAGGTGCTGGGCCGGAACGGGTTGGAGCCGATGGGCGCGCTGTCGCTGATGATTCTGGAAGACGGGCCGCTGTTCATCGCCGATACGCAGGTCCATCACGATCCGACGCCCGAGCAGATTGCCATCGCCACGATCGGCGCGGCGCGGCACGTCCGCCGCTTTGGCGTGACGCCCAAGATCGCACTGTGCAGCCATTCGCAATTCGGCAATCTCGACACCGCGTCTGGTCGCAAGATGCGGGCCGCGCTGGAGATCCTGCACGCCCGCGACGTGGATTTCATGTTCGATGGTGAAATGCATGTCGATGCGGCGCTGGACCCCGAGGTGCGCGAACGCCTGATGCCGCAGTCGCGGCTGGAAGGCGCCGCCAATGTGCTGATCTTTGGCGGCACCGATGCGGCGTCCGGCGTGCGTAACGCGCTGAAGCTGAAAGCGAATGGGCTGGAAGTCGGGCCGCTGCTGATGGGCATGGGGAACCGGGCGCATATCGTGACACCTTCGATCACTACGCGCGGTCTTTTGAACATGAGCGCCGTCGCAGGCACGCCGGTCGGCCATTACGGCTGATCGGCGCGGCAAGGGCTGGAAATGCGAACGGGGCGCCTGTCATGGGCGCCCCGTTTGGGTATTTGAAGAACTAAGAAATCTTTCAGGCGATCTGCGCACCCAGCGCCGTCATCAGCGGCAGGAAATCCGGGAATGAGGTTGCGATCGGGCGGCCGTCATCGACGCCGATCGGCTGTTCCGAGGCAAGCCCGCCCACAAGGAAGGACATTGCGATGCGGTGGTCCAGATGCGTGACCGCCGTGCCGCCACCTGCCAACGCGCCGGTGCCGTGGACGGTCATCGTGTCCTCGGTCTCGTCGACCGAAGCGCCATTGGCGCGCAGGCCCGCGACCATGGCGGCGATGCGGTCGCTTTCCTTGACGCGGAGTTCCTTGACCCCCTGCATGACGGTGGTGCCGGTCGCGAAACAGGCGATGACCGACAGAATCGGGAATTCGTCGATCATGCTGGCGGCGCGGTCTTCGGGCGTGGTGACGCCTTTCAGGGGGCCGTGACGGACCAGCAGGTCGGCCACAGGCTCGCCCCCCTCGACCCGTTCGTTTTCGAATGTGATGTCGGCACCCATTTCCAGCAGCGTGACATATAGCCCGTCGCGGGTCGGGTTGCGGCTGACGCCCGGCACGCGGATTTCGGACCCCGGCACAATCAGCGCCGCCGCGACCGGGAATGCCGCGCTGGAGGGATCACGCGGCACGGCGACCGGCTGCGGTTTCAGCTCGGGGCGGCCTTGCAGGGTGATGACATAGCCCTGGTCGGTCTTTTCAGTCGTGATGGTCGCGCCGAAGCCTGCCAACATGCGTTCGGTGTGGTCGCGGGTCGGC
This sequence comes from Paracoccus laeviglucosivorans, assembly GCF_900182695.1. Lineage (GTDB taxonomy): Bacteria > Pseudomonadota > Alphaproteobacteria > Rhodobacterales > Rhodobacteraceae > Paracoccus > Paracoccus laeviglucosivorans. The sequence continues at coordinate 76,088 of NZ_FXTK01000001.1, forward strand.
TCGGCCTCGATCACCACGGTTTCGCCGGGGCTGTTCAGGCCCGCCAGCAGCACCGCGGATTTCACCTGCGCGCTGGCCATGGGGGTCTTGTAGCGGACGGGGACCGCATCCGCCGTGCCCTTGATCGTGACCGGCAGGCGCTTGCCTTCGCGGGCGGTCACTTCGCAGCCGAACAGTTCCAGCGGGTCGGTGATGCGGCCCATGGGGCGGCGTGACAGGCTGGCATCGCCGGTGAAAGTCGCCGTGATCGGCGTCGTGGCCATCGCGCCCATGATCAGCCGCACGCCGGTGCCGGAATTGCCGCAATCAATCACGCCCGCAGGCTCGGCAAAGCCGCCGACGCCGACGCCGTTGACCTTCCATTCGCCGATCCCCAGACGTTCGACCTGCGCACCGAAAGCCTGCATCGCGGATGCGGTGTCCAGCACGTCCTGACCTTCGAGAAGGCCGGTGATATGGGTTTCGCCGACCGACAGCGCGCCAAGGATCAATGCGCGGTGGCTGATCGACTTGTCGCCGGGGACGCGCGCCTCGCCCTGCAGCGGGCCGCTGCGGCGGGCGATCATGGGTTGCGGTGCGGCGGAATGTGACATGAAAGCCCCCCTTGGCTGGTCGCGCTTGTGATAGCGGTCACAGGGGGGGCTTGCAATCAGCCTTGGCGGCGGAAGCTGCAGTAATGCGGCACCCGGCCTTCGCGGAGCGCCTTTTGTTCGTAGCGGGTCGAAAGCCAGTCTTCGGGCGCGTCCGGGCCTTCATAGAGCAGATCGAAGCCTGCGGGCGGCACTTCCTCAAGCGTTTGGCGGATATAGTCGGGAATGTCCGAGGCCACGCGGAATTCGGCGCCGGGCTTCATGATCCGGGCCAGCGGGATCAGGTGTTCGGGCGTGACGAAGCGGCGGCGGTGATGGCGCGCCTTGGGCCAAGGGTCGGGATAATTCAGGAAGGCCTTGTCGATGCTGGCGGCAGGAAACACATCCATCAGGTCGCGCGCATCGCCGGGATGGACGCTGACATTTTCCACGCCCGCCGCGCGGATCTTGCCCAAAAGCATGGCGACGCCGTTGATGAACGGCTCACACCCGATGATGCCCATTTCGGGATAGCGGGCGGCCATGTGGACCATGTGTTCGCCGCCGCCAAAGCCGACCTCCAGCCAGATCGGGCGATCGTCGCCAAAGATGCTGGCGGGATCGACCGGTTGGCGATCGGGATTGTCCTGCACGGTGATGCCGCGCGGGCGCAGATCGCCCAAATCCTCGGACAGATAGCCCTTTTGGCTTTGGCGCAGGGTCTTGCCGTGACGGCGGCCGTAAAAATTGCGGCGCGGAGGATTGGGGTCGAATTCGCTCATGCGCGGGCCATGCCGTCTGGCGCGGCCCGCGTCAAGTCATTCCGCAGCGAGGCGTGAGATCATCACGGTCACTTCGGGTTTCTTGCCGATCTCCTCCATCGAGACCTGGCGGGTGATCTTGCGGATCGCCTCCTCCAGCCGGTCGTCGTTCATCACCGTGCGGTCGTCGGCGCGGTCAAGGAATTCGGCCAGCTCGCCTTCGATATTGTCGGCCAGTGGCACGCCGGCGCGGCCACGTTCCGGCAGGCCCGACAATTCGACCCAGGCGTCGGGGATCGGACGGTCGTCTTCGTCCACGATGACGGTGACCAGCGCATGGCCGTTCAGCGCCATGCGGATGCGGTCCCGCACCACGCCGTCCATCGCGCCGATCAGGACGTTGCCGTCCAGATACAGCCGCCCGGTGTCGATGCGATCGACGACACGGGGTTTTTCGCCCGACAGTTCCAGCATCGTACCATTAGTCGCGATGGCCGCAGGGATGCCCTTGGCTTCGGCCAGTTTGGCATGTTCGCGCAAGTGCATGTGTTCGCCATGCATGGGAATGACGATCTGCGGTTTCAGCAGATCATGCACCGCCTCAATATCCGGGCGGTTGGCATGGCCCGAGACGTGGTAAAGCCCGTCATCGGCATCGAACAGGTCCACGCCCAGTTCCGATAGCGAGTTCTGGATGCGGATCACGCCGCGTTCATTGCCCGGAATGGTGCGTGAGGAGAACAGGAAGCTGTCCCCTTCCTTCAGCTCGATCCCCAGATAGCGGCCGCGCGACAGCTGCGCGCTGGCGGCGCGGCGTTCACCCTGACTGCCGGTGACGATCAGCATCACCTTGTCGCGCGGCATCTCGGCGGCGTCCTCGGGGCTGATGACGGGGGGGAAATTCGTCAGGATGCCCGTCTCGATCCCCACGGTCACCATGCGGCGCATGGCGCGGCCCAAAAGGCAGATCTGACGGCCCGAGGCAATCGCCGCCTCGGCCAGCGTGCGCAGACGCGCGATATTGCTGGCAAAGGTGGTCGCGACGACCATCTGGTTCTGGCCCGCGATGAATTCGCGCAGCGGATCGGCAAGAACGGCTTCGGACCGGCCCGGATGCTTGACGAATACGTTGGTGGAATCGCAGGTCAGGACCTTGATCCCCTGCCCTTCGTTCGCAATCTCATGCCACATCACGGGATCGAAGGCTTCGCCCACGACGGGGGTGCCATCCAGTTTGAAATCGCCGGTATGCACGATTCGCCCCGCGGGCGTGTCGATGATCAGCGCCGAGCTTTCGGGGATCGAATGGCTGATCGGCACGAACTGCACCTGGAACGGTCCCGCCTGGATCACCTCCGGGCGCGGGGCGTGGATGTGGATATGCTCAGCCGGTTGGCCCAGCTCTTCCATCTTCAGCCGGGCCAGCGCGCCGGTGAAGCGGCGGCAATGGATCGGCTTCTGGATCTTGGGCCACAACAGGCCAAGCGCGCCAACGTGATCTTCGTGACCGTGGGTGATAAAGATCGCCTCGATCCGGTCACGGTTCGCTTCCAGCCAGGCGACATCAGCCATGATCAGGTCGATGCCCGGCGCACTGTCCATGTCGCCGAAGGTCACGCCCAGATCGACGACGATCAGCCGTTCCCGCCCCGGCTCTCCGTAGCCGTAGACATAGGCGTTCATGCCGATTTCGCCCGCGCCGCCCAGCGGCAGATAGATCAGGCGTTCAGCCATTGGCCATCTCCTTGTTATAGTCGTGGATCAGGCGCAGGCCGTGCATGGTCAAGTCGTCCTCGATCGCGTCGAAAAGATCAAACCCTTGATCGAACAAAGGCGCAAGCCCGCCGGTCGCGATGACTTTCATCGGACGGGCGCGTTCTTGCCGTATCTTGTCAACGATGCCCTGCACAAGCCCGATATAGCCCCAGAAGATACCTGATTGGATACAGGCGACAGTATTCGTTCCGATGACACTGGCGGGCTTGGTCACATCGACATGCGGCAGGCTGGCCGCGCCCATATGCAGCGCCTCAAGCGACAGGTTCACGCCGGGAGAGATCACCCCCCCGACATAGGCCCCGTCCGTATCCACGACATCGAACGTGGTCGCAGTGCCGAAATCGACCACGATCAGGTCAGGACCATGGCGATCGAACGCGCCGACGGTATTCACCAGCCGGTCGGGCCCGACCGTCGTGCCGCCATCGACGCGGGGCGCCACAGGCAGCAGGCAGTCGGGCTTGCCCACCACCAGCGGGCGCGTGTCGAAATAGCGATTGCACAGCACACGCAGGTTGAACACCACGCGCGGGGCCGTCGCGCTGATGATGCAATCCGTGATGTCCAGCTTGAACTTTTGCAGCGACATCAGCGTGGACAGCCAGGTGAAATATTCATCCGCCGTCCGGCGATGGTCGGTCGAGATGCGCCACATCGCCAGAAAACGCTTGCCATCCCAGACCGAAAAGACGGTGTTGGTGTTGCCGGTATCGATGCAAAGCAGCATGGCTCAGCCTCCGAAAAATACGTCGGCGGCGGGCAGAACCTGCCGCCCCGAAGGCGTCTGCAGGATCAGCGCGCCGGTGTCGTCGATGCCTTCGAAAATGCCGCGCGTTTCGGATTTGCCGGTGCGGGCGATGATCGTTTCGCCCAAGCGGGCCGCGCGCGCCAGCCAGGCGTTGCGGATCGACGCGAAGCCATAGGTGTCCAGCTGCGCCTGCCAGCGTGCGAATGCAGGGGCCAGCAGATCAAGGAAATCCTCAAGCGTGACGGTAAAGCCGGTCTCGCCCTTGACCGACACGGGTGTCACCGCGCCGGTTTCGACCGCGCCAATATCAGGTGCGGCGGCCAGATTGACGCCGATGCCCACGCAGACCGCCTGCGTCTCGGCACCTGTGCCCGCGCTTTCCAGCAGGATGCCCGCGACCTTGCCGCCATTCAGCAGCACATCATTGGGCCATTTGATCGCCAACCGCGCCGCAGGACCGCAAGCCGCCCCAAGCGCATCGTAAAGCGCCAGCGCCGCCACGAATGACAGCTGTGCGGCCGCGGCGACGCCCCCCTTGGGTCGCAGGTAAAGCGTGCCGGCGAAGTTACCCGCCGGCATCACCCATTCCCTGCCGCGCCTGCCGCGCCCTGCCGCCTGTTCATGCGCCGCGATCCATGTCGGACCGCTTAGCGTAGGGCCAAGCCGCATGGCTTGCGCATTTGTGCTGTCGGTGCGGGGCAGCACGAACCGCCCCACGCCTTCGGGCCACGGATCACTCAACGGGTTGCGGCTCGGTCGCAGGTGCGGGCATTTCGGCGCTGGCCGTTTCAGCTGCCGGTTGGCCCACCAGCGTTTCGGCGGCACGACCTGCGGCGCCGTCCATCCCGAACATACTGATCGCACCGATCAGCATCGCGGCGGCAGGAACCATCAGGCCCAGATACTGCACCGCGCCCATGCGCGAGGTCACGCCCTCACCCTCGGACCCGAAATACATGTAAAAGACGATGCGCAGGTAATAGAACGCCCCGATGACCGAGGCGATCACGCCCGCCACCGCCAGCCAGCCCAGACCGGCATCAACCGCCGCGTTCAGCACGCCGAACTTGGCAAAAAAGCCCAAGGTTGGCGGCACACCGGCAAGGCTGAACATCAGGACCAGAACGGCCAGCGCCTTGGTCGGCTCGCTCCACGCAAAACGGTTCAGCGAGGCGAGATCGGTGACCGGCACGCCGTCACGTTCCAGCGACAGGATAAAGGCGAAGGTGCCGACATTCATGATCGTGTAGATGGTCATGTAGATCAGCATGTTCTGCACACCCAGCGCCGAACCCGCTGCCAGACCGACCAGCGCAAAGCCCATATGCGCGATGGAGGAATAGGCCATCAGGCGCTTGACGTTGGTTTGTCCGATCCCCGCGATCGAGCCAAGGAACATCGACATGACGGCCAGCGCCGCGATGATCTGGCTCCAATCGCCGATGACATTGCCGAACGCGTCAAAGACCAGTCGCGCGATCAGCGCCATTGCAGCCAGCTTCGGCGCGGTCGCAAAGAACGCGGTCACGGGCGTCGGTGCGCCTTCGTAGACATCGGGGGTCCACATGTGGAACGGCACGGCGGATACCTTGAACGCCAGACCGACCAGCATGAACACCAGACCGAACAGCACGCCCAGCGAAAGCTGCCCGCCCTGCATCGTGGTGATGATCCCCGAGAAGGTGGTGGTCCCGGCAAAGCCGTAGACCAGCGAGGCGCCGTAAAGCAGCAGACCCGAGGAAAGCGAGCCAAGGACGAAGTATTTCAGACCCGCCTCGGACGAACGGGCCGAGTCGCGGCGCATAGCGGCGACGACGTAAAGCGCCAGCGATTGCAGCTCAAGCCCCATGTAAAGCGTCAGCAGGTCGCCCGCCGACACCATCAGCATCATCCCGATGACGGAAAGCGTGACGACGATGGGATATTCGAACCGCAGCATGTCGCGACGCTGCATGTAATCCGCGCTCATCGCCATGACGGCGGCGGCACCGACCAGCATCACCACCTTGGCAAAGCGCGAAAAGGCGTCGTCGATGAACATGCCATAGAAGCCGGTCACATCGCTGCGCCCGCCCATGCCCACCATCGCAGCCACGATAAGAAGCACGATGACGGTGGTCCAAAGCAGCGTCTTTGCCAGCTTGTCCTTACCCAGATAAGCCCCGGCCATCAGCGCAGCCAAGGCATAGGCGGCCAGCAGCGCTTCGGGCAGAATGGTCGAAAAATCGAGCGAGGTCATATCCGCCCCCTAGTGGCTGGCCTGAGCCGCGGCGACAGGCGCCTCGGGCTGGCTTTGGTTGTAGTGGTCGATCAGGCTGGCGACGGCCGGGCCGGTGACATCGGTCACCAGACGCGGATAGACACCAAGGATCAGGGTCATGGCGATCAGCGGCACGAAGATCCACTTTTCACGGGCGGTCATGTCGGTGATCGACTTCAGGCTTTCCTTGATCAGCTCACCAAAGGTGACGCGGCGATACAGCCACAGCGCATAGGCAGCCGAGAAGATCACGCCCGTCGTCGCGATCAGCGCGACCCAGGTGTTTTCACGGAACACGCCCATCAGCGTCAGGAATTCCCCGACAAAGCCCGAGGTGCCCGGCAGGCCGACATTGGCCATGGTGAAGAACATGAACACCGTCGCATAAGCGGGCATCCGGTTCACTAGGCCGCCATAGGCGTCGATTTCGCGGGTGTGCATCCGGTCATAGATCACGCCCACGCAAAGAAACAGCGCCCCCGAGATGAAGCCGTGCGACAGCATCTGGAAGATAGCACCGTCGATACCGATCTGGTTCATCGTGAAGATACCCATCGTCACGTAACCCATATGGGCGACCGACGAATAGGCGATGACCTTTTTGATGTCCGACTGCACCAGCGCGACCAGCGAGGTGTAGACGATGGCGATGGCCGACATCCAGAAGATGACCGGCTGCATGATCTCGGACGCGACCGGGAACATCGGCAGGCTGAAGCGCAGGAAGCCATAGCCGCCCATTTTCAGCAGCACGGCGGCCAGCAGGACCGAACCGGCAGTCGGGGCCTGAACGTGCGCGTCGGGCAGCCAGGTGTGGACGGGCCACATCGGCATCTTGACCGCGAAGCTGGCAAAGAAGGCCAGGAACATCAGCATCTGCGTGCCGCCCAGCACCGTGATGCCCAGCAGGCGATAGGTCTCGGACGGGAAGTCGAAGGTGAGCAGCGTCGGAATGTCGGTCGTGCCGGAAATGCGATACATCGCGATCATGGCGACCAGCATCAGCACCGAGCCGAGGAAGGTATAAAGGAAGAACTTGAAGGAGGCGTAGATGCGATCCTTGCCGCCCCAGATGCCGATGATCAGGAACATCGGGATCAGGCCCGCTTCAAAGAACAGGTAGAACAGCACCAGATCCAGCGCGGTGAAGACGCCGATCATCAGCCCCTCCAGCACCAGGAAGGCGATCATGTATTCCTTGACCTTGTTGTCCACCGTCCAGCAGGACAGGATCGTCAAGGGCATCATGAAAGTCGTCAGCATCACGAACAGGACCGAGATGCCGTCCACGCCCATCTTGTAGCGCAGACCCATGATCCAGGCGTGATCTTCGACGAACTGGAAGCCGGTATTACCGCTGTCGAACCCGAACAGCACGAAAAGCGAAATCAGAAAGGTCGCCGTGGTCGCCAGCAGCGCCAGCCATTTGGCATTGCGCGCTGCTGCCGCGTCCTGTCCGCGCAGGAACAGCGCCATGATCCCTGCCGCGACGATGGGCAGGAAGGTGATGATGGAAAGAAGGTTCGTCATATCAGTGCGCGCCCCGCATCATCACCCAGATCAGCAAGCCCACGATGCCCAGAACCATCGCGAAGGCGTAGTGGAACAGATAGCCCGATTGCACCCGGACCGCCGCCCGCGTCAGGCGCGGCACCAGCCCAAGGGCAACCCCGTTGATCGCCCCGTCGATGGTCGAACCGTCGCCCTTCTTCCAGAAGAAGCGGCCGATCCACAAAGCGGGACGGACAAAGATGAAGTTGTAGATTTCGTCGAAATACCACTTGTTCAGCAGGAACTGGTAAAGCGCCGGTTGTGCCCGCGCCAGCCGCGCCGGAGTTTCCGGGCTGCGGATGTAGAAGATCCATGCCGTGAACAATCCCAGCAGCATCGCGATGAAGGGCGATACCTTGACCCATTTCGGGGCGTGGTGCGCCTCGTCCAGCGTATGGTTGTCGGGCGCCATGTAGATCGCGCCGCCCACAGGTGCGACGATGGCGGCATGTTCCGCATCTGCGGGGGCATGTTCGCCTTCGGCAGGTGCGGTCGCGTGACCGGCATCTGCGGTGGTGGCTTCGGTCGCGGCATGTTCGACCGGGGCAGTGCCGTGGCCTTCGCCCTCACCCTCGACGGCCTCATGCGAAGCGCCGGCGATGTGGAAATATTCGGTGACCTTGTGGTGGTCGCCAAAGAAGGGACCATACCAGACCATACCCGCGAACACCGCGCCGACGGCCAGAATGCCCAGCGGCACCGTCATGATCGGCGGGCTTTCATGCGCATGTTCATGCGTATGATGATCGCCGCGTTCCTTGCCGAAGAAGGTCAGGAAGATCAGGCGCCACGAATAGAAGCTGGTGAAGCAGGCCGCGATGACCAGCATCCAGAAGGCATAGGTGTTGCCCGCCCATGCGCTTTCGATCACGGCGTCTTTCGACAGGAAGCCCGCAAAGCCGATATGGGTCAAAGGGATGCCCACGCCGGTAATGGCGAAAGTGCCGATCATCATCGCCCAGAAGGTCAGCGGGATCTTTTTGCGCAGGTTGCCATAGTTCCGCATATCCTGTTCGTGGTGCATCGCATGGATGACCGAACCGGCACCAAGGAACAGCATCGCCTTGAAAAAGGCGTGCGTCAGCAGGTGGAACATCGCGACCGAATAGACGCCCGTGCCGGCCGCAACGAACATATAGCCCAGTTGCGAACAGGTCGAATAGGCGATGACGCGCTTGATGTCGTTCTGCACCAGACCGACCGTCGCGGCAAAGAACGCGGTGGTCGCGCCGATGATGACGATGAAATGCTTGGTCTCGGGGGCGAATTCGATCAGCGGCGACATGCGGCAGACCAGGAAGACGCCCGCAGTCACCATGGTCGCGGCGTGGATCAGCGCCGACACCGGGGTCGGGCCTTCCATCGCGTCCGGCAGCCAGGTGTGCAGCAGCAGTTGCGCCGACTTGCCCATGGCGCCGACGAACAGCAGGAAGGCCAGCAGGTTCGCCGCGTTCCACTCGGTCCACAGGAAATGGATATTTGCGGTGGCGATCTCGGGAACCTGGCGGAAGATTTCGTCGAACTGGATCGAGCCGGTCAGCCAGTAGATGCCGAAGATGCCCAGCAGGAAGCCGAAATCGCCGACGCGGTTGACGATGAACGCCTTCATCGCGGCAGCGCCCGCCGACTGCTTCTTGTAATAAAAGCCGATCAGCAGATAGGACGCGACGCCCACGCCCTCCCAGCCAAAGAACATCTGCAGCAGGTTGTCCGCCGTCACCAGCATCAGCATGGCAAAGGTGAAGAACGACAGATAGGCAAAGAACCGCGCCTTGTAGTGTTCGTGATGACCGAAATTGTCGTCATGGGCCATGTAGCCCAGCGAATAGGTATGCACGAGCGCCGAAACCGAATTCACGACGATCAGCATGATGACGGTCAGGCGGTCGATGCGGATGGCCCATTCCGAATGGAAATCGCCGACGACGACCCAATCCAGAACCGGGATGTGCCGCGTCACGCCGTCGAACGACAGGAACAGATACCAGCTAAGCAGCGCCGCAAGGTAAAGCAGCCCCGTCGTCAGGTATTGCGCGGCTTTTTCGCCGATCATGCGCCAGCCGAAGCCGGCGATCAGCGCCCCGATCAGAGGCGCGAAAAGGACGATCTTTTCCATGCTCGGCTTAGCCCTTCATCACGTTCACGTCTTCCACCGCGATCGAGCCGCGGTTGCGGAAGAAGACCACCAGGATCGCAAGGCCGATGGCGGCCTCGGCTGCGGCGACGGTCAGGATGAACAGCGTGAAAACCTGCCCCGCCAGATCGCCCAGATGGGTCGAGAAGGCGACGAAGTTGATGTTCACCGCCAACAACATCAGTTCGATCGACATCAGGATGACGATGACGTTCTTTCGGTTCACGAAGATCCCGAAAATGCCGGTGACGAATAATATCGCCCCCACGACAAGATAGTGTGTCAATCCGATCATCGTTCTCGTCCCTCCGGGCCTTCGCCCGTTGAATATCCGTTCGCTACATGGACCGCACGGCGCGCGGTCCCGGTTGTGGCTTGGGCAGCCGGGCCTAAAGCCCCTGCCCCGGTTTCACGTCTTTCATTTCCATCGTCTTGGCGGGGTCGCGCCACATCTGTTCCAGCACGTTCTGGCGCTTGATGTCGCGACGGTGGCGCATGGTCAGGACGATCGCCCCGATCATCGCAACCAGCAGGATCAGACCCGCGATCTGGAAATTCAGCAGGTAGCGGTCATAGATGACCAGGCCCAGACCCGCCGTGTTCTGCACATCCGCCGCAATCGGGGCGGCACGCAGACCTTCGGCGCTTTGCGAAGGCTCCCACCCGGAAAACGCGATGCCAAGCTGCGCCAGCAGCACGACTGCGATGATCAGCGCCAGCGGCAAATAACGCGCCAGCTCGCCCTTCAGCGCGGCAAAGTCCACGTCCAGCATCATGACGACGAACAGGAACAGCACCGCGACGGCGCCGACATAGACGACCACCAGCAGCAGGGCCACGAATTCCGCACCCTGAAGGATGAACAGCCCCGCCGCCGCAAAGAAGGCAAGGATAAGCCACAACACCGAATGCACCGGGTTGCGGCCGATCACGACCATGAAGCCCGCGACGCAGGCACTGATCGCGAACAGGTAGAAAGCGAAGGTCATCATTGCTTGTCCTCCTCGGCATAGACGCCTTGGGCGATTTCCAGCGCCTTCTGCATCGCAGGCAGCCCGCCGAACATACTCATCTGAAAGATCGTCTCGGCGATCTCGCGTTGGGTTGCACCTGCCGCAAGCGCCTGACGGATGGTCATGCGCAGTTGCGGCTCGGCCAGCGCGCCCTGAACGGTAATCGCGCCGATTGTCAGAAGCAGGCGCGTCTTGGCGTCCAGCCCCTCACGGTTGAAAGTCTTGCCGAACCACATTTCAAGCATGTCCGCCGGCATGATCGGCACCAGCTTTTCCATCGCGCGCATGTCGAAATGCTCAAGCGCGGGGTTCCACGCCCGAGCCATCTCCTGACCCGAGGTCATCATTTGCGCGAAAAGCTTGGTGAACGGATCGCTCATCTGTAGGGCGCATCCATCGAAAGGTTGCGGGCAATCTCGGCTTCCCAACGCTCGCCATTCGCCAGCAGCTTGTTCTTGTCATAGAACAACTCCTCGCGGGTTTCGGTGGCGTATTCGAAGTTCGGACCTTCGACGATGGCATCGACCGGGCAGGCTTCCTGACAAAAGCCGCAATAGATGCACTTGGTCATGTCGATGTCATAGCGCGTCGTGCGGCGCGAGCCGTCTTCGCGCGGCTCGGCGTCGATGGTGATCGCCTGCGCGGGGCAGATCGCCTCGCACAGTTTGCAGGCGATGCAGCGTTCTTCGCCATTCGGATAGCGGCGCAGCGCGTGTTCGCCACGGAAACGCGGGGACAGCGGGCCTTTTTCATGCGGATAGTTCAGGGTCGGCTTGGGCGACACGAAATAGCGCATCCCAAGGCCGAAACCCTTGATGAAATCCCACATCAGAAAATACTTGGTCGCCCGCGCGAAATCGAAGGCCATCAGAAACGCTCCCCGTTTTTGGGAGCCGCGAACCGGTCGAACGCGGCGACATATTCCCGGACGCGGGCGCTGTCATGCGCATGTTCCGCATCGTCCAGATTGTTGGCGAGGAAATGCGCCAGTTCCACCTTGTCGGTCTCACTGGCTTTGGCAAAAGCCTCAGCTAGCTTGTTGGAATACATGGATTACCCCCCGACCGTGAACCGCGCCCAGAAGCCGCCCAGGACTTCGTAACGGGCAAGGATGGCGACCAGAACGACCCAACCCAGCGACAGCGGCAGGAAGACTTTCCAGCCGATCCGCATCAGTTGGTCGTAGCGATAGCGGGGCACGATCGCCTTGACCATGGCGAACATGTAGAACCAGAACCACATCTTCAGGACCATCCACCACCAGCCGTCGGCGATGAACGGCACCGGCGACAGCCAACCGCCCATGAACAGCAGCGAAAGCAGCGCGCACATCAGGTAGATGGCGATGTATTCGCCCGCCATGAACAGCAGGTAGGGGGTCGAGGAATATTCGACCATGTGGCCCGCGACCAGTTCCGATTCAGCTTCGGCAAGGTCGAAGGGCGGGCGGTTCGTTTCAGCCAGCGCCGAGACGAAGAACAGCACGACCATCGGCAGGTGCGGCAGCCAATACCAGTTCAGCAGGCCCCAGTCGCCTTTCTGCGCATTCACGATCTCGGTCAGGTTCATCGACCCCGACGAGATGATGATACCGATGATGATCAGACCCATCGACACTTCGTAGGAGATCATCTGCGCGGCCGACCGCAGCGAGGCAAGGAACGGGTATTTCGAGTTCGAGGCCCAGCCGCCCATGATCGCGCCGTAAACTTCCAGCGACGAGGCGGCAAAAACGAACAGGATGCCCACGTTGATGTTCGCCATGACCCAGCCTTCGTCAAAGGGGATCACAACAAAGGCGAACAGCGCCAGCATCATCGACAGGAACGGCGCCAGGAAAAAGACGAACTTATCCGCCCCCGCCGGGATCACGATTTCCTTGAAGATGTATTTCGCGGCATCGGCGAATGTCTGCAGCAGGCCCCACGGCCCCACCACGTTCGGTCCGCGCCGCATCTGCACGGCCGCCCAGATCTTGCGGTCGCCATAGACCATGAAGATCAGCGACCCCATGACGAACGCAATGACGGCCAGCCCCTGCAAAAGCAGGCTGAGAGCGAAACCATAGGGCGAGCCCCAGAATTCAGCCATGATCCTTCGTCCCCTTCCTCACGCCGCGGGAATGCCGCGTGCCTTGCATTCCTGCAAGGTGTCTTTCGTTGTCATTACCGTCAGGCCCATCGGCTTTTCCTGCGAGAGGGTAAAGACCGATCCGACGACCATTCTGCCGTTGTTCTTGTCGCTCAGCGTGCGGATGTGGCGGGCATAGGGCGCGCCTTTCGACTCGGCCCAGTTTGCCAATGCGCAGGTGGCATAGGCGAAGCTCGTGTCCGCGTCCACCCCGCCGCGCATGGCCGCTGTCACTTCGACCAGACTTTCGCCCTTGTGGCGCGGGCTTTCATAGCTTTTCACAGCAGCGCCCTGAAAATCCTGGGGATCGGCGACGTAGGCCGCCGGCAGGTTCAGCCGCATCGGCTTGGTGCGGGCCCGGAAATCGGCCAAGGCCTTTTCCTGCGCGGTGGGCGCGCGGCGCGTGACCGGCCCCATGGTGCGCACGCCCGACAGGTCCAGCCCCAGATTGTCGTTCAGCGCCGCCAGGTCGGCCTCGCTGACCGCCCAGGCATCGCGGCCGCTTTGCGAGTCCAGGCTCATCTCGGTCACGGAGCCATCGGGTTCTAGGATCAGGATGTCGCCCGACTTGGTGGAAATCCGGCCGCGCGACAGCACTTTCTTGCCGGGAGAGCCGGCATCGCTTTGCAGCACGCCCACATTCAGCGCCTGGGGCTTTTCCCTGGGTCGTGGATCGGTCGGCGGCGCCGGGTCGCCCATGAAGCAGCCGCTAAGGGTTGCGGTCATCAGACCCAGTCCGATCAGTTTCCAGAGGGTTTGCCCCATGCGTGTCACTCCGCCGCCATCGCCGGCGCCCGCCGCGCCGCAGCCATTGCCGAAAGCTCGCCCATCAGCGGCGAGGAACGCGCGATCGGGTTGGTCAGGTAGAAATCCTTGACCGCATAGCGGAAGCTGGCCTGCCCAAGATCAAGGCGGGTCAGCGGCTGCCATTCGTTTTCCGGCACTCGGTCGATCTGGGCCAGATGCGGCACGGCAGTGACCAGCGCGCGACGCAGCGCGGCAAGGCTGTCCCACGGCTGCGTCGCGCCCAGTTCGGCGGACAGCGCACGCAGGATAGCCCAGTTCTCTTTCCCCTCGCCCGGCGCGAAATTGGCGCGCATGGCAAGCTGGGGACGGCCTTCGGTATTCACGAACAGGCCGTTTTCTTCGGTATAGCAGGCACCCGGCAGGATCAGGTCGGCGCGATGCGCACCGCGATCCCCATGGCTGCCCTGATAGATGACAAAGGCACCGGCGGCGATCTCGACCTCATCCGCACCAAGGTTGTAGATGGTTTCCGCGCCGTCGATGGCAGCACTCAGCCCGCCTTCGGTTACCGCACCCACATCCATCGCACCCACGCGGCCGGCTGCCGAATGCAGGACCAGCAGCTTGGAGTTGCTGTTTTCGGCCAGCTTCATGGCATGGGCCAGCACGGCTTCGCCATCGGCTTCGCGCAGCGCGCCCTGCCCCACGATCACCAGCGACGGCTTGGCCTTCATCTCGTCCGAAATCTCGCGCGAGGACAGGCTTTCCAGCGCCGCGCGGTCATTGCCGACATGGGCGTAATCATAGGTCAGATCGACCGCTTCGCCCAGCAGACCGATCTGTGCGCCCCGTGCCCAGGCACGGCGGATACGCGAATTCAGCACCGGCGCCTCTTCGCGCGGGTTGGTGCCGATCAGCTGGATCATCGCGGCATTGTCGATGTCTTCGATGGTCGCATTGCCGACATAGGCCGAGCGGTTGCCAGCAGGCAGGCGCGCGCCATCGGTGCGGCATTCGACGCGGCCGCCCAGCCCCTCGATCAACTGCTTCAGGCTGAACGCGGCCTCGACCGGGACCAGATCACCGATCAGACCGGCGACCTTCTTGCCCTTCATCGCCTTGGCGGCGGCGTCCAGCGCCTCGGGCCAGGTCACAGCACGCAGCTTGCCGTCCACGCGCAGATAGGGGCGGTCAAGACGCTGGCGACGCAGACCGTCCCAGACGAAGCGGGTCTTGTCGGAAATCCATTCCTCGTTCACGCCGTCATTGTTGCGCGGCAGGATGCGCATGACTTCGCGGCCCTTGGTGTCGATGCGGATGTTCGACCCCAGCGCATCCATCACGTCGATCGATTCCGTCTTGGTCAGCTCCCACGGACGGGCAGTAAAGGCATAGGGCTTGCTGACCAGCGCGCCGACCGGGCACAGGTCGATGATGTTGCCCTGCATGTTCGAGGCCAGAGTCTCGTTCAGGTAGCTGGTGATCTCGCTGTCTTCGCCGCGGCCGGTCTGGCCCATCTGCGTGATGCCCGCGACCTCGGTGGTGAAGCGGACGCAGCGGGTGCAGGAAATGCAGCGCGTCATGTGGGTTTCGACCAGCGGGCCAAGGTTCAGATCCTCGGAGGCGCGCTTGGGTTCGCGGTAGCGGCTGAAATCCACGCCGTAAGCCACGGCCTGATCCTGCAGGTCGCATTCGCCACCCTGATCGCAGATCGGGCAATCCAGCGGGTGGTTGATCAGCAGGAATTCCATCACGCCCTCGCGGGCCTTCTTGACCATGGGCGAGTTGGTCTTGATCTCGGACGGCGCACCTTCCGGCCCCGGACGCAGATCCTTGACCTGCATGGCGCAGGATGCGGCGGGCTTCGGCGGGCCGCCCACGACCTCGACCAGACACATGCGGCAGTTGCCCGCGATGGACAACCGCTCGTGATAGCAGAAGCGCGGCACCTCGATCCCGGCCTGCTCGCAGGCCTGGATCAGGGTCATGTTCGGATCGACTTCGATAATCTTGTCGTCGATCTTGATCTTGCGAAGATCTGCCATCTTGTCTTCCCTTATTTCGCGCCCATGCCGGAACGACCGGCGCGATGCGATTGCTGGCCGAAGGCTGGCCTTTGTTTCGATGCCCCGGATGCGATCATCACTGCACCCGGACGAAATTGCGTTGCGGCGTGCCGATGTCGCGGTCGCCCCGCGTCAGCAGCACCTGCATCGCGTCCAGTCCCTCGCGGAACAGGACGGTCGCATGCAGCGGCTCGGCGGTGTTGTAGAATTCGCTGCGATTGGCGGTCGTGGTGAAACGGCTGCCATCGGGCCGCGCGCAGGTGATCTGCGCCGCTTCGGCATTGCCTGTCACGCGCAGGATCGGACGTCCCGCCAGATTGCGCTGGAACCTTGTCCGCACCCCCGGCCCGGTCGCATCGCAGGTGATGTCGGCGGGCGAAAAGATGTCGAAGGTCAGATAGAATTTTTGTGGCGTGCCCTGCGTGTCGCGCGACGGCTCTCCGGCCAGCAGATCGCCTGCGACCATCGCGAAGGCTGCGGCGGCCAGCAGCGCAAGACCGATACGGTTCATCCACTTTTTCATTTCGCCACCAACAAGCTGCCGATCACGTTCTTTTTGGCAATTTCGGCCCGGCCGAGGCGGCAAAAACTTTCCGCATCACCTTTGCGCGCGCCGTTACGGGTCAAATAATCCTCGGCCACGGCATAGATGCGCTTCTTGTCTTCCTTGCTGTCAAGAAAGGCGTCGATCTGGGCGTTGGAATAGCCCTTTTGCTGGGCATAACGCTTCAGCTTGCGCGCCTCGCCATAGGCGTAAAGCAGCCGCGCGTCGATCGAGGGGCAGGTCCGCCGGATCCGGTCTGCGACCCGCGCCGCAACCAGACGGTCGTTGATGTATTTTTCCTGAGCCAGCGGCTCAAGCGCGGCGGCAGGCGTGGCCAGCGTCGCTAGTGCCAGTGCAAAACAGATCGGTTTCATGGTATTGGTCTCCTTCTGCAGGGTCCAATTCATAACACCGGGCTGATGGCTGGGTTCGACACCAAAGGGTGAGCGACGCGTGACCCGGCGCGCGCAAGCGCGGGCAACCCCCGTGGGGGTCTGCCGTGCCAGATGGGTCAGCGCCTGCGTCATGCCTGATTACTCCGCCGCCATGGCGCCCATGCGCCCGGTGCGTTTGGCCTTGATACGGTCTTCGATTTCTTCGCGGAAGTTGCGGATCAACCCTTGGATCGGCCAGGCCGCCGCGTCGCCAAGCGCGCAGATGGTGTGGCCTTCGACCTGCTTGGTCACGTCGAACAGCATGTCGATTTCTTCGACCTCGGCCTCGCCCCGGACCAGACGGTCCATGACGCGCATCATCCAGCCGGTGCCTTCGCGGCAGGGCGTGCATTGGCCGCAGCTTTCATGCTTGAAGAACTTGGACAGACGCCAGATCGCCTTGATGATGTCGGTGTCCTGATCCATCACGATCATGCACGCAGTGCCAAAGCTGGAGCGCAGCTCGCGCATCCCGTCATAGTCCATGATGGCGTTTTCGCACTGCTCTGCGGTCAGGACCGGGCAGGACGCGCCGCCGGGGATGACGGCTTTCAGGTTCTTCCAGCCGCCGCGGATGCCGCCGCCATGCTTTTCGATCAGCTCGCGCATGGGGATCGACATGGCTTCTTCGACGACGCAGGGCGTGTTGACGTGGCCGGTCAGGCCGAACAGCTTGACGCCCGCATTGTTCGGACGACCGAAGCCCGCGAACCATTCACCGCCGCGACGCAGGATGGTCGGGACGACGGCAATGGATTCGACGTTGTTCACCGTGGTCGGGCAGCCATACAGACCCGCGCCCGCCGGGAAAGGCGGCTTCATGCGGGGCATACCCTTTTTGCCTTCCAGCGATTCCAGCAGCGCGGTTTCTTCGCCGCAGATATAGGCGCCGGCGCCGTGATGCAGATACAGGTCGAAATCCCAGCCCGAACCGGCGGCGTTCCGGCCCAGAAGCCCATCGTCATAGCATTCGTCGATGGCGGCTTGCAGCGCCTCGCGCTCGCGGATGAATTCGCCGCGGATATAGATATAGGCCGCATGGGCGCCCATCGCGAAACTGGCAATCAGCGCGCCTTCGATCAGCGTATGCGGATCGTGGCGCATGATTTCGCGGTCTTTGCAGGTCGCGGGTTCGGATTCGTCGGCGTTGATGACCAGATAGGCCGGGCGACCGTCGGATTCCTTGGGCATGAACGACCATTTCATGCCGGTCGGGAAGCCCGCGCCGCCACGACCGCGCAGCCCCGAGGCCTTCATCTCATTGATGATGCTGTCGCGGCCGCGCTGGATGATGCTGGCCGTGCCATCCCAATGGCCGCGCTTCTTGGCCCCGGCAAGGCTGCGGTCGCCCATGCCGTAGATGTTCGTAAAGATCCGGTCCTGATCGTTCAGCATCGTCGTCTTATCCTTGTCCCCGCGACGACGCATTGCGCCGCCGCCAGATCCGCCAGGTCACCAGAAGCGACCAGATCAATGCCCCCATCGCCACAAGATCGGCGAGAAAGACGTATTTCGTGGGCCAGCCCTGCTGACCCCCCAACCACTGCACTCCAAGCCAGAGCAGCATGGTCGCCGTGATCACCACCGCCACCAGCCGCATCTGCCCCGTATCGGCCCCTGCGGGCGCATTGTTCCCGTTCGGGCGGGTCATCAGGTCGACTCGCCCCGCTCAACTCTGAGCGAATGTTCCGTCTCGCCGCCAGAGGCGAGGATGCGGGCCTGACCGACCCAATCATCCGCCTCGATCCGGCTGCCCATCCGGCCCAGACGCTGGGCGAAATCGGCAATATCCGCCTGTTGCCAGGCTGCGATCTGCGCAAAGCGCGTCACGCCGTTTTCCTTCAGCCAATCGGCCAGCTTGGGACCGACGCCCTTGATGCGGCGCAGATCGTCTTCGGCGGTCCCGGCGTCGGCAGTTGCGGCGATCTTTGCCACCGGCTTGGGCTGCGGCTCGGCTTCGCGCGGCGAGATACTGGCAGGTGTGCTGGGCAGCGCGCCCGCGACGATCGGCATCTGCGCCCCCGAGCTGTAACCTTCTGGACCGCCCAGCGGGGCCGAGACCAGCAGAGCTTCGGGCTGACGCTCGACCACCTGACGTTCCCAGTCAGACGAGGTCATCCCATCGCCCGTTGCAGCAAGCTGGGGCCGTTCATGGCAGACCAGCCACGACATCAGCGCGCCGAACAGAACAAAGGTCACAAGCCCCAGAAACAAACCTGCCGCCCAGCCCCGTTCCCCGATCCCCGAGGTAAAGAGCAGGACCACGACCCCGGCGATCGCCCCCGAGATCCAGCAGTTTCTGTTGCAGACCGATTGTTCCATCGTAACCAGCTCCCAAACCTCGGCTATCCCTTAGCCGTTGATACCATCCTTTGCCGTCCCGGTCCCGTCCTGCTTGCCCAGCCAGGGCGTGGTGATCGGAACCTCGGTGCCATCAATGCGCTTGATCGTGTCATTCAGGCGAACCGCCAGACCGACACTGCCATTATACTGTTCGTCCGTGCCTTTCAGATCGGCCAGCGCGGTCGGACCGCCCAAAGCCTCGACCGAGAAGCGGCCGTTCTGCGGACCCGGCACAGGCACTTCGCCAGCCGCAAAGCTGTCGATCAGCGCGGCCAGTTTCTCGACCGTCAGGTCTTCGTAGAAATCCTTGCCGATCTGGGCCATGGGCGCGTTGGTGCAGGCGCCAAGGCATTCGACCTCTTCCCACGAAAAACGCCCATCGGCGGACAGGGTGTGCGGTGCGTTGGCGATCTTTTCCTTGCAGACGCGGATCAGATCCTCAGCCCCGCAGATCATGCAGGTCGTGGTGCCGCAAATCTGGATATGTGCAACCGTTCCAACGGGATGAAGCTGGAACATGAAGTAGAAGGTCGCCACTTCCAGCGCGCGGATATAGGGCATGCCCAGCAGCGTCGCGCAATATTCGATGGCGGGACGGCTAAGCCAGCCTTCCTGTTCCTGCGCGCGCCAAAGCACCGGGATGATCGCCGATTGCTGGCGACCTTCGGGATATTTGGTCATCTGGGCACGCGCCCATTCAAGGTTCGCAGGCAGGAATTCAAAGGATTCCGGCTGGATGGGGGACAGACGGCGCAACATCAGCGGTCAACCTCTCCGAAAACAATATCAAGGGTCGCGATGATGGCCGGAACGTCCGCCAGCAAGTGGCCCTTGGACATCCAGTCGATCGACTGCAAATGCGCGAAACCGGGGGCGCGCAGCTTGGCGCGCCACGGCTTGTTGGTGCCATCCGCGACAAGATAGACGCCGAATTCACCCTTGGGCGCTTCGACGGCGGCATAAACCTCGCCTGCCGGAACCTTGAAGCCTTCGGTGTAAAGCTTGAAGTGATGGATCAGGCTTTCCATGTCGCGCTTCATCTCGCCGCGTTTGGGCGGGGTCAGCTTGCCTCGCGCCAAAACGTCGCCCGCGGGTTCCGCGCGCAGTTTCTGGATGGCCTGCTGCATGATCCGGGTCGATTCGCGCATTTCCTGCATACGGATCAGGTAGCGGTCATAACAGTCGCCATTCTTGCCGACCGGAATCTGAAAGTCGAATTCGTCATAGCATTCGTAAGGCTGCGCCCGCCGCAGATCCCATGCCAGACCCGAGCCACGCAGCATCACGCCGCTATAGCCCCATTCAAGGCAGTTTTCTTCGGTGACGATGGCGATATCGACCAGACGCTGCTTGACGATGCGGTTTTCGGTCAGCAGCGTGTTCAGGTCATCGACCAGTTTCGGGAACTGCTCGCACCATTCCTCGATATCGTCCAGCAGATCGGGCGGCAGGTCCTGATGAACGCCGCCGGGACGGAAATAGGCGGCGTGCAGCCGCGCTCCGCAGGCGCGTTCATAGAACACCATCAACTGCTCGCGCGCCTCGAAGCCCCAAAGCGGAGGCGTTAGTGCGCCGATGTCCAGCATCCCGGTGGTCAGGCCCATCAGGTGGTTCAGGATGCGGCCGATTTCCGAATACAGCACCCGGATCAGGCTGGCGCGGCGCGGGATGACCGTGCCGGTCAGCCGCTCGATCGCCAGACACCAGGCATGCTCCTGGTTCATCGGCGCGACGTAATCCAGCCGGTCCAGATAGGGCAGGTTCTGCAGATAGGTCCGGCTTTCCATCAGCTTTTCGGTGCCGCGATGCAGCAGGCCGATATGCGGGTCGGCGCGTTCCACCACCTCGCCGTCCAGTTCCAGAACCATGCGCAGCACACCATGCGCTGCCGGGTGCTGGGGACCGAAGTTGATGTTGAAGTTGCGGATGCTTTGTTCGCCCGTCAGGAAGTCCTGCGAGCGGTCATCATAGCTGTTCTTGCGGATGTCGCCGTCCATGGTCATCCCTCACTGCGCTGCGTGGCACGGGCGCGCTGCGTCCGGGCGCTCACTTCTTCGCCTCCGGGGCTTTCTCATCGCCCGGAAGCACGTATTTCGCGCCTTCCCACGGGGACAGGAAGTCGAATTGGCGGTATTCCTGAACCAGCTTCACCGGCTCATAGACCACGCGCTTTTCGACGTCGTTCCAACGCACCTCGACATAGCCGGTGGTCGGGAAGTCCTTGCGCAGCGGATGGCCGCGGAAACCGTAATCCGTGATGATGCGGCGCAGGTCCGGGTGCCCCGAGAACAGGATCCCGAACATGTCGAAAACCTCGCGCTCATACCAGTTCGCGCCGGGGAACACGCCGGTCAGACTGGGCGCGACCTCATCCTCGCGGATCTGGGCCTTAACGCGGATGCGGTGGTTCTGATACATCGACAGGAAGTGATAGACCAGATCGAAGCGCGCCGGGCGCTGCGGGTTGTCCACTGCCGTGATGTCGATCAGCGTCGAAAAACGGCAGGTCGCATCATTGCGCAGAAACTCGATCATGCCGATCAGGCCCGACAGCGTGACGTTCACCGTCAGCTCGCCAAAGGCGATCTCGGTCGAAACGACGTCGCTTTCGCGGCGCAGGGTGATGTGTTCGGCAAGTTCCGAAAGGGCGGCGGTATCGGTCATGGCTTACCTCACCAACGTGCCGGTGCGCCGGATGCGGCGCTGAAGTTGCAGGATGCCATAAAGCAATGCCTCGGCCGTGGGCGGGCAGCCGGGGACGTAGATGTCCACCGGAACGATACGGTCGCAGCCACGCACAACGGAATAGGAATAGTGGTAATACCCGCCGCCATTCGCACAGCTGCCCATGCTGATGACATAGCGCGGCTCTGGCATCTGGTCATAGACCTTGCGCAGCGCCGGGGCCATCTTGTTGGTCAGGGTGCCCGCAACGATCATCAGGTCCGACTGGCGCGGAGAGGCGCGCGGCGCGGTCCCGAAGCGCTCCACGTCATAGCGCGGCATGGAAACTTGCATCATCTCGACCGCGCAGCAGGCCAGGCCGAAGGTCATCCAGTGCAGCGAACCGTTCCGCGCCCAGTTGATGATGTCTTCGGTCGTGGTCAGCAGGAAGCCCTTGTCCTGCAATTCGCGGTTCAGCTCGGCCGTGGCGAATTCACGGTCGGGACCAGCGGTATTGGCTCCGGTCATCACGCCCATTCCAGTGCCCCCTTCTTCCATTCATAGGCAAAGCCAACGGTCAGGACACCCAGGAAGACCATCATCGACCAGAAGGCCACTTCCGACAGCCCGCCAAAGGCCACGGCCCAAGGGAACAGGAACGCCACCTCAAGGTCGAAGATGATGAACAGGATCGAGACGAGATAGAATCGCACATCGAATTTCATCCGCGCGTCGTCGAAGGCGTTGAAGCCGCATTCGTAGGCACTGACCTTCTCGGGATCCGGGTTGCGGATGGCGACAATTGCAGCGGCCAGAATCAGCACAATGGCGAGACCCGAGGCCATTCCCAGAAAGACCAGGATCGGCAGGTATTCTTGCAGCAGGTATTCCACTGGAGTTGGGCTCCCTTTCGCTCGCGGGAACCCTTGTGGCGCCCGCGATGGGTTTGGCTGCCGCCCGTTTATCCCTGCCGGGCGGCGGGGTCAACGGTAGGTGCGACGATGTAACGCATTGTATTATTGCTGCACCGCAGCGATGCTGCTCATGGGAAATTCCGAGCATTTCGCTTCGATGCGGCGTTGCGGCACAAATCGCAGCTTATTCGCGACCGATCTGCCCCAGATGGTTTTCGCGATACCCCCCGCGCAGCTTCAGGCCCAGCCCAAATGCGCGGTCCAGACCGACGCGCGCAAGCCACAATGCCCCGCCCGCGATCAACACCGTCGATCCCGCACCTACGCCGATCATCATCAGCAGGAATGGGGTCGCATAAATGTGAAGCATATTATAGGTCAGCGCGCCGACACGGCGCCCCACCAGATAGCCCAGCAATCCAATATCCGGGGCGATCAGCGCGATGATCCATGCCCACCACGGTCCGCCCGGCGCCGCGATGCCAGCAATGGCAAGACCGCCAATCGCCATGCCCGCCCCTTCCAGCTGCTGCCAGCCGCGTGCGGGGGCATCGCCACGACCTTGCGTCATTCCGCCGCCCGTTTGCGCGCCGCGTCCAGCATGGGCGCAAGATAGCGTCCCGTATGGCTTTCCTTGACCTTGGCCACGTCCTCGGGCGTGCCGGTCGCCACAATCCGCCCACCGCCATCGCCACCTTCGGGACCGATGTCGATGATCCAGTCGGCAGTCTTGATGACATCCAGATTGTGTTCGATGACCACGACCGTATTGCCCTGATCTACAAGGCTGTGCAGCACCTCAAGCAGTTTGCGCACATCTTCGAAATGCAGGCCGGTCGTCGGTTCGTCCAGAATATACAGTGTCTTGCCGGTCGCGCGGCGCGACAGCTCCTTGGACAGCTTGACGCGCTGCGCCTCGCCGCCCGAAAGCGTGGTGGCCTGCTGGCCGACCTTGATATAGCCCAGCCCCACTTCAAGCAGCGCGTCCATCTTGTCGCGGATCGAAGGCACGGCCTTGAAGAACTCCTGCGCATCCTCGACCGTCATGTCCAGCACGTCGGCGATGGACTTGCCCTTGAACTGCACTTCCAGCGTTTCGCGGTTATAGCGTTTGCCCTTGCAGGTCTCGCAGGTGACATAGACATCGGGCAGAAAGTGCATCTCAATCTTGATGACGCCATCGCCCTGACACGCCTCGCAACGGCCGCCCTTGACGTTGAAACTGAAGCGGCCGGGCTTGTAGCCCCGCGCCTTGGATTCCGGCAGGCCCGCATACCAGTCGCGGATATGGGTATAGGCGCCGGTATAGGTCGCGGGGTTCGACCGCGGCGTGCGGCCGATGGGGCGCTGGTCGATGTCGATGACCTTGTCCAGCAGCTCCAGACCCTTGATCGTCTCGCAGGGCGCGGGGGTCTGGCGGGCACCGTTTAGGCGCAGGCTGGCAGTCTTGAACAGGGTTTCAATCGTCAGCGTGGACTTGCCGCCGCCCGAAACGCCCGTGACACAGACGAACTTGCCCAAGGGAAACTCGGCGGTGACGTCCTTCAGGTTGTTGCCGGTGGCGCCGACGACCTTGATCGCCTTGCCATTGCCCTTGCGGCGATTGCGCGGGACCGAGATCTCACGCTCACCCGAAAGATATTGCCCCGTCAGACTGCCGCCCGATGCAATCTCGGCGGGCGTGCCCTTGGCGACGATCTGGCCGCCATGCACCCCTGCCCCCGGCCCCATGTCAAACACATAATCCGCATGGCGGATCGCGTCCTCATCATGTTCGACCACAATGACCGAATTGCCCTGATCGCGCAGCCCTTTCAGCGTGTCCAGCAAGCGGTCGTTGTCACGCTGATGCAGGCCGATGCTGGGTTCGTCCAGCACGTAAAGCACCCCGGTCAGGCCGCTGCCGATCTGCGACGCCAGCCGGATGCGCTGGCTTTCCCCGCCCGAAAGCGTCCCTGCCGCGCGGGAAAGCGTCAGGTAATCCAGACCCACATTCACAAGAAAGCCCAGCCGTTCGCGGATTTCCTTGAGGATTGCGGCGGCGATTTCATTCTTCTGCTTGGTCAGGTGTTCCGGCGCGGCTTCGGCCCAGGCCAGCGCCTCACGGATCGAAAGCTCGGTGACGTTGCCGATATGGGTGCCTGCGATCTTCACCGCCAAGGCTTCGGGTTTCAGGCGATAGCCGGCGCAGGCACCGCAGGGGCGGTTGTTCTGATATTTCTCGAACTCCTCGCGGACCCATTGGCTGTCGCTTTCGCGCAGGCGCCGTTCCATGTTCGGAACGATGCCCTCGAAGGTGCGCGCGATTTCATAGACGCGGCCCGCATCGTCGAAGCGAAAGGGAATCTCCTCGGCGCCCGAGCCGTGCAGGAACATGTCCTGCACCTCTTTGGGCAGGTCTTTCCAGGGCGTCTTCTTGTCAAAAGCGTAATGCTTTGCCAGCGCGTTGACCGTCTGCGTCAGATAGGCCGATTTCGACTTGGCCCAAGGCGCCAGCGCCCCCTGCGCGACCGAAAGCGCGCTGTCGGGCACGATCAGGCGTTCGTCAAAGAAAAGTTCGACCCCCAGACCGTCGCAGACCGGACAGGCCCCGAAAGGCGCGTTGAACGAAAACAGCCGAGGCTCAATTTCAGGAATGGTGAAACCGCTGACAGGGCAGGCGAATTTTTCGCTGAAGGTGATGCGCTGCGGTTCCTCGTCGGTGGTTTCCAGCAAGGCGATGCCGTCGGCCAAATCCAGCGCGGTGCGGAAACTGTCGGCCAGCCGCGTCTCCATCCCCTCGCGCACGACGATACGGTCCACCACCACATCAATGTTGTGCCGGAACTTCTTGTCCAATGTCGGCGGCTCATCCAACTCGTGGAATTCACCGTTCACCTTGACGCGCTGGAAGCCCTGCTTCCGCAGCTCAAGGAATTCCTTTTTATATTCGCCCTTGCGGTCGCGGACGATGGGGGCCAGCAGATAGGCGCGCGTGCCCTCGGGCATCTCCATCACGCGGTCCACCATGTCCTGAACCTGCTGCGCCTCGATCGGCAGGCCGGTCGCGGGCGAATAGGGCGTGCCCGCCCGTGCGAACAGCAGGCGCAGATAGTCATAGATCTCGGTCACGGTGCCGACGGTTGAACGCGGGTTCTTCGAGGTCGTCTTCTGCTCGATGGAGATCGCCGGGGACAGGCCGCTGATGTGGTCCACATCCGGCTTGCCCATCATGTCCAGGAACTGCCGGGCATAGGCCGACAGACTTTCGACATAGCGCCGCTGGCCTTCGGCATAGATGGTATCAAAGGCAAGGCTGGACTTGCCACTGCCCGACAGGCCGGTGATCACCACCAACTGGTCGCGCGGAATGTCCATATCCACGTTCTTCAGATTATGTTCGCGCGCACCGCGAACCTCGATGAACTTCTGTTCCATCTTGCCCGATCACGTTCTGATTCCGCCAAGCGCATCAGATAGGCATTGACGGTAAAATGGCAACCGCCAATGGGACAAAATGCGAACATTTCCGCTTGCGCGCCGCGCCACGCCATTAGACGATGCCCGTTGAGTCGTCAGGAGAGCATGGCATGACCAAGGCGCATTACACCGGCAGCTGCCAATGCGGCAGCATCGCATATGAGGTTCAGGCGGATCTGGACCAGACCTTCACCTGCAACTGCTCGCGCTGCCAGCGCATGGGTTTCGTGCTGACCATGGTGCCGCGGGCCGAATTTCACCTCACCAGCGACGGGCCGGTGACGGAATATCTGTTCAACCGCAAGGCCATCCAGCATCGCTTCTGTCCGACCTGCGGCGTCGAATCCTATGCGCTTGGCAAGGGCAAGGACGGGGCGGATATGGTGGCGGTGAACGTCAATTGCCTGTCGGGCGTGAACCCGCGCGCGCTTTCCAGTCAGGCAGTGGACGGCGCCAGCTACTAGGGCTTTGCGGTCGGGCGGGGCGATGCTAGGTTTGCGATATGCAAAGCTGGTCATATCGAATCGCTCCTGTCTTTCTGGCCGCTCTGCTGGCCATGCCCGCCGCCGCGGCCGAAACCGCGCAACTGACGGTCCCCGGTCACGAGGCCGAAGTGATTGACATGGCCGCGCTGTCACAATTGCCTGTGACCGAAGTTGCCTCGGCCTTTCGCAGTTCCAAGGGGATCGAGACAGGGGTCTACAAGGGCGTGCTGCTGTGGGATTTGCTCTCGGCCAAGGGGCTGGTCGATGATCCCAAGGCAGCGATGCGCCACACGATCCTGGTCAGTGCCGGCGACGGCCACCAGATCGCCTTTTCGGTCGGCGAAATCGCCCCGGAATTCGGCGCCCGCCCGATCCTGCTGGCCTATGAGATGAACGGCAAGCCCATTCCCGACGGGCTGCGCATGGTGGTGCCCGGCGACATGCGCGGGGCGCGTCACATCAAGGACATCGTGACGCTGGACTACCGCTAGCCGCCGGTATGGCTCATGAAGCGCGTGACCTGACCCGCGACATGGCGGCGCGAATAGTCGAAATCATGGCCCTTGGGCTTTCGGGTGATCGCCTCGCGGATCGCATCGCGGACCACGCCATCATCGGCACTGGCGCGCAAGGGCGCGCGCAGGTCGGCGCGGTCCTCCTGCCCCAGACACATGAACAGCTCACCCGTGCAGGTCAGCCGGACGCGGTTGCAGCTTTCGCAGAAATTATGCGTCAAGGGCGTGATGAAGCCGATCTTTTGCCCGGTATCGTTCACGCGGACATAGCGGGCGGGGCCGCCTGTCCGCTCGGCCAATGGCGTCAGGGCGTGGCGTTCCTCGATCCGGCGGCGCAGGTCGGACAGCGCCCAATACTGGTCAAGCCGCTGCTCCTCGCCCATGTCACCCATGGGCATGACCTCGATAAAGGTCAGGTCGTGGCCTCCGCCCGCGCACCAGTCCAGCAGGCCGAAAAGCTCATCTTCGTTAAAGCCCTTCAACGCGACGGTGTTGATCTTGACCTGCAGGCCCGCAGCCTTGGCGGCGGCGATACCTTCCAGCACCTGCGGCAGGCGGCCCCAGCGCGTGATCTGCGCGAAACGGTCCGCGTCCAGCGTATCCAACGACACATTGACCCGCCGCACCCCGCAATCGGCCAGTTCGCGGGCAAAACGCGCCAGTTGGCTGCCGTTCGTGGTCAGCGTCAGCTCGTCTAGCCCCTGCCCCAGATGGCGCGACATGGCGCGGAAGAACTCCATGATATTACGCCGCACCAGCGGCTCGCCCCCGGTCACGCGCAGCTTGCGCACGCCAAGGCCGACAAAGGCGCTGCACAGCCGGTCCAGCTCCTCAAGCGTCAGCAAGTCGCGTTTGGGCAGGAATTGCATATGTTCGGCCATGCAATAGGTGCAGCGGAAATCGCAACGATCCGTCACCGAAACCCGCAGATAGCTGATCGGGCGGTGGAAGGGATCGACAAGGGGGGCCAGCGCATCCATCCTTGGAATGTAAGACCGCGCCCGCATCGGCACAAGCCAGCCGAAAGGTTAATAGTGTCGTAACCAAGTTGCGTGGTTGCGGTGGACATCGCCCCGCGCCCACCCTTAGCCTGTCGGCAGACCAATCAGGGGGCAGCCGTCATGATCAATTCGTTTCCGCGGTTTCTGGGTGCATTAGCACTGCTTGCGATGGCGGCCTGCAACCAGACCGGCACGAACAGCGCCACTCAATCCGCGCCCAAGACTGATCCCGCGACCGGCCAGCCGGTGATTGCCGGGCCGGATCTGACGGGAACTGCGCCGCGCACGCCGGGCAAAGTCGTATCCGCCTCGACCATCGGGGCTTCGGCGGCGCAGACGGTGGCCAATCTGGACACCACCACCCGCACCGAAAAGGCCGAGGCGGCGGCACCAAAAACCGGCGGCCAGCGTCTGGGCACCACTGTCGCATCGCTGGGCGATCCTTCGCAGGCCGGATTCTGGATGAAGACGCCCCTGGTGCAGTCCGAAACCAACGGCCGGATCGTGAACCCCGCCACTGGTAAATCGGCCAATGTGCAGCTTATCCCGCTGGGTGGTCCGGCCAGTGGCGGCAGTCAGGTATCGCTGCCCGCCCTGCAAATGCTGGGCGTCAGCCTGACTGACCTGCCCACGCTTGAGGTTTATTCCGGCTGATCCTTGCGGTTTTCCGGCAACCAGCGCGATGCCTCGCGCCGGGCATAGGGTTTCAACCGCGCACCGTCCGCCGCCAGCCAGTCGCGCACGCGCTGCGGATCGTGCTTGGACAGGTCGCGCAACCACCAGCCGATGGCCTTCTGAATGAAATTCTCTCGGTCATCGGCCAGGCGCGACAGCCAGCCCAGCACTTGTTCGCGCTGCGCCAGATCGGCGGGCTTGGGATTGCGGATGCGGGTCCAGGGTAAGGTTCCGACCAAAGCCGCGCGACGCACCCAGAAATCGGGGTGCTCCAGCCAGCCCTGAACCTCATCCAGACGCGCTGGATCGGCGACCAGCCGCTTTTCCCCGGCCTTCATCACGTGATCGGCAATCGCCCAGCCATCGAATTGCGGCACCCATCCGGCGATCAGCTGCCAGACCGCATCATCGGGGCGGATCCGCGCCTGCGTCAGCAGCTTGGCCGCAGCGACCCGGCCTTCGTGGATGTCGCTGTCCCACAGGCGCGATGCCAGATCCAGCCGCGCGGGCAGGTCCAGCCCGTCCCGCCAGCCGCGCGCCAGCTCGTCGATCACCGGGACCGCGACGCCCAGATATTCGCGGGGCGTCTTGTGATAATCGGCAGCCTGCGCGGCTTTCTCGGGCTCTGCCAGCGCGCGCAATTGCGCCAGTTCGGGAAAATCTGTCATGCCGCGCTCCTTCGTCATTTCGGACGCTTGAACCTGCGCGGCTGACAAATGTCAAATCCCGGAACCGCGCCCACCCCGCCACGTTGGCCTAGGTCGATACGGAGGATCAAGATGACCGACCAACAGACCTTCTGGAAGCGCCTTGACGGAATCAACGCCGGAATGCTGGGCAGCACCCAACATCTGAACTTCGTGCCCATGTCACATTATGCCGACCCCGATCAGGGCGCGTTGTGGTTCATCACCGCGCATGGCACCGATCTGGAAAAGCTGGCCACTGCCGGCCCTTATGACGCGATGCACATTGTGGGCGATGCCTCGGGCAAGCTTTGGGCGCGGATCGAGGGGCAGATCGAACTGTCCGACGACCGCGAAAAGCTGGACGAAATCTGGGGTGCCGTCGCATCGGCCTGGTTCGAGGACGGTGAGCAGGATTCCGATGTCCGCCTGCTGAAATTCACCCTGACCGGGGCCGAGGTCTGGTCTACGACGGGCGGCCTGGGCTTCCTGTATCAGGTCGCCAAGGCCAATATCACCGGCGCCAAGCCCGACATCGGCGAACATTTCACGCTAAGCTTTTAGGCCGCAGACACCCGCCAGATGACATCGCCCACGTCATCGGCCATCAGCAGCGACTTGCCGTCCGGTCCGATCGCGACACCGACCGGGCGGCCCCGCGAAAACTTCTCATCCTCGGACAGGAAGCCCGAAAGGATGTCGCGCGGCGGACCCGAGGGGCGGCCATTCGCAAAGGGCACGAAGATCAGCTTGTAGCCGCTAAGGACCGAACGGTTCCACGAGCCATGCTGACCGATCACCATCCCATCGCCAAATCCGGGCAGCGTCCCTGCAGGCATCCAGCACAGCCCCAGCGACGCGGTATGCCCGCCCAATGCGTAGTCGGGCTGCAACGCCGATGCGACCAGCCCGGCATCCTGCGGCACGCGGTCATCAACGGTCTGGCCCCAATAGCAATAGGGCCAACCATAGAAACCGCCATCCTTGACCGAAGTCAGATAGTCGGGCGGCGTTTCATCGCCCAGCCCGTCGCGTTCGTTCACGACGGTCCACAGCGCGCCTGTCTGCGGCTCCCATGCAAGGCCCACGGGGTTGCGAAGACCGCCCGCAAAGATGCGCGCATTGCCGGTTTCCAGATCCAGTTCCCAGATGGCGGCGCGGCCCTTTTCGACCTCCATCCCGCTGTCACCGATATTCGAAAGCGAGCCGACGCCCGCATAGATGCGCTTGCCGTCGGGGGACGCCAGCAGACTGCGCGTCCAATGCCCGCCGGGTTTGAATTCGACCAGACGCTTGCCCGCCCCTTCCAGCCGCACCGCGCCCGGAACATAGGGAAACGACACGATCCCATCGGTATTGCCCAGATAAAAGGTGTCGCCGACCAAAGCCATGCCAAAGGGCTGGTGCTGGTTCTCGACAAAAACCTCGCGTGTTTCGGCCACACCGTCACCATCGCTGTCGCGCCACAGGGTCACGCGGTTGGCGCTGTGGCCTGTGGCTTTGGCACGACGCATGGTGGCGACCATGGCGTGATCCATCAGGTCGCGGGGCTTGCGTTCCTGCTGCAATGCCTCGGCCACCAGCACGTCGCCATTGGGCAGCACCTCGATCCAGCGGGGGTGCTGCAATTCGGTGGCAAAGGCGTTGACCTGCAACCCGGCGGCGGCTTTGGGCTTTTCGCCCAAGGCCCATCCCCGCGCTGTCGGCATCTTCAGCGTCATGATCCCCTGTTCCCGCGCCTGCGGGATCGAGGGCGAATCGCCCATCGCCTGCTGCGGCGGAAGGTGCCTTTTGCGCAGCGCGACCATCACCGCACCCACCGCCTGCACCGCCTTTGCCATCAAATCCATCTGCCGTCCTCCGCTGGTTGCGCAAAGGCTAGCGATGGGGCGCGGCGGGTCAAGTATGCGGGAACGCTGTAAAATGTCAGATGCGGAAAAATCAGCACTTAATTTCCGACAAATAATATCAACTATTTGATTTGCAAGGATTTTCCTTGACGCCCCTGCTTGTGGCCGATATTCAGGCTGCAACGGAACAGCAAGCAAGCGATCACGCCAGCCAGCCCTCCGTCATCTCTGACATTTCCGCGCGACAAGGCAGCCATGGGTCATTTCCCAGCCACCAAGACCGCGCAATGAAAAGCCCGGCACATCGCCACCCAGCCACAGGCCCGGTCGCCATTGTCCCCAGCCCTTCATGGAAAACGCCGCCCCATTCGGGCGGCGTTTCCTGTTTCAGCTTGCCAGCAGGCGGTTCAGGCTGTCGCGCACCCTCTCCGGGTCTTCCTGATAGCCGATCAGACCCGCGTAGTTGCCGTTGGCGTCGAACAGCAGAACCATTGCGGAATGGTCCATGGTGTAATCGCCGCCTTCGGTCGGGACTTTCTTGGCATAGATGCGAAAGGCACGCGTGGCCTTGGCGACTTCCTCGGCCGAGCCGGAAACACCCGTCACGCCCGGCACCCATGAGACGTATTCGCCCAGCGTTTCGGGTGTATCGCGTTCGGGATCGACGGTGACGAAAAAGACGCGCAGGCTTTTGCCCTGTTCGCCCAGCTCCTCTTGCCAGCCAGCGATGTCGCCCAGCGTCGTGGGGCAGACATCGGGGCAATGCGTAAAGCCGAAGAACACAGCCGAGGCCGCACCTTTCAGCGTGTCTTGCGTGAAAGGCGTCCCGTCCGAGGCGACAAGCTGATAATCACCGCGGCCAAGGCTGTCGATGCCCGATTCGGAAAGCGTCTGCAGGCGTGGTGAGATCAGCAGGAACCACGCCGCCGCCATCAATGCCAGCGCGACCAGCGACCACAGCAGCAGACGGATCATGCGCAGCGGATTGCCGCCCTTGGGATCGTTAGTGGTGGGCATGTTCCGCTCCTTTCGCGTTGATCGGGCCGACGGGCAGCGTCACATCGACTTGCCCGGCCTGTTCGAACACCAGCGTCAGGGGCACGGTTTCCCCTTGGGCCAGCGGTTGTGTCAGGTCCATCAGCATCAGGTGATAGCCGCCCGGTTTCAATTCGACCGTCTGGCCCGCGCGCAGCGGCACACCATCGGGCAGTTGCCGCATCTTCATCACGTCGCCCTGCATCGTCATCTCGTGGATTTCGACACTTCCGGCGATGGGGCTGGTGGCCGAGACAAGACGGTCATCCGTGTCCCCGTCATTCTTCAGCACCATGAAGCCGCCCGCGATCCTGGCCCCCGGCGGCGTCGCGCGGGTGAACTGCCCCGAAATGCCAATATCACCCAGCATGACCGCGCCCGGCGCGTCATGGCCACCATGCGCGTGCTGATCGCCCTTTGCCTGCGTGATCACCAGCGCGGGCGCAGGGTTCGGCACGGCTGCGGCCCCGGTCACGTCCACCCATTTTTCCTTTGCGCCATCGCATTCCTGCACGGTCGGGAAAAAGATCGTGCTGCCCGCCGCAAGCTCGGGTCCGACAGTGCCGCGAAAGGTGAACTCGTCATACCATTCGTCAGGCAATTCGCCCCCGGTCCAGACAATCTCGCGCACGCCTTCGGTCATCTGCGTGCCGTGATTGTTGAATGGCTTGGCATATGCGCCGGTCGTGGTTTGCAGCTGCCAGCCCGGCTTGGGCATGGGCTTGGCGTCATAGAACCCATCGGGAATGGTGACGCGCAGCGTGCGCGTGGCCTTGTCGCCGCAACCATGCCCGACCCGCAGCACGGCCTTATAGCCGCCACCCGCCGCCGCCTCGGGCTGTTCCAGCGTGACATGCGCCAAAGCCGGGCTGCTGGCCGTCGCAAGCATCGCGCCCAGCAGGGCGCCAGAAATCCTGTTCTTCATCTGTGTCCATCGTCCCAAAAGATCGTCCGGCGGTCGCCCGCCACCCGCAATCCGGTCAGACGATGGATGGTGGCCCACGCGCCGATGGCGCCGGCCGAGGCAGCGACCAAAGGCCACCGGGCATGAACGGACCGGGATCGATCACCACATGCGTCGTCTGCGACGCGGGCAGCAAGGCCGGGCCAGCGCCCAGCACAGGCTGACCATGCAAGGCCCACCCGCAACTGGGGTGACGATCGCCCGGCGCATGTCGGTCCAGTTCCGAGACCGGCGTCAGCGTGCCATCTGCGGCCACCGCCATCTCGACCGGGGTATCGCTGCCGCATAGCACGACCATCACGCGGCCCTGCGCATCGGCCGTCAGCATCGTGTCGGGCTGGATCAGCGAAAAGCCAAGAAAAGGCAGCACGACCAGCAGGCGCAACAGACGCGACAGCGTGGCGCGGATCGCGCCGTTGCCTGTCCCGGTTGCCGTTCTGCCAAATGCCATCGTCGCGCTTTCCCCCACTGCCGTCCGTGCTGCCAGAAAAAGCGTTGCGGGAAAAGTATCAGCTTTGTCGCAGGCCGGGGATTGGCGGCGGGGGCACTGCAACCGCCGCCAGACACCCTGCTGCTTTGGACCCGCACCGGATCCGGTTCGGGACGGGCGTGGGTCAAGCACCAGCGCGCCAAGCAGCGGCCTTTAGTCCAATCCGACCAAGGCTTACAACGTCCTAGACGGTAATGTTTCGCTACGTCAATTCTTCATTACGATCACGTCAACGAGAGTTGCCCAAACGGCGATCATTTGCCCATACCAAAGGTGGAGCCACCGCGCGCAAGAAGCGGCTTTTCGTCGAAAACCTGCAGCAAGTATTCACTCATCACCACGCAGCCTGCGCTCAGGGCGATGTCATTCCCACCAGCGATCTATGGCAGCGATGTCGTCATCCGACCAGCCAAAGTGATGCGCGAATTCGTGGATCACCACATGCGCCACCAGTGCATACAGCGTCACGTCGCCGCGCGATGCCCATTCATCCAGAATGGCGCGGCGAAACAGCCAGACCGTATCGGGGAAATGCTGCGGCTCGCTGGCCGATTTCTCGGTCATGGGCACACCGTCATAAAGCCCGGTCAGCTCCAGCGGATCGTCGATCTCCAGCTCATCCAGAAATTCTTCGGAGGCGAAATCCTCGACGCGCAGCACGACCTGGGCGGCGGGGCCCGCAAATTCCGGCGGCAGACCGGCGATCGCCTCTCGCGCCATCTCATCAATGATGGTCGCATCGGGGGCCTCGGCATTCTTCCAGTCAATCATGCGCTAACCTCTGTTTGCCCCCTGATATGGACAAAAACTGCCGTTTGTGAAAGAGCGAAGCGGACAGGAGAACGTCATGACAACCACCCGTTTCGCCCCCTCGCCCACCGGCCACATCCATGTCGGCAACCTCCGCACCGCGCTGATGAACTACCTGATTGCGCGGAAATCCGGCGGCACCTTCATCCTGCGGCTTGACGATACCGACCGTGAACGGTCCAAGCAGGAATATGCAGACGGCATCCAGCGCGATCTGGAATGGCTGGGTCTGGAATGGGATCGGGTGGAACGCCAGTCCGACCGTCTTGACCGCTATGCCGAAGCCGCCGATGGCCTGCGCGCCGCGAACCGGCTTTACGAAGTGTTCGAGACGCCGACCGAACTGGACCTGAAACGCAAGAAGCAGCTCAATATGGGCAAGCCCCCGGTTTACGACCGTGCGGGGCTGAAGCTTTCCGCCGATGAAATCGCGAAGCTGCGCGCCGAAGGCCGCGACGGCTATTGGCGCTTCCTGCTGGATCAGGAGCGGATCGAGTGGAATGACGGCATCCTTGGCGACATTTCCATCGATGCGGCCAGCGTGTCCGACCCGGTGCTGATCCGCGCCGATGGTCAGGTGCTTTACACATTCGCATCCTCGGTCGATGACGCGGATATGGGCGTGACCCATATCGTGCGCGGCGCGGACCACGTGACGAACACAGCGACCCAGATCCAGATCATTCGCGCGCTGGGTGCCACCCCGCCCGCATTTGCGCATCACAGTCTGTTGACCGGCCCGCAGGGCGAAGAACTGTCCAAGCGCCTTGGCGTTCTGGCGCTGAAGGATCTGCGCGAAAACGGCGTGGCCCCGCAGGCGCTGCTGTCGCTGATGGCGCGGCTGGGTTCGTCGCAGCCGGTGGAACTGCGCATGTCGCTGGACGATCTGGCGGACGGTTTCGATCTGTCGCAATTCGGCGCCTCGCCCACCAAGTTCGATGCCGAAGACCTGTGGCCGCTGACGCGCGAAGCGAACCAATCCAAGCCTTTTGCCGAGGTCGCCCCCCGCATCGCAGCCCTTGGCGTGCCGGCCGATCTGGCCGAGCGTTTCTGGCGCGTGGCGTCGCAGAACATCACCAAGCTGGATGATCTGGCGGCATGGTGGGACATCTTCTCGAACGGGGCCGAGCCGCAGATCGACCCCGAGGATACCGATTTCATCGCGCAGGCCATGACGCTGCTGCCACCGCCGCCCTATAACGACGCGACTTGGGGCGAGTTCACCGCAGCGGTCAAGGAAGCCACGGGCCGCAAGGGCAAAGGGCTCTTCATGCCGCTACGCAAGGCGCTGACCGGTCAGGCACACGGCCCGGACATGTCCGACGTGATGCCGCTGCTGCAGGTCGTGCGCGCCAAGGGCTAACGGCCCGCGACCCCCAGCAGGGGTGCCATCCGCTGCCAGCTAAGATCCATGGCCCAGGTCTGCGAATGACCCGGAATAGCCAGATGACCAAAGACCGGGGACAGGTGCCATTCCGCCTGCTCCCCGGTGCCATTTTTCAGCCCCGCGATATACAGCGCCGCCGCCAGTCCTGTGCGATCCGCACCGCCTTCGCAATGGATCAGCACCGGCTTTGGTGCATCGCGCATCATCTGGATCAGGCGCAGCGCATCCTCGGTCTGCAATTCGCGACGCGCGGACATGCTGAAATCGAGATGCTCGATCCCCAGACGGCTCGCCGTGGCGCGTTCCGCATCATACCAATCCGTGCCGCGATTCTCTCCGCGCAGGTTGATGATGCTGGCGATGCCCAGCCGGGAATGCACGCTTTCGATCTGCGTCGGCGATAGCTGCCCCGAACGGTAGGCCTCTCCGCCGACGATGGTGGTGAAGTTGCCCGAGTAATAGCCGATCATGAAATAGCTAAGGATCAGGCCGAAGCAGCAGGCCAGCGCGGCAATCATGCGGCGCAGCCATCCCAATCGCCAAGGGCGTATCTGCGGCAGGCTTAGACCACGGCTTATTGGCTGGGAGACGATGCTCATAAGTCGCTCGGGGCTGGCAAATCTGATGGCTACATCGTCGCTGTTTTTGGCAACGAATCCGCGACACTTCTGCGCGATTACGATTTGGCGAAAATAGTGCGGAATGGCGCTTGACGCCCCCCGCTACTCGCCGTAATTACCCCGCACCCGTGGCGGAGTAGCTCAGCTGGTTAGAGCAGAGGAATCATAATCCTTGTGTCGGGGGTTCAAATCCCTCCTCCGCTACCATTTCCCTTCAGATGAAAAGACGATCACCGGATCGCCCGGCAACCACATGCCAGCGGTCCCGTTTTTCGCTTTGAACCAAGCATTCAAGCAAAAAAGAAGCGCCGTAAGCCCTTGGGCTGACGGCGCGTTCACATGGCCCCAGGACGGGTGCCGAACTGGCCCGAGGGTCAGGCAGCCAGATGCTTTGCAACCGCAGCCTTGCGGGCTTCGGCGGCCAGACGGGCGATGTCAAGGCGGCTGATACCCAGATCTGCCAGATCGCGGTCGCGCAGCGCGTTCAGTTCTTCGGTCGTGCGTTTGGCCACGCGACGGCCCAGGATATATGCGTTGATCGAGCCGATCAGCTTGGCAACAAGGCCATTGTCGTTGCGGCGTTCGATATTCGTGGCGGTCAGCGTCATCATTCTCTCCGTTCATCTACCGTTTGTTTGCGCTAACAAAGATAGATGCCGCAGCGCAGCATTTGCAGAGCGGTTTTTGACATTCCCGCTATGCCGTCCGCGAATACATTCGGGCCATCCGCTCATCTATATGAAGATATATCGCCAAATTGCGGGGATCAGTCGCGCCCGTCGATCCTGACGAAATCCAGAACACTGCCCTGCCCCGGCTGCAATTCCGACCAACCCTGTATCTGGAAATCCACGACCAGCGTCGCTGCGGTCGGATAACGGCGGAATTCCGGGTCCAGCGGCGCACGCGCTGGCAGCATGGCCGCGAATTCCGAGATGCCCGGATTATGACCCAGCATCATCACGGTCGGCGCTTCGGCGCTACGCAACACCGTCAGCATCTCTTCCGGCGAGGCGTGATACAGATCATGTTCGAAACGCACATTCGGGCGCACTTCAAGCGGTGCGATCGCCACCCGCTCCCACGTTTCGCGGGTGCGCTGCGAGGTCGAGCACAGCACCTCCTCGGGTTCATAGCCGCGGCTGGCAAGCCAGTCCCCCAGCGCGCGTGCGGAACGGCGGCCACGATCGTTCAGCGGGCGGTCATGGTCTGGCTGCGAGGGGTCGTCCCAGGACGATTTCGCGTGGCGTGTCAGAATCAGCCGGCAGTGTCCAAGCGGAGTCATACAATTGCCTTTGCGACCGTAATGTGAATTCAGCCGAAGCCTGCCACAGCTTTCCGTAGCCGGGCAAGCCTCGATTCCGAAGGGATTACAGTTCGGTCCCGCCCTGCCGCAAACCGTGGGGTTTCACGCGGGGCTCGGTGGTGCGGATCAGCGAACCGGCACCATGCTCGGTAAACAACTCCAGCAGGGTGGCATTGGGGACGCGGCCATCAAGGATGACCACGGCGCGCACGCCTTCCTCAACCGCTTTCAGCGCGGTTTCGGTCTTGGGGATCATGCCGCCCGCAATCGTGCCATCGGCGATCATCGCCTTGACCTGATCGGGATGCATTGATGTCACCACCTCGCCCGAGGCGTCCTTGACGCCTGACACATCGGTCAGCAGCAGCAGGCGATCGGCCTTCAGCGCACCGGCAATCGCGCCGGCTGCCGTGTCGCCGTTGACGTTGAACGTCTCATTGTCGGCCATGCCGGTCGCCACAGGTGCGATGACCGGAATCAGGCCCGCATTGTAAAGGTCGCGGATGATCTGCACGTTCATTTCGACAGGCCGACCGACGAAGCCCAGTTCTGGGTCGTCCGCCTCGCAGACCATCAGGTCGTCATCCTTGCCCGAGATGCCGACGGCACGGCCGCCCGCATCGTTGATCGCCTGCACGATGCGCTTATTGACCAGACCGGACAGGACCATCTCGACCACCTCGACGGTCTCGCGGGTCGTGACGCGCTTGCCGCGCACGAAATTGCTTTCGATGCCCAGCTTGTTCAGCAAATCGTTGATCATCGGACCGCCGCCATGCACGACGACCGGGTGGATGCCCACTTGCTTCATCAGCACGATGTCGCTGGCGAATTCGGCCATCGCTTCGTCGTCGCCCATAGCATTGCCGCCGAACTTGACCACCACAACCGCACCCGAATAGCGCTGCATATAAGGCAGTGCTTCGGAAAGTGTGCGTGCGGTGGCCATAAAGTCGCGGTTCATGTTCTGCTTTCTCATGATGGACCCCTGTTCGTTGCGATGGACCCTAGGACCGTTGCGGGCCAAGGTCCAGAGGATCGGTCCGGCTCATTCAAGCCCGGCGATGATGGCGCGCAGCGTGGCGATGCCTTGCCCCTTGTCCGAACTGGTGATCACGATTTCGGGATAGGCGGCGGGGTGCTTCTGCAGCGCCTCCTCGACCTGCGCGACGGTGGCGGTCATGGTGTCGCGGCCGATCTTGTCGCCCTTGGTCAGCACCACCTGAAACGGCACGGCGGCGCGATCCAACAGGCGCATGATCTCATGGTCCACGTCCTTGACGCCGTGGCGCGAATCGATCAGCGCGAAAGCCCGGCGCAGCGTCGGACGCCCCGAGAGATAGTTCTTCAGCAGGGCCTGCCATTTCGCGACGACCGCCACCGGCGCCTTGGCAAAGCCATAGCCCGGCAGGTCGACCAGATACGAATGCTCACCCAGCGTAAAATAGTTCACTTCCTGCGTGCGGCCCGGCGTGTTCGAGGCGCGGGCAAGGCCCGATCGCCCGGTCAGCGCATTGATCAGGCTGGATTTTCCCACGTTCGAACGGCCCGCAAAGCAGACCTCGGGGCGGTCGGCGGGCGGCAGGCCGTCCATGGCGACCACGCCCTTGAGGAAATCGACCGGACCGGCGAACAGCTTGCGCGCGGCCTCGGCCAGTTCGGGTTCGGGTTCGGGGGCGACGGGGAAGGCAACCTTCATGCGCGGATCTCGTCCTTGAGGGCGATCTCGCCGCCGGTGACGACTTCGGCGTAGATGCCAAAGTCCTTGTGGCCGAACTGCGCCTGCAACGCGGCAGGCATGTCGATGTCAATTTCGCCGGTCCTGGTGTCGGCGCTGGTCGCAGCGCAGCGGCCGATCGTCTCGGTCACCCGCAGTTCGACCCCGCCGATCGTCAGGATATGGCCCACCAGATCGCGTTCGGCATAAGCCTCCCAACCCTCGACCCACAGGTTGGCGCGCCAACGCTCGATTCCCAAGGGCTGACCCAGCCGCGTTTCCAGGTCGCGCAGGCTGGACAGCGACAGGATCGAAATCCACGGCTGGTTCACATCGGTCCAGCCGGTCGGCCCCTGCACCAGACGGGTGGGCACGGGCTTGTCGGCGGGCCAAAGCGGCTGCACCCAGTTCAGCAGCTTGTCGCCTTCGGTTTCGGGATCAAAGCGCAGGTCCGGGCGGGTGGGATGGCGCAGCGTCATCGCACCGTGTGGCACGCCGTCGCCCCAGCCCCCCTCAACCGCTTGCAGCGCAGCCGAAGCCGCGCCGCGCATGAAACAGGATTTCGGCAGCCAGCGGGCGGGGCGTTCGCCCGGCCCGGCATGACGCTCGCCGCCTTCGGTCAGCATCGCCCACAGCCGATCCCCCGGCAGACGCTGGGCCGCGCGCAGCGGTGTGCGGGCAAGATCCTCACCCCCCAGCGACTTGACCGGATGCCGCCTGATCCGGGCGATATGGGCGGTCATTTACCGCCCTTGTTGCCGGTCTTGGCTGCGGGCTTTTCGGCCTTGTCATCCCCCTTGCCGCGCGATGGCAGGCTGGAGCGGATATTGCCGAAGAAGTCGGGCCGGTGTCCGTGCATCGACATGATCGTGTATTGCTGCGCGATCGTAATGAAGTTGTTGGTGATCCAGTACAGCACCAGACCCGAGGCGAAGCCGCCCAGCATGAACATGAACACCCACGGCATCCACGCAAAGATCATCTTCTGCGCCGGATCGGCGGGTGCCGGGTTCAGTTTCTGCTGCATCCACATCGAGATGCCCAGAACAATCGCCAGCACTGGCAGCGTGAAGCTGTGCAGGAAGCTGCCAGCGCCGGGGGTTGCCCAGGGCAGCATGCCGAACAGGTTCCAAAGGCTGGTCGGATCGGGCGCGGACATGTCATGGATCCAGCCGATCCACGGCGCATGCCGCAGTTCGATGGTGACGAAGATCACCTTGTAGAGCGAGAAGAAGATCGGGATCTGCAGCAGCACCGGAAGGCAGCCCGCGGCGGGGTTCACCTTTTCGCGCTTGTAAAGCTCCATTACCTCTTTTTGGTATTTCATGCGGTCGTCGCCGACGCGTTCTTTGATCTCCTCCATCCGGGGCTGCAATTCCTTCATCTTCGCCATCGAGATGTAGGATTTGCGCGCCAGCGGGAAGACCAGCAGCTTCAGGATGAAGGTCAGTGCGATGATCGACCAACCCATGTTGCCGATGAAGCCGTGCAGCCAGTGCAGCAGGCGGAAGATCGGCTTGGTCAGGAAGTAGAACCAGCCCCAGTCGATCGAGTCGACAAAGCGGTCGATGCCGGGGTTCTGCTGATAGCCGTTGATCGTTTCCCAGACCTTGGCACCGGCGAACAGATAGCTGGAGCTGGTCGCGGTCGCGCCCGGCGCCACGGTTTCCACCGCCATGCGGGTTTCGGTCTGATAGATGTCGGCGCCGGGGGCGTATTTCACCACCGCCGTGAAGGGCGTGCCCGGAGCCGGGGCCAGCGTCGTCATCCAGTATTTGTCGGTAAAGCCGACCCAGCCGTTTTCCTTGACATCGACCAGTTGCGCCGGGCCTTCGCCTGCGGTCGGGTCCAGTTCGGTCAGGGCCTTGTATTTTTCTTCCAGCAGCTTGCCGTCGGTCATGCCGACCGCGCCTTCGTGCAGGACGAAGAAGTTCTGGGTATCGGGCTTGCCGTGACGCGCAAGAATCCCATAAGGCGCAGCCGCAAAGGGTGCCGTCCCCGTGTTCTCCAGCGTCTGGGTCACGGTGAACAGGAACTTGTCATCCAGTTCATAGATGCGGCGGAAGATCTGACCTGCGCCATTGTCCCAGCGCAGCGTGACAGGCTTGCCCGGCGACAGCACATCGCCCGACTCGACCTGCCAGATCGTCGCGGGGCCGGGAACCAGCGCGGGATCAGTGCCCTGTGCGGGCATCCAGCCGTAAACGGCGTAATAAGGCTTCTGCACCGCCACCGAAGGATCGCCACCCGGCGCAACCGGCGAGCCGTCGGCCTTGACCGCCAGTTGCGAGGTCGGCGACAGCAGCCGCACATAGGGCGAATTCGGGTCCAGCGTTTCGTGATAGCCGGTCAGCTCCAGATCGTCGATGCGACCACCTGCGAGCGAGATCGAGCCTTTCAGCGAGGGCGATTCGATCTGGAAACGGCCAGCCTGCGCCGCGGCATCCGCAGCGGGTGTTGCCGCCGCACCAAGCGCGGGGGCCGTGCCGGTCTGACCCGCAGCCTGCGGCGCTGCCGGAGCGGTCTGGCCATCAACCGTCTGGGTCTGCGCGGTTTCCTGCGGCGGAGTCGTCGGCTCCGGCGCGAAAAAGATCGACCAGACCAGAATGACGAGGGCCGAGAGCACCATCGCCAGGATGAGGTTGCGGTTGTTATCTTCCATGCCGGATCAGCCCTTCGTCGTCTGCGACCCCAATGGGTTCGGGCCGCTTCAACAGAAGCGACCGGCAAAGGTCAAGGGAATTTGCCGAAAACCGCGCGTAGCGGCCTGTGGAAATCCCGCAACACGTCCCCGACCCCGACCTGCCAAAGCGGCAGCGCAGGTGGCAAAGCCCGCTTTTCCAGCGTCCATCATGTCCGCCTTTGCAAATCGGGCAGCGGCGTTGCGGCAGGGCCATGACCGCATAGAAATTCGCCTATCTGGGCCGCAGTCATGCAGGGCGCGACTGCGCTGCCCTGCACCCCGCTAAATCCGATCTGCGACAGGAAGCCCCGTTCTTCCAGCGTGGTCACGCCATCAGCCAGCGTCTCAAGGCCCAGATGCTCGGCCAGGGCAAGAATGGCCAGGATCATGCGCTGCTGATCGGGGCGGTTGTCGCAGCCAGCCGTGAAGCTGCGCCCGATGCGCACGCGACCAACCCCGAACATGCGCAGGTCATCCAACCCGCCATTGCCCGTTCCGAAATCGCCAAAGGCCAGACGGCATCCCGCCTCGGCAAGGCGCATCAGCCCGGCGCTGGCAGGCATCCGCCCCGCGCGGCCCCCGATGGGCGCAATCACCTCGACCTCAAGCCGGTCGGTCGGCAGTTGCAGCCTGCGCATTTCACCAAGGATGGCATCTGCGGTTGCGGGGTCAGCCAGATCCTGATCCGCGATCGGCAAGGACAGGAAGGGCACATCAAGCCCGCGCTGGTCCCACGTCTTCAACGCCTCCAACCCCTGACGCAGGATGATGCGCAAGGCCCGCGCCGAGGCTGCGGGGTCAAGGCGCGAATGATGATCCTCCATCTCCAGCAGGCCCAGTTGCGGGTGATCGATCTGGACCAGAATGCGCAGGGCAAGCAACCGCCCGGTGTCGCAACACATCTGCGGCTGAAACAGCGCGCGCAGATATTCGGGCAGGAATATCGGCGGGGCGTCGGCCACATCTTCGCTGTCCGAGGCGCGGTATTCGACGAACCGCACCTGTGTCGCGTGCGAAAGCGGGCTGCTTGCGGCGACTGCCATGCGTGCCTGCATCAAAAGCTTAGACGGATCGGCGCGCCCGGATATCAGGACCGCGTTGATCACGGGCATGACGGTCAATTCACCCAGATCCAGCGGCCTGCGACAGATCGAGCCAAGCTGCGCCAGCTGCTTTGGCACATCGGACGCACCGGACGGCAGGAAACCATGCAATTCCGTAAGGCCCGGATGGCGACAATGCTGCACCATCCCCAGTTCGGTCGTCAGCCGCCGCGAGATCATATCGACCATGCGATCCAGCAGCACCGGCCCAAGGCTTGCGCGCAAAAGATCACCGTTTTCGACACGCAGCACCAGCGCATTGCGCGGCGCGGCCCTGCCTGCCCCTAACCAGCGCAATATCACCGACCTGATTCCGTAAGCCATTTTCCGTTCCGAATCGTGTTTCCCGACCCGAAGCCTAGGTTCGCGATACTTTTCGTTCCGTTAAAGTTCGCGCAAAACCGGCACGTCCGTAGCGGCTATTTCGCTAAAATTCGATGGATCCAGCGCGCTGAAATCGAACAGTTTCGGATCCGGCAGATGCGAGGGGCGCACGTTCATCAGCGCCCGGAACATCACCTGACGCCTGCCGGGGCTGCGGCTTTCCCATTCGTCCAGCAGCTTTTTCACCTGCATCCGCTGCAGACCTTCCTGCGAACCGCACAGATCGCAGGGGATCACCGGATAGTTCATCGCGCGGGAAAACCGTTCGCAATCCGCCTCGGCGATAAAGGCCAGGGGGCGCAGGACGTTCAGATCGCCTTCCTCGTTCAGCAGTTTGGGTGGCATCGACGCCAACCGCCCGCCATGGAACAGGTTCATGAAGAACGTCTCAAGGATGTCGTCGCGGTGATGGCCCAGCACGATGGCCTGGCACCCCTCTTCGCGAGCGATGCGATACAGGTTGCCGCGGCGCAGACGCGAACACAGCGCGCAATAGGTGCGGCCTTCGGGGACCTTTTCCTTCACGATGGAATAGGTGTCCTGATATTCGATCCGATGGGCAACC
The DNA here is from genome assembly GCF_900182695.1 of Paracoccus laeviglucosivorans. Lineage (GTDB taxonomy): Bacteria > Pseudomonadota > Alphaproteobacteria > Rhodobacterales > Rhodobacteraceae > Paracoccus > Paracoccus laeviglucosivorans. The sequence continues at coordinate 120,480 of NZ_FXTK01000001.1, forward strand.
TGACGGTCGGTCAGGAACTCCGGCAACACCGTCGCGGGAAAGCCCGGCTGTCCCTGATCCAGATTGCAGGCCAGCAGCTCGACCGGCAAAAGCCCGCGCCATTTCAGTTCGTGCAGCACGGCCAGCAGCGTGTAGCTGTCCTTACCGCCCGACAGGCAGACCAGCCATTTGTCGCCGGGGCGGATCATGTCATAGGTTTCGATCGCGGCGCGGGTTTCGCGCACCAGACGCTTGCGCAGCTTGCGAAACTCGGTCGAGGTCGGGGCGCCGCGAAACAGCGGATGGATGTCCTCAAGCGAATCGTCGTGGCTGTCGAGTTCGTCCCGCATGGCTTGTCGTCCTGTTGGCGCTGTTCAAAGGTTCATATCACGGCAGGCGGCGGGCGTCAGTCCCGCGACTTGCGTTCTGGCACGGGGTCGAAACCATGACCGCCCCAAGGGTGGCAGCGGCAGATGCGCCGGACCATCAGATAGCCGCCCTTGACCGCGCCATGCCGCTCCAGCGCCTCAAGCGCATAGGCAGAGCAGGTGGGCTGAAAGCGGCAGCCATGCCCGACCCAAGGACTGGCGACCAGCCGATAGGCGCGGACCGGCAGCGCGACGATATGGGCCAGCGGGGTCATTTGCGCGCGTCGTGGATACGCGACAGCGCCTGTTCCAGATCGCGCTTCAGATCGGCAAAGTCGCGCTCGATGGTGGCGCCGGGGCGACCGACCAGCACATAGTCCCAGCCCGGTCGCGCCATGCCCGTCAACACCTCATGCGCCAGCGCACGCAGGCGACGCTTGGCGCGATTGCGGGCCACGGCATTGCCGATCTTCTTGGAACAGGTGAAGCCCACGCGCACCGCGTCCTGGCCATCATCGCGCTTGCGGGCCTGCAGCAAAAAGCCTTGCGTCCCTTGCCTGCGGGCCTGCGCCGCGCGCAGGAAATCGGCCCGCTTGCGCAGGGTCTCCGGCTTCGGAGGCTTGGCACCCCCTGAAATGCCGGAAGCCGCCCCGACCGGTTGCCCTTGCGGGCTGGTCCGGTCAGCGGCGGCATCTTCGGCAGCCTGATCCATCAGCTTCGCCTGACGCCTTGCGGCGACGGGCTTATGCGCTGAGCGACTTGCGGCCTTTGGCGCGGCGCGCGTTCAGCACGCGGCGGCCGCCTTTGGTCGCCATGCGCGCGCGGAAGCCGTGACGGCGGGCGCGAACCAGGTTCGACGGCTGGAAAGTGCGTTTCGACATCTTCAAACTCCGGGTCAAGGCGTGTCAGGGTATGGGCATACGGCCCACGCAAGACGCGCCGGTCAATTCAAGAGCCGCTGCATAGTCGCAGCCCGCTGCCAAGTCAACCATCTTGGACGCGATTTCGGACGGGCTTCGGGGCATGGGAACCGTTCCGTGGTCACGCAGGTTTGAACTGCAAGCCCGCAACCATTATGTGGGTTGCAACGCCACGGAACGGGGTGGAATACAAGGTTGATATGTCCCTGAATACCCTTTCCGGGCGGTTCGCGGTCCTGACCGGGATCTTCGTGCTTCTGGCCGAATTGCTGATCCTGCTGCCATCGCTTGCGAACTATCGTCTGGATTTCCTCGAATCGCGTCTTGAACGCGCGCAGATCGCCAGCCTCGCGCTGCTTGCGACGGATGAGTCGCTTGCCTCGGACCTTGAATCCGAGCTGCTGGAGAATGCGGGCGTCTTCAACGTGGTGCTGCGGCGCAACGATGTGCGCCAGCTGGTGCTGTCATCGCCCATACCCGGCCCCATCGCCGCGACCTATGACTTGCGCGAACAGCCCTTCCTGACCTCGGCCAGCGATGCGCTGGCACAGTTGATGGACCCGCAGAATCAGGTGATCCGCGTGATCGGCGCCCCGGTGAACCAAGCCGGCCAGCTGATCGAGATCACGATGGACACCAAGCAATTGCGGATCGAGATGATCGATTACGGGCTGCGGCTGCTGTTCATCTCGGCCGCGTTCTCGATTCTGACGGCACTGCTTTTGAACGTCGCGGCCCAGCGGATGCTGCTGGTGCCCATCCGGCGTGTCATCAGCCACATGACCGCCTATGCCAACGCGCCCGAAGACGCGCGTTCGATCATCACGCCATCTGCGCGGCTGGCCGAGCTGAACGAGGCCGAGGCGTCACTGGCCGCAATGCAGACCACGGTGACCTCGGCCTTGCGGCAAAAGGCGCGGCTGGCGCAGCTGGGCCAAGCCGTCGCCCGCATCAGCCACGATCTGCGCAATATCCTGACCACAGCGCAGATCTTCGCCGACCGGCTTGAGACCAGCGAAGACCCCGCCGTGCGCCGCGCCGCGCCCAAGCTGGTCAATTCGATCAGCCGCGCGGTGAACCTGTGCGAAACCACGCTGGCCTTCGGCAAGGCCGAGGAGCCCGCGCCATCGCTGTCGCGCTTCAACCTGTCGGCACTGGTCGCCGAGGTGACCGAGGCCGAGGCGCTGGCCGCCGACCGCGTGGACGGTGCGGGGCATATCGAATTCCTGACCGACGTGCCGCCGGGCCTTATGATCCGCGCCGACCGCGACCAGTTGTTCCGCGTGCTGTCGAACCTGTCCCGCAACGCCCGCCAAGCAATCGAGGCGACGCGCAAACCCGGCACCATCGAAATCGGCGCGGGCGAGGATGAACAGGAATGGTTCATACGCGTCGGCGATACCGGCCCCGGCCTGCCGAAAAAGGCGCGGGACTTTCTGTTCCAGCCTTTTTCGGGCGGGTCGCGCAAGGGCGGCACGGGGTTGGGTCTGGCCATTGCCGCCGATCTGGTGCGCAACCACGGCGGACGGCTGGAGCTTTTGCGCAGCGACGAAGACGGCACGCAGTTCTGCCTGCACCTGCCGCGCGAGCTTGCTGGCGTTGCCTTGCGCGACGGCCCGATCAGCGAATAGTGCCGCCTTTCCGGGGGTGGCAAAGTTTTTCGACCGATTTCAGAAAAACTTCATTTTTTGCCTTGCACCCCCCCGGCACTGTCTCTAGATAACCGCCTCACAGCGGACCCATAGCTCAGCTGGATAGAGCACCAGACTACGAATCTGGGGGTCGGGCGTTCGAATCGCTCTGGGTCCGCCATTTATTTCTGCCGGTTGGCAGATGGCAAAATCTCCGAAAATTCTGGAAAATCAGCGATCTGATTGCTGGATTTCACGTGCCTTCGACAGCACGGCGGCATCACTGCCGATGTGCCCCGCGCGTCACTGATCCGCTTCGCGCAGACGATACCCCACGCCCGTCTCGGTCGAGATATAGGTCGGGCAATCGGCGTCATCTTCAAGCTTCTGGCGCAATTGGCGGACATAGACGCGCAGATATTGCACCTCTCCGGTATTGCCCCAGACATGCGACAGCAGATGTTGATGCGTGATGACCTTGCCCGCGTGCTGCACCAGAATGCGCAGGATTTCGTATTCCTTGGGGGAAAGCTTCACCTCGCGTTCCCCGATCCTGACAATGCGACGCACCAGATCGACCGATAGCGCACCCGTCTGAAATATCGGCTTTTCGCCGTGCTGTTGCAGCCGGTGGCGCAGCGCCACGCGAATGCGGGCGGCGATTTCCTTCATGCCAAAGGGTTTGGTCACGTAATCGTCGGCCCCCAGTTCCAGTGCCTTGACGATCCCCCCCTCATCCGTGCGGCTGGACAGGATGATGACTGGCAGTTCCAGCGCATCGGCCCGCCAGCGTTCCAGCAGGTCATGCCCCTGCAGGTCCGGCAGACCCAGATCCAGCAAGATAAGATCAGGCCGTTCCGACAGCACCAGTTCGCGGGCTTCGCGGCCGTTGCGCGCCTCGATCACGGCATAGCCCTCGGCGGTCAGTCCGGTGCGCAGCAGGCGGCGGATGGGCTGTTCGTCATCGACCACAAGCACCTTTACGTCATTCAGGCTCATGCTTGTATCTCCGGTTCCTTGTCATCATCGGGAATTGGCAGGCGGATCGTGAAGACCGCGCCGCTGTGGTCGCGGCGGTTGGATGCGCGGATCGTGCCGCCCATCGCCTCGACAAAACCGCGGCAGATGGCAAGGCCAAGGCCCGTGCCCGCCAAAATCTGATCGGTCTTTCGCACGCGATAGAAGATGTCGAAAATCCGTTCCAGATCGGGCTCTGGGATGCCCGGCCCTTCGTCGCGGATCTGCAGCGTGACATGACTGCCGTCGCGCCACGCGTCGATGCCGATCCCGGTCTGGGCGGGCGCATATTTCGCAGCATTGTCCAGCAGGTTGAACAGCACCTGTTCGAACAGCACCGGGTCCAGACGCAAAAGCGGCAGCGCGGGCGGCAGCGTGACCTGCACGCGATGCCCGGCAAGGATCGTCTGCGCCCGGCGCAGGACCGCCCCCACCATTTCATCCAGGTAAACCGGCAAGGCATTGGGCGCAGTCATCCCGCTTTCGATGCGTGTCATGTCCAGCAGATTGGCGATGAAACGGTTCAGCCGCTCGGATTCCTCGATCACGGTGGCCAGCAGGTCGCGGCGGCTTTCGTCCGGCAGTTCATCCGAATAATCGCTAAGCATCCCCGCCGCCCCCATGATCCCCGCCAAAGGCGTGCGCAGATCATGCGAGATCGAGGTCAGCAGCGCGGATCGCAGCTTGTCCGTTTCAGCCACCAGGCGGGCCTGATCCAGATCATCGACAAGCTGGATGCGTTCGATGGCCAGCGCGGCCTGATCGGCCAGCGCGTCGAACAGGCGGCTTTGATCGGGGGTCAGCAAGGGGCCGCTGCGGTCATTGTCCAGCCCCACCACGCCCACGGTCATCCGCCCGGTACGCAGCGGCAAATACAGCCTGCGTGCGCCCGGCAGCGTATCGGCCCCCCGCCCGGCGGGCAGGTTATGCGCAAACGCCCATTGCGCCGCCGCGATGTCGGCATCGTCAAGCGTGTCGTCGGGGGGAAAGCCCGCGCGGACGGTGACTTTATCGCCTTCGGGCAGCAGCAGCACGGTGTTGACGCACAGCATCGTCGCCATCTGGTTCACGGTGACCCACAGCACGTCGTCCAGCGTGCCCGCAACCGAAAGCCGCTTGGAAAACAGATACAGGCTTTCCGTGGTGCGTGCCCGGATGCGCGCCGCCCGCGCCTGCCGGTGGACCCGCGCCGTCAGGTTCGAGGTGATCGCAGCGGCACCCAGAAAGAATACCAGCGCCACCACGCTTTCGGGATCGCGGATCGCCAGCGTGTAAAGCGGGTCCAGAAAGAAATAGTTATAAGCCAGCGCCCCCAGCACCGAGGCGAATAGCGCAGGCATCAGCCCCGCCGTCGCAGCCGAGGTCAGAACCGCCATCAGAAAGACCAGCCCGATATTGCGCACGTCGAAAATGCGGGTCAGCGCCGCCCCGGTCAGAACGGCAATCGCGGTGTAAAGCACCGCCTGCAGATAGGGCAGCAGCGAAAGTTCCCGCGGCAGGGCAAAGGTCATGGCCCGCGTGGGCGGACGCTCGCGTTCCCGGCCCGCGACGACATGCACGTTCAGATCGCGCGCCTGCCGGATCAGCTCGGTCGAGACCGAGCCGCGCAGCCATTCCTGCCAACGCGGCTTTTCGGTGCGGCCGACGATGACATGGCTGAAATTATGGGTCAGCGCGTGGCGCAGGATTTCACGCACCACGCCCTGCCCCGGCAGGGTCACGGCCTCTCCGCCCAGTTGCTCGGCCAGACGCAGGGTGCTGGCGATGCGGTCTTTTTGCGGATCGGCCAGCCTGATGTCCTGCGCAAGCTCGACATGCAGCGCGGTCCAGCTTGCCCGCATCCGGTCCGCCTGCCGCTTGGCGTAACGCACCAAAGCCGGACCCCGCGCGCTGGCATCGATGCAGACAAGGATGCGGTCGCCACTGGGCCACGGGCCGCGCACGCCATGCGCCTGCATGTGGTTCAGCAATTGCGCATCGACCCGCTGCGCGGTGCGCCGCAAGGCCAGTTCCCGCAAGGCAGTCAGGTTGCCGGGTGAAAAATAGTTCTGGATCGCGCGCTTTGCGGTGCGGGGCAGATAGACCTTGCCCTCGTGCAGGCGCTTGATCAGATCGTCGGGGGTCAGGTCGATGATCTCGATATCGTCGGCGCGGTCCAGAATGGAATCCGGCACCGTCTCTCGGACGCGGATGCGGGTGATCTGGGCCACCACATCGTTCAGGCTTTCGACATGCTGGATGTTCAGGGTCGTATAGACATCGATGCCCCGGTCCAGCAGCTCCAGCACATCAAGGTATCGCTTGGGATGGCGGCTTCCCGGCGCGTTGGTATGGGCCAGTTCGTCCACCAGCGCCAAACGGGGCGCGCGGGCGATGATGGCGTCCAGATCCATCTCCTCAAGCGTCTGGCAGCGATATAAGGTCTGTTTGCGCGGGATGATCTGAAACCCGCCCAGCAGCGCCGCCGTTTCGGCACGGCCATGCGTTTCGACCACGCCGATGACGACATCCTGCCCGTCAGCCAGCAATGCCCGGCCCGATTCCAGCATCTCATAGGTTTTGCCGACACCGGGGGCCGAGCCAAGAAAGACCTTCAGCCGTCCGCGCGTTTCTTGCGCCGCGCGTTCCAGAAGCGCGTCGGGGGACGGGCGGTGGGTTTCGTTATCGGGATCAGGCATCCGGGTTCATTTGCGTTCGGTTCAATGCCGATATGTCATCGTTGATGCGTAAGGATTCGAGACGGATCTGCGTGCTTTGAAATAGGATCTTTATAAAGATCGCGACGTCGGCGCGTAAAAGTGCCCCCGAAAATCTTATCGGGGGCACTGCTGCTTTAGGGGCGCGCGTCCAGCGAAAGGTTCAGTTCCAGCACGTTCACCACGGGTTCCCCCAGCACGCCCAGCAGGCGCGGCTGGACGTGACCTGCGACCAGCGCCCGCACGGCATCGGGCGACATGCCACGCGCCTGCGCCACGCGGTCCACCTGATAAAGCGCGGCCTCGGGGGTGATATGCGGATCAAGCCCGCTGCCCGAGGTGGTGACCAGCTCGACGGGCGGCGTCTGGCCGCCGTTTTCGGCTTTCAGGCGCTGCGTATCCGCCGCGACCCGCGCGACCAGCGCCGCACTTGTGGGCCCCAGGTTCGATCCGCTGGAAGCTGCGGCATCATAGCCGTCCCCGGCAGCCGAGGGGCGCGGGTGGAAATAACCCGCCCCCGTGAACCCCTGCCCGATCAGGGCCGAGCCGACGACCTTGCCATCGCGTTCGATCAGGCTGCCATTGGCTTGCGTCGGGAACATTGCCTGCGCGATGCCGGTGACGGCCAGCGGATAGGCAAGACCTGTGATGACGGTGAACGCGCCGATCATGCACAGCGCCGGACGAAGATGTTTCAGCATACCGGCCTCCTTAGACCAGACCCATGGCAGAGATCGCCATGTCGATGAACTTGATCCCGGCAAAGGGCACCAGAATGCCGCCAAGCCCATAGACCAGCAGATTGCGCGACAGCAGCGCGCCTGCGCCGATGGCGCGGTATTTGACGCCCTGCAGCGATAGCGGGATCAGCGCGACGATGATCAGCGCGTTGAAGATGATCGCCGACAGGATCGCGCTTTCGGGGCTGGCCAGCCCCATGACGTTCAGGCCCGACAGTTGCGGATAAAACGCCAGAAACATCGCCGGGATGATCGCGAAGTATTTGGCGATGTCATTGGCGATGCTGAACGTGGTCAGCGCGCCGCGTGTCATCAGCAGTTGCTTGCCGATTTCCACCACCTCGATCAGCTTGGTGGGGTCGCTGTCCAGATCGACCATATTGCCCGCTTCGCGCGCGGCGACAGTGCCAGTATTCATGGCGACGCCCACATCGGCCTGCGCCAGCGCAGGGGCGTCATTGGTGCCGTCGCCGCACATCGCGACCAGCTTGCCCTTGGCCTGTTCCTGCCGGATCAGATCCAGCTTCATTTCGGGCGTCGCCTGGGCAAGGAAATCGTCCACGCCCGCCTCGGCGGCGATGGCGGCGGCGGTCATGGGGTTGTCGCCGGTGATCATCACCGTGCGGATGCCCATGCGGCGCAATTCGGCAAAACGTTCGCGGATGCCGCCTTTCACGATGTCCTTAAGATAGATCACCCCCAGCAGCCTGCCGTCGCGGACCACGGCCAAAGGCGTGCCGCCCTGTTTGGCGATGTCATCGGCGATGCGCTGCAATTCGCGGGTATCCTGACGGATGGTGGGATCAAGCTGGCGCAGCACAGCTTCGACCGCACCCTTGCGGATCGAGCTGCCATCCACATCGACACCGCTGATGCGGGTCTGTGCGGTAAAGGGCACGAATTGCGCATTCAGACTGGCCATGTCACGGCCACGGATGCCATATTTCTCTTTGGCCAGAACGGTGATGGAGCGGCCCTCGGGCGTCTCGTCCGCCAAGGACGCAAGCTGCGCCGCGTCGGCCAGCTCAAGTTCGGTGATACCGCGCAGCGGGCGGAACTCGGCCGCCTGCCGGTTGCCCAGCGTGATCGTGCCGGTCTTGTCCAGCAGCAGCGTGTCAACATCGCCCGCCGCCTCGACCGCGCGGCCCGACATCGCCAGCACGTTGAAACGCACCAGCCGGTCCATGCCCGCGATACCGATGGCCGACAGCAGCGCGCCGATCGTCGTGGGGATCAGCGTCACGAACAGCGCAACCAGCACGATGACCGGCACCTGCCCGCCCGCATAGCCGGCAAAGCTGGGGATGGTCACGACAGCCAGCACAAAGATCAGCGTCATCCCGGCCAGCAGGATGTTCAGCGCGATTTCATTCGGGGCCTTTTGCCGCTCGGCCCCTTCGACCAGCGCGATCATCTTGTCGATGAAGGTGGAGCCCGCGGCGGCGGTGATGCGGACCTTGATCCAGTCCGACAGCACCTGCGTGCCCCCGGTGACGGCGCTGCGGTCGCCGCCGGATTCGCGGATGACAGGGGCGCTTTCGCCTGTGATTGCGGCTTCGTTCACCGATGCCACGCCTGCGATCACCTCGCCATCCGACGGGATGATGTCGCCCGGTTCGACCAGCACAACGTCGCCCGGTTTCAGGCTGTTGCCGGGAACGATGCGGAAATCACCGCCTTCGGACAGCAGCTTGGCCTGCGTTTCGCTGCGCGTCCTGCGCAGGGATTCCGCCTGCGCCTTGCCACGACCTTCGGCGACGGCCTCGGCGAAATTGGCGAACAGAACCGTGAACCACAGCCAAGCCACGACCTGCACCGAAAAACCCGTACGCTCGGCCCCGGTCAGCAGGTCGCGCAGCAGCAGGACCGTGGTCAGCGCCGAGACGACGGCGACGACGAACATCACCGGATTGCGGGCAAGCGACCTTGGATCAAGCTTGCGGAATGCGTCCCCAATGGCGGGGACAAGGATGCGGGCATCGAACATGCGCGCGGAATTGGACTGGTCCATGAAAGACTCCAGCGGAAGGGATATGGGCCGCCGCGCGTGGGGCGGCCCGCAGGTTCAGAAGGTCTGGCCCAGAGTCATCGCCAGATGCTCGACCACGGGGCCAAGGGCCAGGGCGGGGAAAAAGGTCAGCCCGCCCACGATCAGCGTGATGCCGATGACAAGGCCGATGAACAACGGCCCGGTCGTCGGCAGCGTTCCCGCCGATGCGGGCACGGTCTTTTTCGCGGCCAGCGCGCCCGCAATCGCCAGCACCGGGATGATCAGCAGGAACCGCCCCGCCAACATCGCCAGACCCAGCGTGATGTTATAGAAAGGCGTATTGGCGCTGATGCCCGCAAAGGCCGAGCCATTGTTGTTCGCGGCCGAGGTGAAGGCATAAAGCGCCTCGGTGAAGCCATGCGGTCCGGCATCCTGCAGGCTGGACAGCCCCGCCGGGATCGCAACCGCGAGGGCCGTGAGGATCAGGACGGCAGCCGACGGGCCAAGCATGGCAAGAATGGCCATCTTGACCTCGCGCCCTTCGATCTTTTTGCCCAGATATTCCGGGGTGCGCCCGACCATCAGCCCCGCGATAAAGACCGAGACGATGGCATAGATCAGCACGCCATAGACGCCCGCGCCGATGCCACCCAAGGGCGGGATCATCATGAAGAACAAGGGCACCAGCCCGCCCAGCGGCATCATGCTGTCATGCATCCCGCTGACCGCCCCGGTCGAAGCCGAGGTCGTCACGACCGCAAACAGCGACGAAAGCGCGATGCCGAAACGGGTTTCCTTTCCCTCCATGTTGCCGCCAGCGAGGCCCAAGGCCGGGTTGCCCGCACCTTCGGCCCAATAGACGGCGACGATGCCCACAAGCACGATCACTCCGATCACGCCCAACAGCGCCCAGCCCTGACGCGGATTGCCGACCATGCGGCCAAAGACGTTCAGCATCGCCAGCGACACGGAAAAGATGCTGACCAGATGGATCAGGTTGGTCAGCGCTGTCGGGTTTTCGAACGGATGCGCGGCGTTGGCGTTGAAGAACCCGCCGCCATTCGTGCCCAGATGCTTGATCATCATTTGCGAGGCGACTGGCCCCTGCGCGATGGTCTGCTGCCCGCCCTCAAGCGTGGTGGCGACGGTATAGGCGCCCAAATTCTGCGGCACACCCTGCCAGACCAGCAGAAGGCTGCCGAGGATGCAGATGGGCAGCAGCACGTAAAGCGTGGCGCGCGTCAGGTCGACCCAGAAATTCCCGACCGTCCGACTGTCGGCGCGGGCAAAGCCCCGGATGATCGCCATGGCCCCCGCCATGCCGACAGCGGCAGAAACGAAGTTCTGCACCGTCAGGCCCGACATCTGGGTCAGATAGCTCATCGTGGCCTCGCCGACATAGCCCTGCCAGTTGGTGTTGGTCATAAAGCTGATGGCGGTGTTAAAGGCGCTGGTGGGTTCCACCGCGCCCATGCCTGCGGGGTTCAGGGGCAATCCGCCCTGCAGCCGCTGGATTGCGTAAAGCAGCCCAAAGCCCACGACGCTGAACATCAGCATCGCGGCCATATAATCGGTCCAATGCTGTTCGCGGTCGCGGTCGGTACCCGCGGCGCGGTAAAGGATCTGTTCGACCGGCAACAGAACGGGCGACAGCAACGTCCGCTCTCCGGTCATGACACGGGTGATATAGCCGCCAAGCGGTCGGATAAGGGCGACGGCGATCCCAAGGAAAATCAGGATCTGCACCCAGCCGTTGATCGTCATGTCAGCGCCCCCTTAGAACCGCTCGGGACGCACAAGGGCGTAAAGCAGATAACCCGCGACAAAGGCGGCGACCGCGCCGCCCAGCACATAATCAAGAAGCATCGCCGCCCCCTTACAGCTTGCTGCAAGCGGCGACATAGCCGTGCATCAGGGCAAAGAAGCCTGCCGCAATTGACAGAACCAGTAAGTCCATTTCCGTTCTCTCCGGTTGTGTCCGGCATCTTGGGAAAAGGCCGGATACGGAACCGTCCGGCACGCATCTGTCGCGGCACGGATCGGGATGGAACGGATATATGCCGGGGCCGCATAGTGCTTCGAGACGGGCGGCCAGCCCTTCTTATAGGAAATGCATAAAGGAAATGCCGACCGCGCGGCGGGGCTTACTGCCGCGCCAGCCAGTCGGTGACGGTCTGGCGCAGGTTCAATTCGCCCATCGCGCGGGCGTCGTCGATCACCCGCTTCAGTTCGGACAGATCGACCCGCCGGATCAGATGCTTGACCGGCCCGATCGAGGCCGGTCGCATCGACAACCGCCGGAATCCCAGCGCCGCGAATGTCACCGCCTCGATCGGGCGGCCCGCATCTTCGCCGCAGAATGACACCGGCACGCGCGCATCGTCGCAGCGTTGCAGGATCTGCTCCAGCAGGTTGATAAAGGACGTGGCCAGCGTGTCGTAGCGCCGCCTGACCCGCTCATTCTCGCGGTCAGCGGCAAAGAAGAACTGCTTCAGATCGTTGCCGCCGACCGAGATGAAATCGCACATCTCGAAGAACTTCTTGGGCGCAAATGCCAGCGATGGCGTCTCAAGCATCGCGCCGACCCGCACATCGGTCGGCATGGGATGGCCCAGCCGCTGTTCGCGGGCAATCTGCTCCATCAGCAGGCGATGGGCTTCCTCGAATTCGGGCATCTCGGTGACGAATGGGAACATCACGTAAAGCGGGCGCCCGACAGCAGCGCGGATCAATGCCTGCAACTGCATCCGCAGGACGCCGCGTTTGTCCAGACCCACACGGATCGCGCGCCAACCCATCGCGGGGTTAGGCTCATCCTGGGGCTTCATATAGGGCAGCACCTTGTCCGAGCCGATGTCCAGCGTGCGGAACATCACCGGCTTGCCATGCGCATTGTCCAGCACATGCGAATAAAGTGAGGCCAGCTCACCCCGGCGCGGCACGCGCGTCCGGGCCAGAAACTGCAATTCGGTGCGGAACAGCCCCACCCCTTCGGCGCCCGAGCTTTCAAGGCTGGGCAGATCGGCCATCAGCCCGGCATTCATGTAAAGCCCGACGGTCGTTCCGCATTTCGCCGTGGCGGGCAGGTCGCGCAGTCCGGCGTAACGGCTTTGCGCCTCGGCCTGCATGGCCATCTTGTCGCGGAACGCATTGGCCACCGATTCCTCGGGGCGCAGATGGACGATGCCCATATCGCCATCGACAAGGATCTGATCGCCGTTCAGCGCCTCGGATATGATACGCTCGGCGTGGATGACCAGCGGGATCGCCAGCGCGCGCGCGACAACAGCGGCATGGCTTCCGACCGAGCCCTCTTCCAGCACGACGCCCTTGAGCTTGCGGCCGTAATCCAGCAGCTCGGCCGGGCCGATATTGCGCGCGACAAGGATGGGGTTTTCCGGCATCTCGGCGCCGGTATCCTTGCCCTGCCCCGTCAGGATACGCAGCAGGCGGTTCGACAGGTCGTCCAGATCGTGCAGCCGGTCCCGCAGATAGGGGTCCGCGGCGCTTTCCAGCCGCGACCGGGCCTGACTTTGTTCCTTTTCGACCGCGGCCTCGGCGGACAGGCCAAGGTCGATCGTTTCCTCCATCCGGCGCAGCCAGCTGCGCGAATGGGCGAACATGCGGTATGTCTCCATGACCTCGGCACCGTCGCCGCGCCCCATGTCCGTCGCGGCAAGCATCGAATCGACGGTCGTGCGCAGCATGGCGACGGCTTCGATCAACCGGGCCTTTTCCTTTAGCGGGTCTTCGCCCACCGGATTGGTCACGACGACACGCGGCTCATGCAGCCAGACCCGGCCCTCGGCCACGCCTTCCTGTCCCGTCGCGCCACGGAAAGCCGTGGGGAAACGGTGCGCCAACGGCATACTGTCGGATTGCGAACCAAGGAATGCGCCAAGCTCGGCCATTTCGGCCAGCACCATGGCGACCACATCAAGGCCATAAACTTCGTCTTCGGAAAACTGCCGCGCCTCGCGTGACTGGACGACCAGCACGCCCAGCTTTTCACCCACGCGCTGGATCGGCACGCCCAGAAAACTGGGGTAAACCTCTTCGCCGGTTTCGGCCATGTAGCGGAAACCGGGTTCGGCGGGGGCGTTTGCGGTGTTTACGTGCCGCCCCGTGCGGGCGACGCGCCCAACCAGCCCTTCGCCCAGACGCAGGCGCGTCTTGTGGACGGCGGCGGCGTTCAGACCTTCGGTAGCGCAAAGCTCCAAAGTGTCGGGATCGCGGAACAGATAGATCGAACAGACCTGCGTTCCCATGGAATCGGCGATGTGATGGGTGATCTGGTCAAGCCGGTCCTGACCACCACCCGGAGCCGCCAATGTCTCGCGCAGCCGCTGCAGCAGCTTGCGCGAGTCGCTGTCCTTGCGTTCGGCCAAACGATCCTCCGATCAAGGCCCGAGCTTTGGCTCAGGCCTTCTCAAGCTCGAAGGCATCATGCAGTGCCTGCACCGCGAGTTCCATATATTTGCGGTCGATCAACACCGAAATCTTGATCTCGCTGGTGGAGATGACCTTGATGTTCACGTTCTCGGTCGAAAGCGCGCTGAACATCTTGGCTGCGACACCTGCATGGCTGCGCATCCCGATGCCCACGACCGAAACCTTGGCCACGTCCTCGTCGATGATCAGCTCATCATACTGGATCGTGCCGGCGGTCTTGGCATCCTCCAGCGCCTTTTTGGCGCGGGCGACCTGATTGATCGGGCAGGAAAAGGTCATGTCCGTGACGGCGCCGGGATGCGCCTCGTCATAGTCCTTTTCCGAGATGTTCTGCACGATCATATCGACGTTGATGCCGGCGTCAGCCAGCGGCCCGAAGATCGCCGAGGCGACACCGGGGCGGTCTTCGATGGTGAACAGCGTGATCTTGGCCTCTTCGCGCGAAAAGGCGACGCCAGATACGACTTTCGATTCCATGATATCATCCTCGTCACAGACCAGGGTTCCAGAGTTCTCGTCCGTATCCTCGAACGACGACAGCACGCGCAGCTTGACCTTGTAGCGCATCGCCAGTTCGACGGAACGGGTTTGCAGCACCTTGGCACCAAGGCTGGCCAGTTCCAGCATCTCCTCAAAGGCGATGCGCTCCAGCTTGCGCGCCTTGGTCGTGATGCGCGGATCGGTCGTATAGATGCCATCGACATCGGTATAGATGTCGCAGCGTTCGGCCTTGAAGGCTGCGGCAAAGGCAACGGCGGTCGTGTCCGAACCGCCACGGCCCAGCGTGGTCACGCGACCTTCGGGCGACACGCCCTGAAAGCCCGCGACGACCGCAACCTTGAAACCTTCCGCGAATTTCGCGTTGATATTCTCGCGCGGAATGTCCACGAAACGCGCCGAGCTATGCGCGGCGGTCGTGTTGATCGGCACCTGCCAGCCCTGCCAGCTGCGCGCCGGAACATCCATTTCCTGCAAAGTCAGCGCCATCAGGCCAGCCGTGATGTTTTCGCCCGACGCGACGACGGCATCGTATTCGCGTGCATCGAACAAAGGCGAAGTCGCCTCGACCCAACCGACCAGCTCATTGGTTTTGCCCGACATTGCGCTGACGATGACGATCACGTCATAGCCACGCTCGACCTCGCGCTTGACCTTGGCGGCCGCATTCTTGATGCGGTCAAGGTCAGCAACCGAAGTGCCGCCGAATTTCATCACCAGAAGCGGCATTCCGTGCCCCCCAGCATCAAAACAATCATCGGGGCTTCTAGGAGGGGCCGGGGAAAAGGGCAAGGGCCGAAAATCATGGAACATCGCGGCGCTGTGGTCGTTGCACCGAAACAGCCGTCGAAAGGACCAAGCGATGCCCGAAAAGGACATGGAAAAGGACCAGACCACGCGACCGTCCCAACGCAAGGACGATGCCCCCGTCGAACGCCCGACCACGGCGCGACAGCCGATCTACGACCGCAAGACCACGCCTGACAGCGCCAGCGGTGATCCCACGGAATAGCAATACCCGGAAGCTGGTCGGGGCGAGAGGATTCGAACCTCCGGCCTACGGTACCCAAAACCGTCGCGCTACCAGGCTGCGCTACGCCCCGAACCATGCCGCTGTCTAGCGACTGAAAACGCGGGGGGAAAGCGGAAAATGCGGTGTTACCGGATCAACTGCAGCGCGCACGGGCCTGCTGTTGCGGGATGCCGGGATGGCTTAGCACCATTCCGGGGCTAATGCCCAGACGCGCCGCATCGCCCCCCGGAACCTCAAGAACCATCAGCCGTTCAGGCGCCGGATCACCGATCGCGGCACCCGGAACCGAGCTTTCGTCCAGCGGCTTGGCCATGGGATGCACGTGCCGCACCTCGCCACGCGCATCGATAAAGATCATGTCCAGCGGGATCAGGGTATTTCGCATCCAGAAGGCGACCTGCTGCGGATGCTCATAGATGAAAAGCATACCGCTGCCCTGTGGCAGATCGCGGCGAAACATCAACCCGCGCGCGCGTTCGGCTGCATCATCGGCGATTTCCACCGCAACTTCGACGCTGCGCCCGCCACCGGAAAACAGCGCCTTGTCCATCGAACAAGTCGCTGCCTGGGCCGTGTAGGGAAGAAGATTAGTTAGTCCGAGAACAACAGCTACGGCCTGCCATTTCATACCGCGCCCGCGACCAGCCGCAGTTTAGCGAGCGCGGCCGCTCCCCCCGGTTGGGCACCTCGCGCCTCCACGGCGGCTCGTTCCCACGAGAGTATCTGGGCGGCCATCATGCCGCGGCGGCCATCGACCACACGCAGCGCAATCGCCTCGCCCACGGCAAGATCGGAAAAGCCGGAATGGCGCAGAACTTCGATATGCAGGAACACATCGGCCTTCTGTTCGAACACGTTGGCAAAGCCGAAGCCCTTGGCCTTGTCGAACCATTTGACCCGCGCGGGCAGCAGCGGCAGGCGCGCAACCTCTTCGGGGGTGGCCGAGCAGAGATCGGCAATGGCAGGCATGGGTTCGGTGGCGGGGGGTTCGATCGAATATATCTCGATCGCCTGAACACCCCGAGGAGTTTTCTGAATGAGCGCTTTGACCAGCGCACCTTCGGCGACCGAACTTTGGCCGAAATTTCGAAGAACGTTGGCATGCAAAAGGATATCGGCACCACCTTCGGGATCGGTGATGAAGCCGAAGCCCTTGTTGCCGTCGAACCATTTCACGACGCCGGCGACTTCCCGCTGCTGCTCGTCGTTATCGCTCATTTCACTCAGTTATCCCGTTCGTAATAACCAGATAAACCCGGACTGCCCGACCCCGTTCTGCGGCTTGCCTGCAAAACTGAACTGATCGGACCAGAACCGGAATTGGGTCAGGTTTTCCATACCATGGATAAAACCATGAGCGGCATCAAGGGCTAAGACGCCGCACGATCCAGAAACTTTCGACGCCTTCGCCGGTAATATCCTGCATGATATTGTTTTTACTCAAATAGGCATGTTTTAACCATTGGAACCTATCGTGCAGGCGAAACGCACCGTCAGCCCAGAATTCGATCTGGTAAGGCCGAATCCTGTATCCACCCCAATGCGGAGGGCGTGGCGGATTCAATCCCAGATTGATCCCCTGACGCGCGACTTCGGTCATCAGGGCCCCGCGACTCTCAAGCGGACGGCTTTGTTTCGACGCCCACGCGCCGATCCGCGACTGCAAGGCGCGCGACCGGTAATAAGCGTCGGCAAGTTCATCCTCGACCCTGCTGACATGGCCGCGCACGCGGATCTGGCGGCGCAGCGATTTCCAGTGCATCACGAAGGATGCCACGCCCGTCGCCTCGATCTGGGTCGCCTTGGCGCTTTCGAAATTCGTGTAGAACACGAACGCGCCGTCGGTCGTCGTGCCCTCGATTTCCTTCAGCAGCACCATGCGCACATCGGGCTGCCCATCGGCATCCACCGTCGCCAGCGCGATCGCATTCGGATCGTTCGGCTCGGTCTTTTCCGCCTCGGCCAGCCAGCTTCTTGCGATGGCATACGGGTCGTTGCCCGCGAATATTCCGGTCCGGTCGCTCATGACAGCTTAGTCACCAACACTTGATGCCCCCTTGCAGTTGTCCTAATCCTGCGAAAATCGAAGAAGCGCGAGGGGCAGCATCATGTCAAGTGAAGCCGGTCAAGGGCTGATGAAAGGCCGTCGCGGCCTCATCATGGGTCTGGCCAACGACAAGTCGATCGCATGGGGCATTGCCAAGGCCCTTGCCGATCAAGGGGCAGAGCTTGCCTTTTCATATCAGGGCGAGGCGCTGAAACGCCGGGTCGAGCCGCTGGCGGCGCAGCTTGGCTCGGATCTGATCGCGGAATGCGACGTCTCGGACGAAGTGTCGATCGACGGTCTGTTCGATGCGATCCGTCAGCGTTGGGACAGCATCGACTTTATCGTCCATGCCATCGGCTTTTCCGACAAGGAACAGCTGCGCGGTCGCTATGCCGACACCACGCGCGACAACTTCTTGATGACGATGGATATTTCCGTCTACTCGTTCACCGCCGTTGCGCGCCGCGCGGCCGCGATGATGGGTCCGGGCGGGTCCATGCTGACGCTGACCTATTACGGTGCCGAGCGCGTCATGCCGCATTACAACGTCATGGGCGTCGCCAAAGCCGCGCTTGAGGCGTCGGTGCGCTATCTGGCCGAGGATTTGGGCAAGGACGGCATCCGCGTCAACGCGATCAGCGCCGGACCGATCAAGACGCTGGCCGCATCGGGCATCGGGGACTTCCGCTATATCCTGAAATGGAACGAGCTGAACTCGCCCTTGCGCCGCAATGTCAGCCAGGACGAGGTCGGCAAATCCGCGCTGTATCTGCTGTCTGATCTGGGTTCGGGCGTCACGGGCGAAACCCACCACGTTGATTCGGGCTATCATATCGTCGGCATGAAGGCCGTAGATGCGCCCGACATCGCGGCAGTTAAGAAAGATTAAGCCATGCTGGGGGCCGAGCAGGTCATTGCTCTTGTCTCGGCCCTGTCGCTGGCGATCCTGACGCCGGGGCCGTCGATCATCGCGACGGTCCAGACCGCCTTCAACCACGGGCGGGAACGCGCGCTGCCCTATGCGCTGGGGCTGGCATTTGGCGCATCACTGTGGTGCATCTTTGCCTTGGCTGGTCTGGCGGTGCTGTTCAAGCTGCATCCCGGCCTGTTCGTGGCGCTGAAGATCTTTGGCGGCTTCTACCTGCTTTGGTTCGCATGGAAGCTGTGGGCCGCATCGACGCAGCCCCTGCCCCCTGCTGCGGGCGGCGCAAAGGGGTTCATGGGCGGCATTGCCCTGAACCTGTCGAATCCCAAGCCCGCGCTGTTTTACGCAGCCCTGATCCTGTCGGTCTTCCCCGAACCGCTTGCGGGCGCCCAGCAGGGCGCGCTTTACGCGATTTGCCTTGCGACTGAGCTTTTTTGGTATGCGACGGTTGCCTTTCTTATGTCGACAGCAGTGATGCGGACGCGCTATTTTGCCGCGAAATTCTGGATCGACCGGGCCGCCAGCATCGCCATGGGCATGCTGGGGCTTTTGTTGATCCTCAAGCACTGAAAGGACCGACCATGAACGACCGCCTGCCGCATGAACGTGGCTTCCATATCAGCTGGGACCAGCTGCACCGCGATGCCCGCGCGCTGTCGTGGCGGCTGGATGGCACGGAATGGCGGGCCATTCTGGCCGTGACACGCGGCGGACTGGTTCCCGCGATGATCGTCGCGCGCGAACTGGACATCCGCACCATCGACACGATTTCCGTCAAATCCTACAAGGGCGTCGGCGCCGAAGCGGGTCAGGGCGAATTGCAGGTCATCAAGCATCCCGACCCGGAACTGATGGGCGACGGCGCGGGCATTCTGGTCATCGACGATCTAGTCGATAGCGGCCGCACGCTGGAGCTGATCCGCGAGATGTATCCCAAGGCGCATTTCGCCACCGTCTACGCCAAGCCCAAGGGCCGCCCCATGGTCCAGACCTACGTGACCGAGGTCAGCCAGGACACCTGGATCTTCTTTCCGTGGGACATGGCGCTGCAATATGTCCAACCCTTCCGGGGCGAGGATTGAGCCTCAGGCATATCGAAGGCAGCAAAGGCTGGCTGCACTGGCTGTTCGAATCGACGCTGCTGGTTAAGTCGGTCTTTGCGCTGTTCGAGATTGCTGCGGGCCTTGGCCTGCGGCTTGTGCCCCATCAGCGCATCGCGGATTTCATCGGCTGGCTGACGCATAACTCGCTGATCGAGGGGCGGCACAGCCCCATCTTTACCCGCCTTGCCGCCAGTCTGGACGGCTTCACCAGCGCCAGCCAGCACTTCTATGCGCTGTATCTGCTGGCTCATGGCGCGATCAAGCTGGCGATCATCGTGATGCTGATGCGCAAGCTGGCCTTTGCCTATCCGCTGGGAATGGCGGTATTCGCGGGGTTCATCGTCACGCAGATGGCCCGCTGGGCACATACCGGCGCGCCCGCGCTGTTGGCGCTGAGCCTGCTGGACGCGACCGTGATCTGGTTGACGTGGCGAGAGTGGCGGGTGGCGAAACGCGCCTAGAACGGCAGCGCGTCGCCGTTCCACGCCTCGAAACAGCCGCTGTGGGTCATATCCAGCGCATCGAAACGCTCGATCAATCCGCCCACGGATTGTTCGAGCGAAATATCCGCCCCAGAGCCGCCCATCTCGGTCCGCACCCAGCCGGGGTGATAAACGCCGACCGCAATGCCGTCTTTGCGCAGATCGGTCGCAAGGTTGCGGCCAAGGTTCAGTGCCGCTGCCTTCGAGGCGCGATAGATATAGCTGCCACCCGGAGCGCGCTGATCACTGCCCATCAGCGACGAAATGATCGCGATCTTGCCCCGGCCCATCTGCAATGCCGGTAACAATGCCTGCACCGTCAGGAAAACGCCGGTAACATTGACCGCAAAGGTATCGGCCCAATCCTGCGGACTGTAGCCGTTTGCAAGCGTCTGACCGCTATCCAGATATACCCCGGCGTTACAGACAAGCAGATCCAACGGGCGGGCGTCCAATGCCCCGACAAGCGCGCCGAAACCATCGGGGCGCGCCACATCGCATTCGACCAATCCCGCAGAAGGCTTGCGGCTGGTGCCGATCACCTGATCGCCGCGCCCTTGCATCCGGGCCAGCAGACCGGCCCCGATGCCTCGGTTGGCCCCGGTGACCACAGCCTGCATCAGCTATTCCCGCGAACAAACCGCGCCGCTTCCTGCGCAGCGCGGCGCAGGGCGTTCGACTTGTTCACCGTCTCCATGAACTCGGCTTCGGGGTCGCTGTCATAGACGACGCCGCCGCCCGCCTGGATATATAGCTGCCCGTCCTTGACCACGCCGGTGCGCAGCGCGATGCACATGTCCATCTCGCCATTGGCGGCGAAATAACCGACGCCGCCCGCATAGACGCCGCGCTTTTCCGGCTCCAGCTCGTCGATGATCTCCATCGCGCGAACCTTGGGCGCGCCCGAGACCGTGCCCGCAGGCATCCCCGCCAGCAGGGCAGACAGGGCATCCTCGCCTTCGCGCAGCTCACCCACAACGTTCGACACGATGTGCATGACGTGGCTATAGCGTTCGACGATGAATTTCTCGGTCGGGGTGACAGTGCCCATCTTGGCCACGCGGCCCACATCGTTGCGGCCAAGGTCCAGCAGCATCAGATGCTCGGCCAGTTCCTTTTGGTCGGCCAGCAGGTCGGCTTCCAGCGCGTTGTCTTCGTCCGGCGTGGCGCCGCGTGCGCGAGTGCCTGCGATGGGACGGATCGTCACCTCGCCGCCACGCAGACGGACAAGAATTTCGGGCGAGGCCCCGACGATCTGAAAGCCGCCAAAGTTCAGATAGAACATGAAGGGCGACGGATTGGTCCGGCGCAGACTGCGATACAGCGCAAACGGCGGCAGCGGAAAGTCCATCGACCAGCGCTGCGAGGGCACGACCTGAAAGATGTCGCCCGCGCGGATGTAATCCTTGGCTTTTTCGACGGCCGCCAGATAGGCGTCCTTGCTGAAATTCGAACGCAGCTCGCCAACGCTCAGGTCATGGCCCAGGGCGCGCGGCTCACTGGGTTGACGGTCCAGCGAACGCAGTGCCTCCATCAGGCGCTCCGCCGCTTGCGCATAGGCGGCGCGGGCGGGGATGTCGGAATGCCATGCCGGGGCACAAAGCAGCACCTCGCCTTTGACCCCATCCAGCACCGCCACGACCGAGGGGCGCATCATCACCGCGTCGGGCAGGCCCAGCGGATCGGGGTTCACATCGGGCAGACGTTCGACCAGCCGGATCATGTCATAGCCCAGATAGCCGAACAGACCCGCCGCACCCGCAGGCACGCCATCGGGCATGTCGATCCGGGTTTCAGCGATCAGCGCGCGCAGGCTGTCCAGCGCGGGCCGGTCGTCGGCGACGAATTCGTCGGAATAGCGGGCATTGCGGTTGATGCGGGCCCGACCGTCGCGGCAATCCCAGATCAGGTCCGGCTTCATGCCGACAAAGGAATAGCGGCCCCGCACCTCTCCTCCGGTCACGCTTTCCAGCATGAAGCTGTTGGGCGCGGCCTCGGCCAGTTTCAGCATCAGGCTGACCGGCGTATCCAGATCGGCGGCAAGACGAAGGGTCAGAAGCTGGTTGCGGCCTTGCGCCCAGCCCCGTTCGAAATCGGCGAAATCAGGCGAAATGTCCATTACTGCATCTGCGCATTGACCGCATCGACAGCGGTCTGGTTCACGGTCACGCCAGCGCGCGTCTGCACGGCGCGGGTGAAGTATTCAAAAACGTCCTGCCGCAAAGAGTCGGTCTGACCGGCCACGATGCCATCGCGGATCTGCTGCGCGCTTTCGGCCTTGATGTCGGCGGAATGGATCTGGTCCAGCGTCACCAGAAACACGCGGTTATCCGCATCGATGACCGAGGTTTCGCCCATCTCGGCGATCTCAAAGGCCTTGGTCACCACGTCCTGAGGCACGCCGTTGATAAAGCCGCCGCGCGCAAGGTTCAGCTCGGGTTTGCCCTTGTCGGGCTGGACAGGCGCAGGCGCGGGCATGGTGGCCTGCGGATCGACGGCCCCCACAGCCTGCGCGACGGGCGTGGTCGCGGCGGGCGTCGGGCTTAGCACCGGATCGGTCGCGGCTTCGGTTTCCACGCGGCGTTCATCGGCAAGCGTCAGAAGCTGGCGATGGGTTTCGTTCTGGGTCCAATCCTCCAGCACGCGGTCGCGCACCTCGGCAAAGGGGATCAGCGCAGGCGGCTCGATCTTGTCCAGACGCATCGCGAACACGCCGCCGTCTTCAAAGGTGAACAGCTCGGGGAAGTCGCCTTCGGCGATCGAGGCGGCATGTTCGCGGAATTCGGGATAGGCGGCGATGCTGTTCGGCCCGCCTTCGTCCTTGCCGGTCCAGTCGATCTGTCCCAGTTCCAGCGGTGTGTCCTTGGCCAGATCCTCAAGCGTTGCACCGCCCGCCAACTCGTCCGAGAAGGTGCCGGTCTGGTCGTCGATCTGGCGGCGCGCGCGGTCCACGGCGGCTTCGACACGCAGGTCTTCGCGCGCTTCCTCGAACGGGACGTTCACCGGCTCAAGAATGGCGTTCATCGCAAACAGCGCCGGGCCCAGATTGCTGGGCGCAGGACCGGCAATGCCGGGCTGGTCTAGCGCAAAGACGGCATCGCCCGCTTCGCCCAGATCGGCCTTGGACACCTCGCCCAGATCGATGTCGTTCAGCGACAGACCGCGTTCATTGGCAAGCTGTTCAAAGCTGGTTTCGCCCTTGTCCAGACGCGCCTTGGCCTCGGCTGCGGCGTCGGGGGTCGGGAAAACAAGGCGTTCGACCATCCGACGCTCGGGCTGCTGGAATTCGTCGATGCGCTGGTTGTAAAGGTCGCGCAGGCCCTGTTCATCGACCTGCACGTCTTTTTCCAGCATTTCCGGGGTCAGCCAGACATAGGTGATCTTGCGCGTCTCGGGCGAGGTGAAGCGGTCGGCATTGGCCTTGTGCCATGCCTCAAGCGTGGCATCGTCCGGCGTCGCGATCGGCGCGGTCAGGTCGGCTGCGGTCAGTTCTTTCCAATGGATGTCGCGCGTTTCAAGCAACCAGCCCAAGGCGCGGTCGGTCACGGGCGCGGGCGCGGTCACGGCGGCAAGCGTGGCGCGCTGCAGGATCAGGCGGGCTTCGTCCATGCGCAGGTCATGTTCGAATTCCGGTTCGCGGATGCCTTCGCGGTTCAGCGTGTCGGCATAGCGGGCACGGTCGAATTTGCCGTCCAACCCGGCGAAGGCGGGGGACTTGACGATCTGGTCGCCGACGGCCTTGTTGCCCACGGACACGCCAAGTCGGTTCGCCTCATCCTCCATCGCGGCGGCAACGAACAGGCGCGACAGCGCAACCTGATCAATGCCGATGGATTTGGCTTCCGAAGGGGTCAGTTGACGACCGGTGCGGGCGGCAAAGTCCTGCACTTCGTTGCGCAGCGCGCGGGCATAGTCCTGCGAGCCGACATCGACCTTGCCGACGCCGCCAATATCGGCCGTGCCGCCCGAGAAGTTGGTCACACCGAAGCCACCCAGCCCCAGAACCAGCATCCCCATCAGCAACCAGACGATGGTTTGTTTGCCCTTGCCGCGCATATGCCTGTCCTGCCCATTTTCTTCGTCCTTTGGCAGTCTTTAGGGTGCGAAGGCTGCGCGGGCAAGTGCCGCGGCCCCAACCCGGCTGCCCAGACGGTCACAAATGCTTAGGTGCGAAAGGTTTGCAGCCGTTCCACCAACGCACCGATCCCCGCCGCATCGGCATTTGCGAATGCGATGCGGACATGGCGCGCACCTTCGGGATCGCCTGCGGGCATGAACATCGTGCCGGGCAAAAGCAGCACCCCCGCCTCGGCCACCAGACGCTTTGCAAGCTGGTCCGAAGGGATGTCATGGGGATGTTCGGCCCATGCGAAATAGGCCCCGCACCCCTTGATCCGCCAGCCTTCCAGCCCCGCCATGCCCTGTTCCATGGCGCGACGGCGGGTCAGGATTTCGGCCCGCTCGCCCGCCAGCCAGTCTGTCAGGTTCGCCATCCCCCATGCCGCGCCGATCTGGCCGATCTGGCTGGTGCAGATCGCCACCGTATCCAGAAACTTCTCGATCTGGATCATGCGGGTTTCGGCGGCGATCAGCGCGCCCACGCGATGCCCGGTCAGCCGGTATGCCTTGGAGAAGCTGTAAAGATGGATCAGCGTATCGCCCCAGTCCGGATCGACGAACAGATCATGCGGCGCACCCGCGCGGCTGTCGAAATCGCGATAAGTCTCGTCCACGATCAGCGCGATGCCCCGCACTCGTGCCAGATCGAAGAACGCCCGCAGGGTCTGTGCCGGATATTCCGCCCCCGAGGGGTTGTTGGGGCTGACCAGCACGATCGCCCTGGTGCGGTCGGTGATCAGCTTTGCTGCCTCGGCCACATCAGGGATCATGCCCTGTCCACAATGCAGGCCGACCGCGCGGATGCCCTGCATGTCCAGCCACATCTTATGGTTGAAATACCATGGCAGCGGCAGGATCACCTCATCCCCTGGGCCGGCAAGGGTCTGCATCGTGGCGCAGAAAGCCTGATTGCAGCCCTGCGTGATGGCGACCTGCGCGGGGCGGATCGTGCCGCCGTAATCGCGCGACCAGTTGGCCGCCACTGCCTCGCGCAGTTCGGGACGGCCCAGCACCGGGCCGTAAAGATGCGCGTCGGGCCGCGACAGCAGCGCATCCGCCATGGCGCGGCGTAGGGATTCGGGCGGCGGCTCGACCGGGGCGGCCTGACTGACGTTGATCAGCGGACGTTCGGGCGGAAAGCTCACACCCTCCAGCCAGCGCCGCGCCTCCATGACGGGCGGGCGGAACGTGGCGTCGATGGCGGGGTTCAATGGCAGCATGGTCACTCGGTCAGCAAGGCGCCCAGATCGGGCGGGGTCGAAAGGTCGAAGCCCTGCCCAGGCGCAGGCGCGCGCAGGGCTGCGGGAATCGAGCGGGCGGCGGCCGCCGGATCGGGCAGCACCACCGTTGCGGGCATGGCATCGGGTGCGGGCGGCGTATCGGGCAGGGCCATTTCGGGCGCGGGCATGGCAGGCAGCGCCTCGGCCATCTGGGCGGGGGGCTGGTCAAGGCCCGGCACCTGCACGCGACCGGGCGGTGCCACGGGCATGGGCGCTTCGGCATTTGCCGTGGGCGGATTGGCGACCTCCTTGACCGGCGGAGCCATGACCGGAGCCGATGGGGCGTCGCCCCGCGCCTCGGGCGTGTTCGACGGATCGGCGGCGGGGGGCGCGATTTCTTCGGCCGGACGGATGACAGTGGGCGCGGCGGCGATGCGCGGCGCGTCTGTCAGCGGGGCGGGTGCGGCGGGCGGCAGGTCGGCGGCGCGGGCGAATTCCGACTGCGCGGGCATGTCCAACGCCTGCGCGGGTTCGGGCGTGGATGTGGCCACAGCTTCAGGATCGGGTGGCGTGACCGCAGGCGGGGTTTCCGCGGTTTCCGGGACCGGTGGCGGCATCTTGGCGACCGGCACGGGTTCGGGCACCGGCACTGGCACCGCAACAGATTCCGGCGCGGCCACGGTTTGCACCACGGGCGGCGTGGGCAACGGCAGCGCCAGCGACAGCCCCATCAGTGCGGCGCCGGATACCAGCGCCCCCTGAACCAGTCCCGCCGCAAATCCCGTTGCCATGCGCCCTGCCCTGTTTTTTGCCCCGCGGGCTTGACCCTATACGGCGCTTTATCACATCTATAGCGGCAGATTTTCCGGGGTTCACCCCAAATGCAAGGCCCCCAACGCCGAAAGCGCGCACCATGATCCTGCTCATC
Organism: Paracoccus laeviglucosivorans; assembly: GCF_900182695.1. Taxonomy (GTDB): domain Bacteria; phylum Pseudomonadota; class Alphaproteobacteria; order Rhodobacterales; family Rhodobacteraceae; genus Paracoccus; species Paracoccus laeviglucosivorans. Next base: position 146,628 of record NZ_FXTK01000001.1, read on the forward strand.
GACAATTACGACAGCTTTACCTGGAACCTCGTTCACTACATGGGCGAGGCGGGGGCGGATGTCGTCGTGCGCCGCAATGACGTGCTGAGCGTGGACGAAGCGTTGGCGATGGGCGCGCAGGGCATCGTGATTTCGCCCGGTCCCTGCGATCCGTCGCAGGCGGGCATCATCGTGCCGCTGATCCGTGCAGCGGCGGAACGCCAGATCCCGCTGTTCGGCGTCTGCCTTGGGCATCAGGCGATTGGCGAGGCGTTTGGCGGCAAGGTCGTGCGCGCCTCCCGCATCGTGCATGGCAAGACCGACGCAATCACCCATGACGGCACGGGCGTGTTCACCGACCTGCCCAGCCCCTTGACCGCGACGCGCTATCATTCGCTGACGGTCGAGCCGGAAACCCTGCCCGACTGCCTGCGCGTCACCGCGACCAGCGGCGATGGCACGATCATGGGCATGATCCACCGCACCCTGCCGATCGAGGGCCTGCAGTTCCACCCCGAAAGCATCGCCTCAGAATACGGGCATGACATGATCCGCAACTTCCTGCGCCGCTGTTCCAATCTGGATGCCGCCGCATGAGCGCGCTAAGTGACATCCGCCCGCTGATCGGCACCGCCGCCACCCGCCCCCTGACCGGCGGCGAGGCGGAGGCAGCCTTCGGCGCGCTGTTCGAAGGCGCGGCCTCGCCCGCCCAGATCGGCGGTTTGCTGATGGCCATGCGCGTGCGCGGCGAAACGGTCGAGGAGATGGCCGCAGCCACCCGCGCCATGCGCGCCCGCATGAACCGCATCAAGGCCCCCGAAGGCGCGATCGACATCGTGGGCACCGGCGGCGACGGCAAGGGCACGCTGAACATCTCGACCGCGACTGCCTTTGTGGTGGCGGGTGCGGGCGTGCCGGTGGCCAAGCATGGCAACCGCAACCTGTCGTCGAAATCGGGCAGCGCGGATGCGATGACCCATCTGGGCCTGAACGTGATGACCCCGCCCGAGGTGGCCGAGCGCGCGCTGACGGACACTGGCATCTGCTTCATGATGGCGCCGATGCACCACCCCGCGATGCGCCATGTCGGCCCCGCGCGGGCGGAACTGGGCACGCGCACGATCTTCAACCTGCTGGGGCCGATGACCAACCCGGCCTCGGTCCGGCGGCAGTTGACGGGGACGTTCGACCGCGTGTGGAACCGCCCCATGGCCGAAACCCTGCGCGAGCTGGGCAGCGACATGGCGTGGCTGGTGCATGGCAGCGACGGCACGGATGAGATTTCCATTGCCGGACCGTCATGGGTCGCCCAGTTGAAAGACGGCGAGATCACCGAATTCGAGATCGCGCCCGAGGATGCCGACCTGCCCGTCCACCCGTTCGAGGCAGTGCTTGGTGGCGACCCCGCGCAAAACGCAGCCGCCCTGCGCCGCCTGCTGGACGGCGAAAAGGGCGCGTATCGCGATGCTGTGCTGCTGAATTCGGCAGCCGCGCTGTTGATCGCGGGCAAGGCTGCGGACCTGCGCGAAGGTGCGGCCATCGCCGCCGAGGCCATCGACAGCGGCGCGGCCAAGGCCAAGCTGGACGCCCTTGCCGCCCAAGTCGGCGCGCCCGAGGCATGATCCCCGAAACCTGGGCCGACCTGCCCTTTTTTCGCGATGACTGGCCCGCGATTGCCGCGCGGCTGGACTGTCAGGACTGGCTGCCCGGCCCCGCGAATGTCTTTGCAGCATTGGCGCTGACCCCGCCGCAGGCCGCGCGGGTCGTGATCCTGGGGCAAGACCCCTATCCCACACCCGGCCATGCCAATGGGCTGGCCTTTTCGGTCACACCGGAAACCGCGCTGCCGCGTTCGTTGAAAAACATCTATGCCGAGATGCGCGACGACCTTGGCGCGGCCCCCGCCAATGGCGACCTGTCGCATTGGGCGCGGCAGGGGGTCTTGCTGCTGAACACCTCGCTTTCCGTGCTGCCGGGTCAGGCCGGGGTCCATGCGAAATGGGGCTGGGACAAGCTGGCGCGTCAGGCCGTGGTGCGGGCGCAGGCGGAACGCCCGCTGGCCTTCATCCTGTGGGGGGCGCACGCGCAAAAGGCGCTGGTGGGCCTGCCGCGCGCGGTTGATCTGGTGATCGAAAGTGCCCACCCCTCGCCCCTGTCAGCGCGGCGCGGCTTTTTCGGTTCGCGCCCGTTCAGCCGGGTCAATGATTGGCTGACGGCACAGGGGCAGCCCCGCATCGACTGGTCCCTTTCGGAAAACGCCCAAAAGGGCTAAGGAAGACACATGGATATTCTGGAACGCATCAAGGCCTACAAGCTTGAGGAAGTCGCCGCCGCAAAGGCCGCGCTTCCCCTGTCGGGCATTGAGGAGATGGCGCGCGCCGCCGACACGCCGCGCGGTTTCGCCCGTGCGCTGACCTTCAAGGCCGCGCATGGCCATGCGTTGATTGCCGAAATCAAAAAGGCCAGCCCCTCGAAAGGCCTGATCCGCCCCGATTTCGACCCGCCCGCCCTCGCCCGCGCCTATCAGGCCGGGGGTGCGGCCTGCCTTTCGGTCCTGACCGACACGCCCAGCTTTCAGGGCGCACCGGAATACCTGACCCTTGCGCGTGAGGCGTGCGCCCTGCCGGTGCTGCGCAAGGATTTCATGTATGACACCTATCAGGTCGCAGAAGCCCGCGCCTGGGGTGCGGACTGCATCCTGATCATCATGGCCAGCGTGGATGACCACCTGGCCGCCGAGCTTGAAGACGCCGCCTTCCACTGGGGCATGGACGCGCTGATCGAGGTGCATGACCGTGCCGAGCTGGACCGCGCACTGGATTTGAAATCGCCGCTGATCGGCGTGAACAACCGCAATCTGAAAACCTTCGACATCACGCTGGACACCACGCTGGCGCTGGCTCCGCATCTGCCGGAAGGTCGCGATCTGGTCTGCGAAAGCGGTCTGTTCACCGCCGCCGATCTGGATGCCATGGCGCAGGTCGGCGCGCACCGCTTCCTGATCGGCGAAAGCCTGATGCGGCAGGATGATGTCGCCCAAGCCACCCGCAAGATTCTGGGCACCGCATGAGCCTGACGCATTTCGACGCATCCGGTCAGGCCCATATGGTCGATGTGTCGGAAAAGCCCGACACCGCCCGCGAAGCCGTGGCCGAGGGGTTGGTCATCATGTCCCCCGAAACGCTGGCGCTGGCTCAGGGCGGAGCGGCGAAAGGCGACGTGATGGGCGTGGCGCGGCTGGCCGGGATCATGGGGGCGAAACGCACCGCCGATCTGATCCCGCTATGCCATCCGCTGCCCATCGCTAAAGTCTCGGTCGATCTGGCCGCTGACCCCGCGCTGCCCGGCATCCGCGTCACCGCGACCGTGAAGACCACCGGGAAAACCGGGGTCGAGATGGAGGCACTGACGGCGGTCAGCACCGCCTGCCTGACCGTCTATGACATGCTGAAAGCCGCGCAGAAGGACATGCGGATCGAGGGCATCCGCCTGCTGTCCAAGACCGGCGGCAAATCGGGCGAGTTTCGCGCATGATCTCGGTCGAGGAAGCCCGCGCATTGGTTCTGGCGCTGGCCGCCTCGCCGGTTCCCGAAGACATCGCCGTGCAGGACGCACTTGGCCGCGCGCTGGTCGCGCCTGCCGTTGCGCGCCTGACGCAGCCACCCTTCGATGCCTCGGCCATGGATGGATATGCGTTGCGCAGCGCCGATCTGCCGGGGCCTTTGCAGGTGATCGGCACGGCGGCGGCGGGCGTGCCCTATCAGGGCGACACGCCTGCGGGATCAAGCGTCCGTATCTTTACCGGCGCACCTGTGCCAGCCGGTTACGACCGTGTGGTGATGCAGGAAATCGTGACGCGGGATAGTGATGCCATCACCGTCGCTGACGCGGGCGCGAACCTGAATATCCGCCTGAAAGGCAATGACTTTTCCGAAGGCACTGCGTTCTTGCCCGCGCGTCCGCTGCGCGCGTCCGATCTTGGCCTGATTGCCGCGATGAACGTGCCGCGCGTGACCGTGGCGCGGCGTCCGCGCGTGGCCGTGCTGGCGGGCGGGGATGAGCTGGTGCCGCCCGGCGACACGCCCGCGCCGGGCCAGATCATCAGTTCGAACGACATCGCCATCGCCGCGCTGGCCCGCGAAGCCGGGGCCGAGGTCATGGTCCTGCCGCTGGCCCGCGATACCGAGGAAAGCCTGCGAGAACGCTTCCTGCAGGCGCAGGGCTGCGATCTGATCGTGACGATCGGCGGCGCCTCGGTCGGGGATCATGACCTGATCGCGAAAGTCTCGGCGGATCTGGGGATGGAACGCAGCTTCTATAAACTTGCGATGCGGCCCGGCAAGCCGCTGATGGCCGGCCGCATGGGCGCTGCTGCGATGTTGGGGCTGCCGGGAAATCCTGTCTCGGCGATCGTCTGCGCCAAGCTGTTCATGCAACCGTTGCTGCGCGTGATGCAGGGCCTGCCGCCCGGTTCTGAACCGATGCACGGGGTGCTGGCCCGCGGCCTGCCCCCCGAAGGCGACCGACAGCATTATCAGCGCGCACGTCTGACGCCGGGCGAAATGCCAGTGGTTGACCCGTTCGGGGATCAGGACAGCGCACGCCTGTGGCTGCTGGCCGAAGCGGATGCACTATTGGTCCGGCCTGCCCATGACCCCGCCCGCGCTGCTGGCGACCCGGTTTTGTTCCTGCCGCTATAGGCGGTTAACCCCTTCTTTACGCGAATCAAGATAAAGATTGACGCAAAGGGTTGACCAATCCAGAACATTCAAGGAACATGATGCCGATTGCAGCAGCGCAGGGACCGACAATGCTGACCAAGAAGCAAATCCAACTGCTGGAATTCATTCAGGCGCGCATGGCGCGCGACGGCGTCCCGCCTTCGTTCGACGAAATGAAGCTGGCGCTGGACCTGCGCTCGAAATCCGGCATCCATCGGCTGGTGACGGCTTTGGAGGAACGCGGCTTCATCCGGCGCCTGCCCCATCGCGCCCGCGCCCTGGAAATCGTGCGCCTGCCGGACAGCCTTAGCAAAGGCACGGGCTTTCAGCCCCGCGTAATCGACGGCAGCTTGCCTGACCGCACCGAACGCCCCGCCCCGCGCGGCCAGATGGAGGTTTCGGTCTCGGCGGTTGATCTGCCTGTGATGGGCCGCATCGCCGCAGGTGTCCCGATCGAGGCGATTTCCGAAGTTTCGCATCACATCGCCGTTCCCGGCACGATGCTGGCTGGGAAAGAACGGCATTACGCGCTGGAGGTCAAAGGCGACTCGATGATCGAAGCCGGGATCAATGACGGCGACGTGGTGGTGATCCGTGAACAGGACACCGCCGATAATGGCGACATCATCGTCGCTTTGGTCGAAGGGTCAGAGGCCACGCTGAAACGCTATCGCCGCAAGGGCGGCATGATCGCGCTTGAGGCGGCGAATCCCGTCTATGAAACCCGCGTGCTGCCCGAAGAAAAGGTCCGCGTGCAAGGCCGTCTGGTCGGGCTGATCCGCAGTTACTAAGAACTGGACGCCCGCAACTTTCGGGTGTTCACAAAAGCTGACGATCATCCAAGTGGCGTTGCGGGTTTTCGGCGTCTGGGGTAACCATATCCGCAAACCGACAGGTCAAGGAATACCCATGCGCGCTCTGACGCTTCGCATCTTCGCCATGCTCATGCTGCTTGCCGTTCCGGCACGCGCATTCGACACCAATGCCCGCGCCGCCTGGGTCTATGACATGGCCACGGGCACGGTGCTGATGGAAAAGAACGCCGATCAGGCGCTGCCCCCCGCCTCGATGTCCAAGCTGATGACGCTGAACATGCTGTTCGAGGCGCTGCACGACGGTCGCGTGACGATGGACACGACTTTCCCCGTCTCCAGCAAGGCGTGGAAGATGGGTGGTTCAAAGATGTTCGTCGAGCCGGCCGACCGCCCCACGGTCGAAGAGCTGATCCACGGCATCATCATCAATTCGGGCAACGATGCCTGCGTGGTGGTGGCCGAAGGGCTGGCCGGGACCGAGGAAGCCTTTGCCCGTTCGATGACCGACCGTGCGCGGCAACTGGGCATGATGAATTCGCATTTCGCCAATGCCTCGGGCTGGCCGCATCCCGAACACCGCATGTCGATGCACGATCTGGGCATTCTGGCAGAGCGGTTGATCACGAAATTCCCCGAGCTCTACAAGAATTTCGCGCTGACCGAATACAATTACAAAAATCGTGTGCCCTCCAACGCCAACAACCGCAACCCGCTGCTGCATCTGGGCGGTGGCGACTGGCAGGCGGATGGGCTGAAGACCGGCCACACGCAGGAAGCGGGCTATGGTCTGGTCGGCTCTGCCGTGCAGGGCGACCGCCGGGTGATCTTTGTAATCAACGGTCTGGACAGCGAACGCGCGCGCGCCGAAGAGGCCGAGCGGATCGTGAACTGGGCCTATCGTCAGTTCACCATGCGTACCATCGTTCCCAAGGACGAGATCGTGGCGCAGGCGTCGGTCTGGCTGGGTGATCGCAGCCGCATCGGCCTGACCACGCAAGATGGCGTCAAGGTGCTGCTGCCGGCTGGCGCGCAATCCGGCGTTACCGCCGAAGCGGTGTTCAACGGCCCGATCGAGGCGCCGATCGCCAAGGGCGACCGTCTGGGCGAATTGGTGGTGAACATCCCCGGCGCTGGTCAGTCGCGCCTGCCCCTGCTGGCCGCCGAAGATGTGGCGCGTGCGGGTGTCTTTGGTCGCCTGCAAAACGCCGCGTTGCGCCTTGGCGAACGTGCGGTTCAGGCTGCCACCAACTGATGTTCATCAGCTTCGAGGGGATCGACGGCTCGGGCAAATCGACACAGGCACGCCGTCTGGTGGCGGCGTTGCAGGCCCGCGGCACGCAGGCCGTTCTGACCCGCGAACCCGGCGGCAGCGAAGGCGCCGAAGAAATCCGTCGCCTGCTGGTCGAAGGCCGGGGTGAACGCTGGTCGCCCGAAACCGAGTTGCTGCTGTTCACCGCCGCGCGGCGCGATCACGTCGAGCGGCTGATCCGCCCGACGCTGGAACGCGGCGCATGGGTGGTGACGGACCGCTTTGCCGATTCCAGCCGTGTGTATCAGGGGCTCGCCCGCGCCGAAAACCGCCAATTGGTCGAGGAATTGCACAGCCTGACCATCGGCATCGAACCGGACCGGACCTTTCTCATCGACATCGATCCGGAAATCTCGCTGGTGCGCGGTCAGTCGCGCGGCGGGGCCGAGGATCGCTTTGAAAGCCTTGGCATCGGCTTTCAGAAACGGTTGCGCGAGGGTTTCTTGACCCTTGCCCGCGAAATTCCCGAACGGATCCGGGTCATCGACGGTCACGGCACCGAAGATGAGGTCGCCATCCGCATCCTTGCCGCATTATGACCGAAGACGCGCTGCCCGAACCCGACCGCCTGCCCGGCGCACCCCACCCGCGCGAAGCGAAACGGGTGCTGGGTCAGGATCATGCCATCGCGGATTTCCTCGCCTCGGCACGGGCGGGACGGCTGCATCATGGCTGGCTACTGACCGGCCCGCGCGGCACGGGCAAGGCGACGCTGGCTTGGGCCATGGCGAAATGGCTGCTGTCGGACGGCGAACCGGACAGTCTTGCAACCCAACCGGACGCGCCCGTCGTGCGGCGCATCCGTGCGCTGTCCGAACCGCGCCTGCAACTTGTCCGCAAGCCGGTCGATGAAAAGACTGGTCGCATCAAGACCGAAATCACCGTCGATGAGATCCGCCGCCTGCAATCCTTTTTCCACATGAGCGCAGCCGAGGGTGGCAGGCGCGTCGCGATCATCGACGCAGCCGATGAGATGAACACAGCCGCCGCGAACGCGCTTCTGAAACAGCTTGAGGAGCCGCCGCACGATGCCACGCTGATCCTGATCGCGCATCAGCCGGGGCGGCTTTTGCCGACCATCCGCTCGCGCTGTCGGGAATTGCGGCTGCATCCGTTGGACGCCGCGAACATGGCGCATATCCTTGCCGATCTGGGCATCAATGCCGATGCGGAAAGGCTGGCCGCGCTCGCCGACGGCTCGGTCGGTGAGGCGGTGCGGCTTGCCGCACAGGATGGGCTACCGCTTTACCAAAAAATCGTCGCTCTTTTCGCCGATTATCCCCGTATTGATCGCCGCGGTGCGGCGGCTTTGGCCGATACTGCGGCGGGGCGTCCCAGCGCCGATGGCGATCCGTTCGATCTGATGGTGACTTTGCTGGACCGTTTCCTGACCCGCGCCGCGCGCACGGGTCTTTTGGGCGCACCCTTTCCCGAAGCTGCCGCGAATGAGGGTGAGGTTCTGACCCGTATTTCGCCCGATCCGCAGGCAGCGCGGCTTTGGGCAGCGGCGCAGGCGCAGCTTTCGGCACGGGCACGCGCGGGGCGGGCAGTCAACCTTGACCCTTCCGCCTTGGTGATGGATATGCTGATCGGGCTTGCGAACCAGCCTGCCCGCTAAGGCGCGCATACAGGAATTCCGATGTCCGACCCTGCCCTGCCCGAACTTGTCGATAGCCATTGCCATCTGGATTTCCCCGATTTTGACGGGCAGCAGGCCGATCTGATCGCCCGCGCCAATGCGGCAGGCGTGCGCCGGATGGTCACGATCTGCACCCGGATGCATAAGGAACCCGCCGTCCGCGCGCTGGCCGAGGCGCATGAGGGCGTCTTTTACGCCGCAGGTATCCACCCGATGTATGCCGCCGAAGAGCCGCCGATCTCGGTCGAGGAATTGGTGCTGCTGGCCCGGCATCCGAAATTCGTGGGGATCGGCGAAACGGGTCTTGATTATCATTACACCGCAGAAAGCGCCGCTGTTCAGGCCGAAAGCCTGCGCGTTCATATCGAAGCGGCGCGGCGCACCGGCCTGCCCCTGATCATCCATTCGCGCGATGCCGATGAGGACATGGCCCGGATCCTGACCGAGGAACACCGCGTCGGCGCGTTTTCCTGTGTCATGCATTGCTATACCAGCGGCCCGCAACTGGCGCGCACGGCCATAGATCTTGGCTTTTATCTTTCCATGTCGGGCATTGCGGCCTTCCCCCGCTCGACCGAAATCCGCGAGATTTTCGCGACAGTCCCGCGCGACCGCATCCTTGTGGAAACCGATGCCCCCTATCTTGCACCGCCGCCCTATCGCGGCAAGCGCAATGAACCGGCCTATGTCGTCCATACCGCGCGCATCGGGGCCGAGGCTTTGGGCATGTCGCCCGCCGAATTCGCCGCCCTGACCACCGCCAATTTCGACCGGCTGTTTTCCAAGGCCGCCGCATGATCCGGGCAACGGTGCTTGGCTGCGGCTCCTCGGGCGGGGTTCCGCGACTGGGTGGGCTTTGGGGCGAATGCGACCCCGCGAACCCAAGGAACCGCCGCCGCCGCTGCTCGCTTCTGGTCGAACGCGATGCGCCGCAGGGCACGACGCGGGTGCTGATCGATACAGGCCCCGACATGGTGCCGCAGCTTTTGGATGCGGGTGTGGGGTCGCTTGACGCCGTGGTCTATACCCATCCCCATGCCGACCATATTCACGGCATCGACGATCTGCGCCAGATCGTCTTCAACTCGGGCGGGATGATCGATGCACATGCGGACGCCCCTACGGCCGATGCATTGCTGCGCCGCTTTGGCTATGTCTTTGAAACGCCCGTCGGCTCCTCCTATCCGCCGATCTGCCGGCTTGTCCCCATCACGGGCGAAATCCGCGTCGAAGGCGCGGGTGGCCCGATCGAACTGACCCCGTTTCAGGTCAATCACGGTGACATTCCCGCGCTGGGTTTTCGCATCGCGGCACCGGGCGGTGGGTTGGTCTATCTGCCCGATGTCAAGGCGATCCCGGATGACGCATGGCCCACGATCATGGGATGCGAAATCTTCGTCTGCGACGCGCTGCGACGCCGTCCACATTCCAGCCATGCCCATCTGGCGTTGGCGCTGGAATGGATCGCACGCTCGGGCTGCCCGCGTGGCGTGGTGACGAACATGCATATTGATCTGGACCACGACACGGTCATGGCCGAAACGCCCGCAAACGTGATCCCCGCCTATGACGGACTGGTGCTTGAACTGACATGACCATTCTTTTCGACGTCATCCTGCCGGTCTTCATCATCATCGGTTTCGGCTATCTGGTCGCATGGCGAAAGATGTTCTCCGAAGTCGGAGTCGACGGCCTGATGCGCTTTGCCCAGAACTTCGCGGTTCCGGTGCTGCTGTTTACCAATGTCGCGCGTCTGGACATTGCCGAGAACTTCAATCTGGGCATGTGGATCGCGTTCTATACCGGGGCATTCCTGTCCTATTTCATCGGCTGGGCCGTGGCGCTGTGGTATCTGAAGCGCAGCCCCGAAGATGCGGTGGCGATCGGTTTTTGCTGCCTGTTCTCGAACTCGCTGCTTCTGGGCATTCCGATCATGGAACGCGCCTATGGCCCCGAGGCGATTTCGGGGAACGTCGCCATCATCGCGATCCATTCGCCGCTGCTTTACACCTTCGGCATCACCATGATGGAGATCACACGCTCGCGCGGGCAAAACCTGCGCATCGGTCAGGTCGCGATGCGGGCGATGTCGGGCGTGCTGCATACGCCGCTGATTATCGGGATCCTGTCCGGTGCGGTGATGAACCTCCTGCTGCAGGTTGGCCTGACGATGCCGCAGGGTTTCTGGAGCGCGGCGGACATGATGGCGCGCGCCGCCCTGCCCGCGGCGCTGTTCGGCATGGGCGGGGTGCTTTACCGTTACCGCCCAGAAGGCGACAGCACCGCTATTGTTCTGTGCTGCGTCTGTTCGCTGGTGATCCATCCGGTGACGACTTACGGGCTTGGGCATTTGTTCCAGCTGCCGACCGGCGCGATGCGTTCGGCGGTGATCACCGCCGCGATGGCGCCGGGGGTGAACGCCTATCTGTTCGCGGCGATCTATAACTCGGCCAAGCGGGTGGCGGCGACGACGGTGCTGGTCTCGACCGGGCTGTCGATCCTGACGATCTGGTTCTGGATTTCCATCCTGCCCTGACCGATGGGCCCGCCATGAAAACGCCGCCCCGAAGGGCGGCGGGGTCAGGGCCGGGGTGTGCGCCGCTTAATGCGGCGTGACGCCCCGCAGCTTTTCCGAACGACGCCGCAGCATCTCGACCGCAGCCAGCAGCGCGATCGAGAAGATCACAAGCAGCGTTGCAACTGCCAGAATGGCCGGAGAGATCTGTTCGCGGATCCCGTTCCACATCTGGCGCGGAATGGTCTGCTGATCGGGACCGGCGATGAACAACACGGCCACTACCTCATCGAACGAAGTGACAAAGGCGAACAGCGCCCCCGAGATCACGCCAGGCAGGATCAGCGGCATGATGATGCGAAAGAACGTCGTACGCGGATTGGCCCCCAGGCTTGCCGCCGCACGCGACAGCGACTGGTCGAAACCGATCAGCGTCGCGGTGACGGTGATGATGACAAAGGGAATGCCCAGCGTCGCATGGGCCAGGATCACGCCCAGATAAGTGCCCGCCAGACGCCCGCATTGCGGGTTCAACCCGATCCATGTCAGCGGCTCGCAGGGGTTCGAGTAAAAGAAGAACATGCCCGTCGCCGTGATGATGATCGGCACGATCATCGGCGAAATCAGCATCGCCATGATGATGCGGCGAAAGGGCATTTCCGGGCGCGACAGGCCAAGTGCCGCAAGCGTGCCCAGAACCGTCGCAAGAATGGTCGAGAAGAAGCCGATGATGGCAGAACTTTTCGCTGCCTGCACCCATTTCGCATTCTGCCAGACATCGGCCCACCAACTAAGCCCGCGCGGCGCGTCGGGATTGGTCATGCCAAAGGTCAGCAGGCTGTCATACCACCGCATCGAATAGCCCGAGGGGTCAAAGGACAGCATCTTGTCGGTAAAGGTGAAGTAAGGCTCGGCGTTGAAGGACAGCGGAATGACCACCACGATCGGCGCGATCAGGAAAAAGAAGATCGCCGCACAGATCGCCAGCCGGGCGTAATACCAGGTCTTTTCCAGCGGGGATGCGTAGGTCGGAAGTGCCATGGTGATTATCCCAGCTTGAGGTTGTCGATGCCGACCAGACGGTCATAGACCCAGTAAAGGATCAGGACGCCGCCCAGCAGGATCGCGGCCAGCGCCGCCGCCATGGACCAGTTCAGCGTCTGCGTCATGTGCATCGCGATCATGTTCGAGATCAGCTGCCCGGACGATCCGCCGACCAGCGCGGGCGTGATGTAATAGCCCACGGCAAGAATGAAGACCAAAAGCGCCCCCGCCCCCAGCCCCGGCAAAGTCTGCGGGAAATAGATGCGGCGGAACGCGGTCCAGCTTGTCGCACCCAGCGAACGCGCGGCGCGGACATAGGACGGGTTGATCGTGCGCATCACCGAATAAAGCGGCAGGATCATAAAGGGCAGCAGGATATGCGTCATCGCGATGATCGTGCCGGTCTGGTTGAAGATCATCTGCAAGCGACCGCTATTCCCGATCACACCCAGCCAGACCAGAATATCGTTGACCACGCCCTGCTGCTGCAACAGCACCATCCAGGCGGTGGTTCGCACCAGAAGCGAGGTCCAGAACGGCAGCAGCACCAGGATCATCAGCAGGTTCGATTTGCGCGTGGGCAGCGTCGCCAGCAGATGCGCGATGGGAAAGCCCAAAAGGAACGTGGTGAAGGTGATGACCAAGGACAGCCACAGCGTGCGCAGGAACAGCATCAGGTAGACGCGCTGCTGTTCGGGGGCCTGCACGATATTGCCACTGTCGTCGCGCGTGCGGTCCACCGCCGCCAGATAGAAGTTCGAGGTATAGGGCGACGACGCTTCGCGCATCACGGACCACAGCTTGGGGTCACCCCATTTCTGGTCCATCTCAAGGATGGCATCGCGATAGGGCGGCTCGACCCCGCGCCGTGCCTGACGCCCGGCCGAGGTGAAAAGCGATCGTGTGCCCGGCATGTCATAGTTGATCCGGGTGCCCACGACGCCGATGGTGCGCGCCTCGGCGCTTGCGGTCAGGTCGGCGGCCAGCGCCGCCCATGCCGCGTCATTGGGATCGGTGCCGCGCGGATGTTCGGCAAACCACGCCGAAAGCTGCGGCATATTGGCCGAAAAGCCATCATTCTTGACCGAGCGTTGCAGCATCTGGCCGATGGGCAGCACAAAGGTGATCAGGATGAACAGCAAAAGCGGCAGAACCAGCATGAACGCGCGGCGTCGGGCCTTGCGCGAACTGCGCGCCAAAGCGCGGGACAGCGGCTGTCCGTCAGCGGTCTTCAACGTGCCGCGCTGGTCAAGGCCACCGGCCTCGGTCACGACGGCGGCATGGGGGTCAAGCGCGTTGGCCATCTTGGTCCTTCACCAGCGAACTTCTTTTGCAGAAAGCGCCGCCGCGCGACACGCACGGCGGCCGGGTTATCCGGGTCAGCTTGCGGCCAACCACGAGTTGAACTGTTCGGCCAGTTCGGCGGAATGGTCGGCCCAGAACTCCGGGTCGTCATAGACGGCGGTTTTCAGGTGATCGGGATTGGTGGGCATGAACGGCCCCATCTCGGTCTTGCCGTCATTATACATGCCGACCTGCGGCGCCGAGGATTTGCGCGCCGGGCCATAGCTGATCCATTTCGCCTGATCCGCCAAAGGCTGCGTGCCGGTCGCGACCTTCACATATTCCATCGCCGCTTCGGGATGGGGCGCGTCCTTGGGTATGACGAAAGCGTTGATTTCCAGATATTGCCCGTCCCAGATGGTGTCGAAGGGCTTGCCCTCGGCCACGATCGCATCGAACAGACGGCCATTATAGACCGTGGTCATCGACACTTCGCCATCGGCCAGCAATTGCATGGGCTGGGCGCCCGCTTCCCACCAGACGACATCCTTCTTGATCGTGTCCAGTTTCTTAAAGGCGCGGTCCACGCCTTCTGGCGTGCCCAGCATGTCATAGACCTCATCGGCAGCGACGCCATCGGCGATCAGCGCCAGATACAGCGTGCGCTTGGGCGATTTGGGCAGGCCGCGCTTGCCGGGGAATTTCGCGGTGTCAAAGAAATCGGCCACGGTCGTCGGCGCGGCATCGGGGAACTTGGTCTTGTCGTAACCGATGACCGTGCCCCAGACGATATTGCCCACGGCGCAGTCAGACAGCGAGCCGGGCACGAAATCCTCGGCTGCGGCCACGCCATCGGCACCGGCGGGCAGTGCCGCGGGATCGATTTCGACCAGCGCGCCTTCGTCGCACATGCGGATCGCGTCGGCCATCGCCACGTCGAACACGTCTCCGGTGACGTTCTTGGCCTCGAACTGCGCCTTGAGCGGTGTGGCCGGATCGTCGGCAGCGATCATGTTCACCTTGGTGCCGGTCTGTTCAGAGAACGGCTTATTGTAAGCCTCGACCTGCGATTTTTCATAAGCGCCGCCCCATGAGACGACATTGACCTCTTGTGCATGTGCGCCAAAGGCCAGCCCGCACAGCGCCGATGTCAGGATCAGAGTTTTCTTCATGGCTTTCTTTTCTCCCGTTGGTGGATGCGGCGCTTTTGGCCGTCGGTTCTTGGCACCGTCCTCGCGGCGCGGAGGCTGCGGCAGACATGCCGCCGCAGCCGGGTTGGATCAGCTTGCCGCCAACCAGGCGTTGAAGCGTTCGTTCAGTTCCGCATCATGATCGACCCAGAAATCCAGGTTCGAGGCCAGCGCCGCTTTCATGTTGTCGGCGAATGTGGGCAGGTTCGGCCCCATCGGGACGTCCGTACCTTCGATATTGCCGACCAGCGCGGCCGCCGATTTGCGCGGCGGGCCGTAGCTGATGAATTCCGCCGCACGCGCCTGCTGTTCCGGCGCGGTCGAGAAGGCGATAAATTCCTTGGCCGCTTCGGGATGCGGTGCGCCCTTGGGCATCACCCAGCCTTCCATCTCATAGATCTGGCCGTCCCACAGGATCTTGAAGGGCTTGCCCTCTTTCTGGGCGGCATCAAAGATACGACCGTTGAAGGCAAAGGCCATGCTGACTTCGCCATCGGCCAGCAGTTGCGGCGGCTGCGCACCGGCTTCCCACCAGATCACGTCATTCTTGATCGTGGCCAGTTTGGCGAATGCACGATCAACGCCTTCGGGCGTGCCCAGCACCTGATAGACATCTGCGGCAGGAACGCCGTCCGCCATCAGCGCCAGTTCCAGATTGAACTTGGCCCCTTTGCGCATGGTGCGCTTGCCGGGGAATTTGGCCGTGTCAAAGAAATCGGCGGGCGTTGCGGGCTTGGCATCCGCGAATTTGCCGTCGTCATAGGCGATGATCATCGAATAGACGTCAGTGCCGACAAAGCAATCGGTCACGGCGCCTTCGATGAAATCATCGGTCGCTGCCGTGCCGTCCGCCGTGGGCGTCAGGATCGACGGGTCGATTTCTTCCAGCAGGCCCTCGTCGCACAGCCGCACCGCATCGGCATATTCGACCGAGGCGACGTCGGCGGTCACGTTACCGGCCTCGACCTGCGCCTTCAGCGGGGTGGCAGGGTTGTCGGCATCAGCGACGGAAACCTTGATGCCGGTTTTGGCCTCGAACGGCTTGGCATAGGCCTGCACATGGCTGTTGCCATAAGCGCCGCCCCAGCTAAGCAGGTTCAGTTCCTTGTCCTGCGCCTGCGCGGTCGCAGCGACTGCGATCAGGGCCGAGGTCAGGATAAGCGTGCGTTTCATGTTTTTTCCCTGTTATTGCAAAAATCTAATATCAAACCGGGTCCAGCGCGCGGGCATCTTCGGGATGCCAGCCGATGCGGATGGTCTGGCCCGGCGACAGCTTGGTCTGGCCCAGCGTGTTGCGATACTTCATGACGAAATCGTCCTGCCCCGCGACCTTCAGCCGTGCCCGCAGGATGTCGCCCATATAGACCACGTCGCGCACCTCGGCTTCGATCGTATGGGCACCGGCGGGCATCAGGTCGGGCTTGAACTCAACCCGTTCGGGCCGGACCGAGACGGTGGTCGTCTTGCCCGCCTCGCGGATATTGACTGCCGTTGCATCGATCAGGTCGCCATTGGCAAGTCGCACCAGCGCCTTGTCGCCGTTCAGCTGTTCGATCTGGCCGCGCAGCGCGTTGTTTTCACCGATGAACCCGGCAACGAAGCTGTTTTCGGGCTGTTCATACAGCACCGGCGGGGGGGCCAATTGTTGAATGCGGCCATCGTTGAACACGGCGATCCGGTCCGACATGGTCAGCGCCTCGCCCTGATCATGGGTCACATAGACGACCGTGATGCCAAGGCGGTCGTGCAGCGCCTTGATCTCGAACTGCATATGTTCGCGAAGCTGTTTGTCGAGCGCGCCCAACGGTTCGTCCATCAGGACCAGCTCGGGGTCAAAGACAAGCGCACGGGCCAGCGCGATCCGCTGTTGCTGGCCGCCCGAAAGCTGCGCGGGACGGCGGTTCTTGAACTTGCCCATCTGCACCATGTCCAGCGCACGGGTCACACGGGTTTCGCGTTCGTCCTTGGACATACCGCGGACTTCCAGCGGAAAGGACAGGTTTTCCCCCACCGTCATATGCGGAAACAGGGCATAGTTCTGAAACACCATGCCAATGCCACGCTTATGTGGGGGCACGTCGTTGATGTTCTTGCCGTTCAGGCGAATCTCGCCATGCGTGGCGGTCTCGAACCCTGCCAGCATCATCAGGCAGGTGGTCTTGCCCGACCCCGACGGCCCGAGCATGGTCAGAAACTCGCCCTTGCCGATGGTCAGGTTCAGATCCTTAACGACAAGGCTTTGACCGTCATAGCTTTTCTGCACATGATCGAAGACGACAAATGCGTCGTTTGCGGCTGAGATTGCCAAGTGCGGGGCTCCCTGTTCTGTGGTTCTTGTTCCGCCAGTCAAAATTATGCGGCGGTTCGGGCGCATTGCAACTGACATGTGCAACTACGCCCCAGAGGAATGGTCCTGCCTAATTTTCATGCAAGCAGATTTGCGGGACGGTTTGTCTGCTCTGCTGGATCATAGAAAACCGCAAAAGAACCATGTGTAATGGATTGCAATCGACGCGCCGCCCTCGCTGCCCAAAGACAAGGCAGATGCTGGGCGGCACAACTTATTGGCGACTAAGCCTTCGGGCACTGTCGCAAGCGTTCTGCACGCCTGTCGCAGATAAAACTTTGGTATTGCGCATCAGGCAGCCCAAACGACAAATAACCCGCGCAAAACGGGACATGGTAAAAGGTGTGGGATCTGTAGGGTGGCGGCAGGCAACGCCCGCTCTGCCGTATGCTAAATGGTGCGGTCGAGAAGACTCGAACTTCCACTCCGGTTAAGGAACAGCGACCTCAACGCTGCGCGTCTACCAATTCCGCCACGACCGCACGTAGCAAGCCGCCTGTTAGACGGTTGCGCGGCGGATGAAAAGGACAATTTCATTCGCCGCGCATATTTTTTCACTCGGCCGCGACAGCGGCCTGCGGGATATAGTTCAGGATCGGCGCAAGCCAGCGTTCCGCTTCGCTGACGGTCATCCCCTTGCGCTCGGCATAGTCCAGAACCTGATCATGTTCGACCTTTGCCACGCCGAAATAATAGGCCTCGGGATGGCCGATATACAGCCCCGAAACCGAGGCGCCGGGCCACATCGCCATTGACTCGGTCAACTCGACCCCGGTCGCTTCTGTCGCGTTCAGCAACCGGAACAGCGTGGTTTTTTCGGTATGATCGGGCTGGGCCGGATAGCCGGGCGCGGGCCGGATGCCGGGATAGGGTTCGCCGATCAATTCCTCCGGCGCGAAGCTTTCATCCGAATAGCCCCAATAGGTCTTGCGAACGCGCTCATGCATCATTTCGGCCAGCGCCTCGGCAAAGCGGTCGGCCAAAGCCTGTACCAGAATGGCCGAGAAATCGTCATGCGCCGCCTTGAAGCGATCAGCGATGCCCTGCTCTTCGGCCCCGGTGGTCACGACAAAGCCGCCGACATAATCGCGGTGCCCCTTGGGGGCGACGAAATCGGACATGGCGACATTGGGCCGCCCGTCACGCTTTGCAACCTGCTGGCGTAGCGTGTGAAGCGTCGCCAGTTCATGTTCGCGATCCTCGGCGGTGAACAGGCGGATATCGTCGCCTGCGCGGTTCGCGGGCCAGAAGCCGATGACGGCGCGGGGTTTGAACCACTGTTCGTCGATGATCTGGGCCAGCATCGCCTGCGCATCGGCAAACAACTGGCGTGCGACCTCTCCCTGTTTTTCATCACCAAGAATGCGAGGATAGACGCCCTTCAACTCCCACGTCTGGAAGAAGGGGGTCCAGTCGATATAGCGGGCGATTTCGGCCAGATCGAAGTCGTCGATGACGCGCGACCCAAGGAACTCCGGCGTCTTCGCCTGAAAACCCGTCCAGTCGATCGCGACCGCATTGTCGCGGGCCGAGGACAGCGGCAGGCGTTTCTTTTCCGCCTCGGCGCGGGCGTGCTTGTTCGCCACGTCCAGATATTCTGCACGAATATCATCGACATAGGCCGACTTACGCCCCGACAAAAGGTTGCCCACCACGCCCACGGCGCGGCTGGCATCGGTGACATAGACCGTCTGGCCCTTGGCATAGCGCGGGTTGATTTTCACCGCCGTATGCACGCGACTGGTCGTTGCTCCACCGATCAGCAGGGGAATGTCGAAGCCTTCCCGCTCCATCTCGCTGGCGACATGCACCATTTCATCAAGCGATGGCGTGATCAGGCCGGACAAACCGATGATGTCCACATTCTCGGCCTTGGCCACCTCAAGGATCTTGGTCGCGGGGACCATGACGCCAAGGTCGATGATCTCGTAATTGTTGCAGGCCAGCACGACGCCGACGATGTTCTTGCCGATGTCGTGCACGTCGCCTTTGACCGTCGCCATCAGCACCTTGCCCGCGCTGGAGGCGCCGCCCCCGGCCTTTTCCTGCTCCATGAAAGGCAGCAGATGCGCCACGGCCTGTTTCATCACGCGCGCCGATTTGACGACCTGCGGCAGGAACATCTTGCCCGACCCGAACAGGTCGCCCACCACGTTCATTCCAGCCATCAGCGGGCCTTCGATGACATGCAGCGGGCGTTCGACGGACAACCGCGCTTCTTCGGTATCCTCGTCGATATATTCGGTGATGCCGTTGACCAGCGCATGTTCCAGCCGCTTGTCCACGGGCCAGGTGCGCCAGGTCAGGTCTTTCTCGCGCGCCTTGCCGCCGCCCTGGCCGTGGAAGCGGCTGGCGATTTCCAGCATGTTTTCCGTTGCCGTTCCACCCTTGGCGGGCTTGCGGTTCAGGACCACATCCTCACACGCCTCGCGCAGGTCGGCGTCGATCTGATCATAGACCGCCAACTGCCCCGCATTGACGATGCCCATGTCCATGCCCGCCTGAATGGCGTGATACAGGAACACGGCGTGCATCGCCTCGCGCACGGGTTCGTTGCCGCGGAAGCTGAACGACAGGTTCGACACCCCGCCCGAGACATGCACATGCGGCAGCGTCTGCATGATCCGCCGCGTCGCGCCGATGAAGTCGAGGCCGTAATTGTCGTGTTCCTCGATCCCGGTCGCCACGGCGAAGATGTTGGGGTCGAAGATGATGTCCTGCGGTGGGAAGCCGACCTTGTTGACCAGAATGTCATAGGCGCGGGCGCAGATTTCCACCTTGCGGTTTTCGGTATCCGCCTGCCCGGTTTCGTCGAATGCCATGACCACGACCGCCGCGCCGTAGCGACGGCAAAGGTTGGCATGGTGCAGGAACGCTTCCTCGCCTTCCTTCAGGCTGATCGAGTTCACGATGGCCTTACCCTGAACGCATTTCAGCCCGGCCTCGATCACCTCCCATTTGGAACTGTCGATCATGATCGGCACGCGAGCGATATCGGGTTCGGCGGCGATCAGGTTCAGATAGTCGATCATCGCCTGCTTCGAATCGATCAACCCCTCGTCCATGTTGATGTCGATGATCTGGGCGCCGTTTTCGACCTGATCGCGGGCCACGTCCAGCGCCGGGGCATAATCGCCATTGGTGATCAGTTTGCGGAACTTGGCCGAGCCGGTGACGTTTGTGCGTTCGCCCACGTTCATGAACGGAATGTCGTCGGTCTTGGTGAACGGCTCAAGGCCCGACAGGCGCAGGCGCGGCTCGATCTCGGGCAGTGCACGGGGCGGAATGTCGGCCACGGCGCGGGCAATCGCCGCGATATGTTCGGGGGTCGAACCGCAGCAACCGCCAACCACGTTCACCAACCCCTCGCGGGCGAATTCAACGACTTGCGCGGCCATATCTTCGGGCGATTCGTCGTATTGGCCCATTTCGTTGGGCAGACCTGCATTGGGATAGGCGCAGATCAGCGTGTCGGCGACGGTGGACAGTTCCGCCAGATGCGGACGCATTGCCGCAGCGCCAAGGGCGCAGTTCAGGCCCACCGTGACCGGCTGCGAATGCGCCACCGAATACCAGAAGGCGGTCGGCGTCTGGCCCGACAGCGTGCGGCCCGACAGATCGGTGATGGTCCCCGAGATCATGACGGGCAGGCGCAGGCCCTTTTCCTCAAACACCTCCTCGGCGGCAAAGATCGCGGCCTTGGCGTTCAGTGTGTCAAAGATCGTCTCGATCAGGATCAGGTCGGCACCGCCGTCGATCAATCCGTGGATTTGTTCGGCATAGGCGATGCGCAGATCGTCGAAGGTCACGGCGCGGTAGCCGGGATTGTTCACATCGGGGCTGATCGACGCGGTGCGGTTGGTCGGCCCAAGCGCGCCCGCGACCCAGCGCGGGCGGCCATCCTCGGCCGTGGCGCGGTCCAGCGCCTTGCGGACCAGCCGTGCGCCGTGGAAGTTCAGGTCATAGACCGCCGCCTGCAACCCGTAATCCGCCTGCGCGATGGTGGTCGAACTGAAGGTGTTGGTTTCCACAATATCAGCGCCCGCCTTGGCATAGCGGTAATGGATACCCTCGATCGCGTCGGGCTGGGTCAGGATCAGCAGATCGTTGTTGCCCTGTTGCGGATGGTTCGTCGCATGGGACAGCGCCACGCCGCTGCCTTGACCCAGAAAATCCGGCTCGGTCAGGCCCAGCCCCTGGATCTGCGTGCCCATCGCGCCGTCAAGGATCAGGATACGCTCGCGCGCCGCAGCGGCGAGAGCTTCGAAGACGGGCGATTTTTTCAGCGTCATGACGGACTCCGGGCAGGTTCAGGCCACTCATATAGGGGCTGAGGGTGTTTTAGGGAAATTCAACATCCGCACAATGATCATGCAGCAAATTCATGATGACAGTGGCCCTCTTGCGGCGGCAGCGGATTGGGGCCAAATGGCGCGTATGACCGAATGGATCACCGCCCCCGGATTGACCGATTATGCGCAGGCCACCGCCTTCATGGAGGCGCGTGCCACAGCCATCGCGGCAGGCGAGGCCGAGGAACTGATCTGGCTGGTCGAACATCCGCCGCTTTACACCGCAGGCACCAGCGCCAAATCCGCCGATCTGCTGTCCGCGCAGTTTCCGGTCCATGAAACCGGGCGCGGCGGGCAATATACCTATCACGGGCCGGGTCAGCGGGTGATTTACGTCATGCTGGACCTGAACCGCCGGGGCCGCGACATCCGCGCCTTTGTCAAAGGGCTGGAAAGCTGGGTCATCGACGCGCTTGCCGAATTCGCCCTGACTGGTGAAATCCGCGATGGTCGCGTGGGCGTCTGGATCGCGCGGCCCGACAAGGCTCCGCTGCCCGATGGCACCATGCGCGAAGACAAGATCGCGGCCATCGGGGTCAAGCTGCGCAAATGGGTCAGCTTCCACGGCATTTCGATCAATGTCGAACCGGACCTGAACCATTATGCGGGAATCGTTCCTTGCGGCATCGCGGGCCATGGGGTGACCAGCCTTGTCGATCTGGGCCGCCCGGTCGAAATGGCCGATCTGGACGTCGCGCTGCGCCGCACGTTCACGCAGAATTTCCCGCCGCTTTCCGCCTGAATTCGGCGCACCTGCAAACGATTACATTTTAGTGCTTGCAGGATGTGCGACCTTTTGGTCGTATCCAGCCAGGGTTGACCCATGCTAGCCGTCAACCTCAGGGAGGGGAGAGGTCCCATCCGTTTTCTGGAAAACGACCTATGAGGAAGAACCATGAAGATCGCAATCTACGCCACGCTTGCCGCAGCGACGTTTGCGCTGCCCGCCGTGGCTCAGGATGCTGCCAATGGCGAAAAAGAGTTCCGCAAGTGCAAAGCCTGCCACATGATCCAGTCGCCTGATGGCACCGATGTGGTGAAGGGCGGCAAGACGGGGCCGAACCTTTTCAATATCGTCGGGCGCAAGGCTGGCACGCAGGAAGGTTTCAAATATTCCGACGCACTGGTGAAACTGGGCGAGGCCGGTGAGGTCTGGACCCCGGAAGATCTGGCGGGCTACATCACCGACCCCAACAAATATGTCGAGGAAAAGGTCGGCGACAAATCCCTCAAGACCAAAATGACCTTCAAGATGGCCAAGAACCAGGCCGATGTGGTCGCTTTCCTGGCCCAGCATTCACCCGATGCGGGCGGCGCGGCACCTGCCGCAGATGCGGCCCCCGCAGCAGCGGATGCCCCAGCCGCCGAGCCTGCCGCCCCCGCCTCGAACTAAGGGACTCGGGCGCAATCTGTCGCGACCGGGCCACAGACGCGGACCAGACCGGAGCTTGAAGGGAGATGCTCCGGTCGCCACGATTGCCGGTCGCAAGATTGTGTTCTAGAAATTGATCCGAGTCCGTCGGCCCCTAAGGCCGGCTAGCCGCATGTTTAGGGAGTTCAGCATGGCAGACGCAGCCGTTCACGGCCACGGGGACCATCATGACACCCGCGGGTTCTTTACCCGTTGGTTCATGTCTACAAACCACAAGGATATCGGCATCCTCTATCTGTTCACCGCAGGCATCGTCGGCCTGATCTCGGTGTCGTTTACCGTTTATATGCGGATGGAGCTGCAGCATCCGGGCGTGCAATACATGTGCCTTGAGGGGGCACGTTTCATTGCAGACGCCAGCGCGGAATGCACGCCGAACGGTCACCTCTGGAACGTGATGATCACCTATCACGGCGTCCTGATGATGTTTTTCGTCGTCATCCCGGCGCTGTTCGGCGGTTTCGGCAACTACTTCATGCCGCTGCATCTTGGCGCGCCGGACATGGCGTTTCCGCGGCTGAACAACCTGTCCTACTGGATGTATGTCTGCGGTGTCGCGCTTGGCATCGCATCGCTGCTGGCGCCGGGGGGAAGCGACCAGCCGGGTTCGGGTGTGGGCTGGGTGCTTTACCCGCCGCTATCCACGACCGAGTCGGGCTATTCGATGGATCTGGCGATCTTCGCGGTCCACGTCTCGGGCGCGTCCTCGATTCTGGGTGCGATCAACATCATCACCACCTTCCTGAACATGCGCGCCCCCGGCATGACGCTGTTCAAGGTGCCACTGTTCGCATGGTCGGTCTTTATCACCGCATGGCTGATCCTGCTGTCGCTGCCGGTTCTGGCCGGTGCCATCACCATGCTGCTGATGGACCGCAACTTCGGCACGCATTTCTTTGATCCCGCAGGTGGCGGCGACCCGATCCTGTATCAGCATATCCTGTGGTTCTTCGGCCACCCCGAGGTCTATATCATCATCCTGCCGGGCTTCGGCATCATCAGCCACGTCATCTCGACCTTCGCGCGCAAGCCGATCTTCGGCTATCTGCCGATGGTGCTGGCCATGGCGGCCATCGGCATTCTGGGCTTCGTCGTCTGGGCGCACCACATGTATACCGTGGGCATGTCGCTGACCCAGCAAAGCTATTTCATGCTGGCCACCATGACGATCGCCGTGCCCACGGGCATCAAGGTGTTCTCATGGATCGCGACGATGTGGGGCGGCTCGATCGAGTTCAAGACGCCGATGCTTTGGGCCTTTGGCTTCCTGTTCCTGTTC
Organism: Paracoccus laeviglucosivorans; assembly: GCF_900182695.1. GTDB lineage: Bacteria > Pseudomonadota > Alphaproteobacteria > Rhodobacterales > Rhodobacteraceae > Paracoccus > Paracoccus laeviglucosivorans. The sequence goes on from NZ_FXTK01000001.1 coordinate 170,534, forward strand.
ACCGTCGGCGGCGTGACGGGCGTGGTGCTGAGCCAGGCACCGCTGGACCGCGTCTATCACGACACCTATTACGTCGTCGCGCACTTCCATTATGTGATGTCGCTGGGTGCGGTTTTCGGTATCTTCGCGGGCGTCTATTACTGGATCGGCAAGATGTCGGGCCGTCAGTATCCCGAATGGGCGGGCAAGCTGCATTTCTGGATGATGTTCATCGGCGCGAACCTGACCTTCTTCCCGCAGCACTTCCTGGGCCGTCAGGGCATGCCGCGCCGTTACATCGATTATCCGGTGGAATTCGCCTATTGGAACAATATTTCGTCGATGGGCGCTTATTTGTCCTTTGCCTCGTTCCTGTTCTTTATCGGCATCGTCTTCTACACGCTGTTTGCCGGTAAGCGCGTGAATGTGCCGAACTACTGGAACGAACACGCCGACACGCTGGAATGGACCCTGCCCTCGCCCCCGCCCGAACACACGTTCGAGCAGCTGCCCAAGCGCGAGGACTGGGACCGCAGCCACGCACATTGATGCCATATACATGGCAAGACACGGCCCCGGAGGATTCCGGGGCCGTTTTGCGTATCTGGCCGCATCGCTCGCTGCCGCCGGGCGGTTTTGCATGGGTCATCGGACTGACGGCGGGATTTCTGGCGCTGCCGCTGCTGGCCGTCATCGGATCGGACGTGCTGTGGGGGCTGCTGCCCTTTGCGGCGCTGGCGGTCTGGGCGTTATGGCGCGCGCTTCGCCACAGCTATCGCGCCCCGTCCGAGGAAATGCGCCTGACCCGCGACAGTCTGACGCTGATCCGTCGTGATCCGGGTCGGGCGGATCGGGTCTGGCGCACCAACCCATATTGGGTGCGTGCAAGCCTGCGTTCCGATGGCCCGGTCGAGGACTACCTTGTCCTGACCGATGGCCAACGCGAGATTGAGCTTGGCGCATTTCTTTCCCCGGATGAGCGCGTGGCACTGCATCGCGAATTGTCGGGGCGGCTTGGTCATTGACGGGGGCCGCGCATGACGGCCCCCATCCTGGATCAGCTTGCGGCGGCTACCCCGGTTGGCGGAGCCACGACCGGGGGTGCGCCCGCCTCGACCTCTTCCATGCCTGCACGGTCCAGCGCGTCTTTGACCTCGCGCGTCAGATCCCAATAGACGGCCCAGTAATTTTCGCTTTTCGTCCACGGACGCAGGATGAATTCGACCCCGCTATCGGTCAGCGCGTTGACGCGGACCACCGGCTCAGGTTCGGACAGGACCAGCGCGTGACTGCGTACGACCTTTTCCAGCTCCGCCTGCGCGCGGGCGATCGGCGTCTTATAGGACACGCCGAACATCAGATCGACGCGCCGCGTCTCGCTGGCGGTCGAATTGGTGATGACGTTCCCCCAGACCGAGGAATTCGGCACCACGACGATCTGATTGTCGGGCGTGATCACAGTCGTCGATACGATCGAGACATCGCGCACCGTGCCGCTGACGCCGCCGATGTCAACGCTGTCGCCTTCGTCAAAGGGGCGGTTGACCATGATCATCAGCCCCGATGCAAGGTTGCCCAAGGTCTGCTGCATCGCAAAGGCCAGAATGAAGGACGCACCACCGATCAGCGCGAATAGCGGCGTGATATTCACCCCCAGCGCAGCCAGCACCACCATCAGACCGATGGCCAGCGTCAGCCAATAGGCCGCCAGCGCCGAAAACCCGACCAGCAGCTTTGAGAAATTCGGAATGCGCCCGGCCCAGTGACGCACCGTGCGCCGCACCAGCCGCGCCAGCAGCAAAAGCCCAAGAAACGACGCAAGCACGATCCCCACATTGGTCGCGACCCGCAGACCGCCATCGGCCGAAACCACCCATGACGTGGCCTGCGCCAGCAGCGTGCGCCAGTCGGTATTGCGGGTTTCCTCGACGATGATGGCGCTGCGATAGGTGCGATACCCGGCGATCTTGGCGGCGTCGCCGCCTTTCAGCTCCCATGCATCCAGAATGGTCGAATACTTGTCGAAAAGCGCACGGCGGCTTTCCGTCACCTCGGTCAGGCGGGCGCGGGCGGCTTCCTCGACCAGCTCGGCGCTGGTGTTGTTGATGCGGATCTGTTCATCGACCACATCGACCGTGCTGGCACGGACAATGGCCAGCCAATCGGCAGAAAGCTTTTCCAGCTCCTCGGCGGTCAGGGGGATCAGACGCAGCGTCAGCGTGGCCGCGTCAATGTTTGGATTTTCCAGACCGTCCAGCTCTCCGGCCTCAGCCTCCGGGGCGGGGGCGGCGGCGACCGCCTCGGCAGGCGCGGCATCCTGAGCGTGGACTGGCAGCGTCGCCAGAAAAAGTATGGCCACCAGCGCGGTGGTCAAAAACCTTGCAATCGTAAACACCTTGGCTGTCCCTTTGCTGCCAATCAACTTGGCGCAGATTAGCGGGCTTGTGTCACAGCCATTTTACGGCCAAAGCCAAGCACGAAATGGTTGCGAACTGCCGCTGCGAGCGCGCCGGAAAACGCATTCGGCACGTGGTATGTATAGCGACACCCTGACCGATCTTTTCTTGGCTGCCATCGCGGTTTGTGTGCTGGCGATCCTTGGGACTGGCCTGATCTTGCTTTGGCGCGGCCAGTTGGCGCCGTCCGGCAAACGTTTGGTGCGCCATATCCTGATCGGGATGGTTTTTGTGCTGGTGCTGGCGGCGGTGCGTTTCGGTTTCACCCACCCCGACCGTTCAATCGGTATCCCCGCAAGGCCGCTGCGATAACAAAAAAAGGCCCGCGTGATGCGGGCCTTTCGGGTTTTTTAGCAAGGATCAGCCGTCGATGCGGATGACCTTGTTTTCCGGGTCATAGGGGCTGTCTTCGGTCACGGTGACCTCCCAAAGCTGGCGCTGCATCCGCACTTTCAGCTTGGTGCCCGGCTCGGCCAGATCGGGACGGACATAGCCCATGCCGATGGATTTTCCGAAGGCCGCAGACCAACCGCCCGAGGTCAGACGACCGATCCTGGTCGCGCCGTCTTCGGTATAAAGCGCCTCGCGGCCCCACGGATCGGCGTCAGAGGGACCGTCGATCAGCACGGTCACGCATTTGAAGCGCACGCCGGTGTCCAGCATCGCCTGCTTGCCGCGGAATTCCTTGCCCAGATCGACGAAGCGGTCCAGACCGGCTTCCAGCGGGGTCGCGTCGCGGCCCAGTTCGGTGCCGAAGGCGCGATAGGATTTCTCCTGACGCAGCCAGTTCTGGGCACGGGCGCCGACCAGCTTCATGCCGTGCTTTTCACCGGCAGCGACCAGTTGATCCCACAGGTAGCGGCCGAACTCGATCGGGAAATGCAGTTCCCAGCCCAGCTCGCCGGTATAGGCGACGCGGATGGCGCGGACCGGGCACATGCCCAGCTCGATGTCGCGCATCGACAGCCACGGAAAGCGCTTGTTGCCCAGCACTGTTTCCGGATCGGCATCGCGGACGATTTCCTTCAGGATGTCGCGCGATTTCGGGCCCGCAATGGCATAGACGCCCCATTGCGTGGTGATGTCCTGCACGATGACCTGGCCGAACTCGCCTTCCATTTCCTGCGCAAGTTTTTTCAGGTTGTCGCCATCATAGTCCGTCCATGCACCGGCCGAGATCAGGTAGTAGTCATCTTCCTTCATGCGGACGATGGTGAACTCGGTATGCGTGGTGCCGGTCTCGGTCAGCGCATAGGTCAGGTTGATGCGACCGACCTTGGGCAGCTTGTTGGCGGTGAACCAGTCCAGGAATGCCGTCGCGCCTTCGCCGTAAACCCGGTGCTTGGTGAACGCCGAGGCGTCGATCAGGCCCGCAGTGTTGCGGATCGCCTCGGCTTCGGCCTTGGCATGTTCCCACCAGCCGCCGCGACGGAAGCTGCGCGCGGCATGGTCGTCGAAACCGACCGGCGCGTAATAGTTCGGACGCTCCCAGCCATTGACCTGGCCGAATTGCGCGCCGGCGGCTGCCTGACGGTCATAGGCCGGAGCGGTGCGCAGCGGACGGGCCGCTTCGCGCTCTTCGTCGGGGTGGTGCAGGATGAAGACGTGCTCATAGCATTCTTCGTTCTTCTTGACGCCGTATTCGGTGGTCATCCAGCGGCCATAACGACGCGGGTCCAGCGACGCCATGTCGATTTCGGCTTCGCCCTGCGTCATCATCTGCGCCAGATAATGGCCGACGCCACCCGCAGCGGTGATGCCGAAGCTGAAGCCTTCGGCCAGCCACATATTGCGCAGGCCCGGTGCGGGACCGACCAGCGGGTTGCCGTCGGGGGTGTAGCAGATCGGGCCGTTGAAGTCGTCTTTCAGACCAACCGTTTCCGAGGACGGCAGACGGTGGATCATCGACATGTATTCTTCTTCGATGCGCTCCAGATCCAGCGGGAACAGGTCGGCACGGAAGCTGTCGGGCACGCCGTAAGGGAAGCGCGCGGGGGCGCCTGCCTCATAGGGGCCAAGGATCCAGCCGCCGCGTTCCTCGCGGACATACCACTTGGCGTCGGCATCGCGCAGGACCGGATGTTCGGGGTTTCCGGCGGCGCGCCAAGCCAGCAAGGCGGGGTCGGGCTCGGTCACGACGAACTGATGTTCGACCGGGATCGCGGGGATCTTGATGCCCAGCAGACGGGCGGTGCGTTGGGCGTGGTTGCCGGTCGCGGTCACGACATGTTCGGCGCGGATCTCGAAGATCTCGCCCGAGGGGATCAGGTTGCCGCCCTTTTCGATCATCTTTTCGCAGGTGACGATCCATTCGTCGCCGGTCCATTTGTAACCGTTGACCTGGATCTTGCGCTCAATCGTGCAGTTCGCCATCCGTGCGGCGCGGGCCATCGCCTGCGTCACGTCGGCGGGGTTGATATAGCCGTCGGTCGGGTGGAACAGCGCACCTTTCAGACCATCGACATTGACCAGCGGCCAGCGTTCCTTGATCTGCGCGGGCGTCATGAATTCATGCGGGACGTTCACGGTTTCCGCGATCGAGGAATACAGCTCGAATTCGTCCATCCGGTCCTGGGTCTGCGCCATGCGCAGGTTGCCGCAGCGGGTAAAGCCTGCGTTCAGGCCGGTTTCCGCCTCAAGGCCCGCATAAAGCTCGACCGAGTATTTGTGGATGTGGCTGGTCGCGTAACCCATGTTGAACAAAGGCAGCAGACCGGCGGCATGCCAGGTCGAACCGGCCGTCAACTCGTCACGTTCGACCAGCATGGTGTCCCAGCCTGCGCGCGCAAGGTGCAGCGCGATGCCGCAGCCAACCGCGCCGCCTCCGACCACCAGGGCCTTCACATGGGTTTTCATGGCAAGCGACTCCTTTTCGCGCGTGGCTACCGTTCGCGATTTCTGCCAGAGCCTATGTAAGCTGGCATGATTTCTGCGACATATTTCCGGCGAAAAACGACATGTCGCATTTAGCCGATATTTCAGACGCAACCGCCCCGCCGGAAAGCGGGGCGCGACGGCTTACAACATGGACGGCACGACCAGATCCGGCGGGCGATGTCCGTCCGCGAAGGTCTTGATATTGATCAGCACTTTTTCGCCCATTTCGATCCGACCCTCGATCGTGGCGCTGCCCATATGGGGCAGCAACGCGACATTGGGCAGTTCGCGCAGGCGCGGGTTGATCTCGTGACCGTGTTCGAAAACGTCAAGGCCGGCGCCGGCAATCTCTCCGGCGCGCAGCATCCGGGTCAGGGCGTTTTCGTCGATCACCTCTCCGCGCGAGGTATTGATGACCACCGCAGTCGGTTTCAGCAGCTTCAACCGCCGCGCATTCAGCAGATGAAAGGTCGAGGGCGTGTGTGGCGCGTTCACGCTGATGATGTCCATGCGCGCAAGCATCTGGTCCAGACTTTCCCAATAGGTCGCCTGCAATTCGCGTTCGGTTTCAGTGCGCAGTCGGCGGCGGTTGTGGTAATGCACCTGCATCCCGAAGACATTCGCGCGCCGCGCCACGGCCTGACCGATGCGGCCCATGCCCAGAATGCCCAGACGGCGCCCGCCGACGCGCCCGCCCAGATGCGCCGTGGGTGCCCAGCCCTGCCAGCGCCCGGCCTGCATTTCGGCCAGCCCTTCGGGAATGCGGCGCGTAACGGCAAGGATCAGCGCCATGGTCATGTCGGCAGTGTCTTCGGTGACGACCCCCGGCGTGTTCGAGACGAGGATGCCGCGCTGGCGGGCCGACTGCACGTCGATGTGATCGACGCCTGCGCCGTAATTGGCGACCAGCTTCAGCCGTTCCCCCGCCTGCGCCAGCATGTTCGCGTCGATGCGGTCGGTGACGGTCGGCACGATCACGTCGCTGTCCTGCATGGCCGCAACCAGTTGTTCGCGCGTCATCTTGCGGTCTTCATGGTTCAGCGACAGGTCGAATAGTTCGGCCATGCGGGTCTCGACCGCCTCGGGCAGGCGGCGGGTGACGGTGACCTTCAGGCGCACGCGGGCCGGATCGGCTGCTGACATCAGGCTCTCCCTTGTCCGGGCCATCCCGTCTTTCCAAACCGGGTGGCTTTTGGCAAAGTGCCCGCGTTGAGGGGCCGGCACAAGACCCCGGAATTGCAGGAACGGCAGATGACGTATCAACAGGCTTTGCTGGGCGCCGCCGCGCTGGCCCTTTGGTCATGCTTCGCGGGGCCCACGCTCGCGCAGGCCACCGATCCGGGCGAGAATATCGAAAATGAGATGCCCGATGTTTCGGCAGATGCCGAAATCCAGCGCCATCAGGGCGAGGAACGCGACCCGAACCGGGGGGCTGTCACCAACCTGCCCCTGCCGCGCTATGTCAGCCTGAAGGGCGGCGAGGGCAATGCAAGGCGCGGCCCAAGCCTGTCGCATCGCGTCGATTGGGTATTCCGCCATGCCGGGATGCCGCTGCGCGTGGTTGCGGAATTCGGCCATTGGCGCCGGGTCGAGGATCAGGACGGCGCGGGCGGCTGGGTCCATTACGCCCTGCTGTCAGGTGTGCGCACGGCCATCGTGCAGCAGGATATGCTGGAATTGCTGTCCAAGCCCGAAGAACATGCCAATGTCGTGGCACGCGCCGAAGCCGGGGCGATCGTGCGGCTGCACGAATGCACCAAGGACTGGTGCCGCGTTTCAGGCGGCGGAGAAAAGGGCTGGGTGCCCAAGACGGCGATCTGGGGCGTCGATCCCGACGAACTGCGTGACTGAAAAATACGGGCCGCCACAGTGGGCGGCCCTTTCCTTGTCGCGGCAAGGTCGTCGGTTACATCGACTGACCCACCAGCGAGTCGGTGCTGGCGCTGGCTTTCATACACTGGAAATAGGTCAGCGTGATCGAATCCTCGGTCATGCGCAGCGTGCCGTCGGGGCGCGTCTGCAGGTCCACGATGCGGTTGCCCGCAGCGGGCGAACCTTCGCAGGCCAGCGTGACGCGGGTGCGGTTCACCTGACGTTCGGAGCTGGCGATCGTGCAGGATGCACCGGGGAACATGAACTTGTTGCCGTCGATCACCAGGCTTTTATCGCTGGTCGGGTCGCCGCAATCCGAGGCGAGCAGGTTATACGTGCCGTTCAGCGCGCTGGATTGCGCCATCGGACCGGGCGTATCTTCGGGCACGGCGGGGGCGATCTGATCGCATGCCGCAATCGCACCCAACGCCGTCACCGCAACAAGCGCGAGCAGGGGCTTGTTCATTTTCATTGCTACTTCTCCCTTTGTTTCAGGAAGCGTCGGTCAAAAGGCCGCGTCCTTTCAACAAAGCGTGAACCCCCGGTTTTCGTTCCCTAAATTTCAGCCAAAGTTCATCTGCGGGCAAAGAATCCCCTTTTGAAAGGATCCATTCCTCCAGTTTTTGGGCAGTTTCGGGGTCGAACGCGCTGCCTTTTTCCATGAACGCCTCGAAGGCGTCGGCATCCATGACTTCGGACCACATATAGCTGTAGTAACCCGCGCTATAACCATCCCCAGAAAAGACATGCGCAAAATGCGGCGTCGCGTGCCGCATTGGAATGGCAGCGGGCGCGCCCAGTTCGGCCAGAATTTCGGCCTGCCGGGCCATGGGATCTTTGGGCGGCAAGCCGCTGTGGAAATCCAGATCGACCAGCGCGCTTTCCAGATATTCGGTCGTGGCAAATCCCTGATCGGCATTTCCGGCGGCCAGAATACGGTCGCGCAGATCGGCGGGCAGGGCCGCGCCGGTTTCCGCGTGGCGGGCATGGCGGTCCAGCACCTCGGGCTGTTCCAGCCAATGTTCGAAAAGCTGGCTGGGCAGTTCCACGAAATCCCGCGCGACCGAAGTGCCCGAGATCGAGGGCCATGTCACATCCGACAGGATATTGTGCAGCGCGTGGCCGAATTCGTGAAACAGCGTATGCGCGTCATCCCAGGACAGATAGGCGGGCGCGCCTTTTTCCTCGGGCGGGGTGAAGTTGCACACGTTGATGACAATGGGCCGTTGGCCTGTGCCGATCTTGTGCTGCGATTGCAGCGTGGAGCACCATGCCCCCGAGCGTTTGCAGGGCCGCGCATAGAAATCGCCCAGAAAGACCGCAAGGCGTTCGCCGTTTCGCGTCACCTCCCATGCGCGGGTATCGGGCGACCAAAGCGGCGCGTCGAATTCCCGCATCTCGATCCCGAACAGTCGGTGCGCGGTGTCAAAGACCGCGCCGATCATCGCCTCAAGCGTCAGATAGGGTTTGACCTCGGCCTCATCCAGATCGTGTTCGGCCTTGCGGCGGCGTTCTGCATAGAAACGCCAGTCCCAGGGCTCAAGCGCGCCATTGATGCCGTCGGCGTTCAGCATTTCGCCAAAGCGGGCGGCATCAGCGGCGGCACGCGCCTTGGCCGGTTCCCAGACCTGCATCAGCAGCGCCCGGACGTTGTCGGCATTGCCCGCCATTTCCGGCTCCAGCTTATAGCTGGCGAAATCGGCGTAACCCAGCAGCGTGGCGCGTTCATGGCGCAGCGCAAGGATTTCGGCGGCGATGGGGCGGTTGTCGGTGGCCGCACCCCCTGCCCCCGAACCGTCACCCCGTGCAGCCCATGCCCGCCACGCGGTTTCACGCAAGGCCCGGTCGGTCGCATATTCCAGAAACGGCACGATCAGCGACCGGTTCAGCGTCACGATCTGCCCGTCCAGCCCGCGTTCCTTGGCCGCGGCGCGCATGGACCGGACCAGCCAATCGGGCAGCCCGGCCAGCCCGTCATCGGCAACTGCCATGGTGAAATCGCGTTCGTCGGTCAGCATGTTCTGCGCGAATTGCGTGGATAGCACCGCCAGCCTTTCGCGGATTGCGGCCATGCGGTCGCGTGCCGCGCCCGTCAGCCCTGCGCCAGCGCGGCGCAAGCCCCGCAGCGTCAGCTCGGTCAGGCGGCAATCTTCGGGCGAAAGCTCGTCACGGTCCTGCATCACTGCCTCGACGCGGTCAAACAGGCGCGGGTCCATGCTGACCTTGCTGCCATGCGCGGCCAGACGCGGCGCGATCTGGCGTTGCAGGTCTTCGCGCGCCGGGTTCGAATCAACGCCGGTCAGGGTGTAGAAAATTGCGCAAAGCCGGTTCAGCGGCTCTTCGGCCATTTCCAACGCGGCGACGGTGTTCTGGAAATCGGGGGGCGCCGCGTTGGAGGCGATGGCTTCGACCGCGGCAGCAGCCTTGGTCAGACAGGCATCAAATGCCGGGGCAAAGTCCCCATCCGCGATCAGGTCAAAGCGCGGCAGGCCAAGCGGGCCGGTCCAGTTGGTGATTTCCGGGTTCATGCGAGCCTCCGTAAAGTTGGCCCGAGTCTTTCACCCCTGCCGGAAATGTCCAGAGCCGCAGACCGGGCAATCGACGCGACGGCGAATTTTCACGGTGCGGTTTTCGCCATAAAGGCCGTCAAAGATCATCATCCGACCCCGCAGCGCCTCTCCGGTGCCTGCGATCAGTTTGATCGCTTCAAGCGCCATCATGCTGCCAAGGATGCCGGGCAAGGGGCCGACCACGCCCGCCTCGGCGCAGCTTGGGGCAAGGCCTGGCGCGGGCGCGTCGGGAAAGATGCAGGCCATGCAGGGCGCATCGCGGCGGGGATCCCAGACGGTCAACTGACCTTCCCATTGCGCGATGGAACCGGCGACCAGCGGCACGCCTGCCGCCACGCAGGCCGCGTTCACCGCCTGACGCGCGGCGAATGTGTCCGTGCCGTCAATCACCAGATCATGCTGCGCGATCAGGTCGGTATCCTCAGGTCCGATGCGCCTGTCCAACGTCTGCACCTGAACATGCGGGTTCAGCGCCAGCATCGCGTCGCGCGCGGCCTCGACCTTAGGACGGCCTTCGTCGCGGGCTGCGAAGATCACCTGCCGCTGCAGGTTCGACAAGCTGACACGGTCGTCATCGGCCACCGTGATGCGCCCGACGCCCGCCGCCGCCAGATACAGCAGCACCGGGGCGCCCAGGCCGCCTGCGCCCACGACCAGCACGCGGGCACGCTTCAGCGCCGCCTGCCCCGGCCCGCCCAATTCGCGCAGGACGATGTGGCGGGCGTAGCGGTCGATTTCGGCATCGGGGATCGTCGGGCTTTCGGCCACGGGCCGCGCCTTGCGGTGCAGATGCCGCAGCCCGGCGCCATAGGCCAGCACCAGCGCGGCAACGACGCCCCCGACCAGCCACAGACGCGGATCGCGCGCCACGCTCAGGGCCGCCAGCCAGACCAGCGCGACACCGGCCCAGACATAGCGCGCGGGCCAATGCAAAAGCCGCCCTGCAACAAGCAGAGCGGCCATGAGAATCAGCCAGATCAAGCGATCATCCCCGCCCGGTCGAGCCGAAACCGCCCGCGCCGCGCGCCGTGCCGTCCAGCGCATCCACGATGACATAGGCCGCGCGGGTGACGGGCGCGATGACCGCCTGCGCGATCCGTTCGCCATGCTGGATGGTATAGGGGGCGGCACCAAGGTTGATCATGATGACGCCCAGCGGCCCGCGATAATCGCTGTCGATCGTGCCGGGGGTGTTGGGCAGCGTCACCCCATGCTTCAGCGCCAGGCTGGAGCGGGGGCGGATCTGCATCTCATATCCTTCGGGGATCTGGACGCGCAGGCCAGTCGCCACCAAGGCGATTTGGCCGGGGGCCAGCACCAGCTCGGCCCCGCCAAGATCGGCGCGCAGGTCGGCACCAGCCGAGCCCGCCGTCTGGTATTCGGGCAAGGGCAGCGCCGGATCGGCACCGGGTTCGCGCAGAACCTGAATCGTCACCGGCGCTGTCATGCTTATTTCGGCGCGATCATCATGACCATCTGGCGGCCTTCCAGCTTGGGCATGGATTCGATCTTGCCCGCTTCGCCGACATCGCCGGCCACGCGGTTCAGAAGTTCCAGACCAAGCTGCTGGTGCGCCATTTCCCGGCCGCGGAAACGCAGGGTGACCTTCACCTTGTCGCCTTCCCCCAGGAATTTCATGACCGAGCGCATCTTGACGTCGTAATCATGCGTATCCGTGCCAGGACGGAACTTGATTTCCTTGATCTCGATGACTTTTTGCTTTTTCCGCGCCTCGGCTTCGCGTTTTTGCTGTTCATACTTGAACTTGCCAAGGTCCATGATCTTGCAGACCGGCGGCACGGCGTTGGGCGAGATCTCGACCAGATCCAGCCCGGCCTGCTCGGCCAGCTCCAATCCGCGCGCGGGCGTCACGACCCCGATGTTTTCGCCTTCCGCACCGATCAGACGGATTTCAGCAACACGGATGCGTTCGTTGACGCGCGGGCCGGTGTCACGGGTGGGCGGAGCGTTATGCGGTCTGCGAGCTATGGCTATCTTCCTTGTATCGCCTAAAGGGTTTGCGCGGTTAGATAGTCGCGCAAACGCCATAATTCAACCGGATTCGCAGCCAAACACCGCGGTTCTGCAGCCGAATCGCTGTCTTGGCGGGTCATTCAGCCGATGGTTGAACGATTGTCGTGGCCGATCCTTTACGATGGTCGCGGCCCCATGTCATAGATGTCGCAAAGACCGCGACGGAGACACGGATGAGGATCGTTCCAGCCCTTGCCTTGATGGTGGCCGCCCTGCTTGGCGGCGCATGGTATTGGAGCGGTGGCGACCCCGCCAAGTTCCTGCGCATCGGCGAAGAACCTCTGGTCCCCGCAAATGATGCAACCGACCCCGCGCCGGTGCCTGCCGAACCCGTCCAGCCCGAAGCCGCGGCCGCCGCAGGGGATGCGGCCGATGCTGCCGCAGACGCGGCGGCGATTGCCGCAGACATCGCGGCCGAGGCCCATTCCGCCGCGCAAGGCAACGACAATCCCGCCGCCGCACAGGCCGAAGCCGCCGCCGAGGAAGCGATTGCCGCAGCGGACCGCGCCGCAGATGCCGCAGCCGCCAGCGCGGGGGCAGATAACAGCGCCCAGGCCGAGGCCGCAGCCCATGCCGCCGGGGCCGCAGCCTTGGCCGCCGCAACCGCGACGCGCGAAGCAGGCTCTGCCGCGACCGAGGCTGCCCAGACCGATCCCGCGCTGACGCCCGCCGGTTTCGACGCGGCGCGCATCGGCCAGATGATCGACGATGCCGACCTGCCGGATGCCCGCAAGTCTGAGCTGCGCGCGGCCCTGCAGGCGGCCAGCGACGACCCGGCCCGCATTTCCGAACTGCTTGGCCGGATCGGAACCGACCTGCCATGAGCCATCCGCCGCTTGCCGAGTTTCTGAAGAACGCACCGGACCGGCTGGCGAAAGGCCCCATCGCGATCCTGCTGATCGAAGATGCGGTGGCCGTCGGCCCCACGCTGACGCATCACATAAAGGCCGGGTTCAAGCTGATCATTGCGCTTTCGGCGGAACCCCTGCCCGCCCATGTCCTGCCCGAAGATGGCGCGGACCGCATCGTGAACCTGCGCCACGACGCGCGCAACGGACGCGCACATGTCACGGCAGTCAATGCGGTGATCGATGCGGCGCCGCCCAATACATGGATCTATTACGGCTATAACGCCGAATTCCTGTTCTATCCCTTCTCGGAAAGCCGCACGGTCGGCGAGATGCTGGCATTCCATACCGAGGAACGCCGCCGCTCGATGCTGACCTATGTGATCGACCTTTACGCGCCGGACCTGAATCGCTTTCCCGACGCGGTCAGCATGAACGAGGCGATGTTCGACCGCACCGGATATTTCGCGCTTGGCCGGACGGATCGCGACGGCAATTTCCTGGACCGGCAGCTGGATTTTCACGGCGGCCTGCGCTGGCGCTTCGAAGAACACGTGCCTGCCGACCGCCGCCGTATCGACCGCATCGCACTGTTTCGCACCCAGCCCGAACTGCGCCTGTTGCCCGATCACCGTTTCAACGTCGAGGAATACAACACCTATTCCTGCCCGTGGCACCACAATCTGACAGCGGCCATCGCGTCGTTCCGTGTCGCAAAGGCATTGGCGCGCAACCCCGGATCGCGCCACCAGATCCACAGCTTTTCCTGGCGTAATTCGCATCCCTTCCGCTGGCATTCGCAGCAGTTGATGGATTTCGGCCTGATGGAGCCGGGCCAGTGGTTTTGAAGCCCGACCTGTCCTTTCGCGCGGCAATCACGGACGAAATCGCGCAATAAGCTGCGGGCCTTGCACCCAGACGTGGCCCAATGATAGACCGAGGGCCAAGGTTTCGCGCCGGGTCGTCCCGATGCGGGTGCCACGAATTGACGCCACGTCGGACCAATGGAGACCAGACGCATATGACGATGACCCGGACCAGCTTTGACAAGAACGATCTGCTGGCCTGCGCCCGCGGAGAGCTGTTCGGCCCCGGCAATGCGCAACTGCCCGAACCGCCGATGCTGATGATGGATCGGATCACCGACATCTCGGCCGATGGCGGCCTGCATGGCAAGGGCCATGTCGTGGCGGAATTCGACATCACCCCCGACCTGTGGTTCTTTTCCTGCCACTTCCCCGGCAATCCGATCATGCCGGGTTGCCTTGGCCTTGACGGGCTGTGGCAGCTGACCGGCTTCAATCTGGGCTGGCGCGGCTGGCAGGGTCGCGGCTACGCGCTGGGTGTCGGCGAGGTGAAGCTGACCGGCATGGTCCGCCCCGACCGCAAGATGCTGCGCTATTACGTCGATTTCACCAAGGCCGTGCAGACCCGCCGTCTGACCATGGGTGTGGCCGATGGCCGCGTCGAGGCGGATGGCGAAGTCATCTACCAAGTCAAGGATATGAAGGTCGCGCTGTCGGAAAGCTGATTTCGCTTCGGTTCCGTGCAACGAATTCAGGAGAACGCCCATGCGCCGCGTCGTCGTCACCGGTCTCGGGATCGTTTCCAGCATTGGAAACGACCGCAACGAAGTTCTTGCCTCGCTGAAAGCAGGCAAATCCGGCATCACCGCCAATGAAGACATGAAGGAATACGGCTTCCGCAGCCAGGTCGCCGGTGCGGTCAAGCTGGACATCAAGGAAGCCGTGGACAAGCGCATCCTGCGCTTCATGGGTCCGGGTGCGGCCTATGCCTATATCGCGATGGAACAGGCGATCCGCGATGCGGGCCTGACCGAAGCCGAGGTGGTGAACCCCCGCACCGGCCTGATCGCCGGATCGGGCGGGCCTTCGACCTCCAGCATGTTCGCGGCGCATCAAACGGTGCTGTCGTCCGGCTCGCCCAAGCGGATCGGGCCGTTCGCGGTGCCGAAATGCATGTCCTCGACCATCTCGGCGAACCTGTCGACGGCCTATAAGATCAAGGGCGTGAACTATTCGATCACCTCGGCCTGCTCGACCTCGCTGCACTGCATCGGCAATGCGGCCGAACAGATCGCGATGGGCCGGCAAGACGTGATGTTCGCAGGCGGGGCCGAGGAACTGGACTGGACGCTGTCCTGCCTGTTCGACGCGATGGGCGCGATGTCGTCGAAATACAATGACCAGCCAGAGAAAGCCTCGCGCGCGTTCGATGCGAACCGCGACGGCTTCGTCATCTCCGGCGGCGGCGGCATCGTCGTGCTTGAGGAACTGGAACACGCCAAGGCGCGCGGTGCCAAGATCTATGCCGAAGTGACGGGCTATGCCGCGACCTCGGACGGACATGACATGGTGGCCCCGTCCGGCGAAGGCGGCGAACGGGCGATGCGTCTGGCGCTGGAAACCCTGCGCGACGGTCGCAAGGTCAGCTATATCAACGCCCACGGCACCTCGACGCCAGTGGGCGATGTGGGCGAAGTGCAGGCCGTGCGCCGCGTCTTTGGCGAAGGTTCGACCCCGGTGATTTCCTCGACCAAGTCGATGACAGGCCACAGCCAGGGAGCCACCGGCGCGCAAGAGGCGATCTATTGCCTGCTGATGCTGGAAAACGACTTCATCGCGCCCTCGATCAACGTCGATACGCTGGACCCCGCCATTCACGCCGGGGAAATCGCAACAAGCCTTGTCGAAAATGCCGGATTGGATACGGTAATGACCAATTCATTCGGTTTCGGCGGCACCAACGGCTCGATGCTGCTGTCCAGATTTAACGGATAAGAACAGATGTCGGATTTGATGAAGGGTAAGCGCGGCCTTGTCATGGGGGTCGCGAACGATCGTTCGATCGCTTGGGGCATTGCCAAAGCACTGGCCGATCAGGGCGCGGAACTGGCCTTTTCCTATCAGGGCGATGCATTCGGCAAGCGGGTCGAGCCGCTGGCTGCCAGCGTCGGGTCGGATCTGCTGCTGGACGTGGATGTGAACGACGACGCCTCGCTTGATGCGGCATTCGCGCAGTTGACCGAACGCTGGGGCAAGCTGGACTTTCTGGTCCATGCCATCGCGTTTTCCGACAAGAACGAACTTACGGGCCGTTTCGTCGACACCTCGCGCGAAAATTTCAAGAATTCGCTGACGATTTCCTGCTATTCGCTGATCGAGGTGGCACGTCGCGCGGCCCCGCTGATGCGCGAAGGCGGCTCGATCATCACGCTGACCTATGGCGGCTCGAACCGGGTGACGCCGTTCTATAACGTCATGGGCGTGGCCAAGGCAGCGCTTGAATCGGCGGTGCGCTATCTGGCCAACGACCTTGGCCCCGACGGCATCCGTGTCAATGCGATCAGCCCCGGCCCGATGAAGACGCTGGCAGGCGCAGCCATCGGCGGCGGCCGCAAGACCTATCGCCACACCGAGGCGAACGCCCCCCTGCGCGCCAATGCCACGCTTGAGGCGATTGGCGGCACGGCGGTCTGGCTGTGTTCGGACTGGGGCGCCTGCACGACAGGCGAGACCGTGCTGGTCGATGGCGGCTATCACGTCCTTGGAATGCCGCAGTCGGAAAACCTGTAAAGGATAAAGGAGCCCCGCGATGGATGTCAGACATTTCACCGCGGGGGACGGAACCCGTCTTGCCTATCGCGACCAGGGCCAAGGTATGGTGGTTCTGGCGCTGTCCGGGCTGACGCGCACGGGTCGGGATTTCGACTATCTTGCGCCGCATCTGGACGGCGTGCGGCTGCTGCGCCCCGACTATCGCGGGCGCGGTCAGTCGGAATGGACGGGCGCGGCCAGCTATACCGTCCAGCAAGAGGCGCAGGACGCCATCGACCTGCTGGATCATCTGGATGTCGAACAGGCCGCCGTGCTGGGCACGTCGCGGGGTGGGATCATCGGCATGTATCTTGCCGCCACATCTCGCAATCGGCTGCATGGGCTGTGCCTGAACGATGTGGGGCCGATCCTGAACAAGCCGGGGCTGGCCAAGATCATGGATTATGTCGGGCGCAATCCCGTGGCGTCCAGCCATGCCGATCTGGCGCGCAAGCTGCCCAAGGTCATGCCCGAGTTTCGCAGTGTCCCGCCGGAACGCTGGCTGGCCGAGGCCAAACTGCATTACACCGAAACGGAAAACGGTCTTAGGATCACTTATGATCCGCAACTGCGCGAGGCGTTTCTATCAGCTTTCGAAGGGCCCGAGATCAACCTTTGGCCGCTTTTCGACGCGGCCCATGATCTGCCCCTGGCGCTGATCCGTGGCGGAAATTCCGATCTGCTGTCCGCCGAGGTCGCCGCCGAGATGTGCCAGCGTCGCCCCGACATGATCTTTGCAGAAGTTCCGGATCGCGGACATATCCCGTTTCTTGACGAACCCGAGGCGTTGGCCGCGATCCGCGCGTGGCTGGCGCTGATCCCCCAACCTTAATCGGCGGTTGCGGCACCCACGGTCGCACCCGCAACGGCACCCACCGGACCGGCCACGACGGCCCCGCCCAAACCGCCGGTCGCGGCGCGTTCGGTCGGGTTGTTCCCACAGGCCGCGACAGCCAGCATCATCCCGCCCAAAAGGGCGGCGCTCAGGTATTTCATGGCATTCTCCCCAGAT
The DNA here is from genome assembly GCF_900182695.1 of Paracoccus laeviglucosivorans. Taxonomy (GTDB): domain Bacteria; phylum Pseudomonadota; class Alphaproteobacteria; order Rhodobacterales; family Rhodobacteraceae; genus Paracoccus; species Paracoccus laeviglucosivorans. Next base: position 187,799 of record NZ_FXTK01000001.1, read on the forward strand.
GCGGCAACACGCCGCTTATGGGGGAATGACGCCGGAAAGCGGCTTTTGGTTCCGTGACTTGGCTTACAGACCCGTCAGCTTTTGGCGCTGCACCACGTCCCAGACGATCTCTTGCATCCTGTGCGCGAGTTCGGGCGATGGTGCAGTCGCAGACGTGCCGTCCGCGCGTATCAGCTGGTTCGGCAACCCTACCGGGCTTTTGCCGTAAAGCGCCGCGTAATGGGTCAGCGCCACCAGATAGACGCCCAGATCGTTGATATGAATCGTGTCCAGCGAACCGTCGGCATTGCGGTTGAACAGCTGTTCGCGATTTGTCAGTTCGGCGATACCCTTGCCCTCGGCCTCAGTGACGACGGCGGCCATCACCTGACCTGCCGGGATCAGCCAGACCGGACGACCCGTAGCCTTGGCGGTTTCGCGGCTGGCGGGCCACAGGATCTGGCTCCACATCGCGTCAAGATCGGTGGGCAGGCGCGACAACCATTCGGGCTGGTCGTCCAGCGCGTGCCAGCTTTCATACAGGAATACCTGAATGTCGGGATTGCCCGCGACCGCCTCGGCCGCCCATTTCCGGGCGCTGGCCACGCTGTCCTTGTAAAGCAGCGCGTCTTTCAGCCGGACCATCTCGGTCATCACAAAGGCATCGTATTCGCCGCTTTTCAGCGCCTCATGCGCGTCGCGGTAACGGGGGGTGGCGTTTTCCTGATCAAAGCCGTTGATGGCCTGACGCCCCTGCCAATGCTCCCCCAAGGCCGTGCCCCAGCCCAGTTGCAGGTTGTAGTCATGCCCGGCCATCTGCGCCAGCATCGCGGGCATGTCGCGTCCGACAAGGCTGTGGCCAAGGTGAAAGACCTTCAGCGGCGCCTGTGGCAAGGCGCGCCCGGTGTCGTAAAGCGCCTGCACATCGGCACCGTCATCATGGCTGGGCAGGCCCTTGGGTTTCAGCGACCACGCGCCCGCCGCCATGACAGCCAGCCCGGCCAGCACCAGCCCCGTGCGCGGCAGCATACCGCCCCGCCATCGCCATGCGGCGTAAAACGCGGCAACCGCCACCAAAAGAACAACCAAAAGAACCAGATACCGCATCACCAAACCCGTTTTTTACCATTGGGTTTTCTATAGCAAACCCCGCCCACCCGCGCAGTAAAAAGGCCGCTATCCTTTCGGACAGCGGCCCCCGGTTTTTCAGGTCGCGGCGGATCAGCCGTGTTCGTGGTTCTGCCGGTTCCAGCGGATCGACGCCCAGAGCGAAATCCCAATCAGCGTCGCACCGCCAAGGCCGGTGATGACCTCGGGAATATGCATCAGCGGCTGGATGAACATGATGATCGACAAGGCAACGATGGCATAGAACGCGCCATGTTCAAGAAAGCGGTATTCGGCCAGCGTGCCGCGTTCGACCAGCATGATGGTCATGGAACGCACATACATGGCGCCGATGCCCAGACCGATGGCGATGACGAACAGGTTATGCGTCAGCGCGAAAGCACCGATCACGCCGTCGAAGCTGAACGAGGCGTCGAGCACTTCCAGATACAGGAACGCGCCCAGACCGCCTTTGGCACCGGCTTGCAGCGCCTCCTGGCTGCTGTCCAGCAGTCCGCCCAGCACCTCGACCAGCAGGAAGGTCAGAAGCCCCCAGATGGCCGAGCTGAAGAAGATCTGCGATTCGGCAGGCTCAAGGAAACGCGAGAAGATCAGCACGGTGATCAGCACGATCGCGACTTCGATGCCGCGAATCGTGGCATAGCGCTGCATCTTGCCTTCCAGCCATTTGACCCAATGCACGTCCTTTTCGTGATCGAAGAAGAACGACAGGCCGACCATCATCAGGAAGGTTCCGCCGAAGGCGGCGATGGGCAGATGCGCGTCATGCATGATGCGCGAATATTCGTCGGGCTGGGTCGCCGCCAGAACCATCGCCTGCCACGGGCCGATATTGGCCGCGATGACCACGATCAGCAGCGGAAAGACGATCCGCATGCCGAAGACGGCGATCAGGATGCCCCAGGTCAGGAAGCGACGCTGCCAAACGGGCGTCATGTCCTTGAGCTTGTTGGCGTTCACGATGGCGTTGTCGAAAGACAGCGAAATCTCCAGCACGGCCAGAACGGCGCAGATGAAGAAGATCGACAGCGTGCCGCCGACCGTGCCCGTCATTTCCCAGCCAAGGAATGCGCCAAGCGCCAGACCAAGGACCGTGACGATAAAGGACCAGCGGAAATAGCTGAGGGTGGATGCGCGGGTGCCCCCCGCGGAGAGGTTGTTTTCTTGCTGCATGTTCAGAACAAGATCCAGGCGGCTGGTCAAAATCCAATGCCGACATCACGAACGTGCCGCCACGTTCGCCAGAGGGGCCCGGCACCAAAAGTCATTCACGCATTCGCGAATGGGGCGAAGATGACGTTTTCGTGTTCAAAACGCAAGCCTGATCTTCGCTGGACGCATAATGACGGCTTAGGTGGGTTGTGCGCGAAAGCGGATCCGGGCGCACAGCCCCTGTCCTTCCTGTCCCGCATGAAGGGTCAGCGCGCCGCCGAACAGATGCACGATCTCCTCGACCACGGGCAGGCCCAGCCCCATGCCGGGGCCATGCGTCACCCCGCGCGCAAAGCGGCCAAAGGCGGCGGGGCGGGCGGGTTCGGGGATGCCGGGGCCGTCATCTTCGACCTCGAGGATGGCATCGGGGCCTTCGCCGCGCACCCGGACGGTGACGACTGCGCCGGTGCCGGCATGAAGGATCGCGTTGCGGATCAGGTTCTGCAACGCCTCGGCCAACAGCAGCGGTTCGGCCCGGATGATCAGGGGGGCATCTCCTTCGAAACCCAGATCGATGCCCGCATCCGCGGCGGCGGGGATACTGTCGGCGGTCACGTCACGGGCGAAGCCTGACAGTTCCAGCGGTTGCGGATCATGACCCGCTGCCGCATCGACCTTGGCCAGCAGCAGCAACTGGGCAAGGATGCGTTCGGCATGGGCGACGGCGGCATCGCCCTTTTGCGCGGCCTCCTGCGCTTCGGCCAGAGTGCCTGCGCGGGCGGCCAGCGCCAGTTGGGTGCGGACGACGGCCAAGGGCGTGCGCAGCTGATGCCCGGCATTTCCGGTAAAATTGCGCAAACCGTCCAATGCCGTCTTCAGGCGTGACATGAACAGGTTGATCGTGCCGACCAGGCCGCGCACCTCGGACGGAACCGGGGTTTCCACTGGCCCCAGATCGTCGGGACTGCGGGTCGCGATCGCCTCGCCCAGCCGATGCAGCGGGCGCAGCGATACCGTCACTGCGATCCCCACGATCAGACCCGCCCCCAGCATCATCAGCGCCAGCCGCAGCGCAGAACGCATCAGGATGGTCTGCGTCAATTCCCGCCGCGCATTGGTCGTTTCCGCCACCGTCACGACAAAGGGCACCTCGTCGATCCCGGTCGAGGCGGCACGGGCAAGGCTTGCGACCCGCACCGGCTCTCCGCGGAAGGTGTCATCGGCAAAGACCGGCACGCCGCCCTGCACCGCACGGGCCATCGGCAGATCGTCATAGCCGGTGACCAACCGCCCCGGCGGGCCATCGACACGGTAGAACACGCGGTCTTCGGCGGCCGAGCTCAGCATCTCCAACGCGCCATAGGGGATTTCGATGGCAATCAGCCCGTCTTCATCCAACGAGGCGCGTTCGGCGATGACCAGCGCCGATCCGGCCAGCACGCGGTCGGCCAGCGCATTGGCCATTCGCACGGCTTCGCGCCATGTGTCGATCAACGCCAGCGTGCCGAATACGGCGGTCGCGACCAGCAGCCAGACCAGAAGCCTGCGGCGGATCGAGAAAGGGCGGCTCACGGTTCGGCCCGGTCCAGAAAATAGCCGATGCCGCGCGCGGTTTTCACCGTCAGCCCCGCCGGGCCAAGGCGTTTGCGAAGGCGGCTGACATATTGCTCGATCGCGTTGGCGGACAGGTCGTCTTCCAGACTGGTCAGCGATTGCACGATGGTTTCGCGCGGCACGACCTTGCCCGCGCGGGTGATCAGCAATTCCAGCAGCCCGCGTTCGCGCAAGGGCAGGTCCAGCAGATGTCCCGCCACGGTAAAGCTGCGGCTGTTCTGATCGAATGTCAGCCCGCCAAAGCTGACCGTCGCGGTGCGCAGCCCCGCCTGACGGCGCAGCAGGGATCTGATCCGGGCCTCGAATTCACCGATGTCGAAGGGCTTGATCAGGTAGTCATCCGCGCCAAGGTCCAGACCCCGCACCCGCTCCTCGGGCGTGCCGCGCGCGGTCAGGATCATCACGGCAGCCGGGTTCTTGCGGGCGCGCATCGCACGCAGCACCTCCAGCCCGTCCATCTGGGGCAGGTTCAGGTCCAGGATCACCAGATCGAAGCTTTCCGCCCGTGCCAATGCCTCGGCCGAGGCGCCGTCATGAACCACATCGACTGCATAGCCGGTCTGGCGCAGCAGCGTCACCAGCCCTTCGGCCAGCGAAATATTGTCCTCGACCAGCAAGATACGCATAGCTTCCCCCCCTGAGCGCGACCCTAGCGCCGCGCTTGCGGGCGGGCAACGGCTGGGGCAATCTTTGGCGATGCGCCTGCACGCCCTTTTGCCAGCCCTCGTCGCCCTTTGCCTTGGTCCGGCAATGGCCCAGCCCACGCTGTTTCCCGCACCTGCGGGCGACGGGAGACAGCTGGTGATCTATTCGTCGCTGGACGACAATCTGGCGCAGCCGGTCATCGCGGCCTTTCAGGCCAGCCATCCCGATGTTGCCGTGACCTATGAAAACCTGCTGACGGGCGAATTGCACGACCGCATCGTGGCCGAAACACGCGCGGGGCAAGGCACGGCGGATTTCGCCTTCTCCTCGGCCATGGATTTGCAGGTCAAGCTGGCGAATGACGGCTTCGCGCGGCCCGTGGTCACGCCCGACACCCCCGATTGGCCCGATTGGGCGAACTGGCGCGACACGGCATACGCCCTGACGTTCGAGCCCGCGGTCTTCGCCTATCACAAGCCCAGCTTCGCGGGACATGCGCCGCCCGCCACACGTGCCGACCTGATCCGCTGGATGGCCGAACACCCGGATCAGGCACGGGGACGCATCGGCACCTATGACGTGGCACGGTCGGGCGTGGGCTATCTGTTTCTGGCCCGAGATCAGGAACTTTACCCCGGCATCTGGTCGGTCGTCGCCGCCATGGGCCGCGCAGGCGTGCAGCAATACCTCACCACCAGCGACCTGCTGGAACGGATCGCCGATGGCAGGCTGGCGGTGGGTTATAACCTGCTTGGCTCATACGTCGCGGAATGGACGCGGCGCGACCCGGATGTGGGGATGATCCTGCCGCAGGATTTCACCGTGGTCGTATCGCGGGTGGCCGTCGTGCCCACTGCGGCACGTGACCCGGAACTGGGTGCGCAGTTTCTGGCATATCTGATGTCGCCACAGGGACAAAGCCTGCTGTCGCGCACCCTGCGCCTGTCCGCCGTCAGCCTTGAGGTGGCGGGACAGGAAACCCCTGCGGGCGGGATGCAGGATCTGGCGGGGCTGCGGCTGAAACCCGTTCCCGTCAGCCCCGGACTGCTGGCCTATCTGGATCAAGCGACGCGGGTGCGGCTTTTGGCGCGCTGGAACAAGGCTTTGGCGGGCGAATAGACTTCCGCACAAATTTTTTCCGCAGTGTCAGGTCCATGACAGGTTTCTGTGGTGGAAATGCCGTCAGGCCCGCAGTCTCGCGGGTTTCAGGAGGATGCGTCCCGCGCTTTGGGAGAGGCGGGGACGTTCACGGAAAACAAGACATCAAGCGAACGGCGCTGCGGTGCGCCCATTCGCCAGCGGAGGAATGTCATGAAGCATCTCGTTCTCGCCAGCCTGTTCGCCAGCGCAATCGCGCTGCCCGCGATGGCCGATTACACCATCATCGCACCCGCGAACCCCGGCGGTGGCTGGGACCAGACCGCGCGCACCATGCAGCAGGTCATGCAGGAAGACGGCATCTCGCCCTCGGCGCAGGTGCAGAACGTGCCGGGCGCCGGCGGCACCATCGGGCTTGCGCAATTCAGCAGCCAGAACAAGGGCAATCCCGACGCGCTGATCGTCGGCGGCTATGTCATGGTTGGCGCGATCCTGACCAACAATTCACCCGTGTCGCTGAAGGACGTGACCCCCATCGCCCGCCTGACCGGCGAATATGAAGCGATCGTGGTTCCCGCCGCCTCCGACATCCAGGACATGGCCGGTCTGGTCGCCAAGCTGAAAGAAAACCCTGGCGCGGTCAGCTGGGCCGGCGGCTCGGCCGGTGGCACGGACCACATCGCAGTGGGCATGATCGCCAAGGCTGCCGGCGTCGATCCGACCAAGATCAACTACATCGCCTATTCCGGCGGTGGCGAGGCGCTGGCCGCGATCCTTGGCAATCAGGTGACCGCAGGCGTGTCGTCGCTGGGCGAATTCGAAGCGCAGGTCAAGGCGGGCACGCTGCGCCTGCTGGCCGTGTCGGCGCCCGAGCGGATCGAAGGCGTGGACGCGCCCACGCTGAAGGAATCCGGTCTGGACATCGACCTGCAGAACTGGCGCATGGTCGCCGCAGCACCCGGCCTGTCGGACGAACAGAAAGCCAAAGTGACCGCCGACATCGAAAAGATGGCCAAATCGGAAAACTGGCAAAAGCAGCTTTCGGACAAGGGCTGGATGGACACCTATCTGGCCGGGCCCGAATTCGATGCCCAGCTTGAAGCCGACGTGACCGCGACCCAAGCCATCCTGAAAGACATCGGTCTGGTGAAATGAGCGATTTTCGCCCCGAACCGCAGCGCCGCCCCGACTGGGCGGCGCTTGTCATCGCGGTCTTTCTGGCCCTTGTCGCGGGCGTGATGCTGTGGGACAGCGCGCGCCTTGCCGATCTGGGCGGCTATTCGGGCGTCGGCCCCGCCAGCGTGCCGCGCGTCGTGGCCTATTGCCTGCTGGGTCTGGCAGGCTGGACCGCGCTTGCGGCCTTTCGCGGCGATTTCCCTGAACGAGAGCCGCAGAACCCCAGCCCGATCCTGTGGATCGTGGCGGGTCTTGCGGCCCAGCTGATGCTTTTGCACATCGCGGGTTTTTCCATCGCGACGGGCATTCTGTTCGCCTTTACCGCACGCGCATTCGGCAAGCGCAATCTGGCCATGACGCTGCCCATAGGCATCGTCTTTGCCTTCGCGGTCTGGGTGATTTTTGCGAAACTTCTGATGCTGCACCTGCCGCCCGGCCCGCTTGAGCATCTGTTTTTTCCGGGGGGCTAAGCCATGGGCGCCTTCGATTTCCTGATGCAGGGTCTTGCGACCGCTGCCGAGCCGATGATGCTGCTTTATGCGCTGATCGGCGTCACCCTGGGCACCGCCGTCGGCGTGCTGCCCGGCATCGGCCCGGCGCTGACCGTGGCCCTGTTGCTGCCCGTCACCTATCGGCTGGACCCTGCGGGTTCGCTGATCATGTTCGCGGGCATCTATTACGGCGGGATGTATGGCGGCTCGACCACTTCGATCCTGCTGAACACGCCGGGCGAAAGCGCCTCGATCATCACAGCGCTGGAAGGCAACAAGATGGCCCGCCGGGGGCGCGGCGGTCCGGCACTTGCCACCGCCGCCATCGGGTCGTTCGTCGCCGGTCTGATCGCCACGCTGCTGCTGGCCTTTCTTGCGCCCAGCATCGTGCAGATCGCATTGAAGATGGGGCCGCGCGAAAACTTTGCGCTGATGGTTCTGGCCTTCGTCACCGTCTCTGCCGCTTTGGGGGATTCGGCGCTGCGCGGTCTGACATCGCTGTTTCTGGGCCTTGCGCTGGCCTGCGTGGGCATCGACCAGCTGACGGGTCAGGCGCGCCTGTCCTTTGGCGTGCCCGAACTTCTGGACGGCATCGAGGTCACGACCATGGCCGTCGCCATGTTCGCCGTGGGCGAGGCGCTGGCGATTGCCGGAACCCGCGTTCAGGCCGACGAATCGGTCACGGCGGTCAAGGGCTCGGTCTGGATGAGCCGCAAGGACTGGGCGCGGTCGTGGAAGCCGTGGCTACGCGGCACCGCCATCGGTTTCCCCATCGGGGCCATGCCCGCAGGCGGGGCCGAGATCGGCACCTTCCTGTCCTATGCCACTGAAAAGAAACTGAGCAAGCACCCCGAGGAATTCGGCAATGGCGCTATCGAAGGCGTCGCCGGCCCCGAGGCTGCGAACAACGCATCCGCCGCAGGCACGCTGGTGCCGCTGCTGACGCTGGGCCTGCCGACCTCGGCCACGGCGGCGATCATGCTGGCGGGCTTCCAGCAATTCGGCCTGCAACCGGGGCCGCTGCTGTTCGCCACCAACCCGACGCTGGTCTGGGGTCTGATCGCATCGCTGCTGATCGCGAACGCGATGCTGCTGATCCTGAACCTGCCGCTGATCGGGCTGTGGGTCAAACTGCTGACCGTGCCGAAGCCGTGGCTGTATGCGGGCATCCTGCTGTTCGCCACGCTGGGCACCATCGGGGCCAACCCCTCCAGCTTCGAACTGGGGATGCTGCTGGGCTTTGGCGTGCTGGGCTATGTGATGCGCCTGTTCGGCTATCCCATCGCGCCCATCGTCGTCGGCCTGATCCTTGGCCCCATGGCCGAACAGCAGTTGCGCCGCGCGCTTTCGATCAGCCAGGGCGACTGGACGGTGTTGGTGCAGTCCCCCATCGCCGCGACGCTGCTGGCGCTGGCCGCATTGGCGCTGATCGTGCCCCTGATCCTGCGCGCGCGCGGCAAGGGTCAGGTGCTGACGCAGATGGCGGGCGACGAAGACTGACGCAAGCGGTCCCGGCCCTCGTCTCCCCCTTGGGCCGGGATCGCCATGCGGGCACTGCATGGCGGCAATGACGTAATGCTGCGTTGCAGAAAGAGCGGCGCAGGCCCATGTCTAACGGGACGAAACATTCATCCCATAGGCAAGGACATGACCGCTTATAGCTTTATCCGCAACGTCTTCAGCATCCTGAACGCTGCCATCGCCGCAACCTCGGCGGTTCGCCAGCACCGCATGCCGGAAACCGGCGCGTTGAAAAAGCTGGGTATCCGCGAAGCCGATTTCCGCGCCATCCAGCTTTAAGTCCCGGCACGGACCACCCTGTCAAAAGGCGAAGGGCTGGCCCCTTCGCCTTTTTCTTTGCACCAAGACCAGGTGATCACGCATCCGTGAAGCGGTTCTGCCACAGTGCAATCGCTGCCATCGCCCGCGCCGCAGCGATTTCATTTCTGGGACAACCCACTGCATGGCATAAGGAAATCACGCTGCGGCCGTTTCCGCAGGCGTGGTTAATGAGCATGTTGTGGAGTTGTCGTCATGCAGAAGCAATTGGCCGCTGAGGCCCTTGGAACCTTCTGGCTTGTCTTTGGCGGATGCGGCAGCGCGGTTCTGGCCGCTGCCTTCCCGGATCTGGGTATCGGCTTTGTCGGCGTCTCGATCGCGTTTGGTCTGACTGTGCTGACCATGGCTTATGCGGTGGGCGGGATTTCGGGCGGGCATTTCAACCCCGCCGTCTCGATCGGGCTGGCCGTGGCGGGCCGCTTTCCGGGTGCGCGCGTCGTGCCCTATATCCTTGCGCAGCTTGCCGGTGCCATCGTGGCCGCGGGCGCGCTTTACCTGATCGCCTCGGGCAAGGCGGACTTCCAGTTGGGGGGCTTTGCGTCGAACGGCTATGGCGCGCAATCGCCCGGCGGCTATTCGATGATGTCGGCCTTTCTGATCGAGGTGATCCTGACCGCCTTTTTCCTGATCGTGATTCTGGGCGCCACGCATGGCCGCGCGCCCAAGGGCTTTGCGCCCATCGCCATCGGGCTGGCTCTTGTACTGATCCACCTGATTTCGATCCCGGTGACCAATACCTCGGTCAACCCGGCGCGTTCGACAAGTCAGGCGCTGTTTGCAGGCGGCGCGGCGATCCAGCAGCTTTGGCTGTTCTGGGCGGCCCCGATCCTTGGCGCGATCATCGGCGCGATGGTCTGGAACGCGGTGGGCGAACATGATGACGCGGCGATCATCGGTGATCTTCCGACGCCGCAGCCGCCGCTTAGCCCCAATCACTGAAATGAAAGGCCCGGCCGTCATGGCCGGGCCTTTGCTTATTCCACCGTCACCGACTTCGCCAGATTGCGGGGCTGGTCCACGTCAGTCCCCTTGGCGACTGCCGTGTGATAGGCCAGATATTGCATCGGCACCGCATAAAGGATCGGCTGGAACGACCCGCCCCCCTGCGGCATCGCAAGGCTGGCGTGAACGCCGTCGCCGCCCGCCTCAATCCCTTCGACATCCGAAATCAGCAAGACCTGACCGTGACGGGCCATGACCTCTTGCATATTGGAGACGGTCTTTTCGAACAGCGCATCGCGCGGGGCCACGACCACGACCGGCACATTTCGGTCGATCAGCGCGATGGGGCCGTGCTTCAACTCGCCCGAGGCGTAGCCTTCGGCATGGATATAGCTCAGTTCTTTCAGCTTCAGCGCGCCTTCCAGCGCGACCGGATAGAACGAGCCGCGCCCCAGATACAGCACGTCCTGCGCCTCGGACAGCCAGCCCGCCAGCTTCCGGCAGCCGTCGCTGACCGCCAGCGCCTGATTCAGCAGGCCCGGAATCGCGCGCAGATCGGCCAGATGCGCGGCAAGGCCGGCATCGTCCAGCCGCCCGCGATCATGCGCGGCCTTCAGGGCCAGCACGGCCAGCACGGCCAATTGACAGGTGAACGCCTTGGAGGAGGCCACCCCCACCTCGATCCCCGCCAGCGTCGGAAGCGCAATATCGGCATCCCGCGCAATGGCCGAGGTGCCCACGTTCACCACGCCCACGGTTTTCGCCACCTTGTCGCGGGCGTAATGCAGGGCTGCCAGCGTATCGGCGGTTTCGCCCGACTGGCTGACGAACATCGCCCAGCTTTTGGGCGATAGCGGCGGCTCGCGGTAACGGAATTCCGACGCCACATCCAGATCGCAGGGGATGCCCGCCAAGGTCTCGAACCAGTAACGCGCGACATAGCCCGCGTAAAAGGCGGTGCCGCAGCCCACCAGCGTCAGGCGGTCCACGTCGCGAAAGTCGATGGCGTCGGGCAGAACGATCCGGTCGCCCTTGATGTAATGGTTCAGCGCATCGCCCAGCACGACGGGCTGTTCGGCGATTTCCTTGGCCATGAAGTGCCGGAAACCGCCCTTGTCGATCCGCGTCGCGCCCACGTCGATCTGCTGGATCTCGCGATTGGCAGGCAGACCTTCGGCGTCGAAAATCTCGGCGCCTGCGCGGGTGATGACGGCATGATCGCCATCCTCAAGATAGGTGATGCGGTCCGTGAACGGTGCCAGCGCCACCGCGTCCGAGCCGATGAACATCTCGCCATCGCCGGTGCCCACGGCCAGGGGGCTGCCCTTGCGGGCGGCGATCATCAGATTGCCCTCGCCCTCGAACAGGAACGCCAGCGCAAACGCGCCATGCAGCCGCGCCAGCGTCTCGCGGGCGGCCTGAACCGGACCAAGGCCCTGCGACATGTGCCAAGCGGTCAGCAGTGCTACGGTTTCGGTGTCGGTCTCGGATTCCGGCGTCATGCCAAGGGCAATCACCTCATCGCGCAATTCGCGGAAGTTTTCGATAATCCCGTTATGCACGACGGCGACGGGGCCGCGTTTATGGGGGTGGGCGTTCGCCTCGGTCGCGGCGCCGTGCGTGGCCCAGCGCGTATGGCCGATGCCCGCGTGCCCCGCCAACGGTTCATGCACCAGACGGTCGGACAGGTTGACCAGCTTGCCCACGGCACGGCGGCGCGACAGCTTGCCGTCCGCATCCACCGTCGCCACGCCCGCGCTGTCGTAGCCGCGATATTCCAGCCGCTTCAGCGCCTCGACCAGTTGCGGCGAGACTTCGTGATTGCCCAGAATGCCAATGATGCCGCACATGGTTATTTCCCTTTCTTCTGGCGCAGTGCCTGCATGAGGCGCGTGGCCAGACCCGGCTTCGTGACCTGACGCGAACGGCCGATGGCCAAGGCGTCATCGGGCACGTCTTCGGTGACCACGGAACCCGATCCGGTCATGGCACGCGCGCCCACCCGGACCGGCGCGACCAGCATCGTGTCCGAACCGATGAACGCATCCGCGCCGATTTCGGTCTTGTGCTTGAACACGCCGTCATAATTGCAGGTGATCGTGCCCGCGCCGATATTCGTGCGCTCGCCCACATGGGCATCGCCCAGATAGGTCAGGTGACCGACCTTCACGCCTTCGTCCAAAACCGAGTTCTTGATTTCAACGAAGTTGCCGACATGCACATCGCCGCCCAGTTCCGCGCCGGGGCGCAGGCGGGCAAAGGGGCCGACGGTTGCGCCCGCGCTGACATGGCAGCCCTCAAGATGGCAGAAGGGCAGGATCTCGGCGCCGCTCTCGATGGTGACGCCGGGACCAAAGACCACGTTCTGCCCGATGATCGCATCGCGGCCGATCACCGTGTCCAGTGCGAACCACACGGTCGCGGGATCGGTCAGCGTCACGCCATCCTCCAGCGCCAATTCGCGGGCGCGAGACTGGAACGCGGCTTCGGCGGCCGCCAGTTCGGCGCGGGTGTTGATGCCCAGCGTTTCAGATTCGTCGCAGGTGACGACCTCGACCCGGCGACCCGCGGCACGGGCCAGCGCCGGAATGTCGGTCAGGTAATATTCACCCGAGGCGTTTTCATTGCCGACATGCGGCAGCAATTCGCGCAGCAAGGCCGCATCCGCCGCCAGCACGCCGGAATTGACCAGCCTGATCGCGCAGGTCGCGGCATCGGCGTCCTTGAACTCGACGATCCGCTCCAGCCCCTCGGGGCCGACGACCAAGCGGCCATAGCGGCCCGGATCGGCGGCTTCAAAGCCCAGCACGACCACATCGGCGGGATGGCTGGAGAGCGCCAGCAGCGTGTCTTCGCCGATAAAGGGGGTGTCGCCATAAAGCACGATCACCCGGCCGTCGAAACCTTCCAGCAGCGGCATGGCCTGCAGAACCGCGTGGCCGGTGCCCAGCTGTTCGGTCTGCAGCGCGATGGCGGCATCGGGTTCCAGCTTGGCTACGGCCTTTTCGACCGCTTGCGCACCGTGCCCAGCAACGACGACGATGCGTTCAGGTTCCAGCGCGCGCCCGGCGGCCAGCGCATGACCGACCAGCGGCACGCCGCCAAGACGGTGCAGCACCTTGGGCAGGTCGGATTGCATCCGGCTGCCCTGCCCGGCTGCCAGAACGATGAGGGCGGCGGGATTATCCGACATGACTGCCTCTTGCCTGTTTCTTATCTGTCGTTCGCGTTCTACCTAGGGGCCGTGACCGGGGAAAGGCCCCGGCGGATCAAACATCTTGACGGAAGGTTACAGCATGGCAGGCACGGTTGTGTTCGATCTGGACGGGACGCTGGCGGATACCTCGGGCGACCTGATCGCTGCGGCAAACGCCTGTTTCACCGGGCGCGGCCTTGATCCGCTGCTGGACCCCGTGGCCGATGCGCTGATCGCATTTCACGGCGGGCGGGCCATGCTGCGTGCGGGCTATGCGCGGATGGCCGCCGATACGCTTCTGCCACCGGGTGCCGAGGACGAGGATTACGCCCGCTTGCTGGTCCATTACGGCGAGGCGATTGCCGTTCACACCAAGCTGTATCCGGGGACCGAAGCGGCGCTGGACGCCCTGGCAGATGCGGGCCATATTCTGGCGGTCTGCACCAACAAGCCCGAGGCGCTGGCCGAAACCCTGCTGCGCGAATTGGGCATCCGCGACCGCTTTGCCGCGATGATCGGCGCAGACACCCTGCCCGTCCGCAAACCCGATCCCCGCCCCTATCAGGCAGCGGTGGAACGCGCGGGCGGCATTGTCACGCGCAGTTTTCTGGTGGGCGACACCGAAACCGACCGCAAGACGGCGACAGCGGCGGGCGTTCCAGTTGCGCTGGTTGCTTTCGGTCCCGAAGGCGAGGCGCTGACGCGCCTTGCCCCCGAAGCGATGCTGGCCCATTTCGACGACCTGCCCGCGCTTGCCGCCGACTGGCTGGCCTGATTACTCGGCCTCGCTCGCCGGCTTGGCGTTCAGATGGCCATAGTTCTGGGCGCCGATCTGGTCATGCAGCTGCAACTGGGTTTCCAGAAAGTCGATATGACCTTCTTCGTCCTGGATCAGATCCTCGAACAGCAGCTTGCTGACGTAATCGCCGACGCTTTCGCAATGGTCGCGCGCCTCGATATACAGCGTGCGGGCATCGTGTTCGCCGGCCAGATCGGCCTCAAGCGTTTCTTTCAGGTTCTGGCCAATGCGCAGCGGGTCCAGCTTTTGCAGGTTCGGATGGCCCTCAAGAAAGATGATGCGCTGGATCAGCCGGTCGGCGTGGTGCATCTCTTCGATCGACTCAGCGCGGGACTTGTCGGCAATGCGACCATAGCCCCAGTCTTCCTGCAGCCGGTAATGCAGCCAATACTGGCTGACGGCCGTAAGTTCAGACCGTAGCGCTGCGTTGAGATATTCTATGACCTTTGCGTCGCCCTTCATGGCTCACCTCGATGCGGTTGGCTTTCAGACCCCGAAGGATGGGGGGCACTGCCAGATTATCGCATCGGCGCATCGTGTCCAGAAACAAGGGCATACATCCGCCACAATCGGCGCGCTTGCCAAGGGCGTGATAGATTTTGCCGGGGGTGATGATGGTGTCGGGATCGGCTGCACGCATCCAATCGACAGCCGCGCGGATGTCGTGGTCGGAAATCTGTGTGCAGTGGCAGACGATCATTGAATCACCCATGGCTCGCCCTAGTGCCTTAGCATTTTCGTTGGACAAGTAAAGCCTGACGTTTTCACTTTGTGATTACTGGGCGGCTTGACGCTGCACGGTGGCGGCGCGACAACCCGGCCATGAAGCTTGATGATTTCGATTTCGACCTGCCCGAAGGGCTGATCGCCACCCGTCCCGCGCGCCCGCGCACATCGGCCCGCCTTCTGGTGGCCAAGGGGGACGACCTGCGCGATCTGCACGTGCGCGACCTGCCCGACCTGCTGGGTCCTGGCGATCTGCTGGTGCTGAACGACACCAAGGTGATCCCCGCGCGCCTGACCGGGCACCGCACGCGCCACACCCCGCAGGGCGATGCGACGGCCAAGGTCGAAATCACACTGCTGGAGCCGCAGGCCGATGGCACGTGGCGGGCGCTGGCAAAGCCCCTGCGCAAGCTCAAGCCGGGCGAAGTGATCCGCTTTGGCGACACGCTTTCCGCCGAAGTCGCGGCGATGTCGGACACCGATCTGTCGCTGCGCTTTGACGCGGTGGGCGAGGCGTTCGATGCCGCGCTGGCACAGGTCGGTGCAATGCCCCTGCCCCCTTATATCGCCGCCCTGCGCCCCCCGGATGAGGCCGACCGGCAGGATTACCAGACCGTCTGGGCCGAAAAGACCGGCGCTGTCGCTGCCCCCACGGCCAGCCTGCATTTCGACGACGCCCTGCTGCAGGCGCTGCGCGACCGCGGCGTGCGGTTTACCCATGTCACGCTGCATGTCGGCGCGGGCACCTTCCTCCCCGTCAAGGTCGAGGACGTGACCACCCACAAGATGCACGGCGAATGGGGCGAGGTCACGCCCGAGGCCGCCGAGGCCATCAACGCCACCCGCGCCAATGGTGGCCGCATCATCCCCGTGGGCACCACCGCCCTGCGCCTGATTGAATCGGCTGCGGCCGAAGACGGGACCATCGCCCCTTATCAGGGCGTTACCGAAATCTTCATCTATCCCGGCTATCGCTTCCGTGTGACCGATGCACTGATGACCAATTTCCACCTGCCGAAATCGACGCTGCTGATGCTGGTCAGCGCATTGATGGGGCAGGACCGGATCGGCACCCTCTATCGCCACGCCGTGAATTCGGGCTATCGCTTTTTCAGCTATGGCGATGCCTCGCTGCTGATACCCTAAGGGGGAGAGATCATGCTGACCGTGCTGCGCACCACCTGGCCGCTGCTTCTGGGTATCTTGCTGCTGATGGTCGGCAACGGGATGCAGGGAACGCTTCTGGGCATCCGCGGCAAGATCGAGGGGATTTCCACGACGCATATGTCCGTGGTCATGTCCTCGTATTTCGGGGGATTCCTGCTGGGATCGCGGATCGTGCCGAACATGATCCAGAAGGTCGGCCATGTCCGCGTCTTTGCCGCGCTGGGGTCGATCATCTCGTCCGTGCTGATCCTTTATGCGGTGGCCCCGCACTGGATCTTGTGGGCGGTGATGCGGCTGCTGATCGGCTTTTGCTTCTCGGGGGTGTATATCACGGCCGAAAGCTGGCTGAACGCCAGTGCCCGCAACGAAACGCGCGGGCAGGCGCTGTCAGCCTATATGATCGTGCAGATGCTGGGTATCATCGGCGCACAGCTGTTGATGAACACGGCGGACCCGGCAGGCTATCTGCTGTTCGTGATCCCTTCGGTTCTGGTCAGCGTGTCGTTCCTGCCGATCCTGCTGTCGCGCCAGCCTGCACCGCAATTCTCGACCATCAAACCGATGAGCTTTGCCAAGCTCTACCGCGTCTCGCCCCTGGGTTGCGTCGGGATATTTCTGATGGGCGGGGTGTTTTCGGCGCTGTTCGGCATGGCTTCGGTCTGGGGATCGACCAAGGGGCTGACGGTGACCGAAATCTCGGCCTTCGTGGCGGCGATCTATGCCGGGGGGCTGGTGCTGCAATATCCGATTGGCTGGCTGTCGGATCACAGCGACCGGCGCTTTATCGTGATGGGCCTGTCCGCGCTGGGGTTTCTGACCGCGTTGTTCACGTTCTTCGCGCAACCCGGAATCTGGGGGCTGCTGGCAACGGCGGCAATCGTCGGCGGTGTGGCCAATCCCGTCTATTCCTTGCTGCTGGCCTATACGAACGATTTTCTGGAACAATCCGACATGGCTGCGGCCTCGGCGGGGCTTTTGTTCATCAACGGCGTCGGCGCGATCACCGGGCCGCTGATCACGGGCTGGCTGATGTCGGTCATGGGACCGGACGGCTTCTGGGCCTATCTGGCAGCGCTGCTGATCATGCTGGCCATCTATACCGGCTGGCGTCGGACGCGGCGCCCGACACCCGTGCAGGATCAGAACTTCGCCGTCATCGCGCCCTCGGCCACGCCCATCGCGGTCGAAGCCGCGCTGGAAAATGCCGGTTCGGACGACATCACCGCCAAGCCTGCGCCCTGACCCGAAGCGCCTTGCAGCCCCGCGCCGGCTCTGCCAGCATCCCCGCAACACAAAGGGAACAGGAGGCGTCTGATGCCGCAAAGCAAGACACCCGAGGAAATCAACCGTTTCTGGCTGGACGAGGTTGGAGAAAAAGGCTGGTATGAACGCTCGGACGCGCTGGACCAGAAAATCCGCGACCGTTTCATGCCCAGTTGGCAACAGGCCGAGCGGCTGGTCGGCGAATGGCAGACAACGCCCGAAGGCGCGCTTGCGTCGCTGATCCTGACTGATCAGTTCCCGCGCAATATGTTCCGCGAAGATGCCCGCGCCTTTGCGACCGACGACCTGGCCCGCGCGATTGCGAATGACGCGATAGCCGCAGGCTTCGATCTGCGCATCGACCCGCCTGCCCGGCAGTTCTTTTACCTGCCATTCGAGCATAGCGAGAATATCGACGACCAGAACCGCGCGGTCGAGCTGTTCGCCGAATTCATGCCCGGCGAAAACCTGCGCCATGCCGAACTGCATCGCGACACCATCGCCCTGTTCGGGCGCTTTCCGTGGCGCAACGCCGCCCTTGGCCGCACCCCGACCGAGGCGGAAAACCGCGTGATGCAGGCTGGCGGCTATGGTGCGCTGGTCTCGGGCAAGCTGTTGCTTGCTGACCTCGGGTAATTGGTTTAACGCTGAACTATCTTTTGCGAGAGGGAGAATTCCATGGCGCAGTCCTTCGACATGGTGGTGATCGGCTCTGGGCCGGGGGGGTATGTCTGCGCCATTCGCGGTGCCCAGCTTGGTCTGAAAGTCGCGGTGATCGAACGCGAACATCTGGGCGGCATCTGCCTGAACTGGGGCTGTATCCCGACCAAGGCGCTGCTGCGTTCGGCCGAGGTGTTCCACCTGATGCACCGCGCCAAGGAATTCGGCCTGAAGGCCGACGGCATCGGCTATGATCTGGGCGAAGTCGTCAAACGCTCACGCGGGGTTGCCAAGCAACTGGCGGGCGGCGTGGGCCATCTGCTGAAAAAGAACAAGGTCACCGTCATCATGGGCGAAGCGACCCTGACCGCCCCCGGCAAGGTCAGCGTCAAGACCGACAAGGGCACCGAGGAAGTCGTGGGCAAGTCCATCGTGCTGGCCACCGGCGCGCGCGCCCGCAACCTGCCCGGCCTTGAGGCGGATGGCGATCTGGTCTGGAACTACAAGCACGCGCTGCAACCGCCGCGGATGCCCAAACGCCTGCTGGTCATCGGCTCGGGCGCGATCGGCATCGAATTCGCCAGCTTCTTCAACACGCTGGGCGCCGATACCACCGTGGTCGAGGTGATGGACCGCGTGCTGCCGGTCGAAGATGCGGAAATCTCGGCCCATGCGAAGAAGCAATTCGTCAAGCAGGGCATGAAGATCATCGAAAAGGCCACGGTCAAGAAACTGGATCGCGGTCAGGGCAAGGTCACCGCCCATATCGAAAAGGACGGCAAGACCGAGACGCAGGAATTCGACACCGTGATCTCGGCCGTGGGGATCGTCGGCAATGTCGAAAATCTGGGTCTTGAAAAGCTGGGCGCCAAGATCGACCGCACCCATGTCGTGACCGACGAATATTGCCGCACCGGCGTCGAAGGGCTGTTTGCCATCGGCGACGTGGCGGGCGCGCCCTGGCTGGCGCATAAGGCCAGCCATGAAGGCGTCATGGTGGCGGAACTGATCGCGGGCGGTCACCCCCACCCGATCAAGCCGAACTCGATCCCCGGCTGCACCTATTGCAACCCGCAGGTCGCATCCGTCGGCCTGACCGAGGAAAAGGCCAAGGCCGCCGGCTACGACATCAAGGTCGGCCGCTTCCCCTTCATCGGCAACGGCAAGGCCATCGCGCTTGGCGAAGCCGAAGGGCTGATCAAGACGGTCTTCGATGCCAAGACGGGCGAGTTGCTGGGCGCCCATATGATCGGCGCGGAAGTCACCGAACTGATCCAGGGCTATGTCGTCGGCCGCACGCTGGAAACGACCGAGGCCGAGCTGATGGAAACCGTCTTCCCGCACCCGACGCTTTCGGAAATGCTGCACGAAGCCACGCTTTCGGCCTATGGCCGCGCCATCCACTTCTGATGCGAAAGGGGGCCGGAATGGCCCCCTTTTTTCGGTCCCGGCCCGTTATCCCGCCGCAGGCAGCCGCGCCTCGACCATGCCGGCAAACCAGCTTGATCCTGCCGGAATGGCATTGTCGTCGAAATTGTAATTCGCGGAATGCAGCCTGCCTGAATCGCCGTTGCCGATGAAGATATAGGCCCCCGGACGGCTTTCCAGCATATAACTGAAATCCTCGCCCGCCATCAAAGGCTGCATGTCCAGATCGACATCGCCCGCGATCCGACGCGCGACATCCGCCGCATAGCCCGTCTCGTCGGGATGGTTCATCGTGACGGGATAGCCGCGATCGTATTCGACGGTGGCCTGCGCGCCGAACGCCGCAGCGATGCCGTCAACCACGCGCTTTACCCCGTCCTCAAGCTGGTCGCGAACGCCGGGATCAAGGCTGCGCGCCGTGCCTTTCAGCAGCACCGTCTGGGGGATGACATTATGCGCCGTGCTGTCCGTTTCGACCACGCAGACCGAGACGACACCGCTTTTCAGCGGGTCCACGTTGCGCGACACGATAGATTGCAACGCCACGATGATCTGCGCCGCAACCAGCGTGGTGTCGATCCCCTCGTGCGGCTTGGCGGCGTGACCACCCTTGCCCGTCACCACGATGTCGAACTGATCGGTCGCGGCCATCATCGCACCGGGCTTGATGGCAAACTGGCCGGTCGGCATTCCGGGCATGTTGTGGATGCCGTAATATTCGTCGATCTGCCAGCGGTCAGTCAGCCCATCCTCGATCATCGCCAGACCGCCGCCGCCGCCCTCCTCGGCGGGCTGGAAGATGACGATGGCCGTGCCGTCGAAATTCCGCGTCTCGGACAGATATTTCGCCGCGCCCAGCAGCATTGCCGTATGCCCGTCATGGCCGCAGGCATGCATCACCCCCGGCGTCACCGAGGCATAGTCCAGACCCGTCGCCTCGCGGATCGGCAGCGCGTCCATATCGGCGCGCAGCCCGATCACGCGGCCCGATTTGTCGCTGCGACCGCGGATCACGCCCACGACGCCGGTGCGGCCTATCCCCTCGACCACCTCGTCCAGCCCAAAGCTGCGCAGCAATTCGGCCACTTTTCCCGCCGTGCGATGCACTTCGTAAAGCAGTTCGGGATGCTGGTGAAAGTCATGTCGCCAGGCGGTGATTTCTGGCAACATTTCGGCGAAGCGGTTCTTGACGGGCATGTGACATCTCCTTCGCGCGGAAGATTGGCTGTTTTGCCATGCCGCCGCAAGGCCGCGCGGCGCGCAAGATCGCGCTTGCTTTCATTAGCGTTGCTTCGGAAAATCCCTCACGATTCTGTGAAATCAGGTTCCCTTAAGGAGCGGTTTTGATGAGAAACGTGGCAATGATTTCCGCGCTTTGCACGGTCCTTGCGCCTATGGCACATGCCGAAAGGGGCGCGGATGGGCAGTTGAATATCCTTTATTGGCAGGCCCCATCGACGTTGAACCCCTATCTGTCCTCGGGGACCAAGGATCTTGAGCCGTCATCCCTGGTGATCGAGCCGTTGGCGGGCTTCGATGAAAAGGGTGACGTTTTCCCCCGCCTTGCCGCCGAAATTCCCAGTGCTGAAAACGGCGGTATCTCGGCGGATCTGAAAACCGTGACATGGCGGCTGAAGCCCGGCCTGAAATGGTCCGACGGCACGCCCGTCACGTCCGAGGACGTGAAATTCACTGCCGATTATTGCATGAACCCCGATGGCGGTTGCGCCCAGCTTGGCCGTTACGAAGGCATCGACCGGGTCGAAGCGCCGGACCCGCTGACGGTGGTGATCCATTACGCCGCGCCGCGCCCCAATCCCTTCACGGCATTCACGGGGGCGCAAAGCCCGATCCTGCAAAAGGCCCAATTCGCGGGTTGCATGGGCGCTGCGGCATCGACCTGCACCGACCAGAATTTCCGCCCCATCGGCACCGGCCCGTTCCGCGTGACCGAATTTCGCACCAATGACGCCCTGACGCTTGAGGCGAACCCGAATTACCGCGACCCGGCCAAGCCCGCTTTCGCGACGGTCACCGTCAAGGGCGGCGGCGATGCGGCAGGCGCGGCGACGGCGGTGCTGGAAACCGGCGAATTCGACTATGCGTGGAACACCCAAGTGCCGCCCGATCTGCTGAAAAGCATGGAGGCGGCGGGCAAGGGTCGCGTTGTCACCGCATTCGGCACATTGGTCGAACGGGTCGAGATGAACCTGTCCGACCCCTCGCCCGACCTGCCCGAGACCGAGCGTGCGACGATCAAACACCCCCACCCGATCCTGTCGGACGAAAGGGTGCGGCGGGCGCTGTCGATGGCGCTGGACCGGCAGCTTCTCAGCGATGTGGGTTACGGGCCCACGGGCCGCGCCACCTGCAATCTGGTCCCCGCGCCCGAGGTATTCGCCTCGGACAATACCGGCTGCATCGCGCAGGACAGCGAGGGCGCGATGGCCTTGCTGGATCAGGCGGGCTGGGTTCCCGGCACGGACGGCGTGCGCGAAAAGGATGGGCGCAAGCTGCATCTGCTGTTTCAGACCTCGGCCAATCCGATCCGGCAGGATTATCAGGCGCTGATCAAGCAATGGTGGCAGAATATCGGCGTCTCGGTCGAATTGAAGGTGGTCGAGCCTGCGGTCTTCTTTGGCGCGGATGCCAACTCGCCTGACACCTTCATCCGCTTCAACGCCGATGTCGAAATGTTCGCCAACAACTTCGACGGCACCGATCCCGAGCCCTATCTGGCGCGCTATACCTGCGACAAGGCACCGTCGCCGGACACGCAGTGGCAGGGCGAAAACATCAACCGCTATTGCAATGCCGAATTCGACAAGCTGCTGGCGGAACTGGGCCGGACCTCGGGGGTGCAGGCGCGGGGGGCGATTGCCAAAAAGCTGAATGACATGCTGACCAAGGATGGCATGGTGGTCGTGCCGCTGGTTGATCGCGGCCGCGTCTCGGCCCATTCCAACGCGCTTGGCGGCGTGGTGATGAACGCATGGGACAGCGAATTGTGGAACGCGGCGGATTGGGTGCGGGCACGCTGATCGGACGGCTGGCGCTGCTGCTGGTCATCTCGGGCGTGATCTTTCTGCTGATCGAGGCCGCGCCCGGCGATCCCTTGGGGCAAGTGCCGCTGACGCTTTCGCCCGAGGTGCGCGACCGGATGCGCGCCGCCCTTGGCATGGATCAGCCGTGGCATCTGCGCTATCTGCTGTGGCTGAAGCAGCTTTTCTGGATCGAGCCGCTGCACTGGCTGGGCATTGATGCGGGCCAGCGTCTGATCAGCTACCAAAGCCGCGCGCCGGTTTTCGACGTGATCGCGGAACGCCTGCCCCAGACGCTGTGGGTGGTGGGCGGCGGCTATCTGGCGGGCGCGGCGCTGGCCCTGCCCATGGGGCTGATCGCGGGCTGGCGTCCAGGCGGCTGGCTGGACCGCGCCTGCACCGGGCTGGCGATGCTGGGCTGGTCGTTGCCGACATTCCTGACCGGGGTGCTGCTGGTCCTGATCTTCGGCGTGTGGCTGGGCTGGCTGCCCTCGGTCTATGACACGACCCTGCGGGTTCAGGGGTGGGAGGGGCTTGCCCAGCAGGCCCGGCAGATGGTCATGCCCGTGGCCGTGCTGGCCCTTTACAACGCCGGGCAGCTGAGCCGCGTCCTGCGCGCCGCGATGGTTCAGGCCGCAGCGCAGGACTATATCCGCACCGCGCGGGCCAAGGGGATGCCCACGCGCGTCGTGCTGTGGCACATGCTGCGCAATGCGCTGCTGCCGGTGGTGACGGTCGTGGCGTTGGGATTGCCCGGAGTCTTTGGCGGCGCGATCATCACCGAACAGGTGTTTCGTGTGAACGGGCTGGGGCAATTGCTGATCGGCGCGGTGCAGGCCAACGACCTGCCGATGGTGCTGACGCTGACATTCCTGTTCGGCGCGCTGATCGTCCTGTGCAACCTTGTGGCCGATGCGCTGTATCGCTGGCTGGACCCGCGCCTTGGCTAAGCGGGTGCTGGTCCTGATCCTGGCGCTGATGCTGCTGGGTCCGCTGTTATGGCGGATCGACCCCGGCCTGCTGGACATGCGCGCGCGCAATCTGGGGCCGGGTTTGGGCCATCCGCTAGGCACCGATCAACTGGGCCGCGACATGCTGGCGCGCCTGATGGCCGGGGGGCGCGTGTCGCTGGCCGTGGGCTTTTGCGCCAGCGTTCTGGCGGTGGTGCTGGGCACGGGCGTCGGCGTTGCCGCGGGCTGGTTCCGGCGGCTGGACGGGGCGCTGATGCGGCTGGTCGATCTGTTTCTGGCGCTGCCGCTGCTGCCATTGCTTCTGCTGGGCGTCATGCTGTTTCGCGAACCGCTGGCGCGCGCCATCGGGCCTGCGGCGGGGGCATTCGTGCTGATCGTGGGGGCGATCGGCCTGACCTCGTGGATGCAGCTTGCCCGCGTCGTCCGGGCCGAGGTGATGGCCTTGCGGGGGCGCGAATTCATCGTCGCGGCGCGGATGGTCGGCAATGGGTCGGGACGGCTGATCGTGCGGCACCTGCTGCCCAACATCGCGCCGCAGATCGGCGTGGCGGCGTCGCTGGGCTTTGCCTCGGCCATCATGACCGAAAGCGCGCTGTCGTTTCTGGGTTTCGGCTTTCCGCCCGACCTGCCCACATGGGGCCGGATGCTGGCCGAAGGCGTCGAACAGATGCAGCTTTACCCGGCGCGCGTCCTGCTGCCCGGCGGGTTGATCCTGCTGACCGTGCTGGCCGTCAACGCGCTGGCGCAGGTGAAAGTGCCGCGATAAGCGCCGCCAGACAATCGCGCGGCAGGCAGATCAACATCGGCCCCTGAATCGAAAGCGTCACCGGCCCCGTCGCCCGGTTCGACGTGCCGACTGCCGCATCTGGCGCGAATTCCAGTCCATCGATCGGCCATTGCAACCCGGTCGAGCGTCCACGCGCCGCGCCCATCGGAAACAACGACACCCGCGCACCGGCAGGCAGGTCCAGCGCCATGTCCGGCGGGCATAGCGCGATCAGATCAGACCCAGCGATCAGGATGCAGGGCGGTCCGATCCGTCGCGCCAGCGCGTTCAGCGCCGCAAGGAAATGATCCTGACGCGCACCCGAAAACCCCACCGCGAGCACCAAAGGCGCGGCGATCCGTGACAGGCATTTCTGGAAATCCGTGCTTTCCTGTTCCTTAACGCGGTGCAGCCGCGCATCGGGGATGGCATTGCGCGCGGCCTCGGACAGGGAATCGAAATCGCCGATCACCGCGCTGGGGTCCAGCCCATGTGCCAGCGCCGCATCTGCGCCGCCATCCGCCGCCACGACCAGCGGCGCCAGCGGCAGGGCCAGTTCCAGATCGGCTTGCGAAAACGGCCCGCCGCCAATCAGCGTCACGGGCCGGTCGCTTGTCAGAGCCGGTGCTGGGGCGGTCATTCGCCCTTGCCGATGCCGGTGAACATCCGGCGAAACGGCACGGCCCAAAGAATGCCCAGACCCGCATAGACGGCAAGCTCGATCAGGATCGGCTGGCGCCCGAAACGGGCGTCCAGCCAGTTCATCAGCGTCACGGCTACCACGATGTAAAGCGGCAGGCCGATCAGCAGGATGACCAAAGACCAGCGTTTGCGTGTCTTCAGGTCCATGTCAGTCCGCAAACGGGTCGGTGACAAGGATCGTGTCGTCACGCTCGGGGCTGGTGGACAGCAGCGCGACGGGGCACTGGATCAGCTCCTCGATGCGGCGGACATACTTGATCGCCTCGGCGGGCAGATCGGCCCAGCTGCGCGCGCCTTGGGTCGATTGTTCCCAGCCCGGCATCTCCTCATAGATCGGCTTGACCTTTTCCTGCAGCGCGGCGGCGGTCGGCAGGTGGTCGTAATGCTTGCCGTCGATTTCGTAGCCCGTGCAGATCTTCAGCGTCTTGAAGCCGTCCAGCACGTCCAGCTTGGTCAGCGCGATGCCGTCCACGCCCGAGATCGCGCAGGTCTGACGCACCAGAACCGCGTCGAACCAGCCGCAGCGACGCTTGCGCCCGGTGACGGTGCCGAATTCATGGCCCCGCTCACCCAGACGCTGGCCGTCTTCGTCGTCCAGTTCGGACGGGAACGGGCCGGAGCCCACGCGGGTCGTATATGCCTTGACGATACCCAGAACGAAGCCGATCGCCGACGGCCCCATGCCCGTGCCCGACGCGGCCATACCAGACATGGTGGTCGAGCTGGTAACATAGGGATAGGTGCCAAAGTCGATGTCCAGCAGACTGCCCTGCGCGCCTTCGAACAGGATGCGTTTGCCTGCCTTGCGATAGTCGTTCATCACCTTCCAGACCGGCTGCGCGTATTGCAGCAGCTTGGGGGCGATCTCCATCAGCTTGGCTTTCAGCTCATCGCGGTCGATGGGCGTTGCGCCCAGACCCTGACGCAGCGGCTCGTGATGGGCCAGCAGGCGGTCCAGACGGGCGTCCAGCGTCTCCTCATCGCCCAGATCGGCGACGCGGATGGTGCGACGGCCCACCTTGTCTTCGTAGGCCGGACCGATGCCGCGCCCGGTCGTGCCGATTTTCGAGGCACCGGCAGCCGCTTCGCGCAGCTGGTCCAGATCCTGATGCAGCGGCAGGATCAGCGGGGTGTTTTCCGCGATCATCAGGTTTTCCGGGCTGATTTCCACGCCCTGCGCCGACAGCTTGTCGATTTCCGAAAACAGCGCCCACGGGTCCAGCACGACGCCGTTGCCGATCACCGCCATCTTGCCCTTGCGCACGATGCCCGAGGGCAGCAGCGACAGTTTGAACACCTGATTGCCGATGACCAGCGTGTGGCCCGCATTATGGCCGCCCTGAAAACGCGCGATCACATCGGCACGTTCGCTGAGCCAGTCAACGATCTTGCCCTTGCCTTCGTCGCCCCATTGCGCGCCGACGACCACCACATTGGCCATATTGCTTCCCTTCCGCCGTCATTGAATGCCGCCCACGGTATAATGGGCGAAGCCGCGCGGGGAAAGCTGAATTGGTGCTGCCGTAATTTTAAGCATATGCTGCCGTTACAGGCTGTTTGTGCATGGCGTGCGGCAAATGCGGCTGCAAGATTGCGCATCTATCCCTGATTTGCCCATGGTTCGGGCATGTTGGATAACCCGTCGCCCCTTTCACTGCCCCGCGCGCATGGCGTTTTGCGCGCCGGATTCGCATATTCGGGCGACGAGACGCGGTTGGCGCGACTGCATCAGGCCGGCAGCACCAAGGCGATGCTGCCGCCGGGCGCGGGGTGCGAGCTGGTGATGCTGAACACCTCGGGCGGGCTGACCGGCGGCGACCGGATGCAGATTTCGGTGACCCAGGACCCCGGCACGCATCTGACCGCCACGACGCAGACGGCAGAACGCGCCTATCGCAGCGTGACGGGACAGGCCCATGTCACCGCCCGGTATGAGGTGGCGGACGCGGCGCATCTGGACCTGCTGCCGCAGGAAACCATCCTGTTCGACCGCGCCGCCTTGCTGCGGGAACAGGAAATCGCGCTGACGGGGACCGCCACCTGCCTTTGGGCGGAAACCCTGATCCTTGGCCGCGCCGCCATGGGCGAGGTGGTGACACGGCTGGACGTGAACGACCGCCGCCGTGTGACCCGCGATGGTCGCCCGGTGTTCATCGAAAACCTACGACTGGACGACGCTTTGCTGCCGGGTGGCTTGGCCACGCTGGCGGGATGCCGGGCCTTTGCCACGCTGGTTCTGGTCGCGCCCGATGCCGCGGACCGCCTTGGCACGGCCCGCGCGGCGCTGGGGGATGCGGGTGCGGCCAGCGCCTTTGACGGCAAGCTGGTCGCGCGGCTGATGGCGGGCGACGGCTGGCCTTTGCGACAAGCCCTGATGCGGCTGATCCGGGCGCTGCGCCCCGGCCCCCTGCCCCGCGTCTGGCAAATCTGAAACCATGAGGAACGCATGAACCTAAGCCCACGCGAAAAGGAAAAGCTGCTGATTTCGGTCGCCGCCATGGTGGCGCGGGGGCGGCTGGCGCGCGGCGTCAAGCTGAACCACCCCGAAGCCATCGCGATCATCACCGATTTCGTGGTCGAAGGCGCCCGCGACGGTCGCAGTGTCGCCGACCTGATGGAGGCGGGCGCGCATGTCATCACCCGCGATCAGTGCATGTCCGGCATTCCTCAGATGATCCACTCTGTGCAGGTCGAGGCGACATTTCCCGACGGCACGAAACTTGTCACCGTTCACGACCCTATCCGAGGCTAAGATGAAACGCATTCTCCCCTTCCTTCTGATGCCCACGGCCGCCTTTGCCCATCCCGGCCATCACGGCCACGGCAACCCCTTTGCCGAAGGGTGGATGCACCCCTTGGGCGGCGCGGATCACGTGCTGGCGATGGTCGCGGTGGGCCTGTGGGCCGCGACCGCTGCGGACAAGCGTGGCCTTTGGGCGCTGCCTTTGGCCTTTGTCGCGGCGATGGTGGCGGGCGGCGCGATGGGTGCCGCGGGCCTGCATCTGCCGGGGGTCGAGCCGGTGATCCTGGCATCCGGCATCGTGCTGGGGCTGGCGGTGGCCTTGGCTCTGCGGCCTTCGCTGGGCTTTGCGCTGCCGGTGGTGGCGATGTTCGGTCTGATGCACGGCCATGCGCATGGGGTCGAAGGTCCGGCGCATGGGCTGGTCGCCTATGCAGCGGGCTTCGTTCTGGCGACAGGGGCGCTGCATCTGGCGGGCATCGGCCTTGGCCGCATGGGCATGGCACGGGTGCTGGGCGGCATGACGGCGGCGGCGGGCATCGCGCTGGCGGTGATGCCATGATCCCCGGAGAGGTGTTTCCCGCGGCTGGCGACATCACCCTGAACGCCGACCGGCAGGCGATCACGCTGATGGTCGCCAATACCGGCGACCGTCCGGTGCAGGTCGGCAGCCATTACCACTTTGCCGAAACCAATCCCGGCCTGTCATTCGACCGCGATGCGGCGCGGGGGATGCGGCTGGACATTGCGGCGGGCACGGCGGTCCGGTTCGAACCCGGCCAGATGCGCGAGGTGCGGCTGATCCCCTTTGCGGGCAAGCGCGAAATCTGGGGCTTCAACGGCAAGGTCATGGGGGCATTGTAATGGCAACGACCATTTCGCGCGGCGATTACGCGCAGATGTATGGCCCGACCACGGGCGACCGTATCCGTCTGGGCGATACCGAAATCATCGTTCAGGTCGAACGCGACCTGACCACCTATGGCGAGGAAGTAAAGTTCGGCGGCGGCAAGGTCATCCGCGACGGCATGGGCCAGTCGCAGATCAGCCGTGCGGGCGGGTCGATGGATACGGTCATCACCAATGCGCTGATCCTTGACCATTCCGGCATCTACAAGGCCGACATTGGCCTGCGCGACGGCCGCATCGCCGGGATCGGCAAGGCAGGCAACCCCGACACTCAGCCCGGCGTCACGCTGATCATCGGGCCGGGAACCGAGATCATCGCAGGCGAAGGCCGTATCGTCACCGCCGGCGGCTTCGACGCGCATATCCATTTCATCTGCCCCCAGCAGGTCGAGGACGCCATCGCATCCGGCATCACCACCATGCTGGGCGGCGGCACGGGTCCGGCGCATGGCACGCTGGCCACAACCTGCACGCCGGGGCCATGGCATATCGGGCGCATGATCGCGGCGATGGATGATGTGCCGGTGAACATGCTGATCTCGGCCAAGGGCAATGCCTCGCGCCCCGAGGCGCTGGAGGAGATGGTCCGCGCCGGGGCATCGACCCTGAAGCTGCACGAGGATTGGGGCACCACCCCCGCCGCCATCGACTGCTGCCTGACGGTGGCGGACGCGATGGACGTGCAGGTCACGATCCATACAGACACGCTGAACGAATCCGGCTTTGTCGAAAACACCCTTGCCGCGATCAAGGGCCGCACAATCCACGCTTTCCATACCGAGGGCGCGGGCGGCGGCCATGCCCCCGACATCATCAAGCTGGTGGGTGCGGCGAACGTCATCCCCAGTTCCACGAACCCCACGCGCCCCTTTACCGGCAACACGCTGGAGGAGCATCTGGACATGCTGATGGTCTGCCATCATCTGGACAAGCGCGTGCCCGAAGACGTGGCCTTTGCCGAATCCCGCATCCGCCGCGAGACCATCGCAGCCGAAGACATCCTGCACGACATGGGCGCGTTTTCGGTGATCTCCTCGGACAGTCAGGCCATGGGCCGCGTCGGCGAGGTCATCACCCGCACATGGCAGACCGCCCACAAAATGAAGGTCCAGCGCGGGCGGCTGGCGGATGAAACCGGCGAAAACGACAATCTGCGCGCCCGGCGATACGTTGCGAAATACACCATCAACCCGGCCATCGCGCATGGCATCGCCCATGAGATCGGCTCGATCGAGCCGGGCAAACGCGCCGATCTGGTGATCTGGGATCCTGCGATGTTCGGCGCGAAGCCCGAAATGGTGCTGGTCGGCGGCATGATCGCATGGGCGCAGATGGGCGATCCGAACGGCTCAATCCCTGTTCAGCCGATGTATATGCGGCCAATGTGGGGGGCGATGGGACGCGCGCGTCACGCATCATCCGTGACGTTCCTGTCGCAGGCGGGGCTGGATGCAGGGGTCGGTGACGGCATGCTGAAAGCTGCGGTCGCCGTGCGCGGCACGCGCGGCATCGGCAAGGCTGACATGCGCCTGAACGCCGCGACCCCCGTGATCGAGGTCGATCCCGAAACCTACGAGGTTCGCGCGAACGGCGAATTGCTGACCTGCCAGCCCGCGACCGAATTGCCGCTGGCGCAGCGCTACTTCCTTTTCTGACGCTGCAATGCAGCGTTGCAGATTCCGAAATGGTTCCAGAGGATTGGATGATATATCCTGAAATGCATGGGGGGAAACCGTTCGCCAATACCGAAAGGGTTTCCAATGGCACTACAAACCACCGAATTCAGCCCGGCGCTTTCCGTTCCGACGCTGTTCGACAAATTCTTCGGCGCCGTGCGCACCGTCTTTTCAGCTTGCGTCGATGCGCAATCGCGCCGGAAACAAGTCGAAGAGCTTCAGGCGAAATCCGACGAACAACTGGCCAAAATGGGCCTGACCCGCGACCGGATCGTGCATCACGTCTTTCGCGACCTGATCTGATTTCAGCGCAGGGGGGGCGGGTATGACCGCCCTTCTCAGCCTGCGCGCGGGCACCGTCTTGCGTGCGACAGCCGCCGATGATTCGGTCGTGCTGGATTACGAAGGCCGTTTTTTGCGGCGCAAACGCCTGACATCGCGCGGGGGCGTGTCATTCCTTGTCGATCTGGCCGAAACGGTCAGCCTTGATCCCGGCGATGCGTTCCAATTGGATGATGGTCGCCTGATCGGCGTCACAGCCGCGATGGAACCCTGCCTGCGCATCGAAGGCCCGCTGCCACGGCTGGCATGGCATATTGGCAACCGCCACACACCCTGCCAGATCGGTGCCGATCATCTGCTGATCCGCGCTGATCACGTGCTGGAAGGTATGCTGCGCGGCCTTGGTGCGCGGGTGACCCCGACCATGGCCGCTTTCGCCCCCGAATGCGGCGCCTACGGACATGGGCGCACGATGGGCCACGACCACGGCCCCGGCTTCCATTCGCATTGATGCAGGCACGGCTTTCCCTGATCCAATGGCTTTCCCCCGCGTTCCCGACCGGGGGCTTTGCCTATTCCCATGGGCTTGAACAGGCCATGTCCGATGGGCTGCGCGATGCCGATGCGGTGGCCGATTGGGTCGCGCAGGTGCTGCGTCACGGCGGCGGCTGGACCGACGCGGTGCTGCTGTCGCTGGTCTTGCGCGGCGGCGATGCAGATGCGCTGGCCGATACCTGTCGTGCCATGTCCGGCACGTCCGAGCGGCTGGCCGAGACGATGGATCAGGGCCGCGCCTTGGCCGCCACCCTTTCCGCTTTGGGCCATACCATGCCCCCGCGTCCCCTGCCCGTCGCGGTCGGCGTGGCCGCGCGGGATCTGGGCCTGCCCGTGCCCGAGGTGATCGCGCATTACCTGCACGCATTTGCAGCCAACCTGATTTCGGCAGCGACCCGTTTCCTGCCTTTGGGTCAGGCGCAATCGCAAGCGGCGCTGGCCGGGCTTCACGGACTGATCGCAGAACTGGCCAACCACGCCGCCCAAGCTACAGAAACATCGCTGGAAACCGCCACCTTTTCCGCCGATCTTGCGGCGATGCGGCACGAAACACTGGATGTAAGGATTTTCCGCACATGAGCCATAACGGCCCCCTCCGCGTCGGCATCGGCGGCCCCGTCGGCGCAGGAAAAACCACCCTGACCGAGCAACTGGCCCGCGCCCTTGCGCCGCGCCTGTCGATGGCCGTCATCACCAATGACATCTATACCCGCGAAGATGCCGAAGCGCTGATGCGCGCGCAGGTGCTGCCCGTCGAACGTATCAGGGGCGTGGAAACAGGCGGCTGTCCGCATACCGCGATCCGCGAAGATGCCAGCATCAACCTTGCCGCAGTTGCGGATCTGCGGACGGCCATTCCGGATCTGGAGCTGATCCTGATCGAATCCGGCGGCGATAATCTTGCAGCGACATTCTCACCCGAACTGGCGGATCTGACGATCTATGTCATCGACACCGCCGCCGGGCAGGACATTCCTCGCAAGCGCGGGCCGGGGCTGGCGCGTTCCGACCTGCTGGTGGTGAACAAGACCGACCTTGCGCCGCATGTGGGCGTCGATGTCACGCTGCTGGAAAGCGATGCCCGCGCCGCACGGGGCGCACGACCCTTCGTCATGGCGCAGTTGCGGCATGGCAAAGGCGTGGCCGAGGTCGTCGATTTCCTAATGGCCGAGGGCGGATTGAACCTTTAGGCCCGCCAAGGTCCGCTTTCCCCACCCCATTTAGGGGCCGGGAAAGCGCGGGGCCGTGCCCCGTCAGGCCGCGGACCGCAGACTGGCGGGCAAAAAGGGTGTGATATTCAGATCGGCACCATCAAAGACGCAGAAACTTTGTGCCGGGATTTCCTGCCAGTCAGATTCGTCGCTTTCCAACGGCTCGGATACGACCGCCCTGCCGCCGCGCGTATCTGACCAGCGGTGATAAAGCGTCGGGGCGAATTCGTCGCTGGCATAGCGCAGCGCATAAAGCCGCTGACCGTCCGAAAAGGCAGCGGTTAGCCGCACATGCGGCGCGGCACCCCGTTCGCGGGCCAAAGCTTCGAACTTGGCGGTCGCGCGGGCCATGGCACCGGCGGGATCGTCGTCCAGCCCCTCTCCCAAGGCCATCAGAAACAGCGCCTCGCTATCCGTGGCGCCCTTGCGGTGCTGGTAATATTCATCGGGGATCAGCGCATCGGCGTGGCGGCGATAGCTATCATAACCGCCGAACTGGCCGTTATGCATGAAGGACCAGCGCCCGACGACAAAGGGATGGCAGTTGTTGCGGCTGGTGGCCGTGCCGGTCGACGCACGGACATGCGCCAGAAACAGGTGCGATCTCAGCGTTGCGGTCAGGCTTTTCAGATTGCTGTCCGACCAGGCGGGCATCACATCGCGGTAAAGCCCAGGCTCATCGCGTTCGCCATACCATGCAAGGCCGAACCCATCGGCATTGACCGCCGTATGACAGCGGGTCGCCCCGTGGCTTTGCCGGACCAGCGAATGGCCGGGCCGACAGATGACATCCTCAAGATAGATAGGACTGCCGATATAGGCTGCCCAGCGACACATGCCCGTCCCCCATGCTTTTGGATGATTCTAGCACGAAATCCGGGACATGCATCCGAAACCGTCAGGCCGGGTTTTCCTCGACGATCACCAAATCGCGTTCTGCCGCATTTTTGGCATGTTCCAGCGCCGCCTGATATTCATCCGAGCGGTAGCAGGCCACGGCATCCTCGACGCTGGGGAAACGCGCAACGACATTGCGCGCCCGGTCATTGCCTTCCAGCTGCACATAACGCGAACCGCGGGCCAGAAAGACGCCCCCATGCGCAGCGATCGCGGGACCGGCCAGCTTGGCATATTCGCCATAGGATTCGGGGTCGGTCACGTTCACATGTGCGATCCAGAGTGCGGTCATGCTTTCTCTCCAATCAAGTTCTCAACGGCGACGATGGCTTGGTCCGCAGCATCAAGGCTGGGCGCGCCGCCTTGCGCACGGTCGGGACGACCGCCGCCGCCCTTGCCGCCAAGGGCGGCCGTCGCTGCCTGCACCAATTCGACGGCAGTGACCCGAGCGGTCAGGTCGGGGGTCACGCCCGCCGCGACCGTGGCCTTGCCATCCGCCTCGGCCAGAACGACCACGGCACCAGAACCCAGACGCGCCTTCATCTCATCGACAAGGGGGCCAAGCTCCTTGCCCGAGACGCCATCGACGCGGCGGGCGATCAGCTTGATGCCGTTGATTTCCTTGGGCGCATCGTCCGAGCCGCCACCCATCGCCAATTGCCGCTTAAGCTGCGCGACTTCATTGGCAAGGGTCTTGCGTTCATCGGCCAGCGCACGGACCTTGTTCACCACGTCGCCGGTTTGCGCCTTCAGGATGCCCGCAATCTCGGACAGTTCCAGATCGACGCGCCGCAGTGCTTCCATCGCGGCCTGCCCGGTCAGCGCCTCGATCCGGCGCACACCGGCAGCCGAGGCGGTTTCAGTGGTCAGGGCGAACATCCCGATATCGCCGGTGCGAAGCACATGCGTGCCGCCGCACAATTCCAGCGAATAGGTCTGACCGTCATTGCCCTTGCCCGAACCAGCCAGTTCGCCCATCGAAACCACGCGGACCTCATCGCCGTATTTCTCGCCAAACAGCGCCTGAGCGCCAAGGGCGCGGGCGTCGTCGGGGGTCATGATGCGGGTTTCCACCGGGGTGTTCTGGCGGATGAACTCGTTCACCTCACGCTCAACCTGCGCGATTTCCTCGGGCGTCAGCGCTTTGGCGTGGCTGAAATCAAAGCGCAGGCGGTCGGGCGCATTCAGGCTGCCGCGCTGTGCGACGTGATCGCCAAGGGCGCGGCGCAGCGCCTCGTGCAGCAGGTGCGTGGCCGAGTGGTTCGCGCGGATCGCGCTGCGGCGGTCGTGATCAACCGACAGTTGCGCACCCTGACCGGGCGTGATCGTGCCCAACGTCACCTCGGCCACGTGGATAAAGACGCCGCCGGTTTTCTTGGTGTCGGTCACGCGGGCCGCGCCGGTTTCGGTCTTGATCAGGCCCGTATCGCCGACCTGACCGCCGGATTCGCCATAGAACGGCGTTTGATTGACGACGATCTGCACCTGCTGGCCTTCGCCCGCCTGCTGAACCGCCGCACCGTCCTGCACCAGCGCCAAAATCTGTCCCTCGGCGATTTCGGTGTCATAGCCCAGGAATTCGGTCGCACCGTGCTGTTCGGCCAGATCCAGCCAGATTGCGGCATCCTTGGTTTCGCCCGAACCGGACCAGGCCGCGCGCGCCTTGGCCTTTTGCTCAGCCATCGCGGTGTCAAAGCCTGCGGTTTCCACGGCACGGCCCTTTTCGCGCAACGCGTCCTGCGTCAGGTCCAGCGGGAAGCCATAGGTGTCATAAAGCTTGAATGCCGCCTCGCCGGGCAGGTCGGCGCCTTCAGGCAGGCGCGCAAGTTCGTCGTCCAGCAAGCGCAGACCACGATCCAGCGTCTGCTTGAAGCGGGTTTCCTCAAGCTTCAGGGTCTCTTCGATCAGCGCCTGCGCCCGGCCGAGTTCGGGATAGGCCGTGCCCATCTGGCGAACCAGCGCCGGGACCAGCTTGTGCATGACAGGATCCTTGGCCCCCAGGATATGCGCGTGACGCATGGCGCGGCGCATGATCCGCCGCAGCACATAGCCGCGCCCTTCGTTCGAGGGCATGACGCCATCGGCGATCAGGAAGCTGGTCGAACGCAGGTGATCGGCGATGACCCGGTGATGCACTTTGCCCGGACCATCGGGATCGTTGCTGGTCGCATGGGCCGATGCCTCGATCAGGCTGCGCATCAGGTCGGTGTCGTAGTTGTCGTGCTTGCCCTGCAGCAGCGCGCCGATCCGCTCCAACCCCATGCCGGTGTCGATCGACTGCATGTCGAGGGCGCGCATCGAGCCGTCCTCGAACTGCTCGTTCTGCATGAAGACGAGGTTCCAAATCTCGATGAAACGATCACCGTCCTCATCAGCCGAGCCGGGCGGACCGCCCCAGATCTTGTCGCCGTGGTCGTAAAAAATCTCGGTGCAGGGACCGCAAGGGCCGGTCGGGCCCATCTGCCAGAAATTGTCACTGGTCGGAATGCGAATGATGCGATCATCCGACAGGCCCGCGACCTTTTTCCAGATATTCGCCGCCTCGTCGTCGGTGTGATAGACCGTGACCAGCAGCTTATCCTTGGGGATGCCGAAATCCTTGGTCAGCAATTCCCAGGCATAGGGGATCGCCTGCGTCTTGAAATAGTCGCCAAAGCTGAAATTGCCCAACATTTCAAAGAACGTATGGTGGCGCGCAGTATAGCCCACATTGTCCAGATCGTTGTGCTTGCCGCCCGCGCGAACGCATTTCTGCGCGGTGGTCGCGCGGTTATAGTCCCGTGTTTCGACACCGGTGAACAGATTCTTGAACTGCACCATGCCCGAATTGGTGAACATCAGCGTCGGGTCGTTGCGCGGCACCAATGGGCTGGAGGCCACGACACGGTGGCCGTTGCGTTCAAAGAAGTTCAGGAAAGTCGAGCGGATGTCATTCAAGCTGGGCATATCGGGCCTTCATCGCAAGCGGTCTTTTCCGGCCAAACCGGGTTGCCGCCCGGTCTAGCCCCAGCCATGGCCGCTGTCCAGCAATCCTGCGGGGTTTGATGTCGTGGACATTCCTGCCCGCAGTGGATCAGCAGGCCGCGCCGAACGGAAATGCGCGGGGCCGGCCCCGCGCATTTATCACCGTCTCATTCTTCGGTCAGGGCGTCATCGCCATCGTCGCTTGCTCCGAAATCCAGACCGTGGCTGGCGCGGATCTTATCCTCGATCGCCATGGCGGCATCGGGATTGTCGCGCAGGAATTGCTTGGCGTTTTCCCGGCCCTGCCCGATCCGTTCGTCGCCATAGGAATACCACGACCCCGATTTCTCGACCACACCGGCCTTGATGCCCAGATCGATCAGCTCGCCGACCTTTGAAATCCCCTCGCCATACATGATGTCGAATTCGACCTGACGGAAGGGCGGTGCCACCTTGTTCTTGACGACCTTGACCTTGGTCGAGTTGCCTACGACTTCGTCCCGATCTTTGATCGAGCCGGTGCGGCGAATGTCCAGACGCACCGAGGCATAGAATTTCAGCGCATTGCCGCCCGTCGTGGTTTCGGGGTTGCCGAACATCACGCCAATCTTCATGCGGATCTGGTTGATAAAGATCACCATGCAATTGCTGCGGCCGATGCTGGCGGTCAGTTTGCGCATCGCCTGGCTCATCAGGCGGGCCTGGCTGCCCATCTGCATGTCGCCCATATCGCCTTCGATTTCCGATTTCGGCGTCAGTGCCGCGACCGAGTCCACAACGACAAGGTTCACCGCGCCCGACCGGACCAGCGTGTCCACGATCTCCAGCGCCTGTTCGCCAGTATCGGGCTGGCTGATCAGCAATTCGTCCAGATTGACGCCCAGTTTGCGGGCATATTGCGGGTCCAGCGCATGTTCGGCATCGACGAATGCGCAAACGCCGCCTTTTTTCTGCTCCTCGGCCACGACATGCAGCGTCAGTGTGGTCTTGCCCGAGCTTTCAGGCCCGAAAATCTCAATGATGCGGCCCTTGGGCAGACCACCGATCCCCAGCGCGATGTCCAGCCCCAGCGAGCCGGTCGAGGTCGCCTCGATCTCGGCCACCGGGCTGTCCTTGCCCAGCTTCATGATCGAGCCCTTGCCAAACTGCCGCTCGATCTGCGCCAGCGCGCTGTCCAAAGCCTTTTGCTTGTCTGCCGTGCGCTTGTCGTTCATGTCGAAAAGTGTTGCCCCTGCCATGCCGTCCTCATGCTTATTTCACACCCCGACTGCCGGGGCAATCATTGCCCAACCGCAAAATGTTCACGGCTTGTTCTATTTGGCCGTAATTGCTGAAAAATGCAAGAACTGGTTATCGATTCGGTTCGCGCAAGCTTTGCCGATACCAAAGGCAGCATCGCGCCCAGCGGTTAAGATTTGGTTTACAGCCCAGCTTTGGCTGCTTATTTCTGGGCGCTGTATGGAAATGGTGGAATGTGTCAACATGCTGATATTCTGGGAAAAGCGGCTGGTCTTTCTGGCAACGCCAAAAGCTGGATCGACCGCGATCGAAGCCTCGTTGGAATCGCTGGCCAATCTTTCGGTTCAGCGCCCTGCCGAGTTGAAGCACACCGACCTGAAATCCTATCGCCGTCACATCGAGCCTTGGCTGCACGAGGCGACAGGGGATCACTTCACCACCGTTGCCCTGATGCGAGAGCCGATCGACTGGCTTCGCAGCTGGTATCGCTTTCGGCTGCGCGACGATATTGATGACCCGGACCATCGCATGGTCGGCATCAGCTTCGCGGGTTTTGCGCAGGATTACAGCGGCGCGGATCGCAATCTGACCGCAGGCATCGGTGCGCAGGCGGATTTTCTGACGCATGGCTCGGATCAGGTGGATCGTATTTTCCGCTATGACCAGATCGAGGATTTCACCCATTTCCTTGAAGATCAGCTGGACTGCGCCATCAACCTGCCTCGGGTGAACGTGCCCCCGACTGTGGACGTGACGCTTGATCCCGCGACAGAGGCTGCGCTGCGTCAGACACTTGCCGATGACCTGGCGCTTTACGATCAGATCGGGATGGTGGCCGTTCCGACCTGATCGGTCAGGCGGGCTCCGCCTCCAACTGCTTGCTGACCATTGCCGTAAGGTCTGAAAGCGAAAATGGCTTGGCCAGGAATACCGAGTTCGGCACAGGCGGGCGACCGTCTGAAAATATGTCTTCGGCATATCCCGACATGAAGATGACGCGGGTCTGCGGGCGATCACGCAGGGCTGTGCGGACCCAGGCAGGACCGTCCATGCCCGGCATGACGACATCGGTCACGAACACATCGACGTGCAGTCGTTCATCGACCAGTATTGCCAGA
Organism: Paracoccus laeviglucosivorans; assembly: GCF_900182695.1. Lineage (GTDB taxonomy): Bacteria > Pseudomonadota > Alphaproteobacteria > Rhodobacterales > Rhodobacteraceae > Paracoccus > Paracoccus laeviglucosivorans. The sequence continues at coordinate 226,173 of NZ_FXTK01000001.1, forward strand.
GCATCTTCGGCGCAATCCGCCTCCAGCACGTTGAAGCCCTGCAGCTTTAGCGCGCGGCTGGCGAATGCCCGCACAGGCGCCTCGTCCTCGACAAGCAGGATGGTCGCATCGATTTCGCGGCGCGGCCGGACGGGAGAACGAGCGGGTTCGGGCGCCTCTTCGTGTTCCGACTGTCCGGGTCGGTCGTGAACCGGAAAGAACAGCGAGAAGGTTGCGCCTTCGCCCGGCGTGCTGTCGCAGAAGATATAGCCGCCGGTCTGCTTGACGATGCCGTAAGCGGTCGAAAGACCAAGTCCCGTCCCTTCGCCTGCGCGTTTGGTGGTGTAGAATGGCTCGAATATCTTTGCCTGATCCTCGGGCAGGATGCCGCATCCCTCATCACGCACCTGAACGCGCACATAATCGCCCTGAGGCAGGATCGCACGACCGATTTCGGTCGGGGCCACCAGTTGCAGGTTGTCGGTGCTGATGGTGATGTCACCGCCATCCGGCATCGCATCGCGCGCATTCACCACAAGGTTCATGATGACCTGCTCAAGCTGGCGACGGTCGGCACGGATCATCCGCAGCGAGGGATCGTGGTCGAAGGTCAGTGCCACCCGCTCTCCGACCAAGCGGTTCAGCAGATGTGTCAGGTCCGACAGGGTATCGCGCAAATCCATGATCTGAGGCTTGAGCGTCTGCTTGCGCGAGAACGCCAGCAATTGCCGCACCAAGGCCGCCGCGCGATTGGCATTCTGGCCGATCTGGTCAAGGTCCGCGTAATCCGGGTCGGACTTGTCGTGCCGCAGCATCAAAAGGTCGCAATGCCCGGTGATGGCAGTCAGCAGGTTGTTGAAATCATGCGCGATACCGCCAGCAAGTTGACCGATTGCCTGCATCTTCTGACTTTGCACGAACTGCGCTTCAAGTGTCTTGATCGCGCTTGCATCCGACAGAACGGCGATCACATGCTCACAATCGCCGCGCGACAAGGTGACCTGAATAAAGCGTTCCGCACCTTCGCATTTCAGGTGCAGCACCTCAACAGCGCCCGCACTGCGGCCCGCCGCGACATCCGAGACCCAATCGCCGATCCCGCGTCCAAGCCCGTCCAGCAGTTCCGAAAGCGCCTGACCGGGCGTGACATTGCAAAGCAGCTCCTGTGCGGCATCATTGGCGCGCAGAATGATTGAATGCGCATCCAGCATCAGCAGCGGAACGGGCAAACGGTCGAAATGGTCGTCCTGAACGCGCTGGGGGGCGGGTGAAGGGGTCTGGACATCGGGCAGATCCGTCAGCCAAAGCTGCAGCTTGCTTGCGCCTGCCCGCGTGACCTGAAAGCTGCCGCCATCGCCCAGATTTGCGACGGTGCGGCCATTCCGGGCCACGGCAAGGCAGATGTCTTGCCAGGTTCGCGCGGGGTCGGCATGGCGATGGCCCAATGCGACATGGACCGGATCGCCCACCAGCTCGCCCAGTTTCAAAAAGGCCGCGCTGTTCTGGGCCAGAACGATCCCACGCCGGGATACCACCAAAGCCGGCATATCGTGCTGCGCCACGACATCGCGCAATCTTGCAAGATCGCGGCGCACGGACAGAAAGCGACGAAAATGCACTGCGGAAATCGCGCCGCCCAGCAGATACCATGCGATCAGCGCACTGCCCACCGTCAGCAGAATGCGTCCCGCGCTGATGTCGGGCGTCAGCACCATCCACCACGCACCCAGCAGCGCAGGCAGCGCAAGAAACGGCACCAACAACTGCGCCGAGCGCGATGGTTCTGCCCGATCCGGCATTAAATTCCCTTTCGTCGTTCCTGACGAGTTCAATACGCCCCGCCGGTTAATCGCAGGTTAACATCGCCGCATCAGCGCCAGATAGAACCCATCCGAGGCTTCCGGCGGAAGAAACAGCCTCTGATCCAACAGCTCAAAATCATGGCGGGCGATGAAGTCTCTGATCTGCAGACTGTTTTCGCGCTCAAGGACCGAGCAGGTCATATAGGCCAGATAACCCTGCGCCCCGACATGGGCGGCTGCGCGGTCAAGGATGTCCGCCTGAATGGTCGCAAGTTTTTGCACCATCGCCATGTCCATGCGCCATTTTGCGTCGGGCGTGCGCCGCCAGGTTCCGCTGCCGGAACAGGGCACATCGGTCACGACCATATCAAAGCTGCCGCGCACCGATCCGGGTTGCGCCACCCGGATCGTGGCCCCTGCACGTTTGGCGCGGGCCGGCAGATCGGCCATGCGCCCGGCATCCGCGTCATGCGCCGTGACCTCGGCCCCCGCTGCGGCCAAGGCCAGCGACTTGCCGCCGCCACCCGCGCAGTAATCCAGCACATGCCGGACAGGCGGTAGCGCCGCACAGGCAAGCTGGGGCGAAAGATCCTGCAATTCGACCAGCCCCTCCTGATAAGCCCTTGAGGCCGACAGTCGTCTTGCGCCGGAAATCACGCGCAGGGCGGTCGGCAGATCCGGTGCGGGCTCGGCCTCGATCCCTTCGGCAGACAGCGCGGCGATGGCCTGCGCGGGCGTGGCGCGCAGGCGGTTCGCCCGCAGCCAGACGGGTGCGCGTTCACGCATTGCCAGGGCCACGACCTCGGCCCGATCCCCCAAAGCAGCCCGCCAGTCGGGCCAGACCCAATCGGGCAAATCCATCGCCTGATGACCGTCGGGTTCTGCCCCCGCCGCCGCCTCGACCGGGGTCAGCGCCGCGGGGGCGTGGCCTTTGCCGGAAAAGATCGTCGCGGGGTCCAGCCCCTGTTCGCGGCACATGCCAAGGATCAAACCGCGCCCGTGAAGCCCGCCTCCGCGCGCCGCCCGCGAAAGTTTGCAACGCAGGCTGTCAAAGACCAGATCGCGCACGGCCGCTCTGTCGCCCGAACCCGCAAAACGGCTGCCCCGCGACCAGCGCAGCAGCGCGGCCTCGGCCGGGATGCCGGACAGGATTTGGTCGAGAATGTCGATGGCGGCGGCGGCGCGCGCGGCTGGGGTCATGTGTTTCGCCTTGCTGGGGTCGGTCCCAAGAAAAGCGCCATGCCCACAATGTCAATGTCAGGGCGGCGGCGGCGGTTCGAAAATCGGCCCCTTTGCCGCGACGATCAGCGGTTCGGCTGACGCCCCGAACGCCACCCCGCGCCCCGCACCGATCGCAGCAAGCGAGCCGGGATGCCCCGTCACCCCGGTCCCCAACGGCGCACCCAGCAGCATCACCCTTTCGCGCACACGCACCCGCTGATCCGAGGCGATGCCCGCAAAGCTGTTATACGTCTCTGGGCCGTCGCCAATGCCCTGAAAGCCCCGCTCGCGCAGCATGGCGCGCAGGGTGTCGAACCGCGCCAGATAGCGCGTGGCATGGACCTGCGTGCGAGAGTGAAACATCCCCGCAGCCTTGCGCCAATCGCCGGTTTCGCCGTGAAGCTGGCTGACGAAACGCGCGGCATAGCGGGCATTCTCAAGCGGGTCGAACATCTGCGCGACCGAAGCAAACCCCTGATGGTGCCAGCGATAGTTCAATTGAAAGCAGCCGATATCCAGATTGGTGCGCCCCTGCGCCACACGGTCCTGCGCGAATGCCACCGCGCTTTGCGGGTCGTCGAACCACGTCCCCTCGCCTTCGCTGTTCGCGCTCCAGGCCCAGGGGCGGACGATTCCGCCCATGCGCCGCCCGGTCTCGGTCAGGGTCAGCGCGCCAAGGATGTCCAGCGGCACGCCGTATTCCTGCGCCGCCTGCGCAGCCGCCCATTCGCATACCTCGGCCGAGGGCGCGGCATGGCTGCGCCAGCAGACAAGGATCAGCAACAAGATCAGGACAAGCCGCACAAAACGCTCCGCGCAGGGGATCTGGACCCAGCCCTAGCGGCAATCCCTTAATATTCCGCAAACGAAAAAGGGCGGCCTGCGCCGCCCCGTTCCGATTGCTTCGCCGCTATCAGCCCATGCGGTAGTTCGGGCTTTCACGGGTGATCTGCACGTCATGGACGTGGCTTTCCTTCAGGCCCGCGCCGGTGATGCGGACAAATTCGCAGCCGCCACGCATCTCGGCCACGGTGGCGTTGCCGGTATAGCCCATGGCCGCGCGCAGACCGCCGACCAACTGGTGAATGACCGTGCCAGCCGGACCCTTATAGGGCACCTGCCCTTCGATCCCTTCGGGAACCAGCTTGTCGGTCGCGGCATCCTTCTGGAAATACCGGTCGGCCGAGCCGCGCGCCATCGCCCCAAGCGAGCCCATGCCGCGATAAGATTTGAAGCTGCGGCCCTGATACAGGATCACCTCTCCGGGCGATTCGTCGGTGCCCGCGATGGCCGAGCCGACCATGGCGCAGCTTGCGCCCGCCGCAATCGCCTTGGCAAAATCGCCCGAGAACTTGATGCCGCCATCCGCGATGACGGGGATATCGCCCGCGCCGGAAACCGCGTCCATGATCGCGGTCAGTTGCGGCACGCCGACGCCCGCCACGATGCGCGTGGTGCAGATCGAGCCGGGGCCGATCCCCACCTTGATCGCATCCGCACCCGCGGCAACCAGCGCGCGCGCCGCTTCGGCGGTGGCGACGTTGCCCGCGACGACCTGCACTTCGTTCGAATGCGCCTTGATGCGCGCGACGGCCTTGGCAACGCCTTCGGAATGGCCATGCGCGGTGTCGATCACCACCATGTCCACACCGGCATCGACCAACGCCAGACTGCGCTCATACCCCTCATCCCCCACGGTCGAGGCGGCGGCGACGCGCAGGCGACCCAGATCGTCTTTGCAGGCCAAGGGGTTCAGCACGGATTTCTCGGTATCCTTCAGTGTCAGAAGGCCGGTCAGCTTGCCGTCGCGATTGGTGATCAGCAGCTTCTCGATCCGACGCTCTTTCATCAGGTTGATCGCCTGCGAGCGGTCGGCGGGTTCATGCATGATGGCCAGATTGTCGCCGGTCATCACGGCACGGACCGGGGTGCGGTCGTCGCTGGCGAAACGCATGTCGCGGTTGGTGATGATACCGACGACGCGGCCCGCTTCGTCCACGACGGGAAAGCCGGTGACGTTATAGCGTTCCTGCAATGCCTTGGCATCCGCGATGGTCTGGTCCGGCATCAGGGTGATCGGCTTGTAGACGATGCCGGATTCGAATCGTTTGACGCGGCGGACCTCATCGGCTTGCTGGTCGGCGGTCAGGTTGCGGTGGATCACGCCGATGCCACCGGCCTGCGCCATGGCGATTGCCATGCGGCTTTCGGTGACCGTATCCATGGCGCTGGAAAGCAGCGGAATGTTCATCCGGATCTGCTTGGTGACATAAGTCGTCACATCAGCCGTCGAGGGCATCACCGAGGACGCCGCAGGAACGAGAAGAACATCGTCGAAGGTCAAAGCCTCACGAATCTGCATGGGAGCATCCTATCAGGGGTTCGTTTGGCAGTTTCCCATTTCACGGGTCGCGCGGAATGTCCAGCCCGTCGCAACAGGATTTGCGCGGCGCCCGACAGGGCACTGTCACCCTTAGGTAACGTGTCGCAGGAAACACGCGTATAAATTGAATGAAATCGGGACGCCGCGTCAGATGGCCGATACGATTGACGCAAGCCGATCGGCTGCATCACGCTTGATCCTAAGGCCTCTGCCGGGGCCGAATAAGGGAGGAAGACATGAAATATCTTATGGCCGGGATCGGCGCGCTGATGGCCAGTGCAGCCCCCGTCTTCGCTGGCGGGATCGAGCGTGCGCCGCAATCGCTGGCCGTGATGTTCGAACAGGGCAACTATGTCGAACTTAGCTTTGGCGGCGTGAATCCAGACGTTTCGGGCAGCGATCTTGCCGTTTTCGGCGGTCGTGATACCGGCGACATCGCGCAGGGCTATGGCTTTGTCGGCATGGCCTATAAGCACCAGTTCAACGAGAACCTGTCGGGCGTGTTCATCATGGAACAGCCCTTCGGCGCTGATCTGAAATATGAGCCCGGCAAGTCGGTGGCTTTTGGCGGCACGCGGGTCGAGGTGAATTCGACCACCTATACCGCACTGCTGCGTTATAAGTTCGACAACAACTTCTCGGTGCATGGCGGTATTCGCGGCTCTCATGCGGACGGCAACGTGACGCTTAGCGGCGCGGCCTATGGCGCGCTGTCGGGCTATAACGTCGATATGGACGGCGCATGGGGCGTGGGTTGGGTCGCAGGCGCAGCCTATGAGATCCCGGACATCGCGGCGCGTATCTCGCTGACCTACAACTCGCCCGTCGAACATGACTTCGACACGACCGAAACCCATCCGGGCCTGCCTGTCGGCATCGACAGCGAAACCACCGTCAAGACACCCCGGTCCTGGGTGCTGGAAGGTCAGACCGGCATCGCGGCGGACACGCTGCTGTTCGGCTCGATCCGTTGGGTGAAATGGTCCGAGTTCCGCGTGGACCCGCAGGTTCTGGTGGGCACGCCCCCGGCAGGCTTCGGTGTCGAAGGCGGGCTGGTCGAGCTGGACGATACCACGACCTATACCATCGGCGTCGGACGCAAGTTCACCGAAAACTGGTCGGGTTCGGCATCCTTCACCTATGAGCCCTCGACCGGCGACGATCTGGTCTCGCCCTTGGCGCCGACCAATGGGCGCAAGGGGATCACGCTGGCCGCGATCTATACGCGCGACAACATGAAGATCACCACCGGGGTCAGCTATATGAAGCTGGGCGATGCCTATGCCGAAACCGGCACGCCGGATGTCGCGCGCGCCAAGATGGAAGGCAACAATCTGTGGGGCGTCGGCGTGCGCGTCGGCTACAGCTTCTAAGATCACCTGCAAACTGCTGGAAAGCCCCGCGAAATGCGGGGCTTTTTCTTTTGCGCAAATCGGCGATCAACCGGCGACGCGAAAGACGGATACCCGCCTATGGTAGGATGCGGCCATTGTCATTCCCGCCGTTATCCGCCTAGACTTCACAGGAAGTTGATTCCCAGCTTGAGAGATGAAATGCGTGTATGGCCCGCCCTGCCGATCTTTGTTCTTCTCGCGACCTATGCCATAGGCGATACGCCGCAGGGATTTGAACTGGCACAAGCGGACCCAAGGGCCAAATGCGCGTCCTATGGTTTCAAACGCGGTACCGACGGATTTGCCAACTGCCTGATGCAATTGGACCGTCAATCCAGCCGACCTGCGGAAAGCCATGACGACATCGTCCGCCGCTATCGCAAGCTTAGCCGGGATCGGCAGGGCGATGATCGCTATCCGGTCTGTTCAGCCAGCAACATGAATGCCGAACTGGATATCGAGATCGGCAAATGGGTCGGCGACGATTGCCAGCTGGCCCCCTAGCCCGCACGACCCTGGGCGCGGCTGCGGCCAGGCACGACGCATCGAAATCCCTTTCAGGAGAAGACCATGCAGCGGCTTATCCTTGCCTTCGCCATGGCCACCGGAGGCGGCCTGATCGCCGTTCCGGCTTGGGCCGAAACCACGATCGAATGCAAATCCCGCAACTATCAGTATGACGAATGCTGGGCCGGTCCGGTCAAGCGGCCACAGTTGATCCACCAGATTTCCAGCAGCTCGTGCATCCTGAACAAGACATGGGGCTTCAACCCCGCCAGCAATTACATCTGGGTCGCCCAGGGATGCGAAGGCGTGTTCGCCGACGCGGGCGGCTATCACCATGGCCGTGGCGGTCATGTCGATGCAAATGCGCGCGCCTATGATGAGCGCGGCCACGATGTCGGCGCAGCGGTCGGCGGTGCGATCCTTGGCGCGCTGATCGAAGGTGCGGCCGAGCATCACCACCACAAGCACCACCATTCGAATGCGATCGACACCACGCCGCAATTCGACAAGGACGGAAATCCCAATTTCGACACGCACGGGAATTACCAAGGCTGCCACGGCATGGGCTGTCTGGTCGATAATCCCGACGCAGGAAACTGAAGCCTGCCCCAAGCTTGCGCGGGGTTAAACCGATCTTTTTGCTGCAAAAGGAAGATGGAATGCGTGTCCTGAATATCATCCCGCTGACAGTTTGCCTGACACTGCTTGCTGGTTGCGAAGCCATGGAGGAGATCGAACAGATCAACCGCGACAGCGACCGCGCGACCTGTTCGGGCTATGGCTTTACCGAAGGCACCGACGCCTTTGCGACCTGCATGATGCGTCTGGACCGCGAACGCGAACGCTCGCTGTCCCAAGACAACGACCCGCCGCGCCGCCCGCATGGCGACCGCGACAATGGCGGCATGATCGACCCGCGCCCGCAATTCGACAAGAACGGCAACCCCAATTTCGATACGGAAGGAAACTGGATCGGGTGCCATGGCATCGGCTGCATGGTGGACAATCCCGACGCCTAACTGTGGTTTAGGCCAAGCCGCTTTCCTGAATAGAATTGCGGCTTGTCGCCCCGTCCGTTGGTCGCCGGGAGAGCGGTCAAGGACGCGCGGCAAACCGGCCGATCCGGTCGCACACAAAGCATACGGCACGAGGAAAAGCACTGTGAGACAGCCCCGCAGTGTCCTTAGCTGCCCGGCAGTGCCTTGACCAATTGCATGAAATGCTCGCCGCGTTTTTCGAAATTCGGATATTGGTCGAAACTGGCCGCGGCAGGGGCAAGCAGCACGGTTTCGCCCGACTGCGCCTCGGCGGCGGCGCGAGCGACGGCTTCGTCCATCGTCTCAAGGATCTCATGCGGGGTCGCCCCGACCTGCAGGGCGAAATCGCGGGCGGAATGGCCGATGAAATAAGCCTTGACCACCTGCCCAAGGAACGGGGTCAGCGCTTCGATCCCGCCATCCTTACCCATGCCGCCCGCAATCCAGCGGATGCTTTTGAACGCGGTCAGGGCCTTGGCGGCAGCGTCCGTATTCGTGGCCTTGCTGTCATTGACCCAACGCACGCCACCGATTTCGGCCACGGTCTGGCTGCGATGCGGCAGGCCAGTGAAGCTGTGGAACGCCCGCTCGATCTCGCGCGGGGCCAGACCCAGCGCACGGGTCGCCGCATAGGCGGCACAGGCGTTCTGGTGGTTGTGTTCGCCCGGCAGGCCCGTCACCTCGCGCAGGTCGATCGAGGCGACCTGACGGCCTTTGCGATATTCCGACAAGAACCCCTTGCGGGCAAAGACCGACCAGCCCGGCCCCTCAAGCTTCTGCCCGGAGGAGATGCGGATCACCCGGTCATCCGCCGGCCCCATGGCAAGCTGGCCCGCCAGATAGCGGCCCTCGACCTCATCGACACCGATCACGGCGCGATCCGGCCCGCCTTCGGCAAACAGCCGACGCTTGGCCGCGAAATATCCGCCGGGGCCGCCATGGCGGTCCAGATGGTCGGGCGACAGGTTGGTGAAGACCGCGATGTCAGGCGTCAGCGACCGCGCCAGATCGGTTTGATAGCTGGAGAGTTCGAGCACCACGACCTCGCCGTCATGGGCGGGGTCCAGCGACAGGACGCCCGTGCCGATATTGCCACCAAGCTGGGTGGGGCGACCGGCTTCCTTCAGGATGTGATGGATCAACGCGGTCGTGGTCGACTTGCCGTTCGAGCCGGTGATGGCAATGACGCGCGGCATCGTGTCGAATTCGTCCCAGTCCCGTGTGGCGAAGCTGCGAAAGAACAGGCCGATGTCGTTGTCCACCGGCACGCCCAGCTCATACGCTTTGGCAATGACCGGATGCGGTTTGGGGTAAAGATGCGGAATGCCGGGGCTGGTGATCAGCGCAGCGATGCCGTCCCAGTTCTGGTCCCGCGTCAGATCCAGCACACGCATCCCGTCCGCTTCGGCCTGCATGCGGGTATCGACGCCATCATCCCAGACGACGACTTTGGCCCCGCCAGCAGCCAATGCGGCAGCGGTTGCCCGCCCCGAACGACCAAGGCCAAGAACAGCGATGGTCTGGTTTTCGACGCCTTGGACGGGGATCATGGGCTTGTCCTTTGCTGCAAGGCCGGGGGGCGCTTCGCCCCCCGGACCCCCCGAGGGTATTTGGAGAACAGAGAAGTTTCGAGGGTTTTAGCGCAGCTTCAGCGTGGCAAGGCCGATCAGCGCAAGGATCAGCGCGATGATCCAGAACCGGATGACGATCTGCGGCTCGGCCCAGCCTTTCTTTTCGAAATGATGGTGGATCGGGGCCATCAGGAACACCCGCTTGCCGGTGCGTTTGAAGTAGAGGACCTGAATGATGACGCTGAGCGCCTCGACCACGAAAAGGCCGCCGACGATGGCCAGAACGATTTCATGCTTGGTGACGACGGCGATGGCGCCAAGCGCACCGCCAAGTGCCAGAGAACCGGTATCGCCCATGAAGACGGCGGCGGGCGGGGCGTTATACCACAGAAAGCCCAAGCCTCCGCCGATCAGCGCGGCGACGAAAACCGCGAGTTCGCCGGTGCCCGGCACGAAATGCACGCCGAGGTAATTCGCGAAATTCGCGTTGCCGACCATATAGGCGATGACGGCAAAGGTCGCCGCGGCGATCATCACCGGCATGATCGCCAGACCGTCCAGACCGTCGGTCAGGTTCACCGCATTGGCCGCGCCCAGGATCACGATGATCGCGAAGGGCACGAACAGGAAGCCGAGATTGATCAGCGCGTTCTTGAAGAAAGGCAGCGCAAGCTGGCCGCTGAGCGCATCGGGGTGCAGCCATGCGGCGGCGGCACCGGCGCTGGCCGCGATGACCAGACCGATGGCCAGCCGCACCTTGCCCGACAGACCTGCATGGTGTTGCTTGGTCACCTTGGCATAGTCATCGGCGAAACCGATCAGCGCAAAGCCCAGCGTCACCAGCAGCACGATCCACACATAGCCGTTATCCAGCCGTGCCCAAAGCAGCGTGCCGACCAGCAGCGCGGCAAGGATCAGCAGCCCCCCCATCGTCGGCGTTCCCGCCTTGGAAAAGTGGTTCTGCGGGCCGTCATCGCGGATCGGCTGGCCCTTTTTCTGCTTGCGGCGCAAAAGGTCGATCAGCGGGCGACCGAACAGGAAGCCAAAGATCAGCGCGGTAAAGAACGCGCCACCTGCGCGGAAAGTGATATACCTGAAAAGGTTGAAAAAATCCCCTCCGTCCGAGAGGGAGGCCAGCCAATACAGCATTTACGAAGTCCTTTCGCCAGGCGGCGTTGCTTGCCGCGTCCGCCGCAAGGCGTCAACCACCGTCGAAACCTTCGACGACTTGGAACCCTTAACAAGCACGATATCGCCCATGGCCACCAATTCGCCGATGCGTGCGGCAAGCTCGGCGGCGTTTTCGGCATGAATGCCGCGACGCGCGGGCGGAAGCGCGTCGTGCAGCGCCCGCATACGCGAGCCTGCGGTATGGATCAGATCTACCGATGCCATGGCCGGATCGTCGGCCATGCCGGAATGCATGGCGATTTCGTCGGGCCCCAGCTCCAGCATGTCGCCAAGGATCGCGACACGGCGCCCGCCGGTCAGGCGGGCCAGCGTCGCAAGCCCTGCGGAAAGCGAGGTGGGGTTGGAGTTATAGGCGTCGTCGATCAGGCGGATACCGCCCAGATCCTCGACCGCGCCGCGACCCAAGGGGGGGTGCCAGTCGGACAGCGCGCGGCCTGCGGCGACAACATCCGCTCCGGCAGCTGACAGGGCGGCCAGCACGCCGACCGCGTTCATCACGAAATGCGTGCCTGCGCTGGCGAGGGTGAAGTCCACCGTTTCGCCCAGCACGCGGGCGCGGACCTGCGTAATGCCATCCTGCGTGTCAGCTTTGACGGGTTTCGCCATACCATGCGCGCCGAAACCGATGACGATGGCGCCTGCCTCATCGGCGCAATCGCGCAAAATCTGCGTGACGGGCAGGTCTTCGGGAAGGATGGCGGTGCCGGGCTGCATCAGGGCGCGAAAGATCGCGCCCTTTTCACGGGCGATGCCTTCGATGGCGCCGAATGCCTCAAGGTGCGCGGCGGCGACGGTGGTGATCATCGCGACATGCGGGCGGGCCATGCGGGCCAGCGGCTCGATTTCGCCGGGGTGGTTCATGCCGATCTCGATGATGGCGAAATCGGTATCAGCGGGCATCCGCGCCAGGGTCAGCGGCACGCCCCAATGGTTGTTGTAGCTGGCTTCGGCGGCGTGGATGTTCCCCTGCCCGGTCAAAGCGATGCGCGCCATTTCCTTGGTCGAGGTCTTGCCGACCGAGCCTGTGATCCCGATGACGCGGCCCTGCATCCGTGCCCGGCCCGCGCGGCCCAACGCCTCAAGGGCTGCCAGCACGTCCCCCGCGACCAGAAGCGGCGCATCGGGGTCGACGCCTTCGGGGATGCGGCTGACCAGCGCGGCGGCGGCACCTTTCTCCAGCGCCGTGGCGACGAAATCATGCCCGTCCCGTGCAGCTTGCAACGCGACGAACAGGTCGCCCGGCTGGATCGTGCGGGTGTCGATGGAAACGCCGGTGATCGCGAAGTCGCGGGTGGCCTGCCCGCCCGTGGCGGCAGCAGCGTCAGCAGAAGTCCAGAGTGTCATATCCTGCCATCCAGCGCAGCAACGGCGACCGAGGCCTGCTCGGCATCGTCAAAGGGGTATACGTCATTACCGATGATCTGCCCGGTTTCGTGCCCCTTGCCCGCGATCAGCAGCGCATCGCCGGGTTGCAGTGCATCGACACCGCGCAGGATCGCCTCGGCCCGGTCGCCGATTTCGATGGCATCGGGACCGGCCCCGGCCATGACCTCGGCGCGGATCGCGGCGGGGTCTTCGCTGCGGGGGTTGTCGTCGGTGACAAAGACCAGATCGGCATATTGGCGCGCCGCCTCGCCCATCAGGGGACGTTTCAGGCGGTCGCGGTCCCCGCCCGCGCCGAAGACGACGACGATGCGGCCCATGACATGCGGGCGCAGCGATTGCAGCGCAGATGCCAGCGCACCGGGCTTGTGGCTGTAATCGACAAAGACCGCCGCGCCGTTTTCGCGCACGGCAGCCAGTTCCATCCGGCCCCGCACGGTGGTCAGGCCGGGCAGCGTTTCGATGACGCGGGCAGGTTCGTCGCCCGCGGCAATCGCCAACCCAGCAGCCGCCAGCACGTTTTCGACCTGAAAGCCGCCGATCAGCGCAAGACGCACCAGATGCGCCTGCCCCTGATAGCTGAAGCGCAGATCCTGCCCGGTCGAATCGTAGCGTTGGCCCAGAATGCGCAGGTCCGCGCCTTCGGCCTTGCCGATGGTGGTCAGCAGCAGGCCGCGTTCGCGGGCGATCTGCGCCATCTGCACGCCACGCGGATCGTCGATATTGATGACCGCAACCGTGCCTTCGTCAAGGATGTGATTGAAAAGCAAGGCCTTGGCGGCAAAATACTCGTCAAAGTCCTTGTGGTAATCGAGGTGATCCTGGCTGAAATTGGTGAAAGCCCCCGCCTTCAGCCGCACGCCGTCCAGGCGGCGCTGGTCCAGACCGTGGCTGGACGCCTCCATCACGGCATGGGTGACGCCTGCGGCGACGGCTTCGGACAGCACGCGATGCAGGGTCAGGGGATCAGGCGTGGTATGGGCCAGCTTGGCCTGATAATCGCCCTGCACGCCCATCGTGCCAAGGCTGATCGCCTTGTGTCCCAAGGCCTGCCAGATCTGCCGCGTGAAAGTCGCGACCGAGGTCTTGCCCGAGGTGCCGGTGACGCCGACCATGGTTTCCGGCTGCGCCTCGAACCATAGCGCCGCCGCACCCGCCAAAGCGGCGTGGGGGTCTTCGGCAACGACCAGCGTGGCATCCGACCCGGCCAGCACCGAGGCTGCGATCTCAGCGCCCTTGCGGTCGGTCAGGATCGCCGCAGCCCCCTGACGCAGCGCATATTGGATGAATTCGCCGCCATGCGTGACTGAACCCGGCAATGCTGCAAACAGGTGGCCGTCGCGGACCTGCCGCGAATCGACCGAAATCCCCGTCACCTCGGGGTCGCGCCCCTTGTCCCCCCGAAGCCCCAGAAGGGACAGCCGCATCGCCCTGTCAGTCACGAAACCCCCGCATCTTAGTTGGAGACGAGCTTTAGCTCATCATCCAAGGGACGTTCAATCATCGGCAAGGGTTTCTCGACCTGCGGGCGCAGGCCCAGCAGCGGTGCGACGCGGCGGATCACCTCGGCGGCGACCGGGGCCGAGGTTGCGCCCGCAGTGCGGCTTTCGCCCCCCGCGCCGATGGCCGAAGGTTCGTCCAAGGACAGGACCAGCACATATTGCGGATCGCTGGCCGGGAAGGTCGAGGCGAAGGTCGAAACCACCTTGTTGCCGTAATAGCCACCCGTCGGGCGCGGCTTGTCGGCGGTGCCGGTCTTGCCTGCGACCTCGTAGCCTTCGACATTGGCGCTGCGACCGCTGCCGCGGATCACGACCTGACGCAGCAGCTGCACGGCGGTATGCGCCGCCGAAGGCGACAGGACCTGTTCGCCCTCGCGCCGGGTGCGGTCATGGATCAGCGTCGGCGTCACACGCTTGCCGCCATTTGCGACGGTCGCATAGGCCGTCGCCAGATGCAGCGGGCTTGCAGCAAGGCCATGCCCGAATGCCACCGTGGCCGAAGTGACGGCGGGCCAGCGCTTGGGCACCAGCGGCTTGCCGGTCGGGCCCTCGCTCATCTCGATCGGGGTCGGCTCAAAGAAGCCCAGCTTTTCCAGCAAATCCTTTTGCCGCTCGGGGCCAAGAAGCTGCGCCACGCGCACCGTGCCCACGTTCGACGATTTCACGATAATATCCGTCACCGACAGCGTGCCATAGTTGTGGCCACGGAATTCGTTGATCAGATATTTGCCGATCTTCATCGGCGCATTGGCATTGATCATCGTGGTGGGGCTGACCAGTTTCAGGTCGATCGCCTGTGCCACCGGGAATATCTTGAAGGTCGAGCCAAGCTCATACTGGCCCTGCACCGCGCGGTTGAACAGCGGGCTGTCCGAAGGATCGCCCTTCAGCAGTGGGCGCGGGCGGTCGTTCGGATCGAAATCGGGCAGGCTGGCCATGGCGACGATCTCGCCGGTCTTGACCTCCATCAGGATGCCGGTGGCACCCTTGGCGTTCATGACCTTCATGCCGTTGGCCAGCACTTCCTCCATCGCGGCCTGCGCCGACAGGTCCAGCGAAAGCGTCAGCGGCGCACCGTCATTGCCGGGATCGCGCAGCCAGCGGTCAAAGGCTTTTTCAACCCCCGCAACCCCGATCACCTCGGCCGAGGCAACGTCCTCTTTGCCAAAGGTCGAGCCGCCAAGAATGTGGCTGGCGATGCGACCATTGGGATAAAGCCGCATTTCGCGCGGACCGAACAGCAGGCCCGGCTCGCCGATGTCATGGACGGCCTGCATCTGTTCGGGCGAAATCTTTTTCTTGATCCAGACAAAGCTGCGCTTGCCCGAGAAATCCTTTTGCAGCCGCTCAAGGCTCAGGTCCGGGAAGATCGCCGCCAGCTTTTTCGCAGCCCCTTCGGGGTCCACCATCTGGCGGGGATGGGCGTAAAGCGAATGGGTCAGCAGGTTCGTCGCCAGCACGCGGCCATGACGGTCGGTGATGTCGGCACGCTGCGAGATGATCGCGGCGCTGCTGGCCATGGCGCTGGGTTCGGTCGGCTGGGCTGCGGCAAGCGTGCCCATGCGCACACCCACCGCACCAAAGGCCACCACGAAGGCCATCGCCATGATCGTCAGCCGCCCCTGCGCCCGTCCGCGTGCCGCGTCCTGAATGACGGCATGGCGCTGAGCAAGGTTCTCGGCCTCGATCACGTCGGGGTTTTCGCCCTTTTCCCTTGCACGCAGAATGCGGGCCAGCGGGCGCAGCGGTGTGCGGATCATGGCATCCTCTCCTGTGGTCTCATGGGCGGGAAACCCGCGGGGCGTTCGATCGGCATCGCGTCGGTGCCGGTTGCGCTGACGACCGGGGCCGCAGGGCGCGGGAATGCGACCTGCCCCACCTCGACGAATTGGTCCGAGGTGAAGGGCACCAGCTTAAGCTTTTCGAAATTCAGGTTCACCAGCTCGCGCAGGCGGTCGGGGCGGTTCAGATAGGACCATTCGGCCCGCAAGACGCCCAGATCCTCGCGCAGCGTGCCGATTTCGCGCTGCACATGGGTCATTTCCTGAAGCGCGGCCTGTGTCGCGTAATTTTCGCGATAGGCCCAAAACGCCATGCCCATGACCGCAAGCGTGGTCAGAAGGTAAAGCACCGAGCGCATCAGGCCCCCCTTTCGTTCAGGCGCGGCAGACCCAGCGCCTCGGGATCGACGCGGCCCGCCGGGGCCGTGGTGCGGATACCCACCCGCAGCAGCGCCGAGCGTGAACGCGGGTTGACCGCCAGTTCCGCATCGTCCGGCCCGATGGCACGGCGGAACGGCAGGGTGAATGCCGGTTCGTCCTGCGCAATTTCCGGGGCATAGCGGCTGCCGCCACCGGCGCTGTTCGAACGCGCTTGCATGAAGCGTTTCACGATGCGGTCTTCCAGGGAATGGAAGCTGACCACGGCCAGCTTGCCGCCGGGACGCAGCGCGCGTTCCGCCGCCGCAAGCCCCGCGACAAGCTGGCCGAATTCATCATTGACCCAGATGCGGATCGCCTGAAACGCACGGGTCGAAGGGTGGCTTTGTCCCGGTTTCGGACGCGGCAGGCAATTTCCGATGACATCCGACAATTGCCCCGTGCGGGTCAGCGGACGCGCCGCGACAATCGCCTTGGCGATACGGCGCGAAGCCCGCTCCTCTCCATACAGGTAAAGCACGTCGGCAATGACCTGTTCGGGCGCGGTATTCAGCAGATCGGCAGCACTGGGGCCGTCGCCGCCCATACGCATGTCCAAAGGCCCGTCGCGCATAAAGGAAAAACCGCGCTCGGCCTGATCCAGCTGCATCGAGCTGACGCCAAGGTCCAGCACGACGCCATCGACCTGATCGCCCGCCAACTGGTCCAGATCGGAAAACGTGCCCTGCACCAGTTGCAGACGGTCGCCATGTTCTGCCGCCCAGGACTGCGCCATGTTAAAGACCATGGGGTCGCGGTCGATCCCGATGACGCGATCCGCGCCCTCGGCCAGCAGACCGCGTGCATAGCCGCCCGCGCCGAATGTGCCATCGACCCAGGTTCCCGTGACAGGCGCAACGGCCCGCAACAGCGGGCCGAGCAGGACAGAAATATGGGGATCGGTTGCGCTGGACATGATCTAACCCTCTGTTTTGCTGGCGGAACCCAGCAGCGACAGCGGATCGGCGCCCGGCTCGAAATCCGGCACCAGCGATTCAAGGCGCTGCTCTTCCTCGGCATAGCTTTCGGGCGTCCAGACCTTCAGGCTGTCCCCGGCCGAGATGAAGAAGGCACCATCGGCCAGGCCGATCTTTTCGCGCAGTTTCTGCGGCAGGACCAGACGGCCATCGCCGTCGATCTCGGTTTCTTCGGCATGACCGTGATAGATGTTTTCCAGCAGGTTACGCTCGGCGCTGCCACGCGGCATGGCGGCGATGCTGTCATCGATTTCGTTCATCGCTTCGATGGTGAAAAGCTGAAGATGCTTCCAATCGCGCGTGCCGAAGACAATGACCATCTGGGGGCGCTTGCCGGTGGACCAGTCGGGATCGCAGGACTCAAAGACCCGGCGAAACTTGGCCGGGATGGAAACGCGACCTTTCGCGTCCACCTTGACCTCTTCGGATCCTCTGAACCGGCGTGCCAACGGCCCGCTCTCCTTCCACTGTCCCAGCCTTTCCGGTGTTCCGAAAAGGAAAGGGCGGATCGGGCTGCTGCCACTGCCCGATCCGCCGCCCTCGTTCCCATCTCTGGGCCCCGTAGTTTCGGGGATCGTGCCCTGCTTTTGCGCCACCTGGGGGAGGTGCTGCTCGCGCGCGGCAGGTGCATGTTCGGAAAGCGGGTGCCTGTATGAAGCCTGCTTGTCGCCTTCGGGGTCTTATTGCCCCTTGAGCCCGTCTTCCGTGATTGAAGGGATGCCATGGGATTTCATGGGAAGCAATGGGTTTGTTCGCGCGCTTTCTGGGACCAAGCGGCCTTCCGCCCGTGAACGGGAAAGGAACAACGTGTAAACATATATTCACGCAGGACAGGTATGGATTTTATTAAGGATCAGACCACTACATCTGGTAGCTGAAAAAAGTGGGGCATAAATCCCACATATTCCCAGAAACCGACCAAAGCGGCCCGGCACGCCCCAGCGGGCGTAAAACAGAAGCCGTATCAGCCGCTGGCGATTCGCCAGATTTTCCGGCGCCTCACAGATGCTCACGGCGCAGTGATTCGCGTGAGAAGCGGCTTTCCCGTGATTTCCCAGCCTGCATTCCCGTGTTTTCCCGGAATGCAGGCCGGGGAGGTTTCAGGCCATACCGCCGCCGATCAGACGGTTGGCCAGCCGAGCAAAGGCATCAGCCACCGGCCCATCGGTCGCGGCGACCGGGGTGCCCGCATCGCCAGCAAGACGCACCTCCAAATTCAGCGGAATCTCACCCAGGAAGGGCAGACCAAGCTGCTGCGCCTCGGCGGCGACCCCACCATGACCGAAAAGATGCGCCTCATGACCGCAATTGGGGCAGATATAGGTGGACATGTTTTCGACCAGACCCAGCACCGGCGTCTTGAGCTTGTCGAACATGTCGATGGCCCGCCGCGCGTCGATCAGCGCGACATCCTGCGGGGTTGAAACGATGATCGCGCCGCTGACCTGCGCCTTTTGGCACAGCGACAGCTGCACATCCCCCGTGCCCGGCGGCAAATCGACCAGCAGCACGTCAAGTTCGCCCCATTTCACCTGATTCAGCATCTGTTGCAGCGCCCCCATCAGCATGGGACCGCGCCAGACCAGCGCCTCGCCTTCCTTCATCATCAGCCCGATGGACATGACGGTCACGCCATGGGCGTGCAGCGGCTCGATCATCTGTCCGTCGGTGGTCGGACGCTGACCGCTAAGCCCCAGCATCCGGGGCTGCGAAGGGCCATATATATCCGCATCCAGCAGACCGACGCGACGCCCCGCGCGTGCCAGCGCCACCGCAAGGTTCGACGTCAGCGTGGATTTTCCCACCCCACCCTTGCCCGAACCGATGGCCAGAATACGGGCTACGCCGCTGACCGGCTCGGGGCCCGCCTGAGGCGTTGGATGGCGACCGATCTTCAGGCTCGGCGGGGCATCGCCCCCGGACCGTGCGGCGACCTGCGGTGCCGGTGCACGCGCGGCCGTGGGCGCGGTCATCACGATCTGCACCTTTTCGACGCCGGGTATCGCCATAAGCTGCCGCTGCGCCTCGGCCTCGATCGGGGCCAGATTGCGCGCCGCCTCGGCATTTTCTGCTTCGATGACGAATCGGACGGTGCCGCCATCGACGGACAAGGCCCGCACCAGATCCGCCGAGACCAGATTTCCGCCCCCCGGAAGCACGATTTTCTGTAGCGCCGAAAGCACACTTTCCCGTGATATTGTCATGCCTACCCCCGATTTCGAAGCGTAGGCAGAATTGCAATTTCGGGACCGCTCGGCAAGGCAGGCCAGGCCGGGATTCGTTAAACCCCTGAAACGCTGCGCAACTTGCCTTATATTATCCACGATTCATTGAAACTGGCGCGAATACATCCCGAAAAGTCCCACCAAATAAGGGTTTTGCTGACCGACTTTCTAAAAAGCCATGCGCTTTCTGCATGGCAGCATCACGCCTGCGGCTATTGTGCAAACGCAGCAAGATAGGCATGTTCGCCCTAACAAAGCGACGGACAAACCGAAGCTTTCCATGAAAACGCAAGAGTGGACGAAATGACTGTTCTAGACCTGAACCATGGCACTGCCCGCAGCGAAGCTGGCGAAACCCGTCTGGGTAGCCTGATGACCGGTCTGCGCGGCTATTTCGCACGTCGCGCGCTGTATCGCCAGACCATTCGCGAACTGCACGATCTGAACAGCCGCGAACTGGCTGATCTGGGCATCAGCCGCTCGATGATCCGCAGCGTGGCTTACGAAGCCGCCTGGGGTTCGAAATAAGAATAGAATACCCGACCCCCTCCTCCTCCCTGGGGTCCGGGTTCAGGCGGCATCCTCCCTCCTCCTCCCTGAGGATGCCGCCGCAAAGATACGGTAAAGCCCCTCCTCCTCCCTGGGCTTTGCAGTAAAGGCGGCCTTCCCCTCCTCCTCCCTGGGAAGCCGCCACCTTATACCGCGGGCCCCTCCTCCTCCCTTGGGTCTCGCAGTTCAGGCGGCAATCTCCTCCTCCTCCCTGAGGTTGCCGCCGATCAGATACGGTGAAGCCCCTCCTCCTCCCTGGGCTTCGCAGTAAAGGCGGCCTTCCCCTCCTCCTCCCTGGGAAGCCGCCACCTATACCGCGGGCCCCTCCTCCTCCCTTGGGTCTCGCAGTTCAGGCGGCAATCTCCTCCTCCTCCCTGAGGTTGCCGCCAAAAATACGCCGAAAAGGCGAAACGGTTGCCACGGCCCTCCTCCTCCCTTGGGTCGTAGCGCGCGGTGATGGCCTCCTCCTCCCTGCCATTGCCGCATTCCATACGCGGCCCCTCCTCCTCCCTGGGCCGACGTTGCGCGGCGGTGCCCCTCCTCCTCCCTGGGCACCGCCGCTTTTCATTTCAGAATGCTTTCCAATTCCCGCCGGGCGGTTTAAGCGCAGGGCATGTTGTCCTATCAGCACGCCTATCACGCCGGGAATCTGGCCGATCTTCAGAAGCACGCGCTTTTGGCGTGGATGCTGGATTACCTGACGGCCAAGCCCAAACCGCTCAGCTATATCGAAACCCATGCAGGGCGCGGACTTTACGACCTGTCCGGCCCCGAAGCGACCAAAACCGGCGAAGCGCAGGCCGGCATCACCCGTGCGCTGTCCGAAGGCTGGCTGCCGGATGACCACCCCTTGCGCCACGCGCTGGACCAGATCCACCGGATGCATGGACCGGACGCCTATCCCGGCTCTCCGCTGATCGCGCGCTATTTCCTACGGCCCGAGGATAATGCCCATCTGGCCGAACTGCACCCGACCGAGCACGAGGCACTGACACAGGTCGGCGGCTTTGCGCATCTGCACCGACAGGACGGTTTTGCGATGGCACAAGCCGTCTGCCCGCCGACGCCGCGCCGTGGCCTGTTGCTGATCGACCCCAGCTACGAGGTAAAGGCAGATTACGACGCCATCCCGCGCCAGATCGGCCAGATCGCCCGGAAATGGAACGTGGGCGTCATCGCGCTATGGTATCCGCTGCTGGTGGACAATCGCCACGCGCCCATGATCCGCGCGTTGCAACAGGCCCATCCCGACGCGCTGACCAGCGAAGTCGGCTTCCCGCCCGCACGTCCCGGTCACGGCATGGTCGGGTCGGGCATGTTCGTCATAAACCCGCCCTATGGCCTGCAGGACGAAGCCCGCCGCATCGAAAAACTGTTCAAGCGGCTATAGACCGGCGGCAAGGATGCGATCCGTTGCATCCTCTGGCCCGTCGGCCCAAGGGCGGAAACGCAGGCGAAACGCCGCAAGCGTCGCCGGTCCCAAAGGATAGCCGATGCGGGTCAGGCTGTCCGACATCGGCAGGTCCGCACCCGCAACGGGCCAGACAGCCAACCCCTGCAAGGCCAGCCTGCGCCAGTCGAAACGCGGGCCGGGATCGATCTTGCGTTCGGGGGCCATGTCGGAATGGGCGATCACACCCGCCGCCGGAATGTCCCAGCGCGCCATGATCTGCGGCAACAACCCCTCAAGCGCCGCCATCTGCGGTTCGGGAAAAGGTCGCGTGCCGGTGTTGACCAGTTCGATCCCGATGCTACGAGAATTCACATCGGCCCGCCCCTGCCATTCACCTGCACCGGCGTGCCAGGCGCGGCGGTCTTCGGCGACCAGCAACTCGGTCAGGCCGTCTTCGTGAATCAGCCAATGCGCGCTGACCTCGGCCAGCGGGTCGCACAGCCTTTCGCGGGCCGATGCGCCATCGGCCATTCCGGTATAATGCAGCACGATCAGTTCGGGGTGCTGTCCCCTGCGGTCGCCGTGATTGGGCGAAAGGCTCAACGCAGGGGGCGCGGATCCCAGCCGCAGACATAGCCATCGCCATCCGGGTCCATACCGCGCGGATCCAGAATCGGTCCACCCGCAGCAATGAATGCCCGCTGCGCGTGGTCGGCCGAGCTATAGCCGGAACAGGACCGTGCCGCAGCCGCGACCGAACCACCCGTGCGGCGATAGGTCGTCGTCCCCGGATTCTGGCGTTCCTGATGGGCATAGCGCACCAGAACCGGCGTCGATCCGGGATAGGCACCGCCCGCCGTCACGGGCCGTGCATTGGTCGGGATCACTGCGACCGTGGCAGGCACAACCTTGCGCTGCGGCTGGCCCAGCTCGGGTGCCTCGGCGGGCAATTGCACCGGGATCACCTGCGGCACCGCGCCGGTGCCATGCAGCGCTGCTTCGCGCTGCTGGTAGTATTCGGCGTAATCCGAGCCATTGTGCATGGCGCTGTAATTCGGATTCCAGCCCGCATTCTCGCCGCAGGCCGCAAGCGCCAGAACGGGGCCAAGTGCCAGCATCACGTATTTCCGCATCACACCTCTCCCCGGTCCTTGGGCATCAGATCACCACCAGCGCGGCGGCTTCGCGGTGAAGCCTGCCGCAGTTTCCAGTGCTTGCGCAAGGTTCAACAGACCGCCTTCGTCCCAAGGACGCCCGATCAGTTGCATCCCAAGCGGCAAACCCTGCCCGTTCAGCCCCACGGGAACCGAAATCCCCGGCAGACCCGCAAGGTTCAGCGTCACGGTAAAGACATCGTTCAGATACATCTCGACCGGGTTGCTGCTATCCGCCGAACCCAGCGCAAAGGCGGCGCTTGGCGTCGTCGGCGCCAGAATCGCGTCGATGCCGCTGGCATAGGCCTGATCAAAGTCGCGCTTGATCAACGCACGGACCTTGCGGGCGCGGTTGTAATAGGCGTCATAAAAACCGGCCGAAAGCACATAGGTGCCAACCATGATGCGGCGCTTCACCTCGGGGCCGAAACCTTCGGCGCGGGTCCGCTCATACATCTCGACCACGCCATCGCCGGCGCCCAGCTTGGCCCGACGACCGTAACGCACGCCGTCATACCGCGCGAGATTCGAGGACGCCTCGGCAGGGGCGATGACGTAATAGGCGGGCAGCGCGTATTTCGCGTGTGGCAGGCTGATGTCCACGACCTCGGCCCCGGCGTCACGCAGCATTTCTGCGGTCTTGCTCCACAGGGCGTCGATTTCATCCGACAAGCCGTCGATGCGGTATTCGCGCGGAATGCCGATCTTCTTGCCACGGATGTCGCCGGTCAGCGCGGCTTCATAATCCGGCACGGGACGTTCGGCACTGGTCGAATCCTTGGGATCGACCGATGCCATCGCGCCCAGCATGATCGCCGCATCGCGCACCGTCTTGGTGATCGGCCCGGCCTGATCCAGAGACGACGCATAGGCGATCACGCCCCAACGGCTGACCCGGCCATAGGTCGGGCGAAGGCCCACCGTGCCGGTGAACGCCGCGGGCTGACGGATCGAGCCGCCGGTATCCGTCGCAGTCGCCCCCAGACACAGATCCGCCGCGACCGCAGCCGCCGAACCGCCCGACGAACCGCCCGAGGTCCGCGCCACGCCGTCCTCCAGCTTCCACGGGCTGACCGTCGCGCCATAGGTGCTGTTCTCGGTGGACGAGCCCATGCCGAATTCATCCTGATTCAGCTTGCCCAGCATGACCGCGCCCTGATCCCACAGGTTCTGGGTCACGGTCGATTCATATTGCGGCAGGAAACCTTCCAGAATGCGGCTGGCCGATTGCGAGGGGACGTCCTTGACGCAGAACAGATCCTTGACGCCCACCGGAATGCCGGTCATCGGCTGGGCATTGCCTGCCTTGATCCGTGCATCGGCCGCGGCTGCCATACCCCGTGCCTTTTCCGGCGTGTTATGCACGAATGCATTCAGCGCACCCGAAGCATCGATCGCCGTGATGCACGCCTCGGTCAGTTCGACCGAAGTGGTTTCACCCTTGGCCAAGGCATCGCGGGCCTCGGCAATGGTCAGTTTGTTCAGATCGCTCATTCCACCACCTTCGGCACGGCAAAAAAGCCCTCACGCGCATCGGGCGCATTCTTCAGGACCAGATCCTGCTGTTCGCCATCGGTGACGACATCCTCGCGCCGCTTCAGGCGCATGGGCTCGACGCCGGTCATCGGTTCGATCCCGTCGACATCGACCTCGTTCAACTGCTCCATGAAATGCAGGATGCCGTTCAACTCCTGCGCAAGAGCGGGCAAATCCGCGTCATCGACCGCGATGCGCGCCAGATGCGCGACCTTGCGGGCTTCGTCCTGAGTGATGGCCATCGGTGGCTCCTTTTCGCTTGGGGGCGGTTTACCGCCCGCATCCGGTCGGGGCAAGCGCCGCTTCTGGAACTTTACGCCCCGCGCGCCGCTTGGCAGGATGCGCCCAGCTATCAAGGAGCCTTCCCATGAAACTGACCTGGCTTGGACATTCCGGCTTTCGACTTGAAATCGAAGATGCCGTGATCCTGATCGACCCATGGATGTCCGGCAATCCGGTATTCCCCGATGGCGCGCGCGAAAACGCGATCAAAGGCGCGACGCATGTGCTGCTGACACATGGACATGGCGACCATTCGGGCGACACGCTCTCGATCGCGCGCGAGCTGAAAATCCCGGTCGTGGGTATCTACGACCTGATCTCGACCTGGCAAACGCATCAGGGAATCGAAGGTATCGGCTTCAACAAGGGTGGCACGGTCGATTTGGGCGGCGCAAAGGTCACGATGGTCAATGCCAGCCACAGCTCCTCGATCGAAGGCAACGAAGGCCCGATCTATGCAGGCCACGAATCCGGTTACATGATCGCGGGCGAAGGGCATGTGATCTATGTCTCGGGCGATACCGACATCATGGCCGACATGGCTTGGATGGGCGAATATCACATGCCCGATATCGGCATCCTTTGCGCGGGCGGCCATTTCACGATGGATATGAAACGCGCCGCGTGGGCTGCTAGGAAGTATTTCAACTTCCGCACGGTCATCCCCTGCCACTATAAAACCTTCCCGCTCCTGGAACAAAACGCCGACGCGATGGTCGCCGCCTTGCCCGGCGTCAACGTGATCGAGCCAGAGGTCATGACACCGATCACCCTTTGAAGTATTTTTGGGTATTTGGGGAACTGAGAAATCCCGAGGCAATGCTCCTGGACTTCTTAGTTCTTCAAATACCCATACGAGGACAGCAACAAGCGCGGCGCATAAAAGAAAAGCGCGGCCATGAAGCCGCGCTGTAAATCCAGAGGGGCAGAGGCCGATCAGGCGGCCAGACGTTCTTCGACACGCTCGGTCGGCATCGGTTCAAAGCTGAAATAACCGAACATCTGTTCCAGCGCAGCTTCGGCAGCTGTGTCGATCGTCCGGGGTGCGGGTTTCAGCACAGCCAGTTTCGCGGTGTCGTTCAGGGCAGTGGTCATCGGGCCTCTCCGGGGTCTGAAATGCTTCGTTCTCCCCGGCGGGATATATAATGCGGCGCCGCAGCAAAAACCAGCTGCGACGCGGCATATCACGGCATACCGGCCATGACCTGACGGCAGATCAGACGATCCGCTCGACCATCATGTGCTTGATCGAGGCGATCGCCTTGGCAGGATTCAATCCTTTGGGGCAGGTGTTGGTGCAGTTCATGATCGTGTGGCAGCGATACAGCTTGAAGGGGTCCTCAAGCGAATCCAGACGTTCGCCCGTCGCCTCATCCCGCGAATCGATGATCCAGCGATAGGCATGCAGCAGCGCCGCCGGCCCAAGGTAACGATCGCCGTTCCACCAATAGCTGGGGCACGCGGTCGAACAGGACGCGCACATCACGCATTCATACAGCCCATCAAGCTTTTTGCGGTCTTCGATCGACTGGCGCCATTCCTTGGCGGGCGTCGGCGTTTCCGTCTGCAGGTAGGGCTGGACCGAGGCGTGCTGGGCATAGAAATGCGTCAGGTCGGGGATAAGATCCTTGACCACCGGCATATGCGGCAGCGGATAGATGTTGACGTCTTTGCCCTTCACCTCATCGATGCCAAAGATACATGCCAGACGGTTGCCGCCGTCGATATTCATGGCACAGGAACCGCAGATGCCTTCGCGGCACGACCGGCGGAAGGTCAGCGTGGGGTCGATCTCATTCTTGATCTTGATCAGCGCGTCCAGAACCATGGGGCCGCATTTGTCCAGATCGATGAAATAGGTGTCGATCCGAGGGTTTTCCCCGGTATCGGGATCCCAGCGATAGATGTTGAAACGGCGGACATTCGTTGCGCCATCGGGCTTGGGCCAGGTCTTGCCGACCCGCATCCGGCTGTTCTTAGGGAGGGTAAGTTGGACCATTGGGTTACTCCTGGTGGTCGGACCGCCGTCTTGCGGTAGGCACTGGGTCAAAGGGCATCACCGCGCCCTCCAGCCGGGTTGGTCGTAAAGCGGCACCGTGGGCAGTTGCCCCGAGCGGCGCAGCACGCAATCCTGATAGACCTGCGACGGGTCGCGGCCCATGATGTAATCCGAAGACACGCCCACCTGCACATAGCCGCCGCGTGCCCCGTGCGATCCGACGCCCACGCCCATTTCGGTGCGTGGCCCCGTCGCGTCGCGCGCGCTGGCAAGGCAGACCTGCTGGGCGCGTTCCACCGGGATCGGCGCGCAGGCCGCAAGTCCCAGCGACAAGGCCGGGACAAGGACCACAAGCGCGCCGCGCCGGTTCATCAGGCGGTTCCGCGCGCCGCGGCAGCGGCACCGGCGATGCATTGCGTCGTTGCCGGACGACCCACGATCGAGGCGACCGCGCCGCTGGCATTGGCCGATTGCGAGATGTCGGCCAGTTCCGCCGTAGTCGCGTTGTTCAGCACGCAGTCCGTGTAAGGCGCGACATTGGCACCCGGCAGGCGGCGCGCCATTTCGCGGTTCACGATCAAGCGGGCCGAGCTGCGCACTGCGGCATCGGGGTTCGGCACGGCAACGGGGGGCAGTGTCGGCGCAACCGGCGGCATGGCACCCGGATTTTGATAGACGCAGCCCGAAAGGGCCAGTGCAGCAGCGGTCAGGATAAGGGGAAGACGCATCAGTAAACCCTTGCTTTAGGAGCGATCTTTTTCAAATCAATCCCGCCCTCCTCTTGCGTGGTCAAAGGATCGAGGTGAACGGGCCGATAGGCCAGTTTAACATCGTTGCCTTCGATCCACGCAAGCGAGTGCTTGCGCCAATTGGCGTCATCCCGCTCGGGCCAGTCTTCGTGGGCGTGGGCGCCACGGCTTTCCTTGCGCGCTTCGGCGGCGACGATGGTCGCCAGCGCGTTCGGCATCAGGTTGGTCAGTTCCAGCGTTTCCATCAGGTCGCTGTTCCAGATCAGGCTGCGATCCGTGACCTTCAGGTCATTCATCTTGGCCGCGATGACCTTCATCTTTTCCATACCCTCGGCCAGCGTGGCGTCGGTGCGGAAGACGGCAGCGTCGGCCTGCATGGTCTTTTGCATCTCAAGGCGCAATTCGGCGGTCGAGGTGCTGCCATTGGCGTTGCGGATGCGGTCGAAACGGTCCAGCGCTTTTTGGACGCCAGCCACATTGGTCGGCGGGATCGGTGCCACGCGGTCGATCACCTCGCCGGCGCGGATCGCGGCGGCACGGCCAAAGACCACAAGGTCGATCAGCGAGTTCGAACCCAGACGGTTCGCACCGTGGACCGAGGCGCAGCCCGCCTCGCCCACAGCCATCAGGCCGGGGAACACGGCGTCCGGGGTTTCTTCGGTCGGGTTCAGCACTTCGCCCCAATAGTTGGTGGGGATGCCGCCCATGTTATAGTGCACGGTTGGCAGGATCGGGATCGGTTCGCGCGTCACATCGACGCCCGCGAAGATTTTCGCGGATTCGCTGATGCCCGGCAGACGTTCATGCAGGCTTTCCGGCGGCAGGTGCTGCAGGTTCAGGAACATGTGGTCTTTATGTTCGCCGACACCCCGGCCTTCGCGGATTTCCAGCGTGATGCAGCGCGACACCACGTCACGCGACGCCAGATCCTTGTAGGTCGGCGCATAGCGTTCCATGAAACGCTCGCCTTCCGAGTTGGTCAGATAGCCGCCTTCGCCGCGCGCGCCTTCGGTGATCAGACAGCCCGAGCCATAGATGCCGGTCGGATGGAACTGCACGAATTCCATGTCCTGCAGCGGCAAGCCCGCGCGGGCAACCATGCCGCCGCCATCGCCGGTGCAGGTATGGGCACTGGTCGCGCTGAAATAAGCGCGGCCATAGCCGCCCGTCGCCAGCACCACCATCTTGGCGTTGAAGACGTGGATCGTGCCGTCATCCAGTTTCCAGCACACGACACCGGTGCATTTGCCGTCGGTGATGATCAGGTCCAGCGCGAAATATTCGATGAAGAACTCGGCTTTTTCCTTCAGCGACTGGCCATACAGCGTGTGCAGGATGGCGTGACCGGTGCGGTCAGCGGCGGCGCAGGTGCGCTGTACCGGGGGGCCTTCGCCGAATTCGGTCGTGTGGCCGCCGAAGGGGCGCTGATAGATCTTGCCTTCCTCGGTGCGGGAAAACGGCACGCCGTAATGTTCCAGCTCATAGACCGCCTTGGGGGCCTCGCGCGCCAGATACTCCATGGCGTCGGTATCGCCCAGCCAGTCCGAGCCCTTGACGGTGTCATACATGTGCCACTGCCAGTTGTCCGGGCCCATGTTCGACAGCGAAGCCGCGATGCCGCCCTGCGCCGCAACGGTATGGCTGCGGGTCGGGAACACCTTGGTCACGCAAGCCGTGCGCAGACCCTGTTCGGCCATGCCCAGCGTCGCGCGCAGGCCCGCACCACCGGCACCGACAACCACGACGTCATAATCATGCGTTTCGTATTTGTAATCAGCCATGGCGGAACCTCAAAGCACGACGATCGCGCCCAGACCCATGCGGGCCAGCGCGTAGACGGTCAGCGCGATGACCGCCCAACCGAAAATGACAGAGATGATGACGGCGGCTTTGCGCACGCCACCCTGGAAATAGTCATCGATCATGATGCGCGTGCCTTTGATAAAGTGCAGCATACCCACGATGATGAAAAATCCGGTGATCAGCGCCTGAAACGGGCGACCGAAATAGGCCAGCACCAGTTCACGCGGCAAGCCGATGGCGCGGGCAATGACGATCATGAACAGCGGCGTCAGGATCGCCAGCGCAACGCCGGTGACGGTCATGGCCCAGTGGTGCTGCGTGCCCGAATGTGCGGAACCCAGACCTTCGGCGGCTTTGCGGGGGGTGATGTAACGCATGATCGGCCCCTTAGAACGCGAAGAAGATGATAAGCGTCAGCACGGCCAGCGCGACCGAACCCGCGATCAGGATCTGGCTGGAGCGTTCGGCCTGTGCGATTTCAAGCCCGTGGCCCGCATCATAGAAAAAGATGTGCCGAAGGCCGGACAGCAGGTGATACCACAGCGCCCACATCGAACCGGTCAGGACGATGAAGCCGATCCACGACCGCATCACCCAATCAGCACAGGCGAATGCACCCGGAGAGGCCACAGCGGCAACCAGCCACCAGACGATCAGGACGATGCCCGCGACCAGAGCATGACCGGTGATCCGGGTCATGATCGAGGTGATGGCGGCGAGTGGCAGGCGGTAAACCTGCAGATGCGGTGACAGCGGCCGGTTACCCCGGTTAACGTCAGCCATGGTGCGCTCTCCTGCGTATCAGAGGCCCTCACAGCACAAGGCGGCTGGCGGCAAGGGCTGGCCGAGAATTTGCGTTGCTTCTAGTCGTTTTCGTTCCAGTGTCACGGTCCACCGTCGGGCGAAAGGGGGAAGACCGCAGTTTTTTAAGTTTTGTGATCACACTTGCAGCGCCCGTGATCACAGCGGCTTACATGATTGCGGTATCAGCGCCGAGTTCAGCGAACCGCCTCCAAAACCTGAGAGATTTGGTCATTATACCGAAAGAACGCGATCTTCTGTTCGCCCTCGACCGGGGCCGAGGTCAGCAGCAGCGACAGATGCCCGCTGCCGGGTGGCTTCAGCTTGAAAAGGCTGACTTCCTGCACCAGCCCGCCCGTATCGCGACGCTGCATGACGGTGCTGCATTCAGCAAACCCATCGGGGATCAACCGTGCCAGCGGCCCCATCACCTCGTCGAACTTTGCGTCCCGGTCCTGGACCAACGGGGTTGCGGCCTGAAAGAACGCCTCGAATCGGCCCGCAAGGAAATCGGCCTTGGCAGCTTCGTGAACGGCCACGGGCTCGGTCCCGTTCAACGCGCAGGGCGCATCGGCAAAGACGGGGCTGGCCAGCAGCGACAAACCGAACCAAAGCCCCCTCATTTCGGGATCAACGCCCAGTAATCCAGATCCAGCAGCACATCCGGCGCATATTTGCCCTCGGGCGTCAGCAGGGCGTGATCGCCCGCCGCGCCCTTATGCGCCACCAGCCGCAGCCGGATCGCGCCGATGCCGGGGGCGTCGGTATCGGCCTTGTCCAGCACCTCGGACCATGCGCGGATCGTGTCGCCCGCGAAACAGGGATTGGCATGTGCGCCGCCGTTCAGGGCCACCATCATCTGCGCATTGGCCAGCCCGTTGAAGGACAGCGCACGGGCCATGCTGATGACATGCCCGCCATAGATCAGCCGCCGCCCGTCTTCGCGGGCCGTCGCGTCGAAATGCACCTTGGCCGTGTTCTGCCACAGGCGGGTGGCCAGCATATGCTCGGCCTCTTCGACGGTGACGCCATCCACGTGGTCGATAACCTCGCCCACCTGATAGTCGTCCCAGGCGTGCGGCTCGCCCGCCAGCTCAAAGTCGTAATCGCTGAAATCCAGTTCCTCGGGGATGATCAGGTCGTCGGGATGGACGACGCGGGCAAGGTCCGGCACGACCGCTTCGGGCGCGGGGGCGTCGGGATCGGCCTTGCGCACCATGACCCAGCGGACATATTCCAGCACCGGCAGGTCCATCTGGTTCAACCCGCGCGTCCGCACCCAGACGACACCCGACTTGCCGTTCGAATTTTCCTTCAGCCCGATCACCTGCGATTCCGCGCGCAACGTGTCGCCGGGCCAGACGGGATGCAACCAGCGCCCCTCGGCATAGCCCAGATTGGCAATGGCATTCAGGCTGATATCCGGGACGGTCTTGCCGAAAACGGTGTGAAAGGCGATCAGATCGTCCATCGGACTGCCCTCAAGCCCGCAATTCACCGCAAATTCATCCGAGGAATACAGCGCATGACGCGCCGGATACAGCGCGTGATACAGCGCCCGTTCCCCTTCTGCGACGGTGCGGGGGGTGGCGTGGCGGATCACCTGACCGATGCGGTAATCCTCGAAGAAACGTCCCGGATTTGTCTTGGTCATTGCTGGCCCAGCTTCATGTCGGGGTGATATTCGGCCTCGATGTCCTTGGTCACCGCCTGCGCACAGCGCATCACCCCCTTGACCGGATCGAACGCGATCGAGGGCGCACCGTGCAATTCCCAGCCTTTGGACAGGGCATTGCTGACCTTGTGGCAGAACTCGGATGTGTCATCCTCGGTCAGCAGGCGATAGATCTTGGGCATGTCAGCCTCCGAATGGGTTATAGCCTAGCCATGTGTGGATCAGCCCGATCACCAGCATGACGATGACGGCCCCGACGACCGCCATGATTTCCTTGCGCGGCGGGAACGGACCGGCAGGCGGCGTCCAGCTTTGCGCGCGGCTCAGCACCGCCATCTCAAGCAGCGCCCAGACCAGCAGCCCGCCGAACAGGACGAAGCTGGGCAGATCGCCGTTCACGATCAGATGCGCCACGGCCCATAGCGATACCGCGGTCAGCTGCGGGTGGCGGATGTGCCGCGTGATCCGCGTCTTCATGCCATCGGCCGCGAACAGATACAGCGCGGCCAGCACCAGCAGATTGTTGATCCCCTTGAGCGGGGCGGACGCGCCCCACCAGTAAGGCCCGTCGCTGATGCGATAGCCGACGATCATCAGCAGGACCGAGACGATCAGCGCACCCGCGACCAGCCCACGGCCCTTTTTGCCCATATCGGCCCGCGCACCGGGTGCAAGCCGCTTGAAGAAATGCGCGCCCCACCACAGCGCGACCCCAAGGATAAGAAGCAACATCTGGCTGTTCCCTTGCTGGATGCGTTTGGCGACAGCCTGCACCTAGCTGGCCAGCAGCGCAATCGCCTCGGCCTTGGCCAGCGTGGCGCGGGCGGTTTCGATATGCAGGTTTTCCACGATACGGCCATCGACCACGGCCACGCCCTTGCCCTGCGCCTTGGCTTCGGCAAAGGCATCGATCTGGCGGCGGGCCAGATCAAGCTCGCCCTCGGTCGGGGCAAAAACCTCGTTGGCGATGGCAAGTTGGGCTGGGTGGATCAGCGTCTTGCCGTCGAAGCCCATGTCGCGGCCCTGTTCGCATTCGGCGCGCAGCCCGTCCTCATCCTTGAAGGCGTTGAAGACCCCGTCCACGATCACCCGCCCATGCGCCCGCGCGGCCAGCAGACAGGTTCCCAGGCCCGCCAGCAGCGGCAGGCGGTCGGCGCGGAAACGGGCGCCCAATTCCTTGGCCAGATCGTTCGTGCCCATGACCATGCCCTGCAAACGCGGGTGGCGGGCGATTTCATGGGCGTTCAGCATCCCTTCGGCGGTTTCCATCATCGCCCAAAGCGGAGTGTCAGGCACCAGTTCCGCCGCGCGGTCAAGATCGGTGGCCCGGCTGACCTTGGGCACCAGCACCGCATCCGCACCGCGCGCGAACGCACGGGCATCACCTTCGCCCCATTCGGTATCCAGCCCATTGATCCGCACGATACGCGCCCGGCTGCCGTAATCGGCCAGCAGCGCCGCCGCCAGAAGATCGCGCGCAGGTGCCTTTTCAGTAGGGGCCACCGCATCTTCCAGATCAAAGATGATGGCATCGGCGGCCAGTGTCTGCGCCTTTTCCATCGCGCGTGCGTTAGCCGCGGGGATGTAAAGGACCGAGCGATAGGGCAACGTCATAATGCCTCCGGGTAATAATCTTGCGTGAAGCTGCCCCGGAACGATGCGAATCGCAAGCACTTCTTCGCTGCGGCGCAGCGTCAGACGGCAGTCCATATCAGTCGCAGCGATACCAGCAGCAATGACCAGGTAATGAATTTGTAAAAGAAATCCGCCGACATCCGCTTAAGCAGCCAAAGCCCGCAGATGACGCCAAGCACACCCGGAATCATCAGGACGGCGGCAACCGCCAGATTATGCAGCGAAAGCTGGCCCAGCATGGCATAGGGGATCAGCTTAACCGCATTGCAGATCGCGAAAAAGATCGTGGTCGTTCCCGCGAAACTCAGCGGCTCAAGGCGCAAAGGCTGGGCATAGACCTGATAAGGCGGCGCGCCGGAATGGCTGACAAAGCTGGTATAGCCCGACAGCAGCCCCCAGAAACTGCCCGCCCGCATCGAGGGCTGGCGCGCAGGCCGCCCCTGCCCCGGACGAAAGATCGCGTTCAGAGCGAAGGCAAAGCCGATGACGCCCACGATCAACCCCACCGTCCGGTCATCGACCAGATGTGCGGTGGCCCAGCCCAGTCCGATTCCCGCCAGAGCTCCGGGCACGACGGTCGCCAGAACCTTGCGGTCGAAACTGCGCCGGAACGCGATCAGCCCGCCGACATCGGATGCGACATAAACGGGCAGCAGGATGCCCGCCGCCTGCACCGGCGACATGACCAGCGACATCAGCGGAACCGAGATCACGCCGACCATCGCAAGGCCGCCTTTGGCCAGCCCGACCGCAAACGCGGCCACGAATGCCAGCACCCAACCCCAGACATCCAGTCCCATGCCATCCTCCGCGCTTTGCGCATGGCTAGGCGATGCCCGCCTTATGTGCAATCCGCAGGTGCTAACGCTAACCTGACGAATTGCGGTCGGATTTCGTTCGGATTTGACCGGGCTCTCTTGCGATTCCGATCCCAAGGGACTAGGCCACCGCCCGAAGCATCATGGAAATCGGAGGTTGACCATGGCCCGACCCAAGATCGCACTTATCGGTGCGGGGCAGATCGGTGGCACGCTTGCCCATCTCGCAGCAATGAAGGAACTGGGCGACGTCGTCCTGTTCGACATCGCCGAGGGCACGCCCCAGGGCAAAGCGCTGGACATCGCGCAATCAGGCCCGTCCGAAGGCTTCGACGCCGTGATGAAGGGCGCGAATGACTACGCCGACATCGCAGGCGCCGATGTCTGCATCGTGACCGCTGGCGTGCCGCGCAAGCCGGGCATGAGCCGCGACGACCTGCTGGGGATCAACCTCAAGGTCATGAAATCGGTCGGCGAAGGCATCAAGGCCCATGCGCCGAACGCATTCGTCATCTGCATCACCAACCCGCTTGACGCGATGGTCTGGGCGCTGCGCGAATTTTCGGGCCTGCCGCATGAAAAAGTCGTCGGCATGGCCGGCGTGCTGGATTCGGCGCGTTTCCGCCACTTCCTGTCGCTGGAATTCGGCGTCTCGATGCGCGACGTGACTGCGTTCGTGCTGGGCGGCCACGGCGACACCATGGTCCCGCTGACCCGCTATTCGACCGTCGCAGGCATCCCGCTGCCCGATCTGGTCAAGATGGGCTGGACCACGCAGGAGAAACTGGACGCTATCGTGCAGCGCACCCGCGACGGTGGCGCCGAGATCGTTGGCTTGCTGAAGACCGGTTCGGCTTTCTACGCCCCGGCCACCTCGGCCATCGAGATGGCGGAAGCCTATCTGAAGGACCAAAAGCGCGTCCTGCCCTGCGCGGCCTATGTTGACGGCGCGTATGGCCTGAACGGCATGTATGTCGGCGTCCCGACCGTGATCGGTGCGAACGGCATCGAAAAGGTCATCGACATCACGCTGAACGCCGACGAACAGACCATGTTCGACAAATCGGTCGATGCGGTCAAAGGTCTGGTCACCGCCTGCAAGGGCATTGATCCCACGCTGGCCTGATCGCCGGTTTCACAAGACATTGAAAACCCGCAGGGAGACCTGCGGGTTTTTGCATTTCGGCCTGTCAATGGTCAGAATCGTCGCATGTCGCCCCAAGCCGCGCGATGCTTGCGTTAACAGTTCGGGTTTTGTGATCACAGCCAGAAATCCTGTGATCACGAACTTCGAAATCTACCCCGTTTTACCGCACGTTCACGTCATAATGCTTTGGTGGTGGTGCCGGATATGCCAAAAGCCCGGCAACCGATAATTGCGGGGAAGAACCATGAACATCCATGAATACCAGGCCAAGGCGCTGCTGCGTCAATACGGCGCTCCGGTCTCGGACGGTCGTGTGGTCATCAAGGCCGACGAAGCCAAAGCCGCCGCAGGCGAGCTGGACGGACCGCTTTGGGTCGTCAAAGCCCAGATCCACGCCGGTGGCCGTGGCAAAGGCCACTTCAAGGAAGCGGCAGCCGGTGAAAAAGGCGGCGTCCGCCTTGCAAAATCGGTCACCGAGGCCGAGGAACTGACCCGTCAGATGCTGGGCCGCACGCTGGTCACGCACCAGACCGGCGAAGCTGGCAAGCAGGTCAACCGCATCTACATCGAAGACGGTTCGGACATCGAGCGTGAGCTTTATCTGGCTCTGCTGGTCGACCGTCAGACCTCGCGCGTGTCCTTCGTCGCTTCGACCGAAGGCGGCATGGACATCGAGGAAGTCGCCGAACACACTCCGGAAAAAATCGTCAGCTTCAGCGTCGATCCCGCCTCGGGCCTGTCGGATTTCCACGGCCGCCGCGTAGCCTTTGCTCTGGGTCTGAGCGGCGCTCAGGTCAAGCAATGCGTGGCGCTGGTGAAAAACCTGTATCGCATGTTCATCGAAAAAGACATGGAGATGCTGGAGATCAACCCGCTGATCGTCACCGACAAGGGCGATCTGAAATGCCTCGACGCCAAGATGGGCTTCGACAATAACGCGCTTTATCGTCAGGCCGACATCATGGCCCTGCGCGATGAAACCGAAGAAGACCCCAAAGAGCTGGCCGCGTCCAAGTTCGACCTGAACTACATCGCGCTGGACGGCGAAATCGGCTGCATGGTCAACGGCGCAGGTCTGGCGATGGCCACCATGGACATCATCAAGCTGTTCGGCGCCGAGCCCGCGAACTTCTTGGACGTCGGCGGTGGCGCGACGAAGGAAAAAGTGACCGAGGCGTTCAAGATCATTACCTCGGACCCGAACGTCAAAGGCATCCTGGTCAACATCTTCGGCGGCATCATGCGCTGCGACATCATCGCGGAAGGCATCATCGCCGCCGTGAAGGAAGTCGGCCTGCAGGTTCCGCTGGTCGTGCGTCTTGAAGGCACCAACGTCGAACTGGGCAAAGAGATCATCGCAGGTTCCGGCCTGAACGTGATCGCCGCCGACGACCTGTCGGACGCAGCCGCGAAGATCGTGAAAGCGGTCAAGGGCTGATGAAGCACGCCGTCCTTGCCTTCGGACTTGGGATCGCCACCGCCTCAGTTGCGGTGGCCGCCGATCCTGCAGTCTTGGCCGAAGGGGCCAAAGCTGTGGCGATCTGCGCCGAAAACATGCCCGATATCCGCAAGACAAAGGCCGCGTTGAACGACGCTGGTTTTCGTCTGGATGAAAGCGACGGACGGCTACACGCTTATACACGAAAGGGCGCGCGGATCGTCGTTGGCATTACAACGCCATCGGCCCGCAAGCCTGCCTGCATGACCGTGGTCAGCAAGATGACCCCGACCGAAGCGCAGATGCTTATGCAACCCTGGATCAAGGCCAGCCATGCGCAGCCGATCAAGGCCCTGAGCAAGGATCACAGCTTCAGCCATGTCGGGTCGTTCAAGGGCGGCCCTGTCGTCATAAGCGTCGTCAACCATGCCGAATTGAAAATTGTCCGTGGCGCGGCGGTCATCGCCGTAGGCCTGAACAATCAATAGTTAGGAGCGCCTCATGGCCGTTCTCGTCAACAAAGACACCAAAGTCATCTGCCAAGGGATCACCGGATCGCAAGGCACCTTCCACACCGAACAGGCGATCGCCTATGGCACCAAGATGGTCGGCGGCGTGACCCCCGGCAAAGGCGGTTCCGAGCATCTGGGCCTGCCGGTCTATAACTCGGTCCACGAAGCCGTGGCCAAGACCGGCGCGAATGCGACCGCGATCTATGTGCCGCCGCCCTTCGCCGCGGACTCGATCCTGGAAGCCATCGACGCGCAGATCCCGCTGATCGTCGCGATCACCGAAGGCATCCCGGTTCTGGACATGATGCGCGTGAAACGTGCGCTGCAAGGTTCGAACTCGTTGCTGATCGGGCCGAACTGCCCCGGCATCATGACGCCGGACGAATGCAAGATCGGCATCATGCCGGGCAGCATCTTCCGTCGCGGTTCGGTGGGCGTCGTCTCGCGTTCGGGCACGCTGACCTATGAAGCCGTGAAACAGACCTCGGACGTGGGTCTGGGCCAGTCCAGCGCGGTCGGCATCGGTGGCGACCCGATCAAGGGCATGGAGCATATCGACGTGCTGCGCATGTTCCTGGACGACCCGGAAACCGAATCGATCATCATGATCGGTGAAATCGGTGGCTCGGCCGAAGAAGAAGCCGCCGAATTCCTGGCCGAACAGAAGCGCAAGGGCCGCTGGAAACCGACCGCCGGTTTCATCGCGGGCCGCACCGCGCCGAAAGGCCGTCGCATGGGTCACGCA
The DNA here is from genome assembly GCF_900182695.1 of Paracoccus laeviglucosivorans. Classification (GTDB taxonomy): domain Bacteria; phylum Pseudomonadota; class Alphaproteobacteria; order Rhodobacterales; family Rhodobacteraceae; genus Paracoccus; species Paracoccus laeviglucosivorans. Next base: position 263,779 of record NZ_FXTK01000001.1, read on the forward strand.
GGCGCGATCGTCGCTGGCGGCAAGGGTGATGCGGAATCGAAGATCGAAGCCATGAAATCGGCCGGGATCATCGTCGCAGACAGCCCCGCCGGTCTGGGCGAAGCCGTGCTGAAAGCCATCGGCAAGTAACGTCTTCGTAGGACTTTTGACTTAGGCGTAGTCCCCGCCTACCTTTATGGGGGCTACGCCATGACCGCCGCAGGTGGATGAATTGGACCGCAACGCGATCAGTGCCAGAATGCCTCGCGCCCCGAAAACGGGTCAGGTAGCGCGCATGTCCTGCCGGGTGCCGCGCCATGCGCCGCTTTTTGCAGTGCTTGTGGCTGTTGCTTTGGTCAGTGCCTGCAGCCGTGGCCCGACCGAAGACATCCTGCCCGGCGGCGTGCCCGCCAAGACCAATCTTCACCAAAGCACGGGCCTGCCGCCGGAATCGGTGCGCACGGTCAACCGCAACGACGCGGGCTGGCGGCTGATCTACCGCCCCAACAACGCACCGTCGGGGGCCGAACAGCAGGCCGCGCGCGCGCTGTGCGGTCTGGAACGCCGGACGGTCGCGCAGATCGTGCGGCTGCCGCTGGATGCACCCCATGACGATCCGGGTGCGGCCAAGATCGATGTCATCTGCGCATGAGAACGCATCACGCCATGCCCCATCATGCACAGCCCGCCGACCCGCAGAGCGCGCAACACCGTGCCGCTTCGCAATTTCCCCAGCCGCCTGAGCGTGACGGCAAGCAACTGGACGATCAAAGATGAACGATCAATCCCCCAACTCAACCTTTCATGACTCCAGCTTCCTGCAAGGCCACAACGCGGCTTATGTGGAACAGCTTTACGGCCAGTGGGCGCAAAACCCCTCGGCCGTCGATGAGGCCTGGGATGCGTTCTTCCGCAGCCTTGGCGATGACGAGGCGACCGTCACCCGCGAGGCCAAGGGTGCAAGCTGGCTGCGCGCAGACTGGCCGCCCGTGCCGTCCGACGATAACACCTCGGCGCTGACCGGCGAATGGCCGATGTTGCCCAAGGGCGAAGCCAAGGCCGCGCTGGACAAGATCGCCTCGAAAGCCGGTGAAAAGGGCGTCGCGCTGAGCGACGACCAGCTGAAACGCGCCGTGCTGGACAGCGTGCGTGCGATCATGCTGATCCGCGCGTTCCGTATCCGGGGCCACCTGCACGCCGATCTGGACCCGCTTGGGATGCGCGAGATCCCCGATCATGGTGAGCTGAAGCCGGAAACCTATGGTTTCACCGACGCCGATCTGGACCGCCCGATCTTCATCGACAATGTTCTGGGCCTGCAGATCGCCTCGATCCGCCAGATCGTCGATCTGATGAAGCGCACCTATTGCGGCACCTTCGCGATCCAGTTCATGCACATCTCGAACCCCGAGGAAGCCGCTTGGCTGAAAGAGCGGATCGAGGGTTACGGCAAGGAAATCCAGTTCACCCGCGAAGGCCGCCGCGCCATCCTGAACAAGCTGGTCGAGGCCGAGGGCTTCGAGAAATTCCTGCATGTCAAATACATGGGCACGAAACGCTTTGGCCTTGATGGCGGCGAGGCGCTGATCCCGGCGATGGAACAGATCATCAAGCGCGGCGGCGCGCTGGGTGTGAAAGAAGTCGTGATCGGTATGCCCCACCGTGGCCGCCTGTCGGTTCTGGCCAATGTGATGAACAAGCCGTTCCGCGCCATCTTCCACGAATTCCAGGGCGGCAGCTACAAGCCCGATGACGTAGACGGTTCGGGCGATGTGAAATACCACCTTGGCGCGTCTTCGGACCGCACCTTTGACGACAACACGGTCCACCTGTCGCTGACCGCCAACCCCTCGCACCTTGAAGCCGTGAACCCGGTGGTGCTGGGCAAGGTCCGCGCCAAGCAGGACCAGCTGTCCGACCAGACCTATCGCAGCGCGGTCCTGCCGATCCTGCTGCATGGCGACGCGGCATTCGCGGGTCAGGGCGTCGTTGCGGAGTGTTTCCAGCTTTCGGGCATCCGTGGCCACCGCACCGGCGGCACGATGCATATCGTGGTGAACAACCAGATCGGCTTCACCACTGCGCCGCATTTCTCGCGCACGTCGCCCTATTGCACCGACATCGCGCTGATGGTCGAAGCGCCGATCTTCCACGTCAACGGCGATGACCCGGAAGCCGTGGTCCATGCCGCGCGTGTCGCGATCGAGTTCCGCCAGAAATTCCGCAAGGACGTGGTTCTGGACATCATCTGCTATCGCCGCTTCGGTCACAACGAAGGCGACGAACCGATGTTCACCAACCCGGCGATGTATAAGAACATCAAGGGCCACAAGACCACGCTTCAGCTTTATACCGAGCGTCTGGTCGCCGACGGTCTGGTCCCCGAGGGCGAGATCGAAGAGATGAAGGCCGCGTTCCAGTCGCACCTGAACGAAGAATTCGACGTCGGCAAGAACTTCAAGCCGAACAAGGCCGACTGGCTGGACGGCAAATGGTCGGGCCTGCAGATCGAGGGCGAGGAATATAACGCCGGTGCCACCGGCATCCCCGCCGACACGATGGCCGAAATCGGCAATGCGCTGACCCGCGCCCCCGAAGGCTTCGAGGTTCACAAGACCGTCGGCCGCCTGCTGGAAGCGAAAAAGCAGATGTTCGAAACCGGCAAGGGCTTCGACTGGGCCACGGGCGAGGCGCTGGCCTTTGGTTCGTTGCTGGTCGAAGGCAGCCCGGTTCGTCTGGCAGGTCAGGATTCGACCCGCGGCACCTTCTCGCAGCGGCACTCAGCCTTTATCGATCAGGTGACCGAGGAACGGCACTATCCGCTGAACCACATCCGTGGCGGTCAGGCGCGTTACGAAGTCATCGACTCGATGCTGTCGGAATACGCGGTGCTGGGCTTTGAATACGGCTATTCGCTGGCGGAACCGAACACGCTGACCCTGTGGGAAGCACAGTTCGGCGACTTCGCCAACGGTGCGCAGATCATGTTCGACCAGTTCATCAACTCGGGCGAAAAGAAATGGCTGCGCATGTCCGGTCTGGTGATGCTGATGCCGCATGGCTACGAAGGCCAAGGCCCCGAACACAGCTCGGCCCGTCTTGAGCGTTGGTTGCAGATGTGCGCAGAAGACAACTGGGTCGTTGCGAACTGCACGACGCCTGCGAACTATTTCCACATCCTGCGCCGTCAGCTGAAGCGTCCGTTCCGCAAGCCGCTGGTGCTGATGACGCCGAAATCGCTGCTGCGTCACCCGATGGCGGTTTCGACGGCGGATGATTTCCAGTCCGGCTCGACCTTCCACCGCGTGCTGTGGGACGATGCCGAACGCGGCAATTCGCAGATGCAACTCAAGTCGGACAGCGAAATCCGCCGCGTCGTCATCTGCTCCGGCAAGGTCTATTACGACCTGCTGGCCGCGCGTGATGCCGCCGGTGCCGATGACGTCTATCTGCTGCGTCTGGAACAGTTCTATCCGTTCCCGGCGCAGTCGATGTCCAAAGAGCTTGAGCGCTTCAAGGATGCCGAGATCGTCTGGTGTCAGGAAGAGCCCAAGAACCAGGGCGGCTGGACCTTTGTCGAGCCGAACATCGAATGGGTTCTAAGCCGCATCGGCGCCAAGCATGGCCGTGCCCGCTATGTCGGCCGCGCTGCCGCAGCTTCGCCCGCGACCGGTCTCGCCTCGCGCCACAAGGCCGAGCAGGAATCGCTCGTGAACGAAGCCATCACCGTCGGGGCGTGACATGGCCGTTGAAGTCCGCGTCCCCACGCTAGGGGAATCCGTCTCCGAAGCGACCGTCGCCACCTGGTTCAAGAAACCGGGTGACACGGTCGCGGTGGATGAAATGCTGTGCGAACTGGAAACGGACAAGGTGACTGTCGAAGTGCCGTCACCCGTCGCCGGTAAGCTGGCCGAGATCGTCGCGTCGGAAGGCGAGACCGTTACGCCGAACGCCCTGCTTGCCCAGATCGCCGAACAGGGGGATGCAGGCCCCGAGGAAATGTTGCCCAAGGCAGAGACGGGCGCCAAGCCCCAGGAAGGACAGAAAAATATGAGCGGAAAATCCGTGGACGTCATGGTGCCCACCCTGGGCGAAAGCGTTACCGAAGCCACCGTCGCCACCTGGTTCAAGAAGGTCGGCGACACCGTGCAACAGGATGAAATGCTGTGCGAGCTTGAGACCGACAAGGTTTCGGTCGAAGTGCCCGCACCCGCTTCGGGCGTTCTGGCCGAGATTCTGGCCGATGAAGGCGCGACGGTCGATGCGACCGCCAAGCTGGCCGTGATCACCGAAGGCGCTGCCGGTGCAGCCGCCCCGGCCAAAGCCGCGCCCAAGGCCGAAGCCGCGCCCGCACCTGCCGCAGCCCCGGCAGGCAAGGATGTCGAAGATGCACCCTCGGCCAAGAAAGCCATGGCCGAAGCTGGCATCTCGCGCGATGCCGTCACCGGCACGGGCCGCGACGGTCGCGTGATGAAGGAAGACGTGGCCCGCGCTGCATCGGCCCCGTCCGCAGCGCCCGCCCCGGCAGCCGCGCCCCGCGCGCCGTCGTCCGCCGACGATGCCGCCCGCGAAGAGCGCGTGAAGATGACCCGCCTGCGCGCGACCATCGCCCGCCGCCTGAAGGATGCGCAGAACACCGCCGCCATGCTGACCACCTATAACGAGGTGGACATGTCGGGCGTCATGGGCCTGCGCAACACCTACAAGGACCAGTTCGAGAAGAAGCATAAGGTCAAGCTGGGCTTCATGTCCTTCTTCGTCAAAGCCTGCTGCCACGCTTTGAAAGAAGTGCCCGAAGTCAACGCCGAGATCGACGGCGGCGACGTGGTGTATAAACACTTTGTCCACATGGGCGTTGCTGTCGGCACGCCGAATGGTCTGGTTGTTCCGGTCGTGCGCAATGCCGATCAGAAATCCTTTGCTCAGATCGAAAAAGAGATCGCGGAACTGGGCACCAAGGGCCGCGACGGCAAGCTGACCATGGCGGAAATGCAGGGCGGCACCTTCACCATCTCGAATGGTGGCGTCTATGGCTCGCTGATGTCGTCGCCGATCCTGAACCCGCCGCAATCGGGCATTCTGGGGATGCACAAGATCCAGGACCGTCCGGTCGTCGTGGACGGTCAGATCGTCATCCGCCCGATGATGTATCTGGCGCTGAGCTATGACCACCGCATCGTCGACGGCAAAGGCGCCGTGACCTTCCTCGTGCGCGTCAAGGAAGCACTGGAAGATCCGCGCCGCCTGCTGATGGATCTGTGATCTTTTGATCGCTTGACCGGGGGCGCGCTTTGCCCCGTCCCCGGTCGTCCCCCTTGGGGCACGCAACTCTTTCGGGTCTCCTTCGGTTGAACCGGACAGGCCGCATTGCCGCTTTTGTCGCCGCAAGCCCGGCCTGACACAAAAGGAGTGAAGCCATGACCCAGATGATCGCACATTATCGCATCAGCGATTTTTCCCGCTTCAAGACCCAGTTCGACGCCGATTCCGAAGATCGCGGCAATAACGGTCTGTCACTGCTGCAATTGTGGCGCGAAGGCGATGGCAGCGCATGGGCGCTGTATCAGGTGGGCGATGCGTCCAAGGCACAGGACTATCTTGGCAAGGCCGCGACCGTGTTCAACACGCAGGCCGGTGTCAGCGAAGCCGAATTCCATCTGGTCGAGACCGCCTGATGTCCGCAGAAACCACCGCCCTCGCCCTTGCTGCACTGCTTCAGGCCGCCCAGATCGGGCTGGCCGCCATGTCGATGAACCGCGATGTCGGCGCGAAATGGAATGCCGGTCCGCGCGACCGGCAGCCCGAATTTTCCGCCGTGACGGGACGGCTGCGGCGGGCGGTGGACAATCATTTCGAAGGTCTGGTGCTGTTCACCATCGCTGTCATCGTCGTGTCGCTAAGTGACGCGGGGGGCATCCTGACCGGCTTTTGCGCCTGGCTGTATGTGCTGGCGCGCGTCGCGTATATTCCCGCCTATGCCTATGGCTGGACGCCCTGGCGTTCGGTCATCTGGGGCGTGGGCTTTCTCGCAACTCTGGTGATGATCCTCGCCAGCCTGTTTTCATGAACGAACCGGCGTCATGCGGATGCCGGAATGCAAGGAGACCTGAATGTCCACCTATGACCTGATCGTGATCGGCGCCGGCCCCGGCGGCTATGTCTGTGCGATCCGTGCGGCCCAGCTGGGGCTGAAGGTCGCCTGTGTCGAAGGGCGCGAGACGCTGGGCGGCACCTGCCTGAACGTCGGCTGCATCCCGTCCAAGGCGCTGCTTCATGCCAGCCACATGCTGCACGAAACGCATGAGAACTTCGAAAAGATGGGCCTGATGGGCGCACATGTCGAAGTCGATTGGGCCAAGATGCTGGGCTACAAGTCCGAAACCGTCGGCGGCAACACCAAGGGCATCGAATTCCTGTTCAAGAAGAACAAGATCGACTGGCTGAAAGGCTGGGCCAGCATCGAAGCCGCGGGCAAGGTCAAAGTCGGTGAGACGGTCTATGAGACCAAGAACATCGTCATCGCCTCGGGGTCGGAACCTTCGACGCTGAAGGGCGTCGAGGTGGACAACAAGGCAGGCATCGTGGTCGATTCGACCGGTGCGCTGGAACTGCCCAAGATTCCGAAATCCATGGTCGTGATCGGCGCTGGCGTCATCGGGCTTGAGCTTGGCTCGGTCTATGCGCGTCTGGGCGCGGATGTCACCGTGGTCGAGTTCCTGGACTTCATCACCCCCGGCATGGACGGAGAGGTGCAAAAGCAGTTCCAGAAGATCCTGACGAAGCAGGGTTTGAAATTCGTGCTGGGCGCCGCCGTGTCGGGCGTTTCCACCGAAAACGGCGCGGCCAAGGTCACCTACAAGCTGCGCAAGGATGACAGCGAACACACCATCGACGCCGAGGCTGTTCTGGTCGCCACGGGCCGCCGCCCCTATATCGCAGGCCTTGGTCTGGATACGCTGGGCGTCGAGGTCACGGATCGCGGCTTCGTCAAGATCGACGATCACTGGCAGACCAGCGTCAAGGGCATCTATGCCATCGGTGACGCGGTTCCTGGCCCGATGCTGGCCCACAAGGCCGAGGATGAAGGCATGGCCGTCGCCGAAGTCATCGCTGGCAAGCATGGTCACGTGAACTATTCGGTGATCCCCGGTGTGATCTATACCACCCCCGAAGTTGCCAGCGTCGGCCTGACCGAAGAAGCCGCCAAAGAGGCGGGGCGCAAAATCAAGGTCGGCAAGTTCCCCTTTATGGGCAACGCCCGCGCCAAGGCGCTGTTCCAGGCAGATGGCTTCGTCAAGCTGATCGCGGATGCGGAAACCGATCGCGTGCTGGGTTGCCACATCATCGGACCGAATGCCGGTGAAATGATTCACGAGGTCTGCGTCGCGATGGAATTCGGTGCCTCGGCACAGGATATTGCGCTGACCTGCCACGCCCACCCGACATGTTCCGAAGCGGTGCGCGAAGCGGCACTTGCCTGCGGGGGCGGCGCAATCCACGCCTGATCGGCGGGATTTCACCGACAGCCGCCGATTCAACCGGCGGGTTATTGCCGAAGGGCCGTCCAGCACTGGGCGGCCCTGTTCTTTTGATTTCCCAGAATTGCCGGGCTGTGGCTTATCCAATGGCAACGAAAACACGAGGGCATGATGATCGCAATGATCCGGCTTTTGGTGTTGGGTGGTGTGCTTGCCCTCAGCGCCTGCGGCGACAACACGGTTGACCCCGATAACCGCTATCTGGTCGAACCCCGCGTCGCCAAATCGCAGACCGCGCTTCACCCCAATGAAACGCCGGAACTGCGCCACCTGATCGACAAATACGCTGCTGAATATCAGGTTCCGGTCGATCTGGTGCAGCGCGTCGTGGTCCGCGAATCCACCCACCGCCCCGGTGCCCGCAACGGCCCATATTACGGGCTGATGCAGATTCTTCCCGCCACCGCGCGCGGCATGGGCTATCAGGGCCCGGCCAATGGCCTGCTGGATGCCGAGACGAACCTGAAATACGGCGTCAAATACCTGCGCGGCGCCTATATGGTCGCTGGCGGCAATCAGGACAACGCCGTGAAATGGTATTCGCGCGGTTACTACTATGAGGCCAAGAAAAAAGGCCTGCTGGAAGAAACCGGACTTCGCTGATCCGAAAGGCGCCCCTCGGGGCGCTTTTTCATTTTTGCGGGGCTGATGACTTGGCCACCGCCCGGCGATAACCTGCGCGAAGCCTTCGCACAGGAAAGCCTGATGTATATTCCGCCGCATTTCCACGAAATCGACCCCGATCAGGTCCGCGCGGTTATCGAAGCCGCGCCATTGGCCTGTATCGTTGCGCAGACGGATCAGGGCTTGGTCGCAAATCACATCCCGCTGCTGCCCGCCCCGGATGGCGCGTTGATCGGGCATGTCGCGCTGGCCAATGACATGCACCGCCTTATCGCCGAAGGGCAGGAGGTGCTGGCGATATTCCGCGGTGACGACGCCTATGTTTCGCCGAATTTCTATCCTTCAAAGCCGGAGCATCACCGGCATGTGCCGACATGGAATTATCAGGTCGTCCATTGCCACGGCACGATCGCATTCCAGCACGACGATCACGCCAAGCGCGCGGCCGTGGGCCTGCTGACGCGGACGCATGAACGCAGGCTGAACGGCAAGGATGCGTGGCGCATGGCCGATGCGCCTGCCGATTATATCCAGCAGATGCTGGCGGGCATCGTGGCCTTTCGCATCACGGTCAACCGGACGCTGGCGAAATCCAAGCTTAGCCAGAACCGCGACGAACGCGATTATCTTGGCGCCATTGCGGGGTTGGAAAACTCTGGGCAAAGCGGCGTGGCACAGCGGATGCGGGACCGGCTGAAACCCTAAAGCGGGCGGTTATAGCGGATAAAGGGCGATTTCTGCCCCACGCGATCATAAAGCATCCGGCCCGCGTAATTATCCTCGGCGGTCAGCCAATAGACATTGGGCACGCCCGCCGCGTCCGCGGCATCATAGACGCCCCGGATCAGCGCGCGCCCCACGCCGCGACCACGCGCCTGATCCGAGGTGAACAGGTCTTGCAGATAGCACACCCCTTCGTCGCGCCACAGATTGGGATGGAACACGTAATGCACCAACCCCAACAGCCCGCCATCGTCATAGACAAGGCCCTGGAAATCCCGCGCATCGCCTGACATCAGCCGGGCGAATGCCTTGTCATAGAATTCTGGCGCACGATCATGGCCGTAAAACGCCTGATAGCCGCGATAAAGCGCCTGCCAATGGTCGCGATCGCGGGGCTCCAGCGCGCGGATCATCGTTGACGCCGCGCCATGAAGGCCAGCTTTTCGAACAGCGCCACGTCCTGTTCGTTCTTCAGCAGCGCGCCATGCAGCTTGGGCAGCAATTCACCCGCCGGGCGCTTCATATCCTCGGGGGACAGGTCTTCGGCAAGGATCAGCTTCAGCCAATCCAGCAGCTCGCTGGTCGAGGGTTTCTTTTTCAGCCCCTGCACTTCGCGGATGTCCAGAAACTGGCTCAGCGCCTCATCCAGCAGACGGGGTTTCAGGGCGGGGAAATGCACATCCACGATGCGTTTCAGCGTGTCCGCATCGGGAAAGCGGATGTAATGGAAAAAGCAGCGGCGCAGAAACGCGTCCGGCAATTCCTTTTCGTTATTCGAGGTGATGATGACCACGGGCCGATGCGCGGCGCGAATCGTTTCGCCGGTTTCGTAGACATGGAACTCCATCCGGTCGAGTTCCTGCAAAAGATCGTTGGGAAATTCTATATCGGCCTTATCAATTTCATCGATCAGCAGAACCACCTTTCCGCTTGCCTCGAATGCCTGCCACAACTTTCCCTTGCGGATATAATTGGCAATATCATGGACGCGGGCATCGCCAAGCTGGCTGTCGCGCAGCCGCGATACCGCATCATATTCATAAAGCCCCTGCTGCGCGCGGGTGGTTGATTTCACGTTCCATTCGATGATCGGCAGACCAAGGCTGCCCGCAACCTGCCTTGCCAGTTCGGTTTTCCCGGTTCCCGGCTCTCCCTTGACCAGCAGGGGGCGTTCAAGCGTGATCGCGGCGTTTACCGCCACCGTCAGATCGGGCGGCGCGATATAGGTTTCGGTCGAGGAAAACTGCATTCGCCCATCCCTTGCGCAATACCCCGGCAGCCTAGTTGTGCCGGTGATGCTTCGCAAGCGCAGCAATTCCAACCTGTCGGAAAGGGATAGTGACAAAGGCCGCACCATACTTTAAGGGGGCGGCACGGAGCTGGCATACAGGCGCCCGGCTCCCGGAGGACCGATGAAAGCCCAGACCTTTCTGCCCGAAGATTATCGCCCCGCCGAAGACGAACCCTTTATGAATGAGCGGCAGCTTGAATATTTCCGCCGCAAGCTGATCGCCTGGAAGCAAGAGCTTCTTGACCAGTCGGCAGAAACCCTTGAGGGGCTGCAGGACAGCGCCCGCAACGTCCCCGACCTTGCGGACCGTGCGTCCGAAGAAACCGACCGCTCGCTGGAACTGCGCACGCGCGACCGTCAGCGCAAGCTGGTCAGCAAGATCGACTCGGCCCTGCGCCGGATCGAGACCGGCGATTACGGCTATTGCGAGATGACCGGCGAACCGATCAGCCTGAAACGGCTGGACGCACGTCCGATCGCGACCATGACGCTGGAAGCGCAGGAAAAGCACGAACGGCGCGAGCGGGTTCACCGCGACGACTAAGCGCGCCTGACAGGCATGGGCTTGGGGCCTGTCCCGGCCCCGGCCCTTTTATTTTGCAGGGGCAGCATGACCGGCCTTGGCGCATATTCCATTTCCATCATCGGTGCGGGGGTCGCGGGCCTGACCGCAGCCTGCGCTTTGGCGCAACGCGGCGCGCACGTCACGGTGCTGGAACGCGCGCCTGCCTTACAGGATGTCGGCGCCGGTTTGCAGCTTTCGCCCAATGCGATCCGCGTGATGGATGCGCTGGGGCTTTGGCCCCGGCTTGAGGCCGCCTCGGCCCCCTCGCATCGGGTTGAGCTGTTCGATACGGCGGGTCGGCTTGTGTCGCGGCTTGATCTGGCCAAACACCGCCCGAACGACCGTTTCCGCCTGATCCACCGCGCGCGGCTGATCGAATTGCTGGCAGATGCGGCGCGTTCGGCAGGCGCGCGGATCGAACTGGGGCACGAGGTCACGGACCTGCCCGAAGCCGATCTGGTCATTGGCGCGGATGGCGTCAAAAGCCGCATTCGTCCACTTCTGAACGGGACCGAAACGCCGTTTTTCACCCGCCAGACTGCCTGGCGCGCGCTGATCCCGGTCGAACCGGGGGCCGCGCCTGCCGCGCAGGTCTTTATGGGTCCGGGGCGGCATCTGGTCAGCTATCCGCTGGCCGATGGGCTGCGCAATATCGTCGCCGTGGTCGAACGCCCCGACTGGCATGACGAAGGCTGGTCCCATCCCGGCGATCCCGCCGATCTGCGCGCGGCATTTGCGCGTTTTGGCGGTCCCGTGCCCGGCTGGCTGGCCCAGGTGGATCAGGTCAGCCTGTGGGGGCTGTTCCGCCATCCCGTCGCCCAGCACTGGCAGCGTCCGCCCGGTGACGGTCCGGCCCTGGCGCTGATCGGCGACGCGGCCCATCCCACGCTGCCCTTCATGGCGCAGGGCGCGGTCATGGCGATCGAGGATGCGTGGCTGCTGGCCGCGTGTCTTGAACGCGACGATCTGGCCGCGGCGCTGGCGCAGTTCCAGACGCTGCGCGCGCCGCGCTGCCAGCGGATCGTCGATGCGGCGAACGGCAATGCGCGAAACTATCATCTACGGGGGCCGACCCGCGCGGTGGCCCATGCGGGCCTGCGCGCGGTGTCGAAGCTGACGCCCGGCCTGATGATCGAACGTTTCGCCTGGCTTTACGACTACGACCCGACGGCGGTTTAAGCCGCCTTTTCGACCGCCGCGACGATGCCTTCCACGACTTCGCGCAGGACGGTTTCATCCTCGGCCTCGGCCATCACGCGGATCAGGGGCTCGGTCCCCGATTTGCGGATCAGCACGCGGCCCTGTCCGCTGAGCCGCGCCTCGGCCCGCGCGATCTCGGCCTTGACGGTTTCGACCGACAGCGGATCGGCCCCGGCGGCATAGCGCACGTTCTTCAGCATCTGCGGCACGGGTTCGAATTGCGCGACAAGATCCGAGGCCTTCGCGCCGCTATCCGACAGCGCCGCCAGAAATTGCAGCCCCGCGATCAGCCCGTCGCCGGTGGTGGCGTAATCGGTCATCACGATATGGCCCGACTGTTCGCCGCCCAGATTGAAACCTTCGCCGCGCATCCGTTCGACGACATAGCGGTCGCCCACCGCCGTGCGTTCCAGCCGCAGGCCACGGCCCGCCAGATAACGCTCAAGCCCAAGGTTTGACATGACGGTTGCGACCAGCGCACCGCCGCGCAGACGGCCCTGATCGGCCCAGCGACCGGCCAGCAGCGCCATGATCTGGTCGCCATCGGCCACGCGGCCCTTTTCGTCGATGATCATCACCCGGTCGGCATCCCCGTCCAGACTGATGCCCAGATCGGCGCCATGTTCCAGCACCGCCCGCGCGCAGGCCTCGGGGTGGGTCGAGCCGACACCATCGTTGATGTTGAAGCCGTTGGGGTTGACCCCCAGCGGAATGACCTCGGCGCCCAGTTCCCACAGAACATCCGGGGCGGCGCGATAGGCGGCGCCATTGGCGCAATCCAGCACGACCTTCAGCCCGTTCAGGCGCTGGCCTGCCGGAAAGGTGGTTTTGGCATATTCGACATAACGCCCGCGCCCGTCATCAATGCGCTTGGCGCGACCGATATTCTGCGGCTGGGCGGGTTCGATGTCGCCCGCGACGATAGCCTCGATCTCGGCCTCGGCCTCATCGGACAGCTTGAAGCCGTCGGGGCCAAAGAACTTGATGCCGTTATCCGCCGCCGGGTTGTGGCTGGCCGAAATCATGATCCCCACATCCGCCCGCATCGAGCGTGTCAGGAACCCCACGGCGGGCGTCGGCACCGGCCCCAGCAACAGCACGTTCATGCCGGTGCTGGTCAGCCCCGCCGTCAGCGCGTTTTCCAGCATATAGCCCGACAGGCGGGTATCCTTGCCGATGACGACGCGGTGGCGATCCTCGCCCTTGCGGCGGAAATAGCGACCGGCGGCGGCACCAAGGCGCAGCGCCATCTCGGCGGTCATAGGGTAGGTATTGGCGCGGCCACGCACGCCATCTGTCCCGAAAAGCTTCCTGCTCATTCGCCCTCTCCGGTCACGGCCCGCCATAGGGCAAGACCTTGCCTTGTTTCTTCCACGTCATGGACGCGGTGGATCTGTATGCCCTGCGCAACCCCCGCCAGAGTCACGGCCAGCGTTCCGGCTGCCCGGTCCGCCGCGTGTTCGGCCCCGCCGATCGCGCCGATGAACCGCTTGCGCGAGACACCCAGCAGAATGGCGCAGCCCAGCCCGTGATACAGCGAAATCCGCCGCAGGATCGCAAGATTATGCGCCTGGGTCTTGCCGAAACCAATGCCCGGATCGATCACGATGCGGTCGCGGGGGATTCCTGCCGCCTCGGCCCGCGCGATGCGCAGTTCCAGCGCGTCATAGACATCCAGCAGCACATCGCCATAGATCGGGCTGTCCTGCATGGTTTCCGGCACGCCCTGCGCATGCATGATGCAGACCGGAACGTCCAAGCCCGCCACTGTCGCGGCCATGTCCACGTCGAAATCAAAGCCCGACACGTCATTGACCAACCCGGCCCCTGCCCGCACGGCGGCTTCCGCCACCGCAGCCTTGCGCGTATCGACCGAGATCGCGGCCAGCGCCGCCGCCTGTGCAATCACCGGGGTCACGCGGGCGATTTCATCGACGATCTGCACCTGCTGCGCGCCGGGGCGGGTGGATTCGCCGCCGATATCCAGAATCTCGGCGCCTTGGGCCACAAGACGGCGGGCATGTTCCGCGCCGTCATAGCTGCCACCATCGGAAAAGCTGTCGGGCGTCGCATTCACGATGCCCATGATGCGCGGGCGGTCCATCGACAGCCCCAGCACCGCACTGCGCGGGGCGGTCAGCGCGGCCAGCACCTCGGGCGGGGCGGTATCGGTGATGCGGGGGGCGGTGCCACGCTCCAACGCCTCGAGCCGCGAAAATCGGGTCCAGCCACCGGCAATCTGCCAGCGGCCATGTTCGACGGGAATCGGTCGGTAATAGATCTTGTTCATCAATCAGGGATCGTTCAGCGAAAGCGCATCTTGCGCGCCCGGTGTCGCGATGCAAGCGCCAGCCTTACACCCGCCCGACGGGGATGCGGAAACCAGCCGGTATGGCGGGCAAGGCAGTCCCTTTGGGCATCGCCCAGTCAAGGCGCGTCGCCTCAAGCCGGTCAGCCAGCCAAAGGGCCAGCGCATGGGGCTGCGGCGGCAGACCCGGCACGTCGCGCGCCATGCGCGCCGGGGCCCAGACGACGGCCCGCGCCTCGGTCGCGGCCCATTCCAGTTCGGTATGGCTGTCGGCGACGGTCAGCCCCAGACGCCCTGCCAGCGCCCATGCGGCCTGATCCAGCGCCAGCAAGGCCACTTCGCGGGCATTGCCGCCTTGCGGCAGCGGCAGATGCGGATCGTCGGGCACCAGCGCCACACCGCCACCCGGCAGTGACAGATCGGTGCCGTGAAAGATGACGCGCAGCCGCGCGGTCGTTTCCTCGGCGGCAACGCGGGCCTGACGGCGCGTCAACGTCACACCAAGCGCGCCGGGCACCCGGTCCAGCTTTTCCACGGTGACCGACACCTGCGCGGCGCGCGGATGCGCCAGAACCTGTGCTGCAATCTTTTCGGCCAAAGTCTCCAGCAGGTCATAGCGGCGATCCGCCAGCCCGGCTGCGACGGCACCCGTCAGGATGTCATAGGACAGGATGCGATCCACCTCATCGTCGACGCCGACGACATGGGTGGCAAGCTCGACCTCGATATTGAAGCGAAGCCTTTGATCCTGACCACGTTCGGTCTGGAAGGCGCCGATTTCGGCCGAGACGATATAATCGCGCAGGTGGATACGGTCAGGCTGGTCCATGCGCCCCATCTCACAGGAAAACGGCCCCGCCGCAAGGGACAGGGCCGCGTGACGATTGGCAGATTTGCGTCAGTTCGACGCCATGCGCCGATCCGAGCGGTAAAAGATGTGGCTGCCGATGCGCGCCGTGCGTTCGAACTTGCGCGACCATTTCGGCTTCACGGCGGGCGTGTGGAAATAGGTCGCCCCGTCGGTCAGATTACGCGGCGCACCCGACAGGGCGGCCTTGGCGATCTGCTGGGCACGGGCATAGGCACCACGCTCGCGGATGCGGCCCTTTTTATAGGTGAACTGCCCGCTTTGGTTCACGACGCCGCAAACCGTTTTGGGGAAGCGCGGATGATCCACGCGGTTCAGAATGACCTCGGCCACGGCGCGCTGGCCTTGCGAGCCTTCGCCGCGGGCTTCGAAGTAAAGCGCCTCGGACAGGCACTGCAGATCGGTGGTGCTGACGTTCGGAGTGGTAGCTGCCTGGGCAGCGCGGCTGCCGGTCTTGTAGGTCACGCGCTGCTGGGTGTCAGCCATTGCTGGGGCGGCCGCAACTGCGGGAAGCGTAAGGGCAACACACAGGGAAACGCGCGCCAGCCATGACATCGGTGTCGACATTTTGGTCCTGTTCAAATGGGGTCCGGTGTTCACTGTCCGGGGTTCGTGTTCGTGCCCATTCCGGGCCTTTGCTGCCGGTCAATGGGCAGAAACAGGCCGCACGGTTCCAGCCCACTTAAGCGTGAGCCGCCAAAATCATAAGAAAACAAAGGATTTAGGCGAAAACCCGCCTACAGTGATTTCGTTAACGGGCGGGTTTCGGCCAAATCGCGCAGGGCTTACGACTGCGCCGCAGCGTCCAATTCGGCCTGTTCGCGGCGGATCAGAATCGATTCCTGCGCCGCCGCCAGCCTTGCGACTGGCACACGAAAAGGCGAGCAGGAAACATAGTTTACACCCGCACGTAGACAAAATGCGATTGATTCAGGATTGCCGCCATGTTCGCCGCAGACCGAAATCGTGATGTTCGGCGCATGGCTGCGCGCCCGTTCCGTGCCGATCGCGACCAGTTCCCCCACCCCGTCGCGGTCAAGGATGTGGAACGGATCTTCGGCATAGACCCCCTGCCCGACATAAGTGCCCATGAAGCGCCCGGCATCGTCGCGCGACAGGCCATAGGTCATCTGCGTCAGGTCGTTGGTGCCGAAGGACAGAAAGGCTGCATGCTGGGCAATGTCGCCCGCCCGCAATGCGGCACGCGGGGTTTCGACCATGACACCCAGACGATAGGTGAAATCCTTGCGCGTCTCATTGCGGACGGCGGCGGCCACGGCGTCTATGCGGGTCTTGACCAGTTCGACCTCGCGCCGGGCGCTGACCAGCGGGATCATGATTTCGGGGACCACGGGATCGCCGTTGCGGCTGGCTTGAATCGTCGCCTCGAAGATGGCGCGGGCCTGCATGTCATAGATTTCGGGGACGGTGATCCCCAGCCGCACGCCACGCATCCCCAGCATCGGGTTGAATTCCGACAGCGCCTCGACCCGGCGGGTCACGTCGGACAAGGGCAGGTCCAGCGATTCCGCCAAGGCCCGCATCCCTTCGCGGTCATGGGGCAGGAATTCGTGCAGGGGCGGGTCGAACAGGCGGATGGTGACCGGAAGACCCGCCATGATCTTGAACAGCTCCGCGAAATCGCCGCGCTGCATGGGCAGCAGGCGGTCCAGCGACAGGCGGCGATCCTCGGCCTTGTCGGCAAAGATCATCTCGCGCATGGCGGGCAGGCGTTCGTCGTCAAAGAACATGTGTTCGGTGCGGCAAAGCCCGATGCCCTGCGCACTGAAGCGCCGCGCGGTGCGGGCATCTTCGGGCGTGTCGGCATTGGCCCGGATGCGGATGATGGATTCGTCGTCCGCCCAATCCAGCAGCTGGTTGAAGCTGTCGTCCAGCGCAGGCTCCAACATTTCGGCGGCCCCCGCCAGCACCTCGCCCGAGGTGCCGTCGATGGTGATTTCGTCGCCTTCGTGGAATTCGCGCCCCCCCGTCCGCATGATGCGGGCGCGCGGGTCGATGCTGATGCCGCTGGCGCCCACGATGCAGGGCAGGCCGATGCCGCGCGCGATGACGGCAGCATGGCTGGTCATGCCGCCCCGTTCGGTCAGGACGGCGACGGCCGCGTGCATCCCGCGGATGTCTTCGGGAACCGTTTCGCGGCGGACCAGCACGCAATGTTCGCCCCTTGCCTCGGCGGCCTGCGCGACGGTGGCGGAAAATACGATGCGCCCCGTCGCGGCACCGGGGCTGGCGTTGATACCGCGCGCGATGATGTCGCGGGGTGCGGTCGGGTCCACCTGATAATGCAGCAGGTCCGACAGCACGCGCGGTTCGACCCGCATCACCGCTTCCTCGGGCGGGATGATGCCGTCGCGGGCCAGACCCACCGCAATGCGGACGCTGGCGCGCGATGATCGCTGCACCCGCACCGCGTCGATGATCGAGAGCTGGCTGTCCGAGACGACGAATTCCACCTGCATCTCCTCGCGCAGGCGTTCGCGGGCGGCGACGCCGTAGCGGACCAGATCGGCAAAGACTTCGGGGGCAGCTTCCTCCAGCGAGGCACCGCGGGGGTCGCGGGTCAGATACAGCGTCTCGGCCCCTTCGCCCTTGGCGCGGCCTTGCGTCTGGCCGCGAAAGCGCCCGGTGATGCGGGGCGTGCCCGTGCTGCTGTCGATCAATTGGATCGAACCCGAGCCTGTGACCCCCGGCCCCAAGGCCAGTGCCATATCCTGAACGATCAGCCCCAGCGGCGCCTGCGCGGGCGCGCCCTTGGCCTGACGCAGCAACCGGGCGGTCGGGCCATCCCAGGCGCGCGCCATGCTGCGCAAGACCTCGGCCAGCTGGCGGGCGGGATCCTGGGGGAATTCCTCGTCCGTCTCGTCCTCATAGGCGTCGAGCGCGGCGCGCAGGCCACCGTCGCTGTCCGAGAACATGTCGGGATCAAGGCGGGCGACATGGATGGCATAGGATTGCACGAAACCCAGATAGATCGCATCCGCCGCAGCCTTGCCACGTTTTTCGGCCAGTCGGGCGTGGCATTCGTCATTGATGCCGACATTCAGGACGGTGTTGGGCCCACCCCAGGCAGGATTGACCGCCGAAGGGCGCACACTGACCAGCCCGTCGGCACGTTCGATGATGCCTGCAAGACAGGCGCGGTCCGGGGTCTGACCATTCGCAATGGCGCGCACCGCATCGGCCGAAAAGGCAAAGCTGGTCGGCACCGGCAGGTCCATGCGGACAAGGCGCTGCAGGCATTTGGCCCGCCAGCCGTGGCGCACGACCTGAACCCCCGCCGAGGGGGTGATTTCGACGATGGCATCTGGTTCGGTCAGGGCGGACATGGCGTCACATTAGGCACGGCCCGGTTGATCGTGCAAGCGCGGCATAAGAAAGGGGGCTGCCGCCCCCTCGGGCCGTTGGCCCTTCACCCCTGCGGGTATTTTGGGAACCAAGAAGCCCGTCAGCCCTCGATCCTGCCGAAATCTGCGATCAGGCGGCCGGTTTCGCGGATGCGCGACAGCAGGTTCAGGCGGTTGCGGCGCGTGATCTGGTTATCGGTGTTGATCTGCACCGCCTCGAAGAAGGCGTCGATGGGGGCGCGCAGCGTGGCGATGCCTTGGGTGGCGGCCTGGAAATCCTCATTGCGGACGGCTTCGCGGATGGCGGGTTCGGCGCGGTCGAGGGCGGCGAAAAGGGCGCGTTCTTCGTCGGTTTCGGCGAATTTCGGATCGGCGCCGAAGGAGTATTCGACGCCGTCCTTTTCCTCGGCCTGCGCGAGGATGTTTCCGGCGCGTTTGAGGCCTTGCAGCAGGTTTGCGCCGTCTTGCGTTTTGAGGGTGTCGTTGAGGGCGGTGGCGCGGTTGACCAGCAGCACGAGGTCGTCATTGCCGGGCATGGCGATGGCGGCGTCGATGATGTCGTGGCGGATGCCTTGGTCTTTGAGGAAGACTTTCAGGCGGTCGTGGAAGAAGGTGAGGAGGTCGGAGACTTCTGCAATACCCGAGAAATCATCGTTATCTGAATCATCGCGCGATATTCCGTGACCAACCACGCCTTGATCGGCCAACTGAACGAAAGGTGCCCGCACCCCATTCCCCAACACCAACCGAATAACCCCCAGTGCCGCCCGACGCAGCGCGAAGGGGTCTTTCGACCCCGTGGGCTTTTCGTCGATGGCCCAGAAGCCGGTCAGCGTGTCCAGCTTGTCGGCCAGCGCGACGGCGACCGAAACCGGCGCGGAGGGCACGGCATCCGACGGGCCAAGCGGCGAATAGTGGTCGCGGGCGGCGTCGGCGATGGCGGCGTCCTTGCCTGCCTCAAGCGCGTAATAGCGGCCCATGGTGCCTTGCAGTTCGGGGAATTCGCCGACCATCGCGGAACGCAGGTCCAGCTTGGCGATCTTCGCAGCCTCGGCGGCTTGCTCGGGGTCCGCGCCGACCAGCGGGGCGATTTCGCGGGCCAAAGCGGCGATGCGTTCGATGCGGTCGGCCTGCGAGCCCAGCTTGCTTTGGAAGGTCACCGAGCGAAGCCCCTCGGCCCAGTCGGTCATGCCCGAGCGGGCCTCGCGCAGGTCGTTGTCCCAGAAGAAGGCGGCATCCGACAGGCGGGCGGCCAGCACGCGCTGGTTGCCCTTCAGGATCGTTTCGCCGTTATCCGGGGTTTCGATGTTGGCCACCGTGACGAAGCCCTCGATCCGCCCGGTCTTCGGGTTGCGGGCCGAGAAGAACTTCTGGTGTTCGCGCATCGAGGTTTGCAGCACCTCGGGCGGCAGGGACAGGAAGCGTTCCTCGATCGCGCCCATCAGGGGGACGGGCCATTCGACAAGGCCCGCAACCTCGGTCATCAGCCCGTCATCGGGCATGATTTCCCAGCCGCGCGCGAAGGCGAGGTTCGCGGCCTCTTGGCGGATCGCGGCTTCGCGCTCGGCGCTGTCCAGCATGACCTTGGCGCGGCGCAATTTGGCGGCGTAGTCGTCAAAGCTGCTGACCGTGAAAGCGTCCGGGGCCATGAAGCGGTGCCCGCGGGTGGTGTTCCCCGAGACAATGCCCTCGATCTCCATGGGCACGACCGAGGCGCCCGCCTCATCCGTCAGGATGCAGATGACCCCATGCAGCGGGCGGACCCAGCGTAAGCTGCCCGCGCCCCAGCGCATCGACTTGGGCCACGGGAAATCGCGGATGGTGGCGGTCAGCACCTCGGCCACGATGTCTGACGCGGGGCGGCCCGGTTTGGTCAGGGTGGCGAACCAGACCTGACCTTTCTTGTCGTCGCGCGCCTCAAGCTGATCGCGGGTCAAGCCGGTCGAGCGCAGAAAGCCCTCCAGCGCCGCATCGGGGGCGTCGGTGCGCGGGCCCTTGCGTTCCTCGCGCGTGGTCGGGCTGTTGGCCGAAAGCCCCTCGACCGTCAGGACAAGGCGGCGCGGCGTCGAAAACGCGCCGGCGCTGGCATAGGTCAGGCCCGCGCCGACCAGACCGTCGGTCACCAGTTTCTTCAGATCCTCGCGCGCGCGGGCTTGCATCCGCGCCGGGATTTCTTCCGAGAAAAGCTCGATCAGAAGGTCGGGCATCAGTCCATTACTCCGCGTTCGGGGGTCTTGTCGTTGAATTGGTGCCAGCCGAATGCGCGCCCGTCGGGATAGACGGCGATCACGCGATCCACGTCGGGGCGAATCTCGGGCTGGGAAAGGTAGGCTGTGGCCGCGCCGGATTTCAGGTCGGCCTGCAACTGGCCCGCATCGAAGCAGGAAAACCAGTTCGGCGGCACCAGCGGCGTCGGCGCGGGGAATGGCTCGGCGCCGTCCGGCAGCGGCTCCAGCAGTTGGAAGCAGGCGCGCCAGCGGATGGGCGAACTGCCCGCGTCGATGGCCTGCACGGCATCAATGGACAGCGGCACGGGCGCGCCATTGCGCATGACCGTCAACTGAACGGTCGCGGGGTCGATTTCGTCATAGAAACCGTATTCCTGCGCATACCACATCCCGCCGCCCGCAGTGATTGCGACGGCCAGAATGGCGATGGCGGGAATGCGGCCGTCCATCAGGCACCCGCCGGGAAATCGGGCAGCGGCTCGCCGGTCGCGGCAGGGGTGGTCGCGAACAGGTCGGCGCAGCGTTTCGCCAGCGCACGGACGCGGCCGATATAGGCCTGACGTTCAGTGACCGAGATCACGCCGCGCGCGTCCAGCAGGTTGAACAGGTGGCTGGCCTTGATCGCCTGATCATAGGCCGGATGCGCCATGGGGATCGCGCGGCCTGCGGCATCGGTATCGGCTGCGGACAGGATGCGGTCGCATTCCGCCTCGGCATCCTTGAAGTGCTGCAGCAGCATGTCGGTATCGGCGATGTCGAAATTCCAGCGGGAATATTCGCGCTCGGTCTGGTTGAAGATGTCGCCATAGGTCAGTGGGATCGGGCTGTCGGGATGGTTGAAGGGCATGTCCATCACATGCTCAACCCCCAGCACATACATCGCCAGACGCTCAAGACCATAGGTCAGCTCACCGGAAACCGGGCGGCAGTCATGTCCGCCGACCTGCTGGAAATAGGTGAACTGGCTGACCTCCATCCCGTCGCACCAGACTTCCCAGCCCAGCCCCCATGCGCCCAGCGTCGGGCTTTCCCAGTCATCCTCGACGAAGCGGACATCGTGGATCAGCGGGTCTAGGCCGATGGCGCGCAGGCTGCCCAGATACAGTTCCTGCATCTCGGGGGGCGAGGGTTTGATGATGACCTGATACTGATAGTAATGCTGCAAGCGGTTCGGGTTTTCGCCGTAGCGCCCATCCGTCGGACGACGCGAAGGCTGGACATAGGCCGCAGCCCACGGCTTCTGCCCCAGCGACCGCAACGTGGTGGCCGGGTGGAACGTGCCTGCGCCCACCTCCATGTCATAGGGTTGCAGGACGGCGCAGCCCTGTGCAGCCCAATAGGATTGCAGGCGCAGGATCACGTCCTGAAAGCAGACGGGTTTGTCCTTGGGGCTGGTCATCCGGTTTTCCTTGGGCATAACTGGAAAGAAATGTCAGCCGCCTTCTAGGCAGTGGTCGGCGCATGGTCAATGAGAGGGAGAGTGGATGCGGCGCTTTGCATTGGTCCTTGGGGCTGGCCTGACGCTTCCCTTATCCGCATTGGCCGAGGATGTGGTGATCCGCATCGAGGCAAAACGCGGCAGCGAAGCCGTGCAGACCGCAGCGCAGGGCTGGGCCGCGCAGTTTCCCGATGTGGTGACGTTCCCCCTGGCCGATGGCTGGACCGGGATCGCGCTTGGCCCGATGCCGCGCGAACAGGCCACGGCGCGGCTGGACGAATTGAAACGCGATGCCAAGGTTCCCGGTGACAGCTTCCTGTCGCCCGCCGCAGGACGGCAGATTGCGCAGGTCGCGGCAGGCACGACGGTTGCCGCAGCGCCTGTCGTGACCGATCCGCCCGCAGCCGAACCCGCGCCGGAAATTGCGGCTGTGCCCGCGACCCCCGAACCCGCGCCGCCGCCGCCAGAATTCTTCCTGCGCATCGAATCCAGCACGAACCGCACCAGCGCCGAAGAAATGCTGGCCAAGCGCCGCGAGATCCTGCCCGAAGCCGGGCTGTGGACGTTGCCGAATGGCCGTTCCGTCGTGGGCCTTGGCCCCATCCCCGACGAAGCGACCGGAGAGGCGTGGCTGCGGGCCTTCAAGACCGCTGGGGCCGTGCCCCGCGATGCCTTCCTGTCGCCCGCCGAAGATATGGGCGATGTCGCCATAGCCGGGAAACCGCCGGAACTGGGCGCCCCGCCCGCCGAAGGCGCGATGCCGCTGGCCATGCCCGCGCTTGAGGATATTCAGCGCGCCCTGCGTTGGGCCGGGCATTACGAAGGCGCGATCGACGGCAAGGACGGCCCGATGACACAGGCGGCGATCGCAGATGAGATCGTGCGGCTGCGCGCCTCGCCCGACACGGCGACCGCCATGGCCGAACTGATCCGGCGGCGCGAGGCGTGGCGGGCCGAGATGCACCTGACGCAGTTGCAGGACGCCCATACCGGGCTGGCCCTGCCCGCGCCGATGGACAAGCTGGCCTTTGACCGCACCGAACGGGCGCTGTCGATCTATGGCCCCAAAGACGGCTCGGGTGCGGCGCTGATCCTGTTTTCACAACCCGGCGGCCAGCAGGAGATGCTGGATCTGGCGGGGCTGGTAACGGCGCTTGGTTGGGTTCCCGCGCCGGAACGGCAGGTCAGCCGGGGCAGCGTGGTGCTGGACGGACGCAACGAAACGCATGTGGGCCATTCCGAAGGCCACGTGGTCGATGGCCGCGTGCAGGGTTTCGTGCTGATCTGGCCCGTGCAAGACCCTGACGAAGGGCGCAGGCTCGCCTCGGAAATCTCGGACAACATGGCGCGGTTTGCGCCGGGCGCGATGGACCCAACGGCCCCTGCCCCAGCCCCGGCAATGCCCTCGGCCGTGCCGGTGAACTAGCCGCGCCAGAAACGCGGCACGAACAGCACCAGCACGGTCAAAAGCTCCAATCGGCCGACATACATGCCGATGCTCATCATCCATTTCGCGGCGGTGGGAATGTCGGTGACGGCACCGTTGGGGCTAAGCTCGGGCCCCCAGATCACGCCGACATTGGCGATGGCGGTCCATGCCCCGGTCAACGCGGTGCGTGGATGCAGCCCGGTCATCGCCAGCCCCACGATCAGCAGGCCGAATGTCAGCATGAACAGCGTAAAGAACGCCATGACCGAATCGACCACGTCCTTGTCCAGCGGACGTCCATCGTAAAGCAGCGGGAACACGCGATGCGGCGAATGCATCCGTTTCAGCTGCGTCTTGACCGCCTGGATCAGCACCAGATAGCGGAACACCTTGACCGAACACGAGGTGGACCCGGTGCAGCCGCCGATCAGTCCGACCACCACCAGCAGCGCAAAGGGGAAATGGCCCCAAAGCGTCGTATCGGTCGAAGCAAACCCCGTGCCCGAAAAGGTCGAGATGACGTTGAACGTGGTTTCCCGGATCACGTCCAGCGGATGCATCGCATCCAGCCACAGCAGCCGATAGATGACGATGGCCGCGATCGCATAGAAGGTCCAGCGCAGATATGCCCGCACCTGAATGTCGCGCCAAAGCGGCTGGGCCGAGCCCCGGATCAGTTGCACCATGCGGATGAACGGGATCGAGGCGAGGATCATGAAAAACGACGCTGCATATTCCGCAGGCCCGATGAACGGCGCGAAGCTGGCATCGTAATTCGAAAACCCGCCGGTCGAGCAGGTGGACAGCGCCAGCACCAGCGCGTCGAACCCCTCCATCCCCAGCAGGATATAGGTGATCATGCAGGCCGCTGTCAGCGCGACGTAGACTGCCGTGGTTTCCCGCGCGATGTCAAAGGCGCGCGGCAGGATCTTGCCCAGCGTGTCGAACCCTTCGGATTTGAAGAACTGCATCCCGCCGACCTTCATCACCGGCAGGAAGATCATGGCGACGACGATGATTCCCAGACCGCCGAACCAGTTCAGAAAGGCGCGCCACAGGTTCACACCCTTGGGCAATGCGTCCAGCCCGATAAAAGCCGTGGTGCCGGTGGTGGTCAGGCCCGACATCGCCTCGAAATAGGCATCGGTGAAACTTGCGCCGGGCTGCCCCACCATAAAGGGCACGGCCCCCGCCGCAGGCAGCACCGCCCAGATCGAGGCGGTCAGCAAGAACGCCTGCTCCATCGTCAGCTGCCGTTCGACGTCATGGGTGGCGACGGTGATCAGCCCGCCCGCCAGCATGGTCAGGATCGCGGCCTCAAGAAAGCTTTTCCAATGCGGGTCGCCTGCCCACCAATCGACACACATCGGCAAGGCCATCGCCGCCCCGAGCGTGATGACCAGCTTGCCGATGATATTGGCCACGGGACGGATATCTATCATGCAGCCTTGCTTGCCGTGCCGTCAGGTTTCCGTCAAGCGGTGCAAGGCGCTTGCATGGTCGCGCGGGATTGCCTATGGAAAACGGCGATGCGGGTGTAGCTCAATGGTAGAGCAGCAGCCTTCCAAGCTGAATACGTGGGTTCGATTCCCATCACCCGCTCCATCGCCATCCTGAAATACTGCGCTATCACGGCCACTTACGGCCCGATTCCACGCGGCATGGCTGTAAAATTTCCTGCGTCACGGCAGAACATTCCGCACCGCATCTTTCTTTCGGCCCGGTTTCGCCATATATGCTGCGGGCAATTCCCTTTGGCCGAAAGGAAGCCGATGTCCCGCAAAGCGACGCAGCGCCTGTCCTTCTT
The DNA here is from genome assembly GCF_900182695.1 of Paracoccus laeviglucosivorans. Classification (GTDB taxonomy): domain Bacteria; phylum Pseudomonadota; class Alphaproteobacteria; order Rhodobacterales; family Rhodobacteraceae; genus Paracoccus; species Paracoccus laeviglucosivorans. The sequence continues at coordinate 289,142 of NZ_FXTK01000001.1, forward strand.
TCTTCTTATGGGACTTACGCTTTACGCCTCTTTTGTGGGCGCGGGCTGAACCATGGCAAAACGCTTCGGAGGCCGCTTCTCGCCCCAGGGTGGGCCGCGTCTGGACGGCAGCGATCCGCGTCCGCCCGCCCGCCCCGCACCGGGCGAGATCAATCATCCCCTGCAATCGCGCACGCGCTGGATCACCATCATGGGGATTCCGTTCCTGCTCAGCGCGTTCTGGCAGGACCCGGTCGGGCTTGCCACGCATCTGGGGGCCTTTGGCAGCCTTGCCGCAGGCATGTTGCTGACCCGCGAAGGATTGCAGGCCGAAGCCGCCTATGACGCGCGCCGCGTGGCCCGCCGTCCCGCCGTGCCGCGCAAGCTGTTCGGCGGCATCCTGACCGGGCTGGGCCTTGCCGTCGGGTCATACGTGCCGGGTGCCGAAGCCGGTGCCGCGATCATCGGCGTTGCCGCTGGCGCGCTGCATTGGCTGGCCTTTGGCCCCGACCCGATGCGCGACAAGGGGATGGAAGGCGTCGATACCTTCCAGCAGGACCGCGCCCATCGCATCATCGCCGAGGGCGAGGCCTATCTGAAAGCCATGCAGGACGCGATCCTGCGGACCTCGGACCGCCGGCTTGAGGCGCGGGTTGCCATGTTCGCCGCCACCGCACGCGAACTTTTCGCCCGGATCGAGGAAGACCCCGACGACATCGCCGCCACCCGCCGCTATCTGGGCATCTATCTGCAGGGCGCGCGCGATGCGACGGTCAAGTTCTCGGACCTGTATGCCCAGACCCGTGATCCGCGCGCGCGGCAGGATTATGAAACGCTGCTCTCCGATCTTGAAACGCAGTTTCAGGCCCGCAGCCGCAAGTTGACCGAAGGCGACAAGGCCAATCTGGACATCGAAATCGGCGTGCTGCGCGAAAGACTGGCCCGCGAAGGCGTGCGCCCGGTCGAGCGTCCTGCCGAGGTCGGCGCCGACCCAGCCGAACTGGAACGCACGATGACGATGGACGATCTGCTGATGCGGCGCGACGCGGACAAGCAACGCCGCTGATGCCCCGCTACGCTTTGCTGATCGAATATGACGGCCTGCCCTTTGCGGGCTGGCAGGCGCAGGCCGAACATCCCAGCGTGCAAGGCGCGATCGAGGCTGCACTTGCGCGTCTGGACCCCGCTTATGCATCGGGCGCGCGTATCGCCGCTGCCGGGCGCACCGATGCGGGCGTCCACGCCACGGGTCAGGTCGCCCATGCCGATCTGGCGCGTGACTGGGATCCGTTTCGCCTGTCCGAGGCGCTGAACTGGCATCTGAAACCCGCGCCCGTCGCGATCCTGTCCGCTGCGCGGGTCGATGACGATTTCCACGCCCGCTTTTCCGCACTGGAACGGCGCTATCTGTTCCGGCTGACCGCCCGCCGCGCGCCTGTCACGCATGACCGGGGTCGCGTCTGGCAGGTTTTGAACCCGCTGGACATCGACGCGATGCGGGCGGGCGCAGCGCATCTGATCGGGCTGCATGATTTCACCACGTTCCGTTCGACCATGTGCCAGTCGAAAAGCCCGGTAAAGACGCTGGACCAGATCACCATCGACGAGATCGAAATTCCGCAGGGCCGCGAATACCGGTTTCGCCTGCGTGCGCGGTCATTCCTGCACAATCAGGTCCGCTCGATCGTCGGCACGCTGGAGCGGGTGGGTGCCGGCGCATGGGATCCCGCCCGCGTGGCCGAGGCGCTGGAGGCGCGTGATCGCGCAGCCTGTGGGCCGGTCTGCCCGCCGCAAGGGTTGTATCTGTCGGGCGTGGGCTATCCGAAAGACCCGTTCGGCGCGGGCTAAGTCCGCTTATTCGGCGGGGATCTTGGCTGCAGGCTGTTGGGCGACCTGCTGCACTTTTTGCACCGCGGCGACCGGCAGACCGTGACCCGACGGAATGCGGCGACGCCCGCGACCCTGCCATGACGGGATCACCACAGTCATCACCGTATGGCCGATGATCCAAAGATCGACGCGCAGCGTGCGGCGGCGCTGATAGATCATGTCCAGCCGCAGCTTGGTCGGCAGGCAGCGGCGGTAATAGGCGGCCTCGGTCGCCTCGGCGGTCTTGCAGCGCGCCATGATGCGGTCTTCATGGGCGTGATAGATCATGGTGGCCAGTCCCGTCACACCGGGACGATTCGCCAGCACCTGATTGTAAAGCGCCGGAAACCGCTCGACATATTCCTTGAGCGGTGGGCGCGGACCCACAAAGCTCATGTCGCCGCGCAGGATGTTGAACAGCTGCGGCAGTTCGTCGATGCGGGTGCGGCGCAGGATGCGGCCCACCTTGGTGATGCGCCAATGCTTATGCGCGCCGGTCGCGCCGGAATCGTCATCCTCGCGCAGCATGGTGCGGAATTTCAGCAGATCGAACTGTTCGCCGGGCGCGCGCATCCGTGGCGCGACATAGAACAGCGGCCGCCCCTGCGTCACCAAAAGCAGCGCAGCGACCACGGCCATCACCAGCCCAAGCGGGATCAGCAGGATCAGCGAAAACAGGATGTCAAAGGCGCGTTTGCGGCGGGTCATCCCCACCTTGACGGCTTGTTGATCGGCAATCCATCCCATACCCAGCCCCGAGACCGAAGCCAGGTCACGGCGATCAGATCTGTCCCAATCATGGTGAATTGTCACAGTATGGTCGTCCCGTGTTTTTCTTGGGCTGCTCGTTTGAATTTGCCGTAACACAGGGTCCGACAAATGGGAACGAACGCAAGGGGAAAAGCGCGACGCTCTTGCGCAACCGTGTCCTTTCGGCCAGTCTTTGCCCATTCGGGGTCAACCGGAGCAAGAATATGCGGAAATCGCTGGTCGTCCTGGATGATTCACGCGAATGCCTGAACGCCATACGCTTTGCGGCGATGCGGGCTGCCAAAACCGGCGGCGGCGTGCAGGTGCTGGCCGTCATCCCAACGAACGAAATTCCGCACGGCATGGGCGTTGCCGACGTGATGCGTGCCGAAGCCTATGAACGCATTCAGGCCCATTTCGAGGTCTTTGCGAAATGGATGCGCGACCGCCCCGGCGTTGAGCCGGAACTGGTCGTGCGCGAAGGCGAGCCGGGCAACGAATTGCTGGCCCAGATCAACGACGATCCCGAAATCGGCATCGTGGTGCTGGCCGCCTCGACGGAAAGCGCGGGACCGGGGCCACTGATTTCGCGCCTGATGCGCGAAATGGCGAACCTCTCCTGCCCCATCACTATCGTGCCCGGCGACATCTCGCGCGAGCGGCTGGAACAGATCACCTGACCCGGCCCGCGCCTGCGGTGAAACCCAGCTTTGATCCTGCCGCATCCTTTCGCGGTCCCGTTCGGCTTGACTCATCCCCCCCTCGATCCCCATATCCGGGAACAAAGGAGCGCCCCCATGTTCATCCAGACCGAAACCACCCCGAACCCCGCCACGCTGAAGTTCCTGCCGGGCGAGGTTGTTCTGGGCCAAGGCACCGCCGATTTCACCGATGCCGATGCCGCTGGCGCAAGCCCGCTGGCGCGACGCATCTTTGCCGTGCCGGGCGTGACCGGCGTGTTTCTGGGCTCGGACTTCGTGACCGTGACCAAGGGCGACGGCGCGGTATGGGATCACCTCAAGCCGTCTGTTCTGGGCGCCATCATGGAGCATTACCAGTCCGGCGCGCCCGCCATGGAAGGCGCGGCGACCAGCGGCCATAACGAACAGACCGGCGAAGACGCCGAGATCGTCACCCAGATCAAGGAATTGCTGGACACCCGCGTGCGCCCCGCCGTGGCACAGGACGGCGGCGACATCACGTTCCACGGCTTCGACCGTGGCGTGGTCTATCTGCACATGCAGGGGGCCTGCGCGGGCTGCCCCTCCTCGACCCTGACTCTGAAGATGGGGATCGAGAACCTGCTGCGTCACTATATCCCCGAAGTGACCGAGGTCCGTCCCGTTGCCTGAAGCCCTTGCCTTGGGCTTCGACACATCGGCCGCGCATTGCGCGGCCGCTTTGCTGACCGAAAGCCGCGTTCTGGCGCATCGTCAGGAAGACATGGGCCGCGGTCAGGCCGAAAGGCTGTTTCCCCTGCTTGAGGAATTGCTGACCGAGGCCGGGCGCGACTGGCGCGATCTGACCGTCATCGGGGTCGGCACGGGTCCGGGCAATTTCACCGGCATCCGCATCGCCGTTGCCGCCGCGCGCGGCCTGTCGCTGTCTTTGGGCATCCCCGCCGTCGGCGTCGGCGTGACCGAGGCGGCGGCGCTTGGCCTGCCCCGCCCATGCCGCGTCGCCGTGCCGTCCCGCGCGGGTGAGGTGATCTGGCAGGATTTCGGCATGGGGCCATCCGCGCCCGAACAGGGTCAGTTGCACATGCTGCCCCCCGGCCCCGCCATCGCACTGACGCGCCATCCGCTGCCCATCGCCATCGGGCGCATCGCGCTGTCGCGCGCCAACGAGCCCGACCTGCCCCGCCCCGCGCCGATCTATCTGCGCCCGGCGGATGCCGCCCCCGCCCGCGACCGCGGTCCCGTTATCCTGACATGAGCGCGGACGGGCTGGCCGATCTGCATCTGCGCTGCTTCGGCACGCATCCCCGCCCCTGGTCGGCGGCGGAAATCGAAGACCTGCTGGCCAGCCCGCTGAACTTTCTGCTGCGCGTGCCGCATGGCTTCCTGATCGGGCGCACCGTCGCCGACGAGGCCGAGCTTTTGACCCTTGCCGTATCCCCCGAGGCGCGGCGTCAGGGTGTCGCGCGCCGCCTGATGCAGGAATTTCGCGCAACGTCACAGGCGCGCGGCGCGGCCGAGGCTTTTCTGGAAGTCGCCTCGGATAACGGCCCTGCACAGGCGCTTTATCTGGCGGATGGCTGGGTTCAGGCAGGCAGGCGGCGCAATTACTATGCACCGGGGATCGACGCGATCCTGATGCGGCGGATTCTTTGATCATAACCCGGTTGACGGCTCTGGACCCATGCGCCCTAATTCGGCATGAGCGGGCGGAATCGCCCATAACAGGTTGAGGTCTAGAACATGTCCCTGATGAAAACGCTGCTGGCCGGTGCCAGCCTGGCCATTCTGCCCTTGGCCGCATTGGCCGACCCCGCACTGATCTTTGACCTGGGGGGCAAGTTCGACAAATCCTTCAACGAAGCGGCCTATACCGGGGCCGAAAAGTGGAAGGCCGAAACCGGCGGCACCTATAAGGAACTGGAGATGCAGTCCGAGGCGCAGCGGGAACAAGCCCTGCGCCGTCTGGCCGAAACCGGCGCGAACCCCATCGTGATGACCGGCTTCGCCTTTGGAGAGGTGCTGAACAAGGTCGCCCCCGACTATCCCGATACGAAATTCGCGATCATCGACATGGTCGTCGAACAGCCCAACGTCCAATCCATCGTCTTCACCGAGGAGCAGGGCTCCTATCTGGCGGGCGTGATGGCCGCGAAAGCGTCGAAATCCGGCACCGTCGGTTTCATCGGCGGCATGGACATTCCGCTGATCCACAAATTCGAATGCGGCTATGCTCAGGGCTTCAAGGCCACGAACCCCGAAGGCAAGCTGCTGATCAACTATACCGGCACCACCCCCGCCGCATGGAACGACCCGGTGAAGGGCGGCGAACTGGTCAAGGCGCAAATCTCGCAAGGCGCTGACGTGGTTTACGCGGCGGCGGGCGGCACGGGCATCGGCATCCTGCAATCGGCGGCGGATGCGGGCATCCTGTCGATCGGCGTGGACAGCAACCAGAACCACCTGCATCCGGGCAAAGTGCTGACCTCGATGGTCAAGGGCGTGGACAACTCGGTCTATGAGGCGTTCAAGGCCGGTGCAGACCTGCAACCGGGCATCAAGACGATGGATCTTGCCTCGGGCGGGGTGTCGGTCGCGGTTGATGACAACAACAAACCGCTGATCACCGAAGACATCACCGCAGCCGTCGATGCCGCGACCAAGGGCATCACGGCGGGCGAAATCAAGGTGCATGACTATATGACCGATAACACCTGCCCGGTGCAGTAATGGCTTCGACGCCCGGAACGGATACGGCCCCCGCAATCGAATTGCGGGGGATTTCCAAGGCTTTCGGTCCCGTGCAGGCAAACAAGGGCATCGACCTTGTCGTGCCGCGCGGGACGATCCACGGCATCATCGGTGAAAACGGGGCCGGGAAATCGACGTTGATGTCGATCCTGTATGGCTTCTATCGCCCCGATGCAGGGGAAATCCTGATCGGCGGCAAGCCCACGGCCATCACCGACAGCCAGACTGCGATCCGTTCGGGCATCGGCATGGTGTTCCAGCATTTCAAGCTGGTGCAGAACTTCACCGTGCTGGAAAACGTCATCCTCGGGGCCGAGGACGGGGGGCTGCTGCGCCCGTCCCTGTCCCGCGCGCGGGGCGAGTTGAAGCGCCTGGCAAGCGAATACGAATTGCAGGTCGATCCCGATGCGCTGGTCGAGGAGTTGTCCGTCGGCCACCAGCAACGGGTCGAAATACTGAAAGCCCTGTATCGGCAGGCTGACATCCTGATCCTTGACGAACCGACCGGCGTGTTGACCCCCGCCGAGGCTGATCACCTGTTTCGCATCCTTCGCGGCCTGCGCGACGAAGGCAAAACAATCATCCTGATCACCCACAAACTGCGCGAGATCATGGAGATCACCGACAATGTTTCGGTGATGCGGCGGGGCGAGATGGTCGCATCCGTCAAGACCCGCGAAACCAACCCGACGCAACTGGCCGAGCTGATGGTGGGCCGCAAGGTGCTGCTGCGCGTGGACAAGGCCCCAGCCCAGCCCGGCGCGCCGATCCTGTCGGTGCGGGGCCTGCGCATGGTCGATACGGCGGGCGTCGAGCGGCTGCGCGGTATCGACCTGGACATTCACGCCGGTGAGATTCTGGGGATTGCCGGGGTTTCGGGCAACGGCCAGACGCAATTGCTGGAAATCCTTGGCGGCTATCCCGAAAAGGGCGCGCGGCTTGAGGGCACGGTGACGCTGAACGGCCAGCCCCTGCCGCTGACCGGCAGCGATGCGCGGGCGCGGCGTCAGGCGGGCGTGGGCCACGTGCCCGAGGATCGGCAGGTCGAAGGACTGATCATGGATTTCGCCGCGTGGGAAAACGTGGCTTTCGGCTATCATGACGCGCCCGAATTCCAGAACGGCCTGCTGATGGACAATGCCGCGATCCGCGCCGACGCGGCAGGCAAGATGCAGCGTTTCGACGTGCGCCCGCCCAACCCGGAACTGGCGGCCAAGAATTTCTCGGGCGGGAACCAGCAAAAGATCGTCGTCGCGCGCGAGGTCGAGCGCAATCCCGACCTGCTGCTGATCGGCCAGCCCACGCGCGGCGTCGATATCGGCGCGATCGAATTCATCCACAAACGCATCGTGGAACTGCGCGACGCGGGCAAGGCCGTGCTGCTGGTTTCGGTCGAGCTGGATGAGATCACGGCACTGTCGGACCGGATTGCCGTGATGTTCGACGGGCGGATCATGGGCGAACGCCTGCCGGATCAGGCGACGGTCGCCGATCTGGGCTGCCTGATGGCCGGGGTCGATCCGGCCACGACCGCGCCTGAGGATGCGATAACCCCCGCCACTGCGCCGGGGCTGGACGAAGGGGTCCGCTGATATGGAGCGTATGCCGAAATGGGCCGATGTGGTCCTGACGCCGCTGATCTCGCTGGTGCTGGCTTTTGCGATCTCGGCCGTGGTGATCCTTGCGATCGGTGAAAGCCCGGTCGAGGCCTTGAAGGTCATGGTCGAAGGCGCGCTTTTTTCCAGCTATGGCTGGGGTTTCACGCTGTATTACACGACGAATTTCATCTTCACCGGGCTGGCCGTCATGGTCGCCTATCACGCCGGGCTGTTCAATATCGGCGGAGAGGGGCAGGCCGCGATGGGTGGGCTTGGCGTCGCACTGATGCTGCTGTTCGTGCCTTGGCCGCATTGGGCGCTGGCGCTGCCCGGCGCAATGATCGGGGCTGCGGCTTTCGGCGCGCTTTGGGCGCTGATCCCCGCCTGGCTACAGGCCAAACGCGGCAGCCATATCGTCATCACCACGATCATGTTCAACTTTATCGCCGCGGCGCTGCTGAACTATGTGCTGGTGAACCTGCTGCGCCCCGTGGGCAAGATGGACCCGGCCACCGCGAATTTCCCCGAACCGACGCATCTGCCCTCGATCTCGGACCTGTTGCTGTCGCTGGGCATCGAATGGGGCAAGAACACGCCCGTCAACGTGACGTTCTTCATCGCGCTGGCGGCCTGTCTGCTGGTCTGGCTGCTGATCTGGCGCACGCGGCTTGGCTATGAAATCCGCGCCTTCGGCAAATCCGAACCGGGTGCGGTCTATGCCGGGATCTCGCCCACGCGGATCACGGTCATCGCCATGCTGATCTCGGGCGGGCTGGCCGGGCTGATGGCCATCAACAATGTGATGGGAGAGGCCGAGCGGCTGGTCCTGAATTCGGTCGAAGGCGCGGGCTTTATCGGCATCGCGGTGGCGCTGATGGGCCGCAACCATCCGTTCGGCGTGCTGCTGGCCGCGTTCCTGTTCGGGTTTCTGTATCAGGGCGGGGGTGAGCTTGCGCTGTGGACCAGCATCCCGCGCGAGCTGATCGTCGTCATTCAGGCACTGGTCATCCTGTTCACCGGTGCGCTGGACAATATGGTGCGTATGCCGCTGGAACGCCTGTTCATGGCGCTGCGCCGCAAAAAGGAGGCGTGATGGACTGGCTGATCCCCTTTCTGCCCGCCTTTCTGGCGGCCTATTCCATACAGATCGTGGGTGTCATGTCGCCCGGCCCGGCCGTGGCACTGCTGCTGGGCATCGGTGCCGAACAGGGTCGAGCATCCGCGCTGATGGCGGCATTCGGCATCGCCTGCGGGGCAGGTGTGCTGGCTTTGGCCACCAGTCTGGGGCTGGGGCTGATCATGCAGGAAATCGCTTGGGCGGGCACCGCATTGCGCCTGCTGGGCGCGGGCTATCTGGCATGGCTGGCCTATAAGGCGATGAAGAAAGCCCTGTCCCCGCCGCAGGTCCATGTGGCCGAGGTGCGCCGCCAGCCCATGTTGCGGCTGTTCCTGACCGGGCTGGGATTGCAGATCACCAATATCAAGGCGCTTGTCTTCTGGATGGCCGCAGCCAGCGTCGGCCCTGCGCAGAACGCGCCGCTGCCGGTGCTGCTGGTCTTTGCGCTTGGTGGCACGGTCCTGTCGCTGGCGGGGCATGGCTTCTGGGCGGTGGTGCTGTCCTCGCGTCCGGTGCGCCACGCCTATAACCGCGCCCGCCGCTGGATCGAAGGCGCGCTTGGCATCTTTCTGGGCGCGATGGCCCTGCGCATGGCAATGGAGCGTCGCTGATGGATTTCCCGACAATCATCCAGATCCTCGACAGTGCTGTGCGCCTGATGACGCCCTTGCTGCTGGCCTGTCTGGCCGGGCTTTATTCGGAACGCGCGGGCGTCTTCGACATCGGGCTTGAAGGCAAGATGCTGATGGCGGCCTTTACCGCCGCATCCGTCGCCTATGCCACCGGCAGCGCGTGGCTGGGCTTGTGTGCGGGCATCGCCGGGTCGCTGGCCTTGTCACTGATCCACGGCATGTCCTCGATCACGTTCCGGGGCAATCAGCTGATCTCCGGGGTCGCGATCAACTTCCTCGCCTCGGGGCTGACGGTGCTGCTGGGGCAAAAGATATTCGGCCTTGGCGGGCGCACGCCCTCGCTTGAGGGGGCGGCGCGGTTCAACGAAATCACCCTGCCCTTTGCCGACGCGCTGCGCCCTGTGCCAGTGATCGGGCCCATCTATGCCGATCTGATTTCGGGGCATTCGGTGCTGGTCTATCTGGCCTTTGCCTTCGTGCCGCTGACGTGGTGGGTGCTTTACCGCACGCGCTTTGGTCTGCGGCTGCGGGCGGTGGGGGAAAACCCCGCCTCGGTCGATACGGCGGGGGTGTCCGTCACGCGGCTGCGCTATGCCGCCGTGGGCATCTGCGGCGTCTTGTGCGGTATTGCGGGCGCCTATCTGGCCACCGGGATTTCCGCAGGCTTCGTCAAGGAAATGTCGGCAGGCCGCGGCTATATCGCGCTGGCGGCGCTGATATTCGCCAAGTGGCGGCCGTGGAGCGCGCTTTTCGCCACCTTCCTGTTCGGCCTGCTTGAGGCATTGGCGAACCGCTATCCGAACCTTGATCTGGGCATCATCACCGTCCCTTCGATGTTCATGAGCGCGCTGCCCTATATCCTGACCGTCATCATTCTGGCCGGCTTCGTCGGTCGCGCCATCCCGCCACGCGCGGGCGGAGAACCCTATGTCAAAGAGCGCTGAGCTAGCCCGTCTGATCCAGGAACGCGCCGGGGATCAGCCGCCGGAATACGGTCTGATCCTGGGTTCCGGCCTTGGCCATCTGTCGGCAGCGGTCGAGGGCGTGGCGATCCCCTATTCCGACCTGCCGGGCTTTCCCCATGCAGGCGTGTCGGGCCATGTGCCGCAGCTTGTCGTGGGCCAGCTGGAAGGGCGGCGGGTCGCGGTGTTCGGTGGGCGGTCGCATTACTACGAATCCGGGCGTGCGGATGTCATGCGCCTGCCGCTTGAGGTCTTGCAGGCTTTGGGTTGCGGGCGGCTGATCCTGACCAATGCGGCGGGCAGCCTGCGGGCGGAAAATCCGCCGGGATCGCTGATGCTGCTGTCCGATCACATCGCCTTTGCCGGGACGAACCCGCTGATCGGCGAGGCGACCGATGCGCGTTTCGTGCCGCTGACGGATGCGCATGACGCGGAAATCCGGGCAGGGTTGAAGGCTGCGGCGCTGGCCGAGGGCGTGGACCTGCCCGAAGGGGTCTATTGCTGGTTCTCGGGCCCGTCGTTCGAAACCCCCGCCGAGATCCGCGCCGCAAAGGTGCTGGGTGCTGACGCCGTGGGCATGTCCACCGTCCCCGAGGTGATCCTGTCGCGTTTTCTGGGTCTGCGCTGCGCTGCCGTATCGGTCATCACCAATATGGGCGCAGGCATGTCGGATGAATCGATCAGCCACGAACATACCAAGGCGATGGCCCCCCTTGGGGCAGCAAAGCTGGAACAGGTGCTAAGGCGTTTCCTGCGCGGCTGACCCGCTTTCGGGGCGGGCTGCAGGATGGCGATCATCTGCCGCGCTTGGGCGCGATCGAACCCGGATCAAGCCGGGTTCAATGCTAAGTTTGGGCGAATGCCGGATCAGTAAACGTAGACGGGGGTGCCTTGCGGAACCTGTTCATACAGGTCCATCACCGCCTCGTTGCGCATACGGATGCAGCCGTTCGACACGGCGCGGCCGATCGAATTCGGCTCGGTCGTGCCATGGATGCGGATCGAGGTGTCGTTGCCCTTGGCGTCGTAAAGATACAACGCCCGCGCGCCCAGCGGGTTGGTCGGGCCACCCGGCATACCGTCAGCCCATTTGCCGTATTGTTCCGGCTTGCGCTTGATCATCGCGGGGGTGGGGGTCCAGCTGGGCCATTCGGTCTTGCGGCCAACGGTGGCGCGGCCTTTCCAGACCAGTTCCGCCGTGCCCACGGCCACGCCGTAACGGATCGCGCGGCCCGGTGCGATGACGTGATACAGGAAAAAGTCCTTGGAAACCACGACGATGCTACCCACCTCAAAATCGGGGCGGATTGCAACTTCGGTCGGCGCATAGGGGTCGCGGCGGGTCTGGGCGGCGGCCGCAGCGGCGGCGGGCGCGGTCTGACCTTGGGCCAGCGCCAACGAAGGCGCAGCCAGCAGCGGCAGGGAAAGCATCAGAATCTGACGGCGGTTCATAGTCCTGTCCTGAAATTTCAAGCGTCTGTTAACTAGGCGGTATCGTCTTGCGCCGCCGGGATCAACTCAAAGCGCCGTGACGCGCTTGAATCGATGCGGAAACGTGCCTAGCTTGCATCGCATAAGGAGCCCGCCGATGTGCTGCGCGACCAAACCTATTGCCCGACCGACACCGCCGCGCCGCGCCCTGACGCGGGCCGCACATCTGTGCCGGGGTCGCGGTGGGCGCGGTTGCCGCTGTCACGTCGCGGCGCGACCCAGCCATGCGCAACCGCACCCCGTGCCGCCGCGCGCCCTGCAGACCCTGATCCCGCAAGCGCCAAGGCAGGCGCCGCAACGACCGCAGGGACCGCCCTGCCCCGTCTGATCCGCGATTTTCGCCACTCAGACAGGACAGGACGATGAAAACCCACATCCATCAGGCCGATCTGGCCATCACCGGCATGAGCTGCGCATCCTGTGCAGGCCGGGTCGAACGTGCGCTGGCCGCCGTGCCGGGCGTCACCGCGCCAAGCGTGAACCTTGCCACCGGCCGCGCGCATTTCACGCTGACCGACCCCAAGGCGCTGGCAGATGCCGTGGCCGCGCTGGAAAAAGCGGGCTACCCTGCCGAAACCCTCCAAACGCGGCTTGAGGTGCAGGGGATGAGCTGCGCCTCATGCTCGGGTCGCGTGGAAAAGGCGCTGGCCGCCCAGCCGGGCGTTACGCAGGCGGTGGTGAACCTTGCCACAGGAACCGCGACGGTCAGCCATTCGGCGGCGGTGGATCCGCAGGTCTTGGCGCGGCTGGTCAGCGACAAGGGCTATCCCGCGCAGGTGCAGGCCGATCACGCGCCGCATCTGCACGACCATGCCGGGGACGCGACAGCACTGCGCCGCGCATTCCTGATCGCCCTGCTGCTGACGCTGCCGGTGTTTGTCGCAGAGATGGGCGGGCATCTGATCCCCGCCCTGCACCATTGGCTGCATATGACCATCGGCCAGACCCCGCTGTGGCTGGCCGAATTCGTGCTGACAACGGCGGTTCTGGCCGGTCCGGGGCGCGTGTTCTTTCGCGTGGGCATCCCCGCCCTGCTGCGCAGCACGCCCGAGATGAACAGCCTTGTCGCGCTGGGAGCCGGGGCGGCGTGGCTTTATTCCGCCGTCGCGACCTTTGCACCGGGGCTGCTGCCCGAAGCCTCGCGCCACGTGTATTACGAGGCTGCGGCGGTCATCGTCACGCTGATCCTGCTGGGCCGCTGGCTTGAGGCGCGGGCCAAGGGTCAGGCCGGACAGGCGATCCGCCGGCTGATCGAACTGGCCCCCGCGACCGCCCGCGTCGAACGCGGCGGCAAAGTGGTCGAACTGCCCGTAGCCCAGCTTCGCGCGGGCGACATTGTAAGACTTGCCCCCGGCGAACGGGTGGCGGTCGATGGCGAACTGACCGAAGGCCGGGGCAGCATCGACGAATCCATGCTGACCGGAGAGCCGGTCCCCGCCGCCAAATCCCCCGGCGACAAGGTGACCGGCGGGACCGTCAACGGCGGCACAGCCCTGAGCTATCGCGTGACAGCCACGGGCGGCGACACGACGCTGGCCCGTATCATCGCCATGGTGCAGGACGCGCAATCGGCCAAGCTGCCGGTGCAGGCGCTGGTGGACCGCATCACAGCGGTTTTCGTGCCGGTGGTCATCGGGCTGGCGCTGCTGACCTTTGGCATCTGGCTGGCATTTGCCGGGATCGGTGATGCGCTGGTCGCCGCCATCTCGGTCCTGATCATCGCCTGCCCTTGCGCGATGGGGCTGGCGGTTCCGGTTTCGATCATGGTCGGCACGGGGCGCGGCGCCGAGCTGGGGGTGCTGTTCCGGCGCGGCGATGCGCTGCAACGGCTGGCCGATGCGCGGATCGTCGGCTTTGACAAGACGGGGACGCTGACCCAAGGCCGACCCGCGCTGGTCCATCTGGCGACCGAGGGGATCGCGCGTGATCAGGCGCTGCATCTGGCCGCCAGCGCCGAGGCGCGGTCCGAACACCCCCTTGCCACCGCCATCGTCGCGGCGGCCAAGGGCATGGAACTGGCCCCAGCCGAAGCCGTGACCGCAACCCCCGGCCGCGGCCTTGGCGCGCAGGTGCAGGGCCACACCCTGCTGATCGGCAATGCTGCTGCGCTGACGCAGGCGGGCATCGTCCCGCACTCTGCGCTGATCGCACAGGCGCAGGGCTGGGCCAGCGAAGGCGCGACCCCGGTGCATATGGCCGTGGACGGGCGGCATGTCGCGGCGATGGCCCTGGCCGATCCGATCCGACCGCAGGCGGCGCGGGCAATCGCGGAACTGCACGGGCTGGGGGTGCGGACCGCCATGATCTCGGGCGATGTGCAGGCCACGGCGGATGCGGTGGGCGCGAAGCTGGGCATCGACCGCGTGATCGCGGGCGTCCTGCCCGAAGGCAAGCTGGCCGCAATCCGCGACATGGGTGACGGCACGGTCTTTGTCGGTGACGGCATCAACGACGCGCCCGCGCTGGCCGCCGCCGAAACCGGCATCGCAATGGGCACGGGCACCGATGTCGCCATCGAATCGGCCGAGGTCGTGCTGGTGGGCGGCGATCCGCAGGGCGTTTCCCGCGCGCTGCGTCTGTCACGGGCCGTCATGTGCAATATCCGGCAAAACCTGTTCTGGGCCTTTGCCTATAACGCAGCGTTGATTCCCGTCGCCATGGGTGTTCTGCTACCTTTTGGCGGGCCGCAGCTTTCGCCCATGCTGGGGGCGGGCGCGATGGCGCTGTCTTCGGTTTTTGTCGTCACCAATGCCCTGAGGTTAAAGAGTTTCGCATGACGCTTCGTGCCCTGTCCCTTGCCGCCGCGCTTTGTCTGGCGCCGCTTCCTCTGTTGGCCGACCAGATCCGCGTGCTGGCCTTTGGTGACAGCCTGACCGAAGGCTATGGCCTGCCCCCCGGCGAAGGGCTGGTCCCCCAGCTTCAGAAATGGCTGCGCGATCGGGGCCATGATGTCGTGGTGCTGAATGGCGGGCTTGCGGGCGACACGACGGCAGGCGGGCGGGTGCGCATCGGCTATTCGCTGGCGCGCCACAAGCCCGATGCGGTGATCGTGGAACTGGGCGGCAACGATCTGATCTTTGGCCTGTCCGCCAAGGGGGCCGAGGATAATCTGGATTCGATCATGTCGCAGGCCGGTGTCGATGACCATCCGCTGCTGCTGGTGGGCATCGCCAAGCCCGAGCCGAACCCGGACTGGGCTGCGATATGGCCAAGGCTGGCCGCCAAGCATGACGCCTTGCTTTACGAAAATCTTTACGCGCCGCTTTATACGCTGCCCGAAGCTGAAATCCCGGCGATGCTGCAGGCGGATCGCACCCATCCATCTGCAGATGGCGTCAAGCGCATCGTGCTGGGCCTTGGTCCCGCGGTCGAGGCGCTGATTGCCAGGGTCGGCCAGCCAAGCCCCGCAGGCGGCTAGTCCAGAGGGGGGGCAGAAATGCAAAAGCCCCGCCAAGGCGGGGCTAAACCGACATTCCCCATTGGGCCGCGAATCGGTCGGCCTTGGGGATGTCAGCGCAAAATCAGGCTTTCGACAGCTCGCGCTTGATTTTCAGCGCGCGGTCCGACAGCTCTTCGTCACGGGCTTTCACCAGGAAGGCGTCAAGGCCACCACGGTGATCGACCGAACGCAGTGCAGCGGCCGAGATGCGCAGCTGGTAGCTGCGGCCCAGTTTGTCCGAGATCAGCGAAACCTCGTTCAGGTTCGGCAGAAAGCGGCGACGGGTCTTGTTGTTGGCGTGGGACACGTTGTTGCCGCTCATCGGGCCCTTGCCGGTCAGTTCGCAAACGCGCGACATGATCTTGTTCCTTCGATTCGTTTGAGCGGTTGCCCGCAATATGAAAGGGCGCCGCGAGGCAGCGCCCGGAAATCTGTCCGCGGGAAATACGCAAAGCGGGGCATGGCGTCAAGCCAAAACAGCCCCGTTTCGCGCAGTCTGACGCGGGAACCTGTCTGTTTCGTGACGAAGCAGTGCCTGTTTTCGTGGGATTCCACCGGCATATCCGGTCAGCGACCCGTCCGATCCGACCAGCCGGTGACAGGGAATCACCACCGCGATGCGGTTCGCGCCATTGGCCCGACCCACGGCCCGCACCGCTTTGGGCCTGCCCAGCAGGACCGCCATCGCGGCATAGCTGCGCGTCTGGCCCGGCGGAATTTCCCGCAGCGCCGCCCACAGGCTTTCCTGAAACGCCGTGCCCTCGGGTGCCAGCGGCAGGTCGAAATCCGCGCGTTCGCCCGCGAAATACTGGGCCAGTTGTGCCTCAAGCCGGTCGATCACGGCATTCCGCCCCGGCGCAAGCTGTCCCAGCCGTGCCAGTTCGGCGGGCAGTTCGGGGCGGTCGTGAAATTCCAGCAGGCGCAGCGCATGATCTGCCACCGCGACCATATCGCCCAGCGGCGTGCCCAGACGCGCCAGCATCCTAGCCATTGAGCCAACCCAGCATATCCGCCGCGGCTGCGTCGGGGTCCGCCTCGCCGCGCGCAACGGCATCGCCCTGTTCGCGCAGACGGGCGCGCACCTCGGGGGCGTCCAGACGGGCCAGCAGACCGGCGCGCAATTCGGCGGTGAACCAGTGCCGCGCCTGTTCCGCGCGGCGCGTCGCGAAATGTCCCTGTTCGCGCCGCCAATCGGCCAGTGCGGTCATTTCCACCCACGCCCCGGCCAACCCGTCGCCCGTATAGGCCGAAACGGGCAACGCCTTGGGAAAGCCCTCGGGATCATATGCACGCTTGCGCAAAAGCCGCAGCGCGCCTGCGTAATCGGCCACGGTCCGCATCGCGGTCGCGCGCAGATCGCCATCGGCCTTGTTGACCAGAATGATGTCGGCAATCTCCATGATGCCGCGCTTGACACCCTGCAATTCATCGCCACCCGCCGGGGCCAGCAGCAGCAGGAACAGGTCCGACATCTCGGCCACCAGTGTTTCCGACTGTCCCACGCCCACCGTCTCGATCAGCACCACGTCAAAGCCCGCCGCCTCGCACAGGCGCACGGTTTCGCGGGTGCGCCGCGCCACGCCGCCCAGTTCCGCACGCGACGGCGAGGGGCGGATGAAGGCCAGCGGATCGCGGCTTAGCGTCTCCATCCGGGTCTTGTCGCCAAGGATCGATCCGCCCGACCGGGCCGAGCTGGGATCCACGGCCAGCACCGCGACGCGCAAGCCCTGCCCGGTCAGCATCTTGCCGAACGCCTCGATAAAGGTGGACTTGCCGACGCCGGGCGTGCCCGATAGCCCGATCCGCAAGGCCTGCCGGTCGGGCAATTCGGACAGCAGCGCCAGCGCGCGGGCGCGATGATCGGGGCGCGTGCTTTCGACCAGCGTGATCGCGCGGGACAGGGCGCGGCGATTGCCCTGCATCAGCTCATCCGTCAGCTCGTCCATCATGCCCCCAATGCTTTCACAAATGGATATGGGCACGATCGCGTCATGTAAACGGCACGCGCTTGCGGGGCGACTTACGGAGGACTAGCGTGCCGCCATGATTTCACGTCGCATCCTTCTGGGGCTGGCGCTTGCTGCGCCGCTTGCCGCCCATGCCCAGACGCAGGGGGTGCGGCTGATGATGGTGCGCCGCAAGGGCTGTGTCTATTGCGCACAATGGGACCGCGAAATCGCACCGGTCTATACCCGACACGCCGAAGGCCGCGCCGCGCCGCTGTTTTCGGTCGATGTGGATGGCCCCTATCCCGACGGGCTGGCGCTGGCGCGGATGCCGTGGCTGACGCCCAGTTTCATCCTGCTGAAAGCCGGGTCCGAGGTCACGCGCTTTGAAGGCTATCCCGGCGCGGACAAGTTCTTTCCCGTTCTGGCCGAGATGCTGGCGCAAGCCTGATCCTTGCGCTATCTGGGGCCGCGTAACCTTGAAGGGAATGGGTCAGCCATGCACGACATCCGCGCCATCCGCGAAAACGCCGCCGCCTTTGATGCAGCACTTGCGCTGCGCAATCTGGCCCCGGTTTCGCCTGAAATCCTGTCGCTGGATGCCGATCGCCGTTCCCGCATCTCGGCCGCCGAGGCCGCGCAGGCCGAACAGAACAAGGCCAGCAAGGAAGCCGGTGCCGCAAAGGGCCGTGGCGACGATGCCGAATTCGAACGCCTGCGCGCGTTGGTGACGGCCAAGAAAGACGAAACCGCCACCCTGCAGGCCGAGGCTGCCGCACTTGATGCGCAACTTCGCGACCTGCTGCTGGCCATCCCGAACCTGCCGCTGGACAGCGTGCCGCCGGGCAAGGACGAAGACGACAACGTTGAAATCAACCGCTGGGGCGAACCGCGCAGCTTCGATTTCTCCCCTGTGGAGCATTATGAGATTGGCGGCGTCAAACCCGGCATGGATTTTGAAACCGCCGCCAAACTGTCAGGTGCGCGTTTCGTCGTGCTGCAAAAGGGCGTGGCGCGGGTCCATCGCGCGCTGGCGCAGTTCATGCTGGACCTGCATATCGAAGAACACGGCCTGACCGAAACCTGGACCCCGGTTCTTGTCCTGTCCGAGATGATGGAGGGCACGGGCCAACTGCCGAAATTCGGCGAGGACAGCTATCAGACCCGCGACGGCTGGTGGCTGATCCCCACATCCGAGGTGACGCTGACCAACACCGTCCATGGCGATCTGGTCGATCACGCCACCCTGCCCCGCCGTATGGTCGCCCACAGCCAATGCTTCCGGTCCGAGGCGGGCAGCGCGGGCCGCGACACCTCGGGGATGCTGCGTCAGCACCAGTTCGAGAAAGTCGAGATGGTGTCGATCACAGATGCGGAAAACGGCGTCGCCGAACATGGCCGCATGACCCGCTGCGCCGAGACGGTGCTTGAGCGTCTTGGCCTGCCCTATCGCACCATCGTGCTTTGCGGTGGCGACATGGGCTTTGGCGCGCGCATCACGCATGATCTGGAAGTCTGGCTGCCCGGTCAGGACCGCTACCGCGAGATTTCGTCGGTCAGCTATTGCGGCGATTTCCAGGCGCGGCGCATGAATGCGCGTTACCGCCCCGAGGCAGGCGGCAAGCCGGAATTCGTCCATACGCTGAACGGCTCGGGTCTGGCGGTGGGTCGCACGCTGATCGCGGTGCTGGAAAACGGCCAGCAGGCCGATGGTTCGGTCGAACTGCCCGCCGCGCTGCACCCCTATCTGGGCGGCAAGACCCGTCTGGGTGCGGATGGGCATCTGGCCTGATCCTTAACAAAAGATAACAACTCGCGTGGGCGGCGGAAACCGCCCCGCGTTTGCTGGCGTTCGGCTTTCATGAAACGAGCTGGCGCCTATTCGTTGATTGCTGCCACGCTGGCCTTTGTCGCCAGCATCGCGATCTATGCGCTGCGCCCGATCCCCGGCGGCGGGCTGGCGGGATTGGGCGAGCCGCCCTTTTCGATCATCGACAGCGAACCGCCCATCGTGCTGACCGATCTGTTCCTGCGCCCCCGCAGCGCCGCGCTGATGCTGCTGATGGCGCTGACGATGATTGCACTGGCATGGCACGCGCTGCGCCGCTTTCAGGACGTGCGCCGCCTGCGTCTGGCCGAGATGGCATTGCAAAGCCGCCGCGCCTCGCGCCGGCTGCCATTCGGCGCGGGTCCACCCACCCCGGAACAGGTGCTGGAATGGCATCGCCATGATGTCAGCCTTGCCGAACACGGGCTGCTGATCGGAGGGCTGGTGGCGGGTGCTGTCTGTCCCTGGCTGATCGAAAGCCAGCCACTGGCGGCCTTTCTGGCGGCGGTTCTGATGCTGGCAGGGGTCTTGGGCGCAGCCCTGCGCGGGGTCAGGCACGGCTTCAACGTGCGCAAAAGCGGTGCGTTGGGCTTTGCTGCGGGATGGGTGACGCTGGTGGCATTCGCGTTCTTCATCACGCTTTTGCAAAAGAAACTGGGCGTGCCACTGGCCATTGCGGGGGCGGTCGGGCTGACGCTCGCCTCATTCGCGGCGGTCGGTGCGCAGCTTCGGCTGGGGCGCAATATCAGCTACAGCGTGGCCGTGATTCTGGGGCTGATCGGCATTGCGGCGGGAACGGTCGCCGGAAATGCAGCGCTGGCCACAATGGCCGTGCTGGCCATTGCGGTGATCGTCGTGGCACTGGTTCAGGTGACGACTTAGCTGCCCTTGGGCTTTTGCCGGTTCTTGTGCTTGGACAGCGCGCCCGACTGATTGATCTTGTCGGCCTTGTCCTTATAGGGGTTTTTCGTCCCCTGATCGCGGAAGGTAAAGCGGATCGGCGTGCCGGGCATGTCGAAATCCACCCGCAGGCCGTTCACCAGATAGCGCGCATAGCTATCGGGCAGCTTGTCGGTATGCGTGGACATGACGACAAAGGCCGGAGGCCGGGTTTTCACCTGCGTCATGTAGCGCAGGCGGATGCGGCGGCCACCGGGCGCGGGCGGCGGGTGCGCCTCGGTCATCGCAGAAAGCCACTGGTTCAGGCGAGCGGTCGGCACGCGGCGGTTCCAGACCTCATGCGCCTTCAGGATCGCGTTGTGCAGCCGGTCCAGACCCTTGCCCGTGCGGGCCGAAACGGTGACAAGCGGCGCGCCTTTCAGCTGCGGCAGCAGGCGTTCGAACGCCTCGCGCAGCTCATTCAGCTTTTGCGGCTTGTCTTCCTCAAGGTCCCATTTGTTCGCGGCAATGACGACGGCGCGGCCCTCGGTCTCGGCGAAATCGGCGATGCGCAGATCCTGCTGTTCGAAGGGGATGCCCACGTCCAGCAGCACCACGACCACCTCGGCAAAGCGCACGGCGCGCAACCCGTCCGACACTGACAGCTTTTCCAGCTTGTCCGTCACGCGGGCGCGTTTGCGCATCCCGGCGGTGTCAAAGATGCGGATCGGCGTGCCCATGAAATCGGTGCTGACGCTGATGGAATCGCGGGTGATCCCGGCTTCGGGGCCAGTCAGCAGACGGTCTTCGCCCAATATCTTGTTGATCAGCGTCGATTTGCCCGCGTTCGGGCGTCCGATCACTGCCACTTGCAGGGGCTTGGCCGCAGACGGGCGCCAGCTTTCGTCGTCATCTTCATCGTCCGACACGGCAATGTCGGTTTCTGGGGCCTGCTGAACGTTCTGGGCCTCGAACACCTCGGCCAGCGGCACGAGTTCGCGATACAGATCGTCCATCCCCTCGCCATGCTCGGCCGAGATGCGCAGCGGCTCGCCCAGACCCAGCGCGTAAGCCTCCATCGCGCCCGCTTCGCCCGCGCGGCCTTCGGCCTTGTTCGCGGCCAGAATGACGTGCTTGGCCCGGCGGCGCAGGATTTCGGCGAAATATTCATCTGCCGCCGTGACGCCGACGCGGGCGTCGATCACGAACAGGCAAACGTCCGCTTCATCGACCGCACGTTCGGTCAGGCGACGCATCCGGCCCTGCAGGCTGTCATCCTCGACCATTTCCAGACCGGCGCTGTCGATCACGACAAAGCGCAGATCGCCCAGCCGCCCCGCCCCTTCGCGCAGATCGCGGGTCACGCCGGGCTGGTCATCGACCAGCGCCAGCCGTTTTCCGACAAGCCGGTTGAAAAGCGTGGACTTGCCGACATTCGGCCGCCCGACAATGGCGAGGGTGAAGCTCATCTATACGCGATCAGTTGGCCGTCATGCGTGACGACATACAAGGTTTGGCCTGCGACGGCGGGGGCTGCTGCGGCGCCGCCCGGTATCTCGGCATTGCCGATCAGGGCACCCGTGGCAGGGTCGAAGACGCGCAGATAGCCGTCAGAGCTGGCAAGGTAAAGCCGATTCCCCGCAAGCACCGGGCCAAAGTGGTTCCACACCTTGTCCTGTTTGCGCACGACCTGCTTGGTGAAATAGGGCAGCTTTTGCGCCCAGACCCGCCCGCCATTACTGGCATCCAGCCGCAGAAGCTGGGCCTGATCGTTGACAAGGAACACCGAATTCCCCGCCGCGACCACCGGGCTTGCGGCACCTTCGGGTGCGGTCCACTTGGTCGCGCCGGTTTCCAGATCATAGGCGCCCGTGCGGCCCGAACTGGTCCCGGCATAGACGGTATTGCCCGAAACGACCGGATCGCCGGTCATGTCGCGGAACAACGAGATCGCCCGGCCAAGGCGCGAACCCGCCACATCGGCGGTCCACAGCGCGTTGCCGTCGCGGGTATCGACCGCAGCCATCTGCCCGGTCGCATAGGGAAAGATCACCGTGCTGCCCGCGATTGCCGGCGCGGCGCTGCCCATCACGCCCGCCATCGCGTCATTGCCGAAGGTGCGCCACAGCGTCTTGCCGTCATTGGCGCGCACCGCCCAGCCCGAGGCATCGCGGCCCGCGACATAGACCACGCCGTTGGCGACGGTCGGCGCACCGCTGATCGGCGCATCGACCCGCTGACGCCACGCGATGCCGCCCGTGCGGGCATCCAGCGCGACCAGCTCGCCATAACCGGTGGTGACAAAGACGCGGTTGCCCTCGAATGCGACGCCGCCGCCCGAAACGCTGCGGTCGCTTTCGCCTGCGGGACGCAGATCGACGCTCCAGACGCGGCCACCGCTGGTCGTGGTCGCGGTCGCCGTGGATTGCGCATCCAGCGTAAAGACCAGACCGGCTGCGACGATCGGATCGGCGGTGATGCGGTGCCGGCGGTCCGAGGCTGTTCCGATATTGGCCGACCAGATGCGGTTCGTGCCAGCGCCAAGCGCGACATTGCCCGCCGAATGACTGGCGCCGCCCGCGCGCTGCGCCCAATCGGCATTGCCGCGCATGGGCGGCAACGACAGGGCGGTGGTGGTCGGGGCGACCGCGCCCTGAACCGTCGGGCTATCGGGGCTAAGGACGGCCCGCGGGTCCAGCCGTTCTCCGGGCAGGATCGGGTCCTGACGGTTGCAGGCGGTAAGGGCCACAAGGCCCGCCAAAGCGGCGATCAGGGGCAACCGGGTCATCGCTGTCTCCTCTTGTCGGCGGGTGCGGCACGGGTCGGGTGCGTCACGCCTTCATCATCTTCCGGCTGGGCCGGTCTTGCAGGGTCGGACTTAGTTGGCAGGCGCGACAGGCATGGTCTGCGGACCCGGCCCATCGGATTGCTCGGGCGGGACGCCCAGCGTGATCATCATCTCGGCAAGGCGGCGGCGCAAGGCCTCCGAGATGCCGTCTTTCTGCTGGACCTGACGGATCAGCATGGTGGCATCTTCGGTCCGGCCCGCGCCGATCAGCGCAATCGCCTTTTGCTCCAGCGCCAACAGCTCGAACGGCGCGCCGGGCTTGGACAGTTCGGCAAGGATCGTGTCGCGTTCGGCGGCATCCATGCCCGCCCCTGCAACCATCACGGCCTTGAGCATGGCCAGATCATGCAGGATCGGATCATCGGTCACGGTCGCAGCGGCAGCGGTCAGCCGCTCGGCCGCCTTGTCGGGCTGGCCCGCATCGGCTTCGGCCCCGGCGGCCAGCATCTCGCTTAGCATCCGGCGGCCTTCGGCGCCCTGTGCGTCGATGCCGCTGAAGCTGGCCACGCGGTCGGGCGCATCTTCGGCGGCCAGAACGGCATCGCCCCACGCACGGGCCGCAGTTTCAGCCTGGCTGTTGGAATGTTCGCGCCAGATCGCACCGCCCACCAGCGCAAGGATCAGCGCGATCGGAATCCAGCCGAAGCGGCGCAGCGCCTTGAACAGCCTGTCGCGGCGCAGATCGTCGGTGACCTCGTCGATGAAGCTGTCGTTCTGATTGGCCATGTCGTTCCCGTCCTGCTTTCGCGCTGTTCTATACGGGCTTTCCCCGGTTTGCCAATGCCATGGCAAGGCTTTGCCCATCACAGCACGCGGCGCAGACGAAAAAGGCCCGCCAGTCGCGGCGGGCCTTGTCCGGTTATGTGAGGCAGGTCACAGGCGCGAGGCCACGTTTTCCCAGTTCACAAGGTTCGTCAGGAAGTTTTCCAGATACTTCGGACGGGCATTGCGGAAGTCGATATAGTAGCTGTGTTCCCACACGTCGCAGCCCAGCAGCGCGGTCTGGCCGAAGCACAGCGGGTTCACGCCGTTTTCGGTCTTGGTGACTTTCAGGCCGCCATCCGTGTCTTTCACCAGCCAGGCCCAGCCCGAACCGAACTGACCGACGCCAGCTTCCGAGAATTTCTTTTTGAACTCATCGACCGAGCCGAAGGAATCGGCCAGCGCCTTTTCCAGTTCGGACGGGATGCCTGCGCCCTTCGGACCCATCATTTCCCAGAACTGGGCGTGGTTCCAATGCTGGCTGGCATTGTTGAAGATGCCGTTCTGTGCGACCGCGCCCGACTGGTAGGTGCCCTTGACGATGTCTTCCAGGCTTTTGCCTTCCCATTCGGTGCCCGCCACCAGCTCGTTCAGCTTGTCCACATAAGCCTTGTGGTGCTTGTCGTGGTGGAATTCGAGCGTCTCACGCGACATGCCGCCATCGGCCAGCGCATCGTGAGAATAGGGAAGATCGGGAAGCGTGAAGGCCATTTTCGATTTCCTTTCAAATGGTTTCGGAAGCGATTTCTGACACAGCCGCGCCGGGGTTAAAAGCCCCGAACGAACGCCTGCATCGTCGCCGCAACAACGCGCCGACAGGGTCGAGGTTCCCGGTCTTCAGCCTTCCGGCGTCATGCAGCGGCCTTCGCCGCGCATGGTGTTTTCATAGCCCGCCGCGATGACGGTCATCTGTGCCGTGCCGTCGGATTTGCGCACGCTCAGGCGGTAATCCAGCCGCTCGGCATATTGGCCGGACTGGTTCCTGACCCCGGCCAGAGCCCAGCCATAGGTGATGCTACGCCGTCCGTCCGCCGTGACCACGGCCTGTATCGGACGCCGAACAAGGTTTTGCAGGATCGGATCGAAAACCTCGATCCGTCCCGCATGAGGCCCAGAAACCTGCCGCGTCATCATCAGAAAATCCGGCACCCAGCCGGTGCCGCTTTGATCCAGCAATTCGCACATCATCACGCGCGGCGCACCGTCCGAGGGTGCGGGCGCATAGGTCTGCGCATGGGCGGCGGGGGCGATCAGCAAAAGGGCGGCAAGAAGATGGCGGCGCATGGGCAGGCTTTCCGGGTTCACGCCCCAGACATAGCCCAGCCCCGCGCCGCCACAAGACACGAAGCGTTCAGCGCGGGTCCAGTTGCGTGCCCGGACGCGCTGCGCCCTGCAAAAGCCCGCGCAGGTAGTCGCCCACTGATCGGAAGCCGATCAGCACGTAGCCGCCTTCGCGCCGCCAGATCCCGCAGGCGACCTGCGCCGCGCGGGTCCGGCGCATCCCGTCCTGCGGCATCGAGGCGAGGTCCGCCGGGCACAGCTTTTGCAGCACATGCAGCGCCTTTGCACCGTCGATGCTGAAAGCCGCGCGCATGTCGCTGACGTCCAGCGCCAGCGAATGGCTGCTGCCGAAAGCGTCGGTCAGGGCAGCAGTCGCCGCCACCGCCTCGGGTTTGGGCAGGACCAGCAGCAATTCGTCATGGGACATCCAGCACAGGCTGCGATTGCCATTGGTCGAAACGCTGGTCTGCGCCGGGATCGCGACGCCCACGGCTTTGGCGATGACATCGCCAAGCGCCGCCAGATCGGCACGGATCTGGATCATGCCCAGATCCTGAAGTTGCGTGATTCGCGCCAGTGCCTCAGCCATTCGCCCGGCTCCCTTCCTTGTCGTAGAAGACCGGATCGACGATCCGCGCCTTGTAGGTTTCCGCGCCCGCCACCGGGAATTCCAGCACCTCGCCCATGCGGTCGGGACCGTGCTTGACCAGCCCCATCGCAATCGGCTTGTTCAGCGTCGGCGACACATAGGTCGAGGTGACGCGCCCCTGCACATTGCGCTGGCCATTGGCATTCGTGCCCTCGGCCACGGCATAGACGCCATCGGGCAGCATCCGGCCATCGACGCTTTCCAGACCCACCAGCTTCCAGCGATCGGGGCTGGCCATGAAGGACCGTTCCTGCGCGCGCTTGCCGATATAGTCGGTCTTTTTCTTGCTGATGGCCCAGGACATGCCCAGATCCTGCGGGATCACCGTGCCGTCGGTTTCGTCGCCGATCATGATGAAGCCCTTTTCGGCGCGCATGACGTGCATGGCTTCGGTGCCGTAGGGGGTCACGTTCAGGTCCTTGCCGGCCTCGTGCAGCTTTTCCCAAAGCTCAAGCCCGCGGTTCGCCGGAACCGCAACCTCGAACGACAACTCGCCCGAGAAGCTGATGCGGAAGACGCGCGCGGGGATGCCCGCGATCTCGCCCTCGGCCCATTGCATAAAGGGCAGTGCCTCGGCGGACAGGTCCATGCCGCCCAGACGTTCCAGCAGCACGCGGGCCTTGGGGCCGACCACGGCGACCTGCGCCCATTGCTCGGTCACGTTGGCGGTATAGACCTTCCAGTCCCACCATTCGCATTGCAGCCAGTCTTCCATATGCGCGTGCATCCGGTCGGCGCCGCCGGTGGTGGTGTGGACCAGCCACGTGTCTTCCGACAGACGCGCGGCCACGCCGTCATCGTTCAGGAAGCCGTTTTCGTTGCAGATCAGGCCATAGCGGCATTTGCCGACCGGCAGCGTGGACATCATGCCGGTATACATCATGTCCAGGAATTTCCCGGCATCCGGGCCCTTCACGATAATCTTGCCCAGCGTCGAGGCGTCCAGCGTCCCCACCGATGCCCGCACCGCGCGAATTTCGCGCGCCACGGCGTCATGCGGCGTTTCGGCGCCCTGCAGGTAGCAATAGGCGCGGCGCCAATGGCCGACGGGTTCCCAATGCGCGCCACGCGCCTCGGCCCAGTTATGCATGGGCGTCTTGCGCAGCGGCTGGAACAGCTCGCCCCGCGCCTCGGCGGCGATGGTGCCAAGGGTCAGCGGCGTATAGGGCGGGCGGAAGGTCGTGGTGCCGGTCTGGGGGATCGGCTGGTTCAGCGCCTTGGAGAGGATCGCCAGACCGTTGATATTGCTGACCTTGCCCTGATCGGTCGCCATGCCCAGCGTCGTGTAACGCTTGGTATGTTCGACGCTGTGATAGCCTTCCTGCGCCGCCAGCTCGACATCCGAGACCTTCACGTCGTTCTGGAAGTCCAGCCACATCTTGAATTTCATCTTGCGGGTCGCGTTGACCGGCATGACCCAGACGGGCAGCAAGGGCTGTTCATCAGCTGCACCGACCAGCAGATCGCCCGCGGCGGCACCCACCGGGGTCGCCATTGCGCGGCCATCGTGGCCGGTCGGCGGACGGGCCAGATCGGGGGCGAACATGGCACGGTCGTCGTGCCAGTTCAGCTTGCCGCCGCAATGGCTCCACAGATGAACCACAGGCGACCAGCCGCCCGACATGGCGACGCAATCGGCGGGGATGATTTCCTGCACATCGCCCGAACCGGCATGGGAACAGATCTTCACATCCTCAACCGCATGACCGCCGCGGACACCCGCGATGGCGCTGCCGGTCAGAACGCGAACGCCCCGCGCGCGCACCGCCTCGGGCAACGCGCCGGTCGCGCTGGGGCGGGCGTCGATGACGGCGGGAACCGTCAGGCCCGCATCCAGCGCCGCCAATGCGGTGCGATAGGCATCGTCGTTATTCGTGACGACAAGGATGCTGCGCCCCGGAGCGACGCCGTAATCCACGATGAAATCGCGCACGGCAGATGCCAGCATAACGCCCGGAACATCGTTGCCCGCAAAGCTCAGCGGACGTTCCAGCGCGCCGGTCGCGACGACGACATGACCCGCGCGGATGCGCCAAAGGCGTTGGCGCGGCAGTCCGGCATTCGGGTCGTGATCGGCAATCGCCTCGCGCGCCAGCAGATAGCCGTGATCGTAAAGCCCCGTCGCCATGGTCGAGCGGCGCATCGTCACATTGGGCAGGGCCCGCAGATCGGCCAGCAGCGCGTCAATGCGGGCCTGCCCATCTGCATGATCGACGGCAGCACGGCCACCAAACACCGGGGTCTGTTCCAGAACGATGACCGACTTGCCTTCGCGGCCCGCCTCCAGCGCGGCGGAAAGCCCGGCCACGCCGCCACCGACCACGACCAGATCGGCATGGTCGTAAGCCTGTTCATAGGTATCGGGGTCAGCCTCGGTCGGCGCTTTGCCCAGACCGGCCGAGCGGCGGATGATCGGCTCGAACAGGTGTTTCCATGCCGGGCGCGGATGGATGAAGGTCTTGTAATAGAAACCTGCGGGCAGGAAGCGATACAACAGGTTGTTCACCGCGCCGACATCGACATTCAGGCTGGGCCAGCAGTTCTGGCTGTTCGTCACCATGCCGCCGACCAGCGGCGTCGTGGTCGCGCGCTGGTTCGGCTCGAACCGGCCCGATTGACCAAGGCCCAGAATGGCGTTGGGTTCCTCGGCGCCCGAGGCGATGGGGCCACGCGGGCGGTGATATTTGAACGAACGCCCCATCATCAGCTGACCGCTGGCCAGCAGGGCCGAGGCGATGGTGTCGCCCTGCAGGCCGCGAAGCTGGCGTCCGTCGAAACGGAACGGCAACTGATAGGCGCGGTCGATCAGGCGACCACCACGGGGAAGGCGGAAGGGTCCGGTCTCGCTCATTCGGTCAGGCTTTCGGCAGGGGTGGTCGTGGTGTTGACGGAAGGCTGGTGCCAGTCGGGCTTCCAGTCCGGGCGCTTGGCCTGAATGGCCGCGACGATTTCGGGCGTCGGATAAGGCGTCTGGGCCTTGTAGGTCCCGAACACCTCAAGCGTCACGGTATCGCGGGCGGCAAGGAACCACTTGCCGCAGCCATAGGCGTGGCGCCAACGCTCGAAATGCACGCCCTTGGGGTTCTTGCGGGCGAACAGGTAGCTTTCGAATTCATCGTCGCTGGAGCCGGGGCCGAAGCGTTTCAGATGCGCCTCGCCGCCGGGGGCCAGTTCGGTCTCTTCGGCACTGATGCCGCAACAGGGACAGGTCAGGGTCAGCATCGTTCACTCCTTCGGCGGCAGGCCGCGCACGGTCCTGGGCGCCCAGGCGGTCCGCCGGGCGCATGTCTTGGCAATTTCGGGGTTCGGAACGACGGCCATATCCGACGGCGCATTCGCGTCGCGGATCACGTCGTCATTCAGCAAAAGGGGGAAGCGGTCGTTGACCAGCGTTTCCGGCAGGCCCGGCGCGACACGCGCGGCCTGGATTGCAGGCAGTCCCGCAAGCGAAATCACAGGAACCGAGGGGCACATGTCCCCCCGGACCTCTGTAGAGAAAGCACCCGTGGGTGCAGCGCTTGCCGTATTAGTTGGCAGGCGCCGTGGTGCCGCCGGCCGGAGCGGCAGGCTCGGGCGTTGCAGGCTGAGCAGGCTCGACGCTGACGGCCGGATCGCTGGCAGGTGCCGGGGTCGTGGTCGAAGTGGCAGCGCCGGTATCAGCCGGTGCGGTCGCTTCGGGCGCGGTGCCCGACGACATGAACCAGTAGATGACGGCCAGCACGACGACGATCGCGCCAATGATGAGCCACATGTTGCTCTTGTTCTGTTCGGCCATGAAGAAAACTCCTTGGTCATGGTGACGTGTCCGATCAATGCACCATCAGCCAAAGAGTTCCATTGAAAACGCAGCACTTTTCCCAAGCAGGGGCGCATAGGGCCGCGTTGGGCGGAAACTTGCCCCCCGTGAACCGACCCCAGCAGGATGCCGCGCGCGCCCGTCATCAGTGCGCAACCCCGGCTGCGACGCTTTCGTCGATGAAGCGGCCTTCCTTGAAACGGTTCAGGCCGAATTCGGCGGCCAGCGCCCCCGGACGGCCATTCGCCACCAGTTCCGCCATCGCCCAGCCCGAGCCGGGAATGGCCTTGAAGCCGCCGGTGCCCCAGCCGCAGTTCACGAAAATGCCGCCAACCGGCGTGGTGGACAGGATGGGCGAGCGGTCGCCGGTCATGTCCACGATCCCGCCCCATTGCCGCAGCATCTTCAGCCGCGACAGCATCGGGAAGGTTTCGACCAGCGCGCGGACGGTTTCCTCGACATGGTGCCAGGAACCGCGCTGCGAATAGTTGTTGAAGCCGTCGGTGCCGCCGCCGATCACCATCTCGCCCTTGTCGGATTGCGACAGGTAGCCGTGGACGGTGTTGGCCATGATGACCAGATCGCAGCAGGGCTTGATCGGTTCGCTGACCAGAGCCTGCAGGGCGAGCGATTCAATCGGCAGGCGGAAGCCCGCCATCTCGGCCAGCACCGAGGAGTTGCCCGCCACGATCATCGCCAGCTTGTCACATTCGATGCGACCCTTGGCGGTGTTCACGGCGCGGACCTGACCATTCGCGGTCTCGACCCCGGTGACTTCGCAGTTCTGGATGATGTCCATGCCCATGGCGCTGCACGCCCGCGCATAGCCCCATGCGACCGCATCGTGACGCGCGGTGCCGCCGCGCGGCTGGTAAAGCCCCCCCAGAACCGGATAGCGCGGACCGTCGATATTGATGATCGGCAGCATTTCCTTGATCTGATGCGGCGTGACCCATTCGGTCGTCACGTCCTGCAACTGGTTCGCGTAAACGGTGCGCTTATAGCCGCGGATCTCATGCTCGGTCTGGGCCAGCATCAGCAGGCCGCGCGGGCTGAACATGATGTTGTAGTTCAGATCCTGCGACAGGTTTTCATAAAGCTTCAGCGCCTTGTCATAGATCGCCGCCGACGGGTCCTGCAGATAGTTCGAGCGGATGATGGTCGTATTGCGACCCGTATTGCCGCCGCCCAGCCAGCCCTTTTCGATGATCGCAATGTCGGTGATGCCGAAATTCTTGCCAAGGTAATAAGCCGTCGCAAGCCCGTGCCCACCGGCGCCGACGATGACGACCTGATATTTCTTCTTGGGCTCGGGGCTGGTCCATGCCTTTTTCCAACCGGTATGCAGGCGCATCGCCTCTCGGGCGATGGCAAAGACCGAATACTTGCCGGTGCTGTTCGATGGGGATGCGGACATGGCTGGACCTTTCGCGACTCGTCGTTCTGCACAGTGCATTTTTACACCGCTTCGGGGCAAGCCGAGTTGCGACGGCAAAATTGTCGGAATGCGTCAATGAAAGGCGCAGATGTTCCGCGCAACCAAAGTCCCATGACCACGGGTCTTTGACTTTTTCAGCAGGCACAAAACCGCTATGAACCCGGAACGAAAACGGAGTTCGTCGATGTTCTGGATCATATGCGCCGGTTTGACCGCCATTATCGCGGCCTCGATCGCCGCGCCGCTTCTGCGTCGGCGCAGCACGGGGGACGAGCCCGCTGCCGCATATGACCTGCGCATCTATCGCGACCAGCTGCGCGAGGTGGAGCGTGATCTGGAACGCCGCCTGATCGAACCCGCCGAGGCCGAGCGGCTGCGCGCCGAAATCGGGCGCAAGGTGCTGACCGCCGACCGCGCGCTGGAACGCGAAAGTGGCGCGCGCCGTGCGCCGGGCGGGCCTGCGGCGGTTGCGGTGCTGGCCGCGCTGCTGCTGGGCGCGGGCGCGCTTTACTATGAAATCGGTGCGCCGGACAAACCCGACCAGCCCATCGCCCAGCGGATCGCGATGGCCCAGCAGGTCTATGACAACCGCCCCACCCAGGCCGAGGCGGAAAAGGTCGCGCCCAAGCCTCAGCGCCCCCCGGTGGACGCCGAATACACCGCCCTGATCGACCAGCTTCGCGCCGCAGTCGCCAAGAACCCCGACGATCCACAGGGTCAGGCTCTGCTTGCAATGCACGAGGAACGGCTGGGCAATCTGGTCGCGGCCAAGAACGCGCAGGCGAAACTGGTGGCCCTGCGGGGGGACAGCGCGACGGCCACCGATCACGCCCAGCTTGCCGCGCTGACCGTCGATGCCGCTGGCGGTCTGGTCACCCGCGACGCCGAGGCCGAGCTGGCCCGCGCGCTGGAGCTTGAGCCGAAAAACGGTCAGGCCCGCTATCTGTCGGGCTATCTGCAAATCCAGAACGGACGCCCCGACCGCGCCTTTCCGATCTGGGCAGACCTGTTGGCACAGGGGCCGGAAAGCGCGCCGTGGATGCCGGTTCTGCGCGCTTCGATCGGGGATCTGGCGTGGTTCGCGGGTCAGCCCGATTACGTCGCGCCGGAACCCCGCACCCTGCCCGGCCCCGATGCCGACGCCATGGCCGCAGCCGAGGATATGACACCCGAGGAACGCCAGCAGATGGTGGCCGGCATGGTCAAGGGCCTTGAGGAACGGCTGGCCACGCAAGGCGGCACGCCCGACGAATGGGCGCGGCTGATTTCATCGCTGGTGGTGATCGGACAGAAAGACCACGCGCAGAATATTCTGGCCGAGGCGCGTGGTCGCTTTGCCGGTGCCGCAGACGCGCTGGCCCCCATCGAGGCGGCTGCACAACAATCGGGGCTGAAATGATCTACGCCACAATCGAGGAATTCGCCGCCATTCTGCCCCGCGCAGGAGCCTTGGCAGGGCTGGACCTGGGAACCAAGACCATCGGCGTGGCGGTCAGCGACGGGCTACGCTCGGTCGCGTCGCCGCTGACCACGATCCGGCGCGAGAAATTCACGCTCGATGCCAATGCGCTGCTGAAGATTGCCGAGGAACGGGCGCTTGTCGGTCTGGTGCTGGGCCTGCCCCGCAACATGGACGGAACCGAGGGGCCGCGCGCGCAATCGACCCGCGCCTTTGCCCGGAATCTGGAACGGCTGACACCTTTGGCGATCACCTTCTGGGACGAACGCCTGTCCACCGTGGCCGCCGAACGCGCGCTGCTGGAGGCGGATACATCGCGCAAGCGCCGCGCCGAGGTCATCGACCATGTGGCGGCGGGCTATATCCTGCAAGGCGCGCTGGACCGGCTGCGCTATCTGGGATGATCCAAAGCCCCTGCATCAACATCTGCCAGATCGACCCCGAGAGCGGGCTGTGCGTCGGCTGCCTGCGCAGTCTGGACGAAATCGCCCGCTGGGGCGGCATGTCTGATAAGGAAAGGCAGGCGATCATGGACCGCCTGCCCGAACGTCGCGCCGGGTTGCCCCGGCGCTAAGTGCTTACATCTTGAACGACCAGAAGAACGTTTCGCCCGACGAGTCATCCACACCGTCATTGTCGGTCACGACATAGACCGTGCCATCGGGGGCGATCGCCATGCCTTCGACCTTGTCCTGAACGTAGCCGTTCCACTGTTTCAGGTCGGGGATCAGGTCGCGGACGACGTTCTTGGTCACGACCGGCAGATCGCCACCCAGTGCAACCGGCTTCAGATCCGCCAGCGCAACCGAGGTGATGGTCTTCAGCTTGGCGGCCTGACCGATCAGGTTGTCACGCTCGACCAGATACATGTTGTCGCCGTGGATCGCGATTTCCGACAGACCGACCCAGCCTTCGCCCGATTCCAGCGGATAGCGAACGCCAGTCCACTCGCCCGAGGTCGGGTTGAAGTTCAGAAGTTTGGTCTGACCTTTGGGATCGTCTTTCCATTCGCGCTGAACGGCCATCCACAGGCTGCCATCGGCGGCCAATGCGATGCCTTCCAGACCGAAACGGGTCGAACCGGCGACCAGATCGGCGGGCAGTTCGATCTGCTGCTGGATCGCGCCTTCGGCGTTCACGTGCAGGATCTGGTGCGGGATTTCCTTTTCCGGGTTCCCTTCGCTGGCCAGCCAGAAGCCGCCCTGACCGTCGGCGGTGATGCCTTCCAGGTCGATCTTCTCAGCCGGTTGACCATCCTTGGTCACGATGATCTTGTTCGTGATCTTGGCGGGCGTGGTGCCGGCTTCGACGCGGTAGATCGCGGGCGCAGATCCAAAGACGCTGTCGCTGATCGCGTAAAGCACGGCCGGATCGGTCGGATCGACGGTCAGGCCCGACAAGGCGGCCCAGCCCAGAACCTCATCCGAGGCAATGGTCGGATAGGCCGGGGTGCCTTCGGCGCGTTCGAAGATCATGACATGGGCGCGGGCAGCGCCGTCTTCGCCCAGATCAGTTTCGTTGGCGCTGGCAAACAGGTTGCGCGCCGGGATGGCGACCAGACCTTCGGGACCGATACCCGAGGGCAGGACCTGTTTCAGCACCGGCTGCGCAGGGGTCGCGACGTCGTAGACCGCGATGGCGCTGCCGCGCTCGGAACCCACGAACAGCAGTTTCTGGCCGTCGAACTCGGCGAATTTCAGCGCCTCGGGCTCGACGCCTTTCTTGTCGGAGCGCTTCTCGGGGTAGTGGCCGATCTTGATCAGCTCATGCTCGAAAGCGGCAGCCGATTCATTGACCACGGTGCCGTCGCGGTTCCAGATGGTGAACCCGCGCGAGCCGCCCTTGTAGTCGCCTTCGTTGGCGGTGGCGAAGTGGTCGTTGTCGATCCACGACACGGTATCGGGTTCACGCGGAACCGCTTTCAGGCTGCTGGTGAAATCCAGCTTGCCGTCACGCTCGGTATCGATGCCGTCCAGATCAACCGTGCCCGCGCTGAAATGCGACGCGATCTTGCCATCGGCGCCAATGACGGCGATGTGGTTGTTTTCCTGCATCGTGACGACCAGATCGCCGTTGTCGTTGAAATCGACATATTCGGGTTCCGGGTCATCGCCACCTTCGGCGGCAAGGCCGGTCAGTTGGATCTCTTCCTTGGCGGCGCAGTCGATCTGGCCGTCCTTGATCGGCAGGCGCACCACGAAACCGGCGGGCATCTGCGGCAGCGCGCCGTCGTTCACTTCTTCGTCGCGCTGGTTTTCGATCGCGATGGCGATCATGTCACCCTTGGGCGACAACGCGACCGAATCCGGCTGACCGCCCAGATCGCAATTGGCCACGACCTTCATCGTGTCCAGATCGACCGTGCGCAAAAAGCCCGAGGGCTTGGTCAGGTCTTCGGTCGTATCCACGCCGACGAAAGCCATCTTGTTCAGCACGACGGTGGTGGTCGGCTGACCATCGACCGTGACGTTGCCCAAGGGCTTCGGCGCTTTGGGGTCGGTGATATCGATCATGCCGATCGCACCCAGCGGCGCGTCCGAATAGATCAGTTCCATGCCATCGGCCGTCGCGGTCATGATCTCGGCCGAGGTTTCGCGGGCGCGATCTTCGCCTTCCGCCATGTTATCCACGGTGGCAAAGCTGGAGATGCGGTTAAATACCGGCTCGGCGGCGGCGGGCATCGCGGCAGCGAGCGCCAGAAGCGAGCAAAATGTCAGACGAAACGTCATAAGTCCCTCAAGGATGGTGGGAAAATCCTTGGGCGGTTTGCTTGCCCCCTGTAACGGGGTGTTGTCGCGGCGGTGACTGTTTTGTGACGTTTAGTTACGAACCACGACACGAACCTCGTGGATCGCGGTTTTCAGGCGTGCCCGCGTCTCGGCAGGCTCGCGCGCTACCGCATCAAGGATCGCGTGCATGTCGCCACGCAACCCGTGAAGCTGATCGACAAGCGACAAGACCAGCGACAGCGCCTCTTCGTCCAGGTGATAGCCTTCGGCCAGATCGACCACCAATTGCAGCCGGGCGATGTCCAGTTCGCGAAACAGCGGGCCGGTCGCGGATTGCACCGGCACAACGACGCCTGCACGGATATAGCTCTCAAGCTGGGTCGCCTGCAGCTCAGGCAGTTCAGCCAACGTCTCGGTCAGGGTATAGCGACGGGTCATCGGACGCCCCTTGGATCATATGCGTTGTCCTGACGCCAATTCTCCATGAAGCGGGCCAGTTCCTCATCCACGCGCGGGGGCATGACGATTTTCAGCACGACATGCTGATCGCCGCGCCGCCCCCCCTCGCCCTTGAGGCCGCGCCCTTTCAGCCGCAGCTTCTGACCCGAGCTTGCGCCGCGCGGGATCGTCAGCATCACCGCGCCGTCAATCGTCTCGGCCTCGACCTTACCGCCCAGCACGGCTTCGTCGATGGTGATGGGCAGGGTGGTTTCCACATCGTCGCCGTCGCGCCGCCAGTCGGGATCATCGCTGATCACCAGAGTCAGCAGCGCATCGCCGGGTTGGCCGTCCCCGTAACCTGACGCGCCCTTGCCGCGCAGCCGGATGATCTGACCATCGCGCGCGCCTTCGGGGATCTTCACCTCAAGCACAGCGCCGTCCGGCATGGTGATGCGCTGCGACCCGCCGCGCGCCGCCGTCATGAAGTCGATTTCCAGCGTGAACCGCTGATCCTGACCGCGCATGTCAAAACTTCGCGCGCCCGCGCGCCGCTGGGCCCCGCCCTGCCCGAACAGGTCGGAAAACACGTCCGACAGATCGTCGAAATCCGGTGCCCCCTGACGATAGGGATTGTCGCCCGCCTGCGCATAGTCGCGGTAATAATGCCGCTGACGTTCCTGACCCGAGGCGTCGATCTGGCCCTTGTCGAACCGCGCCCGCTGCTCGGCGTCTTTCAGCAGATCATAGGCCGAGGATGCGGCCTTGAACCGCTCATGCGCCGCGGGATCGGGGTTCAGGTCGGGATGGTCGGTCTTGGCGATGCGGCGATAGGCTTTCTTGATATCGTCCTGCGTGGCCGTCTTGCTCAGCCCCAGCGCCTTGTAGGGATCATCGGCCATCGCCGTTCCGTCCTTTCACGTCTTATCGGGCAAACGCGGCCAAGGCCGCTGCCGTTCCGCCTATGGGACACAAGCCGGGGATGTTTGTCCAGATTTCGCGAATGCAGGGGGCAGCGCAAAAGCGGGCATGTCCCCCGGCCCGAAGGCCCCTTGATGGGGCCGCACGGGTCGGATCACGCGCCGGGACGGAACGCCTTGATCCGTGCGGGATCGGTTTCGATCCGCGCCGCGCCGATCAGATCAAGGCAATAGGGCACGGCGGCAAAGACCGCGTCCAGACAGGTCGCAATGGCCGAGGGCTTGCCGGGAATGGTGATCATCAGCGTGCGCCCGCGAATGCCTGCCGTCTGGCGCGACAGGATGGCGGTAGGCACCTCGCGCAGGCTGGCGCGGCGCATCTCCTCGCCAAAGCCGGGCAGTTCCTTTTCCATTACATCGGCCATGGCTTCGGGTGTCTCGTCACGCGGGGCCGGGCCGGTGCCCCCGGTGATCAGGATCAGGTCGCTGGTCTTGCACAATTCGCGCAGCTTGTCGGCGACGCCTGCGCGACCATCCGGCACAATGACGCGGCTGATGTCCATGGGCGACGTGATGGTGGCGCGCAGCCATGCCTCGGCCCCCGGTCCGCCCTTATCCTCATAGACCCCGGCAAAGGCGCGGTCGGATACGGTGACGATGGCGATGCGTGCGGTCATGGCGGCCCCCGATGAAAAAGGCCGCGAGGGTTGCTCGCGGCCATTTCGCTTACTTGGAAACGCGGGCGTTGCGCGTCGCGATCAGCTTCAGGCGCAGCGCGTTCAGCTTGATGAAGCCCGCCGCGTCCTTTTGGTCATAGGCGCCGGCATCTTCTTCAAAGGTGACGTGCTTTTCGCTGTAAAGCGAATGGTCCGACCAGCGACCGACGCAGGTGGCCAGACCCTTGTAAAGCTTCAGACGCACGGTGCCGGTGACGTGTTCCTGCGACTTGTCGATCAGCGCCTGCAGCATCTCGCGCTCGGGGCTGAACCAGAAGCCGTTATAGATCAGCTCGGCATAGCGCGGCATGATCGAATCCTTCAGGTGGCCAGCGCCTGCATCCAGCGTGATCTGTTCGATGCCGCGATGCGCCTCCAGCAGGACGGTGCCGCCGGGGGTTTCATAGATGCCGCGCGACTTCATGCCGACAAAGCGGTTTTCCACGAAGTCCAGGCGACCGATGCCGTGCTTGCCGCCCAGTTCGTTCAGCTTGGTCAGGATCGTCGCGGGGCTCATCGCCTCGCCATTGATCGCGGTCGCGTCGCCACGCTCGAAGGTGACTTCGATATATTCGGGCTCGTTCGGCGCTTCCTCGGGGGACACGGTGCGCTGATAGACGTATTCCGGCGCCTGTTCGGCCGGGTTTTCCAGTGCCTTGCCCTCACTGCTGGTATGCAGCAGGTTCGCATCGACGCTGAAGGGGGCTTCGCCACGCTTGTCCTTGGCGATCGGGATCTGGTTCGCCTCGGCGAATTCCAGCAGCTTGGTGCGCGACGACAGATCCCATTCCCGCCACGGCGCGATCACCCGGATCGAGGGGTCCAGCGCATAGGCCGAAAGTTCGAACCGGACCTGATCATTGCCCTTGCCGGTCGCGCCATGCGCCACGGCATCGGCGCCGTGCTTATGCGCGATCTCGACCAAGTGCTTGGAGATCAGCGGACGCGCGATCGACGTGCCCAGCAGATACAGCCCTTCGTAAAGCGCGTTGGCGCGGAACATCGGGAACACGAAGTCGCGCACGAATTCTTCGCGCACATCGACGATGTGGATGTTTTCCGCCTTGATGCCCAGCAGTTCCGCCTTGGCGCGGGCGGGTTCCAACTCCTCGCCCTGCCCCAGATCGGCGGTAAAGGTGATGACCTCGCAGCCATATTCGGTCTGAAGCCATTTCAGGATGATCGAGGTATCCAGCCCCCCCGAATAGGCAAGGACGACTTTCTTCGGCGCGTCGGTCATGCGGTTAACCCTCATTGGAATTTCGGAGGGGAATAGGCCCATTCGCCGGTTGTCACAAGAGGAAGGGGTCACTAATCCTTCATCCGGCGCGGTTTCGTCGGGGATGGGCATGGCAGCGACAAACCCTATCGGCACGATTGAGCTTTTGCGCGGTATTCTGACACAGCCGATGCAACGCCCCGGCGCGCTTTTGCGCATTGCCGGGGCCATCTGGCTGGTGCAATTCCCGTCCTTTCTAAGTGCAGAAGCCGTGCTGCCGACCGATGGGCTGATCCTGATGGGCATGACGCCCGGACCGCTGACCACGGCCGTCGCGGTGCTGGTCGCACTGATGGTCTATATTGGCACGGCATGGGCTGCCGTCGGCTGGCACCGCCTGACCATCATGCAGGAAAAACCCGGCCTGATCGCGCCGCAGCCACACATGGGCCGGGTGCTGGACTATTTCGTTCGCGGCATCGCGCTTTCCGTCATCACCTGGCTGCCGATCCTGATGCTGGCGGGCTTTGCGGCGGTGGTCCTGCCTCCGGGTTTTCTGCTGGGACCGCGCGGTGCAGTCCTGATCCCCGGCGCTTTTCTGGCCATCTGGCTGACGCTGCGCCTGTGTCCCTGGCTGGTCAGCGGCGCTGTCAATGACCGCCTGAGCCTGGGTGAAAGCTGGCGGACGACCGCGCCGATTTCCAAGGCGCTGGCCGGATTATCGGTGCTGGGCATCATCGCCTATGCCATCGTGGTGGGCCTGCTGACATGGGCCGGGATGTCGGTGGGCGACGATCAGGGCTATTACATTTCGGACACGGCCATGTTCGGCATGGCGGTTTTGGCCTGTGCGGTTTTCTTCGTGTTTTTCGTGATCTGTATCTCGGCGTTCAACACGGTCTACACGGTCGCACGCGCCGCCCCCTTGCCAAGCGCCTGATTTCGCGCGATGGGCTGGGGCATGGAAAACTTTGCCGCCTCTGTCCGCCAGGCAGAGGTCGCGCTGCGCGACCTCTTCGAGCCGACCCCGCTTCAGAAGAATGACCACCTCTCGGCGAAATACGGCGCCGAGATCTGGTTGAAACGCGAAGACCTGACGCCCGTGCGCAGCTACAAGCTGCGCGGCGCCTTCAACGCCATGCGCAAGGTCGCTGGCGGCGCGGGGGCACATTTCGTCTGCGCAAGCGCAGGGAATCACGCGCAGGGCGTGGCTTACGCCTGCCGCCATTTCGGCGCCAAAGGCACGATCTTCATGCCGGTCACCACGCCGCAGCAAAAGATCGCCAAGACCCGCATTTTCGGCAATGGCGCGGTCGAGATCGTGCTGACAGGCGATTATTTCGACCAGACGCTGGCGGCCGCGCAGGAATTCGCGCGCGCGGCAGGGGCGCGTTTCCTTGCGCCGTTCGACGATCCCGATGTGGTCGAAGGTCAGGCGACCGTGGCGCTTGAGATGATGCAGCAGCTTGGCTTTGCCCCCGATCTGGTCGTGCTGCCCGTGGGCGGCGGCGGTCTGGCGGCGGGCGTCACAAGCTATCTGGCCGAAACCGCGCCCGCGACGCAGGCCGCGTTCGCCGAACCCGAAGGCGGGGCCAGCCTGCATGGCGCATTGACCGCAGGTGAACCTGTGACGCTGCCCGCCGTCGATACCTTTGTCGATGGCGCGGCTGTCGCGCGGATTGGTGCGCTGCCCTTTTCGCTGCTGTCGCGTTTTTCGCCCGATCAGGTCCATCCCGCGCCCGAAGATCGCATCTGCGCCACCATGCTTGAGATGCTGAACATCGAAGGTATCGTGCTGGAGCCCGCAGGCGCGCTGGCGATTGACGCCCTGCGCGACATCCCCGATCTGGCGGGCAAGCGGATCGTCTGCGTCTGTTCAGGCGGCAATTTCGATTTCGAACGCCTGCCCGAGGTCAAGGAACGCGCCCAGCGTTTCTCTGGGCTAAAACGCTATTTCATTCTGCGTATGCCGCAGCGCCCCGGTGCCTTGCGCGACTTTCTGGAATTGCTGGGGCCGGATGACGACGTGGCGCGATTCGAGTATCTGAAGAAATCGGCGCGCAACTTTGGTTCGATCCTGATCGGGATCGAAACCAGCGCGCCTGAGAATCTGGAACGGCTGTGCGAACGTCTGGCCGCCGCCGGGATCGGGTATCGCGACATCACGCGCGATCCGGTGCTTTCGGAATTCCTGATCTGATCCCAAGGTGCTGCGCGCCTTACAAGCCGCGCAGCACCTTGGCCGCAAACGCGCGCGAGCCGGGGTCGTCCAACAGCTGAACCGCGTCTGCCAGCGGGAACCAATGCGCACTGTGGCCTGCCTCGCTGGGCGGGCCAAGGCGGCGGATCGGGCGGGCCAGCCAGATCGAGCACATCTTTTCCGCCCAGAAGCCATATTCGGGCATATGGCAAAAGCGGCGATAGACCCCCAGCCTGCGCGGGGTGCTGATCGTCCAGCCGGTTTCCTCATAGACCTCGCGGTGCAGTGCTACCTGTGGCGATTCGCCCGGATCAATGCCGCCGCCCGGCAGCTGGAATTCGGGTTCGGGGGCGCGTTGAAAGGTCAGCAGCGCCGCACCGTCACGCAGCAGAACGGCATAGGCCCCCGGACGCAAACGATAGCGATGAGGACCGGGAGGCGGTCCAAAACGAGGAATCATGCAGGCGCTCCTTGCTGGCTTTTGCGGCAAGCGCGAAAGCGACCTTGTCACGTCCGATTGTCAAGACCGATCCGCCTGCCACGGCCAGCGCATCGCATCGGCTCCGGCATGTCGCGAAATGCAAAAAGCGTGCAAACCCAAAGGTTTGCACGCTTTTTGTTTTTGGTGCCCAGGAGAGGACTCGAACCTCCACGCCTTGCGGCACACGGACCTGAACCGTGCGCGTCTACCAATTCCGCCACCTGGGCAGGTGGTGTGAGCGGGGTGATTAAAGGCAGTTGCGGGGGCCGTCAATGGCCCCAAACAAGTTTTTTCGTCGTTCCGTCATTTTTTCTTTGCGCGCGCAGTTTTTTCTCTGTCAGCAAGGGAAACGGGTGGCGACTGTCCTTTCCGCCAGCTTGCCGCATGGACTTCGACGCGCCTAGAAATCGCTCATATCGGCGCGGATAATTTTTTATGATGAACGGGTTCTGCTGATGGAAGAGTTTACCGCCCGCGTCTGGGACGTGATCGTGATCGGCACCGGGATCGGTGGCGGAACCGTGGGGCGTCGTCTGGCCGAACAGGGCCTGTCGGTGCTTTTCGTCGAAAAAGGCCCCGATCTGGGGGATACCGCCGTATCGGCATTGGCCGTGGACAGCGCCGATCCCGAAGCGCGGATGGCCAATGGCGCATGGCCTAAGCTGGTCGCCGCCGAACTGGACGGCAAGTGGTGCGAGCTGGACGGGATGATCGGCGCGGGTGTCGGCGGCACCTCGGCCTATTATGCGGCCACGCTGGAACGCCCCGAACCCCATGACCTTGACCCCGGCCCCGGCCACCCCCACCCCACCGGCGGCTGGCCCGTCGGATATGAGGAGATGCGCCCCTGGTTCGAGCTGGCCGAGGAATATTTTCACATCAGCGGCGAACCCGACCCACTGGACCCCGTGCCCGCGAACCTGCCCGCGCCGCCGCGCGTCCTGCCCGCCTCGGATGCCGCGCTGATGGAGGATTTGCGCCGCGCCGGGATGCACCCCTATCAGACGCATATGGCAGCGCGTTTCCTGCCGGGCTGCGCCAATTGCTTCGGCCAGCGCTGCCCCCGCCGTTGCAAGATGGACGGCCGTTCCGCAGGTGTGCTGCCCGCGCTTGAAACCGGGAATGCTACGTTGCTGGACCGTTGCAGCGTGTCCCGGATCGAAGCTGATGCAACGGGTGTGCAATCGCTGACCTGTCGCCGCGACGGCGAGACGCTGACGCTTAGGGCGCATCGCTATGTGCTGGCGGGTGGGGGGCTTGGCTCGCCCTCGCTTATGCTGCGGTCTGGCAATGAGCATTGGCCAGACGGGCTGGGCAACCGCAACGATCTGGTCGGGCGCAACCTGATGTTCCACCTGAGCGAGATCATCGCGATCTGGGCCGGACGCGGCAAGGGCGAGGGTGCCTCGCGTTCGATCAGTATGCGCGATCTGTATTACATGCAGGGCGAACGCTTCGGGACCGTGCAATCCATGGGTCTGGTCGCGGGCTATGGCGAGATCCTGCACGCAATGAACAGCCGCTTTGACCGCTCGCCCCTGCGGCGGCTACGGCCCCTGCGGCTGGGTCTGCGCCTGCCCGCGCGGGTTGCGGCACAGGTTCTGGGTCAGGCCAAGCTGTTCGTGGGCGTGCTGGAAGATCTACCCTATGCCACGAACCGCGTCCTGCCCGACCCCGATGACGAAGACCGGCTGCGCTTTCACTATGACATGTCGGACGAATTGCAGCGCCGCCGCGCTGCGTTTCGTGACGCGATGCGCAAGGCGTTCCGCCCGAACCGCGCCATGTTCATGGGCAGCACGCCGCAGCTGAACTTTGCCCATCCCTGCGGCACGATGCGCTTTGGCGACGATCCGGCGACCAGCGTTCTGGATCGCGACTGCAAGGTGCATGGGCTGGAGAATTTGTATGTGGCGGATTCCAGCTTCATGCCGACCTCGAACGGGGTGAACCCAAGCCTGACCATTGCCGCCAATGCCTTGCGCGTTGCCGACTGCATCGTCCAGTCCATGCGGCCACGGCTTGCCGCTGCGGGCGAGCTTGGGTATTGAGCGGAAAAGCACGCCAACATCAGGCACGCCAAAAAGGAGCGAAAGCCATGTCCGCAGCCAAGCTTGTCACGATCTATGGCGGGTCCGGTTTCCTGGGGCGGCAGATCGCCCGCATTCTGGCTGCGCAGGGCTGGCGCGTCCGCGTAGCCGTGCGCCGTCCGAACGAAGCGGGCGTGGTGCGCACCTATGGCGCCCCCGGACAGATCGAACCCGTGCCCTGCAACGTGCGCGACGACGCCTCGGTTCTGGCCTGCATGGCCGATGCCGATGCGGTCGTGAACTGCGTGGGCGTGCTGGTCGAGGAAGGCAAGAACACCTTTGCCGCCGTCCATGACGAAGCCGCGGGCCGCATCGCCCGGCTTTCGGCCCAGTTGAACGTGCCGCATTTCGTGCATGTCTCGGCGCTTGGCGCGGATGCCGATGCCGACAGCCGCTATGCCGCCTCGAAAGGCCGTGGTGAGGCTGCGGTGCTAAGCCATCGCGCCGATGCCGTGATTCTGCGCCCGTCGATCATTTTCGGTTCGGACGACAATTTCTTTAACCGGATCGCCTCGATGACGCGGTTCGGTCCGGTGCTGATGGTGCCGGGTGCCGATACGCCGGTCCAGCCGGTCTATGTCATGGATGTCGCCAATGCCGCCGTGCTGGCCGCCCAAGGCAAGGCCGCGCCGGGTATCTATGAACTGGGCGGCCCCGAGGTGATGACGATGCGCGACGTGGCACGGCTTGTCCTGCGGGCCACCGACCGCCGCCGCGCGGTCATGAATCTGCCCGGCCCCTTGGGCGGCGGTCTGGCATCCGTGCTGGACGCCGTGCAGGTGGTCAGTGGCGGTCTGCTGACCAATCGC
Organism: Paracoccus laeviglucosivorans; assembly: GCF_900182695.1. Classification (GTDB taxonomy): domain Bacteria; phylum Pseudomonadota; class Alphaproteobacteria; order Rhodobacterales; family Rhodobacteraceae; genus Paracoccus; species Paracoccus laeviglucosivorans. The sequence continues at coordinate 332,895 of NZ_FXTK01000001.1, forward strand.
GTGCTGACGCGCGATCAACTGCGTTCGCTGAAGCGTCCGAACCGGGTCGGCGAAGGCGTCAAGGACTTGACTTCACTAGGTATTGAGCCGACCGCCGCCTCGGCGGTCATTAATGAGTATCTGTGGCGCTTCCGTCCCTCGGGTCAATATGAGGCGATGACCGCGTCCGCCAAGAACCTGCGCCGGAGCTGATGGAACATAATACGATTGTTGCCGCGATCCTTGGTCTGCTGGAAGGCTTGACCGAATTCATTCCCGTGTCCTCGACCGGGCACCTGCTGCTGGTGGGTCATTTTCTGGGCTTCGATTCGCCCGGCCGCGCCTTTGAGGTGCTGATCCAGCTGGGTGCCATCATGGCCATCCTTGGCGTTTATGCCGGGCGGCTGTGGCGGCTGTTTTCCGCAGCCCCCCATGACCCCAAGGCCCGGCGCTTCATATTTGCCGTGCTGCTGGCATTCCTGCCCGCCGTCGTGATCGGCGTGATGGCCCACAAGGTCATCAAGGAAGTGCTGTTCGAAACCCCGATGCTGGTGGCCGTCATGCTGATCGTCGGCGGGGTCGTGTTGCTGTTCGTGGACCGCATGGCCAAGAACCCGCGTTATCACGCGGCCGAGGATATTCCGGTCGGCACCGCCTTCAAGATCGGCCTGATCCAGTGTTTGGCGATGATCCCCGGCGTATCGCGGTCGGGTGCCACGATCACGGGTGCGCTGCTTTTGGGCGTGGACAAGCGGTCCGCCGCCGAATTCAGCTTCTTCCTGTCGATGCCGACGATGGTCGGCGCTTTCGCCTATGATCTTTACAAGAACCGCGACATTCTGGACGCGGCGGCACTAAGCAATATCGCCGTCGGTTTCGTCTGCGCGTTTATTTCGGCCATAGTCGTGGTGCGCTGGTTGCTCAACTACGTCTCGGCCCATGGATATGCTGTCTTCGCCTGGTGGCGAATCATCGTCGGGGCCGTGGCTATGCTGGCTCTGGCAGCAGGTTGGTAAACTTTACTGACCTAATTTAGATGCTGGCAGGCGCAAAATTGACCTGCCAGCGATTAAAATCCGCAAATAGGTCAGCTTAGCTGACTTTTAATCATCTTCGCCCTGTCTTATCAGGCTTTCAACAGCCTCGCTAGGAAGGGACGCGCAGCCATGGCCACGCAGAAGATGCTCAAGTTCGTCACCATCGGGCGCGAGATGCCTGAGAAACGTGACGCCGCCTCCCGCTCGGAGGATTTTCACGAGATCTATCGCGAATTCGCCGCCGCCAAGGCGACCGAACAGGCAAGCCGCTGCAGCCAATGCGGCGTGCCCTATTGCCAGTCGCACTGCCCGCTGCACAACAACATCCCCGACTGGCTGCGCCTGACCGCCGAAGGCCGCGTCCAAGAGGCGTGGATGCGCAGTCAGGAAACCAACACCTTCCCGGAAATCTGCGGCCGCATCTGCCCGCAGGACCGTCTGTGCGAAGGGAACTGCGTCATCGAACAATCGGGCCACGGCACCGTGACCATCGGCGCGATCGAGAAATACATCACCGACACCGCGTGGGAAAATGGCTGGGTCACCCCCGCCGCCCCCGCGGTCGAGCGCCCCGAGTCGATCGGCATCATCGGCGCGGGTCCGGGTGGCCTTGCCGCCGCCGACCGCCTGCGCCGCATGGGCTATCAGGTCACCGTCTATGACCGTCACGACCGCGCGGGCGGGCTGCTGATCTATGGCATCCCCGGCTTCAAGCTGGAAAAGGACGTGGTCGAGCGTCGCAACAAACAGCTGGCCGATGGCGGCGTCGAATTCGTGCTGAACACCAATGTCGGCGACGACCTGAGCTTTGACGCCATTCGCGGCAAGCACGATGCCGTGCTGATCGCGACGGGCGTTTACAAGACCCGCGATCTGGACATCGACAATGCCGCAGCCAAGGGCGTGGTGCGGGCGCTGGATTACCTGACCGCCTCGAACCGGGTCGATCTGGGCGATGAGATCCCCGACTACGAAGACGGCGAACTGAATGCATCGGGCAAGCGCGTCGTCGTGATCGGCGGCGGCGACACCGCCATGGACTGCGTGCGCACCGCGATCCGTCAGGGCGCGCTGTCGGTCAAATGCCTGTATCGCCGCGACCGTGCCAACATGCCCGGCTCGCAGCGCGAAGTGCAGAACGCCGAGGAAGAAGGCGTCGAATTCGTCTGGCTGTCCGCCCCCGGTTCCTTTGCGGGTCATGTCACGGGCGAAGCCATGGAGGCGCAGGAAGCCGATGTGGGCGATGTGTCCATCGCCTCGGTCCGCATCCAGAAGATGCGTCTGGGCGCGCCGGACGTGTCGGGCCGCCAATCGCCCGAACTGATCGAGGGGGCCGATTACGACGAGCCCGCCGATCTGGTCATCAAGGCGCTTGGCTTTGAGCCGGAAGAGCTGCCGCGTCTTTGGGGCGTCGATGGGCTGGAAGTGACCCGCTGGGGCACGATCCGCGCCGATTACCAGACGCACCAGACCAGCCTGCCCGGCGTCTTTGCCGTGGGCGACATCGTGCGTGGTGCCAGCCTTGTGGTCTGGGCGATCCGCGACGGCCGCGAGGCTGCCGACAGCATCGCTGGTTACCTGTCCGGCGCTGCCCGCGTCGCCGCCGAGTAAGGGAGTGATCGCCATGCACGATCCGTGCAAGGGACATAGATTGCGGGCCATGCCTGTCGCGGTCACGGCGGCCATGCTGACCATTTCCGCGCTGCCCGCACTCGCCGCCAATTTCACGCCGCCGCAGGGCTGCAAGCTGGAGCTGACGATCCAGAACCGCAGCTGCACCGTGGCGCAGCATTATCGCTGTTCCTCGGACGCGGCGGGCGACCAGTGGGTGACTTATTTCACGCCCGAAGGGCAGACCTACCAGTCGCGCATCGACCGCGAAACGCGCTGGATGGAAAGCACCAACATGCGCGACGGCATCGTCGATGTGTTGGAGGAGGATGCGAAAGACCACGCCTCGTTCAGCACGCTGCTGGAAACCGGCAAGGACGATTTCGATTTCTGGACCCGCTCGAATACCGGGGAACGCCTGCATCACGTGGGTGAGGATCGGCTGACCGGCGAAAAGGTCGAAATCGACGGCGTGCCGCTGGAAGTCACGCAGTTCCAGCTGACGACCTATAGCGAAACCGGCGACGTGCTGATCCGCCGCGAAGGCCAGCAATTCGTCAGCCGCGCGCAGGGCCGCTTTTACGGCGGTGTGGAAACGTCCGAAGACTGGACGGGCGCACGCGAAAGCACGAATGACAGCCCGGTGAAGTTCTCCTTCCCCGGACAACCCGGCTTTGGCGAGACCAAGCCACAATATGATTGCGACCTGCAGATGGTGCACGGCAACGAGTCCGGCATCCTTGGGCAGCTTTTGAAGGAGGCACGCAGCTGATGGACTGGGAACAAGAAGAACAGGCCCGCCGCGACTGGATGGCGGAGCATTCGCTTTACCGTGCCGAGGATGAACATTCGTCCTGCGGCGTCGGTCTGGTGGTGAACCTGGACGGCAAGGCAAGCCGCAAGGTCGTCGAAAGCGGCATCAGCGCGCTGAAGGCGATCTGGCACCGTGGCGCGGTCGATGCCGATGGCAAGACCGGCGACGGCGCGGGCATCCACGTCCAGATCCCCGTCCCCTTCTTTTACGATCAGGTGCGCCGCACGGGTCACGAACCCGACCAGTCGAAGCTGATCGCCGTCGGCCAGTGTTTCCTGCCGCGTACCAATTTCGCCCAGCAGGAAGCCTGCCGGACCATCGTGGAATCCGAAGTTCTGCGCATGGGCCACTATATCTATGGCTGGCGCCACGTTCCGGTGAACACCAGCGTTCTGGGCGAAAAGGCCAACGCCACCCGCCCCGAGATCGAGCAGATCCTGATCCGCTGCGAAAAGGACATCGATCAGGAACAGTTCGAGCGCGAGCTTTACATCATCCGCCGCCGGATCGAGAAAGCCGCAATCGCCGCGCAGATCGCCGGGCTTTACTTCGCCTCGCTGTCCTGCCGCTCGATCATCTACAAGGGCATGATGCTGGCCGAACAGGTCGCGGAATTCTATCCCGACCTGAAGGATGAGCGGTTCGAGTCGGCCTTTGCGATCTATCACCAGCGCTATTCGACCAACACCTTTCCGCAATGGTGGCTGGCCCAGCCCTTCCGCATGTTGGCCCATAACGGCGAAATCAACACGCTCAAGGGCAACACCAACTGGATGAAAAGCCACGAAATCCGCATGGCCAGCCGCTCGTTCGGCGAGATGGCCGAGGATATCAAGCCGATCATCCCGGCGGGCTCGTCGGATTCGGCAGCGCTGGATGCAGTGTTCGAAGTGATGGTGCGTTCGGGCCGCAGCGCGCCGATGACCAAGACGATGCTGGTTCCCGAAGCATGGTCGAAGGCCACGACCGACATGCCCAAGGCATGGGCGGACATGTATGCCTATTGCAACGCCGTGATGGAGCCGTGGGACGGCCCCGCAGCGCTTGCGATGACCGATGGCCGCTGGGTCTGCGGCGGTCTGGACCGTAACGGCCTGCGTCCGCTGCGCTATGTCGTGACGGGCGACAACCTGCTGATCGCCGGTTCCGAAGCCGGCATGGTTCCGGTGAATGAAACGACCGTGCGTGAAAAGGGCGCGCTTGGGCCGGGCCAGATGATCGCTGTGGACATGGAAACCGGCAAGCTGTTCCATGACCGCCAGATCAAGGATTATCTCGCCTCCAGCCAGCCTTTCGGCGAATGGATCGAAAAGGTCGTGCAGCTGTCCGAAGTGATGAAGGACCTGCCCGAGGAATGCATCTTCGAAGGGGACGAACTGCGTCGCCGCCAGATCGCCGCGGGCTATTCCATCGAAGAAATCGAAGCCATGCTTGCGCCGATGGCCGAGGATGGGAAAGAGGCTCTGGCCTCGATGGGGGACGACACGCCGCCTGCGGTTCTGTCGGGCCAATATCGGCCGATGTCGCATTTCTTCCGCCAGAACTTTTCGCAGGTCACGAACCCGCCCATCGACAGCCTGCGCGAAACCCGCGTCATGTCGCTTAAGACGCGGTTCGGCAACCTTAAGAACGTGCTGGACGAATCCAGTGCCCAGACGGAAATTCTGGTGCTGGAAAGCCCCTTCATCGCCAATGCCGAATTCGGCGAGATGATGAAGATGTTCGGCGAAACCGTGACGCAGATCGACTGCACATTTGCAGACGGCGCCGGCCCCGAGGCCATGGGCGAAGCCTTGGCCCGCATCCGCGCCGAGGCCGAGGATGCCGTGCGTTCCGGCGCCGGTCATCTGGTGCTGTCGGATGAAAACATCAGCCCCGAGCGTATCGGCCTGCCGATGATCCTGGCGACCAGCGCGGTGCATAGCTGGCTGACGCGCAAGGGTCTGCGGACCTTCTGTTCGGTCAACGTGCGTTCGGCGGAATGCATCGACCCGCATTACTTTGCGGTGCTGATCGGTTGTGGCGCGACCACGGTGAACCCGTATCTGGCCCAGGATACCATTGCGGACCGCATCGAACGCGGCCTGCTGGGCGGCATCCTGATCGACAACATGCGCAACTATCGCGATGCGATTGATGCGGGCCTGCTGAAGATCATGGCCAAGATGGGCATCTCGGTCGTGTCGTCCTATCGCGGTGGTCTGAACTTCGAGGCGGTAGGCCTGTCGCGTGCCATGGTCGCGGAATATTTCCCCGGCATGCAGTCGCGGATCTCAGGCATGGGTCTGCACGGTCTGCAAGCCAAGCTTGAGGATATTCACGCCAAGGGTTTCCACAGCGGCGCGGTCGAACTGATGCCGGTCGGCGGTTTCTACAAGGCGCGTCGCTCGGGCGAAAAGCACGCCTGGGAAGCCAACACGATGAAGCTGTTGCAGATGGCCTGCGACCGCGCGTCCTATGACATCTGGAAGCAGTTCACCGCGACCATGCGGGCGAACCCGCCGATCCACCTGCGCGATCTGCTGGACATCAAGCCGCTGGGCAAGCCGGTCCCGATCGAGGAAGTGGAATCCATCACCTCGATCCGCAAGCGCTTCGTGACGCCGGGCATGTCGCTGGGGGCGCTGTCCCCCGAGGCGCATATGACGCTGAACATCGCCATGAACCGCATCGGCGCGAAATCCGACAGCGGCGAAGGCGGCGAGGATCCGGCCCACAGCCACCCGCTGCCCAACGGCGACAACCCCTGCGCCAAGATCAAGCAGGTCGCCTCGGGTCGTTTCGGCGTCACCGCCGAATACCTGAACGCCTGCGAAGAGCTTGAGATCAAGGTCGCCCAAGGCGCGAAACCCGGCGAAGGCGGGCAATTGCCCGGCATGAAGGTCACCGATCTGATCGCGCGCCTGCGCCACTCGACCAAGGGCGTCACGCTGATCAGCCCGCCGCCGCACCACGACATCTATTCGATCGAGGATCTGGCGCAGCTGATCTATGACCTGAAGCAGATCAACCCGCGCGCCAAGATCACCGTGAAGCTGGTGGCATCCTCGGGCGTGGGCACGATCGCGGCAGGTGTGGCAAAGGCCAAGGCCGACGTGATCCTGATCTCGGGCCACAATGGCGGCACGGGCGCATCGCCCGCGACCTCGATCAAGTTCGCGGGTCTGCCGTGGGAAATGGGCCTGACCGAGGCGCATCAGGTGCTGGCGATGAACCGGCTGCGCGACCGGGTGACGCTGCGCACCGATGGCGGTCTGCGCACGGGCCGCGACATCGTGATGGCCGCGATGATGGGTGCCGAGGAATATGGCATCGGCACCGCCGCCCTGATCGCGATGGGCTGCATCATGGTGCGTCAGTGCCAGTCGAACACCTGCCCCGTGGGTGTCTGCACGCAGGATGAAAAACTGCGCGCGATGTTCACCGGATCGGCCGACAAGGTGGTGAACCTGATCACCTTCTATGCGACCGAGGTGCGCGAGATCCTGGCCGCCATCGGCGCGCGTTCGCTGGATGAGGTGATCGGTCGTGCCGATCTGCTGACGCAGGTCAGCCGTGGCGACAAGTCGCTGGACGATCTGGACCTGAACCCGCTGCTGATCACCGTCGATGGCTCGGACAAGATCGTCTATGATCGCTCAAAGCCGCGCAATGCGGTGCCGGACACGCTGGATGCGGAAATCATCCGCGATGCCAGCCGCTTCTTCAGCGATGGCGAAAAGATGCAGCTGTCCTATGCGGTGCGCAACACACTGCGGACCGTGGGCACGCGCACATCGTCGATGATCGTGCAGACCTTCGGGATGCGCAACAAGCTGCAACCCGATCACCTGACGGTGCGTCTGACGGGCTCGGCAGGTCAGTCGCTGGGCGCATTCGCCGCGCCGGGCCTGAAGATCGAGGTGTCGGGCGATGCCAACGACTATGTCGGCAAGGGGCTGTCGGGCGGCACGATCACCGTGCGTCCGCCGATGGCCAGCCCGCTGACCGCCGCCGACAATACCATCATCGGCAACACCGTGCTTTACGGCGCGACCGATGGCTTCCTGTTCGCGGCTGGCCGCGCGGGTGAGCGTTTCGCGGTCCGCAACTCGGGCGCGACGGTGGTGATCGAAGGCTGCGGCAGCAACGGTTGCGAATACATGACCGGCGGTGTCGCCGTGATCCTTGGCCGCATCGGCGCGAACTTCGGTGCCGGGATGACCGGGGGCATGGCCTATCTTTACGATCCCGAAGGCATTGCCCGCGACTATATCAACCCGGAAACGCTGATCCTGTGCCCCGTGACACAGGCGCATTGGGAAGACCAGCTGCATACGCTGGTCACCCGCCACGCCAAGGAAACCGGCTCGCTTCGTGCGGCGGAAATCCTGCAGAACTGGGCCGAGGAAAAGGCCAACTTCCTGCAGGTCTGCCCCAAGGAGATGCTGCCGCATCTGAAGCATCCGATCGCGGATGTGGACGATCTGGCAGCTGTGCCGGCGGAATAAGGAAAAGGGGCCGAAAGGCCCCTTTTCATTCGGCAAATGGCTTGGCGCGGCGACGGCTAAAGCGGTTTGCTGCGGTCGAACAGCTTGATCCGATCGATCCGATCGACAAAGACACCCATCCACGTGCCCTTTCCCGAAACCACGATCCTGTTCCCCGGACGCAGTTGCGCGCGTATCGCATCGGGCACCCGACACAACATCCCGGCGGGATGAATTTCGACGGGTTGCCCGCATCTGCTTTTGTCCCGAGGCAAGGATTTGACCGTCAGCACCAGAGCGGTCGGCTGACCTGTCAGCACCGCTGCAACATAGGGTGGCTTGTGCACAGCCATCCCACCCGCCATCGCACTGATGGGAAGAAACGTGGCGACGTAAAACGCGCGGCTTCGCCCCCGGCGCGCGCTTTGGGCGGGATCAGCCAGCCGAAAAGACCACCGCACAGACCGAACACGACCGGGGCTAGAAGCGTCAGGTGCATGGTGCGGGCGAACCACTCGGGCGAGTTCACGAACCTGCCGAAAACCGGGAAAAACGCCAAGATATACAGCGGGAACAACACGATGCTTAACGCGGCGCAGATGCCGCCGCCTTCTATCCTGCGCATCTGTATTCGGTCTCCAGCCGATACGCCTTTTTCGGCCCTGCCACGTCATGCGTGATCCGCAACCGGCCCGGCGCGATCAGGTAAGTCGTGGCATAGTCATCGGCAACGCACAGGTGATGCCCGGCCCCGGTCCATTCATCGCCATGTCTGTCCAGCGCCACCTGATGAAACAGCCGCCCATCCTGAAACTGCACCGTCAGCAGGTTGTCCCGGATGATATAGATATAATCGCGAAAAAAGGTCGAGCTGCCGCCGTTCTGAAAAGTGATCCGCCCCTGCTCGTGATAATGCAACGCGCCGCCCGGCATGGGGGAAAAGCGGGCCGTTCCGTCGAAGCGTTCGCCGCTGGAAGCGTGGCGGCCGAAACGCCACTCGCCGGTCAGCAGGTCGTGCAGTTCCATGGCGTCTCCACTGGGTGTCTTGCCACGCTTCGCCCAAACGGCGGTCTGGCGCAACCCATTGGCCCAGCCGCCCGACCGGGCTAGAACGCCCCAAAGGATTCGCGAAGGAGCCAGCAATGCCTTTGTCCCGGACCGAACAGATCGCCATCGGCAGCATTGCCGTCGGGCTTGTGGTGTTGGGGCTGAAAGCATTGGCATGGTGGCTGACCGGATCGGTCGCGCTGATGTCGGATGCGCTGGAAAGCACGGTGAACGTGGCGACCGCCGTGGCCGCGCTGATCGCCATTCGTGTCGCGGCGCGCCCCGCCGACAAGGACCATCCCTATGGCCATCACAAGGCCGAATTCTTCAGCGCCGTGCTGGAGGGGGTGATGATCATCGTCGCCGCCCTGCTGATCATGCGCGAAGCATGGCACGGCTTTCAGAACCCCCGCGTGCTGGATGCGCCGTTGGGCGGGCTGGCAATCAACATCGTCGCAAGCGTCCTGAACGGCATCTGGTGCTGGGTGCTGATCACACGCGGACGGCTGCTGAAATCGCCCGCATTGGTGGCGGACGGGCATCACCTGCTGTCGGATGTCATCACCTCGGTCGGCGTGGTCGTGGGCGTTGCTGCGGCCGTGCTGACCGGCTGGGCGGTGCTGGACCCGGCGCTGGCGGCGATCGTTGCGGTGAACATCCTGTGGTCGGGGTGGAAAGTCATGGCAAGTTCGCTTTCCGGCCTGATGGATGAGGCGGTGGACGAACACGCGCTGCGCGACATCCGCACCATCATTTCCGACAATGCCGAAGGCGCGCTTGAGGCGCATGATCTGCGCACCCGCCATGCCGGGCCGAAGACCTTTATCGACTTTCATCTGGTCGTCGATGGCCGCATCAGCGTCAAAGAGGCGCATGACATCTGCGACCGGATCGAGGCAGCGCTGAAAAGGAAACTGCCCGATGCGCTGATCTCGATCCATGTCGAGCCGGAACACAAGGCCAAGCATTCCGGGGTTCCGGTCATGGGAACCGCCTGAAACGGCATAATTTCTTCACACAACTCTGATCTGGCTGTCAGAATGGCTTGCTACCGCCGTGCGCGAAATCATGCACCCGGAGAGCTTTCGATGCGCCTGACCCTTGCCCTGCTGGCCACCTGCGCCGCCCTGCCCGCCCATGCCGAAGATGCGTTCCCGGCAACGCTGGCAGGCCATGCCTATCTGCCCGCATTCACGCTTGTGACCCCTCCGGGCGATGCACCGCGCGATGCGTGGCTGTCGGGCAAGTTCACCGGCAAGACCCGCAACGAAGCCGCGATGAGCGCGCCTGCCGATACCGGCAAGACATATGGCGCGCATCCGACCGGGCTGTCGCTGCCCTTTATCGGCCAGCCCGTCCAGGGCATGTCGGGCTTTGCTATGAACCGCGCCGATGACGGCAGCATCTATACGCTGACCGATAACGGTTTCGGAACCAAGGCGAACAGCCCCGATGCGATGCTGTTTTTCCACCGCATGGCCCCCGATTTCGAAACCGGCAAGGTGGAACGCCTTGAAACGATCTTCCTGCGCGACCCCGACCACAAGGTGCCCTTCCGCATCGCCTATGAAGGGACCGAGGCGCGCTATCTGACCGGCGCGGATTTCGACCCGGAAAGCATCCAGTTCCTGAACGGCGAAATCTGGATCGGCGATGAATTCGGCCCCTATGTCATCCGCGCGACGCTGGATGGGCGCGTCATCTCGGTCCATCAGACGATGCTGGACGGCGTGGCGCTGAACGGTCCCGACACCCCCGGCACCGTGGTTCCGGCGGCAGCGGGCAAGGATTTCCGCGTCCAGCGTTCGGGCGGTTACGAAGGCATGGCGCTGCAACCGACAACCGATCTGCTTTGGGCGATGCTGGAAAAGCCGCTGCTGGCCGCGGATGGCACGCCCGAAGGCGATTTCCTGCGCGTCATCACCTTCGACACCAAGGCGGGCGACTGGACCGGCGAAAGCTATCGTTTCAAGCTGGCCCCCGGCGCGGTGGCGATCGGTGATTTCAACTTCATCGACGACACCCGCGCGCTGGTGATCGAACGCGATGCGGGCGAAGGCGATGCCGCCAAGGCGTGCGCCGAAGGTGCGGATGCCGCGACCTGCTTCCCGATGCCCGCCAAGGTCAAGAACATCGTGCTGGTCGATACCGCCCAGCGGGACGCCGACGGCTATATCCGCCGGATCGGCCATATCGACCTGATGAACATCGCCGATCCCGACGGCAAAGCGCTGGACGGCATGAAGCCCGCCGAAGGCCCCTTCACCTTCCCGTTCCAGACCATCGAAGACGTGATGCGCGTCGATGACACGCATATCCTTGTCGCCAATGACAACAACCTGCCTTTCTCGGGCGGGCGCGAAATCGGACAGGCAGCGCATAACGAATTCATCCTGCTATCGGTCCCCGAGCTGCTGGCAGCCCGTTGATCTTGCAAGATTGTCGTGAAGGCGGCGTCCGAGTGGACGCCGCGGTTCACGCCCACGTTACAAAGCCCGACTAAAGCGATCAGACTTCCAGCCCCCCATAATACCGAAGGACAGTAAATGACCCATCCCTTCCGCTCGCTCGCGCTGGGCGCGTCGGTGCTGAGCATCGCCTCGGCGGCCATGGCTCAGGAAAACGTCATCCAGTCGCAGGATTCCTATTACACCGCGGCACAGGCTGAACTGGCGAAGAAAATCGCCGACCAGCCGAATGTCGGCCGCGCCAAGAACGTCGTGCTGTTCGTTGTCGATGGCCTGTCGATCCCGACCATCACCGCATCGCGCATCCACGAAGGCCAGCTGCGCGGCGTCGATGGCGAATCGAACAGCCTGTCGTTCGAAAAGCTGCTGCCCTATGTCGCGCTGTCCAAGACCTATACCCATGACGCGCAGGTCGCCGACTCGGCTCCGACCGCGACGGCCATGGTTTCGGGCGTGAAATCGGTGAACGGCACCATCGGCGTGACGCAAGCGGTCCAGCCGGACGTCTGCTCCAGCCAAAAGGGCGCCGAAGTCACCACGATCTTTGAACTGGCCGAAGAAGCGGGTCTGGCGACCGGCATCGTTTCGACCGCCCGCATCACCCACGCGACCCCCGCTGCGACCTATGCCAAGGTTGCGGGCCGCGATTGGGAAGGCAATGCCGACCTGACCGAAGAAGCCGTGCAGAACGGCTGCAAGGACATCGCGGCGCAGCTGATCGACTGGCCCGCCGGCGACGGCTTCGAGGTTGTCATGGGCGGCGGTCGTCAGAACTTTATGACCACCGACCAGAAAGACCCGGAAGACGAAACCAAGACCGGCTCGCGCACCGATGGCCGCGATCTGGTTGCGGAATGGACCGCCAAGCACAATGACGGCGCGTATATCTGGAACCGCGAAGGCTTTGACGGCCTGAACCTGGACAACACCAACCGCATCTTCGCGCTCTTCAACCGCAGCCACATGCAGTATGAAGTCGATCGTGAAAAGGACGCGGGCGGTGAGCCGTCTGTTGCCGAAATGGCCGTCAAGGCGCTGGACGTGCTGTCCAAGAACGAAGACGGCTATGTCCTGATGGTCGAAGGTGGCCGCGTCGATCACGCCCACCACGCAGGCAATGCCGCACGCGCGCTGACCGACACCATCGCCATCGCGGAAGCCGTGCAGGCAGTCTATGACAAGGTCGATCCGAACGAAACGCTGGTCATCCTGACGGCGGACCACAGCCACGTCTTCTCGATCGCGGGCTATCCCAAGCGCAACAACCCGATCCTTGGCATCGCGGGCACCGCCGATGACAACAAGCCCTATACCACGCTGGGCTACATGAACGGTCCGGGCGCAAAACTGGACGAGCCGCGCGCCGACCTGTCCAGCATCGACACCACCGACGTGGATTTCCTGCAGCAGGCGCTGATCCCGCTAGGCGAAAGCGAAACCCATGCCGGTGACGATGTTGCGATCTTCGCGCAAGGCCCGTGGGCACATCTGTTCCACGGTGTGGTAGAACAGAACCTGATCTTCCACGTCATCGCCCACGCGACCGACCTGCCGACCCGCGCCGCTCTGGCGCAGAAGTAATCGGCACGCCTGACGCATAAGGGCCGCCGGGGCATGTCCCCGGCGGCTTCACCTTTCAAGGAGAGCAAGATGAAACGCCGCGATTTCCTGGCCTCGGGCCTTGCCCTGCCGCTGCTGAGCGTGCCCGCACTTGCCGCCCCCGCCCAGCTTAAATTCCGCAATCTGTATTCGCGCGGCCGCGACCTGACGGCTGAAGCCGCAGCGCTGAACGGCAAAGCGGTCGAAATGATCGGCTACATGGCCCCGCCGCTCAAGCCCGAGATCGACTTTTTCGTGCTGACCAAGCTGCCGATGTCCGTCTGCCCGTTTTGCGAAAACGAGGCGCAATGGCCCGATGACATTGTGCTGGCGTTGACCGATGGCCCCGTCGATCCGGTGCGCTACACCGACCTGATCCGCGCCACCGGCACGTTCGAAACCGGGTTCGAAACCGACCCGGAAACCGGCTTTGTCAGCTTCGTCCGTCTGCGCGACACGCGATACGAGAAACTTTGATGAGCGCACATCTGACGCTTTCGGACCTCCGGCACGATCTGGGGGGAGAGGCGCTGTTTTCGCTGCCTGCGCTGGATCTGCGCCCCGGACAGCTGACCGTGCTGACCGGCCCGTCCGGTTCGGGCAAGACGACGCTTCTGCACCTGCTGGCGGGGTTGATGACCCCCACTGCGGGGCGCGTGGACTGGGACGGGATCGATCTGGCCCGTCTGCCCGAAGTGGCGCGCGACCGCTGGCGGCGCAAGCGCGCCGGATTGGTGTTTCAGGATTTCCACCTGATCCCCGAACTCTCACCCTTGGAAAACGTGCTGGTGCCTGCATGGCTGGGCGCGTTTTCCGCGTCGCGTAAACGCGGAAGGGCGCAGGAGTTGCTGGCGCGTTTCGGTGTGCCCGAACGTGCCCGCGTGGCAGTGCTGTCGCGCGGCGAACAGCAGCGCGTGGCGCTGGCCCGCGCCCTGCTGATGGAGCCCGCCGTCATCTTCGCCGATGAACCGACCGCCAGCCTGGACAGCGCCTCGGGTGCTGCCGTGGCCCAGACGCTGCTGGCCATGGCCCGCACCGAGGGGCGCAGCGTCATCGCCGCCAGTCACGACCCCGCGCTTATCGCTCTGGCCGATCGCAGGCTGCGGCTTGAACGCGGCAAACCCGTCGAGGTCGCATGAACCCGCTTCCCATCGTCCGCGCCAGTCTGGCGCGCAACCCGCTGACCGTCATCCTGTTCACGCTGCTGATCGCGCTGGCCGTGGCGCTTGGCATCGCGATCAGCGTGCAGGAACGCGCGCTACGTCAGGGCTCGGCCCGCGCGGCGGATCGGTTCGATCTGATCGTGGCCGCGCCCGGCAGCCAGACCGACCTGCTGTTTTCGACCGTATTCCTGCGGCCCACGGCGGTCGAATTGCTGCCCGGCCAGATCGTGCATCAGATCCTGAACGACAAGGATGCCCGCTTCGTCGCCCCGATCGCCTTTGGCGACAGCCATCGCGACTCCGCTGTAGTCGGCACGACGGCCGATTTCGTTACCTATCTCAGCAACGGTCTGGCCGAGGGGCAGCCCTTCACCTCGATCAATCAGGCGGTCGTGGGGTCGCTGGTCGATGCCCGCGTCGGCGATACGCTGGAAATCAGCCATGGCCATGCCGATGACCTGACCGATGGCAGCGGCGATGCCGACAGCTACGATGCCGGGGATCACCACGACCACGACCACACCGAGGGCGAGGCGCATGACCACCATGACCACGCGCATGAGGATGTCACCGTCACCGGCCGCATGAAGCCCACGGGAACGCCATGGGACCACGCTGTGGTGGTTCCGGTCGAATATATCTGGAACGCCCATGTCATGGGCACGGGCCACGCGCCGGGCGATACGCATATCGGTCCGCCATGGCAGGCCGACCAGATGCCCGGACTGCCCGCGCTGGTCGTCAAGCCCGACACCATCGCCGCCGCCTATGGGCTGCGTTCCCGGTATCGCACGGCGCAATCCACCGCCTTTTTCCCGGCCGAGACGCTGGTGGAGCTTTACAGCGTCATGGGCGGGGCCACGCGGGTCATGTCATGGCTGACGCTGGCCGCGCAGGTGCTGGTCGTCACTGCGATCCTTGGCGGGATGCTGGCGGTGCTGGACCTGCAACGGCAACGCTTTGCGGTCCTGCGTGCGCTTGGCGCATCGGCGGCCTATGTCTTTGCCAGCGTCTGGATCTATGTCGGCACGATGATCCTTGCGGGGGCTGTGCTTGGCCTGCCGCTGGGCTGGGCCGCATCGGCCATCGCCACCTCGGTTATCTCGAACGCGACGGGGGTGCAGATGACGGCGACGCTGGGCTGGACCGAATTGCGTATGGCCGCGACGCTGCTGGCGCTTGGCTTTGCGCTGGCACTGGTCCCGGCCTTCCGGCTTTACCGCGCCTCGGTCGTGGCGGGGCTGCGCTGACGAAAAAGGGCCGCCCGCGTGATGCCGGGCGGCCCGTTCATTTTGCCGTGCGCACCGACCTAGAATGCCTTGAAGGTCATGGTGGTCAGCGTGCGGCGGATGTCGGGAATGTCGAACAGCGACTCGGACAGGAACTTGCCCACGTCCTGATCGTCGGGGACATAGATTTTCGCCATCAGGTCGTATTCGCCCGAGGTCGAATAAAGCTCGCTGACGATTTCGCGGTCATAGATCGCTTCGGCAACCTCATAGGTCTTGCCGGGGGTGCAGCGGAACTGGACGAAAACCGGGCGCATGGCGGATCTCCTTTTGGCGCGAACCTAGACCGTGGCTGGCGCTGCGGTCCAGTCCCCCCGCGCAAATCCGCGCCAGAACCGTCGCATCAGCAGAACGGCGGCGAATGACAGGCCGGCCACCAGCCCCAGCCACAGACCCGCAGGTCCGACGCCCAGCATGAATGCCAGACCATAGGCGACCGGGATGCCGACCACCCAATAGCTGACGGCGGCAATGACCATGGGCACGCGCGTATCCTGCACGCCGCGCAGGAAACCCAGTGCGATCACCTGCATCGCATCGGTCAGCTGGAATATCCCGGCATAGAACAGCAGTCCCGATGCCATCGTGATGATCGCAGGCGTCTCGGGGTGGCTGACGTCAAGATACAGCGACACAAGCTGGCGCGGGAACAGTTCGAACGCGGCGATGCAGGCCAGCGCAAGCACGACCGACACGGCGATGACGGTCACGGCGGCATCGCGCATCCCCTGCGCATCGCCGCGCCCCTTGGCCTGCCCGATCCGCACGGTGGCGGCATTGGAAATGCCCAGATGGAGCATGAACGTGATCGAGGCCAGTTGCAGTGCAATCCCATGCGCCGCCAGTTGCTGCGTCCCGATCCAGCCCATCATCACGTTCGAGCCGACAAACAGCCCGCCTTCGGCCACCATGGTCAGCCCGATGGGCAGGCCAAGGGCAAAGACCTTGCGCATCTCGGACCAGTCGGGTTTCCAGAACCGCTGGAACAGGTGGTAATGACGCGCGGCGGGCAGCCAATGCGCATAGGCCAGCATGACGGCCAGCTGCAGGAACTGCACGATGATCGCGGCAATGGCCGCCCCGCGCACGCCCATTTCCGGCATGCCCAGATTGCCGAAGATCAGCACCCAGTTCAGAAAGATCACCAAGGGCAGGCCCGCAAGCGTGATCCACAGCACGACCTGCGGCCGCTCCATCGCGGCAAGATAGCTGTTCAGCGTCAGCTGGCACAGCATGGCCACCAGCCCGAAACCGGCGATACGCAGGTATTCCTGTGCCAGTTCCGCCACCACGGGCGCCTGCCCGATCGCCAGCAGAATCGGTCCCGCGTGCCACATCAGCGGCAGCGATATGACCGAGGAGATCAGCGACAGCCACAGCGCCATCCGGGCCGAGCGTCGGACCTCGACCTCATCCCCGCGGGCGATGGCGGCGGCGATGACGCCCATCACGCCGATGCCGAAACCCATGCCCAGAAAATACAGGATGTGGAAAAACGACATGGCGATGACCAGCGCCGCCAGCTCGTTGACGCCATACCAGCCCAGCATCACCGTATCCGCGACCCCGATGGCCATACGCGACAGGTGACTGCCGACAAGCGGCAACCCAAGCGCCAGCGTGGCGCGCAGATGCGGGGCGTAACGTGCGGAGATCATCCCCTTGCCTTAACCTTGGGCAAAGATTTGGGCAAGATGCCGGATTTCAGGGCCGTATCTCAACCTCGGTTCCGACGCGGGCAAGGGCGTAGATTTCCTCGATCTCATCATCCGATACGGCGATGCAGCCTTCGGTCCAGTCGCCCTTGACGCGGTATCCTGCGGGGATCTGGTTGGGCTGACCGTGGATCATGATGTCGCCGCCCGGATCATAGCCGCCCCTGCGCGCCGCATCGCGGTGCTGGCGCTGGGGATAATCAATGCCAAGCGACAGGTGGAACCGGCTTTGCGGATTCAGGCGGTCGATGCGGAAAATCCCTTCGGGGGTGCGGCCGTCGCCCTGTTTCGACTTGTCGCCGCTGGGCGAAAACCCCAGGGCGATGTCAAAGGTCTTGGCCGGGCCCGTCTGCTGGAACACCGTCATGCGCCGCGCCCCCTTTTCGATCAGGATCCGCTGGATGGGCGTGGTCAGCGCGATCGGCCCCGCCTGCGGGCGATAACCGTCATCGACGGGCGGTGGCTGCAATCCCGGCAGCGGCACCGGCCCCGGCGTCAGCATCAGCCAACCGCCAAAGGTCAGGAACAACAGTGCCAGAACCGAAAACAGACCGCCCAGCCGTTTCATCGACCATGCCCCTTATTGCAAATCGCCAAAGGCACGCTGCATCCGCGCCACCGCGTCTTCGACCCGCGCGCGCGGCGTGGCAAGGTTGAAGCGCATGAAACCGTCGCCGCCCAGACCAAAGCTGGGGCCGTAATTCGCGGCGATCCCCGCGTCCTCGGCGACGCGGCGCTGGATTTCGGCCTGCGTCATTCCCGTGCCAGAAAAATCGACCCAGGCCAGATAGGTCGCCTGCAACCGCATCGAGGCCAGCCCCGGTATCGCGTTGATCCCCGCATCGAACACGCGGCGGTTGCCGTCCAGATAGGCGACAAGCTGATCGACCCATGCCGCGCCATCAGGCGAATAGGCGGCGGCGACCATGTTCAGCCCGAACAGCCCCGGCGAAATCCCCAACGCGCCGATGCGCTGCGCCAGCGCCCGGCGCAGTTCCGGGTCCGACACGATCATGTTGCCGATATGCGCACCCGCGATGTTGAAGGTCTTTGTCGCGGCGGTCAGCGTCACCAGACGGTTGGTGATCTCGGGCGCGGCCTTGGCGGTGATGACGTGGCGCGGGCTGCCGGGCAGGACCAGATCATGGTGAATTTCGTCCGAAATCAGGATCAGGTCATGGGCGGCGCAGAATTCCGCGACCTGACGCAGTTCGGCCTCGGACCAGACGCGGCCACCGGGGTTGTGGGGCGAACACAGGATCAGCATCTTTTCGCGCCCGGTCATCAGCGCGGCCCAGCCTTCCCAGTCCATGCGGTATTCGCCGTCCTGCTGCGGCATGGGGAATTCGGTCACGTCGCGCCCCGCCGCGCGGATGACGCGGGCAAATGCGTGATAGACGGGCGTCATCAGGATCACCGCATCGTCGGGGCGGGTAAAGGCATCGACACACAGCGCCGTGCCGTTGACCAGCCCATGCGCCGTCATGATCCAGTCCGGCTGCACCTGCCAGTCGTGGCGGGTCTGCATCCACCAGCGAATCGCATCCAGATAGGCGCTATGGGTGCCCGGATAGCCATAGACGCCGTGGCGGGCCATGTCCTCGACGGATTTCTGCACCGCTGCCGGGGGCCGGAAATCCATGTCCGCAACCCACATCGAGATGCCCTCATGCGGATCGACACCATAGATTTTCTGCATATCGTCCCATTTCGAACAGGACGTTCCCAGCCGGTCGATGATTTCGTCAAAGTTGGCAGCAGTCATGGCGTTCTCCTGAATTGCGACACCAGAATAACGGCTTGTTGCGCCGCTCCAACCCTTCGCCTAGATGATACGCATGAGCACGCTGAATATTCTTCTCCATCCCGATCCGCGGCTGAAAAAGATCTGCGAGCCCGTGGCCCGCATCACGCCCGAGATCGAGACGCTGGCCGCCGACATGCTGGCGACCATGTATGACGCGCCGGGCGTTGGTCTGGCCGCGCCGCAGGTCGGTGTATTGTCGCGCGTCTATGTCATGGACTGCGAAAAAGACCCCGATGCGGAACGCAGCCCGATCGTGATGGTGAACCCGCAGATCACGTGGTCCTCGGACGCGCTGAACACCTATGAGGAAGGCTGCCTGTCGATCCCTGACCAATATGCCGACGTGACCCGTCCGGCGCAGGTCCGCGTGGAATGGCTGGGGCTGGACGGCAAGAACCACGAACGTGAATTCGACGGGCTGTGGGCCACCTGCGCACAGCACGAAATCGACCATCTGGATGGCAAGCTGTTTCTGGACTATCTAAGCCCGATCAAGCGGCAGATGATCACCCGCCGCATGGTTAAACTGAAACGAGAGCGCGCCCGTGCCTGAGCCCCTGACGGGGAATGACATCGCAAAGGCCCCGGAAGGGCCAGGCCCTGCCGAACTGGCAGGGCGGGGGCGCATTCGTCCCATCCTGATCCATCCAGACCCGGTGCTGCGCCAGATCTGCACGCCTGTCGGCCATCTTAGCTGGGATAGGCTGTGCCAGCTTGCCGGCGATCTGCTGGCGACGATGTATGACGCCAAGGGCCGCGGGCTTGCCGCCCCTCAGATCGGCGAGCCGTTTCGGATGTTCGTGATGGACGCGCATTGGAAATCCGGCGAACCGCAGCCGCGCATCTTTCTGGATCCGACGCTGCTGGCATTTTCGGGCAGCGCGGTGCTTGAGGAAGGCTGTCTGTCGATCCCCGATCATCCCGTGACCGTCGCGCGCCCGACAGAAATCACCTTCGGGCATTTCGACATGATGGGCAACGCGCGTTCGACCACCCTGTCGGGGATCGAGGCGCGGATCGCCCTGCACGAAGCCGATCATCTGGATGGGCGGCTGATCATCGACTACCTGCCGGACGCGGGCAGGCCATAGCGCGGGCCGGGTCGGATTTACCTTTTTGCGCCCTCGTGATACCTCGCGCCAATTCCCTGCAAGGCAAGCCCGATGACCGTCCGTCCCTTCATCCCTTATACCGACCGCCGCCTGCATACACCCGCCGAGCCGGTCGAGACGATCACCGAAACCGTTCGGATGATCTGGGACGACATGATCGACACGATGAACGCGATGCCGGGCGTCGGTCTTGCCGCGCCGCAGATCGGTATCACGCAGCGTCTGGCCGTGGTCGATGCCTCGGACAAGCGCGGGCAGGCCGTGCGCATGGCCAACCCCGAGGTGCTGCACGCCTCGGTCCAGCTTCGCCCGCATGACGAGGCAAGCCCGAACCTGCCCGGCGTCCATGCCCGCATCGAACGTCCCCGCGCCGTCACCGTGCGCTTTCTGAACGATCAGGGCGAGATCGAGGACCGCGATTTCGTCGGTCTTTGGGCCACCTCGGTGCAGCACCAGATCGACCACCTGAATGGCAAGGTCTATGTCGATCACCTGACGCCGTTGCGCCGCAAGATGCTGGTGGCGAAATCGGCCAAGCTGTCCCGGCGCTAGGGGCGGCAGCTTTCCTTTCGCGCGGGTCGCGTCTAGGCTGAACCCGATACCGGGCCGCAGCCGATTTGGGCAAAGCGGTCCTGCGGAAAGGAATTCATGCCCATGTTTTCGGTCCTGCCGCTGCTTGCCGGGTTGCTGATGGTCGCGGCTGCGCTGACGCCATCGCTGATCCCGCGTGACTGGATCATGCAGGGCGTGCTGGGCGGCGTGTCGATGACTGCGGGCTATCTGGCGACGCAATTCCTGCTGGCAATCTGGCGGACGCTGGAAATTCCGGTCCTTCCGCGCCGCTGGGCGACCATCGCCCATGCCATTCTTGCCATTCCCGTCATGGCCGTGCTGGTGCGCTGCGTGGCGCTGGCCGATCAGTGGCAGAACGCCATCCGCGAACGCATGGGCATGCCCGAACTTGAGGCCGCGAACACCACCAAGATGCTGCTGCTGACAGCCGCGATATTCGTCGCGCTGTTCCTGCTGGGCCGCGCCGTTCAGGGCCTGTTCGATCTGCTGCGCACCCGGCTTGCGCGCCACATCCCCGTCACCAGTGCCAATGTGCTGGGCCTGCTGCTGGCCGGGCTGATCGTCGTCACGCTGACCCGCGACGGCGTGGTGCAATGGGCGTTCGGCATTGCCGACAGTTCCTATGCCGCGGCCCAGCATCTGACCGATGCCGATGCCGAACCCCCGTCCGAGGGTTGGCGCTCGGGCGGGCCGGGATCGCTGATCGACTGGGATCTGATGGGCAAACCGGGGCGCGATTTCGTATCGGGCGGTCCGCGCGCCCCGGCGATTGCCGCCTTTACCGGACGCCCGGCGCTGGAGCCGTTGCGCATCTATGTCGGCTTGGCGCAGGACAAAGACCCCGAAACCCGCGCACGCATCGCGCTGGAGGAGATGATCCGCACCGGCGCGTTCGAACGCCGCGTGCTGGTGCTGGCCAGCCCCACCGGCACGGGCTGGATGGACCCCGCCAGCTATGACGCGCTGGAATACATGCACGAAGGCAATGTGGCCACGGTCGCGCTGCAATATTCCTATCTGCAAAGCCCGCTGGCACTGATCTTTGAAACCGAATCCGGGCTGGACCAGACCACGGCGATCATGCGGCTGGTCTATGACCATTGGCGCAGCCTGCCCGCGGACGCCCGACCCCGACTTTATCTGCACGGCATTTCGCTGGGTGCGTGGTCGTCGATGTATGCGCTGAACCCGTTCCAGATGATGAACGAGCCGGTCTCGGGCGCGTTCTGGGTCGGCCCGCCCTTCCCCTCGACCCTGTGGCGTCAGGCGAACGAGGCGCGGGTGCCCGGCAGCCCCCTGATCCTGCCCCAGGTCGATCAGGGCGAGGTGATCCGCTATGCCAGCCAATTCGCTCCGCCCGACCGTTCGGGCAAACCGTGGGGGCGGCTGCGCATCCTGTTTTTGCAACATGCCAGCGACCCGATCGTGTTCTATGACCCCGCCTCGCTTTGGCGCGCGCCGGAATGGATGCGCGAACCGACCGCGCCGGACGTGTCGCCACAGCTGAGCTTCACCCCCATCGTGACGCAGCTTCAACTCGCCGTGGACATGCTGGTATCCACCTCGACGCCGCCGGGCTTCGGGCATATCTACGACGCCAGCGAATATATCGACGGCTGGGTCTCGGTCTCTGCCCCGCAAGGGTGGAGCGCCGAGGATACAGCCCGGCTCAAGGCGAAATGTGGAAAGGGCGGCCTGATCGGATGCGACAACGGCTGACATTGCTGGCCGTCACGGCGGTCATGGTCCTGCTGTTGCTGGGGCTGAACACCGCGCGCAATGCAGCGGGCTGGCAGCCGATCGTCCAGACGCCTGCCCAACGCGAACAGCTTTTGTCGGGCGCATGGCGCATCCTGACGCCCCCCACCCCCGGCCCGCACAAGGCGGCGGTGCTGCTGTCGGGATGTGACGGGGTGCATGACAACATGGATTACTGGGCGCAGGTCATGCTGGAGCAGGGCCGCGCGGTGATGATCCTTGACAGCCACAGCCCACGCAGCCTGAACGTCGCGCAGGCGTGGCGGGCGGTCTGTGCGGGGCAGTTGCTGGCCGGGGCCGAACGCGGCGGCGATCTGGCCGTGGCGCTGGCCGCGCTGCGCCGCATGCCGGGGATCGACGCGCAGGACGTGGCGATCCTTGGCGCCTCGCATGGCGGCTGGTCCGCGATGGAGCTGCTGGCCGCGCTGGACCGCGACGCCCCGCCCCCCGGCCTGTCCGCATGGCCCGCCCCCCGCCGCGCGCTTGAGGCCGAGATCGGCCCGGTCGTGCTGCTTTACCCCTATTGCGGTCTGATCAGCGGCGCGGGCAGTGCGCATTGGCCCGATCAGGCGCGCGGGCTGATGATCCTGTCGCAGCATGACAGCATCACCGACAGCGCCGCCTGCCGGGCGATGTCCGACCAGCTGGTCGCCCAAGGTGCCCATCTGAAGTATCGCACCATGCCCGGCGTCGATCACGGTTTCGACCAGAACGAACGCTCGGTGCTGTCGCCTTTGCAGTTCGACGCCCGCGCGCGCGATCGGGCGCGGCTGCTGGTCGATGATTTCATGGGCTTTGCATCCGGTCCCCGCGTCGGCATATGAAAGGCCGCGAACAAGCGGGAAAGGGCCGGATATGCGCGTGATCTTCATGGGAACCCCGGATTTCTCGGTCCCGGCGCTGCGGGCAATTGCCGCGCGCCACGATGTCGTCGCCGTCTATTCCCAGCCACCGCGCGCCGCCGGACGCGGGCAAAAGCCCCGCCTCTCGCCGGTCCATCAGGCGGCCGAGGCGCTGAATATCCCCGTTCGCACCCCCGAACGCCTGAAATCGCCGCAGGATCAGGCGGATTTCGCAGCCTTGCAGGCAGATGTCGCCGTGGTCGTGGCTTACGGGCTGATCCTGCCGCAGCCGGTTCTGGACGCCCCGCGTCTGGGTTGCCTGAACATCCACGCATCCCTGCTGCCGCGCTGGCGCGGGGCAGCGCCGATCCACCGCGCGATCATGTCGGGCGACGCCGAAACCGGCGTCGCAATCATGCAGATGGAGGCGGGGCTGGATACCGGCCCCGTTCTGGCCGAGGCACGCACCCCTATCGGCGCGCAGGAAACCACCGCCGATCTGCATGACCGGCTGTCGGATATGGGTGCTGCACTGATCGTGGATACGCTGGACGGCCTGCCTCTGTCTGCCGCACCGCAAGCTGCGGACGGCGTGACCTATGCCACCAAGATCGACAAGGCCGAGGCGCGGATCGACTGGACCCTGCCCGCAGTCCTGATCGACCGCCAGATCCGCGGCCTGTCCCCCTTTCCCGGTGCGTGGTGCATGATCGGGACCGAGCGGGTGAAGCTGCTGCGCTCGCGCCTTGCTGCGGGGTCTGGCGCGCCGGGTCAGGTGCTGCACGGCTTCACCATTGCCTGCGGCGATGGCGCGGTCGAGATCACCGAGGCCCAACGCGAAGGCAAGCGCCCCATGCCCACGGCCGAAATCCTGCGCGGGCTGAACCTGCCAAGCGTGCTGGATTAGGTTCCGCGCGGCTTGGCGCGGGTGGTCGGGTCGGCCTCCAGCGGGTTTTCCGGCCAGGGGTGGCGCGGATAGCGGCCGCGCATATCCTTGCGCACATCGCCGTAGCCCCCGGTCCAGAAGCCCGGCAGGTCGGTCGTGACCGCAATGGGCTTGCCGCCCGGCGACACCATCGTGATCCGCAGCGGCCTGCCGCCCACGACCGGATGTCGCGCAACCCCGAACAGTTCTTGCAGCTTCAGCTCGATGCTGGGGGTTTCCGCGTCATAGTCTATGGGCACCTTGCGCCCCAAAGGCGTCACGAAATGCGCGGGTGCGGCGCGGCCCAGCCGTTCCTGCCCGTCCCAGCCGATGCGGGCCTTCAGGGCCTCGGTCAGGTCCAGGTTGCGCAGATCGGCCAACGTGCGGACCCGGCCAAGATAGGGCAGCAGCCAATCGGGATCGGCCAGCAGCGCCGTGTCATCCACCGCGCCCAGTTCCGGTATCAGCGCGATCCGCGCCCGCAACCGCGCCGCAGCAGGCGTCCAGTTCAAGCCGTTCAGCCGCAGCCCCTCGAACGCGGCGCGGGCCATGGCCTCGGGGTCGGGATCGTCCAGCGCGCGGTCGGCCAGCACCAGCGCCCCAAGGCGTTCCTGCCGCCGCGCCAGAATGCGGTTGTCGCGGCGCGACCATTCGACGGTTTCGACGGTGGCGATACTTTCGGCGAAGATCTGGCGCAGTTCGTCCTCATCAACGGGGGCGGCCATGCGGATGCGGGCTTCGCGCGTATCGCCGTCCAGATCGGTCGCCACGATGAAGCGGGCATTGGCCAAGGCATCGCCATCGGGCAGCACCGCACCCTTGCCCCCCGACAGCACATAGCGCGGCTGATCGCCCTTGCGCCGCAGCCCGATGCGGTCGGGATAGGCCAGCGCCGCCATCGCGCCCGGCGACATGCGCGTGCTTTCAGGGACCATGCGGCGCAACCGCTTGGCCTCATCCCGGATGCGGTGCAGCCCGCCCGCATTCAGCGGCCAGGGGTGGCGGTCCTGATAGGCGCGGGCATCGCGGATCGCGGTCAGACGCAGGGTCAGATCGGTCGGCGCGCCGGTCAGCGGGTCGCGTTCGTCCATCAGCGCGGCCAGATCGGCGGCGTCGCGCCCTGCCGTCACCAGCATATGCGCCAGACGCGGATGCAGCGGCAGCAGTGCCAAGGCGCGGCCATGCGCGGTAATGCGACCATCGGCGTCCAGCGCGCCAAGATCGCGCAGCAGTGCCCGCGCCTCGGCCAGCCCTGCCTCGGGCGGGCGGGTCAGAAAGGCGAGATCGGCCCCGTCGCTGCCCCAGTTCGCCAGCTCCAGCGCAAGGCCCGCCAGATCGGCGACGGCAATCTCGGGCGGGGCAAAGGCGGGCAGCGCACCTTCTTCGGCCCGCGCCCACATCCGGTAGCAGATGCCCGGCGCGACACGCCCAGCGCGACCCCGGCGCTGCTCTGCCTCGGCCCGGCTGACGCGTTCGGTCACCAGCCGCGACATGCCGCTGCCCGGATCAAAGCGCGCGCGCCGCGCACGCCCCGCATCGACCACCACCTTCACATCGGGAATGGTCAATGAGGTTTCTGCGATCGCCGTCGCCAGCACGATGCGGCGACGGCCTTGCGCGGGCTGCATCGCGGCCCGCTGCGCCTTGAAATCCATCGCGCCGAACAGCGGGACCACATCGGCATCAAGGTTCAGAGCGGCGGCGACGCGGCGTATCTCTCCCTCTCCGGGCAGGAAGGTCAGGACGGTGCCGCCCAGATCGCGGGTGGCGGCAAATGCTTCGGTGACCAGCCGCGCCGCCTCGGGGATCAGCCGCGCCCCTGCGAGAAGCGGACGGTCCAGCCAGCGGGTCTCGACGGGAAATGCCCGCCCTTCCGAGGTCACGATCGGCGCATCGTCCAGCAGCGCCGCGACCGGAGCCGCGTCAAGCGTGGCCGACATGACGACCAGCATCAGGTCGGGTCGCAGCGCCACCCGCGCCTCATACGCCAAGGCCAGTCCCAGATCGGCATTCAGGCTGCGTTCGTGGAATTCGTCAAAGATCACGCAGCCCACGCCGTCCAGCGATGGGTCGGATTGCAGCATCCGAGTCAGGATGCCTTCGGTGACAACCTCGATCCGCTTGCCTGCGACCGCCTCGCCGCGGATGCGATAGCCGACGGTCTGGCCCAAGGGCTCGCCCAGCGTTTCCGCCATACGCTCGGCAGCGGCGCGGGCGGCAAGGCGGCGCGGTTCAAGCATGACGATGCGGCCTTGGGCCACGGGCAACAGCGCCAAGGGCACGCGCGTCGTTTTACCCGCGCCCGGCGGTGCCATCAGCACGGCGCGGCCATGCGCGGCAAGGGCGGCGGTCAATTCGGGTAAGGCGGCATCTATGGGCAACTGCATGGCCGCCTTATCGCAAAGCCGCGACGGCGCGGAAAGATGCGATGGGCGTTTACGATTCGTTGACAGATTCGTAATCATGGACACAAATCAACCAAAGGTTGATGCCGCGAGGATTGCGATGGACCCGAGCCTGCTTGTTTTGCTGCTGCCGCTGGGGGCTGCCGCCTTTGCCGGACTGATCGTGGACAGCAACGATTCTGACGACCCCGTGCCGGAGCCGGAGCCGGAGCCGGAGCCGGAGCCGGAGCCGGAGCCGGAGCCGGAGCCGGAGCCGGAGCCGGAGCCGGAGCCGGAGCCGGAGCCGGAGCCGGAGCCGGAGCCGGAGCCGGAGACAATCACTTTGATCGGCACGGATGGCAATGACCGTCTGTCAAACGATTACTATAATCCCACCGTCCCCTATGACATTCGCGGCGGCGCGGGAAATGACACGATCATCGGATGTGACGCGCTGGCCTCTCATGCAGGTTCGCAGCAAGTCCATCACAGCTGGCATGTCGGCGAAACGAATGACACCCTGGACGGTGGTGCTGGCGATGACCGGATATTCTTCGACCTTGCCGATATCGTCACCAGTGGCACGGGCGCTGATACGATCGGTGGATATGTGAACCAGGGCCATCAGGCGATCATCACCGATTTCGACCCGGCCCATGACTGGCTGCGCCTGAATTTCGACCCGGATGAGGCGGGCGGCCCCGACGACCGCTTTGCAAATGTGTCGATCGTCGAGGAAAACGGCGACACGGTGATCCAGCTGGGCGGTATCGAGGTCACCCGGATCTTGGGACGCACGGGCCTGAACATCGGATATGAGACGAACCTCGTGCGCTACAATTATCAGGGCGTGGATTATGTCTATGAGGCGGACAGCGATCTTGAGGCGCACTCGGAATGGGGCGGCCCCATCCATACCGACCTGAACGGCAACGAAGTCGCGCGTGAGGAGCTGGATGTGGTGCTGAACAGCTATTTGTCCTTCAACACCTAAGCCCTACACATCCTGCGCCGCGCCGCCTATCTTTCATCGGCGTGCGAAGTGCAGGAGACGTAATGGGTATCGCCGACGATCTGATGCAGGGGCTTGGGATTTCGGACCCCGTGATCCGGCTGGGTGTGACGGGGCTTTCACGGGCGGGCAAGACGGTATTCATCACCTCGCTGGTGGCCAATCTGCTGGATCGGGGGCGGATGACGGCACTGCGCGCGGCAGCCGACGGCTCGCTCAAGGCGGCATGGTTGCAGCCGCAGCCCGACGACACCGTGCCGCGTTTCGACTTCGAACGGCATCTGGCGGCGATGACCGGCCCCGATCCGCATTGGCCCGAAGGCACGCGCCATGTCAGCCAGTTGCGCCTGTCCTTGCGCGTGCAGCCGCGCGGGCTGCTGGCGGGGTGGCGCGGTCAGCAGGTGCTGCATCTGGATATTGTGGATTATCCGGGTGAATGGCTGCTGGACCTGCGCCTGATGGACAGGGACTTTGCCGAATGGTCGCGCGAGGTGATGGAGCGCATGGCCGGAAGGCCCGGCGCACAGGAATTCCTTGCCGCCGTTGCCGGCACAGACCGCAAGAGCTTTGATGAAACGGCGGGGCAGAAACTTGCCGCCGCCTATACCCGCCACCTGCATCTGGCCCGAGAGGCGGGCTGGTCGGATTGCACCCCCGGCCGCTTCCTGATGCCCGGAGAACTGGAGGGCTCGCCCGCGCTGACATTCACGCCGTTGCCGCCCGATCTGGCCGACACCCCGGTCTGGCGCGAGTTTTCGCGCCGCTTCGGGGCCTATAAGTCGCGTGTGGTGCGCCCATTTTTCCGCGACCACTTCGCCCGCATCGACCGTCAGGTGGTGCTGATGGACGTGCTGGGCGCGATCCATGCCGGACCTCAGGCGGTCGAGGATATGCGCCGCGCCATGGCAGACATCCTGACCGCGTTCCGCCCCGGTCGCGCAGGCTGGCTGTCGCAGATCCTTGGGACGCGGCGGGTCGAGCGCATCCTGTTTGCCGCCACCAAGGCCGATCACCTGCATCACCTGCAGCATCCGCGCCTGACCGCGATCACCGGCGCCATGCTGCGCGAGGCGCGCGACCGTGCCGATTTCTCGGGCGCGCGGACCGAAGCCATGTCCATCGCATCGCTGCGCACCACGACCGAGGAACTGATCCGGCAGGATGGCGAGGAATTGCCCGCCGTGCGCGGCACGCTGATGGATGGGCGGCAAGCCGCGTTCTATCCCGGTGAACTGCCACAGAATCCCGCCGAATTGCTGGTCCCGGCCCAACAGGGTGCGACGGGCTGGCTGGACGGCGATTATGCCGTCATGGATTTCGCACCCGCGCAGAATACCATGCGGGCGGGCGACGGCCCGCCGCATATCCGGCTGGACCGCGCGGCTGAATTCCTGATCGGAGACCAGATCTGATGTCTGAGAACGGAAAACGCCGCGGCCCCATCCTGATCGAGATGGGCGATCCCCGCCCCGAACCGCAACCCGCCCCCGATACCCCGCAGGCCGAGTCCGAGCCACCGCGCCGCGACGACCGCGCCCGCCGTGCGCCCCGGACCGAGGCGGGGGACACCCCCTCGCCCGCCGATGCGCCGATGATCGACGACGGGCTGCAATCGGTGCTGCCAGAACCGCGCACGATGCAGCTTGTTGCGCGGCTGGTGGGCAAAGGGCCGTCGCCGATGACGCGGTTCTTTATCAATACGGGCGTGGCGCTGTTTACATTCCTTTTGTCGGTGGCGGCGCTGCGCTATCTGACGAACCTGATGAATGCCTATCCGCTGCTGGGGATGATCGGCTTTGCGCTGATGATCCTGTTCTGCATCGCAGCACTTGGCATGGCATGGCGCGAATATCGCGCCTGGGCGCGGTTCGGCGCGATCGACGGCATCAACCGGGCGGCGGGTGCCGCCATGGCCTCGGGGGATGTCAAGGCCGCGCAGGATGTCGTGGGCCGGATGGAGCAGCTTTACCGCGACCGGGCCGAGTTGGAATGGGGCCGCAAGCGCCTGGCCGAGCAAAAGGCCGAAGCCTATGACGCGGTGACGCTGATTTCCGTGGCCGAGGCCGAGTTGCTGGCCCCCCTGGATCAACAGGCCCGGCGCGAGATCGAGGCGGCGGCCCGCACCGTCGCCGCAGCCACCGCGCTGATCCCGCTGGCTTTGGCCGATGTGATCGCCGCTTTGGCCGCGAACCTGCGCATGATCCGCCGCATGGCCGAGATTTATGGCGGGCGGGCGGGCGCTGTCGGCGGCTGGCGCTTGGCGCGCACGGTGATGACGCATCTGATCGCGACCGGCGCGGTAGCTGCGGGCGACGATCTGATCCACACGGTCGCTGGCGGGGGGATTCTTGCCAAGGTCTCGAAACGCTTTGGCGAGGGGGTGGTGAACGGCGCGCTGACCGCTCGCGTCGGCATTGCCGCGATGGAGGTCTGTCGCCCCCTGCCGTTTGTCCAGCAGCCGCGTCCCACCGTGGGCAACCTGATCGCGCGCGGACTGAAGGGGCTGTTCGGCGAGGAAGCGGCGAAGTAACCGCCTGATGGCTTGTGCCGTATGGGTATTTGCAGAACTAAGAAGTCGTGATGCGCCGCGCATCTTCCCCTTTTGCTGCGTGTTTTGACGGATGATTGGTTTCCCGCCGCATTGTTTCGCGTATTGATGGCCCATGACACCGCGCCGCTTTGCCCTGTCGATCATGGCTGTCGTTCTGGTCCTGGGCATCGGGGCCGGGGCGCGGGACCGGTTTGACGATTGGGTGCGAACGACCGGATTACCCCGGCTGGACGTGCCGGTGGGCGTTGAAGTTCTGGCCCGTGATGGGTCGCTTTTGCGGGCGTTTCAAGTGGCAGACGGGCGCTGGCGGCTGGACGCGCCCGTCGTCGATCCGCTGTTTCTGGACATGCTGATGCTGTGGGAAGACAGGCGCTTTCAGTCCCATGGTGGCGTCGATCCGCGCGCGATGCTGCGGGCGGGCTGGCAGGCCGTCACGCAGGGCCGCGTTGTTTCGGGTGGATCGACCCTGACGATGCAGGTCGCGCGGCTGATCGAGGAGGGGCCGACCGGGCAATGGTCCGGCAAGGGCCGGCAGATCCGGCTGGCCTTGGCGCTGGAGCAGCATCTGACCAAGCGCCAGATCATGCAGCTATACCTGCGGCTGGCCCCTTATGGTGCGAATGTCGAGGGGATCCGCGCCGCAAGCCTGCAATGGTTCGGCAAGGAGCCGCGCCGTCTGTCGCCCGCGCAGGCCGCCTTGCTGGTCGCGCTGCCGCAATCGCCCGAGACGCGGCGTCCCGACCGGTTTCCTGACGCCGCATCGGCCGCGCGCAATCGCGTGCTGGCCCGCGCCGCGCAGGCGGGGCTGTTGTCGGACGCAGATGCGCAGGCGGCAATGGCCGAGCCTGTGCCCCGGTTGCGCCGCGCCTTTCCCGCCCATGCGCCCCTGCTGGCAGCAAGGCTGATGCGCGAAAACCCCGGCGCGGCCCGGATCGAGACCACCATAGACCCGCGCCTGCAACGCCGGGCCGAGGAGCTTGCCTCGCGCGCGGTCAATGGGGCGGGGCGGCGGCTGTCGGCGGCGATCGTCCTGGCCGATCACCGCAGCGGCGAGATTCTGGCCGAGGTGGGCGCGGCGGACTGGACCGATGGCAGCTCTGCCGGGTTCGTGGATATGACACGGGCATGGCGCAGCCCCGGATCGACGCTGAAGCCATTCGTCTATGGCCTGGCCTTTGATGACGGGCTGGCCCATCCCGAAACGCTGATCGAGGATCGACCGACTGCCTTTGGCCGTTGGCAGCCGCAGAATTTCGACCACATGTTCCGCGGCACGGTCAGCCTGAAGAATGCGCTGATATGGTCGCTGAACATCCCGGTCGTGAAGCTGGCCGATGCCGTGGGGCCGAACCGCATCGCGCAGGCTTTGCGGCGCGGCGGGATCGACCTGCGCCTGCCCGGAGACGCGCCGGGGCTGGCGCTGGTGCTGGGCGGCGGCGGCGTGACGCTGGAGGGGCTGACGCAAGGCTATGCCGCGCTGGCCCGTGGTGGTCAGGGGGTCACGCTTTCAGCGCTGCCCGGTGGATCGACCCTGCGCCAGACCCGGATGTTTGGCGCGGGCGCGGCCTGGCAGGTAGGCGACGTGCTGGCCCAGAACCCCGCCCCGCATGGCGCGCGGCTGCGGCCCATGGCCTATAAGACGGGCACATCATACGGGCATCGCGACGCTTTGGCGGTGGGCTATGACGGCGCGCATGTCGGTGCGGTCTGGCTGGGGCGGCCCGATGGGACGCCGGTCCCCGGTGCGTTTGGCGGCGAGCTGGCCGCGCCCGTGTTGTTCGATCTGTTCGACGCGCTGCCCGCCGTGGCCTTGCCCCCGCCCCCGCCGCAGGTGCTGACCCTGCCCGGAAGCGCGCTGCCCCTGCCCCTGCGCCGCTTTTCCGCACCCGGAGAGGTCAGCGCGGGCATCCGCAAAGCGACCCAGCCAGATGCGCTGCGCCTGACCTATCCGCCGGACGGGGCGGAAATCGACACCTCGGGACCGCTGGTGGCCAAGGTGCGCGGCGGGCGCGGGCCCTGGACATTCTTGCTGAACGGCCAACCCATTGCCATATCTTCGTCACGGCCCGAGGCGATGCTGCCCTATCCGGGGGCAGGATTTGCCCAACTGACCGTCATTGATGCCGATGGGGCTGCAGCACATGCGGCAATCCGCATACACTAGGTATATTTTACGCTATGTTAACAAAGTTTGGTCTTCCCTGTGACCGTTTATGCGTCATATTTTCGTCATGCTGCGCATAACCGAACATATT
The DNA here is from genome assembly GCF_900182695.1 of Paracoccus laeviglucosivorans. Lineage (GTDB taxonomy): Bacteria > Pseudomonadota > Alphaproteobacteria > Rhodobacterales > Rhodobacteraceae > Paracoccus > Paracoccus laeviglucosivorans. The sequence continues at coordinate 365,305 of NZ_FXTK01000001.1, forward strand.
TCCCTTGAAGAATGGGAGTTGAGCGAACATTTTACCCGGTCCCAAGGTCCGGGTGGTCAGAACGTCAACAAGGTCGAAACCGCAGTGGAACTGCGTTTCGAGGCCGAGCGTTCGCCGCATCTGCCCGATCCGGTCAAGATACGGTTGCGCCGCCTTGCCGGCCGACGCTGGACGCAGGATGGCGCCATCCTGATCCGCGCCGAGGAGACCCGCAGCCAGGCCCGCAACCGCGAAATCGCGCGGGAACGGCTGGCAGAACTGATCCGCGAGGCGCTGATTGCGCCGCGTAAACGAATTGCAACCCGACCGACGCTGGGCAGCCAACGCCGCCGGTTAACCGCCAAGACCCAAAGGGGAGAGGTAAAATCCCTGCGCGGCAAGCTCCGCGAGAAAGATGTAAACGAGTGAAGAAACACCTCCGCGACATGTTCGCACGGCTCATCAGCCGAAGACCCCCGGAGATGCAGGTTGCGGCGTTGTGCCGCGACGAATCCGGCAAAGTGCTTTTGATTACCAGCCGCGGCACCGGTCGTTGGATCGTGCCCAAGGGATGGCCCATGCCCGGACGCAGCCTTGCCGAGGCCGCGAAGCAGGAAGCATGGGAAGAAGCCGGGGTCTGCGGCAGGGTCGAGGAGGGACATATCGGCACCTATACCTATGACAAGGTGCAGGATGCCGGTTACTCGATACCCATCGAGGTGCGGGTCTATCCGCTGGCCGTCAAGAAGCTGGCCATGGAATTTCCCGAATCCGAGCAACGCGAACGCAAGTGGTTCATGCCTGACAAGGCGGCGGAACTGGTCGATGAGGCCGGGCTGAAAAAGCTGCTGCGTTCGCTTGCCGTGCCGGACGGATCGCCTGTCTGATGCCACAAAAAGATCCGCAATACCGCATCCTGGACAAAGATCTGGGACGCCTGAGCAATGCCGAACACGCGCGCGTGGTATCGGGCCAGCCGGTGTTGCGGCTGGGGATTGCGCTGGTCTTCATGGCGGTGATGGCGATATTCGCCTCGGCCACGGTGGCGGGGCAACCCGCGACGGGGCTGATGGCGGCATCCATTGCGGTGGCGCTGTATCTGGCGCTGTCCATCGGTGCGAACGATGTGGCCAATTCGCTGTCGCCCGCCGTCGGCGCGGGCGCAATCGGGCTGGTGGCGGGCTTGTGCCTTGTGGCCGTGGTCGAGGTGGCGGGCGCGCTGCTTGCCAGCGGCCCGGTGGCGCGCACCTTGATGCAAGGGCTGATCGGCAACGCCTATCACACCGGGGGCCCGACCGCGAACCTGATGCTGGCGGCGCTGGCGGGGGCCGCGACCTGTATCAGTATCGCGACATGGCTGAACGCACCCATCAGCACCACGCATTCCATCGTCGGCGCGATTGCTGGCGCGGGGGTCGCGGTTTACGGTCTGACCTCGGTCAACTGGCCTGCGCTGGCCTTTGTCGCGATGGGCTGGGTCGCATCTCCGATCGTGTCGGCGCTGCTGGCGGCCGGGCTTTTGTCCAGTATGCACCGCAATATTCTGGACAAGGACGATCCGATCACCGCCGGGCGCAGCTGGCTGACGCTGATGATCGGCGCCACCACGGCCATTCTGGCGCTGTTTGGCGGGCTTGCCTATGGCAAGCCCAACTGGGCGCTGGTGGCGCTGACCGGGCTGGGCGCCGCGCTGCTGGCCGCAGGATACACCTATCACCGCCTGGGCCAGCAGATCGCACAAGGCGAAAAGGGCGATAGCGACGGCATCGCGCTGAAACATCTGCTGGGCCTGCCGCTGATCGTCACGGCCGTCATCATGGGTTTCGGCCATGGTGCCAATAGCAGCGCCAAGGTGGCGGCCCCGCTGACTACCATCCTGACCAGCATCGACGGCGACGGCCCGCTGCTTTTGTCGCCCCTTGTCGTTCTGGGGCTTGCCGGGCTGGGCATCGCGATGGGCGTAATCCTGTTCGGCGGGCGTCTGGTCCAGATGGTCGGCACGCGCATCACCCAGTTGAACCCCGCGCGCGGGTTTTGCGTCACGCTGGCTGCGGCGCTGACGGTACTGGCATTCTCGATGCTTGGCCTGCCGGTTTCGACCACGCATATCTCGGTCGGCGGGGTTTTCGGCGTCGGCCTGTATCGAGAGCTGCGCGACCGCCGCAAGGCCAAGAAGCGCGCGCCCCTGCCCGAAGAAGAGGTCGAGCGGCGGCAGCTGGTCCGCTGGTCCTATGTCCGCCGCATCCTTGGCGCGTGGCTGGTGACCGTGCCCGTCAACGCGGTGGTGGCCGGTCTGCTGGCATCGCTGATCGGGCCTTAGGCGCGGCTCAGCGACGCCTCGCCCGCCGCGCGGGTCTGGGACAAGGTGGCCGTGGTGGTCAGGGCCTCGGGGTCCAGCTGCAGCTCGATCACCGACAGCGTTCCGGCATCGCGGGCGCGGGCGAATGCTGCCGCGAATTGTGCCTGATCGGTCACCCGCTCGCCATGGCCGCCATAGGCGCGGGCCAGCGCGGCAAAGTCCGGGTTCGCCAGATCGGTGCCAGACACGCGGCCGGGATAGGTCTTTTCCTGATGCATCCGTATCGTGCCGTAACGCCCGTTATTGGCCACGATCACGATGACCGCCGCTCCATATTGCGCCGCCGTCGAAAGCTCGTTCAACGTCATCTGGATGCAGCCATCGCCCGCCATGCAGATCACCTCGCGGTCGGGGTGCTGCAACTTGGCGGCAATTGCGGCGGGCAACCCATATCCCATCGACCCCGAGGTGGGCGCAAGCTGCGTCCCGAAGCGACGAAAGCAGTAATAGCGGTGGATAAAGCTGGCGTAATTCCCCGCGCCATTGGTGATGATCGCGTCATCGGGCAGGTTTTCGGACAGCCAGCGCACGGTGTCCTCCATCCGCACGGCGCCGGGGGTGGGCCTGGGCTTTTGCCAATCCTCATGGGCCGCGCGCAATTCCGCGGTCCAATCGTCCCAGCGGCGATGGGCGGGGATATCGGCCAATGCCGCCACCACCTCGCGCGGGTCGGCGACCAGCCCCGGATCGGGACGCCACAGATGCCCCAATTCGTCGGGCGAGGGGTGGATGTGGATCACCCGCGCATGTGGCCGGGTCGGGTCCATCAGCTCATATCCCCGCGTCAGCGTGTCGCCCAGTCGCGACCCCAGCGACAGGATGCAATCGGCCTTTTGCAGCGCCTGTCCCAGAACCGGGTTCGACCCCACGCCCAGATCGCCCACGTAATTGGGATGGGCATTGTCCATATGGCCCTGACGCCGGAACGGTGCCGCGACCGGCAGCCCCCACGCGGCGGCAAAGCGCGCCAGATCGTCGGCCGCCTGCTGCGACCAGACCGAGCCGCCGGGGACGACCAGCGGCCGCGCAGCCCGCGCCAGCGCATCGGCCACCGCTTTGACCGAAGCCGGCGCGACGGCGCGCAACGGCGCGGCCGGGGCAGCAATATCGGGAACCTCGGCGCGGGCGGACAGCATGTCTTCGGGCAGCGCCAGCACCACCGGACCCGGACGGCCCGACATCGCCAGATGAAATGCGCGGCTGATATATTCGGGCAAACGCTCGGTCTGGTCGATCTGCGCCACCCATTTCGCCAGACCGCCGAACATGGTGCGGTAGTCCACCTCCTGGAACGCCTCGCGGTCGCGGTCGCCCCGTGCAATCTGGCCCACGAACAGGATCATCGGGGTCGAATCCTGCATCGCGACATGCACACCCGCGCTGGCATTGGTGGCCCCCGGCCCGCGCGTGACAAAGGCCACGCCGGGCTGGCCGGTCATCTTGCCCTGCGCCTCGGCCATCATGGCAGCGGCACCTTCGTGACGGCACACGATGTTCTGGATCCCCGAGGCGTGCAGCCCGTCCAACGCCGCCAGAAAGCTTTCGCCCGGAACCGAAAACACCCGGCCCACACCGTTCGCTTTCAGGGCATCGACCAGAATTTGACCACCGTGGCGCATTGTCACACATCCTCTCCTTGTCTTCCCCGGACTGTGGGCTAGCTTGCATCGGTCAGGCAACCCGTGCCTGTCGATGAAGGTGAAAATGCGCAAACCATCCGTCCTGTTCGTCTGTCTGGGAAACATCTGCCGCTCGCCCCTGGCCGAAGGCGCGATGCGCGCCGCCGCAGATGCGCGCGGGGCCGAGCTGCGCATCGATTCCGCAGGGACGGGCGATTGGCATGTGGGCAGCGAACCCGACCGCCGCGCGCAGGCCGTGGCGAAAAAGCACGGGGTGGATATTTCGCGGCTGCGCGCGCGGCAGGTGCGCCCGCAGGATTTCCGCGACTTCGATCACATCGTGGCGATGGACGCGCAGAACCTGTCCGATCTGCGCGGCGCGGCACCGATGGGCACCCGCGCGACGCTTTCGCTTTTGCTGGACCATGTGCCGGGCCGCGAAGGCCAATCGGTCGCCGACCCCTATTTCGGCGAGGCGGCGGGCTTTGATACCACATGGCAGGACGTATCGCTGGGCGTGCAGGCGTTGTTGCCCAAACTGCACAGCCGCGACTAACCGGGCACGGCTGTCTTGCAGATGCAAGACAGCCCCGATAAACCGCTGAAAGGACAAGAAAACACCTTTCACGGACATATTCATGAAGCCAATTTTCATCGGACTTGCCATGCTGGCCCTGACGGGCGCAACCACCGCAGACGCCATGACCAAGGCCGAGCGTCGGCAGGAACTGATCAACAGCGTCCTGCCCCCCGAAGACCGCCCCGGCATCGATTTTCTGTTCCCGATGGAGGCGGGCGGGTTCCTTTCGACATTCGAGATCGCCTATTTCCCCGAAATCGTCAGCGACCGCGAAGTGCAGGCCCGCATCGCCAAGATCTGCAAGGCGAATGGCGTTCAGGGACCGCTGCATGTGCGGCGCCCCGTCAAGCCGCGAAGCGTCAAGACGGCGGATGGCAGCACGCGCATCGTCCATAGCACTACGCTAAGCTGCTTTGGCCGCTGATCCCAAGGTGCTGGACATGCCCCAAGCCTTTACAGGCGGGCCTGTCCACCCTATCTGTGGCCGATCATGGCCACCAAGTCCGATCCGAATTATAAAATCATCGCCGAAAACCGCCGGGCGCGGTTCGATTACTTCATCGAAAACGACCTTGAGGCAGGCATCATCCTGACCGGCTCCGAGGTGAAAAGCCTGCGCACCGGCCAGTCGAACATCGCCGAAAGCTATGCCTCGGTCGAGGATGGCGAATTGTGGCTGATCAACGGCTATATCGCCGCCTATAAGCAGGCGGGGGTTTTCGGGCATGAAGAACGCCGCAAGCGCAAGCTTCTGGTGTCGCGCAAGGAACTGGCGCGGCTGTGGCAGGCCATCGGGCGCGAAGGCATGACGCTGGTTCCGCTGGTGATGTATTTCAACGATCGCGGCAAGGTGAAGCTGAAAATCGGCGTCGCCAAGGGCAAGAAAGCCCATGACAAGCGCGAAACCGAGGCCAAGCGCGACTGGGGTCGCGAGAAACAGCGCCTGCTGAAGCAGGGCTGACCCTTCGGCCATTGCAGCCCGCCCCCTGTCCGGTTAGACGGGTGACGCTTTTGCGTCAGTCGGGGGGTAGGCATGACGAGCGAATTCAACGATCCCGGTATGCTGGTTTCGACCGCATGGCTGGCCGCGCATCTGAACGACCCCGATCTGCGCGTCATCGACGCCACGTGGTTCCTTGCGCCGGGCCGCGACGCCCGCGCGGAATACGAAGCGGCACATATTCCCGGTGCGCGGTTCTTCGATCTGGACGACATCTCGGACAAGCGCAGCGCCCTGCCCCATATGGCCCCCCCGGTCGAGATGTTCATCAGCCGGATGCGCGCCATGGGCATCGGCGACGGGCATCAGGTCATCATCTATGACAACTCGCCGCTGCATTCGGCCAATCGCGTCTGGTGGACCTTTCGCCTGATGGGCAAGACCAATGTGGCCGTGCTGGATGGCGGGCTTGCGAAATGGCAGGCCGAGGGGCACCCGGTCGAAGACCTGTGCCCGCTGATGCGCGACCGCCATATCACTGTGCAGCGTCAGGCGGGGCTGGTGCGCGACGTGACGCAGGTTGCCGCCGCCAGCAAGCTGGGCTCGCATGAGATCGTGGATGCCCGCGCCGCGAACCGCTTCCGGGGCGAAGCGCCCGAGCCGCGGGCCGGCCTGCGTTCGGGCCATATCCCGAATTCCAAGAACCTGCCCTGGGAACGCCTGTTCAACTCTGACGGCACGCTGAAAGCGCCCGACGCGCTGCGGGCCGAATTTCAGGCGGCGGGCGTGGACCTGACCAAACCCGTCATCGCCACCTGCGGGTCCGGCGTTTCGGCCGCGTCGCTGTTTCTGGCGCTGGAACGCATCGGACACGCCGATCATTCGCTTTACGACGGAAGCTGGGCCGAATGGGGCAGCTTCCCGGACCTTAAAATCGCAACCGGAGACGCATGATGCTGGGCAACCTGAAACCGCAAGCCCCCGACAAGATCCTTGCCCTGATGGGCGAATACCGGGCCGATCCCCGTCAGGGCAAGATCGACCTTGGCGTTGGGGTCTACAAGGATGCGACCGGCCACACCCCCATCATGCGCGCCGTCCTTGAGGCGGAAAAGCGGATGCTGGAAACCGAGACCACCAAGACCTATGCCGGTCTGGCGGGTGAGCCGGACTTTCAGAAAGCCATGGGGGATATGATCCTGGGCGCGGGCTACAAAGCCCAGACGACCGCCTCGCTGGCGACCGTGGGCGGTACGGGCGCGATCCGTCAGGCGCTGGAACTGGCCCGCATGGCCAATCCCGATCTGCGCGTGTTCGTCAGCGACCCGACCTGGCCGAACCACGTGTCGATCATGAACTTCATGGGCCTGCCCATCGTCAACTACCGCTATTTCGACAATGCCACCCGCGCGGTCGATTTCGACGCGATGAAGGCCGACATCTCGGCCGCGAAAAAGGGTGATGTGGTCCTGTTGCATGGCTGCTGCCACAACCCGACCGGCGCGAACCTGACGCTGGAGCAATGGACCGAGGTCGCGACCATTCTGGAAGCCAACGGCGCGACCCCGCTGATCGACCTTGCCTATCAGGGCTTCGGTGACGGGCTTGAGGAAGACGCGGCAGGCACGCGCCTGATCGCCGACCGCATTCCCGAAGTGCTGATCGCCGCGTCGTGCAGCAAGAACTTCGGCATCTATCGCGAACGCACCGGCATTCTGCTGGCGCTGTGCGCCGATACGGCGACCAGGGATCTGGCGCAGGGCGCCATGGCCTTCCTGAACCGCCAGACCTATTCCTTCCCGCCCTTCCACGGCGCCAAGATCGTGGCGACGGTGCTGAACGACGCGGGCCTGCGTGCCGATTGGCAAGCCGAGCTTGAGGAAGTGCGCGGCGGTATGCTGCGCCTGCGCGAACAGCTGGCCCGCGAATTGCGTGATCTGTCGGGCTCGGACCGCTTCGACTTCATCGCGGCACATCGCGGCATGTTCTCGCGCCTTGGTGCGACGCCGGAACAGGTGGCCAAGATGCGCGACGAATTCGCCATCTACATGGTCGGCGATTCGCGCCTGAACATCGCGGGCCTGAATGACCAGACCGTGCCAGTGCTTGCCCGCGCGATCATCGAGGCAGGCGTCTAAGCCCAAAACGACAAAAGCAAAGGCCCGGTCAGCGCGACCGGGCCTTTTTGCGTTTCGGCGGGCTTATTTCTTGGTCAGCTTGCGGTCGATATATTCCCGCAGCTCCTCGATCTCGGTCTGGCTTTCGGCCAGTTGATCCTGCGCGGCCCGCAGTTCCGATTCCGCCGTGCCCAGTTTCGCGACCAGATCGGCCTCGCGCTCCTCAAGCTCGGTCACGGCCTTGTCGCGCGCCTCCTCGGCGTCGTGCAGCTGCTGGGCCATCTTTTCCAGCTCGCCCATATCGGCGCGGGTGACGCGCGACAGGCGGTGGATCAACCAGCTTGCAAACCAGCCCAAGATGAAAGCGGCGAACAGGATGATCGCGGTGGCGATGATGAATTCGTTGCGGTCCATGTCGTTTCCCGGATTGGTCTATTCGGCAGCGTCGGGTGTCGGCGCGGGCACGCCCAGCGGTACGATCGCGGGCAGCACGGCTGCGGGGATGGCGGATTGCGCCTGTTCGGGGCTGCCCTCGTTATTGTCGGGGAAGGCGGCCTGACTTGCAGGAACGGTCAGCGCATCGGTGATCCGCAGCAGCATCTCGCCGTCGATCGCGGCGCTGGCGGGCAGGGTCGCGGCGGCTTCGGGCGGCAGCTCCGCACTGGCCCCGCCGGACCCCGGCGCGGGCAGCAGCCCGCCGATCGCCCCGGTCGCGGCAACCGACGCAGCCCGCGCCTGTTTCTGCGCCGTGATTTCGGCGGTCTCGGTCACGCCCGAAACCTTTTCCGCAGGTGCGGGCGTTTCGGTGACGACCGGATCGTCGGCCAGCAGGGTGAATTCGATCCGCCGGTTCGCCTCGCGCCCCGCATCGGTTTCGTTATCCGCGACGGGTTGGCTTTCACCGTAACCCTTGGCGGTCATATAGGTCACGTCCACGCCATGCTCGCGCATCGCGTCCAGCACCGCCTGCGCCCGCGCGCGCGACAGTTCGGCATTCATCTCCTCGCGGCCCTGACTGTCGGTATGGCCGCCCAGTTCGATCCGGTAATCGCTGCAATTCTGCATCGTCGCGGACATGCGCCCCAGGGTATCCGCCGGATCGCCCGCGATGACCGATTTGTTCGGCTCGAACCCGATTTCGGACTCCTTCATCGCCGCGTTCAGCTGATCCACGCATTCCAACCCCGAGGGCAGGCCCAGCAGCGGATCCAGCCGCCGATCATAGCGGATCGCCAGTTCATAGCGCGCGCCCGCGCCCAGCCGCTTGGAAAGCCGTGCCGCCGCCGCGTCCGAGGCGGTCTGACTGCCCGATACGCCGTTCAGCCGGATCATGTCAGGCGACACGGTGACCTTGCCGTGGTCCAGCCCGTCCAATGCCTCGATCGCGCCAATGGCACGCATGGTCCAGCCATCGGGCACGCCGGGATCGACCCGCAGTGCCGAATCGACCGTGCCAAAGCGCGACCGCGCCAGACTTTCGACCGCCTCGCGCATCCGGTCGTCGCCGATACGCCCGCGCAGCATCACGGTGCCCGCATTGACGGTCGCAGCAAATTCCGCCGGACCCTGCGGCAGATCGGCCTTTTGCTCATGTTCGGTCGTCAGGGTAAAGGCCGCAGGCAGCGCTCCTTCCAACCGGCCCACCGCTTCGTCGAAGGCTTGGGCGGTGATGTCGGCGGGGGCAAACAGCGCGACATCGGTATCGGACAGGGTGACCCAGCCCGCGCCAAGCGCATCCACCGCCTCGATGGCCGGAACTGCGGCATCGGCCCAGCGGTTGCTGGGTGCCCCAAGGCCAAGCGTGCATTGCGGCTCGGGCTTGATGCCTGCGTCGGTCCCGGCTTTCAGGATACGGGCCCGCGCGCCTTCGCTATCGGCGGCACAGGCATCGAAACGCGCACCCGCGCCGTCTTTCACAAAGCGCAGGGTAAAGGGCGCGATGACGGGGCGCGGTGCCGACACCTCGGCATCCAGCGTCACACCGGCGGGCTTGGCGCGTTGCAGCGCCACTTCCAGATCGTGCTTTTCGCGCGGGCCGTCCGCCACGGCACGCACAACGACCTTGCCCGGCGTGACCGAGACCTTGGCCCGCCGCGCCAGCTCGGTCGATCTAAGCCCGAACTGATAGGCGGCATCCCAGCCCTGCGGCACCGGATAATCCGCCGTTTCGACCAGATTCGAGATATTGGCGACACCCGTGCGCTGGTTCAGCGCCATCGCCATGGCATTGTGGTTCATCGCCGCCGGAACCAGCCCGACGATCGAGATGCTGTCGTCATTGCGCAAAAGCTCGATGCCAAAGGCGGGCATCTCCATATCGGCGCGCGCCTTGACCTGCATCTGGTCCAGAACGCGCCCTTCCTCGACCACGGTGGCGGCGCGGGAACGGGCGCGGAAACGCTGCACCTCATCGGGGGCGGTGCCGGTCAGGCGCACCTGCAGCCCGTCGGTCTGCACGGTCACCCAGTCATATCCACCCAGACGCAGGGCTTCGGCCACATCCGCGGCCGAGCGGTCTTCGATGAAATCAGCGGCAGCGCGCGCGGACAGGAAGGACAGGCCTCCGGCAGCGGCAAGGGCAAGCAGGCTGGCGACCACGACAGTGCCGCGGCGCGATCCAGAATTGGCCATCAGGGGACCTTGGGCTGTTTCGGACTTGGCGCATGTAACCCCACGCCGCCGATTCCGCAATCAGACCAGCCCCGCCAAGGCAAGAAACAGCGCAACAATCAGACCTGCATCGCGATTGGACCGGAACAGCCGCAGGCAACCCGCCCCGTCATGCATGTCGAACCGCCTGAGTTGCCACGCAAGATGCGCCGCAAACGCCGCAATCCCCACGAATGCCAGCAGCAGGCCCAGCCCGCTTGCCCCCGTCGCCAGAACGGAAAGTGACAACAAAGTGACCGCGCCCGCCCCGAACCACAGCAGGTATTTCCCGGAATTCTGGCCAAACAGCCGGGCGGTGGACTTCACGCCGATCAAGGCGTCGTCCTCGGCATCCTGATGGGCATAGATAGTGTCATAGAAAATCGTCCACGCGATGCCCGCGACCCAAGCCAGCACCGGCGCAGGCCCGACGCTGCCCATATGCGCCGCCCATGCCAGCAAGACACCCCAGTTGAAGGCCAGCCCCAGAAACACCTGCGGCCACCACGTGAACCGCTTGGCAAAGGGATAGATCGCCACCAGCCCCAGCGAGGCGATGCCCAGAATGATCGCGGCCTTGCCCAACGTCAGCAGGATGACGAAACCGGCCAGCGACTGCGCCACCATCCAAACGACCGCGCCCCGCACCGTGACCTGCCCCGAAGGGATGGGCCGCGACCGCGTGCGCGCCACCTTGTCGTCGATATGGCGGTCGGTGATGTCGTTCCACGTGCAGCCCGCGCCGCGCATCAGGCAGGCGCCCAGACCGCAGGCAAGGGCGATCCACAGATCGCGCCAGCTTGGCGCATCGGCCAGCATCGCAAGCCCGATCCCCCACCAGCAGGGCAGCAGCAAAAGCCATGTCCCGATGGGCCGGTCGGCCCGCGACAGGCGCAGCCACGGACGCCAGTCCGGCGGGGCGTGGCGGTCCACCCAGTTATCCGCCGGCGCATCTGCAACCGAGGTCTCTGGCATCTGGCGGTCGGTCTGCATATCCTGCGCCCCATCATGGCGAAAATCAGGCTTTTCATAGATCACCCGCTGGCGTCAGGACAAGGCATCGCGCTGAATGCCGATCAGGCGCATTATCTTTCATCCGTCATGCGTCAGCAGCCGGGCGATGAAATCCTGCTGTTCAATGGTCGCGACGGCGAATGGCTGACCCGGATCGAACGGCTGGCCAAACGTAACGGCGACGTCGTGCCCGTGGCGCAATCCGCGCCGCAGCTGAACCCGCCGGACCTGTGGCTGATCTTTGCGCCGATCAAGAAGGCGCGCACGGATTTCATCGTGGAGAAGGCGGCCGAGATGGGCGCGGCCCGCATCCTGCCCGTGCAGACCGATCACACCAATTCCGAACGCATCCGGCAGGACCGCCTGCAAGCCCATGCGGTCGAGGCGGCGGAACAGTGCGGCGGCACCTATGTCCCCGAAGTCACCGACCTGACCCCCCTGTCGCGCCTGCTGGACGGCTGGGACGACACGCGCCGCATCCTGTGGGCGGATGAGGCGATGGCCGGACCCGCGCAGGTGCTGGCAGGACTGACCGTCGGCCCCTGGGCCATTCTGATCGGCCCCGAAGGCGGTTGGTCCGAATCGGAACGCAAACGCCTTTCCGGCATGGATTGTGTCACCCGCATGGCGCTTGGCCCGCGCATCCTGCGTGCCGACACTGCCGCTGTTGCCGCTATGTCACTGTGGCAAGCATCGCTGGGCGATTGGCGCTAGGCTCGGGCCCGCCTGGTTTTTGCAATTTTTCAGCGTCAAACTGGCTTTGCAGAAACTTTGGTTGATCCCAAAGTCGATCTTACGGCGATATTCGCAAAAACTTAACAAAACCGGCGCCTTATGCGTGCGCTGCATAGCGGCAATTCCGGTATGTCCGTGGAATTCGTAAATTGCCCGGCCTATATGCTGCTCATCAGACAAACAGCCCACTTACCGGGCAAACTCAAACAAGGTGACATGATGTCGGCGATTGACACGAACCGCGTCCTCGGCGGGACGCAATCTCTGGGTATTGTTGCGAAACTCCTGTCGGTGATGACCGCCTGGAACGATGCGCGCGTGACGAAGAACGCGCTTAACCGCCTGACGGACCGCGAACTGGACGATATCGGCCTGTGCCGCGGTGACATCGAGATGATCGCGACCCGTCGCTGATTTCGCGACGCGACCCAAGCGAACAAGGCCCCATCGGGAAACCGGCGGGGCCTTTTTCATTTCCACGGGCGCGGCGTGCAATTTTTGCACTGTCCAATTCGACACCTGAACAGCGTCACATGAACACGCTAGCGTGATCTTCGGTCTATCACCCCGAGGTTTCAATGTTTCGCCCGTTCACCATCGCCCTGTTTCTGACGTCCCTTGCCCTACCCGTTCCGCTGCAAGCGCAGCAAATCAAGGCCACGCGCTTTGCGGCGCAGGAAATGCTTGATGTTTATTGCAATGGTCGGGGCCGTTTCGACGCCACCGGGCTGATCGAACAGGATCTGACCGGCGATGGGCAGCTTGACCTGCTGCTTTTCACAGGCGGTCTGACCTGCAACGATGGTCGCCCCGCCTGCGGCGCCATCTATTGCGACGTCGTGATCTATATGGGCGAGGGTCAGGATCTGGTCCAAAGGGCCAGTCTGATGACGCAATGCGCCCAGATCGGGGCGGGCAACCCGCCGCCGATCACGCTTTGCGACAAAGACAGCGGGCCTTATCAGATCCGCTGGAACGGCAACGGCTACGACATGCCTTAGGCGCGTGCGACCACCAGCGTGGTCCATTCGCCGTAATCGTCCCGACGCTGCAATGGCAGACCGCCCGCGGCATAGGCGGCGGTCACCTCATCGGCCTGCGTCGTCAGTATGCCCGACAGGATCGCACGGCCACCCGGCGCGACATAACGGGCCATATCCGGCACAAGGTCGATCAGCGGCTGCTTCAGGATATTGGCGAAAACCAGATCAAAGGGTGCCGCGCCTTCGATCAGCGGATGATCAAAGCCCACGGCCTCGACACATTCCACCCGTCCGTCCAGACCGTTTGCGATGACATTGGCGCGGGCGACATCCACCGCCTGCGGATCAATGTCGCCCGCCAGCACCACGACGGGAAACACCCGCGCCGCAGCCATGGCCAGCACGGCGGTGCCGCAGCCAATATCGACGATCCGTGACGGCTGTTCGCCCGCCTCAACCAGACGATCCAGCGCCAGCAGGCAGCCCTTGGTCGTACTGTGATGCCCGGTGCCAAAGGCCATGGCCGCTTCGATCAGCAGCGCCTCGGCCCCTTCGGGAACCTGATCGGCGTCATGGCTGCCATAGACGAAGAACCGCCCCGCCTCGACCGGGGACAGTTCGCGCTTCACATGCGCGACCCAATCCACTTCGGGCAATTCCGAGACGACGAAAGGTTCCGCACCCTGCGACATCGCGATCAGCGCCAGCGCCACCTCGTCGGGGGCTTCGGTGAAATACAGGCCGACTTCCCAGCGATCCGAGCCGTCCTCGATTTCAAAGACGCCGCTGCCGACGGGTTCGGGGGTCAGGTCTTCACCCATCTCGGCAAGGGCCTCGGCCGCCTCGCGGCCAAGGGTGTGGGTCAGCGCGGTCCAGGTGGACATCAGATTTCCTCGGCAATATCCGTCAAGGGCGCCTGTACGCCGGTGCCGCGCAGCCCGCAATAGCCGTCTGGATAGCGGTCCAGATATTGCTGGTGATCCTCATGCGCGGGATAGAAAGGCGCAGTGGGCAGGATTTCGGTGGTGATCGCCCTGAAGCCTTCGACCGCCAGCCGATTGCCATAATCGGCCTTGGACAGCTCTGCTGCGTTCTTCTGATGCTCGGTCGCATACATGATGACGCTGCGATATTGCGAGCCGACATCATTGCCCTGCCGGTTGCCCTGAGTGGGGTTGTGGTTTTCCCAAAACACCTGCAGCAGCCGTTCAAAGCTGATCCGCGTGGGGTCAAAGACGACGCGCACCACCTCGGCATGGCCGGTGCCGCCTTCGCAGACCTGCTTATAGGTCGGGTTTTCCACCGTGCCCCCGGCAAAGCCCACCTCGGTCATCCATACGCCGTCAAGCTGCCAGAACAGGCGTTCCACGCCCCAGTAGCAGCCCATGCCAAAGATGACCGTCTCAAAGCCCTTGGGAACCGGCGCATCCATGGGCCGGTCAAAGATCCGATGCGTGACAGCGTTCATGTCGCGTCCTTTCAAAACTGTTGCCCCAGATTTAAGAGCGGCAATACCCTTGCGCAACTCCGCAGGGCGCGGGACGGTTCGCCTGAACTGCCGAAAGGAATCGCCATGCGCCCCGGACCGCTGAACCTGATCACCGATATTGCGGGCCTGCGCGTCGGCAACAGCCGCGACGACCGGCTGCGTTCGGGGGTGACGGTGCTGACCGGGGATGCGCCGCTGACCTGCGGCGTCAACGTCATGGGCGGCGCGCCGGGCACGCGCGAAACCGACCTGCTTGCGCCCGACAAGATGGTGCAGGGCGTCGATGCGCTGGTGCTGTCGGGCGGCTCGGCCTTTGGGCTGGCGGCCTGCGACGGGGTGGCGGCGGGACTGCGCGCGGATGGGCGCGGCTTCCAGGTCGGGCTGGTGCAGGTTCCCATCGTTCCCGGCGCCATCGTCTTCGATCTGCTGAACGGCGGCGACAAGGGCTGGGACCAGAACCCCTATCCCGCGCTTGGCCGCACCGCCTATGACCACGCCGCGCGCGATTTCGTGCTTGGCAGCGAAGGCGCGGGGACCGGAGCCATGACGCATCGCTGGAAAGGTGGCCTGGGCTCTGCATCGGTCGTCTTGGATTGCGGGATCACGGTGGGCGCGCTGGTTGTGGTCAATGCGTTGGGATCGGTCACGGTGGGCGACAGCCGTCATTTCTGGGCCGCTCCTTGGGAAATGGCGGGCGAATTTGGCGGTCTTGGCCCTGCACCCGCCCATGATCCGACGCGCGAACCCCCGCTTGCCAAGCAGCTGGGCGAGGCCACGACCATCGCCATCGTCGCCACCGATGCCGCGCTGGACAAGGCGGGCGCGACCCGCATGGCCACAGCCGCGCAGGACGGCATGGCCCGCGCGATCGTGCCCAGCCATACGCCCTATGATGGCGATCTGGTCTTTGCGGCCTCGACCGGGGGCAGGCCGCTGCCCGATCCGGCGCTGACGCCATTCCTGCTGGGCCATGCGGCAGCAATTGTGTTGGCGCGCGCCATCGCACGCGGCGTTCACGCGGCAACCGCCCGACCGGGCGATCTGCAACCCTGCTGGCGCGCATGAAAAAAGGGGCAGCGGGAGAGAGATCCGCCACCCCTTAGTCTGTCACACGCCAAGAGGGAAAAACCTGACGATATTGCACCAACGCAGTGATCGGCCTTCGGGTTCATCACAATTTGCGTGAACCGCATCGCAACCCGCCCGGCTTGCGTTGGCTCTGCAAACGCGCAAGCCTGCGGGCGACCCGGCAACCGAAAGGACTCATGCGATGAACAAGCACGCGACCGACCTGAAGATGCTGCTGAAAGACCCTTCGCTTCTGGAAACCCGCGCCTTTGTGGCCGGGGTCTGGATCCATGCCGATGACGGCGCGACCTTTGACGTGGTGAACCCCGCACGCGGCGACGTGATCGCTCAGGTCGCGGATCTGGGCAGGGCCGAGGTGCGCCGTGCCATCGCCGCCGCCCATGACGCGATGAAGGGCTGGTCCGCCCGCACCGCCAAGGAACGCGCGCAGATCATGCGCAAATGGTTCGACCTGATGATGGAAAATCAGGACGATCTGGGCAAAATCCTGACCGCCGAAATGGGCAAGCCGCTGGCCGAGGCCAAGGGCGAGATCGCCTATGGCGCCAGCTTCATCGAATGGTTCGGCGAAGAGGCCAAGCGCATCTATGGCGAAACCATCCCCGGCCACCAGCCCGACAAGCGCCTGAGCGTGCTGCGCCAGCCCATCGGCGTCGTGGGTTCGATCACACCGTGGAATTTTCCCAATGCCATGATCACCCGCAAATGCGGCCCGGCCATCGCGGCGGGCTGCGGTTTTGTCGGACGGCCCGCCGCCGAAACCCCGCTGTCGGCGCTGGCGCTGGCCGTGCTTGCCGAACGCGCGGGCCTGCCCAAGGGGCTGTTCAGCATCGTGCCGTCTTCGAAATCCTCGGATATCGGCAAGGAATTCTGCGAAAACCCGCTGATCCGCAAGCTGACCTTTACCGGATCGACCAATGTGGGGCGCATCCTGCTGCGTCAGGCGGCGGATCAGGTGCTGAAATGCAGCATGGAGCTGGGCGGCAACGCGCCATTTATCGTGTTCGACGATGCCGATCTGGATGCCGCCGTCGAAGGGGCCATGGCGTCCAAGTTCCGTAACAACGGCCAGACCTGCGTCTGCGCGAACCGCATCTATGTGCAGGCCGGGGTCTATGACGCATTCGCCGAAAAGCTGGCAGCGGCAGTCCAGAAGCTGAAGGTGGGCGACGGCTTCGGCGAAGGCACGACCACCGGCCCGCTGATCAACGCGAGTGCCGTCGAAAAGGTGCAGGACCATATCAAGGACGTGCTGGACGGCGGCGGCCATGTGCTGGCGGGCGGGCAGCCGATGGGCGGGCTGTTCTTTGAACCCACCATCGTCACCGGCGTCACGCAGGACATGAAGGTCGCGACCGAGGAAACATTCGGCCCGCTGGCTCCGCTGTTCAAGTTCCAGACCGAGGACGAGGCCGTCACATGGGCCAATGACACCATCTTCGGCCTTGCCGCCTATTTCTATGCCCGCGACATCGGCCGCGTGACCCGCGTGCAAGAGGCGCTGGAATACGGCATCGTCGGCGTGAACACCGGCATCATTTCCACGGAAACCGCGCCCTTTGGCGGCGTCAAGCAATCGGGCCTTGGCCGCGAAGGATCGCGCCACGGGATCGAGGATTATCTGGAAATGAAATACGTCTGCCTGTCGATCTAGGCGTCGATGCGGGCGGGCTGGCGCAGATACAGCCCGCTCATCATCGGGGGCAGGCCCGCCATGCCGCCGATCCCGACCCACCAGACCAGCGCGACCATCGCGCAGCTTAGCCAAAGGGGTTGCGTAGCGCGCGGCGCGGGCAGTGTCGCCAGCAGGTCCAGCGCGTCCCGGCTGTGGCTGGCGGGAACGACGATGCGGAAACCGCCCAAAGCGATCCCCGCATATGGCATCATATGATGCGTGTGCCCGTCCAGCACATCCGCCGGAATATCCGCCGCACGCAGGGCTTGGGCGGCCAGATAGGCTTCGTGCCAGCGATAGGCGTGGGCGACCAGTTCCAGATCGCCCATCACCGGATCAGCGGCGGTTGTCTTCGTCATCTTCATCTTCGTCATCTGCCTCGGGCAGGTTGAAGAAGCTGTCGGCGTCGAAATCTTCCTTCTGCTCTTCCTTGTCCTCATCCTTGGTCAGGCTGAAGTTTTCCAGCCCGGCGATCGAGGACGGCATCCGCGGCTCGTCCGACATCGCCAGCGAGGTTTCGGTGGACAGCAGCTTGCGGCGTTCGTCATCGGTCATCGCGCCGCCTTCGGCAGCCTTGCGCTTGGCGGCTTTCTGGACGGCGGCATCCAGTTCCGACTGGCGGCACAGTCCCAGCGCAACCGGATCGATCGGCAGGATGTTCTGGATGTTCCAATGCGTCCGGTCGCGGATCGAGGCGATGGTCGGCTTGGTCGTGCCCACCAGCTTGGAGATCTGCGCATCGGCCAGTTCGGGGTGGAACTTGACCAGCCACAGAATGGCGGCGGGACGGTCCTGACGCTTGGACAGCGGGGTATAACGCGGGCCACGGCGCTTTTCCTCGCCTTCGGCGGCGGGGTTGTGCTTCAGGCGCAGCTTGTAACGCGGGTCTTTCTGACCTTTTTCGATCTCGGCTGCGTCAAGCTGGTTCGAGCCGACGGGATCAAAGCCCTTGACGCCCACGGCCACGTCGCCATCGGCGATGCCTTGGACTTCCAGCTCATGCATGCCGCAGAAATCGCCGATCTGCTTGAAGCTCAGCGTGGTGTTGTCAACCAGCCAGACAGCGGTGGCCTTGGCCATCAGCGGCTTGTTCATGACCTTCTCCTTAAACATATCTTCTTCGGCCGGGAAAACGGCTTTTGGCGGGCGCCATTCCATTTTCAGGGGGGATTGCCCGTCTATATAGGACTTTGCGCCCGCCAGATAAAGCCTGAATCTCATGGCGCGCGCTGGTCCGCCGGGCTAGGGTTCGCACCATGACGATACGCGCCAGCATTGCAGCAGCCCTTGCCGCCCTTGCCTTAGCCATGCCCGCGACCGCGCAGGACGTGGCCGGGCGCTTTGATTATTACGTGCTGTCGCTAAGCTGGTCGCCAAGCTGGTGCGATGCGCAGGGCCGTGCCGAAGGGTCCGAACAATGCGCGCCGCAGCGCCGCCTTGGCTTCACCGTCCATGGGCTTTGGCCGCAATATGAAAACGGTTGGCCGCAGGATTGCCGGACCGATGCACGCGACCCTTCGCGCCGCGAGACGCGCAATATGGCGGATATCATGGGCACGCCGGGGCTGGTCTGGTATCAGTGGAAAAAGCATGGACGCTGTTCGGGTCTGTCCTCGCAGGATTATTTCGCGCTGACCCGCAAGGCCGCAGCCGATGTCCATCTGCCGCAGGTGCTGACGCGGCTGTCACGTGACGTCACCCTGCCCGCCAACGTGCTGGAGGACGCCTTTATCGAAGCCAATCCCGACATGACCCGCGACGGCATCACCGTCACCTGCCGCGACCGCGCCCTGCAAGAGGTCCGCATCTGCCTGACCCGCGATCTTGCACCGCGCGACTGCGCGCCCGACGTGGCGCGCGACTGCCGCGGTTCCATGCTGATGCCTGCGCCGGAATAGCACCCACCCGCGCCTTTCCGCCGAAAACGCCCGCACACGCGCATGTCAGACAGCGCGCTGTTGATCGGTCACATTGCCCCGCTATCCTGCCCGACGAACCGCTACCAATCCACGCGCCGAGGCAGCATGTCGAACCAGTCCAGCACCCTTCCCACTTATGCATTGGCCTTTCTGGCCTCGATCAGCCTGTTCGGCCTGGCCGATGGTGGCCATGCGACAGGCAGCGTTGCAGACGCGGTCACGCAGACATGGCTGCTGCCGGTTCTTGGGATCGCAGCGGCGACGTTTCTGGCGCTGACGATCATGGTGCTAAGCCGCAGCCACCTTCCCCGCCCGCATGGCTGGAACGGAGAGCGGGCCGAACGCATGGTCCGCGACATCGGCCTTGGGGCGCTGTGCTATTTCGGGCTGCTGGCGCTGCTGGGCTATGTCTTTGCGCTGATCGCGCCGGAATGGTTCGGCGGGCTTGCCGTGTTGCTGACGCGGTTCTGGCCGTGGCTTTTGGCGCTGCCCTGCCTTGCCTTTGGCGCGGCGACGACCGCCAACAAGCCCGGCTGGCTGACGGCAGGCGCAGTCTTTGTCACCATGGGCATCTTTACCGCCTGACGGGAACAGACTGCCCCCCTTTGCAGTTGGCGCCATGAAAAAGGGGGGTGCCCATGTCGAAATTCCACAAGGGTGATGCCGTCACATGGCGCTGGGGTGCGCATCAGGCCAGCGGAGAGATCGCCGAGACCTTTACCCGCAAGGTGCGCCGCACCATTCGCGGGCGCCAGATCACCCGCAAAGGCACGCGCAAACGCCCCGCCTATCTGATCCGGCAAGACGATGGCAGCCGCGTCCTGAAGCTGGAAACCGAACTTTCGCGGGCGTGACCCCACTGGGGCGTTCCGCGCCCCGTCAGAGCGTCAGTAACGCAGGTCCGATCCCATGCGGCGGCGGATTTCGTCCTTGTCATCGCGCACCATGCCGGGGATCAGAAACAGGTCGATCACCGCCCAGATCCAGACCAGACCCAGCAGCGGCCAACCGATCAGGATCGGCGCGGTCAGCACGCCGATGCCGGTCATCGCCAGCATCATCAACCCGCTGACCCAGCGCCCAAGATACATCCGATGCGCGCCCAGCCCCCAAAGAAAGATCGCCAGCAGATAGGCGACCAGCGGCGATTTCGCGTCGTTGGCGACCCGTTGCTCGATCAGAAGTTCCCTTTGGGTATCCATGGCCTCATGTCCTTGTTTCACGATTCAAAAGATAGGAAGCCCCGGCCCCCGCGCAAGATCGGCGCAGCACCTGGCGCGATTTGCGGGTCCGGCCCTGCGGGTGGCGCACCACCCTACCAATCCGCCGCGCCATGCGCTAAGGGATCGGCCAAAGCTTTCGGGAATGCGCGCATGAAATTCACCCTCTCCTGGCTCAAGGAGCATCTCGACACCACCGCCTCGCTGGATCAGATCACCGAGGCGCTGACCGATCTTGGCCTTGAGGTCGAGGGCGTGACCGACCCCGCCGCCAAGCTGGCCAGCTTCCGTCTGGCCAAGGTGCTGGAAGCCACGCAGCATCCCGATGCCGACCGCCTGCGCGTCTGCCGCGTCATGACGGACGAGGGCGAAAAGCAGATCGTCTGCGGTGCGCCCAATGCCCGCGAAGGGATCACCGTCGTGCTGGCGAAGCCCGGCGATTACGTTCCCGGCCTTGATGTGACGCTGGGCGTCGGCAAGATCCGCGGCGTCGAATCCCACGGCATGATGGCGTCCGAGCGTGAGCTGGAGCTGTCGGACGAACATAACGGCATCATCGAACTGCCCTCGGGCGAGGTCGGCGACCGTTTCGTCGACTGGCTGGCCGCGAACCGCCCCGAGGCGGTCGATCCGGTCGTCGAGATCAAGATCACCCCGAACCGCCCCGATGCGCTTGGCGTGCGCGGCGTGGCCCGCGATCTGGCCGCGCGTGGCCTTGGCGTGCTGCGTGCCGAAAAGGTGGCGGATATTGCGGGCGCGTTCCCCAGCCCGATCAAGGTCGTGATCGCGCCGGAAGTCGCGGACAAGGCGCCGTTCTTTGCCGGTCGCGTGATCCGTGGCGTCAAGAACGGCCCCTCGCCGGAATGGCTGCAAAAGCGGCTGACCGCGATCGGCCTGCGCCCGATCAATGCGCTGGTGGACATCACCAACTTCTTCACCTTCGACCTGAACCGCCCGCTGCATGTTTTCGACGCGGACAAGGTGCAGGGCGATCTGGTGGTGCGCGCCTCGCACGACGGTGAAAGCATCCTTGCGCTGGACGGCAAGACCTATGCGTTCCCAGAAGGCACCATGGTCATCGCCGATGGTAACGGCCCCGAAAGCATCGCCGGCATCATGGGCGGCGAGGTGTCGGGCTGCGACGATGCGACCGTCAACGTCTTTCTTGAAAGCGCCTTCTGGGATCCCATCGCGATTGCGACCACAGGCCGCGCGCTCAAGATCAACTCGGACGCGCGTTACCGTTTTGAACGCGGCGTGGACCCGGCCTTCACGCAGGTCGGGCTGGAACTGGCGACGCAGATGGTCCTGGACCTGTGCGGAGGCGAGCCGTCCGAATTGGTCACCGCAGGCGCGATCCCTGACACCACCCGCAGCTATCTGCTTGAACCCGCCCGCGTCATCAGCCTTGTCGGCATGGACATCCCCGAGGCGGAACAGCGCGCCACACTGGAAGCCCTTGGTTTCCGGCTGGAAGGCGATCAGGCCTTCGTGCCCTCATGGCGGCCCGACGTGCTGGGCAGCGCCGATCTGGTCGAGGAAGTTGCCCGCATCGCCTCGCTGACCAAGTTGCAGGGCCAGCCCCTGCCGCGTCCGCAGCCGGGCATTCCCGCGCCGGTGCTGACGCCCCTGCAACGTCGCGAAAGCGCGGCGCGGCGGCTGGCGGCCAGCCTTGGCTATAACGAATGCGTCACCTACAGCTTCATCGACGCCGCATCGGCTGCGCTGTTCGGTGGTGGTCAGGACGCAACCCGCGTGGAAAACCCGATCAGCAGCGAAATGACGCATATGCGCCCCGACCTGCTGCCCGGTCTGCTGGCGGCTGCGGCACGCAATCAGGCGCGCGGCTTTGCCGATCTGGCGCTGTTCGAATGCGGCCCCGTCTTCTCGGGCGGCGAGCCGGGCGAACAAGACCTGCACCTGACCGCCATTCTGGTCGGCCAGACCGCGCCGCGCGACCCCTTTGCCTCGCGCCGCAAGGTGGACATCTATGACGCCAAGGCCGATGCCGAGGCGGTGCTGGCCCAGATCGGCGCGCCCGCCAAAGCGCAGATCAACCGCAAGCTGGACGGATGGTGGCATCCCGGCCGCGCGGGCAATATCGCGCTGGGGCCGAATGCGCTGGCCACATTCGGCGAGGTGCATCCCAAGGTGCTGCGCCATTACGGCATCAAGGGCACGGTCGTTGCCTTCACGGTCCGCATCGCCGCAGTGCCATTGCCCAAGGTCCGCACCCCCTCGCGCCCCGCGCTGGCGCTGTCTGACCTGCAGGCGGTCGAACGCGACTTCGCCTTTGTCGTGGATGCCGGGGTCGAGGCGCTGACGCTGGTCAACGCCGCCGCGGGTGCGGACAAGGCGCTGATCGAACGCGTCACCGTCTTCGACCAGTTCACCGGGCTGGAGGGCGGCAAGAAATCCATCGCGATCACCGCCCGCCTGCAACCGCGCGACAAGACCCTGACCGATGCCGAGATCGAGGCCGTCAGCGCCAAGATCGTCGAAAAGGTCACCAAAGCCACAGGCGGCACGCTGCGCAGCTAAGATCGGAAAGCCGGGCCAAGCGCCCGGCTTTTTTCATCGCCAGCCGCGCCGGGGCCGCGCGGCAAGGCCCAGCGGCATGACCACGGGCCGCGTCCCGCAGGCGATCGCCAACCCGCGCGGCACCAATGCCGCAAGCACCGGATCGTCGCAGATCAGCCCGCCGGTATAGGCGCCAAAGGCGGGCAGGATCAGGTGATCCGCCCCCAGCAGGAACGCCCGCCGCCGTTCCCCCGCCAGCCGCACCGCAGGGTGGTAATGCCCCGAGATGTCCGGCCCCTGCCCCGCCTGATGGCGCAAGGCGACCTGCCCCAGCGACAAGCTGTCCAGCGCCCGCCCCGGCATTCCCAACGGCGCTGCGGGATCGTGATTGCCGCCGATCCAGACCCAATCTCGCCCCTGCGCCAACGCGGCCAGCCGCAAAGCTACCTGCGCATCCAGCGCCTGCACAGCGGCCATGTCGTCGAACCCGTCGCCCAGACTGACAACCGCCACCGGATCCAGCGCCGCGATCTCGGCCCCCAGACGGTCCAGCGTCGCCAGCCCCTCATAGGGCGGCAACAGCGGCCCGCCGCGCCGCGCCATGCGTTCGGATTTCCCCAAATGCAGGTCGGCCACGATCAGCCAGCGCCCATCCGGCCACCACAGCGCACCGGACCCCCGCGCCTGCAACTGCAGCCCGTGGAAGTCGAAGCCATAGCTCATGCGACCAGCCCCGCCTCGCGCATCAACGCATCCGCCTCGATCTGGGCCAGCCGCTCGCGCCCCTCGCCACGGATGGGGACACGGCCCACCTCCAGCAGCAGGGGCGCGGCCAGGGGCGAGACGCGCTCCAGCACACGATGTTCGCGACGGGGTGAGCGCGCCAGCATCTCCTCGATCCGGCCGAAATCGACAAGACCGCGCCCGGCCTCGTCGGCGGTGACGCGCAGCATCAGGTGGTCCGGGTCGTATTTGCGCAAAGTGTCATACAGGATGTCGCTGGAAAACGTCGCCTGACGCCCGGATTTGCGTGCGCCGGGCATGTTGCGCTGGATCAGCCCGGCGACCACGGCGACATTGCGGAAGGTGCGCTTCATCACCGCATTCTCGCCCAGCCAATCGCCCAGCCCTGCGCGCAGCCGCGCCGCATCGATCAGCGGCGCGGGGTCGCGCACCGGGTCCAGCGACCAGACCAGCAGCGCGTAATCGGTCGACAGAAAGCCCAGCGGACCCAGCCCCTCTTCCTCCATCTCGCGGGTCAGCAGCAGGCCCAGCGTCTGCAAGGCATTGCGCCCCGCAAAACCGTAGATCGCAAAATGCCACAGCCCGGCATGGGGGAAAGTCTCGGACAGCAGCAGCCCCGGCTCCGGCAAGCGGCTGACGCGGGCCTGCAATCCCAGCCAGTCGCGCGTATCCTTGGGCAATGCCGTGTGCTGCACCGGATCGCCGATCATCGCCTGCACGCGATGGGCAAGCTGCGTGGACATGGCCAGCTTGACGCCCGAAAACACCGCGATCTTGGGCTGCTGGCTGGCATCTGGCGTGACCTGAATCACCATGTCCCGCAGACTGTCCATCCGCACCACGCGCCCGCCGATCAGAAAGCTGTCGCCGGGGGTCAGGCTGGCGGCAAACGCCTCCTCGACCTCACCCAAGGGCGCACCGCCGCGGCCGCGCATCCGAACCTTCAGCATCTCGGCCTCGACGATGGTGCCGACATTCATGCGCAAAAGCCGCGCCGCACGCGGATCGCGCAGCCGCCAAAGCCCGTCCCGCAGCATCAGCCTTTGCCAGCGGTCATAGGCGCGCAGCGCATAGCCGCCCGTCGCCGCGAAATCCAGACAGGCATCGAAATCCGCCCGGCTCAGACCGCGATAAGGCCCGGCTGTCACCACCTCGGCAAACAGCGCATCCGCATCGAACGGCGCGGCACAAGCGGTCAACAGGATATGCTGGCACAGCACGTCCAGAGGCCCCGGCCCGCGCGGATCGCCGTCCAGATCGCGTGCCGTCACGGCCTGCAAGGCTGCTACGCACTCAATCTGCTCAAAGCGGTTCGCGGGCACGATCCGCGCCTTGGATGGCGCGTTGTATCGGTGGTTCGCCCGCCCGATCCGCTGGACCAACCGCTTGACGTTCTTGGGCGCACCGACCTGAATGACCAGATCGACCGCGCCCCAGTCGATGCCCAGATCCAGACTGCCGGTCGCGACCACAGCGCGCAATTCGCCCGCCGCCATCGCCGCCTCGACCCGCGCCCGCTGCTCTCGCGCCAGGCTGCCGTGATGCAAGCCGATGGGCAGGTTTTCGTCATTTGCAGCCCAAAGCGCCTGAAAGAACAGCTCGGCCTGTGCGCGGGTGTTGATAAAGATGATGGTCGTCCGTGCCTCGCGCACGGCTGCCAGCACCTCTGGGATCGCGTAATGCCCCCCACCCCCGGCCCATGGCGCAGGTGCGGCGGTCGGCAGCATGGCGATGTCGGGATCAGGCCCCGGATCGGGCTCGACGATCTCGACCGGGGCCGCGCCCGCCATGAATCCTGCCAAGGCCTGCGGATCCTCGACCGTCGCCGACAGCCCCGTCACCCGCACGCCCGGCGACAATGCCCGCAATCGCGCCAGCCCCAGCATCAGCTGGTCGCCGCGCTTGCTTTCCGCCAGCGCGTGCAGCTCATCCAGCACCACCCGGCGCAAACCGCCAAAAATAGCAGGCGCCTCGGGATAGCTCAGCATCAAGGCCAGGCTCTCGGGCGTGGTCAGCAGCACATGCGGCGGATCGACCCGCTGCCGCCGCCGCTGCGCCGAGCCGGTATCGCCGGTTCGGTCCTCGATGCGAATATCCAGCCCCAACTCGGCCACGGGCCGCCCCAGATTGCGCGCAATATCCGCCGTCAGCGCCTTCAAGGGCGAGACATACAGCGTATGCAGCCCCCTTCGTTCTTCTCTGTTCTCCAAATACCCATCCGGCCCTTCCACCGGCGCAAGCTCCACCAATGAAGGCAGGAACCCCGCCAGCGTCTTGCCGCCCCCGGTCGGCGCGATCAGCAGACTGTCGCCTTTGGCCGCCAGCAATGCCAGCTGATGCGGATGCGGCTGCCAGCCTTGGCGATCGAACCAGTCATGGAAAATCTGCGGCAGGATCACAGCATCGCCTCAAGGGTTTCCAGCCGGTCGGCCTCGGCGGCGGGCTTGTCCCAGCGGATGCGGCTGATGCGGGGGAAACGCATGGCCACGCCGGATTTGTGGCGGGTGGAACGGTTCAGCCCTTCAAAGGCGACTTCGACCACCAGCTTGGGGGCCAGCGCGCGGACGGGGCCGAAACGCTCGGTCGTGTTGGCGCGGACGAACTTGTCCAGTTCGCGCAACTCGGCATCGGTAAAGCCGAAATAGGCCTTGCCGACCGGCACCAGCTCATCCCCCGCCCATAGGCCAAAGGTGAAATCGGAATGAAAGCCCGAGCGTTTGCCATGCCCGCGCTGCGCATAGATCAGCACGGCATCGACCACCATCGGATCGCGTTTCCACTTGAACCACGGCCCGCGCGGACGACCCGAGACATAGGCGCTGTCGCGGCGCTTGATCATCACCCCCTCGATCACCGCTGCGGGCGGATCGGCACGCAAAGCCGCCAGATCATCCCAGCCCGCGAAATCCAGCCGGGGTGAGACGTCGATGCGTTCCCCGAACCCCACCGCTTCCAGCACGGCGCGGCGCTCGACCAATGGCAGCGGGCGCAGATCGCGGCCTTCCCAGATCAGCAGGTCGTAAAGCCGCAGCCCCGCCGGATGGCTGGCCAAAAGCCCCTTGCCCACCGATTTGCGGTTCAGCCGCTTTTGCAGATCGCCAAACGGCGCGACCTCGCCCTGTCGGCGCACGATCAGTTCGCCATCCGCCGTGCCGTCGAAATCCATGGCATCGACGACATCGGGAAAGGCATGGGAAATATCCTCGCCCGTGCGCGAATACAGCCGCTTGACGCCGCCATCGCTGACCGCCTGCACGCGGATACCATCCCATTTCCATTCGGCGACATAGGCGGCGGGGTCCAACGCGCGAAGCTCGTCCAGATCGGTCGGGGTGGACAGCATCACCGGGCGGAATGGCGCCAAAGCCGCGCTTTCGGGCCGTGCGCCGCCGCCGATCCAGCCGAACAGGGGCGCATAGGGCGGGGAAAGCCCGTGCCATATCTCCTCAAGATCAGCGACCGCAGGGGTGCCCATCCCGGCCAGCGCCATCCGCGCCATGCGGGCGGACAGGCCGACGCGCAGATTGCCGGTCGCCAGCTTCAGAAAGGCCAGCCGCTCGGACGGGCCAAGCCGGTCCAGCATCGCGGCAATGGCTCCGGGCAGCGCGGCCTTGCCGGTGGTTTGCAGCAACTCAACCGCTTGCGACAGGGGCGGGTCGTCCTGCGCACCCTCGGGCCAGATCAGCGCGATGGTTTCGGCCAGATCACCGACGAAATCGTAACTCAGCGCCAAGAGCTGATCGTCGATGCGTTCGGCCGCCAACCCGCGCAGCAACGAAGGCGTGACGCGCCGCAGTTCCAGATCACCCGTCAGCGCCGCCAGCGCCCAGCCGCGGTCCGGGTCCGGCGTCGCTTCCAGATAATGCTGCAAAAGCTGCAATTTCGCGTTGCGCGCCGCGGTGAAGGCCAGACGTTCCAGCAATGCAGCAAAGGCCTTCATTCCTCGGCCTCGTCTTCGTAGCCGACCAACCGCAAGGGCCGCGCGGGAATCTGCGCCAACTCGCACCAGCGGATCACGCCATCCTCGGTCCCATGCGTCACCCAGACTTCGGACGGGGCCAGTTCCGTCAGCGTGCCGGTCAGCATCGGCCAATCGACGTGATCGCTGATGATCAGCGGCAGTTCCACGCCCCGCTGCCGCGCCCGCGCCCTGACCGCCATCCAGCCCGAGGCGAAGCCGATCACCGGGTCGCGAAACCGCTGCACCCACAGGCTGGCAAAGGCCGAGGGCGGGGCGATGACAAGCTGCGCCGGAACCTCGTCAGCGGTGGCGGGGATCAGTTCGCCCAGTTCCACCCCCTGCGCGGCATAGTAATCGCACAGCACCTTCAGCGCGCCATGGATGGCGATGGGTGCGTCATAGCCCGCTTCGCGCATCAGGCTGATGACATGCTGCGCCTTGCCCAGTGCATAGGCGCCGATCAGATGCGGACGGTCGGGAAATTCGGCCATGCTGGCGATCAGCTTGGCCACCTGCGTCGCGGGATCGGGAAAGCGAAACACCGGCAGGCCAAAGGTCGCCTCGGTCACGAAGACATCGCATGGGACGGGTTCAAAAGGCACGCAGGTCGGGTTTGCCGCGCGGGTATAGTCGCCCGAGACCACGATCCGGCAGCCTCCCGCCGTCACCGCGATCTGCGCCGAGCCCAGCACATGCCCCGCCGGATGAAAGCTGACATCGACATCGCCGATGCGCATTCTGCCGTCCGCCACCTGTTCGGATCCCGCATGGTCCGTGCCCATGCGCAACCGCATGATCTCAAGCGTTTGCTGCGTCGCCATAACCGCGCCATGGCCGTAGCGGGCATGGTCGGAATGGCCGTGGGTGATCAGCGCGCGTTCGACCGGACGCACGGGGTCGATATGGAAACCACCTTTGGGGCAATACAGGCCCGCATCGGTCGGGAACAGGATCTGATCGGCGCGCATGGACCCAAGATGTAGAACATTTCGTGAAAATCAACCGGGCGACAGCGGCCGGCCTTGGAATATCGTCTCCATCGAGAAAACGCCGGTGACGCGTTCCAGATCCATTCCGTCGATCAGCCGCTTGTAAAGCGTGTCATAGCCCGACATGCCGGTGGTCACGGCTTTCGCCATGTAATCCCATTCGCCGCCGATGCGGTGGAATTCGGTGATCTCGGGGATCGCCTCGATCCGGGTGCGGAAACGCCGCGCCCAAGCGTCGTCGTGATGGCGGGTGCGGATCATGATAAAGACCGTCAGCCCCAGCCCCAGCGCCACCGGGTCGATGACGGCGCGGCTGCCGTTCAGCACCCCCGCCTCGGTCAGTCGTGTCAGCCGCCGCCAGCAGGCATTCTGCGACAGGCCCACCCGCTCGGCCAGTTCGCGTTGGGACAGGTTGGCATCCTTTTGCAGCAGCACCAGCAACTTGTTGTCGATCTTGTCGATTTCTGGCGTCTTGTCGTTCATTTGACCACCTGTTTGCCAATATTGCGCAGGGAATGAAGATGTTTCCTCGGGAGGTGCAGGTCAAGATGTGTCAAAACAAGGAAAACCCCGATGTTCGACAGCTATCTTTCCAGCCTTTCGCGCGAAATCCACGATCAGATGATCGGCAAAGATGCGGTAGTCCACGGCCCATTCGGTCCACGCCGGTTGGTATATGCCGATTACATCGCCTCGGGTCGGGCGCTGCGCCCGCTGGAGGAATGGGTGCTGGAAAACGTCCTGCCTTGGTATGCCAACAGCCATACCGAGGCCAGCCATTGCGGCGGCACCATGACCCGGATGCGGCGCGCGGCGCGGGCGGCCATCGCGGAATGCGTGGGTGCGGGACCGGAACATGCGGTGATCTTTACCGGCAATGGCGCGACGGCGGGGATCAACCGGCTGGTCCATCTGCTGGGCGCGGGGCCGGGCGTGACAGTGCTGATCGGCCCGTATGAGCATCATTCGAACATCCTGCCATGGCGCGAAAGCGGGGCGAAGGTGGTGGAGATCCCCGAAGGCGCAGAGGGCGGGCCGGATATTCAGGCGCTGTGCGACGCGCTGACTGCGGCCTCGGGTCCGGTGATCGGCAGCTTTTCAGCGGCCTCGAACGTAACGGGCATCCTTGGCGACGTTTCAGGGATCACGGCGCTTCTGAAGGCGGCGGGGGCCAAGGTCGTCTGGGACTATGCGGGCGGCGCGCCCTATCTGCCGATCGACATGGGGCTGGGGATGGATGCGGTCGTAGTCTCGGCGCACAAGTTCATCGGCGGGCCGGGAGCGTCGGGCGTGACCGTGCTGCGCCGCGATGCGGTGGTGACGCAGTGCCCCACCCAGCCGGGCGGCGGGACGGTGCGCTTTGTTTCGCCCCAAGGCCATGACTATGCCGCATCGGTCGAGGCACGTGAGGAAAGCGGCACACCGAATGTCGTGGGCGATATTCGTGCGGCGCTGGTCTTTCTGACCAAGCGGGCGTTTGCGGACCAGATCGCCGCGCGCAATGCCGAATGGCTGGCGCTTGGCATGGAACGGCTGCGGGCGGAACCGAACGTGCAGCTGCTGGGCCGTCTGGACGCGTCGCGGTTGCCGTTCTTCAGCTTTCGTATCCGCGACGGTCGCGGCGCATATATCCACCAGCAACTGGCCACGCGGATGCTGTCGGACCTGCATGGCGTGCAGGCACGTGGCGGCTGCGCTTGTGCGGGCCCCTATGTCCACCGCCTGCTGGACCTGTCGTCCGCCGAATCCGACCGGCTGCGCGCAGCGATCCTTGCTGGGAACGAGGTCGAAAAGCCCGGCTTCGTGCGCCTGAACCTGTGCTGGGCCGCGCCGAGGTCCGAGATCGAGACGATCCTGAACGCCGTCTGCGACATCGCCCGCTGCGCGCCGCAATATCTGGCGCATTACCAATGCGACCGGGCGACGGCGATCTTTACGCCGGTTGCGGCCTGACGCGGCGCAGCCGGACATATTCGCGCACCAAGGCCACGCGGCGGGGGCGAAAACTTGTCTCTCCGGTCTGCATCGCCTGAATGCGGGCAATGTGAAAGGTCCGGAAATCCTGCCGCAGCTGGCAAAATGCCAGCAGCATCACGTGGTTTTCGCTGTAGCTGACGCCAAGCGGCAGGATTTCCCGCCGCGACGGTGCGCCCGTCAGGTCCAGATAGTCGATCCACAGGCTGCGTTCGTCCCAAAGCGCCTGACGCAGCAACGCCATATCGACCGATGCCTGCGGCAACTCGGTCACGGGCCGGAACAGATGCAGCGTGGCGTGCATCGCGTGGCGACCTTGGCTTTCGGGCAGGGTCGCCACGATACGGGCCATCGCATCCTCACCCGCCGCCGTCAGTTCGGCATCACCGATGCCGCGCAGGGCGGAAATCGCCAGCAGCAGCGCCTCGATCTCAAGGCGCGAGAAACTTTGCGGCGGCAATGCGGGGTCTTCGGTCAGCGAATAGCCCACGCCCGCCTCTCCGTCGATCAGGGCGCCACCGGCGCGCAGGGTGGCGATGTCGCGGTAAAGCTGGCGCGGCGACACGCCGGTTTCATCCGCCAGCCGCGCCGCCGTGACGGGCGCGGGCAGACGCCGCAGCGCATCCATCAAACGCATCAGCCGATCCGAGCGTGCCATACTGTCACCTTCTGTCAGGAGCCGGGGCGCATATTGACCCCATCGCAACGGAAAGGCCAAGACATGCTGACCCTTTATCACGCCCCGCAAAGCCGCTCGACCAGCATCCTGACGCTGCTGCTGGAACTGGACGCCTTTGACAAGGTGGACATCCGCCGCGTCGGCATCCGCCGCTTTGACGGCTCGGGCGGGATCGACCCCGCAAACCCCCACCCCGAAGGCAAGGTGCCCTATCTGGTGAATGGCAGCGATCACGTCCGCGAACGCGGCGGCATCATGCTGTATCTGACCGATACCTTTCCCGAGGCCGGAATCGCCCCCCTGCCCGGCGATCCAAAGCGCGGCGAATATCTGTCATGGCTGTTCTGGTATCAGGGCGTGGTCGAGCCTCTGGTGGTGCTGCAATTCGCCCAGATCTCGAACCCGATGCTTGCGGACACGTTTCGCGACTACGACACCATGCTGAAGCGGCTGGACGATGTGCTAAGCCGCCAACCCTGGCTGCTGGGCGACCAGTTTTCAGCGGCAGACCTGCTGATCGGCGGCATGTTCGTCTTTCTGAACGGGCAACTGCCTTCGACGCCGGCGATCGACGCATGGGCTGGCCGTGTTCAGTCGCGGCCCTCATTCGCCAGGACCGCCGAGCTGGACGGCTGAGGCGTCGGGGGAATCCGGGCCAATTGCACCATGAGGATTCCCGCAGCGACGATCACCGCGCCGATCACATCGGACGCACCGAAGCGTTCGCCCAGCAGCGCCGCCGCAATCGCCACGCCAAAGATCGGCGACAGAAAGTGGAAGGTGGCTGCGCGAACGGCGCCGATGCGGTTGACCAGCATGAACCACAACCATGTGGCCCCGATACCGGGCGCAAGCACGGTGTATAGGAACGACCAGGCCAGCGCCCAGCTCCACTGGACGCTGCGCCCCGCCTCCATCATGGCGGCAAATGGCAGCAGCGCGGCGGCGCCCACGGCCATCTGCATCCCCACGATCATCATCATGTTGCGGCTGCCGCTTGCCCCGCGCGCGGCCAGCGTGGCCACGGTCAGCGCGGCGACCCCGATCAGGCACAGGACGACGCCTGGAATATCCAGCCCGTGCTGCAAGCGGACACCCATGATGATGGCCACGCCGATCACCCCGGCGACCAGCCCCGCCACCGCGACCGGGCGCAGTTTTTCGGAATAGACCGCCCAGCCCAGAAAAGCGACGATCAGCGGCATCATCGAGGCGATGATCGAGGCCGCCGACGCCTCGACATGCTGCATCGCGATCCAGTTCAGGCCCAGATACAGCGCGTTCTGGCACAGACCGAAGATGACGACCGTGCGCCATTCGCCCCGGCTAAGCCGAAAACTTTGCCCCAAGGCACGGGCCAGCAGCACGGCGATCACCGCAGACAGCGCGAAACGGATCACCAGCGCCGTCAGGGGCGGTGCGGCCAGAACGATGATGCGCGTGGTGGTGAATGCCGACGCCCACATCAGCGCAAAACCGAAGCCCATCAGGATGGCCTTGAAATCCATGCGCCCGCCCTTTTTCACAATTCCGTCGCCATGGGCTAGCAGATGGTCCGCCGCGTGCAAGGCCAAAGACCGCAGGCCGGTTTTGCAAAAAAGAAGGGCCGCGCAATTGCTGCGCGGCCCTGCAAATCGGAAAAGACCGAAAGATCAGGCGTTGACGCTGTCTTTCAGGGCTTTCGCGATGGTGACCTTGACCACCTTGTCGGCGGGTTTGGTCATCATTTCTTGGGTCTGCGGATTGCGGACCTGACGCTCGGGGCGGGCGCGGCAGGCGACCTTGCCGATGCCCGGCAGGGTGACTGCGCCGCCATCGGCGACGGTTTTCGAGACAACTGCCGAAAGCGCGTCCAGCGCCGCAGCTGCGGTTTTCTTGTCGCTGCCCATTTCTTCGGCCAGCGTGGCAACCAGCTGGGTCTTGGTCATCGGTTTCGAAGCGGCCTGAGCCATGTTCTGTCTCCTCTTGTTTTCCCGTTCGGGAAATTTTCGGACGCCACCTTGGCGGCACATATGCCGCTACACATGCTTTTTGCGCGCATTTCAAGATGTTTTGGCAGTTTTCCCCAGCAAATGCTGCGAAATCAGCCTTGCAGCAGGGTTCTAGAGAAACGCCGTCTCGTTGAATGAGCGCAACTTGCGCGAGTGAATCCGCTCCAACGGTGTCGCGCGAAGCTTTTCCATGGCCCGAATTCCGATCAGCAGATGGTTCGCAACCTGCGTGCGATAAAAGTCCGTCGCCATGCCGGGCAGCTTCAGCTCTCCGTGCAGGGGTTTGTCGCTGACGCACAGCAATGTGCCATAGGGCACGCGGAAGCGGAAACCGTTCGCGGCGATGGTGGCGCTTTCCATGTCCAGCGCCACGGCGCGGCTTTGCGACAGGCGTTGCACAGGGCCGGACTGGTCGCGCAGTTCCCAGTTGCGGTTGTCGATGGTGGCGACCGTTCCGGTGCGCATGATGCGCTTCAGCTCATACCCGTCCAGCTTCGTGACCTCGGCCACGGCGTCCTGCAGCGCCACCTGCACCTCGGCCAAAGGCGGGATCGGCACCCAGACGGGCAGGTCGTCGTCCAGCACGTGATCTTCGCGCAGATAGGCGTGGGCCAGCACGAAGTCGCCCAGCGACTGCGAATTGCGCAGGCCCGCGCAATGGCCGACCATCAGCCACGCATGGGGACGCAGCACGGCGATGTGGTCCGTCGCGGTTTTCGCGTTCGACGGACCGACGCCGATATTGACCAGCGTGATGCCGTCGCCATCGGGCCGCTTCAGGTGATAGGCGGGCATCTGCGGCGTCTTGGCGCCCGTCACCAGCACGTCTTCGGGACGTTCCAGCATCTGGTTGCCGGGCGCGACAAAGGCCGTATAGCCGGAATTCGGATCGGCCAGCGCCCGGCGGGCCACCGCCTCGAATTCATCGACATAGAACTGGTAGTTGGTGAACAGCACGAAGTTCTGGAAATGCTCGGGCAGGGTCGCGGTGTAATGCGACAGACGCGCCAGCGAATAATCCACGCGCTGCGCGGTAAAGGGCGCCAGCGGATGGCTGCCATCGGGATTGGGACCGGCCGTCCCGTTCACGATGTCATCGTTCATCGTGTTCAGGTCCGGCACGTCGAACACGTCGCGCAGCGAAAATTTCAGCACGCCTTCCTGCGGCACGTTCAGGTCGCTTTGCGTGGCCACCGCGAAATGCACCGGCATCGGCGTGTCGCTGTCGCCCACCACGACCGAAACGCCGTGATTTTTCATCAGCAGCCCGATCTGTTCGGTCAGATAGCCGCGAAACAGGTCGGGCCGCGTGACCGATGTGGCATAGGTGCCCGGAATCGCCACATGGCCAAAGGACAGCCGCGAATCCGTCTTGGAGTGGCTGGAGACGATCATCCGCACTTCGGGATAAAAGGCGCGGTAGCGGGCGCGGGGCGCGATGCCTTCAAGGGTTTCGACAAAGCGGTCCAGCAGGAAATGCGATGCGCGTTCATACAGTTCGATCAGGCGTTCGACGGCGGCCACGGGGTCGTCGAAATACACGCGCTCGGCTGGCGCGGGGGATTCGATGGGCAAAAGCCTGTTGTCGGTCATTATGCGCGTCTCCGGTTTTCGTGGACTGTGCCAGCGGGCTTGCGGACTGGCAAGGCGGCTCCGGGCTTCCTATGTGACTGGCAAAGGAGTCCTCCCATGCAGTTTTCCATTCTTGATCTGGCGGTCGTCGCCGAAGGTTCGGATGCCCGGCAGGCCATTGCGAATGCCGTCGCCCTGGCCCGCGCCGCCGAGGGCTGGGGTTATCACCGCTTCTGGCTGGCCGAGCATCACAACATGCCGGGCATCGCCAGCGCCGCCACCTCGGTCCTGATCAACCATGTCGCCGCCAATACCCAGACGATCCGCGTGGGCGCAGGCGGCGTCATGCTGCCCAACCACGCGCCGCTGGCCATTGCCGAACAGTTCGGCACGCTGGCGACGATCCATGGCGACCGCATTGATCTGGGCCTTGGCCGCGCGCCGGGCGGTGACGGCGCGGTCATGCACGCGCTGCGCCGGGGCATGGGCCGCAACGACGACTTCCCCAATGATGTGGTCGAGCTGCTGCGTTATTTCGGCCCCGAACAGCCCGGCGTCCCGGTCGCCGCCCATCCGGGTCAGAACACGCATGTCCCGGTCTGGATTCTGGGATCGTCGCTTTACGGCGCCAGCCTTGCCGCTGCGCTGGGGCTGCCTTACGCCTTTGCCAGCCATTTCGCCCCCGACGCGCTGGATCAGGCCGTCCAGACCTATCGCGAGCGTTTCCAAGCCACCGAATTCGGTGAAAAGCCCCGCTTCATGCTGGCGGTGAACGTGATCGTCGCCGATACCGACGATGAGGCCCGCCGCCTGCGCACCAGCCAGCAGATCAGCTTTGCGCGGCTGCGGCTCGGCTCGCCCGGATTGCTGCCGCCGCCGGTCGATGACATTCTGGACGCGGTTCCGGTGCGCATCCTGCCCACGGTCGAACATGCGCTGTCGGTCAGCGCCGTGGGCGCACCCGCCACCGTCGCAACCGAGCTGGACCGCCTGATCGAACGTTACAGACCCGATGAGCTGATCCTGGTGGGCAATATCTATGACCAGCAGGCGCGGCACCGCTCGTTCGAAATGGCGGCCCGGATCCTTCAGGCCCGCGCATGAGGGCGCTGGTCCTTGGTCACGGCTATTCGGCGGGGTTCCTGACGCCCCTGCTGCTGGAACGCGGCTGGCAGGTCACCGGCACGACCCGAGACGCACCCCAACGCGTCGCGGCCAGCGGAGCCACGCCCCTGCTATGGCCGGGGGCCGAGGATCAGGTCAGGGCCGAGATCGCCCGCGCCGATGCCATCCTGATCTGCGCCGCGCCCGGTCGCGAAAGCGACCCGGTGCTGGCGGATTTCGCGGGTGATCTGGCGCGCGCAAGACCGCGCTGGCTGGGCTATCTGTCCACGACCGGGGTTTACGGTGACCATGCGGGCGGCTGGGTGGACGAAGATACGCCGCTGACGCCTTCGACACCGCGCGGTCAGGAACGGGTGGCGGCGGAAACCGCGTGGCGCGCGCTGGCGGATGCCCATGACCTGCCGCTGCATGTCTTTCGCCTTGCGGGCATCTATGGCCCCGGCCGCGGGCCGTTTGCCAAGGTCCGCGCGGGCACGGCGCGGCGGATCGTCAAACCCGGTCAGGTGTTTTCGCGCATCCACGTGGCGGATATTGCACAGGTGCTGATGGCCTCGATCCAGAAACCCCGCCCCGGTGCGGTCTATAACGTCTGCGACGACGACCCCGCCCCGCCCGAGGACGTGATCGCCCATGCCGCCCACCTGCTGGACTTGCCCCTGCCCAAGGCCGAGGATTACGCCACCGCCCCGATGACGCCCATGGCGCGGTCGTTTTACGCTGAAAGCAAGCGCGTCTCGAACGCGCGCATCAAGGAAGAACTGGGCGTGCGCCTGCTGTATCCCGATTACCGCAGCGGTTTGCAGGCGATGATGGCAGCCGAACCGATGTAAGAGAATCGTCACCCAAGGGTGCTAGCGATCGGCGCAACGAAGCCAGCCCGGTGCGCCCATGCAAAGTCTGCGTTCCAACCTGCCCGCCGTTGTCATTGCCGTCCTGATGGGCGTGCTGCTGTTGACCGGGCCAAGGGCAGAGCGGCTGGGCGACCGCTTTCAGGTGGTGCTGCCCCTGCTGGCATGGGGCTGTCAGGCGGTGAACGGCAAGGGCGCGGAATATCTGCTGCGCTATGGCGTCATGTTCACCGGCCTGCATTCCATGAAGCAGGGTTTTGGCGATGCCGAAATCAACCGCCGCCCGAACGGCGGGAATGCCGGAATGCCCTCGGGGCATACGGCGACGGCTGTGTTCGGCGCGTCCGCCCTGCTGCATGACTGCGCGATGGGCAGCGCACCCGTCCGTGCCGCCGTGGTGCTGGCTGCGGGCTTTACCGGCGCCAGCCGCATGGATGCGGGTGCCCATACGATCTGGCAGGTGCTGTTCGGCGCGCTGTGGGGGCTGGGCTGCGACCGGGCGCTGCGTCATCACGCGCCGTCGCGTCAGCGCATCCGCATCGGCTTCAAGCGCCTGCGCCGTTATCTTTTGCAATCAGGAAAGAAAATCGCATGTCACGTCTCGTTGCCACGGCGCTTGCGCTGGTCCTGACGGCCGGTCCCTCGTTCGCCGAGGATGTGATCCAGGGCTATACCGGCTGGCAGATCGCCACCGATTCCGAAGTCGAGATTCCGGGCCAAAGCTTCGACGCCGAATGGGATGGCGAATCCTTCAAGGCGCCGCCTTATTGGGGTCTGCGCTGGACCCGTTGGCAGGGTGACTGGGGCTGGGGCGCGGAATTCACCCATACCAAGGTCAAAGCGACCGACGACACGCTGGCGGGTGCAGGGCTGGACAGGCTGGAATTCACCGACGGTCTGAACATCCTGACCGCA
The DNA here is from genome assembly GCF_900182695.1 of Paracoccus laeviglucosivorans. GTDB lineage: Bacteria > Pseudomonadota > Alphaproteobacteria > Rhodobacterales > Rhodobacteraceae > Paracoccus > Paracoccus laeviglucosivorans. The sequence goes on from NZ_FXTK01000001.1 coordinate 402,990, forward strand.
AATATCCAGCGTCGCTGGCTGATAGAGGGTTTCACCCCCTATGCCGGTGCGGGTCTGGGCGTCGCGATCCCGCATGTCGAGTTGGAGCGCCCCGAGGGCCGCACCTATGAATACCAGTTGACCGGCCCCGCCTTGCGCTGGTTCGCGGGCGTCAGCCGCGATTTCAACGAACATTGGCTGGGCTTCGTCGAGTATCAGGGCACGTTTTCAAAGAACACCGCCGACCTGAAAGGCGGCGGTGAACTGAAAGCCGACATCACCACCCATGCGGTGAATATCGGCGTAGGTTATCGGTTCTAGCGTCCGATCGAACAGCAGCCGCTCAGCATTCGCGACGGCTGGTCCTGCCCGTCGATGATGACCGATACGGCCAGCGCGAAATCCCGGTCCGACATGCCATCGCTGCACTGGTCGGGCCGGATGAACGCGGTGACGCGGCCCTTGGCATCGCCCGCGATCAGCCCGCGCGTCGGTTCCCCCTCCAGCCCGCGATCCATGACCTTGCGCAGCTCAAGCTGACGGTCTGGCTGGTCGGGTTCGGAAAAGACCATGCCCGACTTGCCCGGTTTCAGACCCCAGAACGGCTCGGTCCCGGTGCAGCTTAGGCTTTGCGGCAAGGCGGCGGGCTGCCAGATGCCCGGTTGCTGCTTCAGAAAGCGCAGCGCGACCCAGCCCGAGACTTCGCCGACATTCACCTTGCCCCATTTCCCCGTGCCGTCGCGGGCGACAAGCTGGATGCCCTTGGCGGTGGCGGGAAGCGTGGCCACGACCTTGCCCTGCCCGTCCGGGCTTTCGCGGACATTCAGCGTGTCCCACGTCTCGACCACGGTCACGTCGAACAGGTTCGGCAGATAGCTGGGCGGCTTTTCCTTGGCCGCAGGGGCAGCAGCGGCCGCTTCGGCAGGGGGCGCGGGCTGCTGGGCAGGCGCGGCTGCCGGTTGTTCGGCGGGTGCAGGTTGCGGCGTCGGTGCCGGTGCTGCGGCAGGGGCAGGGGCAGGGGCAGGTTCCGCAGACTTGGCTGCGTCGGTCGCCGCCCCTTCGACCGGGGCGTTTTCCGCAGGCTTTGCCGCATCCTTCACAGGCTTGGCAATCGGACGTTCGGTCGGCACGCCTTCGGCAGGCGTCTGGGCAGAGACCGCCAGCGGAACGGAAAGCGCAAGGCCGGTCAGAAGGATTCGCAGCATCGGTTTCCCTTTCACGCTGGCGGGTCTCATGTCACATCAAAGAAATTCGCGTCGATGGAACGCAGAACATAGGTCTTGTCCACACGCACACCCACGCCGTGATCGATCATGAGGCGCGCCAGACGGTCGCCGTCGATCAGCACGACGCGCTGGGTCACGCGGCGCGCGAAATCATGCGCCTCGCGCGTGAAGGACGAGGTGGTGACGAACACCCCCTTGCTGGCGCTTTCCCCGGTCATAGCGCCGATAAAGGCCTGCAACGCCGGACGCCCGACGCTGTTGTCCAAGGCGTAACGCTTTGCCTGGATATAGACGGCATCCAGCCCCAGCTTGTCTTCGTTGACAACGCCGTCGATGCCTCCATCGCCGGATTTGCCAAGCGCCTGCCCCATCTCGGCGCGACCGTCGCCATAGCCCATCGCCAGCAGCAACTCGACGATCAGGCGTTCGAAGCGGGCTGGGGTGAGGGAAAGGACTTGTTCGAGGAGTTCTTCGGCCAACTCTAACTCGATTTGCCTATAGGAACGTTCGATGCTTTCGCTTGGCGTAAGCTCAGCCTCTAATTTTTCTATGCTAGCAATCGCCGCCGATGAGCCGTCTAAACGGCCGCCCTTGTTCTTCCACTGTATATAATCAGGTAAACTACGCAGCTCTTCCCAACCCAAGGGATTCCCAGATTTCAGAAGCAGCTCGCCTGCAACCGTAATACGATAAGTCGCGCGTACTGGCCTTTCGACCAGCCCCGCCTTCATCAGATGAAAAATAGCCCAGTCAGCCCGGTCAAAAACCCGAGTTCGCTGGCCGCTCGGAATCGTCTCCGTCATCTGGGTTTCAGTAAGGTGATATTTGCTCTTTAGACCCGGCAGGCACTCCCGAGCATTAACTGCCCCCTGCGACAACAACTCCAAGCAAGGCCTGAACAGTTCGTACATAGTCGGGATTTCGCTCAAGCCCGCTTCCCTTCGATCCGCGCCACGCCCAACACCTCAAGCACCTTGGCCTTGATGTCCGGGGCGGACATGCGGGCGTCGCGATACATGGCGTCGGGGCTGGCATGGTCTATGAAGGTATCGGGCAGGACCATCTGACGGAAGCGCAGACCGTTGTCGAAAATCCCTTCATCGGCAAGAAGCTGCGCGACAAGCGAGCCGAAGCCGCCAATCGCGCCTTCCTCGATGGTGATCAGCGCCTGATGCGTGCGGGCAAGGCGCAGGATCAGCTCGCGGTCCAGCGGTTTGGCGAAGCGCGCATCGACCACGGTGGGCGAAACGCCTGCGGCGACCAGCTCCTCGCGGGCGCGCATCACCTCGGCCAGACGGGTGCCGAATGACAGAATCGCCACGCCCTTGCCTTCGCAGATCACGCGGCCCTTGCCGATCTCCAACGGCTGGCCGCGTTCGGGCATCTCGACCCCCATACCTTCGCCGCGCGGATAGCGGAAGGCGATGGGGCCGTCGTCATAGGCGGCGGCGGTGGCGACCATGTGGCAAAGTTCTGCCTCATCGGCGGCGGCCATGACCACCATGCCGGGCAGGTTCGCCATAAAGGCCACGTCGAACGCCCCCGCATGGGTCGCACCATCGGCGCCGACCAGCCCGGCGCGGTCGATGGCAAAGCGCACGGGCAGCCGTTGGATCGCCACATCATGCACGATCTGGTCGTAGCCGCGTTGCAGGAAGGTCGAATAAAGCGCGCAGAACGGCTTCATCCCGCCCGCCGCAAGGCCCGCGCTGAAGGTCACGGCATGTTGTTCAGCAATGCCCACGTCGAAGCAGCGGCGCGGGAAACGCTCGGCGAACAGGTTCAGGCCGGTGCCGTCGGGCATCGCAGCAGTGACCGCCACGATCTTGTCGTCGCGGCTGGCCTGATCGACCAAGGCGCGCGCAAAGACCGAGGTATAGCTGGGCGCGTTCGATTTCGCCTTGGTCTGCGTGCCGGTCGCCACGTCGAATTTCGCGGTCGCATGGCCCTTGTCTGCAGCGCGTTCGGCGGGGGCATAGCCCTTGCCCTTTTTCGTCACGACATGGATCAGCACCGGACCGGTCGCGCGGGCTTTCAGCGTGCGGAACAGCGGCAAAAGCTGCTCCATGTCATGACCATCGACGGGGCCGATATAGGAAAAGCCCAGTTCCTCGAACAAGGTGCCGCCGACGGTCATGCCTTTGAGCATTTCCTTGGCCCGGCGCGCGCCTTCCTGCATGGGCGGCGGCAGGAAACCCACCGCGCCCTTGGCGACGGATTTCAATTCCTGGAACGGGCCTTCGGCGTAAAGCCGGGTCAGGTAACGCGACAGCGCCCCGGTCGGCGGCGCGATGGACATTTCATTGTCGTTCAGCACCACGAAAACGCGCTTGCCCAGATCGCCCGCGTTGTTCATCGCCTCGAAAGCCATGCCGGCGGTCATCGCGCCGTCGCCGATCACCGCGATCGCATCGCCCGGATCGCCGCCCAATTCGCGGGCCATGGCGAACCCGACCGCCGCAGAAATCGAGGTCGAGCTATGCCCCGCCCCGAACGGATCATAGGCGCTTTCCGAGCGTTTGGTGAAACCCGACAGCCCGCCTTCGGTGCGCAGGGTGCGGATGCGGTCGCGCCGCCCGGTCAGGATCTTGTGCGGATAGCACTGATGGCCCACGTCCCAGATGATCTTGTCGCGCGGCGTGTCAAAAACCGCGTGCAGCGCCACGGTCAGTTCCACGACGCCCAGACCCGCGCCCAGATGGCCGCCGGTAACGGACACGGCGCTGATCGTCTCGGCCCGCAATTCATCGGCAAGCTGGCACAATTCGCGGTCCGACAGCGCCTTCATGTCGGAGGGCAGGTTCACCCGGTCTAGCACCGGAGTGGCGGGACGGTCGGTCTGGCTCATGGCTGACCCTTTCTTACGGAATTACGAGGCGCGCTCGACAACAAATCGCGCCAACTGGCGCAGGTTCCCTGCGGCCTCGCCATATGGGTCAAGGGCGACTTCGGCGTGACGGGACAGTTTGCGCGCCTTTTCCTGCGCACCATCCAGCCCCAGCAGCGACACGAAGGTCGCCTTGTTCGCCGCATCGTCCTTGTTCAGGCGCTTGCCGGTCTCCTCCTCGGAGCCGGTGACGTCCAGAATGTCGTCCTGTATCTGGAATGCGAGCCCCAACGCGCGGGCGTAATCGGTCAGCGGGCCGGTATCCTGCCCCGCCATGATCGCGCCCGAGGTCGCCGAAAACAGGATCAGTGCCCCGGTCTTGGCCCCTTGCAGGCGCTTGACAGCGACCAGATCCAGCGGCTCGACCGCGGTTTCGGCGGCAATATCCAGCGCCTGACCCCAGACCATGCCACGCGCACCCACCGCCTCGACAAAGGCGGCGATCAGGTTCACGCGCACCTCGGCGGGCAGGTTCGCATCTGTCATCAGGCCAAAGGCCAGCGTCTGCAGCGCATCGCCCGCAAGAATGGCGGTCGCTTCGGACCATTGCACATGCACGGTTGGCAGGCCGCGACGCAGATCGTCGTCATCCATCGCGGGCAGATCATCATGGACAAGGCTATAGGCGTGCAGCGCCTCGACCGCCGCGGCGACGGGCAGCGCATCGGCATCGTCGATGCCATGCAGCCGGGCCGATTCCATCACCAGAAACGCCCGCAGCCGCTTGCCGCCGATACAAGCGTATCGCATCGCATCCGTCAGCTCTCCCGGAGGCAGGGCCGACATCGCCTCTTCCAGCGCGGTCTGGACCTGCGCTTTCACGTCCTCAAGTCGTTCCAGCATCACAGCCCCTCGGCAGGAGTCGTGCCTGTGGGCTGGCCACTGGCGGCCAGCGTGATCTTTTCGACCCGTTCTTCGGCGGCGCGCAGCACCTTGTCGCAATGCGCCCGCAGCGCGGCGCCGCGTTCGTAAAGCTTGATCGAATCCTCAAGCGTGGCTTCGCCATGCTCAAGCTTGCCGACGGTCGCCTCCAGCTCGCGCATCGCCTCCTCAAAGGACATGTTGTCGATCTCGCTCATGCGGCCGTCTCCTTTAGCACTTCGACATGGGCACGCGCCGAGCGTCCCAAAGCGCCAAGATCATAGCCGCCTTCAAGGACCGATACCACCGGGGCCGAACAGGATACCGCCGCGTCGCATATGATGCGCGAAATCGCGGTAAAATCGGCCTCGTCCCAGTCAAGCGAGGCAAGGGGATCATCGGCATGGGCATCGAATCCGGCGGAAACCAGCACAAGCTGCGGTCGCCATTCCTCGACCCGCGCGGCGACCTGACGCCATGCGGCGCGGGCGGGCGCGCCATCTGTGCCGGAATGCAGCGGGATATTCAGCACATTGCCATGTTCGCCACGCTCATGCGCGCCGCCCGTGCCGGGATAAAGCGGGTATTGATGCGTCGAGGCAAACAGCGCGCGGGATTCGTGCCACAATATATCCTGCGTGCCATTGCCGTGATGCACGTCGAAATCCAGCACCGCCACTCGGTCCAGCCCGTGATGGTCCAGCGCCCGCAACGCACCGATGGCGATCGCGTTGAAGATGCAAAACCCCATCGCCCTGGCGCGTTCGGTATGATGCCCCGGCGGACGCATGGCGACAAAGGCGTTGGGTGCCTGCCCTGCCAGAACCGCATCAACCGCCGCACAGACCCCACCGACGGCATGACGCGCAGCCGCCAGACTGCCGGGTGACAAATAGGTATCGGCATCCAGCATGGCCCAGCCGTTGTCGGGCAGCTTGCGGCGGATCATGGACAGATAGCTTTGCGGATGCGCGCGCAGAATATCGTCATCCTGAGCATCGGGCGCGTCGCGACGGTCCAGCTCCAACCCCTCCAGCGCAGAGATGACGGCATCGAGCCGGGCCACCTGTTCCGGGTGGCTGGGCGGCGTCACATGCTGAAATCCCGAAGGGTGCGTGTAAAGCAATGTCATCGCCACAGGATTATGCGGCAGATTTGTGACGGGCAAGCAAACACTCCGCGATCTGCCCGAAATGGCGGGGCTTGTGCGGGCAATTGCCCGAAAGCCGGGCAAAACATCTTATGCGATCAGGCGATGACCGTCATGCCCCTTGATCTCGACCTGGATCAGGGAACCCTCGGGCATGTCGCGGTCGAACGAGACTTCGGTGAAATGCTCGGTCCGGGCCAGTCGGGGGCCTTCGGTCAGGACCAGCCGCGTCTGACCGACCTGCGCCTGCAGATGTGTCGCCAACGCGGCATCGCCCGCAGCCCGCAGCCGCGCCGCCCGTTCCTTGATCTCCGGGCCCTGCACACGCGGCATCCGCGCGGCGGGCGTGCCTTTGCGCGCGGAATAGGGGAAAACATGCAGAAAGGTCAGGCCGCAATCATCGACCAGCTTCAGGCTGTTTTGAAACATCTGTTCAGTCTCGGTCGGGAAACCCGCAATGATGTCGGCGCCAAACACGATACCGGGGCGCAACTTGCGCGCATCCTCGCAAAAGCGGATGGCATCGTCGCGCAGGTGGCGGCGCTTCATGCGCTTCAGGATCATGTCGTCGCCCGCCTGCAAGGAAAGGTGCAGATGCGGCATCAGGCGCGGCTCTGACGCGATGGCCAGCATCAGATTCTCATCCGCCTCGATGCTGTCGATGCTGCTGATGCGCAGGCGCGGCAGATCCGGGACCAGACGCAGAATCCGCATGACCAGATCACCCAGGCGCGGCGTGCCAGGAAGATCGGCGCCCCAACTGGTCAGATCAACGCCGGTCAGCACGACTTCGTTGAAGCCGCGATCCCGCAACCGCTTGATCTGGTCGATGACCACGCCCGCCGGGACCGAGCGCGAGTTACCCCGACCGTAAGGGATGATGCAGAAGGTGCAGCGGTGGTCGCAACCGTTCTGGACCTGCACATAGGCGCGATGACGACCGAAACCGTCGATCAGGTGGCCCGCCGTCTCCTTTACCGACATGATATCATCGACCTGCACCTTTTCGGTATCGCCGATCAGGTCGGGGGCCTGCATCCGCTGCCATGTTTCGGGCAGCATCTTTTCATGGTTCCCGACGACGCGCGTGACTTCGGACATCGCGGCAAAGGTCTCGGGCTCGGTCTGGGCGGCGCAGCCGGTAACGATGACCGCCGCACCGGGGTTTTCGCGCGCCAGACGCCGGATTTCCTGACGAGCCTTGCGCACGGCTTCGGCCGTCACGGCGCAGGTATTCACGATCACCGCGCCTTGCAGCCCGGCGGTTTCGGCCATCTCGCGCATCGCCTCGGTCTCATAGGCGTTCAGGCGACAACCAAGCGTCGCAAAGACCGGCGGTTTCACCAGATCCTTCATCCCCGCCAAACCCCGTCAAAGACATGCGCCGTCGGGCCGGTCATCCAGACCCCGTCTTCGCGCCAGTCGATTTCCAGAACGCCGCCGGGCACGTTCACCTTGACCCGACGCCCGGTCAGGCCGCGACGTGCCGCAGCAACCACCGCCGCGCAGGAACACGACCCCGAGGCCAGCGTGATCCCCGTGCCGCGTTCCCAGATGCGCAATATGATCTCGCTGTCCGAGACGATCTGCACCACCTCGACATTGGTGCGCTGCGGATAAAGCGGGTGATGCTCGTGCAGCGGACCAAAGGCGGGCAGATCGACCGCCGCCGCGTCATCTACAAAGAAGGTCATATGCGGATTGCCCATGCCCGTCGCCGCCGGATCGCCCGCGATGGGCAGGTGCAGCGTGTCTATATTCTGGGCCAGTGGGATCTTGGCCCAGTCCAGCACAGGCGCACCCATGTTCACGCGGGTCAGCCCATTGCCCGCATCTTCGGCCAACAGAACGGCATGATCGGTCGCAAGGCGCAGGTCGGTCGCCCCGCTTTCATCCATAAGATAGCGCGCAACGCAGCGCGTGGCATTGCCGCAAGCCGCCGAAAGCGAACCATCCGCATTAAAGAAGACAAGCCGAGCATCGGCGTTATCGCCCGGCAGGATGACCGCAAGCTGGTCGAAACCCACGCCGAAATGACGGTCGGCCATCGCAGCCACGACTGCAGCATCGGGCAGCCCGGCGGCCTTGCGACCGTCCAGAACGACGAAATCATTGCCAAGCCCATGCATCTTCATGAAGGGCAGAGGCGGGCGCTTACCCGAGTTTTGCTGCTGTTCCATGACGCCCACATACTCTGCCGCAAAAGATTCTGCCAGATGTGTGTTTTTCCGCTTGACCCCCCCAGCCACCAACCGTAGATAGCCCCCCGTGATGTGGGCCCATAGCTCAGTTGGTAGAGCAACTGACTTTTAATCAGTGGGTCACAGGTTCGAATCCTGTTGGGCTCACCACTGACTTTCCTTCCCGGAAAAATAAAAAACACAAGCGTTGAAGCTGATTGTCAGCTTTGGCGCATGATTGCATTTTCAGATGCAATCGCTTTTTCCTGACTGCCTTTATTTGTTACGGCCGAAAAACAGGACTGATCAGTTTAGTTTAAATTGATCGCGATCAGCATTTGTTTTCACACCCGCAGTTGGCGAAAATCGTCACCAGCCCCACAACCCCAGCATTTACTGCTTAAAAGCGGAATTTGCCTGCGATGAAGCCTGAATTCTTAGGGGCCCGATTGTCGGATTTTCCATGCATAACCAAGCAAAACCGGGCTCCTCAAAGCTTGGGCGCGTTTGCTTTATGCATCTTTAGTGACATCGGAATGGGTGATTTTGTGTCAGAAATATTATTCCCTGCAAGGCGCTAACAAACATCATTGACTTCGCAAAGGCCAATTGGTTAATGCGCAATAAAGCTGCGTTGAAACCCAAAGATGGCCGCGCAGACACCAGTTTTCCTTACCGATCGAGCAGATCGTTTGTGGCCGCATCTGGGCGGCGCCGTAGTGATGTTTTTGTTTCCAAGCTGAATGCGTATTCCCGAGGTGAATATTTCTGCGCCTCGATCTTATTCCGGCATGAGAGATCAAAAATGGTTCGCAAAGTCACGAAGGCAATTTTCCCGGTAGCCGGCCTTGGCACCCGTTTCCTGCCCGCCACGAAAAGCATCCCGAAAGAGATCATGACGCTGG
>NZ_FXTK01000002.1 GCF_900182695.1 Paracoccus laeviglucosivorans
AGGTCATCGTCGCCATCAACAAGGACGAGGAAGCCCCCATCTTCCAGATCGCCGATTACGGCCTGGTCGGTGACCTCTTCACAACCGTCCCGGAACTGACCGGGAAGGTGTAAGCCACATGAATGGCGGGATTTACGCAGCCACCATCTGCACGCTGACCCCGGACGGGCGCATCGATACCGATGCCCAGCAGTCGCATTTTTCCGCCGTTCTGGAAACCAAAGGGATCCACGGGCTGCTGCTGAACGGCCATGCGGGCGAAGGCATCTTCATGTCGCGCGACGAACAGGCCCATGTCATCGCCCTTGCCCGTCAGGTCGCGCCGGACACCCGCATCCTTGCCGCCGTCAGCGCCGAGGCCACGGCTTGGGCTGTCGCGGACGGGCTGGCCGCATTGCGGGCCGGGGCTGATGCCGTGATGGTATTCCCTCCATATTCATGGGCGCTTGGCGCCGATCCCCGTGCCATCGTGGCGCATCATCGCGGCATTGCGGATGCCACGGGCGCGCCGATCTACCTGTTTCAGGGCGCGGTCGGGTCGGGCAAGCTGGCCTATGCCCCGGACACGCTGCGCGCGTTGATGGACATCGACAGTATCGTCGGCATCAAGGAAGGCAGCTGGGAAACCCGCGCCTATGAGACGACCCGCCGCATCGTCCACGCGGCAAGGCCGGATGTGGCCGTGATGGCGTCCGGGGATGAACATCTGCTGTCATGCTATCTGATCGGCAGCGAAGGCAGCGCGGTCAGTCTGGCCGCCATCCTGCCGGAACTGATCGTCGCGCTGGATCAGGCCGTGCGGGACGGGCAGCTCACCCACGCGCTGCAAATCCATACCGCGCTTTTCGACTTTGCGCGGCTTGTCTATGCAGCGCCGGGCCATATGGCGGCTGCGCGGCTGAAGGCGTGCCTTGCGGAACTGGGCCGCATTCCCTGCGATTTTTGCCACGCGCCAACACCTGCTGTCACCAGCAGCGAACGCACCGCTTTGATGGCTGCGCTGCGCCCCTGTCTTGCGCTTTCGATACAGGGCGGCGCTGACTGACCGCTTTGCACGACTGCGCCGGTGCAGCGCGGGTCAGCCCTGCCCTGCGCCGCCGGGATTTCCCAGCCCCGCCGTCAAAGCATCCACCATCTGCTGACCCAGCGGACCCGGACGGCGATGCGCGGGCCATGCCACGACAATCGTGCGGGCGGGATGGAACTGCATGTCTTCGCAGGTCAGGCGCACCACCTCGCCGCGCTGCATTTCGGCGGCGAATGTGCGGGACGCGGAAAAGCACCAGCCAAGGCCCGCGACCACCATCGACTTGATCGCGTCCACATCGTTCACCGTCCAGACATCGGGCGAAAACAGCCGCCCCACCCGCTCCATATCGGTCAGAGGCGAGCCGACGTAATAGATCTGCCTTTCGCGGTCAAAGGCGCGCATCGGCAAGGGCTGCGGCAGGCGGGCAAGCCGATGACCTGCGGCACAAACCGGGGCCAGCACCTCGGACGCAAGATGACGGGCGGATATGTCCAGCGGGATCGCAGCAGCCAGCGTCAGGGCAAAGTCGAAATCGCCATCGCGCAATTCATCCCACAGCGTCGCCAGCGATGAGCTGAAGAACTGGCAGCGGGCATGGGGATGGGCCAGCGCGAAATCACGCAACGCCCGGTTCAAGTCGGCGCGCGGAAACAGCACATCGACCAGCACGCGCAGCCGGGTCTCCTCGCCCACTTCCAAGGATTGCGCATGGGTCGTGAAACTGCGGGCGCGTTCGACAACGCTGCGCGCCTCGGTCAGCAGGACGCGACCGCGCGGCGTCAGTTCGGCCCGACTGGTGCCCGTGCCCAGCAGGGGAAAGCCGCATTGCGCCTCAAGCTGGGTCAGCGAATAGCTGACGGACGATATGGGCCTGCGCAATTCGCGCGCCGCCGCCGTCAGGCTGCCTTGGTCCACGATGGCGCAAAACGCCTGCAGGTGATCGACGAGGTTGGGATGCATTTCAAGATTCCCGAAAGAACTTTGTCATTCTTTTCGTTTTACCCAAAACCGAAACCGGTGCTAGCCTGATTCCAACGATCCGAGGTCGGAGGAGGAGCCGACCAGCAGAACTGTTTGGGAGGACAGCCTATGCACGGTTCTTTTGCGCCGTTCGGGCGCTTTGCAGTCATGCGGGTGCGCCCGTGACAGATGCTGTTCTGGAATGCCGGAACGTCACCCGTCGCTTTGGCGGGGTCGTCGCACTAAAGGACGTGTCGATCGCGGTTGCGCGGGGCGAGATATTCGGACTGGTCGGGCCGAACGGCTCGGGCAAGACCACGCTGGTCAATGCGATCACCGGCTTTTATCCGCCGCAGCAGGGCCAGATCCTGCTGGACGGCCAGCCGATCAACGGCATGAAGCCGTTTCGCATCGCCGACCGCGGCGTGGCCCGCACCTTCCAGAACGTCGCGCTGTTTCATGGCATGAGCGTGTTGGACAATATCCTGATGGGTCGGCACATCTATATGAAGCCGAACCCGCTGGCCTCGCTTTTCTACCCGTGGTGGGCAGCGCGCGAAGAAACCGCCCATCGCCGCAAGGTCGAAGAGGTGATCGACCTTTTGCAACTGGCGCCTGCGCGCGACGAATATGTCGATGTCATTCCTTTGGGTCTGCAAAAGCGCGTCGAACTGGCCCGCGCATTGTGCGCCGAGCCTCGGCTTCTGGTGCTGGACGAACCCATGGCGGGCATGAACCAGGAGGAAAAGGAATACATGGTCCGCTTCATTCTGGACGCGCAGGACGCGCTGGGGCTGACCGTGTTGATCATCGAACATCACATGGATGTGGTCACCGCGCTGTGCGACCGGGTGCTGGTTCTGAACAACGGCCAGCAGATCGCCCAAGGCCCGGCCCGCGAAGCCATCGCCGATCCCCGTGTGATCGAGGCCTATATCGGAAAGCCCCGCGATGCAGCATGATCCCATCGACACCAGCGTGGCGCTGCATCCCGACTGGCGGCCCGGCGACACAATTCTGGCGCGTCTGGCGCAGAACGCCGCGCAGTATCCGGGCGAGATCGCCATGCGCGAACGCGACCGGGGCATCTGGCAGGAATATGACTGGCGCGCCTATCTGGCCGCCGTGACCGAGTTCGCCGCGGGGCTTGAGGCGCAGGGCATCGGCCCCGGCGATGTGGTCATGGTCATCGGCGACAACCGCCCGAACCTGTATTTCGCCATGCTGGGCATCGCCTGTCTGCGGGCCATCCCCTCGCCCGCCTATGCTGATGCGCCGACGACTGAGCTGGCGGCGCAGATGGCGCGCGAAAACATCCGCATGGCCGTGGCCGAGGATCAGGAGCAGGTGGACAAGATGCTGGAGGCCCGCGAAAGCTGGCCCGCACTTGAACTGGTGATCTATGATGACCCGCGCGGTCTGTCCGGGCGCGAGCCTGCGGGCGTCATGGGCTTTGACGCGATCCGCGCCGCCGGGGCCGCACGCTTGCAGGCCGAGCCGGGGCTGCGCGATGCGCTGATCACCCGCGCTTCGGTCCATGACATCGCGGTGCTGATGCATTCCTCGGGGACCACCGGCGCGCCCAAGGGCATTCCGCTGAAGCACGGGCATGTGCTGTCGGGCGTCAGGAACGCCGCCGCCGCCGGGTATTTCCGTCAGGGCGAGGTGCATATGGCCTATCTGCCGATGGCATGGGTAGGCGATTACATCTTCTCGATCGCCGCTGCGACGGAACTGCGTTTCAGCGTCAACATCCCCGAGGCGCAAGAAACTGCGCTGCATGATCTGCGCGAAATCGCGCCCTCGCTTTACTTCGCCTCGCCCCGCGCGTGGTCGGCGATGCTGACCCGCGTGCAGGTGGGCATTGCGGAAACGAAGGGGGTGAAGCGTTGGCTTTACGACTGGTTCATGCCCCGCGCCATGGCCGCCGAACGTGCGCGGCTGGCAGGCAAGCCCGGCGCGGGCGGGTTGACGCGCTGGTTGGGTGAATGGCTGATCTACGGCCCGATCCGCGATCAGCTGGGTCTGGCCCGCGTCAAGCGCGCCTATACCGCGGGCGAGGCGATTGGCGAAGATGTGTTCCTGTGGTTCCGCGCCCTTGGTCTGAACCTGCGCCAGTTCTATGGCCAGACCGAAAACTGCGCGCTGGCCGTGGCGCAGGGGCCGGACGACATTTCCCTGACCACGGTGGGCCGCCCCTTTCCGGGGGTGGAGATGCGGATCGACGATGCGGGCCAGATCCTGCTGCGCGGCGACAATATCTTCGACGGCTACTTCCAGAACCCCAAGGCCAGTGCCGAGGCGCTTGTGGATGGCTGGCTGCAAACGGGCGATGCGGGCCAGATCGAACCGGATGGACAGCTTGTCGTCCTGGGCCGCGTGTCCGAGGTGGTGGAAAAGCGCGACGGCACGCGCTTTATCCCGACCTATATTGAAAACCGGTTGAAGTTCTCCCCCCATATCAAGGACGCCGCCGTCATCGGACAGGGCCGCGACATGCTGGTCGCGATCATCTGCATCGACTTTCAGGCGGTCGGCCAATGGGCGCAGGAAAACGGCGTGGCCTATACCTCCTATGCCGAACTGTCGCAGACGCCGCGCGTCTATGACCTGATCGCGGGGCAGATCGCAGCGGTCAATGCCAGCCTGCCGCATGGGCTGTCGGTGGCGCGTTTCGCCAATCTGCACAAGGAATTCGACCCCGATGACGGAGAGGTCACCCGCACCCGCAAGCTGAAGCGCAACGTGATCGACGACCGTTACGGTCCGATCATTCAGGCGCTGAACGACGGCGCGGACCAGATCGATTTCAAGGCGCGGATCACCTATGAAAACGGCCAGACCGGATCTTTGGATCGGGTGCTGCGGCTGGCCGATGCGGGGGACAGCTGATGGCCTATTTCCTTGAACTGCTGATTTCGGGCGCGCTGACCGGGCTGATGTATGCGCTGGTCGCGCTGGGTTTCGTGCTGATCTACAAATCCGCAGGCGTGCCGAATTTGGCCCAAGGCGCGCTGGTGATGACGGCGGGCTATGCGGTCTGGCTGGTCATGTCATGGGGCCTGCCGGTCTGGGCCGCGATCCCGATCGCAGGCGCGATCATGTTCGGCTTCGGCCTTGTGGTCGAACGGCTGCTGCTGCGCCGCATGGTGGGCCAGCCGGTCATCATGGTCGTCATGCTGACGCTGGGGTTGGAGATCCTGCTGCGCGGCCTTGTTCCCGGCATCCTTGGATCGGCCCCGAAGCCCATCGACCTTGGCATCGACTTCGCCCCCATCATCATCGGCGACGTGTTCATCAACCGCACCTCGCTTTATGGCGGCATCGCGGCATTGGTGCTGGTCGGCGCGGCGCTGGCATTCTTTCGCACCCGTCTGGGCACAAAGCTGCGCGCCGTGTCCGATGACCATGTGTCCAGCTGGGCCGTCGGCATCTCGGTCGAGCGTGCCATCGGCATCTCATGGGGGCTTGCGGGGGTCGCGGCGGTCGTTGCGGGCGCGCTATGGGGGTCGTCGCAGGGCGTTGACTGGACGCTGTCGGCACTGCTGTTTCCCGCCGTCGCCGTGGTGATCCTTGGCGGCGTGGATTCGATCCATGGCGTGGTCCTGGGCGGCATTCTGGTCGGCGTGCTGGGGACGGTCATCCCCGGCTATCTGGACAGCGTCGCGGGCGGCTCGACGCGCGATGTCGTCACCTCGCTGATCATCCTGCTGACCATCATGATCCGCCCCTTCGGCATGTTCGGCCGCGAAGACATCGAAAGGATCTGAGCCATGTTCTATCGCTTGTCGGGCACCTATCACACCAGCTACCGCGCCGACCGCCGGCTGTGGAAGGTGCCGACCGACCGCTGGCTGGTGGTCGCGCTGCTGGTGCTCGGGGCCTTCGCGCCGCTTTACGTCTCGCCGCTTTACCTTGGCAGCTATGTCCTGCCCTGGGTCATCTGGTCGGCGGCGGCGCTGTCGCTGACACTGCTGATGGGGCTGGCCGGACAGTTGCATTTCGGCTTTGCGGCGGTGATGGCAATCGGGGCCTATGCCTCGATCCACCTGACGCGGGCGGGCATCCCGTTCGAGATTTCGCTGCTGCTGTCGGGCCTGATCGCTGCTGTGATCGGCGCGGTCTTTGGCGGTGCGGCCCTGCGGGTCAAGGGGCTGTATCTGGTCATGGCGACGCTGGCGATGCAGTATCTGGTCGATTGGGTCGTGGTGAACGTGCCGTGGATTTCGGGCGGCGCACATGCGACCCTGCGCACGCCTGCCGTCAGTTTCCTGCTGTTGCCGCTGGACAGCCTTGCCGCGCGGTATTGGCTGGCGCTGGGATGGGCGGTGCTGCTGACGGTGTTCTTTATGAACGTCAAGCGCAGCTCATTCGGGCGGGCGCTGGTCGCGATCCGCGACAAGGATTTCGCCGCAGCCGTGATCGGCGTCGATCCGTTCCGCACCAAGCTGATGGCGTTCTTCACCTCGTCGTTCATGGGCGGCGTCACCGGGGCGATCCTTGCCTTCTGCTTCTATCGCGCCGTGACGCCGGAACAGTTCGGCTTCAACGTCTCGATCCAGTTGGTGGCGATGGTGCTGGTGGGGGGCCTGGGTTCGGTCATCGGGTCGTGGCTGGGCGCGGGCTTCGTGCTGCTGGCGCCGATCTTTCTGACGAACATCATATCCGCCCTTGCTGCGACGGGCTGGGTTCCCGTCAGCCAGAACTTTCTCTCGCATCTGCCGCTGATGATCTATGGCGCGATGATCATCGGCTTTCTGCTGCTGGAGCCGCTGGGGCTGGCGAAAATCTACGACAATATCCGCAAATATTTTCTGGTCTGGCCGTTCCGCCACGCCAGAAGCTGATCCTTGGGAGGGGGTCTGACATGAAGGGAGGACAGATGAACTGGATGCGCAAACTGGCACTGACCACCGCCTTGGTCGTGGGCGTCGCAGGGCCGATACATGCCGAAGAAATCAAGTTCGGCCTGCTTCAGGATTTCACGGCGGTCTATACCTTCGTGACCGGGCAATACAATCAAGGGCAGCAGGATTATCTGCGGCTGGTGAACGAGGAAGGCGGCATCGGCGGCAACACCTTCACCGCCATCGTTCGCGACACCGGCAACCAGCCCCAGCGCGGGATCGAGGCCTATAACCGCGCCAAGGAAGAAGGCGCGATCCTTTTCGATTTCCTTTCCACCCCGGTTTCCGCCGCCATTCTGGATCAGGCGCAGTCTGATAAGAACGTTGTCATCACCCCCGCACATGGCCGGGGCGATGCGTCGGACGGGACGGTATTTCCCTATGTCTTTCCGATGATGGCGACCTATTGGGCGCAGGCCGCAAACCTTGTCGAATACATGAAGCAGACCGGCGGGCTTGAGGGGAAAAAGATCGCCATCGTCCATATCGACAGCCCCTTTGGTCGCGAACCGGGGCCGATCCTGCAAGCCCTGTCCGAACAGGAAAAGTTCGAATTCAAGGCCTTCCCCTATGCCAGCCCCGGCAACGAACAATCCTCGGCATGGTCCGAGGTGCGGCGCTATCGCCCCGATTACGTGATGATCTGGGGCGCGGGGGGCGGTCAGGCCGTGTCCGTCCGCACCGCAATCCAGAACGGCATCCGCCCCGAACAGATCCATTCGGTGATCTGGCTGGCCGAAACCGATGCCGCCAATGTCGGCCCGCAGATGAAGGGCGTGAAGCGGTTCGAGGCGACGGCCTCGGGGATGGATCACCCGATCATCCAGCGCATCAACGAAAAGGTCATCGCGCCGGGCAAAGGCTCGGGCGAAACCGCCAATGTCGGCAACAGCTATTACAACCTTGGCGTCGCGACCATGGCCGTCGCGGTCGAAGCGGCGCGGCTGGGGGCCGAAGGCGGGGCCACGATAAACGGCGACGCGCTGAAAGCGGGCTTCGAAAAGATCGCGGGCTATGACGCCGAAGGGCTGATGCCCGCCATCACCATCACGGGGGCTGACCATCAGGGCGGCGGTGCGGGCCGCGTATCGGAATGGGACGGCGAAAAATGGGTGCCCGTGTCGGAATGGCACGCGGCCTATCCCGATCTGGTGCGCAAGGTGATCGAGGAATCCGCCTCGCATTACGGGAAGTGACGCCATGCCCGCGCTGGTTCTGGAAAACGTCGAGGTGATCTATGACAAGGTGTTCCTTGCCATCAAGGGCGTCTCGCTGGAGGTGGCCGAGGGCGAGATGGTCGCCCTGCTGGGGTCGAACGGCGCGGGCAAATCCACGACGCTGAAATCCGTCTCGGGGCTTTTGGGCCCCGAACGCGGGTTGGTCACGCGCGGCGATGTGCGTTTCGGGGATCGGTCGATCCTTAACATGGGCGCACCGGAACGCGTGGCGTCCGGGCTGGTCCATGTGCTGGAGGGGCGGCGCATCTTCGGCCACCTGACGCCGGATGAAAACCTGATCGCCGCCTATCGGGGCCGCAATATCGGGCGCTTCAACGAATTGCGCGATCAGGTCTATGCCTATTTCCCGCGCCTGCGCGAACGCATCAAGTCCAAGTCGGGCTATCTGTCGGGGGGCGAACAGCAGATGCTGGCCATCGGTCGTGCCCTGATGACCGAGCCGCAGTTGATTATGCTGGACGAGCCCTCGCTGGGTCTGTCGCCCCTGCTGGTGCAGGAAATCTTCGGCATCATCCGCGACATTAACGCCCGCGAAAAGCTGTCCGTGCTGTTGGTCGAACAGAATGCGGCGGCGACGCTGGACATCGTGGACCGCGCCTATCTGATCGAACAGGGCCAGGTCGTGATGTCCGGCCCGGCCGAGACCCTGAAATCCAACCCCGATGTGCAGGATTTCTATCTGGGTGGCGCGGATCACGTCGATTACCGCAACGTCAAACACTATCGCCGGCGCAAGCGCTGGCTGGCCTGAGGAAAGCCCATGACCGCCGAACATTACGACCAGACCGAGACGCGCAGCGAAACCGACCGCGCGGCGGACCAGCTTGGCCGCCTGAATGCGCAGATCGCGCGGATGCGGGCCACGCAACCCTTCTGGGCGGACCGGCTACCCGCCGCGCCGCTGGACGATCTGGCCGGGTTGGCCGCCCTGCCCGTGCTGCGCAAGTCGGACCTGAGCGAGCTGCAGGCGCAGGATGCGCCTTTCGGCGGGCTGACGGGGGTGCCGACTGGCCATCTGCGGCGGCTTTTCGTATCGCCCGGTCCGATCTTCGACCCCGAGGGCGGGGCGCCGGACTGGTGGGGATCGGCCCGCGCCCTGCACGCCGCGGGGGTGCGCAAGGGTGATGTGGTGCTGAACACCTTCTCCTATCACCTTACCCCCGCCGCCTTCATCTTCGAGGCGGGCGCCGAAGCGATCGGTTGCCCGGTCATCCCGGCGGGTCCGGGCAATACCGCCGAACAGTTGACCGCCGTCGCCCAGTATCGCCCCCGCGTCTATGTCGGCGTGCCGGATTTCCTGAAGATCCTGCTGGACAAGGCCGATGAGGCGGGCGTGGACCGCAGTTCCCTGCAGGTCGGCATGGTGACGGGTGCAGCGCTGCCCGAAAGCCTGCGCGCCGAGCTGGCGGGACGCGGTGTCGCGGTGCGGCAATGCTACGGCACAGCCGATCTGGGCATCGTCGCCTATGAAGATGGTGGGCCGGGCATGGTGCTGAACGAAGGCGTCATCGTCGAGATCCTGCGCCCCGGCACCGGCGATCCCGTCCAGGATGGCGAGGTGGGCGAAATCGTCGTGACGCGGCTGGACACGGATTATCCTTTGCTACGCTTTGCCACTGGCGACATGTCGGCGATCCTTCCCGCGACGGCGGGCCGCACCAACCGCCGCATCAAGGGCTGGATGGGCCGCGCCGATCAGGCGACCAAGGTCAAGGGCATGTTCGTGCGCCCCGAACAGATCGCCGCCATCGGTCGCGCCGTCCCCGGCTGTCTGCGCCTGCGGCTGGAAGTCCGCCGGGCGGGCGAACAGGACCGGATGCATCTGCTGGTCGAACATCATGACAGCACCGTCGCGGCGACGCTGGCCGAAAAGCTGGCCGAGATCACGCGGCTGAAAGGCTCGGTCGAGATCGTGGCGCCGGGCAGTCTGCCCAATGATGGCAAGGTGATCGCCGATCTGCGCTGAGCGACACGATCAGCATGTATTCGCCGACGTAGGAAAAAATGCACCCTGAATGGGGAACCCTGACCCCTATCGCGGTTTGAGCCTTTGTCACACAACCGATAGCGGAGGATATCGATGAGGACACAGATGCAGATCGGAAACGATGTAGAGGCGAAATTGCACGCTTCGATTCGGACCTGCGCTGGGGCATTGGCAGAGCTTGATACTGCGCTGCACTCGATGAACCTGGTCAGTCTACAAGGAAAACTTGCCGACTCGATGGCAAGTCAGGTCGTGCTGCTACGAGACCTTGCCCAGGAATTCTATGGGACCGAGCTTCCCGAAGATCCCGTGAAGCTGCAAGAGGCGCTTGAGGATCTGCGCAACCAGCCGGGTGCCACGCCGCTGATCTGACCATCGGACCTTGGGTCCTTCCTTCCCTGAACAGGATGCGGCACGCAGCTTTGCGTAGCCGCATCGGTTTTGCGTCTCGCGCCGCAGGAAAACGCTGCGCCAATCTGAAAACCGCTTTGTCACACCGCGACTTGCGTTGCAGGCAAAACTCTGTAACGCAAGGAAACTGTTGAAAATGCCGATGTGCGGGGCGCAAGAATTCGTCCGTATCGGATCGTGTAAGCCCGCACCAGCAAGCCACCACGACCGCCGACCATCCGCAATGCCCTGACAAGGAAACCAGATGCTCGACCGCTATACCACCACAGCCTTGCTTGCCCTTATGCCGATCCCGGCGCTTGCCGTTCCCGCGACAGACGCGGGGGCCGAGCGGCTGACACAGATTTTCCAATCCTATCTTGGCACGACCGAGGGTGTGATTGCCGTGACACCCGCCGGGGATTTCTATGACATGAGCATTGATCCCGCCCCGCTGGTCGCCAAGCTGCCCGAAGACAAGCTGACGCTTGAGATGAAGCCGATCGCCTATCGCCTGCAGGACAACGGCGACGGAACATGGAACGTCTCCGAGGAGCAGGACTTTTCGGTCTCGATCAAGATCAAGGACGTGCAAGACCAGACGATCACGCTTCACAGCCGCTCGTCCGGTATCTGGGATGAAAGCCTTGGCACCTTCCGCGAAAACAAGGGTGAGCTGACCAATATGGTCACCGAGACGATCCAGTATCAGCCCGCGACGGGTTCGCTGGATGATGCGGGCAATTGGATCGAACCTGCGCCGGACGCAGCCCCGGTCATCGTGTCGCGTGACAGCCAGACGACCGAAAGCATGACCTATGAAAATCGCGCCGCCGCGGGCACCGCGGGCGGGGTGGACATCGACGGCAGCTTTGCCGCGCGTGGCCTGGTCCAGAACATGCAGATATATCCCGGCGGCGATCAGGAAGCCCCGATCCATGTCGGCTTCACGTCGCCCGCTTATGATGGCGCCGTCAAGATCGATGAATTGCAAAGCAAGGGCTTGCTGGCCTTGGCGGCATGGTTCGTGGCCCGTCCCTCGGAGGCCTTGATCAAGGAGGGCCAGAACGATCTGCGCGCGCAGCTGACCAGCGCCCTGCCGCTATGGAACGACATGGCGATCGACGCGACCATGCACGATTCGACCGTGGACACCCCCATCGGACGTTTCGCGATGGAGGAGATGTCGATTGATTTCGGCCTGAGCGGCCTTATCAGCGATGCGAAATTCGGCCAGCGTGTCGGCCTGCGCAACCTGACCCTGCCCGAGGGGCTGGCACCCGATTGGTCGCTGCCGCTGATCCCGTCGCAGCTTGATCTGGACCTGCAGCTGGACGGACTGGACCTTGCCGCCGCCAGCAAGATGCTGATCGAAAGCTATGACCTGAACGCCGAAGACCCGTTGGGCACACTGGACGCCCCCGCCATGCAGCAGGCGACCTTTCCCAAGGGACATATCACCTTCAGCCTGAAGGACGGCAAGATCACCGGGCAGGATTACAATGTCATCGCCAGCGGTCAGATGAACAGTCCGCTGACCCCCGGCGGTTCCCCCGAAGGCACGGCACGGATCGCCGCAACCGGACTTGCCAAGATCGAGGCGGCACTGGCAGCAGCCCCGCCCGAAGAAACCGCGCAACCTCTGACGATGCTGCGCATGGCGCGTGCCATGGCCAAACCCGGCACGACCGAGGGCGAGCAGATCTGGGAAATCCAAGCCTTGGGAACGGGTGAGGTCAAGGTCAACGGCATGGCGCTGCGCGGGCCATCGCAGCCGTAACGCAACCGCGCATGGCGGCGGCCACGTCTGTCGCCGCCATGACCGGGCATTTCGGCATCGCGATCGGTCCAAGCCCCGGAATCCTGCCCGAATATACAGCCGTAACGCGAGCATCAGCGTTTCTCTTTTTCGCGCATTGGTGGTGTGATTGTGGAAACAGCCCGTTGTGCGAAAGGCGAATGATGTTCCAACGCCGTCTGCCCCTGCTCGTATCCATATTCACGCTAAGCGCCGCGTTGGCGGGCTGCGGAAACGTCAATTACGCCGAAACCAAGCCCGGTGAATTCAGCGGTGGCCTGTTCGTGATGTGGGTCGGCGAAGGGGGCGCATCAGGGGACGGCAAGTTCGTCTTTGTCCCGAATCCGAACGACCGCCTGACCTTTACCTGGACCGACGATCTGGGCCAGAAGCGCCAGATCCAGCCCGAGATGATGTATACCGACGGCGGCTCGATCCCACGTATCGGGCAATTGTTCAACGGCTTTGGCCCTTGGGGCTATGCTCCGGCCTATATGATCCACGACTGGCTGTTCGTCGCAAAGCATTGCAACGTGGACGGCACGCCGACGCCCGCCGAGCGAAAAGTCGCTGACATCACCTTTCAGCAATCCGCCGAGATTTTAGCAGCATCCATCAAGGCATTGGTGGCGGCGGGACGTGTGCGCGAAAACGATCTGGCGGGTGGCACGATTTCTGGCGCAGTGGCAGGGCCGATTGCCCGCAACCTTTGGGAAAAGAAAGGCGTCTGCCCCGCGCCACGCATCGAGGAACCCGACAGGCTTGCCGCCGAAGCCGCCATTCCCGGATCGTCGGGGGCCGCGTCCCTGCGGCGCAGCGGCGTCCGCCCCGCAACTGTCGTCGGCGCGTTCGGGTTCTAGGCAACCGTAACCTTGGCAATCGCGCGGAACAGGTTGTCATTGATCCGGCGTGCCATCGCGTTGAAGGCCGGCAGGTCGCTGGCGAGCTCCGCCTCAAGCCCTTTGGCGCGTTCGGCCCCCAGCGCGGTCTGCATGCTGGCGGCATATTCGGGCACCGCGCCCCATTCCGCGACCGTGCTGGAGGTCATCTCGACATGGAACTGGATGCCCCATGCCCTTTCCCCCACACGGATCGCCTGAACCGGACATGCAGCGTTTCCGGCCAGCGTGACCCCGTCTTGCGGCAATTGCTGAACCTCGGCCCCATGCCATTGAAAGGCCTGAATTTCTTCCGGGAAACCCGCGAAAAGCGGATCGCTGCGCCCGGCCTGCGTCAAGGTGGTCGCGGTGACGCCGACTTCGGGGGCGGCCATGCGCCCGACCTTGCCGCCCACCGCCTCGGCCAGCAACTGGTGGCCAAGGCAGATACCCAGATAGGGGCGACCCAGATCGCACACCCATGTGCGGATCGCGTCCAATTCCGGGACCAGCCAAGGGTGCTTGTCCGTTTCCCAGACATCCATCGGCCCGCCCATCACCGCAAGCAGGTCAAAACCCGCCAGATCGGGGATCGGCGCACCTTCGTCCAGCGCGACGATATGCACGGAATGGCCTGCCTCATGCCAAAAGTCGCGGAAGATACCCGGATGTTCGACGGCAAGATGCTGGAATACAAGGATGTTCATGTTCGTCCAACGGCTATGATGCGTATATCCAAACTGACCGCACCAGAGCATCGCACGTCAATAGTCTTGACCCATACTGCCTGATTTCTGTCCAGAATGCCGTGATCGCAGGACGGGACAAGGTGCTGCTTTTCGCGTTGGCACAAGCTACGGCACAGGGCACAGCCCGAACACGTAGCCCGGCTGACCCGGTGTCCGCAACAAATGGTCGCGCAACACCGTCAGGTCCGGCTGGTCGGGCAACCGGCATAAGGTGTCAAACGAATGCCCCTTGGGTAACGCATCCTGATATTCGATGTCGATGTGATGCGAGCCGTATTGCGCGCGATAGGCACCGCATTCGTTCCAGGCGGCACATTCTTCGCTGATCACGAAGTCAAAGCCGGCGCCCGGCCCCTTGTCACCCAGATCGGGCGCGTTTTTCTGTCCGGCGGCCAGCCCCCGATGATGCGCAAGGTCCACAAGCTCCGCGGCCAGCGCCAGATTGCCCTGTTCGGTCAGCCCGTCGAAACGGGTCCAACTGTCAAGATTATCGAACTCAACCGCGTCAAAGCCTGACGCGGCACAGCGCGCGATGGCCCTGCCCACCACCTCGGCAATCTGGGTGCGTGATCGGGCAGAGCGGGTATCCAGCGCGTATTCGTCGGGCCAGCCGGGATCAGAAACAGGGTTTCCCTCACCGTCGTGCAAAACCGCGTCGGGATGGTCGTCAATCCATGTCTGCAACTCACCCGGCTGGGTCTGGAAGCCGTTGACATAGCAGATATTGTAAAGCCCCGGCTCAGGCTGCGCGTGACTGTCGCGCGCGACAATGGTGACACGCGGATCGGGGCGATAGGCACCGCCAAGCTGATAATCCGCAGCACCGGCGGTAGGTGGCAGGCGCCATTCAGTATCGGCACATCCCGGCGCCGCGATGACCCAGACGAACATCACTGCGGGCGCAAAATGCTTCATATCCTACCTCAAGGGGCCAAGATTCATGATGTTTCCTACCACGAGCCATAGGGGTCCGACACTTTGAACAGGTGCTGACGACCGATCACACACGCGATTCGTCCGAGGCAGGCCGGCAAAGCTCAATCACGCGGATTTCCTGCCAGAGCGCCCTGCCGCGATTCAGCAACTTGCTGAACTCCAAAGCCGCAATACCAAACGAAGTTGAGAGCCAAACGGTTTGCGCGGAATTCTGCCTATGACGGCTTAATTTTGATCGCCCATCGCCATGCCGTATCAACAAGCTGCTGAAACTATTTGTTTCACATACATCAACCCCTTGCATAACCGCGCACAGATCGAAGGCATATTTTCGCCGATCTTCTGAAATTCACGCGAAACCGAAATCGAATTACTGAATTATAAGTTTGCAAATCGCCAAATCGCTTGGTGATAATGCGGCCTGTGATTCATATTCCAAAGCGCGAATTACGCGTTCGACGAATAAGACAAATATGAAGCCGACTGGCCACCATATTAGGCCATTGGTTTTAAATGTGCCGTGACGCCGATCCCATTAAATGGGATGGCATTTTACCGATTGCGTGTCGTTCATAAATCAACCCAACAATATCTATGAAAATCAATGCACAGATGCATTGATCTGGACCCTTATATCCCGTCAACAATCATTTTAGATCGAAGCGAGGAAATATGCCGACGACATTCAATTGGATTTATCTCGGTGTGCCGCGGACCCCTATTACGGGGCTTCCTGTATTGATCGATCCGACCGAAGGTGGAACGATCTCGGAGGGTGCTGCGCTTCTGAATAACTTCACCTTTGGCAGCGCAGGTTCGCCGCTTTATAATCAGATTACTTCTGCGACGACGCAGGATGTGGGGGGAACGGCTGGTTCGTTGGATACCAACAACCTGCTGTCTGATGATTCATTCGTCACGAACATCGGTGCAGGCAACCAGACTTTCACCTATGACGGGGTGGTGGCTTATAATGCGACCGTCACCTATGCCGACGGCACCACGGCGACCACGGTCCTGATCGCGGCACAATCGACCACGGGCGAGCTTTTCCTTGCGCCGCCCGCAACAACTGCCAATGCCGCACTGACCAACAAACCGATCCAGTCCGTCACGTTCAACTCGGTCAACAACAACGACGCCAACTTCGTCGCTGACCGCCTGCAGATCGGCTGGGACAATGGCTATGTCGATGGCACCGCCGGGGCCGATCTGATCAACAGCAGCTATGTCGAACCTGTCGCATCCGGTTCGGATTTTATCGATGGCGGGGACGGGATTTCCAGCTCGGGCAGCGCCTGGCAGGATGACCGCGTGCGCGCGGGAGCCGGCAATGACACCATCCTGTCGGGCCTGGGCAATGACTCGGTCCTGGGCGAGGCTGGCAATGACAGCATCGACGGTGGCGCGGGCAATGACACGATTGATGGCGGGGATGGCGATGACACAATCGTCCTGAGCGGCACCTATGGCAACGACTCGGTCATCGGGGGTGCGGGCAGCGATACACTGACCGGCTCAACGCTGACAACGGCCGCTACGGTGACCTATGCCGCGGGGGCAGGCACCTTCGTCAGCAGCGGAAACACCGCGACATTCAACACCGTCGAGGGCATCGTCACCGGCAGCGGCAACGACACAATCAACGCCGCAAGCAATGGGGCTGCAGCCAGTTTTTCGACCGGGGCGGGCGATGACAGCATCACCGGCGGCGCGGGTCTGGAAACGATCAATGCAGGCGCGGGCAACGACATCATCGACGGCGGGGCCGGTGCGGATTTAATCGACGCGGGCGACGGCAACGACACCGTGAACCTGTCCGGCACTTTCGGCAACGACACCATCACCGGCGGCCTTGGCAGCGACACGATCAACGCATCCACCGTGACAGGGGCGGCGACCGTCAGCTTTGCCAATGGGACCGGCAGTCTGGCGGCCACGGGCGGCACGGTCAGTTTCAATACCGTTGAGGGGATCACCACGGGCGACGGTGCCGATGTCATCAACGCCAGCGGCAACAGCACGCAATCTGCGACATTCTCGACCGGAGGCGGCGCCGACACGATCACCGGCGGGGCCGCGACCGAAACCATCAACGCAGGCGCGGGCAACGACGTCATCGACGGCGGCGCGGGCGCGGATGTCATCGACGCGGGCGATGGCGACGATACGATCAACATGACAGCGAACCACGGTGCCGATACGATCACCGGCGGTGCGGGTTCCGACACGCTGAATGGCAGCACGCTAAACACTGCCGCGAACGTCACTTTCGGCAACGGCACAGGGTCATTCGCAAGTTCGGGTGCCTCGGCAAGCTTCACCACGATCGAGGCGATCACCACCGGCAGCGGCAATGACACCATCAACGCCGCGACAAACAGCACGCTGGGTGCGGTGTTTTCGACCGGGGCGGGCGATGACAGCATCATCGGCGGGGCCGCGACCGAGACGATCAACGCAGGCACCGGCAATGACGTGATCGACGGTGGCGCGGGCGCGGATGTCATCGACGCGGGCGACGGCAACGACACCATAAACCTAAGCGGCACCTATGGCGCCGATACGATCACGGGTGGCCTGGGTTCCGACACGCTTAGCGGCGCATCGCTAAGCGGTCCTGCGACAGTGACCTTCGCCAATGGCACGGGCACCTTTGCCGGGGCTGGCGGCTTGGCCAGCTTCAACACCATCGAGGCTGTCACCACTGGCAGCGGCAATGATACAATCAACGCCGCGACAAACAGCACGCTGGCTGCGACATATGCCACGGGCGCGGGCGATGACAGCATCACGGGCGGGGCCGCAACCGAGACGATCCTTGCAGGCAGCGGCAATGACGTGATCGACGGCGGCGCGGGCGCGGACAATATCGACGCGGGCGACGGCGACGACACAATCAACCTGACCGGCAGCTATGGTGCAGATACCATCGCTGGCGGCACGGGCAGCGATACGCTGAACGGCGCGTCGCAGGGCGCATCGACCGTCACATTCGGCAATGGCGCGGGCACATTCGCCAGCGCTGGCGGCACGGCCAGCTTCACGACGATAGAGGCCGTCACCACCGGCTCGGGTGCCGATGTCATCAACGCCGCGACGAACAGCACGCAGGCAGCAACCTTCGCGACCGGCGCGGGGGCCGACACCATCACGGGCGGCGCCGCAACCGAGACGATCCTTGCAGGCAGCGGCAATGATGTGATCGACGGCGGCGCGGGCGCGGACAGCATCGACGCTGGCGACGGCGACGACACCATCAACCTGACCGGCAGCTATGGTGCAGATACCATCGCCGGCGGCACGGGCAGCGATACGCTGAATGGCGCGTCGCTAGGCGCATCGACCGTCACATTCGGCAATGGCGCGGGCACATTCGCCAGCGCAGGCGGCACGGCCAGCTTCACGACGATCGAGGCTGTCACCACCGGCTCGGGTGCCGATATCATCAACGCCGCGACGAACAGCACGCAGGCGGCCACTTTCGCGACAGGTGCGGGCGACGACACGATCACGGGCGGCGCCGCGACCGAGACGATCCTTGCAGGCAGCGGCAATGACGTGATCGACGGCGGCGCAGGCGCGGACAGCATCGACGCTGGCGACGGCGACGACACCATCAACCTGTCCGGCACCTATGGCGCAGATACCATCGCCGGAGGTGCCGGGGCCGATACGCTGAACGGCGCGGCACTGTCAGGCAACGCCACCGTCACCTATACCAACGGCGCGGGCACATTCGCCAGCGCGGGCGGCACGGCCGGGTTCAATACGATCGAAACGATCACCACCGGCAACGGGGCCGATACCATCGACGCCTCGGCCAATACCACGGCAGCGACCTTTAACACCGGCGCTGGCGCGGATCTGGTGACCGGCGGCAGTGGGGCCGAGACCATCAATGCGGGCGACGGCAACGACACGGTGCTGTCGGGCGGCGGCAATGACGTCGTGTTCGCGGGTGCGGGCAACGACTCGGTCGATGGCGGGACCGGCAACGATACGCTGGCAGGCGGTCTCGGCAGCGATACTGTCGCAGGCGGCGCCGGAAACGACTTCATCGCGGGCGGCAATATCGTCAATGGCAACGCGGTTGACGACAACCTGGCCGACACACTGACCGGCGGCACCGGGGCTGACACGTTTGCTGCGGGCAACAACGATCTCATCTCGGACTTTACCGCGACCGCTGATCCGGCAACCAGCGATTTCGTCGATCTTTCAGGGTATTACAACGACGCTAACCTTGCGATCATCAATGCCAGCCGCGAAGCTGCCGGGCTGCGCCCGTATGAGACTTCGCTTGGCTGGATGCGCGCCGACCAATCCGACGATGGGGTGCTGAACAGTATCAACACCGCCAACGGCTTTGGCGCCAACTTCTCGTTGCGGGTTCAAAACAACGGCACCGCCGTTTCCGCCGACGATCTTTCCAACGCAAACTCGAATGTCGTCTGCTTCTCGGACGACGCCCTGATCGAGACAAAGGATGGCCCCGTGACCGCCGGGGAACTGCAGGTGGGCATGATGGTGCGCACCCGCGATGCCGGACTGCAACCCATCCGCTGGATCGGCAAGCGCGAGTTGGGCCGGCACATCCTGGAGGCCTCGCCCAATCTGCGGCCCATCCGCATCCGCAAGGGTGCGCTTGGGGGCGGGACACCCACGACCGATCTGGTCGTTTCGCCCCAGCACCGCATTCTGGTGCGGTCGCAGATCGCGCAACGCATGTTCGGCACGAACGAAGTTCTTGTTGCCGCCAAGCAGCTTTGCGAGATCGAGGGCATCGACATCGCCGAGGAGATGACAAGCGTCGTCTATGTCCACTTCCTGTTCGACGAACACCAGATCGTCACCTCGAATGGGGCCGAGACGGAGTCGCTTTACACCGGCGGTCAGGCCCTCAAAGCGGTCGGACCGGCAGCACGCGAAGAAATTTTCGCCTTGTTCCCGGAATTGCGCGAAGGCGAAGGCCACAGCGCCGTTCGGATGCTGTGCACGGGCAAGATGGCAAGAAAACTTGCCGAGCGTCATGCACGCAACCGCCGCGAACTGGTGGCCTGACCCAAAGCGCGTCCCGCCATGCGGGCAGCCTTATTCAAATCAACGCGCCGGGCCGCTACCCAGCCCGCCCGGCGCCCTTAAATCAGGGAGAAAACCGTCATGAGCATCCTGTTGAGCATTCTGGCCGTTCTGACAATCCTCGCCATTGGCGTGCTGAGCCTGATCTGGCTTTTGGAAAATGGTCCCGTTCGCGGTTGGTCGGCTTTGCGTATGATCAGCGCGGATATCACCGTCAGCCTTGGCGGCGCGATGTTCGCCGTTTACCTGATCGGCGGCTGAGTATCGCGGCTGGCCCCATACAAACGATCTGCAAAGCGGAACTGTTCAGAGGGGCAGATGACCCGGCAGGACGAGAGACATCACGCCCTGCCATGCCGCCCCAGATCAGCCTAATCCATTTCTTCGGCCATTGGCTGGGATTGCCCGGCGGGGATACGCAAAAACTTGGCACCCGCCGTCGCCTCAATGGATTGCAATTGTGCCTGCATCTCGCTCTCGGGCCAATGGCGCCAAGGTGCGGGATCGGAAATCAGACCGAATTCATGCAAACGCGCGCCGATTTCGGCAAAGTCCACCTCTCCCCATGACGAACGACCGATCCGGCGCATTCGTTCATGGACGTGATCCGCCCGCAATGCGTCGATAATCGTGACCTGACTGCCGCCGAATGATGTCACATGAGTGTGGATGAAATCGACTGCATCCATTGAGCGGCGCTTGATGATCGCCAGTTTCTGATCTGGCCGCGCGACATAAGCCAACAGATGCAGCGGTGAGGCATCAACCGAAACGATTTCCTTGGCTGCGCGATAATGCGCCACCTGCTCTTCCTTGCTGGCCCGATGCGGCAACCATATATCATAGCCCTCGGCAGCAAGCAGTTTTTCCAGGAACAACTCTCCCAGAATGGTGCCGCGATCCAAAGGAAGGTCGCGCCGAGAGATATATAGCCTTTCGGGGCCCTCGGCCTTGGTGCGCGCGGCGGCTGCGCGAGAAAATGCGATATAACGCGGGGATCCGGCAATGATGTTTTCATCCAACCCGAATTCTTGTCGGGGAATAAGCAAGCGTTCGACCCGCGTCGGACCTTTCACAACATTCATCGAAACGTCGATGCCGATTGCGGCCAACAAGCTGACCTGCGTGCGGATTGCGCCATCTGCAACGGGGCCGGCCTTTGGGATATAGACCACCGAGCGGGTATCGACGCCGGGTTCATCCAAAGCCCACAGCCGGCCTGTGGATTCGGTGATAAAGTGCCCAAAATGTCCGAAGAATATGCCACCGAAAATATGCGTGCCGGGCAGATCATCCATCTCGGCGTCGGTCGGGAACGCAATGTCGGCATGACGGGACCGACCATGCGTATAGGATATGGCAGTTTCGATCCGCGTGCCATCTGGCATGAAAACCGCCGATGAATTGACAACGCGCCCATCGGCACCCACAGGCGGAGGAACGATGATCGCATTTTCTACTATCAGAACAGAACTCGTCATCTTATTCCTTCCCCATTAAAATGCTTGCTAAAAAATCTGCGAAACGCTCCGGCCTTCCAAATCGGTGTCGGTAATCTTGTCGGCATCGACGGCATTGCGTTCGCGGATCGCGTTCTGCAAAGTCAACAAAAGCTGTGGCTTATGCATGTTTTCCAGCGCACGTGCCAAGCGACGCATGGACGGCAACGTGCCGTTCTCAATCACATGCAGCACCATCTGTTCCAGATAGCGGCGATATTCGCGTGCCTGCCGATATGTAGAATAAAACTGCCCTTCGGATAGCGATCCTTCCACGCACTTTGTCACGACCGAGGAAAGTTCCCCCATCTGCCGCAGGAATTGCGCGCTGAAATGTCCCGCGCGGCGGGTCTTCAACAAGACCGTATTCGGCCCCGCCATTCGTTCAGCATGAAGCCGGTCTTCGGCCATCAGCGGATCGTAGAATATCCAGACTTTCTGTGCCAAATGCAGTTCGGTAGCCGCATCGGAATAACGCCCACTCCAATCCGCCTTGCGCCCTTTCGAATATCGCTTTTCCCAAGGCACGACGGCTTTGGCCAGACTGGATTGTGGCGAGAATGCGATCACCGTGCTTCCCGGCGCAAGAGATGAAAATGCGCAAGCTGCATATCCACCCATCGAAGTCCCGGAAAAGATCACTTGCTTGAAACGCGAAAAGAAGTCCTTGGCGGCAAGTCTCTCAAGCTCATTGAAAAGCTCTTCCGAGCGATACCAGTTTTCGCGAAACGCCATGACCCCAAGATGCGACCAATCGCGCTTTTGTGCAAAGGCATAACCCCAAGGGTCGCGCATGGTTGTCGATGCGCGCGCATCCGACAGATTGTCGAAACTGACATAAAGCCGTTCTGTGGCGCGTTGCGTAAATTGCAGCGCAAATTCGTCTTCGGCAATATAAAATCCGCGCCGATACGCCGAGTTTGCCAAATTCGTATACCAAGCCGGTGCCGGGATAACCTCCTCGGGCAACGGCCCTTCGGGTTCCGAGTCGATCAGCCCCGCAACCGCCAATGCGTCATCCGTCAGAAATGGAAAATGGGTGATAACCGCATTTTCCATTTCATCAGCCGACAACAACTCCATCCCGCGTTTTTTCACAAGGTGCGGCGTAATGTTCGTGTCGTTAACCCCTGAATTGGTCGCCAGCGACATATGATCCTCGATCACAACGCTTTTGAAACGCCGCCCCAGCGCAAAATGCCCAAATTCGTATATAGAACGCCCTGCCCCGCGAAGCGCCGCGCCTGCGCTGAAATACTCAGCAGGCCAATGATAGACGCCCGTCAGCGGACCATCGGTAACGCTGTACAAGACGCCCCGGACGCTGGCTGCGACAGGCTCGTCGGTTTCAGGGATTTCGGCCAACGCGCTACGCAATATTTCCACATATTCTCGGCAAAGGCAGTCATCGTCGTCCAGCCGGAACTGGACGACCTTGGGCATTTCAAGGCCAAGTTCCGTGAAAACCTGTCGCTGGGCATCGGGCGCAGTAGACAGATCGAAATAGCGCAGCACAACCTGCGGCACCTCGGCACAAAGCGCATTCAGGCGTTTGCGATAGGCCGGCGGCATCAATTGCGATGCAAGCACGATAAACTGAAAATCCTGATCCGTCTGCGCCTTCAGGCTGGCCAGTGTCAGCAGCTCAAAGGTTTTCAGCCGTTGTTCGATCCGCTTTGGCGCAAAAAGCATTTCGGCACGCTGCCGGATTGCAGCAGCGATCTCAGCTTCGTCCTTATTCTGGTAATCTTTCCAGTCACCACGACCAATCAAAGAAAACCTGCATACGCCAACGACTTTCAAGAAGTCCTCCAGACCAATAATTTGGGCAAACGTCGAACCAGATAAAACCAAGACGATCGCGACACACCGTCACCGAACAGGTCTTGCCAACGCATCAGGCGACTTGCCGGGCCTGCCTGCAACCTGGCCATGGTAAGCGCCGTCCCCTGTATCAACAAGTGCGTCGGGGCGAACGCAAACCGCGCCAACCTGTCTTTCATGATAGGCAGGCGCGGTGCGATTCTTCTATAGGTTTAGCGACGCGAGCAACCGGAAAAACCCACAAGGCGGCAGGTTTGCGCTGACAGCGACGGCGGCCCTGATGCCGGGCCGCGCGCGGATCACTGCGCCGCGACCTTTTCGACGAAGGCGTTGGTATAGGTCTTGGAAAGATCAATCTCGGCCCCCGCGATCTCGGGCGAGTTGAAGCTCATGACCTTCAGCACCGCCTCGGCGGCATCGGGATCCATTTTGCCATCGGTCGAGATCATCTCAAGGCTGCTTTTCAGCGACTCGGCATAGATCGCGGGATCGCCGATCAGGTCTTGTGGCATCTTGGCCGCGATCTCCTCGGGCGAGGATTCGTGGATGAAATGCAGCGTATCGACGATGGCCGAGGTGAGCGCCTGCGCCTGTTTCGGGTTCGCGTCGATCCATTCCTGCCGCGTGTAAAGCGCGCCGCCCGCATAATCCGCGCCGAACAGATGGCGTGCATCGGCCTCTTTCCGGGTATCCACCATGATTTTCAGGTCGGGATGGCGCTGCTTAAGCTGCGAGATCGCCGGGTCCAGCGTCACCGCCGCAGCGATCCGGCCCTGCTCCAGCGCCGCAACCGCCGTGGCGCCCACGCCGACGCCCACGACCGAGGCCGCGTTGGGATCGACATTTTCCCGCGACAGCAGGTATTTCAGGAAAAAGTCAGTCGAGGAACCGGGTGCCGACACGCCCACCGCTTTGCCCGACAAATCGGCGACCGAGTTGATTTCCCCCTCTTGTCCCGGCGCCACGACCAGCGCGATGCCCGGCAGGCGGTCCATGACCACAAAGGATGCAAGCTGCTGCTTTTTGGCCGCAAGGCTGATCGTATGCTCATAATAGCCCGAGACGACGTCGGCGCTGCCGCCCACCACCGCCTTGAGCGCAGCCGAGCCCCCCTTGAAGTCGATCAGTTCGACATCGACGCCGTGCTTTTCGTAGTTGCCAAGCTGCTTGGCCAACACGGTCGGCAGATAGCAGATGCAGCTTGATCCGCCGATGGCGATCTTGACCGTCTCGGCTGTTGCAGGAATGGCGCTGGCGGATGCGATCAGCGCGGCGATAAGCGTGGTGCGGATGTTCATGTGTTCCCTCCCCTTGAATCAATGTTGCTGGTCGTTGTCGGGACGCCAGACCAAAAGCCTGCGTTCGACGACCGTAACCAGCCAGTCGATGATCAGCACGAATGCTGACAGCACGAACATGCCCGCAAAGACGCCTGCGATGTCGAACATGCCTTCGGCTTGCGCGATCAGATAGCCCAGCCCCGCCGATGCACCCAAATATTCGCCGACGACCGCACCCACGACCGCGAACCCGATCGAGATGTGCAGCGACGAAAACACCCAGCTTAGCGCCGAAGGCAGATAGACATGGCGCAGCAGCTGTCGCTCGCTCATGCCCAACATGCGGGCGTTCTGCAGGACGGTGCGGTTCACCTCTTTCACGCCCTGATAAACGTTGAAAAAGACAATGAAGAACACCAGCGTGAACCCCAGCGCGACCTTGGACCAGATGCCAAGCCCGAACCAAAGTGTGAATATCGGGGCCAGCACCACGCGCGGCAGGGCATTCGCGGCCTTGATATAGGGGTCGAACACGGCTGCGACCTTTGGCCTGCGCGCCAGCCAGAAGCCCAGGATCAGCGCCGCGACCGTGCCGATGACAAAGGCCAGTGCCGCCTCGATCAGCGTGATCCACAGGTGATACCAGATCTGGCCTGACGAAAACCACGCGACGATCTGTTTCAGCACATCCATCGGCGTCGAGAAAAAGAACTGCGTCCGCGACGGATCTCCGAACAGCGTGGTCTGCGTCAGCACCCACCAAAAGGCCACAGCTACGACCGCGACAAGTACTTGCAGCGTCAGAAGAAGCATTCTCGACATCAGGCTTTCATCCCCGTGCTATGGCCGTAAGCTTTCAGCACCTGTTCCTTGAGGATGTGCCAGATATCGCGGTGCAGGCTTTGGAATTCCGGCGTCAGCTTGATTTCCGACACATCGCGCGGACGCTCCAGCCCGATGGGGAAATCGCCCATGATGCGAGCATCGGGGCCGGTGGACAGGATGACCACTCGGTCAGAGAGCGAAATTGCTTCCTCAAGATCATGGGTCACAAACATCACCGCCTTGCGGTCCTGTTGCCACAGATCCAGCAGCAGATCGCCCATGATAAGCCGCGTCTGCGCGTCCAGGGGGCCAAAGGGTTCGTCCATCAGCAGGATCGCCGGATCGCGGATCAGCACCTGTGCCATGGCGACGCGCTTGCGCTGACCGCCCGACAGCATATGCGGGTAACGGTCGCCAAAGCCGCGCAGGCCCACCCGCACCAGCCATTCATCGGCCCGCGCCAAAGCCTCGCGCCGCGGCGTTCCCGCAATCTCCAGCGCGATGGCGACGTTATCGCGCGAGGTTTTCCAAGGCATCAGCGCATCGGCCTGAAACAGATAGCCCGCCTCGCGGTTCAGGCCGGACAGCGGCTTGCCATGGATTTCGACCACCCCGGCCGAGGGTTTCAAAAGCCCCGCCGCCGCATTCAGCAGTGTCGATTTGCCCGACCCGGTCGGTCCTACGATGGCGACGAATTCGCCTTTGGCGACGTCCAGATCGGCGTTGGCCACCGCGCGAAACGGCGCCTTTCCAGTGACGTTGAAGCTGATGTCCACAGCCCTAAGTGAAACGGCTGACACCATGCAGCTCCTCCCTCGATTTATTGCGCACCCCCTCCGCTCAGCGCGCGCCCCGTCAGGCGCCGTCGAAGTGCCGTGCGACTTTAGCCCGGCGCATGTTTGTGCTGCAAGCGCCGGTTGCGCAAATCAGGCTTTGACCAGCTTCGGCTTCTTCAGCGACTTGGCGTGATTGGCGATCCAGTCCATCGCCGCCAGAAGCACGCCCGAAATGACAAAGACCAGATGGATAACGACCATCCAGCGAATATCCTCGGGGGTGTATTTCTTCACATCCATGAACACCTTAAGCAGATGGATGCCCGAAATCGCCACGATCGAGGCGACAAGTTTCAGCTTAAGTCCCGAAAAATCGACCTCGCCCTGCCAGTCGGGGCGGTCTTCGTGCCCATCCAGGTCCATGCGGCTGACAAAATTCTCATATCCCGAAAAGATCACGATCAGCATCAGGTTCGCGGCCAGGCTAAGATCAATCAGCGCCAGAACGCCCAGAACGGCGTCGTTGACGGTCATCACCGGGATGATCAGCGCGAATTTCCACAGCTCGACCAGAAACACCCAGACAAGGATCACCAGACCCAGCGCCAGTCCCAGATACATCGGCGCCATCATCCAACGGCTGGCAAAAAGGCTGCGTTCGATAAGGCGTTCCATCATGGCTCCTGCTGGGAAATGCGTTGGGGCCGCAGATATACATGCGGGCCGCCCAGCACCAGACCGGAACGCCCGTCAGCGGCCCTTCGCCGCAGTCAAGACCGCAGGTGACAATCCACGCAGCGCATTGCCGACCCAAAGCCTGACATCGGGCAGGTCACGAACCATCAGCACCTCCTCGGTGCACCGGCCCCACGCCAGCATGTCGGCGCGCAAAACGCCCGGCAAAAGCCCGCAGCGCAAGGGCGGTGTGCGCAGACCCTCGCCCCGGTCGAAAAAGATCGTGGTGATGGTGCCGTCGCAAACCTCACCGCGTTCGTTCTGCATTACCAATTCGTCGAGGCCGGCGGGCAAAGCGGCGCGGGCGGCGTCATAGGCGGGCCTGCGCGTCGATTTCACCTGCAACCACGGATCATCAGATTGCAGGTGTTCCTGGGCAAGCCCCAGCCGCCATTCCGCAATAGGTGCGGCCAGCGGGCCATGTTCCACCGTCATCGCACCGCAGCGGTCCAGCAGCAGCCGCAATCGCCGCGGCTGCCCCGCAGGACCGCTGAACGCGGCGCGCGCCGCATCCATATCCAACGGCCAGCCCAGCCGCGCGGCGGCGCTTTGCAAACGCGCCAGATGCCCCCCCGCCATGGGACAGGCCGCACCATCCCATAACGCGGTTTCGATCAGCCTCAGCTGCGGGTCGTCAAGGGCTGGATGAAACGGGCTTTCCACAATGCCTCCTCCCATTCGCTTTCGGCGGTGGAATCCGCCACGATACCGCCGCCGACATTCAGCCGCACATTGTCACCGCGGATCGCCAACGTCCTGATCGCAACAGAAAAACGCGATGCCCCGTCCGGTGCCATCCACCCCAGCGTGCCGCAATAGATGCCGCGCGGGTAAGGCTCCAGCTCGTGGATGATCTCCATCGCGCGGATCTTGGGCGCTCCGGTGATCGAGCCACAGGGAAACAGCGCAGGCATCAGCGCCGAAAGGCTGGGCGGCGCGGCAAGCCGGGCGGTAATGCGCGATGTCATCTGATGCACGGTCGCATAGCTTTCCACGGCGAAAAGCTCGGGGACCTTCACGCTGCCGATCTGCGCCAGAACGGAAATGTCATTGCGCAAAAGATCCACGATCATCAGGTTTTCGGCCCGGTTCTTTTCCGACGCCGCAAGCTCCGCCGCCAAAGCCGCGTCCAGCCCCGGATCGGCCGAGCGCGGCGCCGTGCCCTTCATCGGCCGCGCCTCGATCCGGCCATCGGCACTGGTGGCAAAGAACAGCTCGGGCGAGCGCGAGACGATGACCGGCCCCACGCCCATATCCGCGAATGCCGCGTGGCCCACGGGCTGCAGCCGCGCCAAGGCCGCCGCAAGTCCCCTTGCGCTCCCCTGGCGCAGCCGCGTTTCCAGCGGAAAGGTCAGGTTGATCTGATAGCAGTCGCCCGCCGCAATGTAATCCTGCGCACGGCGGAATGATCGGATATATTCTTCCTTTAAGATCAATGGTATTACGGCATCAATCTCAATTTCTTCTATAGCGCTGTCAGTTGCCGCAACTGGCGCGTCATACACACCCAGCACCAGCAGCGGGTCAGCCGATTTCGGTAGCAGCCCTTTCAGGCGCGGCTCAAGCGCCAGCCCCGCCTCATATGCCAGCCAACCCGCTATCCAGTGCCCCTGCGCCCTTGCGGCATCGGCCCGCGCCAGCGCCGGACGCAGATCGTCCGCGCCATAGGCCACGATCAAATCCCGCGCATGGTCAAACCGGATGGGCGCATCGCCGGGTCCGAAATCGCAAATGATCATACTGACCCTCCTGAGCGGCAGCAGATAGCAGCCGCACACGGAAAGCAGAAGCGGTGGATGCGCAGCATCTGCGGTATTTTTGCGCGGCCAGCCATGACGCGGGTATCTGTCCCGAAGATTATGCAGGAACCAAGGTTATCTGCGGGTGATCGGCAATAATCTCCAGCAGAATATCGAAATAGGTCTGCCCGGTTCCGGCCTCAAGCGCGGCCAGCTCGGCCTGAAATCTGGCGGCGTTGAATTGCTCGGGCCGGGCCAGCTTGGCGCGGTAATAGTCCCGCGTTGCCTGCATCCCCAAATCAGCGCAGCTTTTTTCCATGTCGCGCCAGATCAGGACCAGCGGACCCGGACCAGCCGCGCCAAAGCCGCCGAAAAGCAGATCGTTGAAAGCATCCAGACTTTCGCCGATCCGCCAATCCTCATCCTGCATGAAAACACAATTGACTTCTTCGTAAAATTCTTTGATATTTCTGAATTTATTTCCATCTATGATCAGCGTCACGCTCATGCGCGGGCGACCGACAGAATGACCGCCGCGCCAAGCAGGCATAGCCCTGCTCCGATGATGTCGGCGGTGCCGGGCCGCTCGCCCTCGACCAGCCACATCCACAGGACCGAGGCGACGATATAGACCCCGCCATATGCCGCATAAGCCCGCCCCGCAGCCGAGCTTTCGACCTGTGCCAGAAGCCATGCGAATGTGGCCAGTGCGACCATCCCCGGCAGCAGCCACAGTGCAGATGCGCCCGAACGCCACCACGCCCATACGGCGAAACAGCCTGCAATTTCGGCAAGCGCGGCAAGGGGATAGATCACGAAAGCATTCATGCCGCAGACCCTAGCCCGCAGTCGCGCAAAGAAAAAGGGGCGCGTTTTGCGCCCCCTTACGGGTCAGTTTGTGGCAGGGATGCCGACCCCGCCCGATGCGGCGGCGCTCAGCGCCACAAAGTTCAATGCCTGCTGACGAACGGCATTGGCAAGTTCCTGACGCGCGTCCAGCAGGGTGCGTTCGGCGTCCAGAACCGGGAAGAAGCCCGCCTCGCCCAATTCATACGAGGTCTGCGCCAATCCGACCGATTCACGGGCGTTGTTGACCAGACGCGATTGCGCATCGACGGCGCGCGCATCGCGGTTATAGCCTGCAAGTGCGTTCTCGACCTCTTCGACCGCTTTCAGGACCGAGGATTGCCACGCCAGCCGCGCCTGTTCGGCCTTTGCCTGAGCTGCGGAAAGCTGCGCCTGATTGGCGGCGTTGAACAAGGGAACCGAGATTTGCGGACCAAAGCCCCAGGTCTTGATGCTGCCTGCGCTGCCAAGATCTATCGGGGTGACGTTCCCGGTCAGCGTCAGCTTGGGATAGAAAGCCGCGCGCGCCTCGCCCACGCTGGCAATGGCTGCGGCAAAATTGCGCTCGGACACGCGCACATCGGGACGCGCGCGAACCACATCGGCGGGCACGCCAACGCTGGCGCGGTAACGGGCGCGGGGCTGCCCACCGCCACGACGCAGCCGCCCGGCAATATCGGCGCTGCGCCCGGCGGTCAGCGTGGCCAGACGGTTGATCGACTGGTCGTAGCCCACCTCAAGCGCGGGCAGCGCAGCTTCGGCCTGCGTGACCAGCTGTTCGGCCTGCAAGACCTCGATCCGGGACACCGAGCCCAGCACATCCTGTTCGCGGGTCAGCGACAGCGTGCGGCGGCGGCTTTCAAGGCTTTGCCGTGTCAGGGCAGCCGCCTCGCCGTAATAGCGTGCGTCAATATAGGCTTGCGAAATGGCGCTGGCGACGGTCAGACGCGCCACCTCGGCCGACAGATAGGCCGCATCAAGCTGCGCCGACGCACCCTGACGCGCCGCGCGGTTCGCGCCAAAAATGTCGATCAGCCACGAAATCCCCAGCGTGCCCGAGCTTTGCTCGATCACCACGCCCGAACCTTCGCTGTCGCCACGCGACGCGGCACCTTGCAGCACAGCATTGGGCAGATCGTTCGCGCCGACCAGACGCGCATTGGCCTGCGCCTCGCGGATGACGGAAATCGCGGTCAGAACGTCAAGGTTGCGCGCCAGACCCGCCGCGACCAGCGCATCAAGCTGGCTGTCGCGGAAGGCCGACCACCAGGGGTTGGCACCCGCGCGGCGCGCGGGGCTGTCGGCGGCAAAGCGTTCGGGCAGATCGGTTTCAGGCGCGCGATAGGCAGCGGGGCTACACGCCGCCAGCGCCAGCGTCGAGGCAAGACCGCCCAGAATCAGGCGACGCGACAGGATCGAAGAGTGGGACATCTGGATCATCTCAACTTGCGCCCCGCCTTTGGGGCATGGATCGAAAAGCGCGGGCAAGGACCGGAGCAGCCCTGCCCGCGCGCGACGGGCCGTATCTAGCCTGCCGTATTCGTGTTGGTGGTGACGGCCTGCCGCACCCGGTCCTTGCCCCGGCTGAACAGACCCAGCACGAAGACGAAGAACACCGGCACGAAAAACACCGCCAGCACCGTGGCCGCGACCATGCCGCCGATGACGCCGGTGCCGATTGCGTTCTGCGACGCAGCCGAAGCCCCGGTGGCAATCGCCAGCGGCACCACGCCCAGCGTGAAGGCCATCGAAGTCATCAGGATCGGACGGAAGCGCAGCTTCGCCGCCTCGACCGCCGCTTCGATCAGGGTCATGCCCTGTTCGCGCAGATCCTTGGCGAATTCCACGATCAGGATGGCGTTTTTGGCCGACAGTCCGATGATCGCGATAAGCCCCACCTTGAAGTAGACGTCATTGGGCATGTCGCGCAGCATAACTGCCGCGATACAGCCGATGACGCCCAATGGGACCACCAGCATCACCGAAAGCGGGATGGACCAGCTTTCATACAGGCCCGACAGCAGCAGGAAGACGAACAGGATCGACATGGCGAACAGGATGGTCGAGGTATTGCCCGAGCTGATTTCCTCAAGCGTCTGACCCGTCCATTCATAGGCAAAGCCCTGCGGCAGTTCCGATGCCAGACGCTCCATTTCTGCTACGGCAGCACCCGAGGAATAGCCGGGCACGGCCTGACCCGCGATGCGGACCGAAGGATAGCCGTTATAGCCGACCACCTGGCTTGGCCCCTGTTCCCAATCCACCGTCGCGAATGACGAGAAGGGGACCATGCCGCCATTGGCGTTGCGCACGGTCAGGTTCAAGATGTCTTCGGCCTGCATGCGGCTTTCTTCCTGCGCCTGCACGATCACGCGCTGCATCCGGCCCTTGTTCGGGAAGTCGTTGATATAGCTGGAACCAAGGTTCGCCGAGATCGTCTGGTTGATGTCGCTGAAGGCGACGCCGAAGGTCTGCGCCTTGTCGCGGTCGATATTGATCGCGACCTGCGCTGCTGCGGGCATCCCTTCGACGCGCAGGCCGGTGACGATCCCGCCGTTCTGCGCCTCGGCCATCAGTTGGGCTGTGGCTGCGTTCAGCGCCTCCTGGCCGTTGCCGCCACGGTCCTGCAGACGGAACGAGAAACCGCCCGAGGTGCCGAAGCCCGGAATGGCCGGGGGCGACAGCGAATAGATCTGCGCATCCTTGGTCTGGAACAGCGCCATGTTGGCACCGTTCGCGATTTCGCTGGCGGATTGGTCACGTTCGGACCAGTCCTTGAAGGTGATGAAGGCCAGACCGGCATTCGGACCCTGCCCCGAGAACGAGAAGCCGCGAATGCCTACGACGTTTTCCACTGCCGGGTTCTGGCCGTAGAATTCCTCGATCGTGCGGATCGCCGCATCGGTCCGCTGCGAGCTTGCGGTCGCGGGCGTCTGGATGTCCGAGATGATGAAGCCCTGATCTTCGTCAGGCAAGAAGCCGGTCGGCAACGAGGTAAAGCTCCAGCCGGTCAGCGCGACGATACCCAGATAGACGACCATCACCAGCCCGGTGCGCCGCGTCAGCACCGACACGCCGCGCCCGTAACGCTGGGTAGCCGCGTCGAATTTGCGGTTGAACCAGCCAAAGAAGCCCTTCTTTTCGTGATGACCCTTGATGGGCTTCAGGAAGGTCGCGCAAAGGGCGGGTGTCAGCGTCAGGGCAAGGAAGGCCGAGAACATGATCGACACCACCATCGTCAATGCGAACTGGCGATAGATGATCCCGGTCGATCCGGGGAAGAATGCCATCGGGATGAACACGGCGGCCAGAACCAGCGTGATGCCGATGATCGCGCCCGAAATCTCGCCCATGGCCTTTTGCGTGGCTTCCTTGGGGGGCAGCCCTTCGTGGGCCATGATGCGTTCGACGTTTTCGATGACCACGATGGCGTCATCGACAAGGATCCCGATGGCCAGAACCATGGCGAACATGGTCAGCACGTTGATCGAGAACCCCGCGACCAGCATCACCGCGATAGTTCCCGCCAACGCGATGGGAACCACGATGGTCGGGATCAGGGTATAGCGGATGTTCTGCAGGAATAGGAACATCACGATAAAGACCAGCACCACGGCTTCGATCAGCGTGTGGATCACCTTCTCGATGGATTTGCCGACGAAAGGTGCGGTGTCATAGGGCACCGAATATTCGACACCCTGCGGGAAAAGCTGCGACAGTTCGGTCATTTTCGCCTGAACCGCGGCCGAGGTCGCCATCGCGTTCCCGGTGGACGAAAGCTGCACGCCGATCATCGCCGCAGGCTGCGCATTCAGGCGCGAGGCGAAGTTATAGGTGTCGGCACCGATTTCAACCTGCGCCACATCGCGCAGCCGCACGGTCGAGCCGTCCGGGTTGGCGCGCAAGACGATATTGCCGAATTCCTGCGGCTCGGTCAGCTGGCCCTTGACCAGAACGGATGCGGTCAACTGCTGGTTCACCGGGTTCGGGTCGGCCCCGATCTGACCGGCGGCGACCTGTGCGTTCTGCGCGCGGATGGCGTTCGCCACATCGGCAGGCGACATGTTCAGGCCGGTCAGCTTGTCGGGATCCAGCCAGATCCGCATCGCCTCCTCCGAGGCAAAGACCTGTGCGCGGCCCACGCCGTCGATGCGGCGGATTTCGCCCACGACGTTTCGGTTGATGTAGTCACCCAGCGCCACGCTGTCCATCGACCCGTCCGAGGACGTGAGCGAGACGATCATCAGAAAGCCCGCGCCCGCCTCCTCGACGTTGATGCCCTGATCGACGACCGATTGCGGCAGCACAGGTTCGACCCGGCTGATCGCGTTCTGAATATCGACCTGCGCGGTGCCCACATTGGTGCCCGGCGCGAATGTCGCCGTGATCGAGATTGCGCCCGATACGTCCGAGGTGGATTCGAAATACTGAATCCCCTGAATGCTGTTCAGTTCCTGCTCGATGGGCTGGGCCACCGACTGATACATCTCGTTCGGGGTGGCCCCGGTATAGACGGTCGAGATCTGGATCTGCGGCGGTGCGACCTGCGGATATTGTGCGACCGGCATCTGCGGCAGCGCGATCAG
The DNA here is from genome assembly GCF_900182695.1 of Paracoccus laeviglucosivorans. Taxonomy (GTDB): domain Bacteria; phylum Pseudomonadota; class Alphaproteobacteria; order Rhodobacterales; family Rhodobacteraceae; genus Paracoccus; species Paracoccus laeviglucosivorans. The sequence goes on from NZ_FXTK01000002.1 coordinate 34,066, forward strand.
CCCCGCGATGACGATAAAGATCGACAGCACCCAGGCCAGAACCGGGCGAAGAATAAAGAATTGTGCCATCTGGACTTATTCCTTGGTCGCCGTCTTGGTGGGCGCGGCTGCGGCAGCCTGATCCGCGCCTTGGGCGGGATCGGCTGCGGCGGGCGCGCTTTCGGCTGCGGGCGTGGCTGCGTCGGTTGCGGCGGCAGGGGTCGCCTCGACGGGTTCGGGGACGACCTTGGCGTCGGGGTAAAGCTTCTGCGCCCCTTCGACCACGACCTTTTCACCTGCGGCCAGACCTTCTTCGACCAGCCAGCGGTTGTCGTTGGTCTGGCCCAGACGGACCTGACGGCGTTCGACCGTATCGGCGTCCTTCAGGACATAGACGAATGCACCGCCCGACTGGTCACGCTGCACCGCCATCTGCGGCACGGTCAGGGCATTTTCGCGCACGGCCTGTTCGACGCGGGCGCGGACGTAAAGGCCGGGCAGCAGATCGCCGTCGGGGTTCGGGAATTCGGCCCGCAGCGTGATCTGGCCGGTGGTGCTGTCCACGCTGGCTTCCGAAAACAGCAGCTTGCCCGGATGGGCGTATTTCGTGCCGTCGTCGAAATAAAGCTGAACCTGCGCCTCTTGCGAGGTTGCCATCATCAGCGTGCCCGCATCGCGCGCACGGCGCAGCGCGAACAGGTCCGAGGACGATTGCGTCACATCGACATAGACCGGATCAAGCTGCTGGATCGTCGCCATGATGTCGGTCTGGGCGTTGACCAGCGCGCCTTCGGTCACCAAAGCGCGACCCACGATGCCGCCGATCGGGGCGGTCACGTCGGTATAGCCGAAATTCAACTGTGCCTCCTGCAACGAGGCGCGGGCGATGCCCACATCCGCCTCGGCCTGGGCCAGCGCAGTCGTCGCGTTTTCCAGATCGACACCTGCCGTCACCTGACGGGCGCGAAGCTGTTCGGTCCGGCGCAACTGGTCCTGCGCGTTCTTGCGGCTGGCCTCGGCGCGGGCAAGGGTCGCCTCGGCGCTGGCCACGCGGACCGCATAGGGGGCTGGGTCGATCTTATAAAGCACGTCACCCGCATTCACGGTGCTGCCCTGTTCGAAGACGCGGCTGACGACGATGCCGCCGATGCGCGGGCGCACCTCGGCCGTGCGCGTCGCGGCAACGCGGCCCGGCAATTCGTTGATCACCGGCATGGGCTGCGGGGTCAGCGTCTGGACGCTGACGACGGGCGGCGGCAGTTCTTGGGCAATGGCGGGGCCGGTCAGGAAGACAAGGCCCGCCAGCAGGCAGGCGAACCCACCGGACTTGCGGTCATTTAGCATGGATTTGACTTTCGGATCGGTCTTCGGGGAGGAAGAGAGGCTATGGGAGGGGGAGGTCGTCAAAGATGTTTCAGTCCGGGCGCGGCGCACCCTTGTCGCTTTCGGCGATGACCATCAGGTCATCCAGAATTTCCTTGCGCGTCTGGTCGTCGAACCTGTGGAAACCAAAATATTCCAGAAACGCCATGCCGTGCAGCGTCAGTAGCGCGCGCAGCATCTTGCGCGGCTCATCGGCTTCGGCTGCGACCCGTTCGGCATCGCGGCACAGTTCCTGACGCATGATGTCGCGGCATTCGGCATTTTCGCCCATGCCCGCGCTGATCAGCAGCGCCATGGCAATGTCTTCGTCGGTCGGCGCGGTGCGGAATTCGTCGATCAGCGCACGCAGCCAGGCATTCGGCTGACCTTCGTGGCGGGCAAAGGCTTCGTCGAAATTCTCGCGATGCTGGTCAAGCTGATAGCGCGTAAAGGCGGCCAACAGGCCAGCCTTGCTTTCGCAGTCATAGACGACGCTGGATTTGCTGACGCCGGCCTCTTTGGCGACGGCATCGATGCTCAGGCCGCTGACGCCACAGCGGCGCGCCACGCATTCAACGGCCTGCATCAGGCCATCGCGATCAATGCTGCGCTTGCGTCCCATCGTCTCGTCCATTTTTCAATACGACCGTTCGTAAATAAAATTCGCCCCCACGTCAAGCCGCGATCACCATTGCCCCGGCCGGAACGATTTGCCAAACTGTCCGACAACAAAAAGAAAGGGAGGGAGGTCGTGGCAGACTGGCTGAACGAAAAGGCGCCAATTGCACGGAAAAACGCCGCTGAAGTCGTGTTCGAGGATCTTCGCGGCTCGATCCTTTCCGGTCAGGTTCCCGTCGGAAGCCGCCTGCCTTCGGAAGAAAAGCTGGCCCGGACCTATGGCGTCAGCCGCCCCATCATCCGCGAGGCGATGCGGTCCCTGCAGACGCTTGGCCTGACGCGCAGCCGCAGCGGCTCGGGCAGTTTCGTCATTTCGACCCAGCAGCGCAGCGAACTGGCTTACGGCGACATTTCCGCCCGCGATCTGGACGAGGCGCGCCCGCATATCGAAATTCCCGCCGCCGGCTGGGCCGCTTTGCGGCGCGACGCGGCGCAGGTCCGCGAATTGCTGCATCTGTGCGATCAGATGGACGCGCATGTGGATTCGCTGAAATGGGTGCAGATGGACAGCGACTTTCACACGCTGATTGCCGCTGCGTCGCAGAATGCGCTGTTTGCGCGGATCGTGTCGGAATCGCGCGATGCGATGATGCAGCAATCCGAATTGGTCAACCTGCTGGCGCATCGCCGCGTGGCCTCGAATGACGAACATCGCCGCATCGCGCAGGCCATCGCGGCCGGATCCGAGGCCGATGCCCGCGCCGCCATGGCCGATCACCTCGACCTTGTGAAAAAGGCCATCGCGCGGATCACGCAGGCCTAACGCAGCAGCCCGCGCAATTCGGCCTGAATGCGAAGCAGATCGCGCAGGAACCGCGCGGGCAGATCCTGAACCGTCGCATGTGTGGCCGACAGCCCCACATTCAGCGCCGCGACCACCCTGCCCCGCGCGCTCAGCAGCGGCACGGCAATGGAACGCAGGCCCTGTTCTACCTCCTGATCGATCACCGCATAGCCCTGTTCGCGGACGCGGCCCAATTCCGCCGCAAGGACAGCGCCATCAGTGATCGTCTGCGCCGTGCGCGCCGGAAAGGGGCCGGGCCCCAGCAAAGCCTGCACCTCATCGGGCGTCAAAGCCGCCAACATTACGCGCCCCATCGAGGTGCAGTAGGCAGGCAGCCGAGACCCCGGCATCAGCGAAATCGACATGACCCGCTGCTGCGCCGCGCGCGCGACATAGACGATTTCCGCCCCGTCCAGCACCGAAACCGATGAACTTTCGCCGATCCTGTCCGACAGCGCGTCCAGCCAGGGCTGCACGATCTGCGGCAGCGGCATCGTCGCAAGGCAGGCCGTGCCCAGCCGCAGGATGCGCGGCGTCAGCGTGAAGAACTTGCCGTCGTAATCGGCGTAACCGTGATGGGCCAAGGTCAGCAGGCAGCGCCGCGCGGTGGCACGGTCCAGCGCCGATGCCTCGGCCACCTCGGCGATGGATTGGCGCGGGCGTTCGGCGGTAAAGGTTTCGATCACGCGCAGCCCCTTGGCCAGCCCGCTCATCAGGTCGCGTTCGTTCGTCATGCCAATCCGTGCGATATGTGAACAAAAACATCATATCGCACAAACCGCATTTACGGAAGCCCCGCCGATCCGCTAACCCACCCGCATCGCAATTCGCAGGAGGGCGGAATGGACAAGACGCTTCCCGATCTGGCCGCGGCGGTGGCAGGGATCGAAGACGGCATGACCGTGATGATTGGCGGCTTCGGCGGTTCGGGTGCGCCGATCGAGCTGGTCCACGCGCTGATCGACCGCTTTCTTGCCACCGGGCATCCGAAAAATCTGACGGTCGTGAACAACAATGCGGGCAACGGCCATGTCGGGCTGGCGGCGCTGATCGAACAGGGGATGGTCGCCAAGCTGATCTGTTCCTTCCCGCGTTCCGCCGATCCGCGCGTCTTTACCGACGCTTACCTTGCCGGCAAGATCGAACTAGAGCTGGTCCCGCAAGGCACGCTGGCCGAACGCATCCGCGCAGGCGGCGCAGGCATTCCGGCATTCTACACCCCCACCAGCTTCGGCACCGATCTTGCCAAGGGCAAGCCGGTCGAGGAATTCGAAGGCCGCGCCTATGTGCAGGAACGCTGGCTGAAGGCGGATTACGCGCTGGTCAAGGCCGATCGGGGCGACACCTTGGGCAACCTGACCTATCGCATGGCAGCGCGGAATTTTGGACCGCTGATGTGCATGGCGGCGCGGACCGCCATCGTGCAGGTGTCGGCATTGGTCGAACCGGGCAGCATCGACCCCGAAACCGTCGTCACCCCCGGCATCTTTGTCCAAGGCATCGTGCAGGTCGCGAACCCCGCACAGGAAGAGGACCTGAACCGCGCCAACGCCCGCTACCCGGAGGATGCAGCATGAGCAAACTGACCTCGACCCAAATCGCATGGCGCGCGGCGCAGGACATCGCGGATGGCGCCTATGTCAATCTTGGCATCGGCTTCCCGGAAATGGTGGCGAAATTCCAGCCGCCCGGCCGTCAGGCGATCTTTCACACTGAAAACGGCATCCTCGGCTTCGGCGAGGCCCCCGCTGCCGGGTCCGAGGATTGGGATCTGATCAACGCGGGCAAGAAAGCCGTGACGATCAAGCCCGGCACGGCGTTTTTCCACCACGCCGACAGTTTCGCGATGGTGCGCGGCGGGCATCTGGATGTCGCGATCCTTGGCGCCTATGAGGTGGCCGAGACGGGCGATCTGGCGAACTGGTCCACCGGCCCCAAGGGCGTCCCCGCCGTGGGCGGCGCGATGGATCTGGTGCATGGCGCGAAACGCGTCGCCGTCATCACCGATCACGTGACCAAGGACGGCAAGCCCAAGCTGGTCAAGACCTGCACGCTGCCGCTGACCGGGGTGGGCTGCGTCACGCGCGTCTATACCTCGCTTGCGGTGGTGGATGTGCAGGATGGCCGCTTCGTGCTGCGCGAAAAGCTGGCGGCGCTGTCATTTGACGAATTGCAATCCATGACCGGCGCCACACTGTATATCGACGGCGACGTGGCCGACCTGACCGTCCCGGAGCTTTGATCATGCGCGACGTTTACATCTGCGACTATATCCGCACGCCCATCGGTCGCTTCGGCGGCGCGCTTGCTTCGGTCCGAGCCGACGATCTGGGCGCGATCCCCCTGCGCGCGCTGATGGCGCGGAACGCGGGCGTGGACTGGCAGGCGGTTGATGACGTGATCTTTGGCTGCGCCAATCAGGCGGGCGAAGATAACCGCAACGTCGCCCGCATGTCTGTCCTGCTGGCCGGTCTGCCCGTCGGCGTGACGGGGACGACGATCAACCGCCTTTGCGGCTCGGGCATGGATGCCGTGTTGGTCGCCGCGCGCCAGATCATGGCAGGTGAGGCTGATCTGATGATCGCGGGCGGTGTCGAATCCATGTCGCGCGCGCCCTTTGTCATGCCCAAGGCCGAATCCGCCTATTCCCGCGCCGCCGAGATCCACGACACCACCATCGGCTGGCGCTTCGTCAACCCGGCTATGGCAAAGGCTTATGGCGTCGATTCCATGCCGCAGACCGGCCAGAACGTCGCCGATGATTACGGCATCGACCGGGCGGCGCAGGATGCGATGGCGCTTGCCTCGCAATCCAAAGCCGCAGCAGCGCAGGCGAATGGCCGTCTGGCGCGCGAGATCACGCAGGTCGAGGTGCCGCAGCGCAAGGGCGATCCGCTGATCGTGGACCGCGATGAACACCCCCGCACCACCACGTCCGAGGCGTTGGCCAAGCTGCGCCCATTGTTCGACGGCGGTTCAGTCACCGCAGGAAATGCGTCGGGGGTGAATGACGGGGCAGCGGCGCTGATCCTTGCGACGGCGGATGCCGCGAAACGGCACGGGCTGACCCCCATCGCGCGCGTGCTGGGCGGGGCTGTGGCGGGCGTGCCGCCGCGCATCATGGGCATCGGCCCTGCGCCCGCCAGCGCGAAGCTGATGGCAAGGTTGGGGCTGACGCCCGCCGATTTCGACGTGATCGAGCTGAACGAGGCTTTTGCCGCCCAGGGCGTCGCCACCTTGCGCGAGCTGGGCATTGCCGATGACGATCCGCGCGTGAACCGAAATGGCGGGGCCATCGCGCTGGGTCATCCGCTGGGCATGTCGGGCGCCCGCATCACCGGGACCGCGGCGCTGGAGCTGTCGCTGACGGGCGGCAAGCGTGCTCTTTCGACCATGTGCATCGGCGTCGGGCAAGGAATTGCCATCGCGCTGGAACGGGTCTGATTCAACAACATCGCAAGCTTGATGAATGGTTTGCAAGCATTTCCCAGAAACGATCGCCGCCCCGCGCAGCCACCTCCGCGCGGGGCGTCTGCATTTTTCCTTGACGATTCCGTGTCACAGATATTAAGCGCCAAATCTGTCAAACAGCTTTGCAGCATTGCGATCCGGGAAGAGCGGCCGATACTGGCCTGTCGCAATGCCGCGCAACAAGGCTGGTGTCGCCAACGGGACGGGACGGAGAACCTATGTCACATCAGAACACCCCTGCCGACGGGCAGGTCTTCGCCAAGGAAGAGGCGGGCTTTCACAAATCTCTGAAACCGCGCCAGATCCAGATGATCGCCATCGGCGGTGCCATCGGCACCGGGCTTTTCCTGGGTGCGGGCGGGCGTCTTGCCGTCGCAGGCCCGGCACTGGTGCTGGTCTATGCGCTATGCGGCTTTTTCGGCTTTCTGGTGCTGCGCGCCTTGGGCGAACTGATCATGCACCGCCCCAGCTCTGGCTCATTCGTTAGCTATGCGCGTGAGTTCTATGGCGAAAAGCTCGCCTTCGCGGCGGGCTGGATGTATTGGATCAACTGGGCCATGACATCGGTGGCAGATGTCACCGCCGTCGCCGTCTACATGAACTTCTTCAAGGCCTATATCCCGTGGCTGGCGGGCGTCGATCAGTGGATGTTCGCGCTCGGCGCGCTGGTGGTGGTGCTGGCGATGAACATGCTTTCGGTCAAGGTCTTCGGTGAACTGGAATTCTGGTTCAGCCTGATCAAGGTCGTGTCGCTGGTCGGCTTTTTGCTGATCGGCATCTGGTTCGTCGTCACCGGCACGCCGGTCGCGGGCCACACCCCCGGACTTCAGCTGATTTCCGACAGCGGCGGCTGGTTCCCCAATGGATTGCTGCCCGCGCTGGTCATCATTCAAGGGGTGATCTTCGCCTATGCCTCGATCGAGTTGATCGGAACGGCTGCAGGCGAAACGCAGGATCCGCGCGAGGTGATGCCGCGCGCCATCCGCACGGTGGTTCTGCGACTTGTCATCTTCTATGTCGGTTCGGTGCTTCTGCTGTCGCTTCTGCTGCCCTATACCGCCTATAAGGCAGGCGAAAGCCCGTTCGTGACCTTCTTCGGCGCGATCGGGATCGAGGGAGCGGACGTGATCATGAACCTTGTGGTGCTGACGGCGGTGCTGTCCTCGCTGAATGCGGGGCTGTATTCGACGGGCCGCATCCTGCATTCGATGGCGATCTCTGGCTCGGCCCCGGCATCGCTGGCCAAGATGAACAAGGCGGGCGTGCCTTACATGGGCATCGCCGTCACCGCTTTCGTCACCGTGCTGGGCGTAGTGCTGAACGCCTATATGCCCGCAGACGCGTTCGAGATCGCGATCAACGTCGCCGCACTTGGCCTGATCTTCGCATGGGCCACCATCGTGCTGTGCCAGTTGAAACTGTGGAGCCTGTCGCGCCAAGGCGTCATCCAGCGCCCCGATTTCCGCATGTTCGGTGCGCCCTTCACCGGCATCGCCACGCTGGCCTTCCTGCTGGGCGTCGTCGTGCTGATGGCCTTCGACTATCCGATCGGGACATATACCGTCGCATCGCTGCTGGTGATCGTGCCGGCGCTGGTCGTGGGCTGGTATCTGGCGCGCAGTCGCATTGCCGCCATCGCGCAGGCGAACGAAGCGGGGCGCGGGTGAACGCTTCCACGCAAATCCCTCTGGTCGCGGTCATCGCGACCGGAGGCACCATCGCCAGCCGCAAGGGTACGGACGGCGCGGCCAGTCCCGCGCTGACCGGCCGGGATCTGCTGGACCTGCTGCCGCCGATGCAGGTTCGCCTGCGGGCGGTGGAATTGCTGGCCAAGGACAGCTCCAGCCTGACGCTAAGCGATATGCAGCTTGTCAGCGACGCGGTGGGCGCGCAGCTTGCCGATCCGGCAATCGCGGGCGTGGTGATCCTGCACGGCACCGACGCGATGGAGGAAACCGCGCTGCTGGTCCGGCTTCAGCATGGTGCGGCAAAGCCGGTGGTTTTCACGGGCGCTCAGTTTTCGGCTGACAGCGCGCAGCCGGACGGACCGGGCAATCTGGCCGATGCCATCCACGCGGTGCTGGACGGCGGCGACGGCGTGCGGTTGGCCTTTGGGGGCCGTCTGCTGCCGGTCTGGGGACTTTACAAGCACGCATCCGACCGCGCCGAGGCATTCGCACTGGCCGGGGGACAAGCGCCTGCCCTGCCCGCGCTGCCAGCATCGGTGGCGGGGCTGCGCGTGGATATTGTCGCGCTGCATCCCGGCGCGGATGCGCTGCACCTGAACGCCAGCATCGCTGTCGATGCAAAAGGGATCGTGCTGGCCGCACTGGGTTCGGGCAATACCACCGCCGAAGTCGTGGCGGCCGTCGCCCGCGCAACGGCTGCGGGCATCCCGGTCATCACCTCAAGCCGCGTGCCCGAAGGGGTGCTTGCACCCGCCTATGGCGGTGGCGGCGGCGGGCACGACCTGATGGCGGCGGGTGCGATCCATTCGCGATGGCTGCGTCCGGGTCAGGCGCGCATTCTGCTGGCGGCATTGCTGGCCAATGGCGCAACTCACGGGCAGATTTTGCGGGCCTTTGCATAATTCCCGCATCCGGCACAGGTTGCATCTACGCCCCGTTTGACGCAAGGAATGGCCATCCCTTCCTGTCGAAGTCTTGGCCATGAATCCTGCATCGCATTGGGCGCTGCGTGCGCTGCAACTGTTCGCCGCTGCCGCCATCTCATTGATCCTTGCCGTTCAGCTTGGCCTGCAAAACCCGTTCTGGGCGGCGATGCCGGTCTGGGTCGTGGCCCAACCCCACCGCGAGGATTTGCTGCTTCGCGCCGTTATGCGGGTCGCGGGCACGGCGCTTGGCGCAGCGATCGGCTGGCTTGCACTGACCCAACTGGCCGGAGAGCTGGCGCATGGAATCGTGCTGGTCCTTGCCGTGGGCATCGCGACCGCCGCGACATATTGGATCGGCACCGCCTATAGCTATGGTGCGCTGCTGGCCGGGATCACCGTGGCCGTGGTGCTGGTCCCGTCGATGGATCACCACGTCGAAGCCACCGCTTTCGCGCTGGACCGCATCTGGTGCACGCTGATCGGCGTGATTGCCGTGACGGCGATTACCTTTGTCTTTACCCCGCGCAGGCCGGAACCCATGCCGCGCCGCGTTCCGCCGCAGATGCGCCACGTGCTGCGTCATGGCATGATCGCAGGCGGTGCCTGCCTGCTGGGCGTAGTCTGGCTGCAAACCGTTGGCGGGCCTCCGGGGATCGCCGGGGCCATGTCGCTGTCGATCTTCAGCTTACTGATCGCCTCCAGCCGGACACCTGCGCCGATGCTGCAATACATGCCGCCCGGATCGCTGATCGGGGTGGGGGCTGCGCTGGCATATCGCGCGCTGGATCTGTCGCTGGTCGATCCGGCGGGCTGGGCTCTGTTGCTGGTCATGCCCTTTCTGGCCGCAGGGGCCGCGCTGCGCAGCCACCCCCGCAGCGCCCCTTTCGGTCTTGATGCCAACATGTCGTTCCTACTTGCCGCCGAGGCCGGAACGCAAGGCCACAGCATGCCTGCCCATCTTGCGGGTGGCGCTGCACTGGTGGCATCGGCATTTGCCTTTCGCGCAGTCTTTCGCCGGTTCGGTCATCAGCCCGGCTAAGCCGAATGGGTTGTAAGAGCGGATTATTTCTGCTGATCTTGCCGTCATGCTGAATATTGCGACAGACCGCCCGCTTACCGACTGGTCCGCACTGGACCTCAGCCGTGCCATCCACAGCCGTCAGGTTTCCTGCGTCGAGGTGATGGCCGCCTATCTTGACCGGATCGAACGGGTGAACCCCGGCTTGAACGCGCTGGTATCGCTGCGCCCGCGCGAAGAACTGCTGGCCGAGGCGGCGGATGCGGATGCCGCGCTGGCCCATGGCCAGGATCGCGGCTGGCTGCATGGCATCCCGCAAGCGCCCAAGGATCTGTCCGAGACAGCGGGGATCGCCACCGTCAAGGGCTCGGCCGCGCTGCGCAACAACATTCCGAAATCCGACGCGATCCATGTTGAGCGCCTGCGCAACGCAGGCGCAATCTTTATCGGCAAGACGAACACGCCGGAGTTCGGCCTTGGCTCGCATACCTACAACCCGGTTTTCGGCACCACCCTGAACGCCTGGGACCGGATGCGCAGCGCGGGCGGCAGTTCGGGCGGGGCGGCGGCGGCACTGGCCGCGCGTCTGCTGCCCGTGGCGGATGGCAGTGACATGATGGGGTCGCTGCGCAATCCTGCGGGCTGGAACAATATCTATGGATTTCGCCCGTCATTCGGGCGCGTGCCGCGCGGCCCTGCGCCTGAGATGTTTCTGCAACAGCTTTCGACCGATGGCCCGATGGCACGCAATATGGCCGATCTGTCGATGCTGTTCGCGACGCAGGCGGGCCACGATCCGCGCGATCCCCTGTCGCTTTGCGGTGACGGGGCAGAATTCCGCGACACTTTGGCCGGGACGCTCAAGGGCAAGCGCATCGGCTGGCTTGGCGATCTGGGCGGGCATCTGGCGACTGAACCGGGTGTGCTTGCCACTTGCGAAGCGGCGCTGGCGCTGTGTCAGGCGCAGGGCTGTGTCGTGGAGCCTCTGGCCCCCGGTTTCGATATGAACCAACTCTGGGACTGCTGGATCACGCTGCGCAGCTTCCTTGTGTCGGGCAGCCTTGGCGCAGTCTATGACAACCCGCGCAGCCGCGAATACCTGAAGCCCGAGGCGGTCTGGGAAATCGAACGGGGCCGCGCTCTGTCGCCGGCGCAGGTGCAGGCCGCATTCACACAGCGCAGCGCGTGGTATCGCCATGTGCTGGACCTGTTCACCCGCTATGATTTTCTGGCGCTGCCCACCGCGCAGCTTTTCCCGTTCGATGCCGCCCTGCATTGGCCACGCGAGATCGCGGGCCGCAGCATGGACACCTATCACCGCTGGATGGAGGTGGTGATTCCCGCAAGCCTTGCCGGACTGCCCGCTCTGGCCGTGCCCGCAGGCTTTGGTCCGACCGGGCTGCCCATGGGATTGCAGATCATGGGACCACCCCGCGCCGATCGCGCCGTGCTGGACTTTGGGCATGGCTATGACCTGATCCAGCCATTCACCGCGCAAACCTGCGCGGATTAAGCGTGTCTGGGCGATGAGGTTTAGATAAAGCTCATAAGTTCGTCGGGCGATATAAGACCGCCCGACGCTTTCATATGCTTGGCATTTTGTCCGGTTCGTGGATTGCAGATAATTATTAACCAGAAAAGCGCGGCGATTTCCCGCCGCGCCATTGCTTACAAAATAAAGTCGCTTGCCGAATAACTGGAAGCGACACTGCCGCCATCGAGAATGCGGACGGTCATTTCCACCGCTGCATCATTGTCGATATTGACGCGCATCCAGGTTTCTCCGCCCGAATTGACCATCCAGACGGTGCCCGCCCCGCCCGGCGTGGTGCCGGTGAAGGTCAGCGTTCCGCCATAGACGGCAGACAGGTCGATCCGATCTTCGATGAATGCAGGCGGATGGTTGCCCGCACCTTGGAAGTCGGTAATCAGATCGTAGCCAGGCCCGGCCGCCGAGTCGTTGACCGTCTGGAAGACGAAGGTATCTTCGCCCGAACCGCCGGTCATGGTGTCGGAACCCAGCAGGCCAAGCAGCGTGTCATTGCCCGCCTCGCCCCAAAGCCGGTCTGCGCCCGTTCCACCCTGCACGGTGTCGTTCCCGGTGCCGCCAAACAGCAGATCATTGCCCAGCTCGCCCGAGATGAAGTCATTGCCCGCGCCGCCGTAAACGGTGTCATTGCCGTTGCCGGTATAGAAGGTATTGACCCCTGCGGTTCCGGTTACGACGTCGTTGCCGTTGCCGGTGACGACATTCTCGAATTCGGTGAAACTTTCGCCGGAATAGTTCGTGGCTCCGGTCGTCAGGTTCACCACGTAATCGCCGTTGAAGGTCCGGGTGTTCAGCACATCGACACCCGCCCCGCCGATCAGCGTCTCGGGCGTTCCAAGCCCGGCAAAGACCGCATCACCGCCGTCGCCGGCATTGTAATAGCCATAACCGCTGGAGCGGATGGTATCATTGCCCGCCGCGCCATAGATGGTGTCGCTGCCGCCACCACCGACAAGGCTGTCATTGCCGATATCGCCATAGATATAGTCATCGCCAAGGCCGCCATCGACGGTATCGTTTCCGGCACCGCTATAGATATAGTTCGTGCCGCTGGTCCCGGTCAGGCTGTCATTGCCCGCGCCGGTCACCAGATGTTCGAACTCGATAAAGGACTCGCCGGAATAGTTGGTCGCTCCGGTGGCCAAATTCACCACATAATCAAAGTTGAAGGTGGTAGTGTTCAACCAGTCGATCCCTGCGCCGCCCCGCAATGTCTCGGGCGTGCCCAGCCCGGAATAGACATAGTCATTGTCATCACCGGCATCGTAATAGCCGTATCCGCTGGAATGGATCGTGTCATAACCAGCACCGCCATAGATGGTGTCGGTTCCACCCCCGCCGACCAGACTGTCACTGCCCGCGCCACCATAGATATAGTTCGCGCCGGAAGTTCCGATCACCGTATCGTTGCCCGAGCCGGTGATGATATTTTCGAACCCGGTAAAGCTTTCGCCCGAATAATTCGTCGCGCCGGTCGTCAGGTTGATGCTGTAATCGCCGTTAAAGCTGGTGGTATACAGCCAGTCGTTGCCGTTGCCGCCGATCAGCGTTTCAGGTGTGCCAAGACCGGCATAAACATAGTCGGTATCGTCACCAGCGTCGTAATAGCCCAGACCGCCCGACACGATGGTATCAATGCCCGTGCCGCCATAGACCGTGTCGTAACCACCCGCGCCATAAAGATAATCGTTACCAGCACCACCATAGATGTAGTTGGCGCCCGATGTGCCGGTGATGGTGTCATTGCCCGAGCCGGTGACGATGTTCTCGAACTCGATGAAGGATTCACCGGCATAGTTCGTGACACCCGTGGCCAGGTTCACGCTGTAATTGCCGTTGAAGGTCGTGGTGTTCAGCCAGTCGGTGCCGGTGCCGCCACGCAGCGTCTCGGGGGTGCCAAGACCGGCATAGACATAATCGTTGTCATCGCCCGCGTCGTAATAGCCCGCCCCGCTGGATACAAGCGTATCGGACCCCGCACCGCCATAGGCGGTGTCGGTCCCGCCGCCGCCGACGATATAATCGTTCCCGTCATTGCCGCTGAGAAAATCATTTCCCAGCCCGCCATAAATCCAGTCGTTGCCGCCATAGCCATAGATGGTGTCATTGCCGTCATCGCCATAGCCGACATCATTGCCGTCGAGCATCAGAATATAATCATTGCCCGCCAAGCCGTAAAAATATTCGGAAAAGTTCGTCCCAATCAGGGTGTCATTTCCATTGGTTCCAGTAGGCATTTGCAGCTCCTCTGCGTGTTGGATGCAACCACCGGGTAAAATGCCGAGTCGCAGATTAAACACGCAGGCGTGAACCGCCCGTGAAAAGAACGCGAAAACGAATAATCATCGCAGACGGTATTTATAACGATTTCGGCTATTCCCCCCCGACCCGCAGCAAAGATGCCGCGCCATGCCGCGACTGCACATAGTTTGTCACGCTGCGACGCAGTGTGATCATGATGTGATTAAGTATTTACAGATTAGCGTTGTGCCGATAGAGGTTGATCATGAACGCGCATCAAAGGGGAGGTTGATGAGCGATTTCGAACGACAGGAACGTATTGCGTCGCTTCTGGATGAACGACCTTTCGCATCCGTGCGCGATCTTCAGCATCTGATAGGCGTATCGGGCGCAACGATCCGGCGCGACATCGAAAAGCTGAATGAGGCCGGGCGCGCGCGCAAGGTCTATGGCGGCGTCGCGGCGCTGGAACGCAATGGCCGCACCGCCCCCCTGCCCTTTGTCGAAAACCGCGACATCGCCGTCGCAGCCAAGCGCGCCATCGCGCGCGAGGCTGAAAAGCTGGTGCAGGATGGCAGCGCGATCATCATTCACGGCGGCTCGACCTGCTTTCATTTCGGCTGCCGCATCGCGGATCGCAACCTTCGCGTCTTTACCCATTCCATGCCGCTGGCCGCGTGGCTGGCGGAAAACGGCACCTGCCAACTGACTGTCGGCGGCGGCGACCTGCACCGCGAACCGGGCATCCTTTACGATGTCAGCGCGCCCAAGGACCGCTTCTTTGCCGAACAATTCTTTGTCGGCGCCTTGGGGATCAGCGAACAGGGCGTGCTGGAACAGCACCCGCTGCTGGTCCGCCTAGCGGATGAGATGAGCAGCGTTGTCTCCGAGGTGATCCTGCTGGCGGACAGCCGCAAGTTTAGCGTGCGCCCGCCGACCCTTTCCCTGCCTTTTTCGCGCATTTCGCGGGTCGTCACCGATGATGGCCTGTCGGACGCCAATGCGCGGATGCTGGAACGCGCGGGCGTCGAAATCGTCATCGCCCAGATCGAGAGGGATGAATGACCGCCCCCATTCTGGAAATGCGCAACATTTCGAAGACCTTCGGTCCCATCAAGGCGCTGAAGGATGTCAGCCTGACCGTGATGCGTGCCGAACTGCACGCGTTGATGGGCGAAAACGGGGCGGGGAAATCCACGCTCATGAAAATTCTTTCGGGTGCCTACAAGGCCGATCCCGGCGGTCATGTCACGATCGAGGGCAAGCCACAGGCCGAGGCCGCGGGCGCCGTCGCGGTCATCTATCAGGAACTGTCACTGGCCCCGAACCTGACCGTCGCCGAGAACATGTTTCTAGGGCGCGAGATCGCGACCAAAGGCGTCGTGGACCGCGCAACCACCCGCAAGCGGGCGCAACCGATCCTTGACCGTCTGGGCGTCAGATTTTCCGCCCGCACGCGGGTCGAGGATCTGTCGCTGGGCGAACGCCAGATGGTCGAAATCGCCCGTGCGCTGACGACCGACGCCCGCCTGATCGTGATGGACGAACCCACCACCTCGCTTTCCGCGCGCGAAACGGAACGGCTGTTCGATGTGATCGCCAAGCTGAAAGCCGACGGCATCGCCATCATCTATATCAGCCACCGCATGGAGGAGGTCTATGCGCTGGCCGACCGCTGTTCGGTCCTGCGCGACGGGGTATTCATCGGCACGTTGGACCGCGCCGAATTGTCGGCCCAGCGGCTGGTGCAGATGATGGTCGGGCGCGATCTGAACAGTTTCTACAAAAAGCAGCACGTCGCCTCGGCTGACCATAGCGGCACGCCGCTTCTGTCGGTGCGCGACATGGCGGGCGGGCCGGTCAGGGGCTGTTCGTTTGACCTGTATCGCGGCGAGGTTCTGGGCATCGCGGGGCTTGTCGGCTCGGGCCGGACCGAGCTTGCGCGGCTGATCTATGGCGCGGACCCGCGCACCTCTGGCAATGTCATGCTTGATGGGCAGGCGGTCGATACCTCGGCCCCGCGCGCTTCGCTGGATGCGGGCATCGCCTATCTGACCGAGGATCGGGCCAAGCTGGGGCTGTTTCTGGACATGTCCATCTTGGAAAACGTCAATATCGGCGTGATCCAGCAGGATGCGAAACAGGCCGGACTGCTGGATTTCCGCGCTGCCGCAAAGCGCGCGGGCGACGCGATCAAGGCGCTGTCGGTCAAGGCTCCCTCGGCCCGGATGCCGGCGGGTGGGCTGTCGGGCGGCAACCAGCAAAAGGTGCTGATCGCGCGGCTGCTGGAAACCGGCCCCAAGGTCGTCATCCTTGACGAACCCACGCGCGGCGTCGATGTCGGCGCGAAATCCGAAATCTACAAGCTGATCGACCAGCTGGCCCGCAAGGGCGTCGGCGTCATCATGATCTCTAGCGAGCTGCCCGAGATCATCGGGGTCGCGGACCGTGTGCTGGTCATGCGCGAAGGCCATATCGCGGGAGAGGTCGCCGACCCGATCAGTCAGGAAGCCATCATGGAACTCTCGACCGGCACCGCGCCCCAGACCAAAGGAGCGACCCAATGACCGAGACCACCCCCGCCAGCCAGCGCCTGCGCACGATCATGAGCGTGGTCGGCATGTTGCCCGTGCTGATCCTGCTTGCCGTGGTTTTTGAATTGATGAGCGGGCGTTTCGTCAGCGTGGGCAACATCTCGAACGTGGCGCAACAGGCGTCGATCAATATCGTTCTGGCCTCGGGGATGACCTTCGTGATCCTGACGGGCGGTATCGACCTGTCGGTGGGCTCGATCCTGGCGACATCGGCCATGGTCGCGGTGATCGTGTCGCTGATCCCAGAGGTCGGCTGGCTGGGCGTTCCGGCGGCAATGGGCGTGGGTCTGGCCTGCGGGCTGGCAAACGGCATCCTGATTTCGGCGCTGCGATTGCCGCCATTCATCGTCACGCTGGGGTCGCTGACCGCCGTCAGGGGCATCGCGCGACTTCTGGGCAATGACACAACCGTCTTCAACGCCGAACTGCCCTTTGACGTGATCGGCAATGGCAGCCTGTTCGGCATCCCGTGGCTGGCGATCATCGCAGCCGCCGTGATCGTGCTGTCATGGTTCATCCTGAAACGCACCGTGCTGGGCACATGGATCTATGCCACCGGCGGCAACCCCGAGGCCGCGCGCCTGACCGGGATCAAGGTGCCGCTGGTCCTGCTGTTCGTCTATGGCATCTCGGGGCTTTTCGCGGGACTGGGTGGCGCGATGGCCGCAGCCCGCCTTTACGCCGCCAACGGGCTGCAACTGGGGCAGGCATACGAGCTGGACGCAATCGCCGCCGTCATTCTGGGCGGGACCAGCTTTGTGGGTGGCATCGGCTCGATCTGGGGCACGCTGATCGGTGCGCTGATCATCGCGGTGCTGTCGAACGGCCTGATCCTGATCGGGGTCAGCGACATCTGGCAATATATCGTCAAGGGTCTGGTCATCATCGCCGCCGTGGCGCTGGACCGCTACCGCCAGAAGGGCGGCGCCCGCACCTGATTTCCTGAACAAAACGCATCATTTGGGAGGATAACATGCGTTACACGAAAACCCTGGCCTCGGCGCTAGCGCTGGCCGCAGTCTCGGCGGTTCCGGTCGCCGCGAAAGACCTCAACAGCGTCGGCATCTCGGTCGGTCTGCTGGGCAATCCCTTCTTTGTCGCGACGATCAAGGGGATCGAGGATGCCGCGAAAAAGATCAATCCTGACGTCAAGGTCACCTCGGTTTCGGCCGATTACGACCTGAACAAGCAATCCAGCCAGATCGACAGCTTCATCGCGGCGGGCACCGACATCATCATGTTGAACGCGGTGGATGCGGCGGCAATTGCGCCTGCCGTCAAACGCGCGCGCGATGCGGGCGTGATCGTCGCCGCCTTCGACGTGTCGGCACCCGGCGCGGATGTGACGGTGATGACGAATAACGTGCAGGCCGGTGAAAAGGCGTGCCAATACATCGTTGACCAATTGGGCGGCAAAGGCGATGTGGTCATCGTGAACGGCCCCGCTTCCTCCTCGATCCTGGATCGGGTCAAAGGCTGCAAGGACGCTTTCGCCAAATCGCCCGACATCAAGATCCTGTCCGATGACCAGAACGCCCAAGGCTCGCGCGACGGGGGCCTGAATGTCGGCCAGACGCTGCTGACGCGTTTCGACAAGATCGACGGCGTTTTCGCGATCAACGACCCGACCGCCATCGGCTTTGCGCTGGCCGCCAAGCAGGCCAACCGCAGCGAGTTCATCATCACCGCCGTGGACGGCGCGCCCGACATCGAGGGCGAGCTGAAATCGGGCGAAGGTCTGATCAAGGCCTCGGCCTCGCAAGACCCCTACACGATGGCGGGTCAGGCGCTGGAAATGGGTTACAAGGCGCTGCAAGGCGAAACGCCCAATCCCGACACCGTGCTGCTGGAGCCGGAACTGATCACCCACGACAATATCGGTGATTACAAGGGCTGGACCTCGCCCCGCTAAAGGCTTCGGGGCCGCGCGTCCTTGCGCGGCCCCCTTTTCATCCTGACGGGACTTTGACATGTCCGACGACGATACCCTTCGCCGCGCCGTGCTGCGGGCGAACCTTGATACCGTGCGCCATGGGCTGGTGGTGTCCACATTCGGCAATGCCAGCGGCATCGACCGCGCGACGGGGCGCATCCTGATCAAACCCTCGGGCGTGCCCTATGATCAGCTGACCGCAGACGCGATGGTGGCCTGCGACATTCAGGGTCGGGTGCTGGACAACCGCCTGCGCCCGTCATCCGACCTTGCGACCCACGCGGTGCTGTATCGGGCGTTTCCCGGCATAGGCGCCGTGATCCATACCCATTCGACCTTTGCCACGATCATGGCGCAGGCACGCCGCCCGATCCCCTGCCTTGGCACGACCCATGCGGATTATTTCTACGGCACGATCCCCGTCACCCGCGACCTGACACCCGAGGAGATTGCGCAGGATTACGTGCTGATGACCGGCGAAGTCATCGCAGAGACATTCGCGGGTATTGATCCGCTAACGATCCCCGCCGTGCTGGTTGCGGGCCACGGCCCCTTTGTCTGGGGCAGGACACCGGATGAGGCCGTGCACAATGCGCTGATCCTTGAAGAAGTGGCGCGAATGTCGTGGCATTGCATGGCTTTATCAAGCGAACCTAAACCTATTTCGCAGGAACTTTTGGACCGGCACTATCTGCGCAAGCATGGCGCAGATGCGACCTATGGGCAGGCGGGCGCATGATCGTCGCCGGGGTGGATTTCGGCACGCTTTCCGTGCGCGTGACGTTGATGGAGACCGGCTCGGGCGCAACGCTGGCCAGCGCAAGCGCGGGCTATCCGCTGAAACGCAGTCCCGCCGATCCGCTGCTGGGCGCGCAGGCCCATGCCGACCACATGCGGGCCCTGGCACACGCCATGTATCAAGCAGTGGCACAGGCGGGCATCGACGGCGATCGGGTTGCGGCACTTGCCTGCGATACGACCGGATCAAGCGTTGTGATGGTGGATGCCGACCTGCAGCCGCTGGCGGATTACTATCTGTGGTGCGACCACCGTGCCCATGCCGAAGCCGCCGAGATCACGGCCCTTGCCCGTGCCGAAAGCCTTGAGGCACTGGAATGGTGTGGCGGAACCTATTCTCACGAATGGGGCTATGCGAAACTTCTGCATTTCCTGCGCCACAATCCCGACCTGCGACCAAGGCTGGCGACCGCGCTTGAGCATTGCGACATGGTGGCCACAACACTGTGCGGCATCGAAAATATCGAGGATATACCGAGAAGCATATGCGCAGCCGGGCATAAATGGATGTATGGCGCGAAATGGGGCGGATTGCCTTCGCAGGATTTCCTGTCCCGCGTCGATCCGCTGCTGGACGGGATCAACGAAAAGCTGCACGGGCGCTTTCTGACTTCGGACGCCATCGCGGGACATCTTTCGCCGCAATGGGCCACGAAGCTGGGTCTGAAACCGGGCATCCCCATCCCTGTCGGCGCTTTCGACGCGCATTGGGACGCGCTTGGTGCGGGTGCCATGCCGGGGGACATCGTGAATGTCGTCGGCACCTCGACCTGCATCATCGCCATGGCACCCGATGGCTTTCAGCCCGTTCCCGGATTGTGCGGCGTCGTTCCCGGCAGCGTCCTGCCCGGCTGGACGGGGATCGAAGCAGGGCAATCCGCCACCGGAGACGTGTTCGAGGCCATCGCGCGGCGCGCTGGCAGCGATGTGGCGACCTTGTGTCAAGGGCTGGACAGTATGCCCCCCGGTGGCAGCGGGCTGATGCGGCTGAATTGGGACAATGGAGACCGCACGGTGCTGGTCCGCTCGGACCTTGGCGCGGTGACGCTGGGTTGGGATCTGAACCATTCCGCCGCCGATGAAATGCACGCGGCGATCGAAGGTATGGCCATGCATGTCCGCATCATCACCGAACGCATCGAAAGCGGCGGGACGCAGACCGCCCGCATCCTGAATGCAGGTGGCATTCCGCAGAAGAACGACCTGCTGAACCAGATCTATGCCGATGTGCTGGGACGTGAGCTGCATGTCCCCGCGACCTCGCCCACGGGGACAGGTTCGTGCGTGGCGGCTGCGGTGGCGGCGGGGGCGTTCGCAACCTTTCAGGCGGCGCAGCAGGTGCTTTGCCCACCCACCCGCGTCTTTGCCCCGCGTCACGACCGGCGCGACGGCTACGAACGTCTGTTCGCGCTGTTTCGCGAGCTTTACTTTGGCTTTGGTCAAGGGGCGGCGGTCGATCTGGCATCCGTCCTGCCAAGGCTGCGCGGCTTTCGGCTGGATGCCGCATCCCATCAGAAAGGAACCCCATGAAACGCTCGGAAGTCAACGAAACCCTGCGTGCGGGCGATGCCTTCATCCGCAGCTTCGGCTTTCATCTGCCGCCATTTGCGCATTGGACGCCGGACGAATTCCACGCCAATGCCAGCGAAGCGATCAGGTCGGCGGGGCTGGGCTGGGATCTGACCGATTTCGGCTTTGGGCGTTATGCCGAAAGCGGGCTTTTGCTGTTCACGCTGCGCAATGGCCGTCAGGCGGACCTGAAGGCCGGGCGCGGCATGTGCTACGCCGAAAAGGCGATGGTGGTGCGCGACCGTCAGGTGACGCCCATGCACCGCCACAACATCAAGGCCGAGGACATCATCAACCGGGGCGGTGGCGATCTGGTGCTGTCGATCCACGGCTCGGACCCGCAGGGCAACGTGGACCCGCAAAGCCGCGTCACTGTGCCCACCGACGGCACCTTGCGCGAATTGCCCCCCGGCGGGCATCTGCGTCTGCGTCCGGGCGAAAGCGTGACGCTGCTGCCCGGAGTCTGGCACAGCTTCTGGGCCGAAAACGGCGACGTGCTGGCGGGCGAGGTTTCGACCGTCAACGATGATCTGACCGATAACGTGTTCGCGCAGGAGGTCGGCCGCTTCGCCCGCATTGATGAGGACGAAGCGGCCTGGCGTCTGCTGGTTGCGGATTACAACAGCCCGAAGATCTGACCAATCGGCTCGTCCGAGGCCAGGCGGCGGATCCATTCAGCTTCCAGTGCCAACTTTGCCTCGGCGGCATCGATCAGCCGTTCCTGATCGGCGGGCGTCAGCGCCGCAAGCCCGTCATCGTCCCCGACGATCAGATCGCCGGGTGCTATCGGGCGACCGCCGATGGTGACGGGGGCATTCACTTCGCCTTTGGCGGCACCCGTGGGGCCGCGCGGATTGATATGGCGGGAATAGACCGACAGGCCCGCCATGCCTGCAAGGTTGCCGGTGTCGCGGACTGCGCCGTCGCAGACGATGCCCGCCGCGCCGATGCGGTGCAGATGTCCGCCCAACACGTCGCCGATCATGGCCCAGGCCGCTTCGCCCGCCGCGTCGATGACCAGCACCTCGCCCGCGTTGATCTGGCCGATGGCACGCAGCACCGCGCCGAAATCGGGCGGCGCACATCGTGCCGTCACCGCCCGCCCGAACAGCGGCGGTTGCTGACCTGCGGGCATCAGCGGGCGGATCGCGATGTCGATCTGGCATTCGGGCGCAAGGTCCACGATGACGGGCACGGGGATCTTGCGCCAGCGGTTCAGCAAATCGTCCATATTTCCCCCTTAAAGACTGCGCGCGATGACCATGCGCTGCACCTCGCTGGTGCCTTCGTAGATTTGGCAGATGCGGACATCGCGGTAAATCCTTTCAACGGGATAGTCGCAAAGATAGCCGTAACCGCCATGGATCTGGATGGCGTCCGAACAGACCTTTTCAGCCATTTCGGATGCGAACAGCTTAGCCATGCTCGCTTCGGTCAGGCAGGGCTTTCCGGCATCGCGCAATTGGGCCGCACGCAGCACCATCAGCCGTGCGGCATCAATCTGGGTCGCCATGTCGGCCAGCTTGAAGGCCACCGCCTGATGTTCAGCGATGGGCCTGCCGAACGCCACCCGTTCGCGCGCATATGCCAGCGCCGCGTCAAAAGCCGCGCGCGCCATGCCCACCGCCTGCGCGGCAATGCCGATGCGCCCGCCTTCAAGATTGGCCAGCGCGATGCGATACCCCTCGCCTTCCTCGCCCAGCCGGTTTTCGACGGGCACCCGCATGTCGCTGAAGGCAATCGCACAGGTGTCCGAGGCGTGCAGGCCCAGCTTTTCCTCGACCCGCACCACCTGATAGCCCGGTGTATCAGTCGGCACGATAAAGGCCGAGATGCCCTTTTTCCCCGCCGCTGCATCGGTCACGGCAAAGACGATGATGACATCGCCATTCTTGCCCGAGGTGATGAACTGCTTGGCCCCGTCGATGACGTAGTGATCGCCCTTTCGCACGGCCCTTGTCTTCAGGTTCGAGGCGTCGGAGCCCGCCTGCGGCTCGGTCAGGGCAAAGCCGCCGATCCATTCCCCAGCGGCCATCTTGGGCAGAAACCGCGCCTTTTGCGCATCCGTGCCAAAGCGCAGGATCGGCACGCAGCCGACCGAGCTGTGGACCGACATGATGGTCGAACACGCCCCGTCCGCCGCTGCAATCTCCTCCAGCGCCAAGGCATATGCGACGCTGCCAGTCTCTGCGCCGCCATGCGCTTCGGGGACCAGCATCCCAAGGAAACCCAGCGCGCCCATCTCGGCCAGTTCGGCGCGGGGGAATGCGTGGTCGCGGTCGCGGGCGGCTGCGCCGGGGGCAAGGCGGTCCTGCGCGAAATCGCGGGCAGCGTCGCGGATCTGTTCCTGTTCGGGGGTCAGCATCATGCGATCCTTTCGATGGCCATGGCCGTCGCCTCTCCGCCGCCGATGCACAGCGCGGCGACGCCCCGGCGCAGGCCGTGGGTCTCCAACGCGGCCAGCAGGGTGACCAGCACCCGCGCGCCCGACGCACCGATGGGATGGCCAAGCGCACAGGCACCGCCATGCAGGTTCACGATGTCATGGGGCAGGGACAGATCGCGCATCGCGGCCATTGCAACCACGGCGAATGCCTCGTTGATCTCGAACAGGTCGATATCGGCCAAATCCAGCCCCGTGCGGTCCATCAGCCTGCGGATCGCGCCAATGGGGGCGGTCGGAAACAGCCCCGGCGCATCAGCATAGGTCGCGTGGCCAAGGATGCGGGCGCGCGGCTGCAATCCGCGGGCATCGGCCTGCGACTGGCGCATCAGCACCAGCGCCGCCGCCCCGTCCGAGATCGAGGACGAATTGGCCGCCGTCACTGTCCCCTCTTCGCGAAAAGCCGGGCGCAAGGTGGGTATTTTGTCCAGCCGCGCCTTGCCCGGCTGTTCGTCGATGGCGACGGTCGCGCCCCGGATGGTCATGGGCGCGATTTCGGCGGCAAAGACCCCATCCGCGATCGCCCGCTGCGCCCGCGTCAATGACGTGATGGCAAAGGCATCCTGTTCTTCGCGCGTGAACTGAAAGGACTGGGCGCAATCTTCGGCGAATGTGCCCATCAGGCGGCCCTTGTCATAGGCGTCCTCAAGCCCATCCAGAAACATGTGATCCATGACCTGTCCGTGACCCATGCGGTATCCCGCGCGGGCCTTGGGCAGCAGATAGGGGGCGTTCGACATGCTCTCCATTCCGCCTGCGACCACCACATCGGCAGAGCCGGCAAGGATCAGGTCATGGGCCAGCATCGCGGCCTTCATCCCCGATCCGCACATCTTGTTGACCGTCGTGGCCCCTGCACCCAGGGGCAACCCGGCCCCCAGGGCGGCCTGACGCGCGGGGGCCTGTCCCTGACCTGCGGGCAGCACGCAGCCCATGATGATTTCCTGCACCGCCTCGGGCGGCAGTCCTGCCAGCGCCTTGCCAATGGCCGTCGCGCCAAGGGTCGGGGCATCGGCCCCGGCCAATGCGCCCTGAAAGCCGCCCATGGGGGTGCGGGCCGCGCCGGTGATGACGATGGGGTCCATGTCAGCCTTTCTCATTTCGGGGCCATGCGCAGCGCGCCGTCCAGTCGGATGACCTCGCCGTTGAGCATGGGGTTTTCGACGATATGACGCACCAGCGCCGCAAATTCCGCCGGATCGCCAAGGCGCGGCGGAAAGGGCACGGTGGCACCCAGACTGTCCTGCACATCCTGCGGCAGACCGGCCATCATCGGCGTGGCGAAGATGCCCGGCGCAATGGTCATCACGCGGATGCCGTGTCGTGCCAGTTCGCGCGCGGCAGGCAGGGTCAGCGCCGCCACGCCCCCCTTGGACGCCGCATAGGCCGCCTGCCCGATCTGCCCGTCATAGGCCGCGATCGAGGCGGTGTTGATGATCACCCCGCGTTCGTCGCCCGCATTGCGCGTCATCGCCTCGGCGGCAAGGCGCAGCATGTTGAACGTGCCGATCAGGTTGATCTGGATCGCGCGGGCAAAGCGGTCCAGATCATGTGGGCCGTCGCGCCCGACGATCCGTTCCCCCGGAGCCACACCCGCACAGTTCACCGCCACGTCGATGCGGCCAAAAGCCGTTTGCACAGCGCCGATCGCTGCCTGCCCATCCGTCGCGCTGGTCACGTCGGCGCGGATGAACCGCGCGTCCAGTTGGTCGGCCACCGCCTGCCCCGCATCGGCATTGATGTCCACAATAGCGACCCGCGCGCCCGCACCCGCCGCCATCCGCGCCACGGCCGCGCCAAGGCCCGAACCGCCGCCGGTCACCATGAAAACGCTATCGCTGAGCTGCATGGGCGGCCTCCTGTTTCTGGATTTCCGCATTGCGCAGCAGGAAACGCTGGATCTTGCCGCTGGGCGTCTTGGGCAGTTCGGTGGTGAATTCGACCAGACGCGGATAGGCATGGGCCGATAGCCGCTTTTTCACATGCGCCTGCAATTCCTCGGCCAGCGCCTCGGAAGGCGCAGCGCCTTTGGCCAGCACGACGAACGCCTTGACGATCTCGGTCCGTTCGGGATCGGGAACGCCGATCACCGCGGCCTCGATCACGGCGGGATGTTCGATCAGCGCGCTTTCCACGTCGAACGGCCCGATCCGATACCCCGAGGAGGTGATGACATCATCCGACCGCCCGATGAAGCTGACCGAGCCGTCCGGCTCAAGCTCGACGCTGTCGCCGGTGCGGTAATAACGGGTCGTCAGGCGCGGCTTGCCCAGATAGCCCGAAAACCACATCAGCGGCGAATTTCGCAGGTCGATGGCCAGAACGCCGGGGCGGTTCGGAGGCAATTCCGTGTCGTCATCGCCCAATACCGCGATGCGATAGCCGGGCATCGGCACGCCGGACGATCCCTCTCGCACCGGATGGGCAAGGCCGTGGTGGTTGTTCACGCACATGCCCATTTCCGTCTGGCCGTAATGGTCATGGATCGGCACGGCCAGATGCGCGGCGAACCAGCGAAGGATTTCGGGGTTCAGCGGCTCGCCCGCGGAACTGACGGCGCGAAGCTGGCCCTTGATCGGCGCGACCGCCTGCGGCCCGGCCGCGATCAGCAGCCGGAATGCGGTGGGCGAGCCCGCAAGGTTCGTCACCCCCAGCCGCTCGATCAGGCGGCAGGTGGATTCGGCGCTGAACCCGCCTTCATAAAGCGTGGTGGTGCAGCCCAGCAAAAGCGGCCCGCAGATCGCATAGTAAAGCCCATAGGCCCAGCCGGGATCCGCGATGTTCCAGAACACATCGTCCGCGCGCAGGTCGATCGCATCGCGCATATAGGTGCCAAAGGCCAGCAGCGCCTGCAGCGGAACCGGCACGCCCTTGGGCAGACCCGTGGTGCCCGATGTGGACATCATCATGAACAGATCGTCCGCCTGCCGCATAACGGGCGCAAAATCAGCCGAAGCCGCTGCCATACCCGCACGGAAATCCACGTCCTGCGGCAAGCCGCCACCGCCATCGACGGTCGCGACCAGCGGGCAATCCGCGATCGCGTCCAGCTTGGCGCGGTTTGCGATGTTGGTCACGACAAGCCTGGCGCCGCTGGTCATCAGCCGATGCTCGATCGCCTTGGGACCGAAGGCAGTGAAAAGCGGCTGATAGACCGCCCCAAGACGCCACGCGCCAAGGATCACCGCGACCAGATCGACCGTGCGCGGCAGCAGCCCCGCCACCACATCGCCCGGACGCACGCCCTTGTCGCGCATCAGGTTCGCGGCCTTGGCGGACAGGTCGCGCAACTGTTCAAAGCTGTATTCGGTCAGGCTGCCATCGGCCGCGATGCAGCGCAGCGCCAGACGGTTCTGGCCGCAATGACGGTCGCAACATTCAACGCAGGCATTCACCCCGCCCCGAAGATCGCCCGCAAGCATAGCCATCGCATCCTCGATGCGGAACGCCCGATATGCCGCAGCATAATCCGGCACGGTTCTGTTGCCCATCGTGGTCTTCCCCCCTGCGAACTCCTCCACGAGCTCTACGATCAGGTTACGCCGTGGGGCATTGCAGACAATGACATTCGCGGCCAGAATTCGTGATCGGAAATGCCATGCCTTGGGGGATTTGATGGAACGCCGCATGATCTCGCCCGGCTTTGTGCGCGATGCGCTGGACAGCCTTGGCGACCGGGATGCCGCGCCCTTGCTGGCCATGGCGGGCATCGAGGATGCGGGCCAGCCGGTGTCGAACCTGCAATATGGCCGCTTGTGGCTGGCCATCGCGCAGGCGACCGGGTGCGAGTTCTTTGGTCAGGGCGCGCGCGCCATGCGTCCGGGCAGCTTTGCGCTGATGGGCCATGCCGTGCTGCATGGGGGCACGCTGGAACGCGCGCTGCGCCGGGCGCTGCGGTTTCTGAACGTCGTGCTGGATCAGCCGCAGGGCCAGTTGCGCCTGCGCGACGGTCTGGCCGAGGTGGTGCTGACCGACACCCGAGGCACGCGCCCCGCCTTTGCGTCGCGGGCCTATTGGCTGATCCTGCTGGGGCTGATGTGCTGGCTGATCGGGCGGCGCATCCCGCTGGTGCAGGTCGATTTCGCCTGCCCCGCCCCGCCAGACCGGCAGGATTACCGGCAGTTCTTTGGCGCGCCGGTGCAGTTTGACCAGCCGCAAAGCCGTCTGGTCTTTGCCGCGCAGCATCTGACGCTGCCGCTGATCCGCAGCGAAAAGGCGCTGAAGACATTTCTGCGCGGCGCACCCGGCAATATCCTGATCCGCTATCGCCACGATCAGGGCATCGCGGGCCGCATCCGCGCCCGCCTGCGCGCCACCCCTCCCGAAGATTGGCCCGATTTCGACACGCTCGCGCATGATCTGGGTCATTCGCCCGCCACCCTGCGCCGTCGCCTGCGGGCCGAGGGTCAGGGCTTTGCCGCCATCCGCGCCGAGATGCGCCACACGCTGGCCTGCCGCCTGCTGCGCGACACCGATGCCAGCATCGCCGCGATCGCCGGGCGGCTGGGCTATGCGGAACCCGGCGCGTTCCACCGCGCCTTTCTAAAGCAGCAGGGCACCACCCCCGCCGGATTTCGCAAGGTCTAGGTCGGTCGCAGACTTTGCCGCGCCAGTGCCGCGATCAGATCGGTCTGGGTGACGATGCCGATGATCCGGCCCCGGTTCAGCACGGGAACGGCATGACAACCGCCATCCGACAGCAGCGGCAGCAGCGCCCCCACGGGCGTATCGGGCCGGCTCTGGGGCACGTCGCGGCGCATGATCGCACCCGCGTCTGGCGCTTCGCCGTCGCGGCGGATCAGGCGCGACATGGCGGGAGCGAAGCCCCCTTCATAGCGAAAGGCGTCCTCTCCGGCGCGGCGGATCAGGTCCAGCTGAAAGATGACGCCCAGATATTTGTCCCCCGCCTCGACCACCGGGATCGAGGTGAAATCGTGGTCCCGGAACAGATCGGCCACCTCGTCCAGCGGCGTATCCGGCCCCACGGTGACCAGATCGCGCGACATGATCGCCTGCACCGTCAGCGGACCGGATCGATGCGCCGCCGCCTGCAACTCGGCCGCACCGATCAGGCGGGCCAGATCCTCGACCCCAAGATTCAGGCTTTGGCGATAGTTCTGCAAGATCGCGGTCAATTCGTCATGCGACAGGCCCAGGCGTTCCGACGGTGCGGGATCGGCAGTGCCATGCGGGCCGGGGTCCGAGAACTGGCGGAACGGATAGTGCCGACCCGTCGCGCGGGCATAGATCACCGCGACCACGATCAGCGCCAGCGTCCCCAGTCCCACCGGCGCAAGCACAAAGCCGAAACCCAGCTTCGCCACGGCTTCGGGGTTCATGGCGGCGGTCATGGCGACGGCCCCGGCGGGTGGGTGGACGGCGCGCAACGTAATGGTCGCCACGATGGTCAGGCCCACGGCCAAGGCGATACGCCAGACCGGATCGGAAACGCTCAGGCAGACCGCCACACCCACCGCAGCCGCCGCCATATTGCCGACCAGCGCCGACCATGGCTGCGCCAGCGGGCTGTTCGGCGCGGCAAACAGCAGGACCGAACTGGCCCCGAACGGCGCGATCAGATAAAGGCCCAGCCGCAGATCCGCCTCGGGTGACAGCAGGAACAGGCCGGTGACGGCCAGCCCGATTGCCGCGCCAAGCCCTGCGCGAAGCGCCTCGCGCAGCGATCCCGGCCCGATGGCGGGTCCAAGACCATGCACGAGCTGCCGCCAAGGCGTTACGCGATCCATCATGCCGTCCCCCATCCGTTGTGCGCGAACCTGTCCCAGTCGCGCGCCGGGCGCAAGTCAGCCGAAAGCGGCATTGACCCGCGCATGTCGCGCACCATCTTTTCCGCAGCGCGCCCGTGCTTTATGCAACCGGAAACGTATCACGGGACCGCGGCCCCAAAGGCCCTGCCCCAGCACAAAAAGATGAGCGTATCGCATATGCCCGCAGGGCCAACGCAGATCGACGATCACGAACCCACGCGCGCCCCGGCCCTGTGGCGGCAATTCCTGCCCTATATCGTGGCCTTCGCCCTGTTCGGCGCAGGGCTTTACGCGCTGAACAAGCTGTTGGCCCCCGTCGATATTCGCGAAGTGGCGAACCATATCCGGGCGACGCCATGGCACGTCACGGGCATGGCTTTGTTGACGACAATCGCAGGCTATCTGTTCCTTGCGGGCTATGACTGGTCGGCGCTGCGCCATATCGGCAAGCCGCTGCCGCTGCCGGTCGCCATGACGGGCGGATTGATGGCCTATGCCTTTGGCAACACGATCGGGTTGTCGGCCATCTCGGGGGCGGCGGTGCGCTGGCGGGTCTATTCCGGGCTTGGCCTTGACGGCTACGACATCGCGGCGATTTCGACCTTCACGGCGGCATCCTTCGGTATCGCGGCCTCGTTGCTGGGGTTTTCGGCGCTGGCGATCCATCCCGGTGCGCTGGGACCGATCCTGCCGCTGCCGCATGGCACGATCCGTCTGCTGGCCATCGCGGCAATCCTTGTCGTGTCGCTGCCGCTGCTATGGGCATCGGTCACCCGCCGAGAGCTGCGCATCGGCCGGTTCCGTCTGCACGCCCCGACACTGGGCGTTCTGGGCGCGCAACTGGTCATCTGCGTCGGCGACATCACCTTTTCGGCGCTGACGCTGTATATCCTGTTGCCGGTCACCGAGATCGGGTTTCCCACATTTCTGGCGGTGTTTTCCGCCGCCATGATGGCGGGTGTGCTTAGCCACGTGCCGGGCGGCGTCGGCGTCTTCGAAAGCGTCATCATCGCCGCCATGCCTGCGGGCACGCCCATCGACAAGGTGGCGGCGGGGCTGCTGCTGTTCCGGCTGGTCTATTACCTGTTCCCCTTTGCGCTCGCCCTGATCCTGCTTGCTCTCTATGAGGGCTGGCGCGTGCTGGGCCGTGCGCCCACGACCGCGCTGGGACGCAGGTTGTCGGTGGTCGAACCCGCGCTGCGGGCCGTGTCACCGCTGGCGCCTTTGCTGCTGGCCGTGATGGTCTTCGGCTCGGGCATGTGGATGAGCCTGTCCGCCCTGCTGCCGCCGATGACCGAAACCTCGGAACTGGCAGAGTCGTTCTTTCCGCTCGCCTTTGTCGAAGGGTCCATCCTGCTGTCCAGCGCGCTTGGCGCGGGGCTGATCGTGCTGTCGCTGGGCGTCGTGCGCCGCAGCCTTGGCGCGTTCTGGCTGACGGTCGCTGCCATGCTGACCGGCGCGGTCTTCGCCCTGCTCGAAGGGGTGGATCTGGAACAGGCCAGCGCGCTTTTGGTGGGGGTGCTGATCCTGATGCCGTTCCGCCGCGCGTTCCACCGCCGCTCGATGCTGACGCATTCGGCGCTGACGCCGGGCTGGATCGCGGTGATGGTGGCGGCGGTCGCGGGCTTTGGCTTCGTGCTGTTCTTTGCCCATAAGGAAACGCCCTATTCCAACGAACTGTGGTGGCAATTCGCCGCAGACGAACGCGCCCCCCGCGCCCTGCGCGCAGGTCTGTTGGCGGCGCTGCTGGTCGGGCTGGGCGGGCTGTTTCTGCTTTTGCGCATCCCGCGGTTCCGCCCGCTGCCCCCCGACACCCGCACGCTGGAGATCGCGGGCGGCATCGCCATGGCGCAGAACAACCCGGATGCCGGTTTCGTGCTGACCGGCGACAAGGCCATCATGCTGTCCGATAACCGCGAGGCGTTCCTGATGTTCGGCGTCGCCGGATCGTCATGGATCGCCTACGGCCCCCCCATCGGCCATGGCGAAGCCTGCGAGGAAGTGGCCTATAGCTTTGTCGATGCCGCCCGCCGCGCGGGCGCACGCCCGATCTTTTACGAAGTGGGCCCCGATGCCGTGCCGCTGATGCTGGACCTTGGCATGACGCTGCACAAGATGGGCGAGGAGGCGGTGATCGACCTGCGCCGCTTTTCGCTGGACGGGCCGGACCGCAAGCGGCTGCGCACGACCTATGCCCGCGCGGGCCGCGACGGGCTGACGCTGGAAATGGTCATGCCCCCGCATGACCCCGCCCTGCTGGCCGAGTTGCGAGAGATTTCGGATGAATGGCTGACCGCCAAGAAATCGCGCGAGAAAGGCTTTTCGGTCGGGCGCTTCGATCCCGAATGGCTGGAACGCTGGGCCCTGGCTCTGGTGCGTCAGAACGGGCGGCTGGTGGCATTCGGCAATGTCATGACGACCGACAGCCACGCCGTCGCCTCGATCGACCTGATGCGGCACCGCGACGATGCGCCCGGCGGCACGATGGAATTCATGTTCACCGCGCTGATGCTGACACTGAAGGAGCGCGGCTATCCGGCCTTTTCGCTGGGCATGGCCCCGCTGGCCGGGCTGGACCCGAACCGGTCGCGCCGGGTCTGGGACCGCTTCGGTTCGCTGATCTTCCGCCATGGCGGCAGCTTTTACCGCTTCGAGGGGCTGCGCGCCTTCAAGGACAAGTTCGGCCCAGACTGGACACCGCATTATCTGGCGACGCCTACTTCGATGCCGCCGCTTTTGCCGCTGGCCGATGCGGCACGGCTGATTGCACGGCAACCGGGCGCGGGCAGCGCGATCAGGGACGCGGGCTAGGCGGCGCGGTGGTTTCGCGCAGCATCAGCAGGGGCTCAAGCAGGGTCAGCGGCTGAACCTCGCGCCCCTCGATCCGGTCAAGGATGACGCGGGCGGCCAGCCGCCCCAACTCTCGCTTTGGCTGGCGGATGGTGGTCAGCGCGGGTGCGATATGCGACACCAGTTCGATGTCGTCGAACCCGATCACCGACACGTCGCGCGGCACGGAAAAGCCCGCGCGGACCAATGTCGCGACAAAGGCACAGGCCATTTCGTCCGAGAATGCAAAAATGCCGGTCGGACGATCCGCCTGAGGCATTGCGATCCACGCCTGCGCGGCAGCATGTCCGGCCTGCAGCGTGAAATCCCCCGTCATGACGGTCAGGCGCACGTGCTGCGCCGCCTCGGTCGCGCCTTGCAGGCGGGATCTGTGCAGGACGTTCTGCGCCGGACCGCCAATCAGCCCGATATGGCGATGCCCCAGCCCCAGCAGATGCTGCACCGCCATGCGCCCGCCTTCGCGATTGTCCAGCATGACGCGGGGCAGCGCCGCCCCTTCGATCCATTCGCAGGCGGTGATGACGGGCGGCTGATCGGGCGCGTCCAGATGGCCCGATGATACCAGCCCGTCCATCAGGATGATCCCATCGGCCCGCGACGGGTCCAGAAAACGCACCAGCGCGGTGTCGCGCCCCTGCCCGTCAAGCGTATCGGCCACCAGCAGACCATAACCCGCCGCAGCCAGTTCGCGACCCATCCCGTCAAGGATCTTGGCAAAGAACGGATTGCCCAGATTGGGCACCAGCGCCACGACGCTGCCGGTCCGGCCCTTGCGCAGATTTCGGGCGGCGTGGTTCATCCGGTATCCGGTCGCGGCAACGGCATCCATGACGGCTTGCCGGGTGGCTTCGGCAACGACTTCGGGATGGGACAGGACCCGACTGACCGTCGAGGATGACACCCCCGCCAGTCGCGCCACATCTGCCAGTTTCGCCCGCGAGGACAGCTTTTCCATGCGCGCACACTAGGGCCGCGTTATCCTTTCGGCAAGTGACGAAAAGAACTGGTTGCAATCGATTTCAAAGCAGTGCAGCTTGCCCCTGAGGAGAATGAGGATTCCATGCGGACAATCAAAGGGCCTGCGCTTTTTCTGGCGCAGTTCATCAGTGACAAGCAGCCATTCGACAGCTGGGATGGCATCACGAAATGGGCCGCCGATTGCGGATATGCGGGTGTGCAGGTTCCCACGGGAGACCCGCGCATCATCGATCTGGCGCTGGCCGAAAGCTCTGCGGATTACCGGGACGAGTTTCTGGGCATCGCGCGCCAGAACGGCGTCGAGGTGACTGAGCTTTCGACCCATACTCAAGGGCAGCTCGTGGCGGTTCATCCCGCCTATGACGCCGGTTTCGACGCCTTTGCGCCCAAAGCGGTGCATGGCAACCCCAAAGCTCGGCAGGAATGGGCCGTGGCGCAAGTGGCCAGCGCCATCCGCGTCAGCCGCCTGCTTGGCCTGAAAGCCATGGCGACCTTTTCTGGGGCGCTGGCATGGCCTTATCTTTACCCGTGGCCACAACGCGCGCCGGGTCTGGTCGATACGGCATTCGACACGCTGGCTGCGCGCTGGCGACCGCTGCTGGATCTGGCCGAGGAAAACGGCGTGGACATCTGTTATGAAATCCACCCCGGCGAAGACCTGCATGACGGCGTGACATTTGAGATGTTCCTTGATCGCGTCGGCGGTCATGCACGGGCGAACATGCTTTACGATCCGTCGCATTACATTCTGCAACAGCTTGATTATCTGCAGAATATCGACATCTATCACGAACGCATCCGCATGTTCCACGTCAAGGATGCCGAATTCCGCCCGACGGGCCGTCAGGGCGTCTATGGCGGCTATCAGCCCTGGGCCGAACGCGCGGGCCGTTTCCGCAGCCCCGGCGACGGGCAGGTTGATTTTGGCGCGGTTTTCTCGAAACTGACGCAATACGGCTTTGATGGCTGGGCGGTGGTCGAATGGGAATGCGCGCTGAAGCACCCCGAGGACGGGGCGCGTGAGGGTGCGGCCTTTGTCCGCGACCACCTGATCCGCGTGACGCCCCACGCATTCGACGATTTCGCGGCAAGTCACGTGGACCATGCCGCCATCGAGAAGGCTTTGGGACTATGAAACCGATCCGACTTGGCATGGTGGGCGGCGGCAGCGGCGCCTTTATCGGGGCGATCCACCGCATTGCAGCGCGTATGGACGGGCATTTCCAGCTTGTTGCAGGCGCGCTTAGCAGCGATCCGACCCGTGCACAGGCCAGCGCAGACGAATTGGGCCTGCGTTCGTATAGCGACTTCAACGACATGGCGCAGGCCGAGGCTGCGCGAGAAGACGGCATTCAGGCGGTCAGCATCGTGACGCCGAACCATATGCACGCCGCGCCCGCCGTGGCTTTCCTGCGTGCAGGCATTCACGTGATCTGCGACAAGCCGCTGGCGGCGACGCCGGAACAGGCCGCGCAGATTGCCGGGGCCGCCGCCGAAAGCCGCGCGCGTTTCTTTCTGACCCATAATTATTCGGCACTGCCGATGGTGCGCGAAGCCCGCGCGCTGGTGGCCGAAGGTGCGCTTGGCGATATACGGCTGGTGCAAGCGGAATATCTGCAAGGCTGGCTGTCGGATGACGCGCAAAGCAAGCAGGCCGACTGGCGCACCGATCCGGCGCGCGCCGGTGCCGGCGCGCTTGGCGATATCGGCACCCACGCGTGGCAATTGGCCGGCTTCGTGACGGGCATGACGCCCAGCCATGTCTCGGCCGATCTGTCCAGCATGGTGCCCGGTCGCCCGATCGACGACGATGCGCGGGTGGCGCTGCGCTACCCCTCGGGTACGAAGGGCGGGCTTTGGGCCAGTCAGGTTGCGGTCGGTCAGGAAAACGGCCTGTCGCTGCGCGTATTCGGCACCAAGGCGGCGCTGGAATGGCGGCTGGATACCAGCGAACGGCTGGTCTTTACGCCCAAGGACGGCCCTGCGCAGATCATGACGCGCGCGCAGGATCGTTCGGGCTCCTTCCGCACGCCACCGGGTCACCCGGAGGGCTATCTTGAGGGTTTCGCCAATCTTTACAGCGACGTGGCTGCGATTATTCGCGGGGATGACAGCAATGCCGACCGCGTGCCGGGCCTGGCCGACGGTCTGTCGGGCATGGCCTTTATCGCGGCGGCCAAGCAATCTTCCGATCGTGACGGCGCATGGGTCGAGGTGATGGCATGACGGTTCTGGCACTCAGGGATGTATCCAAAAGCTTCGGGCCGATCCAGGTTCTGCACAATGTCGATCTGGCGCTGGAACCCGGCGAGGTTCACGCGCTGATCGGCGAAAACGGCGCCGGCAAATCGACGATCATGAAGACGCTGGGCGGGTTTCTGGACCCGACCTCGGGGGAATTGCTGCTGGACGGCAAGCCCCACCGCTTCGTTTCGGGCCCCGAGGCCGAGGCGGCGGGCATCGTCGTCATCCATCAGGAATTCAACCTTGCCGCCGATCTGTCGGTTTCGGCCAACGTGTTTCTGGGCCGCGAACTGGGCGGCTTTCGGCTGGACCACGCAGCGATGCGCAAGCAGACGGCGGCGCTGCTGCAGCGGCTGCACAGCCATATCGACCCGGACACGCTGATCCGCGACCTTTCCGTGCCCGACCGCCAGATGGTCGAGATCGCCAAGGCGCTGTCGCGCAACACCCGCGTCCTGATCATGGACGAACCCAGTGCGGTCCTGACCCATCGCGAGGTGGGGACGCTTTACGAACAGATCGACCGGCTGCGGGCCGAAGGCGTTGCGATCCTTTACTGCTCGCACCGTCTGGACGAGGTGGCACATCTGGCCGACCGCATCACCGTGCTGCGCGACGGTCGCGTCGTGCGTCAGGCGATGCGCGGTGAGTTGAACGAAGACGGCATGGCCACCGCCATGGTGGGCCGCGAGCTTGAGGATTTCTATCCGCCCAAAGGCACGCCCACCGGGCAGGTCGCGCTTGAGGTCAAGGGGCTGACTGTGCCGGGCCGCGTGCATGGTGTGGACCTGACGCTTGGCCGTGGCGAGGTGCTGGGCATCGCGGGCCTTGTCGGCTCGGGCCGCACCGAACTGGCCGAGGGGTTGGTGGGGCTGCGCAATTCGACCGGGGAGATCCGGGTGAACGGCCAGCCCATACAGATCCGCGGCCTGCGCGACGCCTTTGCCGCCGGCCTTGCCTATCTGACCGAGGATCGGAAGGAAGCCGGGCTGCTGCTGGAAAAGGGCCTGCGCGAGAACCTGACGCTGGCCACGCTTGAGCGGTTCGGCAACCTGCGGCTGGACACCAAGGCCGAGGAAGCCGCGCTGGATCGCGCGACGCAGGATTTCGACATCCGCGCCAAAAGCCGCGACATGGTTGCGGGCAAGCTGTCTGGCGGCAACCAGCAAAAGCTGCTGCTGGCGAAAACCATGCTGCCCGATCCCAAAATCATCATCATCGACGAACCGACGCGCGGCATCGACGTGGGCACCAAGCGTCAGATCTATGCCTTTATCCGCAAGCTTGCGGACGAAGGGCGCAGCGTCATCGTCATCAGCTCGGAAATGACCGAAGTTATCGGTCTGTCCGATCGCGTGCTGGTCATGCGCGAAGGCCGCTTGGCCGGAGAGGTCGCAGGGCCCGCCATGACTGAAGAAAACATCGTGCGCCTTGCCATGGGCGTCAGCGGAGAGGCCGCATGAAACGTCTGGACCTTCACACACTTGGACCCATCGTCGCGCTGGTCGCGCTGGTCATTCTTGGGGCGCTGCTGAATTCGTCCTTTCTTGCGCCGGGCAACATCACCAACGTGCTGGCGCGCTCGGCCTTTATCGGCATGATCGCCGTGGGCATGACCTTTGTCATCACGGCGGGCGGGCTTGACCTGTCGGTCGGCTCGATGGCTGCATTCCTTGCGGGGCTTGCCATCATCGCGATGAACGCGGTCCTGCCCTCGGTGGGCGAAAACTGGGGCACCATCCTGATCGGCATGGGCGTCGCGATCCTTGGTGGTCTGATCGCCGGATATGTGAACGGCGCGCTGATCACAAAGGCCAAGATCGAACCTTTCATCGTCACGCTGGGCACCATGGGCATCTTCCGCAGCCTTGTGACATGGCTGGCGGACGGTGGCACGCTGTCCCTGGAATACGGTCTGCGCACGCTTTACCGCCCGGTCTATTACGGCGGTATCGGCTGGATCACATGGCCCATCATCGCCTTTGCCGTCGTGGCCATCGTGGGCGAACTGATGATGCGCCACTCGCGCTTTGGCCGCCATGTCGAGGCCATCGGTTCGAACGACCGCGTTGCGAAGTATTCGGCCATCGACGTGGGCCGGGTCAAGCTGATGACCTATCTGCTGCTTGGCCTGCTGGTCGGTCTGGCGACCGTGCTTTACGTCCCGCGCCTCGGCTCGGCCTCCGGCTCGACCGGCGTGCTGTGGGAGCTTGAGGCGATCGCGGCGGTCATCATCGGCGGCACAGCGCTGAAAGGCGGCACGGGCCGGGTCTGGGGCACCGTCGTCGGCGTCCTGATCCTGTCGCTGATCGACAATATTCTGAACTTGGCCGATCTGGTCAGCCCGTATCTGAATGGGGCTATCCAAGGGGTCATCATCGTTCTTGCTGTCGTGTTGCAGCGAGAGAAACGCACCGCCGACGAGCGGTAACGGGAGGGAAACCGGAAATGAAACGCAGAAGCCTGATGAAAGCCGCGGCGCTTGCGGCGACCTTTGGGATGACGGCAGGCGCGGTTTTCGCGCAGGAAGCCGAAAAGAAGGTGATCGGCGTCTCGATCCCCTCGGCGACGCATGGTTTCATGGGCGGCCTGAACTGGCACGCGCAGGACACCATCAAGCGCATGGGCGAGGCGTATCCGAACATCGAATTCGTGCTGTCGACCGCACCGGACGCCGCCAAGCAGGTGTCGGACATCGAAGACATGATGGCGACCCGCAACATCGACGGCCTTGTCGTGCTGCCCTTTGAATCCGAGCCGCTGACCGCCCCGGTCGCTGCCGTGCGCGAAGCGGGCAAGTTCGTCACAGTCGTTGACCGCGGCCTGTCCCAGGAAGGCATCGAGAACCTTTACGTCGCGGGTGACAACACCGCGTTCGGGCGCGTCGCGGGCCAGTATTTCCGCGAGCATCTTGAGCCGGGCAGCAAGATCGTGGTGCTGCGCGGCATCCCGACCACGCTGGACAATGAGCGTGTGGATGCGTTCCAGAAGGCGCTGGAAGGCTCGGAAGTCGAAATCCTCGACATGCAGCACGGCAACTGGAACCGCGACGACGCCTTTACCGTCATGCAGGACTACCTGTCGAAATACCCGGAAATCGACGCTGTTTGGGCTGCGGATGACGACATGGCCGTTGGCGTGCTGGAGGCCATTTCGGCCGCCAACCGTCAGGACGAAATGTGGGTCGTCGGCGGCGCCGGCATGAAGGAAATCGTCAAGCGCATCATGGACGGCGACAAGCAACTGCCCGTGAACGTGACCTATCCGCCCGCGCTGATCTCCTCGGCGATCGAAATGACTGTGCTGAACTTCATGTCGAACGCGCCGATGACCGGCCGCTTTATCATCGGCAGCCAGCTGATCACGCCGGAAAACGCGCAGCAATTCTACTATCCCGAAAGCCCGTTCTAAGCTGATCCCGCGCGACACAGCGCATCGGACCAAGACGACCCCCGTTGGAAACAACGGGGGTTTTTAATTTTGTTAATTGTTTTCAGATTATTGCACCATATCACCTGCTTGTGCGCACCCACGACGAAACATTCACAAACAGTCGCATGAACTGTCAGCCGAATGTCACGAACGGGGCGCATTCCTGCCGCCGAACAAAGGCAGGGGACAGGATGCGGATCGAGGCGGAACAGATCACCCGGATTTTCGGCACGGCGACAGCGGTGGATGCCGCCAGCTTCGTCATCGACCGTCCGATGGTCGTCGGCATCATCGGCAGCTCGGGCGCGGGCAAATCCACGCTGCTGCGCATGGTGAACCGCCTGACCGATGCAAGCGCCGGTCGACTAATGATCGACGGCCGCGACGTGCTGGCGCTGAAGGGCAGCGACAAACGCGCGTGGCAGGCCGATTGCGCGATGATCTTCCAGCAGTTCAATCTGGTGCCGCGTCTGGACGTGGTGTCGAACGTGCTGCACGGGCTTTTGAACAAGCGCGGGCTGCTGCCAACCCTTTTCAACATGTGGTCGCGCGCCGATATCGACCGGGCCTGCCAGATCCTTGACCGTCTGGGCATCGCCGAACAGGCCACCAAGCGGGCCGAGGCGCTGTCGGGTGGCCAACAGCAGCGCGTGGCGATTGCGCGCGCGCTGATGCAGGATCCCAAGATCATTCTGGCCGACGAACCCATCGCCAGCCTTGACCCGATGAACGCGCAGATCGTGATGGACACGCTGCGCCGCATCCATGACGAAGACGGACGCACCGTCATCGCCAACCTGCACACGCTGGACACCGCGCGGCGCTATTGCGACCGGGTGATCGGCATGCGCAAGGGCCGCATCGTTTTCGACGGCATGCCGGATCAACTGACCACCGGCGTTGCCCGCGACATCTATGGCGCCGGGGCCGATTTCAGCGAAGCCACCACCTCGACCGCCATTGAGCCCCCTGCCGCCGCCGACCGCGCCTATGCGGACCGGCTGCTCGCGGACTGATCCCCACCATGGAGAGAGCCATGACCAAGACCCTGACCCTGCTGGCACTGACCACCGCGCTGGCCCTGCCCCAGATCGCCGCCGCACAAGACATCAAGGAATTCCGCATCGGGGTTCTGGGCGGTGAAAACGCGCAAGAGCGTATGACCAACAACGAATGCCTGGCCAAGCACACCCAGGAAACGCTGGGCGTCCCGGTCCGCATCTTTACCCCCGCCGACTATGACGGCGTGATCCAGGGTCTGCTGGGCGGCACGCTGGACGCCGCAATCCTGGGCGCTTCGGGCTATGCCAAAGCCTATCTGACCGACCCGGAATCGGTCGAGCCGGTGCTGGTCAAGACGAACCTTGACGGCGCTTCGGACTATTTCTCGGTCGGGTTCGCCCGCAAGGACAGCGGCATTGCCTCGATGGACGACCTCAAAGGCAAGGTGCTGGGCTTTGGCGATCCCAACTCGACTTCGGGCTATCTGATCCCCGCCGTCGAAATGCCGAAAAAAGGCTATTCGATGGAGCCGGGCGCTTTCTTCAAGGAAATCAAGTTCACCGGCGGCCATGAACAGACCATCGTTGCAGTGAACAACGGCGACATCGACGCAGGCGTGACCTGGGCCGACGGACTGGGCAACTGGGAAGACGGCTACAACTCGGGCGCGCTGCGCAAGGCCGTGGATGCGGGCATCGTCGATATGAACGACATGGTCGAAATCTGGCGCTCGGAGCCGATCCCGGAAGGTCCGCTGGTTGTGCGCAAGGCGCTGCCGGCCGATGT
This sequence comes from Paracoccus laeviglucosivorans, assembly GCF_900182695.1. Classification (GTDB taxonomy): domain Bacteria; phylum Pseudomonadota; class Alphaproteobacteria; order Rhodobacterales; family Rhodobacteraceae; genus Paracoccus; species Paracoccus laeviglucosivorans. Next base: position 74,159 of record NZ_FXTK01000002.1, read on the forward strand.
CAAAGCCAAGTTCACCGACATGATGGCGAACCTGATCAAGACCGACAAGGACTGCACCTATGGCGTTGCGGGCGGTGAAACCGCCGGCTTCACTCCGGTGAAGCACGACAACTATCAGTCGATCATTGAAGCCCGCAAACTGGAAGAGCAGCGCGGCAGCTGATCGCCCGCGCATGACTGACGCGCGGGCCGAACAGGCCCGCGCGGTTTCGTTTCCAAGCCTGCCGAGGGCCCGATGACCACCGTTCCCGCCGACCGCATCGCTGCGGCCTATCACGCCCAGCTTTCCCGTCGCCGCGCCTATAGCACCGTGCTTTGGGCGGTGTTCGTGGCCCTGCTGGTCGCAGGTTTCGACATGGCGAATTCCCGCAATGCCGGGGGTTTCGTCGCGGGTCTGCCCAAGGTGCTGGACTATCCCGCAGCCCTGATCGGCGAGGCGTGGGACAAGATCGGGAACCTGCCCGGCCACATGCTGCGCGCCCTGCCCGCGCTGGTGGAAACGCTGAACATCGCCGCTGCTTCCACGCTGTTGGGCACGATGGGCGGCGCGGTCATGGCATTGCTGGCGACATCCGGCCTTGCTCCGTTCCCGCGGCTGGTGCCGGTGTTCCGCCGCATTCTGGATATTGCCCGCGCCTACCCGGAAATGGTCATCGCGCTGGTGCTGATCTTCGTGCTTGGCGGTGGCCCCGTGCCCGCCGTCATCGCCATCGCGTTCCACACCGTCGGCGCGCTTGGCAAACTGTTTTCCGAAGTGGCCGAGAACGCCAGCATGAAGCCGGTCGAGGGGCTGGAATCCGTCGGCGCAAGCTGGCTGCAACGCATGTGGTTCGGCATCGTGCCGCAGGTTGCGCCGAACTGGGCCAGCTATGCCATGCTGCGGTTCGAAATCAACATCCGCGCCAGTGCCATTCTTGGTTTCGTCGGGGCGGGCGGTATCGGATATGAACTGCGCAACGCGATCAGCTGGGGTCAGGGCCGCTATGACGCCGCCGCCGCCATCTTCCTGCTGCTGTTCGGCACAATCGTATTCTTTGACCAACTGACCTCGATGGCACGCAACCGTCTGGTGCGCGGTCAGGAACAGGGCCAAGCCGGAGGGCGCATCTGATGGCGACCATCGACACGAATATCGCCGCCGGACGCCTGATTTCGCGCAAGCGGTTCTGGTCATTTGGCGTGCCTGCGATGGTCGTCGTGTATCTGGCCTATGTCGCTGTGGCCTTTGACCTTGGCGGATTGGCCGGGCGGGCGCGTCTGGATAACGGCGCCCTGCTGATGCAGGATTTCTGGTCCTATAAGATTCACGTCACACGCGACAATCGCCGGGATGAGATCACAAGCTCGATCGAGGGGATGCGCAACGCGACCTTTTCCCCTGAACAGCGGCCCGATTTCGTCAGTGACACCGCCACTGGCACGCGCGTCGAACTGCCTCAGGGCAATAGCGTCGAATTCGGCGCAGATGGATTGGTGACGCTGACCACGCCGGATGGCAGTTACCAGGTTCGCGCGACCCGCACGGGCGTCGAATCCGACATTCCGAACCCGCCCAAGAATTTCAACATCTCGGACAGCCGCGTCACCGCCTATCTGCCCGAAGGCGCGCGCCTGACCGTGACCCGCGCCCGGACCGAGGTGTTTCGCCGTCAAGCCGGGTGGGAGCTGTTCTTTTTCGATCTTTCCAGCGAGTTTTACGGCAAATCATGGGGCGAACTTGGCGCGTTGGCCGTCGGTCCGCGCATCCAACCGGACCAGTCCAACATCGGCAATATGGCGCATGATTTCTGGACCAATGGCATCTGGCATCATGGCGACGTGGCATGGGCGATTTTTGAAACGATCCTGATGGCGTTTCTTGGCACCTTTGCCGCCGGCCTGATCTCGGTCCCGCTGGCGTTTCTTGCCGCTTCGAACTTTACCCCGCTGGCGGTCGTGCGTCAGGCGGTGCGGCGGATTTTCGACCTGCTGCGCGGTGTGGATGCGCTGATCTGGACGGTCATCATGTCACGCGCCTTTGGCCCCGGTCCGCTGACCGGCAGTCTGGCGATCCTGCTGACCGATACCGGCACATTCGGCAAACTTTTCAGCGAGGCGCTGGAAAACGTTGACGAAAAACCGATCGAGGGGCTGCGCTCGACCGGCGCGGGGTCCATCGCCCGCATCCGCTGGGCCGTGATCCCGCAAGTCGCGCCGGTGATCCTGTCGCAACTGCTTTACTATTTCGAATCCAACACCCGCGGCGCGACCGTCATCGGCGCCATCACCGGCGGCGGCATCGGTCTTTTGCTGATGCAGGCGATGCAGACCCAGCAAGACTGGGAACATGTCGCCTATTACATCCTGCTGATCGTGCTGATGGTCATGGTCATGGACTGGGTGTCCGGCCGCCTGCGGGCAAGACTGATCAAAGGCTGAACCAGAATGCCCAAACTATCCCCCGACGCGCCCTTTCTGCACAACGGCGCGGAGACCGTGAATTCCGTCTTTGGCCGCTATTGCGAGGTCGGTGCAGACAGCCGCGTGCTGAACTCGGAATTCGGTGACTACAGCTATTGCGAACGCCTATCCGACATCGCGAACACGACCATCGGCAAATTTGCCAATATCGCCGCGATGACACGGATCGGGCCGACCGATCACCCGATGACGACGGCCAGCCTGCATCACTTCCTGTATCGCTCGGAATACTACTTCGATGACGCCCAGCCGGACCCGGATTTCTTTGCCGCCCGCGCCGCGCGGCGCACGGTCATCGGCCATGACACCTGGATCGGCCATGGCGCGATCATCAAGCCCGAGGTGACGATCGGCCACGGCGCCATCGTGGCTGCGGGCGCGGTCGTGACCAAGGATGTGCCCGACTGGATGATCGTTGCGGGCTGCCCGGCCAAGCCTTTGCGCGAACGGTTTTCGCCGCAGATCGGGGCGCGGCTGCTGTCGCTTGCATGGTGGGATTGGGATCATGCGCGGCTGCGCGATGCCCTGCCCGACTTCCGCAAACTGCCAGTCGCCGAATTCCTTGCGCGCTACGAAGGCAGATGAGGCAGGGTCAAGGTCACCCGCTCTGCCGCCCACCATGTCAGGGCGCGTTCGACCATCTTGCCACGCCATTGGCTAAGACCTTCGGTCCGCAACAGCGGATCGCCCGGTTCAAGCTGCAGCTTCCCGGCCTGCACCGCATCCGCGATCCGGGCCGAAATGCGCGTGGTGATGCGCTGATAATCATCAACGCCGCAGACCTGCAAGGCGCGGGTCACCGAATTTTCGCTGCGCAACGCGGCGGGCAGGTCGGGCACCAGTTCCGCCGGGTAGATCGTGCGAAACAGCGCCACCGGCTTGAAATCGACCAGCGATATGCCTTCGGCCACATGCACGGGCGCGCCGGGATCAAGGTCCAGCGCCTCGGCCTCGGCATGTCCGGCGGGGCGGGTCATGATCGTGTCGATGCTCCGGCCCGGAATCTTGCCCGACAGTTCGATATTGCGGTGAAAGCGCACGCGGTCGCTCAGCGGGTAATCGACCGGAGCGGCTGCGACAAAGACGCCTGCCCCGCGCCGGGAATACAAAAGCCCTTCATCGGCCAGCACGCGGGTGGCATGGCGCACGGTATGGCGGTTCACGCCGAACCGCGCGGCCAGCTCCGCCTCGGGCGGCAGGCGCATTCCGGGTGGCCATTTGCCGCGCGCGATTTCTCCGCGAAGTTGATCCGCGATGCTTTGCCAAAGGCTCATGTCGTCACCAAAAATTCACATTTTGCGGATTGTCGCCCGCTCTGGGGCATACTACAAGAAGTCTAGTTGTATAGACAACCGGTGAAATCAAATGACCGCGATTCCTTCACAGATGGACCGGCGTGATGCGCTGGGGCTGCTGGCCCGCGCCCCCGCCGCAAGACTGGCCGAACTTTTGCCCGAACTGCCCGCGCATGACCTGCTGCGTGCGCCCGAAATCGGCACCGTCATGGTGCGGGGGCGTGCGGGCGGCACAGGCGCGGCCTTCAATCTGGGCGAAATCACTGTGACGCGCGCCAGCATCCGGCTGCCTTCGGGTCATGTCGGGCACGGTTATGTGCAGGGCCGCGATAAATCCCACGCCCTGCGCGCCGCGCTGATCGACGCAATGGGACGCCCCGACATCATCGAAACGCTGCGGGCCGAGGAAACCGCCCGCCGCGCCGCCATCGCGGTCGAGGCGGCCGCCACCCGCGTCGAATTCTTCACCCTCGCCCGAGGAGAGGACGAATGAACGCCCCCCAGACCCGGCTTTCGGGCGGCTTTATCACGCCGGCATTCGACAGCGCGCGTGGCTTTCGCACCATTCTGTCCGCCATGTCGCGCCCCGGCACGGTGCTGGATCTGGCAGGCGGGCATGGCCCCGCGCCGCTGTCCGACGCTGCGGCCACGGTGCTGCTGGTGCTGTGCGACCGCACCACGCCGCTGCATCTGGCCCCCAGCCACGACACGGCGGATATGCGCGAATGGATCGCCTTCCACTGCGCCGCGCCCTTGGTCGATGCCCCGGATGCTGCATTCGCGCTTGGCGACTGGGCCGCGCTGCAACCGCTGGACCGCTTTGCCATCGGCACGCCGGAATATCCCGACCGCGCCGCGACGCTGATCATCGACGGGCATGATTTCAACGCCACCCCCGCGTGGCTTTTCGGCCCCGGCATCAAGGACAGCGCAACCCTTGCCCTACCTAAGACCGCAGCCTTCGCCGCGAACCACGCCCGCTTTCCGCTGGGCTGGGACGCCATTTTCACCGCAGGTTCCCGCATCGCTGCCCTGCCCCGTTCGACAAAGGTGCGCTGATGTATGTCGCCGTCAAAGGGGGCGAGCGTGCGATTGATGCCGCCCATGACTGGCTGGGCCGCGCCCATCGCGGACCTGCCGAACAGGCACCGCTGGATACCGCCCAGATCCGTGATCAAATGGCGCTGGCGGTGGCGCGGGTCATGGCCGAAGGCTCGCTTTACGATCCCGATCTGGCCGCGCTGGCGATCAAGCAGGCGCGCGGTGACCTGATCGAGGCGATCTTTCTGATCCGCGCCTATCGCACCACGCTGCCGCGTCTTGGGGCGTCGGCTGCGGTGGATACCGGCGCGATGCGGGTCAAGCGCCGCGTCTCGGCCACGTTCAAGGATATTCCCGGCGGTCAGGTGCTGGGGCCGACCTTCGATTACACCCACCGCCTGCTGGATTTCCGGCTGATGGCGGATGGTGAATTGCCCGCGACACCTCCGGCCACGGGCGACGGCGCGGCGCTGCACGCCCCGCATGTGCTGGGCTTTCTGAACCGCGATGGGCTGATCGAGGATACGCCGGATGACGGAAAGGAACCGGGCGATCTGACGCGCGAACCGATGGAACTGCCCGCCGACCGCGCCTTGCGTCTGCAGGCGCTGGCGCGGGGGGACGAAGGCTTTCTGCTGGGCCTGGCCTATTCCACGCAGCGCGGCTATGCCCGCAACCACGCCTTTGTCGGCGAATTGCGCATCGGCGCGGTCAGCGTCGAGATGGAGATCCCCGAGCTGGGCTTTGCCATCGAGTTGGGCGAGGTCGAGGTGACCGAATGCGAGACGGTGAACCAGTTCAAGGGCTCACGCACGGAACCCGCCCAATTCACCCGCGGCTATGGCCTGACCTTTGGCCAGACCGAACGCAAGGCGCTGTCCATGGCGTTGGTCGATCGCGCCCTGCGCTGGGATGAATTGGGCGAGGATGATCAGGGCGCCCCCGCACAGGATCAGGAATTTGTGCTGTCGCATTGCGACAATATTCAGGCGACGGGTTTCCTGGAGCATATCAAGCTGCCGCATTACGTCGATTTTCAGGCCGAGCTGGAACTGGTGCGCCGCCTGCGCGCGGGCGCGGAGGATGAGGCATGAGCGATTACAACTTCGCCTATCTTGATGAAGACACCAAGCGCATGATCCGCCGCGCCATCCTGAAGGGGATCGCCGTGCCGGGTTACCAAGTGCCCTTTGCCAGCCGCGAAATGCCCATGCCATACGGCTGGGGCACGGGCGGGGTGCAGGTGACGGCGGCGACGCTGGTGCCCGAGGATGTGCTGAAAGTCATCGACCAGGGCGCCGATGACACCACAAACGCCGTCAGCATCCGCAAATTCTTCCAGAAGACCGCCGCCGTGGCCGTGACCGAGCGCACGCGCGAGGCGACCGTGATCCAGACCCGCCACCGCGTGCCGGAAATGCCGCTGACCCAGGATCAGATCCTCGTCTATCAGGTGCCGATCCCCGAACCCATGCGCTTTCTGGAACCGCGCGAGACCGAGACACGCCGCATCCACGCACTGGCCGATTACGGGCTGATGCAGGTGCGGCTTTACGAAGACATCGCGAGACATGGCGAGATCGCGACGTCCTACGCCTATCCGGTCGAGGTGGCAGGGCGCTATGTCATGGACCCCTCGCCCATTCCAAAATTCGACAATCCGAAGCTGGATGATTGTCCGGCGATCCAGCTGTTCGGCGCGGGGCGCGAACAGCGGATCTATGCGCTGCCACCCTTTACCCGCGTGCGGTCGCTGGATTTTGACGACCATCCCTTTGTCGCGTCCAAGGCCGATCATGCCTGCGCGATCTGCGGATCGACGACCAGCTATCTGGACGAGGTGATTACCGACGATGCGGGGGGGCGGATGTTCGTCTGCTCGGATACGGATTATTGCGCCGAAATGGCCGAAGGGGGTGCGTGATGGATATGGCAGGTGCCTCCGGCGGGGGTATTTGGGGGAACCAAGAAGCCGAGGCGCGGCCCCTGCTTTCGGTGCGGGGCGTTGAAAAACGTTATGGCACGCGCATCGGCTGCACCGGGGTCAGCTTTGATCTTTGGCCGGGCGAGGTGCTGGGCATCGTGGGCGAAAGCGGCTCGGGGAAATCGACTTTGCTTGGTTGCCTGTCAGGCCAGTTGCGGCCCGATAGTGGTCAGGTGATCTTTGACACGCGCGATCACGGGCCGATCGATACGCTGAGCATGTCCGAGGCCGAGCGGCGGCATCTGGGGCGCACCGACTGGGCATTCGTGCATCAGAACCCGCGCGATGGTCTGCGGCTGGGTGTCAGCGCTGGTGGCAATGTCGGCGAGCGGCTGATGGCCAATGGCGCGAGGCATTACGGGAATATCCGGGCGACCGCCGCCGATTGGCTGGAGCGGGTCGAGATCGACCCAACCCGCATCGACGACCGGCCGCGGCAGTTTTCGGGCGGGATGCAGCAGCGGCTGCAGATTGCGCGCAATCTGGTGTCCGGGCCGCGGCTGGCTTTCATGGATGAGCCAACGGGTGGACTTGATGTCAGCGTTCAGGCGCGGCTTTTGGACCTGTTGCGCGGTCTTGTGCGCGACATCGGCTTGTCGGTTGTACTGGTCACGCATGATCTGGCCGTGGTGCGGCTGCTGGCCGACCGGCTGATGGTCATGAAGGGCGGGCATGTGATCGAGGCGGGCCTGACCGATCAGGTCTTGGACGATCCGCAACATGCCTATACGCAACTTCTTGTTTCCTCAGTCCTGCAGGTCTAAGCCATGATCCACGCTGAAAACGTCGCCAAGGAATTCACCCTGCACAATCAGGGCGGCACGGTGCTGCGCGTGATGGAGGGCGCGAGCCTGCATGTCGGGCGCGGGGAATGTGTCGCGCTGACCGGTGCCTCGGGTGCTGGGAAATCCACGCTGATGCGGATGATCTGGGGGAATTACCGCACCGATGCCGGGGTGATCCGGGTGGGCGATCTTGAGGTGTCCCGCGCCGAGCCACGCCAGATCATCGCGATGCGGCGCGGCACGCTGGGCTATGTCAGCCAGTTTCTGCGCGTGCTGCCCCGCGTGCCCACGCTGCGGGTCGTGGCCGAGCCGCTGCTGGCGCTTGGCGTGCCCGAGTCCGAGGCCGAGGCACGGGCCACGCATCTGCTGACGCGGCTGCGCATCGGGGAAAGCCTGTGGGGGCTGTCGCCCACCACGTTTTCCGGCGGGGAACAGCAGCGGGTGAACATCGCAAGGGGCTTCATCCACCCCTATCCGGCGCTGTTGCTGGATGAACCCACCGCCAGCCTTGACGCCCAGAACCGCGAAACGATGATGTCGCTGATCGAGGAAGCAAAGGCACGGGGCACCGCCATCCTTGGCATCTTCCATGACGAAGGCGCGCGGGACCGGTTGTGCGACCGGGTGGTCGATGTGACGGGCTTCCGTCCGGGGCTTGACGCATGACCCATGTGGCGGTCGTAGGCCCATCCGGCGCGGGCAAGGATACGCTGATGCTGGCGGCCATGGCCCGGCGGCCCGGCTGGTCATTGGTGCGGCGGGTCATCACCCGCCCATCCGATGCCGGGGGCGAGGATTTCGAAGGCGTGACGCCTTTGGAATTCGCCCGGATGCGGGCCGATGGCCGCTTTTTGCTGGACTGGCAGGCGCATGGGCTAAGCTACGGCCTGCCGCATGATGCCTTTGCCGGGGGGCCGAAGCTTCTGAACCTGTCGCGGCGGGTGCTGGTTGCGGCGGCGGCGCGCCTGCCGGGCCTGCATGTCATCCATGTCAGCGCCCACCCCGAGGTTCTGGCCGCCCGCCTTGCCGCCCGTGGGCGTGAAGATGCCAACCAGGTCGCCGCGCGGATCGCGCGCGAGACCGGCCCCTTGCCTGACGGCTTGCCGGTGACGCATATCGACAATTCCGAAACTCTCGAAACGGCGCTCGGTACATTCGTTGCCGCGCTGGACAAGGTGATCCGATGATACTGGCCAATGCGCAGCTGATCCTGAAAGACCGCGTGATGCGCGGCGCGATCCATGTCGAGAACGGCATGATCGCGGCGATCACCGAAGGCGACGCCGTGCCCGCCGGTGCCGAGGATTGCGGCGGCGCCCATGTCGCGCCCGGCCTGATCGAGCTGCATACCGACAATCTGGAACGCCACATCCAGCCCCGCCCCGGCGTCGACTGGCCGCATTCGGCGGCGATCTTCGCCCATGATGGCGAGCTTGCCTCGACCGGGATCACCACGGTGTTCGACGCGGTGCGGGTGGGATCGATCCCCAAGGACGGCGCGGGTTACGCGAAATACGCCCGCCCGCTGGTCACGGAAATCAACGCGCTGGCGCTGGCGGGGCGGCTGCGCATCAGCCATTTCATCCATCTGCGGACCGAGATCTGCTGCGAAACCCTTTTGGATGAACTGGCCGAATTTGGGGCTGGGGACCGGGTCCGGCTGGTCAGCCTGATGGATCACACGCCGGGCCAGCGCCAGTTCCGCGACATCACCAAGCTGGCCGAATATGTGCAGGGCAAAAAGGGCCTGAACGATCAGGAATTCGCCGAACACGTCGCCCGCCTGCAAGATCTGCGCGACCGCTTTGGCGACGCGCATGAGGCGGGGGCGGTCGCTGCTGCCAAGCGTCTGGGCGCGGTGCTGGCCAGCCATGACGACACCGATGCGGGTCAGGTCGCCATCAGCGCGGGCCACGGCATTCGTCTGGCCGAATTCCCCACGACCGAGGAAGCGGCGCGGGCAGGCCATGACCACGGCATCCTGAACATCATGGGTGGGCCGAACCTGATCCGCGGCGGGTCGCATTCCGGCAATGTCGCGGCCGAGGTGCTGGCCCGCGCCGGGCTGCTGGACATCATCTCGTCGGATTATGTGCCGTCCAGCCTGCTTCTGGGCGCCTGCCATCTGGCGCGGCTGTGGGACGATATGCCCCGCGCATTCGCCACGGTGACCGATGCGCCCGCGCGCGCGACGGGTCTGGCCGATCGCGGGCAGATCGCGGTGGGCCTGCGCGCCGATCTGATCCGGCTGGCGGATATGGAGCGCACCGCCCGCGTCACCGGCGTCTGGGTCGAAGGCCGCCGCGTGGGATGAAAAAAGGGGCCAAAGGCCCCTTTTACTTAGGCTTTCGCCCGTTCGACATAGGTCAAGTCTTCGGTGTTGATGATGACTTTGGTGCCGACGCCGATATGGGGTGGCACCATGATGCGCACGCCGTTATGAGCGATTGCTGGTTTGTAGCTTGAGGACGCGGTCTGGCCCTTCACGACCGGCTCGGTCTCGGTCACTTCGACGGTGACGCGCTGGGGCAGTTCGATCGCGATGACGACATCGTTGTGGACCTGCAGGAAGACGCGGATGCCGTCTTCCAGGAATACCTTGTCGTCGCCGACCACGTCGGGGGACACGACGACCTGCGCATAGCTTTCCGGCTCCATGAAATGGTAGCCTTCGCCATCTTCATACAGGAAGTCGTAGCTGCGTTCGTCGACATGGGCGCGTTCGACCTGTTCTGTGGTCTTCCAGCGTTCCGACACCTTGTTGCCGTCGGCGATGCGGCGCAGATCGACCTGCGTGGTGGGCGTGCCCTTGCCGGGGTGGAAGTTGGTCGCCGTCAGGACGACATGAAGCTTGCCGTCGATTTCGACGACATTGCCTTTGCGAAGGCTGGAGGCGATGACTTTCAAGGCTGGTTTCCTTGCGTGCTTTTCAAATACCGGATCACCGGCTATTCGCAAGCCGGCAAAGATTGCGGTTCAATAGCGTTTCCCGCCCGCTATTGCCAGTCTGGAAAGGAACGACCATGACGACGCCTTGGTGGAACCGCGAACGCCATGCCGAACGCCGCCCCCTGCTGCTGGCGCGCAACCGCACGCAGGCGGCGATCCGCGACTGGCTGGGCGCGCAGGATTTCCTTGAGGTGGACGCCTCCGCACTTGCCCTAAGTCCGGGGAATGAGGCGCATCTGCACGGCTTTGCGACCCAGATGATCGGCAATGACGGCACGGGCCGGCAGATGTATCTGCATACCAGCCCCGAATTCGCCATGAAAAAGCTGCTGGCAGCCGGGGAAGAACGGATCTTCTGCCTTGGCCATGTCTGGCGCAACCGCGAACGCACGCCGCGCCACCATCCCGAGTTCACCATGCTGGAATGGTATCGCGTCGGCGTCGATTACCGCGTGCTGTTCGACGATTGCGCGGCATTCCTGCGACTGGCCGCCGAGGCTGCGGGGGCCGAAGCCCTGCACCATCGCGGCGCGACCTGCGATCCCTATGCCACGCCGCAGGTGATGACCGTGGCCGAGGCGTTTCGCGAATATGCGGGGATCGACCTGCTGGCGACCTGCGATGGCGCGGATACCGATGTCGATGCCCTCCGCGCGCAGACCGACATCCGCACTGCACCGGATGACACATGGTCCGACATCCTGTCCCGCGTGCTGGTCGAAAAGGTCGAGCCGCATCTGGGCCACGCGCGCCCCTTGATCCTTGACCGCTACCCTGCCGCCGAGGCCGCGCTGGCCCGCCCTGCCCAAGACCCGCGCGAGGCCGAACGGTTCGAGCTTTACGCCTGCGGGATCGAGCTTGCGAACGGTTTTGGCGAATTGACCGACCCCGCCGAACAACGCCGCCGTTTCCAGCTTGAGATGGCCGAGAAAGCCCGCGTCTATGGCGAAACCTATCCGCTGGACGAAGATTTTCTGGCAGCCCTTGCGCAGATGCCCGCCGCATCGGGCTGTGCTTTGGGCTTTGACCGGCTGGTGATGCTGGCGACCGGCGCGCCGCGCATCGATGATGTAATCTGGACGCCGGTTGCGGGCTAGGCCGCCTCGCGTTCGGTGGGCGGCGGCGCGTCGCTGGATTCCTGCAAGGCAGCGGTTTCGGGCGTGACGGCGCGGGTCGCCGGGGCCACACGGAAAGCTGTCTTATCCTCGGCTGCGACGGCGGTGCGGGCGCGAATGCGGACCAGCCCAAAGGCGATCAGCGCGGCATGTGCCACCGCCGTCACCCAGAACAGACTGACCGTGCCGTAACCCGTCATCGCAAAGCCCGCGACGGTCGGCCCGATCATCGTGCCAGCCCCAAAGACCAGCAGCAGCCCGCCGCTGACCTGAATGGCGGTGCCTGCGGGTGCGTGATCATTGGCATGGGCCACGATCAGCGGATACATGGCAAAGACCATGGCCCCGAACCATGCGGCGACGATCAGGTTCGCCGTCGCGCCCTGTGGCGTTGCAACGATAAAGGTCAAATCCGCCGCCAACGCCACCACCGCCGTCCCGATCAGCACCAGTCTGCGGTCGAAGCGGTCCGACAGGAACCCCACCGGCAATTGCGCCAAGGCCCCCGCCAGCACCGGGACGCTGGCAAACAGCGCCACGTCGCTGAGCTGCAGCCCCGCCCGCGCCGCATAGACCGGGGCCAGCGTGCCGAATGATCCATTGGAGATCCCTACCATGAAGACGGCAAAGACCGCGACAGGCGAGTTGCGCCACAGCGCCCGCAGGTCCAGCCGGACATTCGCCAAAGGCGCGGGCGTGCTGGTTGCCGATACCGCCGTGGGCAGCAGCGCAAAGCAATAGATGATCGCGGCCAGCACAAAGAACAGATAACCGCGCGGATCGCCCAGCGTCAGCACCATCTGCCCCGCCGTGGTCGCAGACAGGTTGACCATGGTATAGACGCCGAAGACGCGGCCCCGCGCACCCTGTTCGGCCCGTTCGCTCAGCCAGCTTTCGACGACCATGGCCGCACCCGCAAAGCAGAAACCCGACAGGCCGCGCAGCGGGATCCAAACCCAAGGCGACATCATCAACAGCGACAGCAGGATCGAGATGCTGGCGAATGCGCACATCGCGCCGAAGACCCGGACATGGCCCACGCGCTGCACCAGACGCGGCGTCATGATGCAGCCCGCGACATAGCCCACGGCCCAGCCCGTGCCCAGAAGCCCCAGCGAGGCGGCGGTAAATCCCTGAATCTCGCCCCTGATGGGCAGGATCAGGGCGTTCACCCCACCCGCGAATAACAGGAATGCGGACCCCAGAAGAAGCGCACCCAGCGGCAAAATGCTTTTCAACATAAGCTTTCGGTGTTCAGCGTCGGATATGGGGTCAGGTCATCACGACCTTACGCAGATGACAACCCCGCTAACGCGATTGCGATCACACAGGCGGGGTTGTGCCCTTTCAGGCGGCAAAGATTGCGTCAAGGATCTCGCCCTCGATCGCGGCCAGTTCGGCGCTGCCGCGCGTGACGGGGCCGACGCGCAGGATTTCGGTCTGGGACAGGATGCCGCCCTGACCCAGAACGATCACGCGGTCCGACAACGCCACCGCCTCGGCCACGTCATGGGTGACAAGGATCGCCGTAAAGCCCGCTTTGGCGTGCATGTCGCGGATCAGGTTCTGCATGGTCAGGCGCGTCAGCGCATCCAGCGCGCCCAAGGGTTCGTCCAGCACCAGAAGCCCCGGATGGCTGACCAGCGCACGGGCCAGCGCGACCCGCTGGCGCTGACCGCCGGAAAGCTGGGCAGGCCAGAAGCTGGCCTTGTCGGGCAGTTGCACCAGCTCCAGCGCCTCGGCCACGGCATCGGGATCGGGACCGTTGCGCAGCCCGATGGCCACGTTATCCGCGACCGAGGCCCATGGCAGCAGACGTGGTTCCTGAAACATGATGCGCAGCCGGTCGCCCGCCTGCGTGGCGGGTTTGCCATCAACGGTGACGGTCCCGGTCGTAGGCTTGTCCAGCCCCGCGATCAGCCGCAGCAGCGTGGATTTTCCGCAGCCGCTTTTGCCCACGATGGACAGGAATTCGCCGGGGCGCACATGCAGGTCCAGCCCGGCCAGCACGCGGTTTGCGTCAAAGCTGCGGCTGACACCCGACAGCCTGACCGATGCGCCCTGATTGCCGCGCAGCATGGGCGGCACCTCGATGTCGCGGGGCAAAAGATTAACGGCCTGCATAAGCGGGGCTCCATTTCAGGGCGCGGCGGTCCAGCGCACGGGTCAGCGTATCGGCCAGCTTGCCAAGCGCCGCGTAAAGCAGGATCGACAGCACCACCACGTCAAGGATCATGAATTCCCGCGCCTGCATCGCCATGTAGCCCAGACCGGACGAAGCCGAGAGCGTTTCGGCCACGATCAGCGTCAGCCACATGATGCCGAGGCCATAGCGCAGGCCGACAAAGATCGAGGGCAGCGCGCCGGGCAACACGACGCGCCGGAACAGCTCACGCGATGTCATGCCGTAAGCGCGGCCCATCTCGATCAGTTGCGAATCCACATTACGAATACCGTGCAACGTGTTCAGATAGATCGGGAAAAATACTCCAAGCGCCACAAGAAACAGCTTGGCCCCCTCTCCGATGCCGAACCACAGGATCACCAGCGGGATCAGCGCCAGATGCGGGATGTTGCGGATCATCTGCAAGGTGGTGTCGGTCAACGTTTCGCTGATGCGCGACACGCCGTTGGCCACGCCAAGCGCAAAACCGATGCCGCCGCCGATGACCAGCCCGGCCAGCGCACGCGCCGCCGACACGCCCAGATGGGTGAACAGCTCGCCCGACAGCGTCATCCGCACGGCGGTCGCAAAGATGGTCGAAGGGCGCGGCATCACCGTATCGGCCACAAGCCCGGTCGCGCCCGCGATTTCCCACAGCATCAGAATGGCAGCGGGCACCGCATAGGGCAGCAGGGCATGTCGGCCCGGCAGGCTGGGGCGCCAGCCGGGGCTGCGGCTGCGCGCGGGGCTGAGGGTTTCGATCACGCTCATCGGCTATCCTTTCTCAGCTTGCGGTTTCGGGGGTCCACACCACCGAAGCGATGTCAACTTCACGCGGGATGATCTTGAGCTTGTAGAATTGATCCGCCACGCCCTGTTCATAGGTGATGTGCTTGGGTTCGACGAAGCCCAGCAGTCCAAGATCCGAGCCGTTGCGCGTCAGGAAGCGGGTCATGATGCTTTCGCTTAGCCCGGTCTCCTTGGCGAATATCTTGCCGGTGTCGGTCAGGTTCGCTTGTCCACGCTTGCCGACATCGGCCACCACCTCGACCGCGCGGCGCACGATCTCGGGATGTTCCTTGGTGTAATCGGCATTGGCGGAATAGAAGTTGTAATCCGGCTCCAGCCCCTCGGTCGTGCGCAGCACGCGGGTATTGGGACGTTCCTGCGCCATCGCGAAGTAAGGATCCCAGATGGTCCACGCGCCGATCGCACCTGCATCGAAGGCTGCGATGGCATCTGGCGGGGCAAGATCCTGTGGCTTGATGTCGTCCAGCGTCAGACCGGCTGCGGCAAGGATCTTGATCGTCGCGTAATGCGCCGAGCTGCCGCGTTTGAAGGCGATGGTCTGGCCCTTCAGATCGTCGACGGTCTGGATGGGTGAATCCTTTGGGACCAGGATCGCATGGCCTTCATGCGATCCTTGCGCCGCGCCGACGAAAAGCAGGTTGCCCCGCGCTGCATGGGCGAAAATCGGCGGGACGTTGCCGGTATAGCCGAAGTCCAGCGCGTTGGCCGACATCGCCTCCAGCAAAGGCGGCCCCGAGGTGAATTCGGACCAGCTGACGCGGATGCCCTGATCGGCAAAGGCTTTTTCGAACGCGCCTTCGCCCTTGACCAGCCCCAGCAGGCCGCCCTTTTGCCAGCCGACACGCAATTCCCGTGCAGGCGCGGCGCGCAGGATGGTGGGCGCGGCCAACGCGGCCATGCCCATGGCCAAGGCACTGCGGCGCGAGAGTTTGATGCTCATGGCGTAATTCCTTTCAAAGCGCAGTCAGCGCAGCTACCGGGATGACCGGCGTATCGGCTTTTGAACGAGCGGGAAGGAAGGGCGCGAACTGATCGACGGCGCGGCTTAGCCGGGCACGCGCAGCCTCGTCCGCCAGTTTGCCGCCCACGAATTCGCGATCCGAGGCATAGATGCCTGTTCCCAGCGACTGCGCCTCGAAAAAAGCGAAAAGCGGGCGCAGCTGATGTTCGATCACCAGCGCATGACGGTCGCCGCCGCCGCAAGCTGCAAGCAGGATGGGTTTCGCTTGCAGCATCCCCGGATCAAGCAGGTCAAAGACATGCTTGAACAAGCCGGAATAGCTGCCCTTGTGAACGGGACTTGCGATGACAAGCGCATCTGCGGCAATCATGGAATTGACCAGCTCGCGCGCCTGCGGCTCCAGATCCCCCAGTTGGCGGGCTAGCCCGAGTGACGGGCCGATTTCGCCCAGATCAAAGACGCTGCCCACGACGTCGAAGCGTTCGCTTGCCAGTTCGACGGCGGTTTCAACAACCGAGCGGGTCCGTGAAGGCACGGAAAAGCTGCCGGCAAAGCCGACGATGTTCAGGGTGGTCATGGTAAACTCCCGGTAATTCTGTCCTTTTGCCCGACGGGTCAGGCGTGGTCGGAAATGTTGTCGGACAAGGCGCGCAGCGACACGGCGCCGACACAGCGTGCAGCAATGTCACGCGCCAGATTGCATGCATGGGCCGCACATTCCGGCGCACCGACAAGTTCGCCCACATGGCCACGCGCCAGCGGCCCCGCGACCAGCACCCGGTCGCTTTCGTGACCCTGCGCATCCAGCGCCACGCAATCCGCGACCGTCGCGATGCCCATGCCCAGCGGGTCGGGGGATATCAGCCCCATACGCGCCAAGGCAGCCAATGCGGGATTTGCGTCGATACATCGGCCGTGGGCGGGGCCGGTCGTGACGATGATGCGGTCGAAGCTGCGCTGACGCAGCGATTCGCTACCACGCACGCGCCATGTCACCTCGACCGCGCCGTCGCGAGGTATAGCCAAGACCAGATGCCCCGCAACATAATCCAGATGCCCGGTTTCGATCAGACGGATCTGCACCGCTTCCAGCTGCGGAGCGATACGATAGCGGTGAACATCCCAGAACGTGCGCAGATGCCGCAGCAGGCGGGCCTGCGCATCGCCGTCCAGCGCAGTCCATATTTGCTGCCCCTGCGCACGCAGGCGGTGCAGAACGGCATGCCATGTCTGGCCACGGGCCTGATCTTCGGCAATCGCGCGGCGTACGCGGCACAGCAGGTCCGACACTTTGCCGGCAGGCGGCTGGGTGAAATCGACCTGACAGTCCTGCGTGACCATGCCGTGACCACGCGACCGCAACCCGTGCCGCGAGATGCAGGTGATCTGCCCAGCAAATCCCTGCCGTTCCAATGTCGCGATGACATCGGCCGAGGTCAGCGCAGCGCCCATGATCAGCACACGGTCATGCGGATCGATCCCGGCAAGCAGCGCCGGATCATAGGGATCGGCAACCAGATGCCGGGAACCCGCCAGCCCTGCGATCACCTTGGGCAAGGCGGGGGCCGGATGCCCCGTGGCCAGAACAAGCTGATCGGCACGGATGCGGCTTTCGTCCGAAAGGATTAGCAGCAGCGTGCCGTCGGCCAGACGCTCAATATCGCTGACACGCGCCCGGATATGACGCACGGCACCCGATTGCAGATACGGCGACAGACGGTCCGCGACATAGGCGCCAAAGACCTCGCGGCGGGGGAACACGTCGCCCGATGCGGTGGGTGCATCGGTATCTGGCTTGATCTTGCCTGTCGCCTCGGCCTTTGCCAGCCATTCCACGAAATCCGCGCGGTTGTCCGGGTCTATCGTCATGCGATGGGCCGGGACGTTGATGCGGTGCGTGGGCTCATTGGTCGAATAGGCAAGGCCGCGGCCCAGTTCCGCCCGAGGCTCGACCACGGTGACGCTGGCCGGAACCTGCATACGCGCAAGCTGCCACGCGACGGTTGCGCCGCTGACGCCGCCACCGATCACGACAACACGCAATCGGGCGGCAAGAGGTGGCGTGGGCATTTGGTTCATCGGCTCAGCCCCCGGTCACCAGCACGGGACGGGGCGCGGCGGCGGGCCGGTAGTCATTGCCGACAGTTTCGCCGAACGGGCCCATATTCGCGGCAAGGCTGGCCTGCGGCAGCGGATTTTCCAGCGGCAACAGCGGCATCACGCGCTCGCCGAAACTATAGGCTTCCTCAAGATGCGGATAACCGGACAGAATGAAGGTATCGATACCCACGCGGCGATATTCATCAATCCGTTCGGCCACCGTGGCCGCGTCGCCCACAAGCGCCGTCCCGGCCCCGCCACGGACCAGCCCCACGCCCGCCCAAAGGTTCGGGCTGATTTCCAGCTTGTCACGCCGCCCGCCATGCAGTTCCGCCATGCGCCGCTGCCCGACCGAGTCCATGCGTGCAAACGTCGCCTGCGCCTTGGCGATGGTTTCGTCGTCAAGCTTGCTGATCAGACGTTCCGCCGCATCCCATGCCTCGGCATTGGTATCGCGCACGATGACGTGCAGACGGATGCCGAAGCTGACATCGCGCCCTTCGGCCTCGGCCAGGCGGCGTACGCCTTCGATCTTGTCGCGGACCTGCGCGGGCGGCTCACCCCAGGTCAGGTATTTATCGACCTGCTTTGCCGCCACGACGTTGGCTGCGTCCGATGAGCCGCCAAAGAACAGCGGCGGACCGGATTTCTGCAAAGGCGCGAACAGCAGTTTGCCATCGTCGATCTTGAAATGTTTGCTGGCGTAATTGACCGTTTCTCCGGCCAGCAGCGCCTTGTAGATGTCCAGAAATTCGCGCGTGACCTCATAGCGTTCGGCATGGTTCAGGTGAATGCCGTCGCCCGCGTTTTCGACCGGATCGCCGCCCGTCACCACGTTGATCAGCACGCGCCCGCCCGACAGCCGGTCCAGCGTTGCCGTCATGCGCGCCGCCAGCGTCGGAGATTGCAGCCCCGGCCGCACCGCCACTAGAAACCGCAGCTTTTCGGTTTGCGACGCCAGCGCGGCAGCGACAATCCAGCTATCTTCGCAGCTACGACCAGTGGGCAGCAAGACCCCATAGTAACCCAGCGAATCCGCCGCCTGCGCGATCTGACGCAGATAGGGCAGGTTTACCGCCCGTCCCCCTTCAGATGTGCCCAGATAGCGGGCATCGCCATGCGTCGGCAGAAACCAAAGAACCTTGATCTGGTCTGGGATAGGGAGGGTCATATGACGGTCCTTTCCTGATTTGGACCATGGCGCACAGCCACGGTGATTCATCAAGGCAAGAATACATCAAAAGACGACCGAGTATATAGTGATTCTGGCCAGCAGGTATGTGAGGGGGTGATTGCGACCCGCCGCGGCAGGCTTAAAACCCGGCTATTGCACAGATTTTCGGCAGGAATATTTGTCTATAACTTCATAGATATAATTCGCGTATCACGCTGTTATTAATTCTTATTCACTTCAACCGCCCGTCGCGACCACCACGCAAAAAGGCACCGCCGATGTCAGACCGGCGGTGCCCTGTGGTGAAAATCTGAAAAGATCAGATCAGGAAGTCGTTCGCGTCGATCTGCGACAGTTGCACATTGTTCAGCACGACCGTGGTATCCGCCGACAAGCTAAGAACCACGTGATTGCCGACCTGCTTGGCGGTCGAGATCACGGCGTTCAGTTGCGCGCTGTTGAAGTCGTCCAGATGGATCCGGTCCTGACCATTGGTGAAATCAAGGATGGTATCGCGCCCGTCGCCGCGCTCGAATTCAAAGACATCCGCACCTGCGCCGCCGATCAGCAGATCGTTGCCTTTGTCGCCTTCAAGCCAGTCATTGCCTGCGCCACCCAGCAGCCAGTCATTGCCATCGCCGCCCTCCAGACTGTCATTGCCCGCACCGCCCAGCAGTGTGTCATTGCCCGAACCACCCTCAAGATCGTCCTGACCCGCACCGCCAAGCAGGTAGTCGTTGCCGGAGCCGCCTTCCAATTCGTCGTTGCCCAGACCGCCATCCAAGCGATCGTCGCCTGCGCCGCCCTCAAGCTCGTCGTTGCCCGCACCGCCCAGCAGGGTGTCGTTGCCCAGACCACCCTCCAGATCGTCATTGCCGTCTCCGCCGATCAGCAGGTCGTTACCCGTGCCGCCATAAAGGCTGTCATGGCCGCCAAGGCCGAACAGCGTGTCATTGCCGCCACTGCCCGAAAGCCAGTCCGTGACGCTGGAGCCGACAAGGCGATCTGCCGCATTCGTTCCAAGTTTGCGCACCATGGTCATCTTCCTTTTCGATGGGGCGGCACCCGTGCCACCATTGCGTGATTGGGAAGCCTTGCGGCCTCTGTGCGTCCGTCCAATGCCATAACGGTGCTGACGCCGATCTGATCCCGTTCGTCAGTGAATTGTCAGGCAAGGGGTCTTATAGAACCCGCCATGACCCGGATATTCGCCCCCACCCTTGCTGCCCTGCTGATCCTGCCCGTTGCGGCGGGCGGACAAGGTGCGCCCGGCGGCGATGCCGAACTGGCCCGCGATCTGGTCGCGCGGGGCGAGATCCTGCCCCTTGCCCGCGTGCTGGACTTGCTGGAAACTCAGCATCCCGGCCAGGTGGTCGAGGTCGAGCTGGAATATGAAGACGGCATCCTTGTCTATGAAATCGACGTCGTGACCCCCGAAGGCCGGCTGATCGAGGTCGATATGGACGCCACAGATGGCAGGATCGTCGATATAGACGAAGAAGACGAGGACTGATGCGCGCCCTTGTGGTCGAAGATGACCCCCGCATCGCGGATGATCTGGACCGCGCGCTCAGCGCGTCGGGGTTCCGGGTCGAACGGCTGTCAGACGGCGAAAGCGCCTGGTTTCGCGGTGGCACGGAAAGCTATGATCTGATCGTGCTGGACCTGAACCTGCCGCGTCTGGACGGGCTGACCGTGCTGAAACGCTGGCGGGCCGAGGGGTGCAATGCCCCTGTCCTGATCCTGACCGCACGCGGCGCTTGGACCGAACGGGTCGAGGGGATCGACGCGGGTGCCGACGACTATCTGCCCAAGCCCTTTCGCATGGAGGAACTTATCGCCCGCGCCCGCGCACTGGTGCGCCGCGCGGGTGGGCATGGCGCGGCGCTGCAGCAATTCGGACGCCTGACCGTCGATCTGAACCGCATGAGCGCCAGTCTGGACGGCATCCCCGTGCCCGTCACGCCGCTTGAGTTTCGCCTTGTCGCCTATCTGGCGCTGAACCGTGACCGCGTGGTCGCGCCCAGCGAATTGCTGGAACATCTTTACGGCGACGACGATTCCCGCGAAGCCAACGCGCTTGAGGCGCTGGTGGCACGGCTGCGGCGCAAACTTGGCCCCGGCGTCATCGCGACGCGGCGCGGCTTTGGCTATCATCTGGACGAACGGGCATGAAAAGCGGCTCGATCCGCTGGCGCATGATGCTGGCGGGGACGCTGGCCATCCTTGTGGCGCTGGCGCTGGCGGCGGGCGGGCTGGCGCTGCTGTTCGACCGCCACGTCGCCCGCATCGCCGAGGCGGAGCTGAAATCCCGCGCGCTGGCCGTGCTGGCGATGGTGGAACCCTCGGGGCCGGGCTTGCGGTCGGTGCCGCTTGATCCGCGCTATGATCAGGTTTTCTCGGGGCATTACTGGCAGTTGCGGCTGGGCGAACGGCTGGTGCAATCGCGTTCGCTGTGGGATCACACGCTGCCTTTGCCCGAACATGGCCCCGAAGCCGGACAGACCCGGATGCAAACCCTGCCCGGCCCGCAGGGAGAGCCTTTGATCACGCTGGAACAAAGGCTGGTCGTGGGCAAGGGCGACGATGCCCTGCCCCTTCGGGTTCTGGTCGCGATGGATCGCACCCAGCTTGATCTGGCGCGGCGTGGCTTTACCGGCGATATGCTGCCGTGGCTGGGGCTTTTGGGGCTGCTGCTGCTGGCGGCATCCTATGTGCAGATCCGCGTGGGCCTTGGCCCCTTGGCGCAGGTGGGGGCGCGGGTCGCGGAACTGCGCACCGGCCTGCGCCCGCGTATCGGCAGCGACATGCCCTCGGAAGTCATCCCGCTAGCGACTGAAATCGACAAGCTGCTGGACGCCCGCGACCACGAACTGGCCCGCGCGCGCCACCGCGCCGCCGATCTGGCGCATGGGTTTAAGACCCCGCTTCAGGCGTTGATGGGCGATGCGGGCCAGTTGCGCGACAAGGGCGAGGCCGAGATCGCCCGCAGCGTTGAAGGCATCGCCGCTGCCATGCGCCGCCACGTGGACCGCGAATTGGCCCGCGCCCGGATCCAGTCGGACCGCGCGGGCGCGGTGGCCGAACCCGCGCAGGTTCTGCATAAGCTGATCGGCGTGCTGCGCCGCACCCCCTTGGGCAACATGATCGACTGGCAGGTGGATGCCGCGCCCGGCCTGCGCGCCCGCATCGACCCCGACGACCTGACCGAGGCGCTTGGCGCGCTGTTGGAAAACGCCATGCGCCATGCCCATGAAACCGTCAGCGCCCGCGTCTGGCAGGATGCCGCAACGCTGCATATCGCAATCCGCGATGACGGCCCCGGCGTTCCCGACGCGGACCTGACGCGCCTGACCCAGCGCGGCCTTAGCCTTGATCCGCAGGGCGAGGGTCAGGGCATCGGCCTTGCCGTGGTCGCCGGCGTGATCGAGGCGGCGCAGGGCAATCTGCGGATGCGCAACGCCCTTCCGGGGCTTGAGGTCACGCTGGAGCTGTCCCCCGCCTAAGGTTCGGGCGCGGTCGCGATGCGCAGCAACGCCTCGATCGCGCGGGTGCGGTGGCGGCGTGGATCGGTCAGCACGCTGAAGCGCCGTTCCGCCCCGGCCAAGGGCTGAAACCGCACCCAACCCGCCCCCGCCGCGCTGGCCACGGCGCGATGCGACAACACGGCAAGGCATTGGCTGTTGGCGACGGCGCTGAGCACCGCCTCGTTCGAGGGCATTTCGATCGCGACCGACAGCGCATCCACGGACAGGCCCTGCGTGGTCAGCCACGCCTCGAATTCCGCGCGCGTGCCAGAGCCGGGTTCGCGCAAGACCCAGCGATAGGCAGACATCTGCGCCGGGGTCGCGCCCTGTTCCAGCGGGTGCCCCGCGCTCATGACCAGAACCAGCTGGTCGCGGGCGACGACTTGCCGGTGCAGATCGCCCTGCGTCACGTCGCCCTCGACAAAGCCCAGATCGGCCACGCCCTCGGCCACGGCATCCGCGACCTGCCGCGTATTGCCAAGGATCATGCGGAACTCGATCCTCGGATGCAGGTCATGCAGCGCCATCAGGCGCGGCGGCAGCCAATGGCTGGCGACCGTCTGGCTGGCATGGATGCGCAGACGCCCGCGCGGTTCGCGCGACAGATCGTCCAGCACAGCCGCTGCGGTTTCGGCGCGGTCCAGCACGGCCCGCGCCTCGGCCATGAAGGCGCGGCCATCCTCGGTCAGCGCGATGCCGCGCCCTACGCGGTCGAACAACCGCACGCCATGCCTTGCCTCAAGCGCCGAAATTGCGGCGCTGACGGCAGATTGCGTCAGGTTCAGCGCCCGCGCGGCATGGGTCACGTGCTGGCGTTCCGCGACGGCCAGAAAGATGCGCAGCTGATCTAGCGTCATTCATCACCGGAATCGAACGGTTTCACCATAATAATGCGTTGGATCGAACGACACGCAAGCGCGATCTTCTGTCACATGACCGCCATAGAAATCACCCGCACCCCGCCAAGCTGGATCGCCCGACATCTGCCGGGTCTGGCCCTGACATTCACCATCGCAACTGTTGCCACAGTGGCGCAGCGCCTGACGGGCATCGCGGCGCTTAGCCCGCTTGTGGTCGCGATGGTGCTTGGGATCGGCTGGCGCAACCTGATCGGCACTGCCGACACGGCGCGGGTGGGCATCACCTTTTCTCTGCGGCGCATCCTGCGCTTTGCCATCGTGCTGCTGGGCTTTCAACTGACGTTGCTGCAATTGCGGCAGGTGGGGGTTCCCGGTCTTGCGGTCATTGCTGTGACCCTGGCCGCGACCTTCTGCTTTACCACTTGGGTCGGGCGGTTGCTGGGGGTAGAGCCGCGCCTGACACAGCTGATCGCGGCGGGCACATCGGTCTGCGGCGCATCCGCGGTGCTGGCCACCAATACCGTGACACGCGGCACGGATGAGGACGTGGCCTATGCCATCGCCTGCGTTACGGTCTTCGGCTCGCTCGCCATGCTGATCCTGCCCGGATTGGGTGGCTGGCTGGCGCTGGACTCGGGCCATTACGGCATCTGGATCGGTGCCAGCGTCCACGAAGTCGCGCAGGTCGTCGGTGCCGCATTCCAGCATGGCCCCGAGGCCGGGCAGGCGGGCACGGTCGCGAAACTTAGCCGGGTCATCCTGCTTGCACCGCTGATCCTGACGCTTGGCGCCTTGGCCCGCCGTCGCGGCGACGACGCGCAGGGCTCGGCGCCGATGCCGTGGTTCGTGCTGGGCTTTATCGCGGTGGTGCTGCTCAACAGCGTCATGCCCTTGCCCGATGCGGCACGCGGCGCGGTCGTGACCCTGACCGGGTTTCTGTTGACCGTCGCCTTGGCCGCGATGGGGCTTGAGACGGACATCGCCAAGCTGCGCGCCAAGGGCATCCGCCCGCTTGCCTTGGGTGCCATCGCCACGGGTTTCATCGTAACGCTGGCGCTTTGTCTGGTCCATCTGGTCTGACGGGTTGAGGCGCGGCCTCCGCCACCTTAGATAAAGCGGGTCTGCCAAAACGCGAGGACCCGCGACAATGCCGCCCGCCCCCGCCGATCCACGGCCCCTGACCCTGCGCGACGCCGAGGTGCGCCGGTTCGTCCGTGACCGCTATGGCATCCGGGGGACTTTCCGGCTGCATCGCGCCGCGCTAGGCATGGATCTGCTGCGCGCACCGCTGAACGTCACGCTGTCGCCGATCTTTCTGCTGATCAAGCTGATCGCCGCGATCCTTGGCTGGTGCGGTGCCACGCGGGCCTCGCAATGGCTGGGCGCAAGGCAGATTTTCCTAACCTCAGACGTCGCGCGCCAGCTTGAAATCGACCTTGGTGCGCTGTTCCAGCGGCTGCGCGATCAGGGGGTCGGGCCGGACGCGCCCCCGGATATCGCGCACCATGCCATTAACGGCTATGCCGAGACACGCAATGCAGTGTCCGAGATCACCACCTCGCTGATCGTGCTGGTCTTTGGATTTTTTCTGTTCAACCGCGCCACGCCCGGCGTCATATCACTGGCCGAACCCATTGCCAACATGCGCGCGCAAGGACAGGCCATTCAGGATTTCGCGCTGGGAAGCTGGGCGGGTGGCGTCTGGTATGGCATGTTCCCGACCCATCTGTCTGTCTGGGAGGTGGTGCTGACCGGCGTAGTGCTGTCCGTCATCGCATCCGTTCTGACGACATTCGCGGGGCTGGTCGCCGATCCGGTGCAGGTCGCCACCGGCACGCATCGGCGGCGGCTGATGCGGATGCTGGACCGGCTGGACCGTCACCAGGGCGCGGCAGGGGTCGAGCGTGAGCATATCGTCGCCCGCCTTGGCGATCTGGGCGATATTGCGTCCTCGATCTGGCGGGCGATGCGCTAGACCCCGACCGAAGCGGCAAAGGCCCGCGCCTCGGCAGGTGCCGTGCCAAGCCCGCCTGCCGACGACAGGTCCAGATCGGGGAAATCGCGGGCGACCAGTTCAGGCAGCGGTCTGCGTTCGGCCAAGGCTTCCTGGCACAGCGCCTTGATCCTGGCCTGCGCCTCGGGGCGAGGCAGATGGCGGGCAAGCGCGAAGCTATAGGCTTCGGCATGGATCAGGCCCGTGCCGTCATCCAGCGCGCGCGCCATGGCCTGCGCATCCGGGGTGATGCGGGCTGCAAGCTCACTGGCCAAGGCGATGGCGCGTCCCGTGCTGATACAAAGCTGCGGCAGGGTCAGCCATTCCACGAACCACGCCGCCCCGTCGCGTTGCTGGCGATGGATGCCTGCGCCCTGTACCGCCCCCGCCAGACCCACCACCTGCCGCGCCAAAGCGACCAGCACCGACGGCCCGACCGGGTTCTGTTTTTGCGGCATGGTCGAAGAACCGCCCGCGCCTTCCAGCCGGATTTCGTTGATGCCGGATTGGGTCATCAGGATCAGATCCTCGCCCAGCTTGGCAAGGCTGACGGTGATGCCCGCCATCCAAGCCGCAAAAGCTCCGATCCGGTCGCGTTCGGCGTGCCAGCTGTGGCCCGGATCGGTCAGGTCAAGCGCCTGCGCCAGCGCCGCGCGCACCGCCGGTCCTTCGGCACCCATGGCCGAAAGCGTGCCCGCCGCCCCGCCCAGCGAAACGGTGGCAAGTTCGGGGCGCAGGGTGACAATCCGTTCGCGATGCCGCAGCAAGGGATGCCCCCAGCCCGCGACGACCGCACCGAAGCTGGTCGGCGTTGCCGCCTGACCATAGGTGCGCGCGGCCATGGGCAGGTCCGCATGTTCGCGCGCCAGACGCCCAAGTGCGGCGATCAGCGCCTCAAGCCTTTCGTCCCAGATCGCCAGCACGCGGCGAAGTCGCAGCGCCTGCGCGGTTTCCACGATGTCCTGACTGGTCGCGCCCCAATGCAGGTATTGCGCATGTTCGGGGGCCTGCATCGCCTTGCGAAAGGCAGCGACCAGACCCGGAACCGGGACGCCATTCGTCGCGGTCTCGGCCCCCAGAGCAGCGGGGTCGATCTGCACCTCGCGCGATGCCCGGTCGATATAGGCGGCGGCGGTTTCGGGGATCAGCCCCAGCGCGCCCTGCACGCGGGCCAGCGTGCCTTCGACCAGCAGCATGGCGCGGATCTCTGCGCTGTCGGTGAACAATGCCGCCGAGGCGTCATCGGAAAACAGGTTGCGATAGATGGCGCTGTCAGTGATCGAGGCGGGCATGGGCGGTCCTTGTTGGCGCGGTTGGCCGGGGGGCCGTCTGCCCCCCGAACCCCCCGAGGGTATTTTTTGAACAAAGAAGTCGAAAGGGCTTAATTTCAGGGTTCGCGCAACCCGAGGATCTGGCGCGCCTGTTGCCATGTCGCGACGGGCCGGTCGTGGCCCGCGCAGATTTCAGCGGCGCGCCGGACAAGGGCCGCGTTCGAAGGGGCAAGATTGTCGCGGTCGAGGGGGACATTATCTTGGAGCCCGGTGCGGGCATGACCCACGCTGGCGATGGCCCATTTGTTAAGCACGATCTGGTTCGGTCCGATCCCTGCCGCACACCATGCTGCGTCCGCGCCGAGCAGGCGTTTCACCGTATATATAGTAGTCGAAAACGTCACGGGCGGCGGGCATGGCGTTTTTGACGCCCATCACGAATTGCACATAGGGGCGGCCCTTGATGCGTCCGTCCCGATGCATCGCCGCGGCCTGCAGGATGTGGCTGAGGTCGAAGGCCTTGATCTCGGGCTTGATGTCATGGCGGATCATTTCGGCGGCGAGCCAGTCCACCAGATCGGGCGGATTTGATAGACCCGCGTCGGGAAATTGTTCGATCCCACGGAAAGCGATGCCATGTCGAGTTGAAGTCCCGGCATTCCGCCGCGTTCCTGCCCGGCACCGGAACGCCCGCCTGTGGACAATTGCACGATCAGGCCGGGGCAGTGTTTGCGCAAGCCACCGCGCACGGCTGCAAACCGCTCGGGGTGCGAGGTCGGGCGACCCGCGTGGTCGCGGACATGGCAATGCGCGATCGAGGCGCCCGGCTCGAACGCCTCATGCGTGGGCACGATCCGCTCGGCCACCGTGATCTGGGCAGCGGGGTTTTTGGCCTTGGTCGGAATTGAGCCGGTGATCGCCACGCAGATCATGCAGGGTTTGGCCGAAAACTCCATGACGCGCGCCTAAATGTCGAAGAAGACGGTTTCGTTGTCGCCCTGCAGCACGATGTCGAAACGATATTGCCCCGCGCCCGATTTTTTCGCGATCAGCGTGGTCACGCGGGCGCGGTGTTCGATACGCTGCAGGACGGGGCAGGCTTCGTTATCCTCATCCTCGAAATAGATGCGGGTCTGCAGTGCCAGATTGATACCGCGCGCCACGATCCAAAGCGAGATATGCGGCGCCATCATCCGCCCGTCCGGGAACGGCACGCGGCCCGGTTTGACGGTTTTCAGCACCCATTCGCCGCTGTCGAAATCGGCGATGATACGCGCCCAGCCCGTGACATTCGGATCTGCCGCGCCGCGTGGATCGTTGCCGGGATAGATGCCCGCCGCATCGGCCTGCCAGCTTTCCATCAGCGCATCGCGCATGACCATGCCCGCGCCGTCGCTGACCGTGCCGGTGATCGTCACGATCTCGCCCTTGGCCCCGTCGCGGATCGGGCTTTCGCCCAGATCGACGGGATAGATGCCTTCGATGCCCAGCTTGTTGGGGGTCAGGCCGATATGAACGTAAGGCCCGCCGGTCTGCGACGGCGTTTCCTTGAGGTAGTCCAGATCCTGCATCACATCCCCTCCTTGCGGTTTTCGAAGAACGACTGGCGGCGACCGCGCAGCACGATGTCGAACCTATAGGCAAGACAATCCATCGGAATGGCGCGGTTCATGTCCAGAGGCGCGATCAGTGCCTGAATGGCCTTGTCGTTGCCAATGGTCTTGACGATGGGGCAGCGGGCGATCAGCGGGTCGCCTTCGAAATAAAGCTGTGTGATCAGGCGTTGACCAAAACCGGACCCGAAGACCGAGATATGGATATGCATCGGGCGCCAGTCGTTGACGCGGTTGGGCCATGGATAGGCGCCGGGACGAACAGTCAGGAATTCGTAAGCACCGTCCGGGCCGGACAAGGTGCGACCACAGCCGCCGAAATTCGGGTCCAGCGGCGCGGCATAGCTGTCCTTTTTATGCCGGTAGCGCCCGCCTGCATTGGCCTGCCAGATCTCGACCAGCACATGGGGCACGCCGCGACCGTTTTCGTCCAGCACCCGGCCATGCATGATGATCCGCTCGCCTATTGCGGGCTGGCCGGTGAAATTCAGGATCAGGTTGTTGTCCAACGCGCCGATCATAGAATGACCGAAGGCGGGGCCGGTCTCCTCGGACAGGGTTGACCCCATCGCGACCAGCGGGCGGAACGGCGCGCGCGTCATCGAGGTCTTGTAGCCCGGTGTATAAGCCGCCGGATGCCAGTCGCGGTCACGAAAGAACAGCGGGCCGCGGTCGGTTTGGCTGGGGTTCATCCCTTGCTCTCCATTTCGGCGAAGGTTTCCTTGGCAATCTTGATGGCGTGATTGGCGCGGGGCACGCCGGCATAGATCGCGACATGCAAAAGCGCCTCAAGCACGTCGTCCTGTGTGGCCCCGGTATTGGCGGTGGCGCGGATATGCATGGCCAGTTCGTGGTCATTGCCCAAGCCCGCCAACAGCGCGATGGTCAGCATGGAACGTTCGCGCGGGCTGATCGCGTCGCGGGACCAGACCGAACCCCATGCGGCCTCAGTGATCAGCGTCTGGAACGGTTCGTCGAAATCGGTCTTGGCAGCCTCGGCGCGGTTCACATGGGCATCGCCCAGAACGCGGCGGCGGGTCGCCATGCCTTGGTCAAAGCGTGGGTTCATCGGGCATGTTCCTGCAAGAATGGCTTTAGGATCGCGGCAAATGCCGCAGGCTGTTCGACGCAGGGCAGATGGCCCGCATCGCGGACGATGTGGAACGTCGCGCCGGGGATCAGCTCGGCAGTGGCCAGCACCAGATCGGATGGGGACGATCCGTCCTGATCCCCCGCGATCACCAGCACCGGCAGATCCAAAAGCCGCGTGGTCAGGCTAAGATCGGTCGTCGCCAAGGCGCGGCAGGCACCGACATATCCGGGGACCGAGGTGCGCGCGACCATGTTGCGCCAAGCGGCCAGCACAGGCGTGGCGCGAAATGCGGGGGCGAACCAGCGTTCCATGATCGTGTCGGCAATCGCGTCGATACCGCCGGTTTCGACAGCCGCAATGCGGTCGCCCCAGCTTTGGGTGGTGCCCATGCGGACGGCGGTATTCGACAACACGGCCGCCCGGACCAAATCCGGGCGACGTGCTGCCAAAGCCTGCGCGATCATCCCGCCGATGGACAGGCCGACAAAGACGACCGGGCCAAGCGCCAGATGCTCGATCAGCGCCGCCGCGTCATCGGCCAGATCATCAATGCTGAAATCGCCGCCTTCGTCCGACAGACCGTGCCCGCGCTTGTCGAACCGCACGGCGCGGATGCCGGGCATTTCCGCCAAAAGCGCGTCCCACAGACGCAGATCCGTCCCCAGTGAATTGGCAAAGACGACGGGCGGGCCATCGGCCGGTCCGTCGATGCGGTAATGCATCGCGCCCCAAGGACGGTTCAGAACTTGCATGGTGTTCTCCCTCGTTTGATAATCTGACATAACGAATTCAGTGTTAATAATGCAAAATCGGCCAAAATGGATAACCGTCCTGCTATGCATCCCGGCGTGAAGCTGCGCCATATCCGCGCCTTTCTGGACATCGCGGCGGAAGGGGGGCTGACTTCGGTCGCCCGTGCGCAAGGCATCACCCAGCCCGCCCTGTCGCGCACATTGGCCGAACTGGAAACGCTGCTGGGCCAACCCATGTTCCTGCGTCAGGGCCGCAAGCTGGTCTTGACCGAGGGCGGGGCACTGTTTCGTCGCCACGCCTTCGCAGCCGTTCAGGCGCTTGAGGCGGGCGCGGCGGCGCTGCGGCCGGGCGGTGAAACCACGCTGCGCATCGGCGTGCTGCCCACGGTCGCCACGCATTTCCTGCCGCAAGTGCTGCTGCGCTTTCGGACGCTGCATCCTGAAATTCTGGTCGCTGCGGAAACCGGGCCACATTTCCACCTGATGCGCGCGCTGCGCGACGGCGCGGTCGATCTGGTCGTGGGTCGCCTGCCCGGCGCGACCGAGATGGCTGGCTTGCGCTTCGATCATCTTTACGAAGAGGATGTCATCCTGACCGCCCGCGCGGGCCATCCGATGCGCGACCTTCCCGCACCTCAGGCGCTGGCCGCCTGCCCCGTCATCCTGCCGCCCGCGACCGCGCTGATCCGCCCGGTGGTCGCCGATTATCTGGCGGCGAACGGGCTGGCCGGACTACGCCCGGCCTTCGAGACGGTATCCCTGGCTTTGGGCCGCGGGCTCTGCCTTGGCTCGGACGCGCTGTGGTTCATTTCCCGCGGCGTGGTGGTCCATGAATTGCAGCGCGCCGAACTGATCGAGCTGCCCACCGGGGCACGTTTCCTGTCCGGCGCCGTCGGAGTGACGCAACGTCACGAAGCTGCCGCGCCTGGGCTTGAGGATTTCCTGCATATCGCGCGGGATATATCTACGCGCGAGGCGTGACGGGCCGCGCCGAAGCTGTCGCGCAGCCCCGTAAAAAACCGTTTACGCCTGCCCTGCCCGTTGTTACTGGGCGCGAAAATCGCCGGAGGTCGAGGAGCCTTCGCGTTTTTTCGCACAACGAAGGAGGGCATCCCCATGGGGCTTCAAACGCAGGCGCGCGGACTGATGTCGGCGGGCACGGTGGCTGGTCTTTGCTGGACCGCCGTGGTTCTGGACGGGTTCGATCTGGTCGTTCTAGGGGCGCTGATCCCGACGCTGACCGGGGGCGATGCGCCGTTCATGACGCCGGCGCAGGCGACGTTCGTATCGACCATCAGCCTTCTCGGCATGACGCTGGGCGCGCTGATGATCGGCGCCCTGACGGATATGGTGGGTCGCAGACGCGCCATGATCTGGGCGGTCGCGTCATTTTCACTGGCAACTCTGGCCTGCGCCTTTGCGCATGACTGGACGACGCTGGGTCTGTTCCGTTTTCTGGCAGGCTTCGGGCTGGGCGGTTGCCTGCCCACAGCAATCGCCATGGTCACCGAATTTTCCAAGGGTCAGACGGGCAAGGCATCGACCCGCGTGATGACGGGCTACCATGTCGGCGCAGTCGCGACGGCTCTGCTGGGGCTGATCCTGCTGCCGACGCTGGGTTGGCGTGCGATGTTCGTCGCAGGCGCATTGCCGGGGTTCATCCTTTTTCCCATAATGATGCGGCAACTCCCTGAATCTCCTTCATTCCTTATGACCAAGGGACGCCACGCCGAGGCCGAGGAAATCGCCCGCGCCCACGGCCTGACGCTTGAGGAAGCGCCCGTCGCAGCGCAGGAAAACGCCTCGGCCTCGACGCTGTTCCGCGCGCCCTTGCTGCGCAATTCGATCGGCATCTGGGTCACCTCCTTCATGGGGCTGCTGTTGGTATATGCGCTGAACACCTGGCTTCCGACGCTTATGATCTCGGCGGGTTACGGGCTTAGCAAAGGGCTGTGGTTCCTGCTTTTGATGAATGTCGGTGCAATCGTCGGGCTGCTGATCGCGGGCCAGGTGGGCGACCGTATCGGGCTGAAGACAGCGGCAACGATCTGGTTTCTGGCCAGCGCGGTCCTACTGGCGGCGCTGTCGGTCAAACTGCCCGTGCTAGCGCTTTACCCGGTCATCTTCGTCACGGGCTGCTTTGTGTTTTCGGCGCAGGTTCTGGTCTATGCCTATACGGCGGCAAACCACCCGCCCGCGATCCGCGCAACCGCGCTTGGCATGGCGGCAGGGATCGGACGCCTGGGTGCGATTTCCGGCCCGCTTCTGGGTGGCACGTTGGTCACGATGGGCATCGGCCATCCATGGGGCTTCTATGTCTTTGCAGCCGTGGGCCTGCTGGCCGCCATCGCGATCACTACGACGCAAGTGATCCGCGCAAAGCCCTGAAATGAAAGACGCCCGGAGTTTCCTCCGGGCGTTTTCGTATTACTTTTTGCCGCGCGGCGCGTGCTTGCCTTTGGCGGCGTCGCGCTTGGGTGCGGGTTTGGCCCAACCGGCCTTGGCAGCAGGTTTTCCGGCGGGTTTGTAGTCCCGCACACCTTCGGCGCGTTTTGCGGCCTTTTCGCTGGTCGACCAGCGGGCTTTCTTGGGCGCAGCCTCATCCCGCGGGGCGCGGTCATCGCGATATTCACGCGGGGCACGATCTTCGCGATATTCGCGGGGCGCACGTTCTTCACGCGGTTCGCGGGGCGCGCGCGGCTCATAGCTGCGCTCGCTGGCTTCGCGCTTGGGATAGCCCTTTTTCTCGGGTCGCGGACGCGGACCGGCGGGGCGTTCGCTGCGTTCAAAGCTGGGCATACCAGCCAGACGCATCATCATAAGCCCTTCTTCCAGCTCGATCGCCTCACCGAACTTGTCGGCATCGGCCTTGGCGATCTGGACATAGCTTTCGTCGTCACGCACTTTGATCGCGCCGATGGCATTCTTGGTCACGCCGCCTGCTTCGCAAATCTTGGGCAGCAGCCAACGCGCCTCGGCCCGGCCCGAATAGCCCACGGAAAGCGAGAACCAGACGGAATCGCCGAATTCGCGCGGTTCGCGCGGCGCGGTCGGTTCGGGACGCTCGCGCACCACGGTCAGTTCCTCGGGCGTGGGGCGCCCTTCGCGCCACAGCCGGATAAAGGCGCTGGCGACGTTTTCGGCGCCAAAGCGTTCGATCAGCGTGGCGGCCTGCGCGGCCTCATCACCCGGCTGCTCGGCCAGACCCGGATGAGCCAGCATACGTTCGTCATCCTTGGCGCGCACCTCATCGGCCGAGGGGGCGGGCCCCCATTCGGCTTCGACCTTGGCAAATTTCAGCAAGCGCTGCGCTTTCTTGTATTCCGGCGCGACGACGATCAGGGCCGAGACGCCCTTGGAGCCTGCGCGACCCGTGCGACCCGAACGGTGCAGCAGGGTTTCGGCATTGGTCGGCAGATCGGCATGGATCACCAGTTCCAGCCCCGGCAGGTCGATGCCACGCGCAGCCACATCGGTCGCGATGCAGACGCTGGCGCGACCGTCGCGCAGGGCTTGCAGCGCGTGGGTGCGTTCGGATTGCGACAGTTCGCCCGACAGCGCCACGGCCTTGAAGCCGCGATTGCTCATGCGGGCCAGCAGGTGGTTCACATTGGCGCGGGTCTTGCAGAAGATGATCGTGGTGCGTGCGTCATGCAGGCGCAGCATGTTGAAGATCGCGGGTTCGCGGTCGCGCGTCTGCACGCTGATCGCGCGGTATTCGATGTCGCCATGCTGGCGGGCTTCGCCCTGCGCGGCGATGCGCAGCGCGTCATTCTGGAAATCCTTGGCCAGCTTTTCGATGGCAGGCGGCACGGTGGCCGAAAACATCAGCGTGCGGCGATCGGACGGCGCGGCACCAAGGATGAACTCCAGATCCTCGCGGAAGCCCAGATCCAGCATTTCATCGGCTTCGTCCAGAACAGCGGCGCGCAGGCCGGACAGGTCCAGACCGCCACGGTCGATATGGTCGCGCAGACGGCCGGGGGTGCCCACGACGATATGCGGGCCACGTTCCAGCGCACGACGCTCGGTGCGGTAATCCATGCCGCCGACGCAGGTCGCGATGCGGGCACCGGTTTCGGCGTAAAGCCATTCAAGCTCGCGCGCGACTTGCAACGCCAGTTCGCGGGTCGGCGCAATCGCCAGTCCCAGCGGCACATAGGCCGGCTCCAGCGTATCGCTGCCGCGCAAAATGTCGGGCGCGACGGCCAGACCGAATGCCACGGTCTTGCCCGATCCGGTCTGCGCCGAAACCAGCATGTCGCGGCCCGCAGCATCGGCAGCCAGCACGGCTTCCTGCACCGAGGTGAGGCTGGCATAGCCCTTGGCCGCCAGCGCCGCAGCCAAAGGCGCGGCAATATTGTGTTCTGTCATATCTTCGCCAAAACGGGGGGTGACCAGCACCCGATGGAGGCCCAAGACCCTTGCGGCGGCCACTCCCAACCCGCCACTCCGGGCGTGCGGAGCCAAAGGATGGCTGATTACAGATGCCCCGCCGCCAAGTAAAGCGGATTCGCCCTGATCAGACTAATCCCGCAAGATTTCGCCGCCATGCAGCAAAATCCCCGGCAAAATCGGCGTTGACGGAAAATAAATCATACTTTACCGATTCACCCTGAGGGTTGGGAGGCCCTTACAGGGGAGGAATACCATGAAACGCAAGCTTCTGGCGGCCAGCTCGGTCGCCTGTCTGATGCTGTCCGGCGCGGTCTATGCGCAAGATATGACCGTGGGCTTTTCGCAGATCGGCTCGGAATCGGGTTGGCGCGCGGCGGAAACCACCGTGACCCAGCAGCAGGCCAAGGAACGCGGCATCGACCTGAAATTCGCCGATGCCCAGCAGAAACAGGAAAATCAGATCAAGGCCGTGCGCGGCTTCATCGCGCAGGGCGTGGACGCGATCCTGATCGCGCCCGTCGTCGCCACCGGCTGGGACGACGTGCTGACCGAGGCCAAGGATGCCGAAATCCCCGTGGTCCTGCTGGACCGTCAGATCGACGCGCCCGACGACCTGTATCTGACTGCCGTCACCTCGGATCAGGTCTATGAGGGCAAGGTCGCAGGCGAATGGCTGGCCAAGGAAGTCGGCGACAAGGACTGCAAGGTGGTCGAGCTGCAAGGCACCACTGGGTCGTCCCCCGCCATCAACCGCAAGAAGGGCTTCGAGGAAGGCATCGCGTCCAATCCGAAAATCACCATCGCCCGCAGCCAGACCGGCGACTTTACCCGCACCAAGGGCAAGGAAGTCATGGAAAGCTTCATCAAGGCCGAAGGTGGTGGCAAGGACATCTGCGCGGTCTATGCCCATAACGACGACATGGCCGTGGGCGCGATTCAGGCGATCAAGGAAGCCGGCCTGAAGCCCGGCACCGACATCAAGGTCGTGTCGATCGACGCCGTGCCCGACATCTTTCTGGCCATGGAAGCCGGTGAGGCGAATGCCACGGTCGAGCTGACGCCCAACATGGCCGGACCCGCCTTCGATGCGCTGGCCAAGTTCAAGGCGGACGGCACCGCGCCGCCGAAATGGATCCAGACCGAGTCGAAGCTTTACACCCAGGCCGACGACCCGAAAGCGGTCTATGAGGCGAAAAAGGGCCTCGGCTACTGACCGGAACGGGCGGGGGCGACCCCGCCCGACCAATCGGGGGGATTGGGCATGGACGCGGTTCTGACGGCGCGCGGCATCGACAAGGCATTTTTCGGCGTCAAGGTGCTGGACGGGGTGGATTTCGACCTGCATGGCGGCGAAATCCACGCGCTTCTGGGCGAAAACGGGGCGGGCAAATCGACGCTGGTCAAGATTCTGACCGGCGCTTACCGCCGCGACGCGGGCACGATGCAGCTTGGAGGCATATCGGTTGAGCCGCGTTCCGTGGCCGAGGCACAGGATCTGGGCATCGGCACCGTCTATCAGGAAGTGAACCTGCTGGAGAACCTGACCGTCGCGGAAAACCTGTATCTGGGCCGCCAGCCGCGCCGCTATGGTCTGATCCGTCGCGCCCGGATGCGCGACGACGCGCGCGCCCTGCTGACCCGCTATGGCATCGACGCCGACCCTGACGAAACGCTGGCGCATTATCCCGTCGCTGTGCGCCAGATCATCGCCATCGCCCGCGCGGTGGACCTGTCGGGCAAGGTGCTGTTTCTGGACGAACCCACCGCCAGCCTTGACGCGCGCGAGGTTCAGGCGCTGTTCACCGTGCTGCGTCAGCTTCGCGCGCAGGGCATGGCCATCGTCATCATCACGCATTTTCTGGAGCAGGTTTATCAGATCGCCGACCGGGTGACGGTGCTGCGCAATGGCCGCATGGTCGGCAGCCGCGCCATTGCCGACCTGCCCCGCCGCGATCTGGTCGCGCTGATGCTGGGCCGTGAACTGGCCGAGGCGACCGGGCAACGCGATCCCGACGCCACGCCCCCCGACACCCCCGCAGCGTTCCGTTTCCAGGGCTATGGCAAACGCGGCAGCATCGCCCCCTTCGATCTGGACATCCGTCCCGGAGAGGTGGTGGGCATCGCGGGTCTGCTGGGTTCGGGCCGCACCGAAACCGCACGGCTGCTGTTCGGCATAGACCGCGCCGATAGCGGTCAGGCGACGGTGGACGGGCAGCCCGTCACCCTGACCTCGCCCGAGGATGCGATCCGCTTGGGCTTCGGCATGTGCCCCGAGGAGCGGAAATCGGACGGCATCGTCGGCGATTTGTCCCTGCGCCAGAACATCGTGCTGGCGCTGCAAGCCCGGCGCGGCTGGGCCCATCCCGTGCCGCGCCGCGAGGCCGATGCGCTGGCCGAACGCTATATCAAGGCGCTGGACATTCGTCCGCCCGATCCGAACCGGCCCATCAAGTTCCTGTCCGGCGGCAATCAGCAAAAGGCGATCCTTGCCCGCTGGCTGGCCACCGATCCGCGCCTGTTGATCCTTGACGAACCCACGCGCGGCATCGACATCGGCGCCCATGCCGAGATCATCAATCTGATCGCCCGGCTTCGCGCCGATGGCATGGCGTTGGTCGTGATTTCCTCGGAAATCGAGGAGCTTGTCGCATACTCCTCGCGCATTGTCGTGCTGTCCGACCGCCACCACGTCCGCGAATTGCGCGGCGATCAGATCAACGCGCAGGCCATCGTCGATGCCATGGCCCAGCCGGGAGCCGCCGCATGAGGAAACTTCTGGACCTGCGCCCGCAACTCATCGCTTTGGTCGTCGTGCTGCTGCTGATCGCCCTGATCTCACCGGGCTTTTTCAACGTCACCGTGCAGGGCGGCAGGCTGTATGGCAGCCTGATCGACGTGGGCGTGCGCGTGGCCCCTGTGGCGTTGCTGGCGGTGGGCATGACGCTGGTGATTGCGACCAAGGGGATCGACCTGTCGGTCGGCGCGGTCATGGCGATCACCGGGGCGGTCGCGGCCAGCCTTGTGGCGGACGGCCAACCGGTCATCGTCGTGCTGGCCGTATCGCTGGCGCTGGGACTTATCTGTGGCATCTGGAACGGCGTGCTGGTGGCGTTTCTGGACATCCAGCCGATCATCGCCACGCTGATCCTGATGGTCGCGGGACGCGGCATCGCGCAGCTTGTGACCGGCGGCGTCATCCTGACATTCAACGATCCCGCTTTCAGCTTCATCGGCTCGGGCGCAGTTCTGGGCATCCCCATGCCCATCCTGATCTGGCTGGCCACCGGTCTTGTGGTGGGCCTGCTGGTCCGCCGCACCGCCCTTGGCCTGCTGATCGAGGCGGTGGGCATCAACCGCCGCGCCTCTATGCTGGTGGGGGTGCGCGCCCGCTTCCTGATCCTTGCGACCTACGCGATCTCGGGGCTTTGCGCCGCGATGGCGGGCATGATCGTCACCGCCGATATTCGCGGGGCCGATGCCAATAACGCGGGTCTGTGGCTTGAGCTGGACGCAATCCTTGCGGTCGTCATCGGCGGCACGGCGCTGTCGGGCGGGCGGTTTTCGATCACCGCATCGCTAATCGGGGCGCTGATCATTCAGGCGCTGAACACCGGCATCCTGATGTCCGGCTGGCCGCCCGAGTTCAACCTGATCGTCAAGGCAGTCGTCATCGTCGCCATCCTGACGCTGCAATCCCCCGCCGTCGCGGATGAGCTGACGGCGCTGCGCGGCTTGTTCCGCCGGAAAGGCCCGCAGAAATGATCCGCGCCCGCAACCTGCCCTTTGTCGCCACAGTCGTCATCTTCCTGCTGGCTTACGCGCTTTGCGCGCTGCAATTTCCGAACATGCTGTCGTTCCGCGTTGCGGGCAACCTGCTGACTGACAACGCATTTCTTGGTATCGCGGCGGTGGGCATGACCTTCGTGATCCTGTCGGGCGGTATCGATCTGTCGGTTGGTTCGGTCATCGCCTTCACCTCGGTCTTTGTTGCAGTGCTGATCCGGGCGGGCGTGCATCCGGCGCTGGCATTCGCTTTGGCACTCGCGCTGTCCACGGGCTTCGGAGCATTGATGGGGCTGACGATCCATGCGCTGAAGATGCCCGCCTTTGTCGTCACGCTGGCCGGGATGTTTCTGGCGCGCGGCGCGGCCTTCCTGATTTCCACCGACAGCGTGCCGATCAGCCACGATTTCCTGCGCACGCTCAAGGGGTTGTATATCAGCCTGCCGGACAAGGGGCGCCTGACGTTTCTGGCCATGCTGATGCTGGCCGCCTTTGTCATCGGGGTCGTCCTGGCCCATCGCACGCGGTTCGGGGCCAATGTCTATGCCCTTGGCGGATCAAGCCAATCCGCCGAACTGATGGGCGTGCCGCTGCGCCGCACCACCGTTCAACTATATGCGTTTTCCGGGTTCATGGCGGGATTGGCGGGGCTGGCCTATACGCTTTACACCTCGGCCGGCTATTCGCTTGCTACGGTGGGGGTCGAACTTGACGCCATCGCCGCCGTGGTCGTGGGCGGCACGTTGCTGACCGGGGGCGC
This sequence comes from Paracoccus laeviglucosivorans, assembly GCF_900182695.1. Lineage (GTDB taxonomy): Bacteria > Pseudomonadota > Alphaproteobacteria > Rhodobacterales > Rhodobacteraceae > Paracoccus > Paracoccus laeviglucosivorans. Next base: position 113,047 of record NZ_FXTK01000002.1, read on the forward strand.
GGGGCTGGTGCTGGGCACGCTGTTCGGCGTGCTGATCCAGGGGCTGATCCAGATGTATATCGTCTTTGACGGCACGCTGTCGTCATGGTGGACCAAGATCGTCGTCGGCCTTTTGCTGTTTGCGTTCATCGTGTTGCAGCGCCTGATCCTGCTGGCATCGGAACGCCGCGCCGCGATGCGGGCGGCGCATGGGGGCTGACATGGGCGTATTGCGCCAGCGCATGTTCGGGACCAAGCCGCGATCCAGCCATGCCCGCGTGGTCGAGGCATTGGGCAGCGCCATCGTCACCGGGGAATTTCCCGAACTTTCCACCCTGCCCGGCGACCAGCAATTGCTGGAGCGTTTCGGCGTTTCGCGCAGCGTCCTGCGCGAAGCGATGAAGACGCTGGCCGCAAAGGGCCTGATCCGGGCCAAATCGCGCGTGGGCACGCGCGTCACCCCTCGCGATCTGTGGAACTTTGTCGATAGCGACGTGATCACATGGAAGATGCAGGGGGGAATGGACCCCGAATTCGTCGATCACCTATGCGAAATGCGGCTGGCCTTCGAACCCGCCGCCGCAGGGCTGGCCGCGAAGAATGCCACCAGCGACGAAATCGTCACGCTTTACGGCATCGCCGCGCGCATCGACAATCCCGACCACAGCCGCGAATCCATCGCGCAAGAGGATCTGAACTTCCACCTTGCCGTGGCCGAGATGTCGCGCAATCCGTTCATGCGTTCGGTTTCGACCCTGATCGAGGCGGCTCTGGCCGTGTCCTTTCAGATTTCATCGCCCGCGCTTAGCCCCGAGATGATCTCGCGCTGCGCATCGCAGCATCTGCGGATCGCCAGCGCCATCGCCTCACGCGATCCCGAAACGGCGGCCGAATGCATGCGTGCAGTCATCCTTGAGGGGGCCATGCGATCACGCGAAGCCCTGTTGCGGGGCGAGCGTTAGACCGCCACGTTGTCGATCAGCCGCACGCCGTCCAGCCAGACCGCGACCAGCAGGCGGGCCGGGCGTCCGGGCTGTGCATTGCCCAAGGTCTGCGCATCGCAAAGCGCCAGATATTCGACCGGCCCAAGGCCCGCATCCGTCAGCCGCCGCCGTGCCGCATCCAGAACCAAGGCCCGATCGGCACCGCCGCCGATCTGTTCCACCGCATCGAACAGAACCTTTGGGATCACCGCCGCCTGCGCACGCGCGGCATCCGACAAACGCTGATTGCGCGATGACAGCGCCAGCCCGTCCGGTGCGCGCATGACCGGACAAGGCACGATCTGGATGGGCAGCTTCAGATCCGCGACCAATCGGCGCACGACCTGCAACTGCTGCCAGTCCTTTTCCCCAAAATAGGCGCGGTCTGCCTGTGTCATGTTGAAAAGAAGCGTCACGACCGTCGCAACGCCGTCGAAATGGCCGGGGCGATGCGCGCCCTCCAGCGGCTCGCTGACGCCGGAAACGCTGATGACCGTCGCATGATCGGGAGGATAGACCTCGGTGGCATCGGGGACGAACAGTACGTCAGCGGCCAAGGGCGCAAGGATCGCGGCATCCGCCTCCTCGGTCCGGGGGTATTTCGCGAAATCCTCGGGGCTGTTGAACTGGCGCGGGTTGACGAACAGTGTCACGATCACGCGGTCGCATTCGGCCTGCGCGGCCCGCACAAGGCTAAGATGGCCTTCGTGCAGGGCGCCCATGGTGGGCACGACGCCGATCACGGCACCCGTCCGGCGCCAGTCACGGATACGCGCCCGCAGCGCGGTCAGAGAGCGGATGATTTCAGTCATGTTTAATCGGAAAACCCATGTTCCGGCGCGGGAAAACGACCTGCCCGCACATCGTCAGCATAAGCGGAGATGGCGTGCCCGGCGGCCTCGCCCATCTCCTCATACCGCTTGACAAATTTAGGCCGGAAGTCACTGAAAAGTCCCAGCATATCATCTACGACCAACACCTGCCCATCGCAACCCGCCCCGGCCCCGATGCCGATGGTCGGGACCAAAATCGTCTGCGTGATCCGCGTCCCCAGGCTTTCCGGCAGCTTTTCCAGCACGACCGCGAATGCGCCCGCATCCGCCAGCGCCGCCGCGTCATCGGCGATACGTTCGGCATCCGCGCCGCGCCCCTGCACCTTATAGCCACCAAGCGCATTCACCGCCTGCGGGGTCAGACCGACATGACCCATGACTGGAATCCCGCGCGCAACCAGAAACGCCACGGTCTCGGCCATGTGCCGCCCACCCTCAAGCTTGACCGCCTGACAGCCCGTTTCGGCCAGCAAACGCGCAGCATTGCGCATGGCCTGCTGTGGGCTTTCCTCGTAGCTGCCAAAGGGCATGTCAACGACCAGACAGGCGCGTTCAACGCCACGCGCCACGGCGCGACCATGCAGGATCATCATCTCCATCGTGACGCCAAGGGTCGAAGGCAGGCCGTGCAGCACCATGCCAACGCTGTCGCCGACCAGCACCAGATCACAGGCCCGATCCACCAGCTTCGCCATGGGCGTGGTATAGGCGGTCAGGCAGGCCACCGGCACACCGCCTTTGCGGGCGCGGATGTCGCTGGGCGTCTGGCGGACCTGCCGCTCGGGCGTGGCGCTCATGGTCTTCTCCCCGTCACATTTCGCGCCGAGTGATGCCGCATCGCGGGGCTGTTGTCGCCAGAAAAATGCGCAACATGCATCATCGTCGTACAATCATGGCCCCGGAAACGACCGCGTAACCGTGAACGCGCGGCTATTGCGCCCAACATCCGACCGCGCTAATCCCCCCGCAACCGGTCGCAGCCCACCCGGTCATCAAAACAAGGGATCAAAAAATGAAAACTCTCGTCGTCTGCTCTGGCGGACTCGATTCCGTTTCGCTGGCGCATATGGTCGCCGCGGAACACGAACTGACCCGGCTGGTGTCGTTCGACTATGGCCAGCGCCACCGCAAAGAGCTTGCTTTTGCAGCCGAAGCCGCCGGGCGTCTGGGCGTGCCGCATCATCTGATCGACATGCGGGGGATCGGCGCGGCGCTGACCGGATCGGCACTGACCGACGATCTGGATGTGCCGGACGGGCATTACGCCGAAGAAACCATGCGCGTCACGGTCGTGCCGAACCGTAATGCGATCATGCTGGCCATCGCCTTTGGCATCGCGGCAGCGAATGGCGATCAGGCGGTGGCGACAGCGGTGCATGGCGGCGACCATTTCATCTATCCCGATTGCCGCCCGGCTTTCACCAACGCTTTCAATGCGATGCAGGCGGCGGCCCTTGACGGCTATGCGGATGTGCACCTGTTCACGCCCTTCGTGGACCGCGACAAGGCTGCCATTGTGACCGCAGGTGCGCGCCACGCCACGCCTTTTGCCCGCACGTGGTCCTGCTACAAAGGCGGCGATCTGCATTGCGGGCGCTGCGGCACCTGCGTCGAGCGGCGCGAGGCATTTGATCTGGCAGGGGTTTCAGACCCGACGACATATGCCGATGCAGATTTCTGGCGTCACGCAATCGCCGCAAAGGGCGCGGCCTGATGTATCGTATTTCCAAGGAATTCCACTTTTCCGCCTCGCATCAGCTGGGGCACCTGCCCGCCGATCATCAATGCGCGCGGCTGCATGGCCATAACTATATCGTGTCGGTCGAGCTGGCATCGACCACGCTGAACGCCGACGGCTTCGTGCGCGATTATCACGAACTGTCGGCGCTGAAGCATTATATCGACAGCGAATTGGACCATCGCCACCTGAACGATGTGCTGGACCTGCCATCAACCGCCGAAAATATGGCCCGCCATTTCTACGACTGGAGCAAGGCACGCTGGCCCGAAACCGTGGCCGTCCGCGTTTCGGAAACACCGAAAACCTGGGCAGAGTATCGGCCATGACGCTACGCATCGCCGAAATCTTTGGTCCGACTATTCAGGGCGAAGGCGTGCTGATCGGTGAGCCGACGGTCTTTATCCGTGCGGGCGGCTGCGATTACCGTTGTTCGTGGTGCGACAGCCTGCACGCGGTCGAAAGCCGTTATCGCCATGATTGGGCTGCGCTAAGCGATGCCGAGGTTTGGGCCCGCGTCCGCGACTTGTCGGGTGGACAGCCGCTGACCGTCTCGATCTCGGGCGGGAACCCGGCGATTCAGGACTTTGGCCCCGTCATCGCGCTGGGTCGTGCGCAGGGTTACCGCTTTGCCTGCGAAACCCAAGGCTCGATCCCGCGCGACTGGTTCGGTGAGCTTTCGACGCTGGTTCTGTCGCCAAAGCCGCCATCCAGCGGCGAGACGGTGGACTGGGACGCCTTTGCAAGCTGCGTTCAGGCAGGGCGGCTGGCCCGCACGGTGATGAAGATCGTCATCTTTGACGAAACCGATCTGGAATGGGCGCGCGACACCCATGCCCGCCACCCAGAGCTGCCGCTTTACCTGCAGCCCGGCAATCCCGTGACCGATCCTGACACGCCCGTCGCGCCTCAGGCGCTGGCCGACCGCCTGCTGTGGCTGGTGGACAGCACCGTGGGCCGTGGCTGGCTGACCCCGCATATCCTGCCGCAACTGCATGTCCTGATCTGGGGCAACCGCCGCGGCGTCTGAAAGGAAGTCCCATGACCAAGAGCATCTATCAGAACCTGACCCAACTTGGCGGCGCGACCGTCATGCCCGAAAGCCCCGAAAAAGCCGTGCTGGAGCGTGTGACCAACCCGCAGGCCGATGTCAGCTACAATGTGCGTTTCACCGCGCCGGAATTCACCTCGCTCTGCCCGATGACCGGACAGCCTGATTTCGCGCATCTGGTCATCGACTACGTGCCGGGCGATTGGTTGGTGGAATCTAAATCGCTGAAGCTATTTCTTGGATCATTCCGAAATCACGGCGCTTTTCACGAAGATTGCACCGTCAGCATCGCCCGCCGCCTGAACGATTTTCTGGCACCGCGCTGGCTGCGGATCGGAGGTTACTGGTATCCGCGCGGCGGTATCCCCATCGACGTGTTCTGGCAGACCGGCGCGATGCCCGATGGCGTCTGGATCCCCGATCAGGGCGTGCCCCCCTATCGCGGTCGCGGCTGATCGTCAAAAAAGCGTTATAAAATATTCACGGAACTGCGCGCCGTCATGGCGGCGTTCGGCCTTCAAGCATCTGGAGGAGCGCCATGACCACGCCCGTGAAACTGCATGTCGAAGATACCGGCGGCACAGGCCGCCCCGTCGTCCTGATCCACGGCTGGCCGCTTTCCGGCGAGGCGTGGGAAAAACAGGTTCCCGTGCTGGCAGATGCCGGTTTCCGTGTCATCACCTATGACAGGCGGGGTTTTGGCAGGTCGGACAAGCCTGCGGACGGCTATGACTATGACAGCCTGACCGCTGATCTGCATGACATCCTGACGGAAAAAGACCTGCGAGATGTGACGCTGGTCGGCTTTTCCATGGGCGGAGGCGAGGCTGCGCGATATATTCCGAACCACGGCGCGGACCGCATCGCATCCATCGTTTTTGCTGCCGCAATTCCGCCTTACATGATGCAGGGCGACGACAATCCCGAAGGACCGCTGACCCCCGATGCCGCACAAGGGATGCAGACCGGCTTTCGCGCCGACCGCGATGCCTTTTTCAAGGATTTCATCCTTGCGTTCTTCTCTGCCCATGGCGAATTGCGCGTGACCGAGGCGGATCGCCAGAAGGCCATCGAGCTTTGCCAGCAATCGGACGACACCGCCGCGCTGGCCTGTATGCAGTCTTTTGGAACCACCGATTTCCGGCAAGACCTGCCCCAGATCACCGTGCCGGTGCTGGTCTTGCATGGCGATGCCGACGCGATCGTGCCGCTGGAGGGGTCGGGTCAGCGCACCCATGACGCGATCCCCGGCAGTGAACTTGCGGTGATCGAAAATGCGCCGCACGGGCTGAACACCAGCAATCCCGACGAATTCAACGCAGCCCTGCTGGATTTCCTGCGGAAGCAATGAATTCCGCCGCAAGGGCCAGATCGCGGGTGAAATTCGCGGTCTCGGCCTTGGCTGCCGTGGCATCGGGCAGGCGTAGCAGATAAGACGGATGCCATGTCGGCAGGATGGGCGGCACGCCCGCCACGACATGGCCCCGCACGTCAGTCATTTTGACCGGCTGGCCCGTCAACCCCAGCACGGCGGATGCGCCCATTGCGACGATCAGGCGGGGCTGCACCAATTCGATCTCTTGCTTCAGCCACCAGCGGCAATGCGAAACCTCGGCCGTATTGGGACGCTGGTGGATGCGGCGCTTGCCGCGTGGCACGAATTTGAAATGTTTAACCGCGTTGGTCAGGTAGATGCGCCCGCGATCCAACCCAGCCTGCGCCAAGGCCCGATCCAGCACCTGACCCGCAGGACCAATAAAGGGTCGGCCCGTCAGATCCTCGTGATCGCCGGGCTGTTCACCGACGATCATCAGCGGCGCATCCTCGGGCCCCTCGCCCAACACAGCCTGCGTTGCCTGCGCGTGCAGATCGCAGCGGGTGCAGGCCATGGCATCGGCGCGCATCATATCCCATGTCCCGGTCGGCGCCTCGGGCATCACGCGGCGCGACTGGATCGCGGCGTGAAACGCAGGCGGAGCCTTGGGGGCTGCGGCCGCCATTTGCGCCACACGATCCTTTGCACTGGCGATCAGGCCGGGGATCAGTTCCGCCTCGGGCAGGTTTTTCCAGTATTTGCGGGGCATCTCGGATTGCATCGCCCTTACCTTCAGCCGCGCGGGGTTAAAGATCGAACTGAAATAGGTGCGCCATAATGCCTCGGTCGCATCCTCCAGATCGGGTTTTTCGGCGGGCGTTTCGTCGGTGTGCAACTGCCCCGCATGAAACCGCGCGCTGCCCTTTGGCGTCAGGATCAGCCAGTCCATATCCGCAAAGCGTCGGGCAAAGAACGGCGTTGCATGGGCGATGATGTGATGGTCGGGTTCAAACCACGCGATAAAACGACGCGGCCCCTGCCCCGGCACTTCGCGAAAACGGACGAAGGCGTGCATCTTGTGGCTGTCGCGGCGCACCGATTTGACCATGCGGTGCAGGCGCTGCACGTCAGGATCGGGCGCAATCTCCAGCAATTTCGGCTGGTTTTGCAAGCGCCATAGCAACTGGTAAAGCAGTGCAAAACGCTCGGGGTCGGAATGGCAGATCGCGGTTTCCAGCAGACCCGGAAAAGCACGCGGCACGCGGGGCGGCGCACGCTCGGACATGGGCACGGGATCGGCTGCAAACAAATCGCTGCCCACCGACCACCGCACCGCGTCGGGTGCGATCCCCGCCATCGCCAAGGCCCGCGCGGCTTTGCGCCATTCCAGCGGATCGGCCTGTGCGGACATCCGAATATGCATCAGAACAGCGCCAATTGCTTCGGCTCGGGCGCAAAAACCTGCCGCAGATCGGCGCGGTCGATCAGGCGCAGCGGCGTCCAGCCCGCCGCCGTGACAAAGGGCCGGACCTTGCGCAGCGACACCCGCATCCGGTCCAGATCATCCAGTGTCAGGCTGCGATGCCGCCGCGCCTTGATGATTGCATCGACAGTCTTGGTCCCAAAGCCGGGAACACGCAGCAACATCTCGCGCGGAGCGCGGTTCACATCGACCGGAAAGTCGGCCCGATGCGCCAAGGCCCATGCCAGCTTGGGATCAAGGTCCAGATCCAGCATCCCGTCCGGGCGGGCCGAGGTGATTTCGGCAACCGAAAAGCCATAGAACCGATACAGCCAGTCCGCCTGATACAGCCGGTGTTCGCGCATCAACGGCGGCTTGGCAGGCGGCAATTTCGCCGAGGCATCCGGGATCGGGCTGAAGGCCGAATAATAGACCCGCTTCAAGCCATAGCTGCCATAAAGCCGCGCGCTGGAGCCCAGGATCGTCGCATCATCCGCCCCATCCGCGCCCACGATCATCTGGGTCGATTGCCCCGCTGGCGCGAACCTTTTGCGTCGCCCGGTCAGGGTCGGTTCAGCCGCATCCTCGATCTTCAGCCGGAGGTCGGCCATTGCGCGACGGATCTGGCGGGGCTGCTTTTCCGGCGCAAGCTGCGCGATGCCGTGATCGGTGGGCAGTTCGATATTGATCGACAGCCGGTCGGCGTACAGGCCCGCCTCCTCGATCAGCTTGGCCGAGGCTTCAGGGATTGTTTTCAGGTGGATATAACCTTTGAAACCGTGGACCTGCCGCAAGTCGCGGGCGATGCGGACCATCTGTTCCATCGTATGATCTGACGATCGCGCAATGCCCGATGACAGAAACAGCCCCTCGATGTAATTCCGGCGATAGAATTCCAGCACCAGCCAGACCACCTCCTCGGGGGTGAAGCGGGCGCGTTCGACATTGCTGGAGCTGCGATTGATGCAATAGGCGCAGTCGTAAATGCAGAAATTCGTCAGCAGGATCTTCAGCAAAGATATGCATCGCCCGTCAGGCGCATAGGCGTGGCAAATCCCCATCCCCTCGGTCGAGCCGATACCACCGGCCCGCGCGTCGCGCCGAACCGTCCCGCTTGACGCGCAGGAGGCATCGTATTTGGCGGCGTCGGCCAGGATCGCCAACCGTTGCTGGAGGCTTTTCTTCATGCATGTTCTATAAATGTTCCGGCCGCCACCAGCAACTGCAACGCAGGCCAGTTATCATAGATCAAGCGACTTTCGGACATCCTCTGGCAGTTCGGCATGGGGGATCGCGGGCGGATGGAACAGGCCCAGACCTGCGGCCTGTTCCTTGCGCGTATGGGTCAGCACAGACAGGACGCCATTCGGCTCCAGCACGGCAAAACGCACGTCCGAGATGTCGGTGACGCCCTTGTCGCGCAGCTTCATGAACAGTTCGGATCGGCTGATGCCTTGTTTCTTCAGTTTTTGGTCATGCATCTCGCCATCCGTGACGACGATCTGTGGCGCACCCTCCAGAATGCGCGTCAGCCGGTCGGAACGCAGGATCAGTTGATCGACCAGCTTGTTGAAGACGACGACCAGAAAAATCGCGGCCATCGCGGGCAATAGCGGCACATCGGGATAGAACAGCGAATCCCCGACAGCCGAGCCGATGGCGATGACGAGCAGAAACTCAACGATGGACAGTTGCGCCACGCTGCGCCCGCCGATCCAGCGCATCAGCGCCAGCGTGTAGAAATAGATGATGCAGGTGCGAAACAGCACCTCGGCCATGAAGCCGAGGCTTTGATCGCCAAGGAAAATACGGTGCAATTCCTGCAACATGATGCGCCCCCGGCCAATGTGCCAAGGCAAAACGCCGGACCCCATTATCGGGGTTCCGGCGCGATGTGTTCCAAGCTAATGATTGGCCATGCTTGTCGATCCGAACAACCCCTTTTTCAACCGCCTGTGGGTCCGCCTGCTTTGCGTCATCGCGCCGCTTGCATGGGCAGGGGTCGAGCTTTCGAACGGCGCGATCTTCTGGGCCATCATCTTTGGGGCGGCGGGGCTGTATCTGGCCTATGCGCTGTTCATCCAGCGCGGTCGCTAACCCGCTTCGCGCTGCAGCAGTTCGCGCTTGCGTTCAATCCCCCAGCGATAACCGGACAGCGCGCCGTCGGTCCTGACGACGCGGTGGCAGGGGATGACCACCGCCAGCTTGTTGGCCGCACAAGCCCCGGCCACGGCACGGGTCGCACTGGGCGCGCCGATCCGCGCCGCGATCTGGGCATAGCTTGCCGTTTCCCCCGGTGCAATGTCGCGCAATGCCTGCCAGACGCGCTGTTGAAATGCCGTGCCGCGAATGTCCAAGGGCAGGTCCAGCCCGGTCTGCGGTGCCTCGACAAAGCCGATGACGCGGGCCACCATTGCCTCGAACGGGGTGTCGCCGCCGATCAGGCGGGCGTTGGGGAACATGTCCTGCAATTCGGTCAGCAAGGGTTCGGGGCGGTCGCCCAGCGAAATTGCGCAGACCCCCTTGTCGCTGGCGGCAACAAGGATCGCCCCCAACGCGCATTGCGCCAGCGCAAAGCGGATTTCGACATCCGCACCGCCTTTGCGATATTCGCTGGGAGACATGCCAAGGATCGCGTCGGATTGCGCATAGAACCGGCTGCTGGAGTTGAACCCCGCATCATAGATCGCGCCCGTCACGCTGGCATTGCCCGAAAGCTCGCGCCGCATTCGCCCGGCGCGGTGCGCGGCTGCATAGGTGCGGGGCGTCATGCCGGTCACGGCCTTGAACTGGCGCTGAAAATGAAAGCGGCTTAGCCCGATCCGCGCCGCCAGCGCCGCGCCGTCAAGGGGCGTATCGGCGGCCTCGATGATCCGGCATGCCTCGGCGATCAGCGCAGCGTTGGCTTGCGCCGGGGTCGCCGCATTCGGATGGCAGCGCAGGCAAGGGCGATAGCCCGCAGCCTCGGCCCCTTGCGCGGTCGGAAAGAATTCGACATTCGCGCGTTTGGCCTGCCGCGACGGACAGGACGGGCGGCAATAGACCCCCGTCGTCCGCACGGCATAGAAAAACCGCCCATCCGCCGCCGGGTCGCGGTCCAGAACCGCCTGCCAACGCGGGTCAAAGGCGATGTTTTGATCCTGAGCCATGAACATGATATAGCCCCTTCCTCTGGTGACGGATACCTGTCTACGACGATTTGGCAGGCACTGCCTCTTGCAGGTTGCTCGCAAATCCGACGCGGCGTGGATGTTTCGCCGCAGTGCGGAACCCGGTCGTGCGTTCAGGGCTTTAGCTTGCGATGGCGCTGTGCCGCCCGACAGAAAAACCGACCGCTGGACGCATGAAATGCCGTCACGACCGGAATGGACGGAGAGAGTTTTGAAAGATACCGCCCTGCAATTCGGATCGCTGGATCTGGATCGACACGCCTTTTTCTTTGATTTCGACGGCACGCTTGCCGAATTGGTGGACGACCCCGCCGATGTCAGGCTGGCAGACGAACTGCGCCGCGACCTGCTGGCGCTGAGCGCGCGAACGAACGGCGCGGTGGCGATCATTACGGGCAGGCACCGGGCGGAAATAACGCCGCTTCTGGGTGACATCATCCCGATTGCGGGGCTACATGGCACCGATTTTCCCGGCGATGTCGCAAATGATCCGGGGCTGGCAGAACGGGTCTCTGCCGTCCGCCCGCTGATCGAACAGCTGACCACGCTGGTCGAGGCAAATCCCGGCACGATCCTTGAAGACAAGGGCCAAGGGCTGGCACTGCACTGGCGCGCCGCCCCCGACAAGGGGGAACTGATGACCCATGCCGCTGAGCAAGCCTTGGCCACACTTGGCCCGCGCTGGCGGATGCAGCCGGGCAAATGCGTGGCCGAACTGCGCCCGGTGGGCGATGACAAGGGCGTGGCGCTGCACCGCTTCATGGCGCTTCCGGCCTTTGCGGGGCGCCGTCCCGTGGCGTTCGGCGACGACCTGAACGACCTGCCGATGCTGCAGGCGGCACGCGACTCGGGTGGGCTGGCCATCGCGCTTGGCGAACGCAACCTGCCTGCGGATCTGCGATTGCCGGGGCCTTCAACGCTGGCTGCATGGCTGGCGGAAAGGCTGGCCGCGTGATGGCGCTGGATCAGACGGAAACGCTGGATCTGGGGCTGATCGGCAATTCGACAACGGCGGCGCTTTTGAACCGCTTCGGCGATGTGACGTGGATGTGCCTGCCGCGCTTTGACGGCGATCCGGTCTTTTGCGGACTACTTGAACCGAAAGCCGGCGCGGAAAGCGGCATCTGGTCGATCCGTTGCGACGACATGACCGAAGTCAGCCAGACCTATCGTCGCAACACGGCCATTCTGGAAACGGTGCAGACCGATGCGAATGGCAACCGGCTGCGCATCACCGATTTCATGCCGCGTTTCCGCGACCGGGGCCGCACATTCCGCGGCCGCACGATCGTGCGCATCGTCGAACCGCTAGACGGAATGCCGCGCATCACCGTCCGCCTGCGCCCCCGCTTTGACTATGGCGCCCATGCCGCGCGCATCCATCGCGGCAGCAACCACCTGCGCTATGAACTCGGCCCCGAGGAGATGCGGCTGACCACCTCGGCCCCGGTTGAGTTCGTGCTGCATGAAACGCCGTTCCTGTTGGACCGTCCGCAAGTGTTTCTGCTTGGCCCCGATGAGCCGCTGTCGGACGCGCCCCATGCCATCGCCACCCGCTTTCTGGAAAGGACGCAGGATTACTGGACCGACTGGGTGCGGTCATTGACCATCCCGCCTGATTATCAGGATGCCGTCATCCGCGCGGCGATCACGCTGAAGCTATGCGAATACGAAGAAACCGGCGGCATCGTCGCGGCACTGACCACCTCGATCCCCGAATATCAGGGCACGGGGCGGAATTGGGATTACCGCTTCTGCTGGCTGCGCGACAGCTTTTTCACCGTCAAGGCACTGAACGGGCTGGGCGTGACCAAGACGATGGAGGACTATCTTGAATATGTCCTGAACATCGCCACGGGCGCGCCCGACGGCTATATGCAGCCCTTGTTCGGCTTGGGCCACGAACGCATCATCACCGAAGAAACCTGTCTGGAACTGGCGGGCTATCGCGGCAATGGCCCCGTCCGGCGCGGGAATGCCGCCTATACGCAGGTGCAGAATGACGGCTACGGGTCGGTCATTCTGGCGGTCAGCCAATGTTTCTTTGACCAGCGCCTGCCGCGCCTTGGCGGCGTCGATCTGTTCCAACGGCTGGAAATGCTGGGCCATCAGGCCGTGGCGCGATGGAACACCCCCGATGCGGGATTGTGGGAATTCCGTTCGCGCGAAAGCATCCACACCCATTCCGCGATGATGTGCTGGGGGGCCTGCGACCGGCTGGCCCGCATCGCCAAGCATTTGGACCTGTCCGACCGCGCCATATACTGGGCCGCCGAAGCCGCCAAGATCCGCGAGGCGGTCGAGGCTTATGGCTGGAACGAAAAGCTGCAAAGTTATGTCATGGCCTTTGGCGGCGACGATCTGGATGCCAGCCTTTTGCTGATGACCGAAACGGGTTTCACGACCGGCGACGATCCGCGCTACCGCTCGACCGTGGCCGCGATCGAGGCGCAGTTGCGGCAGGGTCATCATCTGTTCCGCTACAAGGCGCCCGACGATTTCGGCACGCCCGAAACCGCCTTTACCGTCTGTACATTCTGGCTGATCGAGGCGCTGAGTCGCCTTGGTCGCCATGACGAAGCGCGTGAAATCTTCACCGAAGTGTTGGCGCAGCGCACACCGCTTGGCCTGTTGTCCGAAGGTATCCACGTCTCGACCCGGACGCTTTGGGGTAATTTCCCGCAGACCTATTCCATGGTCGGGCTGATCAATGCCGCATGGAAACTTTCCCGCAAATGGGAGGACGTGGTTTGAGCAGGCTGATCATCGTCTCGAACCGCCTGCCCGCTTTGGGCAAAGGCGTCGCGGCGGGCGGTCTGGCCGTCGCGCTTGAGGCGGCACTGAAAGATCGCGGCGGGTTGTGGCTGGGCTGGTCGGGGCGGACGCCGGATGATCCGCAGCCTGGCGTCACGCTGCAAAAGCTGGGCAACGTCACCTATGCCGCGATGGATCTGAGCGCCGAGGATGTCGCGGGCTATTACGAAGGCATCTCCAACAGCGTGCTTTGGCCGTTGTGCCATTACCGCTCGGATCTGCTGAAATATACCCGCGCGGACATGGACCGCTACCTGTCGGTCAATGCCAAGTTCGCCAGCGCCCTGACCGAAATGCTGGAGCCTGACGACGTGGTCTGGGTCCATGATTATCACCTGATCCCGCTGGCCGAAGCCCTGCGCAAACGCGGTGCGGAAAACCGCATCGGCTATTTCCACCATATTCCGTGGCCCGCGCAGGATCTGTTCCGCGCCATGCCGAAATCGGCAAAGCTGCTGCGCTCGATGCTGGCCTATGACGTGGTTGGGCTGCAGACGGCGGCGGATGCGCGCAATCTGCGTGCCTCGCTGGATGCCGCCCGCCCGGATCTTGAGGCGATCACCCATCCGCGCGGAACGCGGATCGGGGCCTATCCCATTTCGATCGACACCAAGGGCTTTGCGCATCGCGCGCGCCGTGCGCAGGAATTGCCGCGTATCCGCGAGCTGCACCAGCGTTTCGGCCCGCGCGACATGGTGATCGGCGTGGACAGGCTGGATTATTCAAAGGGCCTGCCCGAACGCCTGCGCGCGATCGAGACGCTGCTGGAAAACCACCCCTCGATGCACAACCGGGTCAGTTTCCTGCAGATCACGCCCGCCTCGCGCAGTGGGATCGAGGGTTACGACCGTATCCAGCAAGAGGTGGCCGAACGTGCGGGCCGTCTGAACGCCAGCTACGGCACGCTGGACTGGGTGCCGGTGCGCTATATCAACCGCGCATTCAGCCAAAGCCTGCTGGCAGGGCTTTACCGCCTGTCAAAGGTCGGGTTGGTGACGCCCCTGCGTGACGGCATGAACCTTGTCGCCAAGGAATACGTGGCCGCACAAGACCCCGAGGATCCCGGCGTTCTGGTGCTGTCGCAATTTGCGGGCGCTGCGGCGGAACTGGACCGGGCGCTGATCGTCAACCCGCATGATGTCGAGGATGTCGCCAACGCGCTGGCCCGTGCGCTGGACATGCCGCTGGACGAACGGCGCGAACGTCACGCCCGCATGATGGCCCGTCTGGAGGCGCATCCTGTCTCGGTCTGGTCCGAGACGTTTCTGCGCGACCTGACCGGCGACCCGCCCTAGTCCTGCGAACGGTCGCGGCGCAGCACGTAGAACGCGCCTGCCGCCAAGCCTGCCGCCATGGCAAACCATGTCAGAGCATAGCTAAGATGGCTGTTGCGGAAACTGACCACGGTCAGCCCTCCCACGGGAAGTTGCCCCGCCTGCCTTGCATCGGCGTCGATAAAATAGGGCGCGGGATCGCTGACTGCGAAGTTCTGCGACAGTGCCGCGACATCCCGCGAGAACCAGCGCCCACCCGCAGGATCGTTGGCACGCAGAAACGCGCCATCCGGCTGAGTGATGCGCAAAAGGCCGGTGATCTGCTGGGCGCCATCGGGGCGGGCGCGGTCCGCAGCCTCCCGACGGTCCGAGGGAACGAAACCGCGATTGATCCAGACCGACCAGCCATCAGGCGTGGTCAGCGGCGTCATCACCCAAAAGCCCGAGCCCTGGGTCGTGACGGCCTGCACCAGCACCTCATCGGTATAGTCGAAACTGCCTGACACCGCGACATGGCGATATTCGTCGGATTGCGCGTTGATCGCGGCCCAGCCATCCGGGCCGGGTGCGGGCATGACGGGCGCGGACACCCGCGCCTCGACCCGCGCGATCAGGTCGGTCTTCCATGCAAGGCGCTGGACCTGCCAGATGCCCAACCCCAGAAGCACGACGACGCCCGCCACCGAGGCGAGCGCCACCAATGCCCAGGCCAGTGTCGACCTGGGCCCGCGCGACCCGGCTGGGGTCGCGCCGTTCGTCACGGCATGACCTGCAATTCGTGGTTCATCTGCGGCATCATGTTGGTGTTCAGGTGGAACATGACCCATAGCGAACCCGCGATCATGATGACCACGACCACGATGGTGAAGATGGTGGACAGCAGTGTCCAACCCTCCTCGGCATTGCTGTCCATGTGCAGGAAATAGATCATGTGGACCAGCACCTGCGCCACGGCGCAAAGCACGACCAGCGTGATCGTCCAGAACCGGCTGTCGAAGCCCCCGCCCATGACGACCCCAAAGGGGATCACGGTCAGGATCACCGCCAGAATGAAGCCGGTCACATAGCCACGATACGTCGTGTGCTCGGCATGGTCGCCATGGCCGTGATGCGCGTCGTGATGGTTATGCGAATGTGCCATCAGATCATCCCCATCAGATAGACAAAGGTGAAGACGCCGATCCAGATCAGGTCAAGGAAGTGCCAGAACAGGCTAAGGCACATCAGGCGGCGCATGTTGGCCTGATGCAGGCCGTATTTCGACACCTGCACCATCAGCGTCACCAGCCAGATCGACCCGAAGGTGACGTGCAGACCGTGCGTGCCGACCAGCGTGAAGAACGCCGACAGGAAGGCCGAGCGCTGCGGTCCCGCACCCACATGGATCAGGTGGTGGAACTCGTAAAGCTCGATCGCAAGGAAGCACAGACCGAAGAACAGCGTGACGCCCAGCCAGCGCAGGGTCGCCTGCTTCCTGCCCTTGTAGGCCGCGATCATCGCGAAGCCATAGGTGATCGACGAGAACAGCAGCATCGCCGTGTTCAGCGCGATCAGTTCCAGATCGAACAAGTCCTTGGGGCCGGGACCGGCCGCAAAGTTGCCATGCAGCACGCCATAGGTCGCGAAAAGAACCGCGAACATCAGGCAGTCGCTCATCAGGTAGACCCAGAAGCCGATATTGGTCGAGGCGCCTTCAGGATGATGATGCGGCTCGGTTTCCCAGTAATCGGCCGGGGCTTGCAGTTGGGTTGCGGTGCTCATCGCCTCAGGCCCCCTGTGCCAGCTGACGGTCGCGCGCGTCTTCCACGGCCCGGACCTCTTCGGCGGTGACGTAGTAATCGCGGTCATAGTTGAAGGTGTGATAGATCGAGTAGGCCACGATCGCGATGAACGACACGATAGCAAGCCACCAGATATACCAGATCATAGCCATGCCAAAGACGGTGCAAAGCGCGGCAATGATCACCCCCGAGCCGGTATAACGCGGCATGTGGATCGGGATGTAGTCTGCCTTGGGCCGCTGCGCGCCCGCCGCTTTCATGTCGGTCCAGGCGTCAAGCCCATGGATGACCGGCGTGAAGGCGAAGTTATAGCTGGGCGGCGGCGACGAGGTCGCCCATTCCAGCGTGCGGGCGTTCCACGGATCGCCGGTTTCGTCGCGGTATTCCGGCTCGTTCCGTTTCCAGATCGAGATACCGAACTGCACGAACATGGCGCCGATACCGCAGGCGATCAGGAATGCGCCAAAGGCTGCGATGATGAACCAGATTTGCAGGCTCGGGTCATCAAAGACGCGCATCCGGCGGGTCACGCCCATCAGGCCAAGGATATACAGCGGCATGAAGGCAACCCAGAAGCCGATGACCCAGCACCAGAAGCTGACTTTGCCCCAGAAGACGTTCAGCTTGAAGCCGAAGGCCTTGGGCCACCAGAAGTTGATGGCGGCAAACAGACCGAACAGCACGCCGCCGATGATGACGTTGTGGAAGTGCGCGATCAGGAACAGCGAGTTGTGCAGCACGAAGTCCGCCGGGGGAACGGCCAGCAGAACGCCGGTCATGCCGCCGATGACAAAGGTCAGCATGAAGGCGATCACCCACATCATCGGCAGGTCGTAACGGACCCGGCCATGATACATGGTGAACAGCCAGTTGAAGATCTTCGCGCCCGTCGGGATCGAGATGATCATCGTGGTGATCCCGAAGAACGAGTTCACCGACGCGCCCGAGCCCATGGTAAAGAAGTGGTGCAGCCAGACCAGATAGGACAGGACCGTGATGCAGATGGTCGCATAGACCATCGAGGTATAGCCGAACAGACGCTTGCCCGAGAAGGTCGAGGTGATTTCCGAGAAGACGCCGAACAGCGGCAGGATAAGGATGTAAACCTCGGGGTGGCCCCAGATCCAGATGAGGTTGATATACATCATCGGGTTGCCACCAAGGTCATTGGTGAAGAAGTTCGTGCCGATATAACGATCCAGCGTCAGCAGGATCAGCGTCATCGTCAGGATCGGGAACGAGGCAACGATCAGAATGTTGGTGCAGAAGGCGGTCCAGGTGAAGACGGGCATCTTCATCATGGTCATGCCGGGGGCACGCATCTTCAGGATCGTGACCATCAGGTTGATCCCCGACAGCGTGGTGCCGACACCGGCGACCTGCAGGCCCCAGATGTAATAATCCACGCCGACATAGGGGCTGTATGCGATGCCCGACAGCGGCGGGAAGGCCAGCCAGCCTGTCTGCGCGAATTCGCCCACGAACAGCGAGGCCATGACGATGATCGCGCCGCCCACCGTCATCCAGAACGAAAAGTTGTTCAGGAAGGGGAAGGACACGTCGCGCGCGCCGATCTGCAGCGGCACCAGATAGTTCATCAGACCCGTGACGAACGGCATCGCCACGAAGAAGATCATGATGACGCCATGCGCCGTGAAGATCTGGTCATAGTGGTGCGCGTTCAGATAGCCTTCCGAGCCGTTGAAGGCGATGGCCTGCTGGGCGCGCATCATAACCGCGTCGGCAAAGCCGCGCACGAACATGATCAGACCAAGGACCATATACATGATCCCGATTTTCTTGTGGTCGATCGAGGTGAACCACTCGTTCCAGAGATAGCCCCAGAGCTTGTATTTGTTCAGCAGATACAGCATCGCCAGGCCGCCGATGACGACGCCGACGAAGGTGACCCATACGATAGGATCCTTCGGGATCGCCTGAAAGTTCAGGCGCCCCAAAAGAAAGGTAGTCTCTACATTGGCAGGAATGGCCATCTGGGACTCCGGTTCAGAGTTTCGGCTCGGCGGCGTTGTCGCGCCGAGCGTCCTGGATGATCCGCGGCATTTCGATGCCAAGGCGGTTTTCGGGGCGGGGAAGCGCGATACCGCGCATCGGCGTCTGGTCCTTGCGGACGGTCGGCGCGTTTTCACGCAGGTCTGCAAACATCTTCAGCGAATCCGCCGGGGTGCAGAAGCCGGTGACCATGAACGGCTCGGAGCCGAAGACCGGACGTGCGACGCCGCGACGGGTTTCCTTGTCATGGGTCAGCTGCGCCATGTTGATGGTGCCTGCCAGACCCGTGCCGCCCTGTGCGTCCAGCGCCATCATCTCGGCCATGCAGATCTTGCCCTCTTCGACGCACATGTTCACCACGCGGTCGAAAAGTTCGGGATCCACTTCGGCAAAGGGCGTGGGCTTCACGTTCTCGCTCGGGGCTTCCAGTTCAAGGAACTTGGCGCGGTCAAGGTTCGCGCCGCTGGCACGCGCCTCATCGACCCAGGCGTCGAAGCCTGCCTGATCGACGGCATGTGCCTTGAAGCGCATCCCCGAAAAGCCTGCACCCGAATAATGCGAGGCCAGACCCTGATATTCGCCGGGGTTATTGAAAACGCCGTGCAGCTTGGTTTCCATGCCCGGCATGGCATAGATCATGCCAGCCATCGCGGGGATGTAGAACGCGTTCATCACCGAGGTCGAGGTCAGGCTGAATTCGACTTCGCGGTCGGTCGGCACGGCCATTTCGTTGACCATGGCGATGCCCTGTTCGGGATAGATGAACAGCCATTTCCAATCCAGCGCGACCACTTCGACGCGCACCGGTTCCTGATCGGGCACCGGCTGGCCTTCCGCGATGCGGTCAAGCGGGCGATAGGGGTCCAACAGGTGCGTGCCGACCCAGGTCAGCGCGCCAAGGCAAATGATGATAAGAAGCGGTGCGGCCCAGATCACCAGCTCGAACTTGGTCGAGTGGTCCCAGTCGGGTTTATAGGTCGCATTGCGGTTCGACGCGCGATAGCGCCAGGCGAACCAGATGGTCAAAGCCATCACCGGAATGATGATGATCAGCATCAGCCAGGTCGAGGTAAGCAGCAGATCCTTTTGCCGCTCGGCGATATCGCCGGACGGTTTCAGGACCTCCATCTTACAGGCGGCCAAGGCCATGATAGCGGGTGCAAACGCGGCGAGGCGCGCCAAGCGGGGAAGTTTACGCATGAAAGCCGTACCTCACCTCAGAGGGGAGAAAAGGAGGAGTTCGGTGGGCACCACCCCCTAAGGGATGGGGCGTGTCGCAGACATAGGACAATTTGCCACACCCCTTACACCTTGAACATGACGGTTGACCATTAGAGTTTCGCGGCCTCTATTGCCCCCAAACGTCCCCTCGCCTCCCTCGTCGGGTCCTACAGAGGTCAGCCAGACATGAGCGCAGCCAATTCTCATTCCACCTTGCCCCGCGAGGCGAATTCCGATCATCACGTCTCTCCGTCCGATATTGCGGTCGGTGTGATCATCGGTCGGTCGTCGGAATTCTTCGACTTCTTCGTCTTCGCGATCGCGTCGGTCATCATCTTCCCGCATCGGTATTTTTCCTTTGCAGATCCGCTGACTGCGACGCTTTGGTCCTTTGCCGTCTTCGCGCTTGCCTTTCTGGCGCGACCGCTGGGCACCGCCTTCTTTACCGTCATCGACCGTCGTTACGGCAAAAGCGTCAAGCTGACGCTGGCCCTGATGATCCTGGGCACCTCGACGGTCGGCATGGGCCTGATCCCGTCCTATGAAAACATCGGCGCAGCGTCGATCTTCCTGCTTTGCCTGCTGCGAATCGGTCAGGGTTTCGCCCTTGGCGGTGCGTGGGACGGCCTGCCTTCGCTGCTGAACATGAACGCGCCGCACGGAAAACGCGGGCTTTACGTGATGGTGCCGCAGCTTGGCGCACCGATCGGCCTGATCGTTGCCAGCCTGCTGTTCGCCTATCTGCTGAACAATATGTCGCAGGCAGACTTCCTCGACTGGGGCTGGCGCTACCCGTTCTTCGTGGCTTTCGCGATCAACGTCGTGGCCCTGTTCGCCCGTCTGCGAATCGTCGTGACGCCGGAATATACCGAAGCCTTCGATTCGAATGAGCTGAAGCCCTCCAGCTTCCGCGCTGCGTTCGCGCAGGACGGCCGCACCATCCTGATCGGCGCATTCGTTCCGCTGGCCAGCTTTGCGCTGTTCCACATGGTCACGGTGTTTCCGCTGTCCTGGGTCTATCTTTATACCAATGACAGCCCCGCCGGCTTCCTGGTGATCGAGGCGATTGCAGCCGCATGGGGTTTCCTTGCCATCATCGCCTCGGGCGTGATCGCGGACCGCATCGGCCACCGCAAGCTGCTGTATCGGGGTGCCATCGCCATCGCGGTCTTCAGCCTTGTCGCACCGCTGCTGCTGCTGGGCAGCAAGTTCGGTGAAGCCATCTACATGACGATCGGCGCAATCATCCTTGGCCTCAGCTTCGGTCAATCCTCGGGTGCGGTCGCCTCGCTGTTCCAGGCAAGCCGTCGTTACACCGGCTCGGCTGTGGTGTCGGATCTGGCATGGCTGTTCGGCGCGGGCTTTGCACCGCTGGCCGCTTTGGCACTGTCGGCCTGGCTGGGTCTGTGGGCTGCGGGTCTTTACCTGCTTTCCGGCGCGATCTGCACGATCCTTGCCCTGCGCTACGCCCGTAAGGTCATGGCCCGCGCAAGCTGATTGCAGCCATTACTGACATGATACCGACGCCCGGCCAGCCTATGCTTGCCGGGCGTCTTGCTTGAAACGGGTCACTTGGGTTACTATCTAGCCAGATAGCTAGATAGCAGGTTTGCCATGTGGACACTTCAAGACGCCAAAAACCGCTTTTCCGCCGTCGTCGATGCGGCCCTTGCAGGACAGCCGCAAGAGGTGACGCGCCGCGGCAAGCCTGCGGTCGTCGTGCTTTCGGCGGCGGAATACGCCCGGATGCGCGATGCGGCCGCTGAAAACCGCGGTTCTTTCATCAGTCACCTGCTGAACTTTCCGGGCGAGCCTGACGCACCCCGCAACACGGTCACGCCGCGCGACGTCAATTTCTGATGCTGATTCTGGACACGAACGTCCTGTCCGCGCTGCGCAGGCCCGAACGCAGCCCGAATGTCGCCGCATGGCTGGCGCGTCAGGATGAGTCGCAGCTTTTCCTGTCGGTCATCACCTTGGGCGAAATCGAACGTGGCATCGCACAGCAGGAACGCACCAACCCACCCTTTGCCCGCGATCTGCGCGACTGGATCAGCCGCACGACGACGCTATTTGCGGACAGGCTGCTGCCTTTCGGGGCTGCCGAGGCACAGATCTGGGGCCGCATTTCCGCCCAGATCGGCCATTCAGGGGCCGATTTGCTGATAGCGGCAACCGCCCTTGCACAGGACGCAACGGTCGTGACGGGAAATATCGCGGATTTCCGGCCCTCGGGGTGCAAATTGCTGGACCCGTTTGCGTAAGCTGGACCGGAATCGGCCCCGATGCGCCCGAATCTGTCCCGCGATGCGATGAAAAACCGGAACTTTTTCACCCAGCCCCGCGCTAAAGCGATGAGCCTATGCTTATTTTCGGCCTGCCCCTTAATTCCGCCCGCAGACATGACTAAACATATGCTCCTAACATTTACTGGAGATGCGTCATGGCGCCAGTGCTTCTGAACCTCGTCATATTCCTCGCGCTGCTTTATGGGCTGTTCCGCCTGCAAGGCAGCGACCTTTCCCTGTCCGTCCGGGTTTTCACCGGCCTGATCCTTGGGACGCTGTTCGGCGTTCTGTTGCAGCTGATCTATGGTCACGACGCCCCGGCTCTGCAAAGCACGATCAACTGGATCAACATCGTCGGTAATGGCTATGTCCAGTTGCTGCAGATGATCGTGATGCCTTTGGTCTTTGTCGCCATTCTGAATGCGGTATCGAAACTGCATGATGCGTCATCGCTGGGCAAGATTTCCACGCTGACACTGGGCACGCTGCTGCTGACCACGGCCATCGCAGCCTTTGTCGGCGTCGTCATGTCGCTGGCATTCGGCCTGACCGCTGAGGGGCTGGCGCAGGGTGCGGCGGAAACCGCGCGTCTGTCGGCGCTGGAATCGAACTATGCCCCCAAGGTCGCGGACCTGACCGTGCCGCAGCTGATCCTGTCTTTCATCCCGAAGAACCCGTTTGCGGACCTGACCGGGGCCAACCCGACCTCGATCATCTCGGTCGTGATCTTTGCGGCGTTTCTGGGCGTCGCGGCAATCCGGCTGGTCAAGCGTGACGCGGAAAAGGGCCGCAGCCTGCTGGCGCTGATCGACCTGCTGCAGGGCTGGATCGCGCAGCTTGTCCGCCTGATCATGACGCTGACGCCGTTTGGCGTCATGGCGCTGATGACCAAGATGGCCGCAACCTCGAACGCGGCCGACATCCTGAACCTCGGGAAATTCGTCATTGCGTCCTATATCGGTCTGGCGATCATGTTCGGCGTCCATGCAATCCTGCTGACGCTGACCGGGGTGAACCCGCTCAGCTTCTTCCGCAAGGCGCTGCC
Organism: Paracoccus laeviglucosivorans; assembly: GCF_900182695.1. Classification (GTDB taxonomy): domain Bacteria; phylum Pseudomonadota; class Alphaproteobacteria; order Rhodobacterales; family Rhodobacteraceae; genus Paracoccus; species Paracoccus laeviglucosivorans. The sequence goes on from NZ_FXTK01000002.1 coordinate 136,014, forward strand.
GGTGCTGAGCTTTGCGTTCTCCAGCCGCTCCAGTGCCGCGTCGATCCCGCTGAACGTCGAGGTGCAGACCCGTCGTCTGGGCATCCCGCAAACCATCGCCTCTTTCTCGGCATCCTTCGGCGCCACGATCGGGCAGAACGGTTGCGCGGGGCTTTACCCGGCGATGCTGGCCGTGATGGTTGCGCCGACCGTGGGCATCAACCCGCTTGATCCGACATGGATCGCGACGCTGATCGCCATCGTCACGCTGTCGTCGGCTGGCGTGGCCGGTGTCGGCGGCGGGGCCACGATGGCCGCGCTGATCGTGCTGCCCGCCATGGGCCTGCCGGTCACGCTGGTCGCGCTGCTGATCTCGATCGAGCCGCTGATCGACATGGGCCGCACCGCGCTGAACGTGTCGGGGTCGATGACGGCGGGGACCGTCACCTCGCAGATCCTGGGCCAGACCGACCGGGCTGTGCTGAACAGCACCGAAACCGCCGAGCTGCAGAACGCCTAAGCGCCACCCGCCCCCGCCATCCGTGGCGGGGGCCATTTTTTCGGCATTTCCGCAAGCGCGGCAATAGGCTAACAGGGCCGGGCAACAGCAAGGAATGCCCAGCCAATGCCCGACAGCCAGCCCCCCGGCAATCCCACGATCCGCACCATCGCCATGCCCGCCGACACCAACCCGGCCGGCGACATCTTCGGTGGCTGGCTGATGAGCCAGATGGACCTTGCAGCCGGAACCGTAGCTGCGCTGACCGCGCGCGGTCGCAGCGCCACCGTCGCGGTTGAGGGGATGAAGTTCCACCGCCCCGTCAAGGTGGGTGATGAGGTGTCGCTTTACGCCGAGATCGTGCATGTCGGTCGCACCTCGATGCGGATCCACGTCGAGGCATGGCGACGCGAACGCGACCGTGACGACAGCCAGCAGGTGACCGAAGCCACCTTCACCTTTGTCGCGCTGGATGCACAGGGTGCGGCCCGCCTGGTGCGGCCCGAATAACTCGCGTCACAGTTGCGGGAATCTGCGGCTCATGTCAGGCTGACGCCATCCCGACATGGAGCCCGCGATGCCCAGAGACCCGAACGGAAACAACGCCGGCACGGATGCCAATGACACGCTTTGGGGTCAGGCGCTTGTGCTGGGCGATGGCAGCTATGACAATTCGTCCGACACGGACAGCGCCAACGCGCGGGACGCGCTGCGCGGCTATGCGGGCAACGACCTGATCTTTGGCGACCTGTATTACGACGGACAGGACGCGACCGAAGGCGATCAGGTCTATGGCGGCGATGGCAATGACACGATCTTTGGCGATTGCGGCTGGGATGAGCCCGGCTGGCAGACCAGCGAAAACGGCTCCTCGGACCAGCTTTGGGGCGATGCCGGAAACGACCTGATCTATGGTCAGGCGGGTAATGACAACCTGTATGGCGGGACGGGCAACGACACGCTGATCGGCGGGATCGGCAGCGACAACCTGCGCGGCGATGCGGGCGACGATCTGATCTGGACCGACCTGCAAGGTCAGCCCGGCACGGTTGCCATCCGCAATGCCGCATGGGGTGGCGACGGCAATGACCGCATCTATGGCAGCCTTGGCGTGGACGAACTTTATGGCGATGCGGGCGCCGACATGCTGAACGGTCAGGGCGGCGATGATGACATCGAAGGCGGCAATGGCGCCGATGTCCTTTATGGCGGCGACGGAAACGACCGGCTTGAAGGCGGCGGCTATTACGCCACCGCCGCCGATCTGGGCGACCGCCTGTATGGAGAGGCGGGCAACGACACCCTGATGGGTGACGGCGGCAATGACAGCCTTTGGGGCGGCACCGGCAATGATCAGCTTGAGGGGAACGAGGGCGCGGACCTGTATGATGGCGGCCTTGGTGCCGACAGCTATTACTGCGGCTCGGGCAACGACATCTATGTCATCGACAATCCGGGCGACCTGCTGATCTGGGACTATCTGGACAGCGGCGTGGATCAGGTGCGTTCGTCCCTGAACTGGACGCTGGGGAACTATCAGGAAAATCTGGCGCTGACCGGCACGGCGATCCGGGGCATCGGGAATGCGGGCGCGAACAATATCCTTGGAAATGTGGGTAATAACGTTCTGGCGGGGATGGCCGGAAACGACACGCTGAACGGCGGAAACGGTGCCGATAACCTGAACGGCGGCGCGGGCAATGATCTGCTGGTCGGGGGTGACGGCGCCGATACGCTGGTCGGCGGGGCAGGTGCGGACCGGCTGTATGGCGGCAGCGGAGCGGATCGCTTTGTGTTCAACTTCGCAGCGGACACCACATTGGCGGCGCGTGACACCATATCCGATTTCAACTTTGCCCAAGGCGACCGGATCGACCTGCGCGGCGTCGATGCCAACAGCGCATTGGCGGGCGATCAGGCTTTCGGCTTTATCGGCACTGCCGCGTTCAGCGGCCATGCCGGGCAACTGCGCGCGCAAAGCGTTGCGGCGGGCACGCTGATTTCGGGCGATGTGAACGGCGATGGCCTCGCGGATTTCGCCATCCTGCTGGATGATCCCATCACGCTTTCGGCCAACGCCTTTCTGCTGTGATCAGCCGCGCCGCAATTGCTGCAACAGCACTGCGTCGGGCTGGCCGGTGACGGGCAGCCCGCGCGACTGTTGATAGGCGCGGATGGCATTTGTGGTGTTCGATCCCACATTGCCATCGACGCCTTGCGTGTCGAAACCGCGCATGGTCAGAAGCTGCTGCATTTCCTTGCGCTGCTCGATCCGCAGGCCCGGATGGTCCGAGGGCCAAGGGTTCGAAAGCCCCGGATACCCCTTAAGCCGATCTGCCAGATGCGACACTGCCAGCGCATAGCTGTCGGCGTTGTTATAGCGCAGGATCGCGTGGAAATTGCGGGTGATCAGGAAAGCCGCGCCATTCGCGCCTCCGGGAATCAGAAGCTCGGTCGAGGTGCCCGCGGGTGGCAGCGGACGCTGGTTCGCCTGACGAATGCCAAGCGATTGCCATTCCGATACCGTGCGCCGCTTGCCCTTGCCGCCCAGCCCGGTGTTGAAGCCCGGCGGCAGCGTCACCTCGACTGCCGCAGGCAGGCCGCGCTGCCAGCCCGATTTCGCCAGATAGTTCGCGGTCGAGGCCAGTGAATCGCTGGGATCGTTCGACCAGATGTCGCGCCGCCCGTCGCCCGTGAAATCAACCGCATAGGCCAGATATGTCGTCGGGATGAACTGGGTATGCCCCATCGCGCCCGCCCAGCTGCCGGTCATGTGGCCCGGATCGATGTCGCCTGCCTGCAGGATTTTCAGCGCCGCGAAAAGCTGGCTGCGGAAGAAGTCGCCGCGATAGCCTTCGTAACCCAGCGTGGCCAAGGCCTCGATCAAAGGCAGGTCGCCGCGCCGTTCGCCATAGGTGGATTCCATGCCCCAGACGGCGGTGACGACTTCCTTGTCAACGCCATAGGTCGCTTCGACGCTGCTCAGGATGCCGCCATATTGTGCCAGCGCAGCGCGACCATTGGTCTGGCGCTTTTCCGACACGGCGTTTTCCAGATATTCCCAAAGGGATTTCTTGAACTCCGCCTGGTTCTGGCTACGCCGGATCGCTTCGGGGTTATAAACCACGTCACGGAATGCGAAATTCAGGGTCTGGTCGCTGATGCCCTGCGCCCGCGCCCTGCCCTTGTAGCTTTCGATCCATGCGTTCAGACCGGCCACCTTGTCGGCGGGCGGGTTCTGGTTGCGACCCCATTTGATTTCCTGCTGCGTCTGGGCCACGCCACCGCCGCGGGGCGCATAGCTGCCCACCCCGCAGGAACCCAGCATCAAGGCCACCGCGGCCATGCCGACCGAGTTACGGAATGTAATACGCATCACTGCCCCCTCACGTTTTGGTGCAAGCCTAGCGCGAGTGGGCTGCTGCCGTAACCCCGGAAATCACGTCTTGGCGTTGTCCCGCTGCCAGATCCAATCGTGATCGGGATGGTTTTCGTAACGCCATTTGCGGATCGGTCCGGCCATGACGTTCAGGTAATACATCTCGTATCCATAGGGCACGCCGCAGGGGTGGTGCCCCTTGGGCACCAGCACGACATCATGGTTCTGCACGGCCATGGTTTCGTCCAGACTGCTATCGTCCGTGAATACCCGCTGGATGCCGTATCCCTGTGCCGGGTTCAGGCGGTGATAGTAGGTTTCCTCAAGATACGTCATGCGGGGATAGTCGTCTTCGTCATGGCGGTGCGGCGGATAGCTGGACCAGTTGCCCGAGGGGGTGAATACCTCGGTCACCAGCAGGCTGTCGCAATAGTCCTCGTTCTCCATGGCGACGTTGTTAATGTGACGGGTGTTTGCCCCCTGCCCGCGCGGGGTCAGCGTGATGCCATCCGGGCCGATCCTGCGGGGCGCGTGGCCGCCGTGGCCGGGGGCGGAACAGACGGCCAGCGTCAGGGGCGTCAGCGCCTCGGCCCGCCAATCGCTGCCATCGGGCAGATAAAGGCAATGCGGCGGGGTCTTTTCAAAGACGTCCATCCGGTCGCCCATCTCGCCCCAGTCCTGACCCGCGCCTGTGACGCGGGCCTTGCCTTCGACGATTACAAGGATCACCTCGCGGTCAGCCGTCCGACCCTCGGCGACTTCGCCGGGGTTCAGACGCCACAGGTCGAAACCGACATAGCCCCAGCCCGCATCCTTGGGTGTGATCTGGTGGACCAGCCCGTGATCCGCCTGCGGCTTGCGCAACAGCTTCATGCCTGCACCGCCGCGACCAGCCCCGCGTCCCGCGCGGCAGCCTTCAACGCCTTCAATCCAAGGGTCTGATATTCCAGCGGATTGCGCTTCTCGGGGTCCTGCTCGGCCTCGATCACCAGCCAGCCGTCATAACCCGCGCGGGCCAGTATCTTCAGCAGCGGCAGAAAGTCGATCGCACCTTCGGGATCGCCCGGCACAGTGAATGCGCCCGCCATCACCCCCTGGATAAAGGACATACCGTCAGCCCAGACCCGTTCCGTCACCGGGCGACGGATGTTCTTGGCATGGAAATGCGCCACGCGGTCGATATGGCGGGTCAGCACCGCCTCGGGGTCGCCGCCGCCGAATGTGCAATGACCGCTGTCGAACAGCAGATGCGTGGCAGGCCCGGTCGCGGCCATGAAGGCGTCGATCTCATCAGGTGTCTGCACCACCGTGCCCATATGGTGGTGATAGGCCAGCGTGATCCCCTGCGAGGCCATGTATTGCGCGAATTCCTCGATCCTGGCGCCGAACGCGGCCATTTCGTCCGGCGTCAGCACCGGCCGCGCGCTTAGCGGTACATCCGGGCGGCCATGGACGGTGTTCGAACATTCGCAGGTCACGCAGACCTTGCAGTCATTCGCGCGCAGCTTGGCCAGATGCGGCTGGAACGCCGCGATCTCATCCACAACAGAGCGGGTCAGCAGTTCCGTCGAATACCAGCCCGAGATGAATTTCAGGCCGTATCTGCCCAGTGTCGCCTTAAGCTCCTGCGGGTCGTCGGGCCAGCGATGGCCGTTTTCGATACCGTCAAAGCCGATGACCTCGCCCGCTTCGTGCAGGATCTGTTCGGTCGGGATATGCGCGCCGATGGACTGGTCGTCGTCATTGGCCCAGGCGATGGGGTTGGTTCCGAATTGGATCATGTCCGCCCTCAATTCACAAGTTGCTGGCGGGAAAGCCAGGTTTCATAGTCCGCGCGCGCTTGGCGCAGCTTGTCGGTATCGCCCACCTCGGGCACGGCCACGTCCCACCAGCCGCCGCCGATGCCCGCGCCGGTCAGGGCTTCGGTGTCGATGACGATGACGCTGGGGATGTCGCGGTCGCGCGCGGCGATCACGGCCGCCTCGACATCCGCGATGGTCGCGGCCTTTTCGGCATATGCGCCCATGGACGCCGCATGGGCCACAAAGTCGATCTGCGGCTGCTGCACCAGATTAGAGGTCGCATACATATTGTTGAACTCGGCCCCACCGCAGCCCTGCTGCAGGCGGTTGATGCAGCCATAGCCGCGATTGTCCGCCAGAACGATGGTGAACGGCACTTTCAGCATCACCGCCGTTGCAAGCTCGCTATTGGCCATCATGTAGCTGCCATCGCCGACCATGCAGATGACCTGCGCCTGCGGGCGGGCCATCGCGATACCCATTGCGCCCGCGACTTCGTACCCCATGCAGCTATAGCCGTATTCCATGTGATAGCCGCCCGGCGCCGCACGCCACAGCACCTGCAACGCGCCGGGCATCGTGCCTGCCGCGCACATGACCACGGTGTCGGGGCCCGCGACCCGCTGCACCGCGCCGATCAGCTGCGCGTCCGATGGCAGGCCGTCATGGTTCGGGGCCGCCGTCGCCTTGTCGGCCAGCGCGAACCATTCGGCACGGGGGGCCGGGTCCGGCTCGGCAAAGCGGTGGTCCCCAAGTGCCGCGCCGATCCGTTCCAGCGCGATACGGGCATCCGCGACCAAGGGCTGCGCCCCGTGCTTTTGCGCGTCATAGCCCGCAAGGTTGATCGAGATCAGCCTGCGATCCGGGTTGGCAAAAGCCGTCCACGATCCGGTGGTAAAGTCCTGAAACCGCGTGCCCACCCCGATGATCAGATCGGCCAGCGCACAGGCCGCGTTTCCCGCATCGGTCCCCGTCACACCCGGAGAGCCAAGGTTAAGCGGCTCGGCCCAGTCCAGCGCCCCCTTGCCCGCCTGCGTTTCCACGACCGCAATGCGGTGGCGTGTGGCGAATTCCAGCAGCGTGGTTTCCGCCTGCGAATAGATCACGCCGCCGCCCGCCACGATCACCGGGCGCTTCGCTGCGCGGATCAGGTGCAGCGCCTGCTCCAACTCCTGCGCATCGGGTTCGGGGCGGCGGATATGCCAGACCTTGGGCGCAAAGAACGCCTGCGGATAGTCATAGGCTTCGGCCTGCACGTCCTGACAGAATGCCAGCGTCACCGGACCGCAATTCGCCGGGTCCGTCATCACCTGCATCGCACGCGGCAGCGCGGTCAGCAGATGTTCGGGCCGCGAGATGCGGTCGTAATAGCGGCTGACCGGGCGGAAGCAGTCATTGGCCGATACCGTGCCGTCGCCCATATCCTCGATCTGTTGCAGCACCGGGTCGGGGCGGCGGTTGGCGAACACGTCGCCGGGGATCAAAAGGACCGGCAAGCGGTTCACATGGGCCAGCGCCGCCGCCGTCACCATGTTCGTGGCCCCCGGCCCGATCGAGCTGGTGACGGCCATGGCCCGGCGCCGCTTCTTGGTCTTGGCATAGGCGATGGCGGCATGGGCCATCGTCTGTTCGTTCTGGCCGCGCAGGGTGGGCAGCGCGTCACCGATGCCGTGCAGCGCCTCGCCGATGCCCGCGACATTGCCGTGGCCGAATATCGCCCAGCAGGCTTCGATGAACCGCTCGCCCTCATCGGTCATCTGGACCGAGAGCCAGCGCATCATCGCCTGCGCCGCCGTCAGACGGATCGTGATCATGCGTGTTCCTCCTGCCGCGCGTCCTGGCGGGCCTTGTCCCACAGCGCGCAAAGGCTGCGGTATCGCCGCGCCATTTCGGCCACGGCACTTGCGTCATCGGTCTGGCCTGCCAGCCAATCCCGCGCGACATCGCCAAAGATCGTGCGCCCCACGGCAAAGCCGCGCACCAGATCGTGCCGCGCCGCCTTGGCGAAACTGGCGGCCAGCTCGGCCTCGGGTGCGTCCAGACCCAGCACGACGATGCCGCGCAGATAGGGGTCATGGGCCACGATCTCATCGACGGCCTTTTGCCATGCGGCGTCGGTTTTCAGCGGCTCCAGCTTCCACCAATCGGGATAGACGCCGATGTCATACCAGCGGCGGATCAGGCTTGCGGTCGTTTCGTCATCGACCGGCCCGACCTTTGAGGGAATGATCTCAAGCAGGAATTCCAGATCGTTGGCCCGCGCGGCTTGATAAAGCCGGGTCACGGTCGCCTCGTGATCCGTGCGCATCGCCTCATCGTCGGACGGATGACAGAAGCACAGGACCTTGACGGTCTGGCCCGCAGGCCATTCATGCAAGCCCTGGTTCGCGGCGCCCAACTCCGGCTCAAGCCGCAAAGGACGCGAGCCGGGCCATTCCGTCGGACGCCCCACCCACAGCCCCGTCCCGGCCGAGGCGTGCAGCGCGGCACGGCCCAGCCGGTCGTCGCACAGGATGCCATAGCCCGGACGCCCGTCCTGCACCTGCAACGCGGCAGAAAGGCACAGCTTCTTGAACGCGCCGATTTTGGCGGGCGATGCGCCGGGCATATCCTCAAGCTGGACACGGTGATCGAATGCGAAGGCGCGCAGATCACCCGTCAGCGGGTGCAGGTTGGTCGCGCGGTGGATACGCTCCAGCTCGGCATCCTTGCGCAACGCCTTGTCGCGGATGCCGCGTTGCAGGAAAAATTGCAGTTCGGCCCAGCTGGGATAGGCGGGCGTGCAGCCATGGCGGCTGACGGCAAAGGCGCCGCAGGCATTGGCGTATTTCAGTGCGACGGGCCAAGGCTCGCCATCCAGCCAGCCTTTCAGAAGCCCAGACATGAAGCCGTCGCCCGCGCCAAGGACGTTGAACACCTCGATCGGAAAGCCGGGCCCGGTCTGGCCGCTGTCCCAACCCTCGATTTGTCCGGTAAAGGCCACCGCGCCGGCTGCACCACGTTTACAGACCAGCGTGGCGCCGCTGATGGCACGCACCGCACGCAGCGCCGCCAGCGTGTCGGTCGTGCCGCCTGCGATGTGAAACTCCTCCTCGGTGCCCACGATCAGATCGAAAAGCGGCAGATGTGCCTGCAGTTTCGCGGTGACGGCATCGCTGGCGATGAAGCGGTTTTCGCCGTCGCCATGCCCCGACAACCCCCACAGGTTCGGGCGATAGTCGATATCCAGCGCGGTCTGCGCGCCGCTGGCACGGGCCAGATGCAGGGCTTTCAGCACCGCCGCTTCGGTCCGGGGGTTCGACAGATGGGTGCCGGTGGCCACCACCGCCCGCGCCTCGGCGATGAAATCCGGGTCGATGTCGGCTTCGCACAGCGCCATATCGGCGCAGTTTTCGCGGTAGAAGATCAGCGGAAAGCTGTCCTCGTCGCGGATGCCCAGCAGAACCAGCGCCGTCAGCCGTTCCGGGTCTGTCGCCACGCCGCGCGTATCGACGCCTTCGCGGGCCAGTTCCTCGCGCAGGAAGCGGCCCATATGTTCGTCGCCCACCCGCGTGATCAGGGCCGAGCGCAGCCCAAGCCGCGCCGTCCCCGTCGCCATATTGGTGGGCGAGCCGCCGACATATTTGTTGAAGCTGCGCATGTCCTCAAGCCGACCGCCGACCTGCGCGCCATACAGATCGACCGAGGAGCGCCCGATGGTGATCAGGTCAAGCGTCTTCATGCGGGTTCCTCCACCGCCGCGCGCAGGTGATCCATACTGTCACGCAGCGCGGCTTCGATGTCGGGCAGCGCGTGGACCTCGGGGGCAAAGGGCTCAAAGCTGATCGGACCATCATAGCCCTCGGCCAGCAGTCTGCGCAGTTGGCCGGCATTCTCCAGCCGGTCGTCGCCATCGACCAGAACGCGATGGGCGTCCAGCATCGCATCGATCCCCAGCGCCGGATCGGTCACGCCCGAGACATGGACCAGCGCCGTCCGATGCGGGAAGAACTGCGTGTCGCCCGCCAGATGGTGGTGGAACGTGTCATGCAGCAGCGCGAAATCGTCAAAGCCACCGGCTTCGGTGATCGCGGCCACCGCCTCGTCCTTGCGGCGCAGCGAGCTTTGGGGAAAGCCCAGCGGCTCGACCAAACCCTTAAGGCCGCGCGGTTTCAGGATGGCGCGCATGTTTTCCAGCGCAGCCACGACGCGGGAATGTTCGACCTTGTGGCCGTCGTTCAGCGGGCACATCACCAGCGATTGCGCGCCCGCGCGGGCGGCGAAATCTGCCAGACGCTCGGCCCGGCCCGCCAGATCGTCGGACCACAGGTTAAAGGGATAAAGCGCGTTGACCGAGATGATGGTCAGGCCCGCATCGCTGGCCTGCCGCGCAATCTGGGCCGCGTCCTGCCCGGTCACATCGGGCAGATCGTTGCGGATCTCGACCTCATAGCAGCCAAGCCGCTGCGCAAGGGCAAAGAAATCCGGCACGGAAAGTTGCGGCGCGCAGATATGGTTCAAAGCGAAACGCATGGGCTGACCTCAGTCGTAAAGGGCGGGACGGGCGGGCAGGTCGATCTTGACCGGCGTGCCTTCGGATTCTTGCGCCGCGACGCAGGCATCGGCGGTAACGGCAGCGACATAGCCGTCCCATGCCGTCGGTCCGGCAGCCGTGCCACGCGCGGCGGCTTTCAGGAAATCGGCCAGCTCGTAATCGTAGCTGTCGATGAAGCGATCCTTCCAGTCGGTCAGGATCTGCTGGCCCAGAACCGCGCCGGAACGGGTCTGGATCGCCATGGGTTCGGGCAGTTTCGCGATGCCGTCTTCGCCCACGATCTCGCACTGGATGTCATAGCCGTAATGGCAGTTCACGAAGACCTCGACATCGATGACGACGCCCTTGGCGGTCTCCAGAACCACGATCTGCGGATCGCGCAGCTTTTCATGCGCGCGGGGCGACTTGCGGGGAAAGAAGACCTGCGCGCTGACATAGTCATCATCCAGCAGCCAGCGCAGCACGTCGATTTCATGGATCAGCGTGTCGTGGATCGCCATGGGCGTGACATAGTTTTCACCCACGCGCGGGTTCCTGTGCGCGGCATGGATCATCAGCGGCGCGCCGGTCACATCCTTGACCGCCTTTTTCAGCGCGACATAGCCGGGATCATAGCGGCGCATGAAGCCCACCTGCACCAGCCGTTTGCCCACCGCCTGTTCGGCGGCAATGATGCGCCGCGCGCCTTCCGCCGTGGTGGCCAAGGGCTTTTCGCAAAAGCACGGCTTGCCCGCCGCGATGGCCGCCAGCACGTATTCTTCGTGCGTCTGCCCCCAGGAACAGACCAGCACCGCATCGACATCGCTGGCGATCAGGGCATGGGCGTCGTCGAAGATCTGCGCATCGGGGGCGTAATCGCGCTGACAGCTCTCAGCATTGGCGCGGTTCACGTCGTTCAGCGCGGTGACCTTGGCGCCTGCCAGCACCTGATTGATGCGGCGGGTATGGTCCTGCCCGATCGCGCCGGTGCCGATCACTCCGATTTTCAAGGTCATCTTCATTTGCTCCAGTAGGTGTCGATGTAGCGCTGTATTTCGTTGCGCATGAATTTTCCGGAATGATCGGCGCGGTCTTCCCAGGCGAAGACGCAGGTTGTCATGATGCCGTCAAAACCGATCTCGGCCAGCGTGCCGAAGAAATCGTCCCAAGGCACCTCGCCCTGGCCGATGTTCAGATGCTGGTGGACACGCGCCTGCGTGCCCGGCGGGTTCAGGATATAGCGCAGGCCGGAACTGGCCTTGTGGTTGAAGGTATCGCCCACATGCACATGCGCCAGCACGTCGGCGGATTCGCGCAGCATCGCCTTGGTATCATCGCCGAAATAGAAGGTGTGCGGCGCGCAATACAGGAACTTGACGGATTTGCTGTTCACCGTGCGGATGATGTCCAGCGCGGGTTGCAGCGTTTCGCACCAATCCTCGGGGTGGGGCTCGACGTTCAGCTGGATGCCTTCGCGTTCAAGGATCGGGACCAGTTCGTCCATGCTGCGCCACCACGCATCCTCGCAGGCTTCGATCATGCTGCCGGTGTGGCAGCAATAGCAGCTGCCCTTGTCGGGATGTGGCCCGCGACCGAATTCGCTGTTCATGGTGTCAACGCCCAGTTCCACCGCGATTTCGATGGCGCGTTTCCAGTGCTTTACGGCGGCCTGACGCTCGATTTCGTCATTGCTGGCCCAGCGATACATCGGCAGCAGGCTGGCAATGCCCACATCCGCGGCCTTCAGCGCCTTTTTCAGCGACTTGATGCGGTCGGGAAAGACGCGGGGCGCCTTGAACCATTCCAGAAAATCCCCGCGCGGAGAAAGCTCGATCCAGTCATAGCCAAGCTCCTTGACCTTGGCCGGGATCTGCTCCAGCGGCAGATGACGGTGCATGAAGGGGTCGATTGCGATCTTCATATCATTCCTCAGAAATTGACGGGCTGGCCGGTCTGGGCGGATGTGGCCATGCCGTGGATCACACGCTCGATCGTCAGGCCGTCGGTAAAGTCGGGCCATGCCTTGCCGCGTCCGGCGATGGCCTGTCGCAGCATCTCGGCCTCGACGACCTTTTGTTCGTTGAAGCCGAAATTATGGCCGCCACCGGGGCAGAACGCCGCAAAGCCGGGTTGTGCGGGGCCAGTCAGGATACGGCGGAAACCATCGATTTCCGGGCGGCCCGGCTGGTAAAGCCAAAGCTCGTTCATGCGTTCCTGATCGAAACGCAGCGTGCCTTCGGTCCCCTGCACTTCCCATGCCAGGCGGCAGCGATAACCCCGCGCCACCCGCGAACAGGAAAACTCGCCCGAGGTGCCGCTGGCAAAGCGGATCAGCGCCTGCGCCTGATCCTCATTCTCGACCCGCGCGGTTCCGCCTTGGTGCGGGCGATCCGTGATCACGGTGTCCGCCTGCGCATAGACCCGCGCGACCGGACCCATCAGCGACACCATCACGCTGACCAGATGGCAGCCCAGATCCCCCAGCGCGCCCAGTCCACCATCCTTGCGGGTCAGCCGCCAGCTCCATGGCAGGTCGGGGTCGGCCATGTAATCTTCGTCATACATGCCGCGGAAATGGATCGGGCGGCCAATCGCGCCTTCGGCGATCAGATCGACCGCAGCCCGGAAGGCGGGCGAACGGGTATAGTTGTAGCCGATGATCGTGCGACGATCCGAGGCGCGCGCCGCGGCCTCCATTGCCTGGGCATCCTCGACGCTCAGCGCCATGGGCTTTTCCAGCCAGACATGCTTGCCCGCCGCCAGCGCCGCTTCGGCCATTTCCCGGTGCAGACCGTTCGGCGTGGTGATGGACACCACATCCACGGCCGGATCATTCACCGCCTCGCGCCAATCCGCCGTGCCACGCGCAAACCCGAAAGATGAGGCGAGGCTGTGCGCCTTGTCCGCAGGCATGTCGGCCAGAACCTCAAGCCGGGGGGGCAGCCCGCCGAATGCGGTTGCGACGTTGCGCCAGGCCATCGCGTGGCACTTTCCCATGAACCCGGTGCCGATCAGTGCGACTCCGAGGGCTTTTTCAGCATTGCTCATTGCTTCACTCGTATTGGGACAGGTTTTCCGGGGTAACCGGCTCGAACGGCACCCAGATATTGTGCTCGGGCTTTTCGCCCTTTGCCAATGCGATGGCGGTCTGGACCGCGACCTCGCCTTGCTTGGTGGCGTTCTGATAGACGGTCACGTCCAGTTCACCCGCCTTCATCGCGGCCAGACCGTCCGGCGTCGCATCGATGCCCGCGACGACGACCTTGGCCATGTCATGCCCCGCGCCCTTCAAAGACTGGATCGCGCCGATCGCCATTTCGTCGTTGTTCGAGATGATGGCATCGAACGCCACGCCCGAGCTAAGCCAGTTCGTCGTGATGTCCGCCCCTTGGGTGCGGTTCCAGTTGCCGACCTGACGATCGACGATCTTCATGCCGGAACATTCGGGGGTCGCGATCACGTCCTCGATGTCCTTGGTCCGCACGGCCGAGGCCTCATTTTCCAGCGGCCCCATCAGGACCAGCACATTGCCCTTGCCGCCCAACATCTTGCAGACCTCCTTGGTCTGCATCGTGCCGCTTTCCACCTCGTCCGAGCCGATGAAGCTGGTCCCGTCGGGCAGTTCTTCGTGATTGATCGGCGGGTGGTTCACATAGACCAGCGGCACACCCGCCTGCACGGCCATCTGCGTCATCGCAGGCGTTGCGGCCCCATCGACGGCATTGACGATGATCGCGTCCACGCCGTTGGCGATAAAGTTCTGGACCTGATTTTGCTGACGCGCCACGTCAAGCTGCGCATCCTCAAGGATCAGCTCGCTGCCATCCTTGGCGGCCTCGGACTTGATGCCGTTCAGCAAGATTGTCAGGAACGGGTTGTCAAAGCTGGTCATCGCAACCCCGATACGGGTTCCTTCGGCCATGGCGGGGCTGGCAAGCCCCATGATCAGGGCCAGTGCAGTCAATGCTTTCATGACAGACCTCTAGGCTTTCTTGCGTTTCTTCTGGCGATAGACATCGGCCACGACGGCGGCGACGATGATCACGCCCTTGATCATTTCCTGGTAATAGGCATCCAGCCGCAGGAACGTGAAACCCGAGATGATGACGCCAAAAATGACCATCCCGATCATCGTCCCGAAGATCGAACCCCGGCCCCCGGTCAGCGACACGCCCCCGATCACGGCCATGGCGATGGCGTCCAGTTCATACATCGTGCCCATGCCCGCCTGCGCCGTCAGACCGCGCGCCGCGACCACGATCCCGGCCAGCGCCGAAAGCAGCCCGGCAATCGCATAGATCCTGACCAACTGGCGTTCTACATTGATGCCGGACACGCGTGCCGCCTGCGGGTTCGCCCCGATGGCATAGGTGAACTTGCCATAGCGGGTATAACGCAGGGCGACGTGGAAGATCAGCGCGACGACCAGAAAGATAAAGACCGGCATCATGCCCTTGCCGATGGCCGCGAAACCATCCGAGGGGAAACTGATCGGTTGGCCCTTGGTATACCATTTCGCAAAGCCGCGTGCCGTCACCATCATGCCCAGCGTGGCGATGAAAGGCGGGATTTTGGTATAGGCGATCAGCGCCCCGTTCACGACCCCGCAAAGCAGGCCGAAGATCAGACCGACCGCGACAGGGATGATGAACGGCAGCCCCGTCAGATCGGGATAGACCGCGCGTTCATATCCCGCCGCCTGCGCAAGGCTCATCGAAATCATCGCTGTTGCGCCCACGATCGAGCCGGAAGACAGGTCGATCCCGCCAGAGATGATGACCTGCGTCACCCCGATGGCGATGATCCCGATGACCGAGACCTGCAGGATCATGATGGACAGGCGTTGGGTATTGCCCAGAAAGGACTGGCCCTGCACGATCCAACCCAGAATTTCAAAGACGGCGCAGATCCCGAACAGCACCAGCAGGATGTTCAGTTCTGCCATCATCGGGCGGTGGCGGCGGACAGGCGCCGCCATGCTAGTCTCGGACATGGATTTCATTCCTTACTTGGCAGCCAGCGACATGATCTTGACCTGATCGGCCTCGGCCCGGTCCAGAAAGCCCGATACGTGACCTTCGTGCATGACCATGATGCGGTCGCTCATTCCCAGAACCTCGGGCATTTCCGAGGAAATCATGATGACGGCCACGCCCTGCGCAGCCAGATTGGTGATCAGACGGTGGATCTCGGACTTGGCGCCGACATCGATGCCGCGCGTGGGTTCGTCCAGGATCAGGATACGGGGCTGGGTCAAAAGCCAGCGCGCGATCAGCAGCTTTTGCTGGTTGCCGCCCGACAGGTTTTCGACCGTCTCGTAAAGGCTGGGCGTCTTGACGCGCAGCATCTGGGCCATTTCCTCGGCTTTGGCGACCAGCGCCTTTTGCTCGATGAAGCCGTTTTTCACATGCCCGCGCGTGATCAGCGCGGACTGGATGTTTTCCAGACAGTTCAGGATCAGGAAACAGCCGGTTTCCTTGCGATCCTCGGTCAGAAACGCCATGCCATGCGCCATCGCATCCGACGGGCAGGTGATGTTGACGTTGCGGTTGTCGATCAGGATGTCCCCGATGGGCGCGGGATGGACCCCAAAAATCGCTTCGGCCACGTTCGAGCGCTTGGAGCCCACCAGCCCAGCAATGCCCAGAATCTCACCGGCGCGGACGTTGAAGCTGATGTCCTCGAACACGCCGGGCAGGGTCAGGTTGCGCACCTCCAGCACGGTGTCGCCGATGGGGCAGTCCACTTTGGGGAACATGTTGGTGATTTCGCGGCCCACCATCATGCGGATGATGTCGTCGCGGGTCACGCTGCTGCTGGGATGGGTGCCAACATATTTCCCGTCGCGGAACACGGTGAATTCGTCCGCGATCTCGAAAAGCTCGTTCATCTTATGGGTGATATAGACGATGCCGATACCGCGCGCCTTCAGGTCGCGGATGATGGCGAACAGGTGTTCGACCTCGGATTCGGTGATCGCGCTGGTCGGCTCGTCCATGATCAGCACGTCGGAATTGTAGCTGACGGCCTTGGCGATTTCGACCATCTGCTTTTGCGCGACGGTCAGTTCGCTGACCTGCTGGCCGGGGTTCAGCTTGATGTTCAGCCGCCCCAGCAGATCGGCGGTCATCTGGCGCATACGGGCATGATCGACAAAGCCCAGCCGGTTCAGCGGCTCGCGGCGGATCCAGATATTTTCAGCGACGGTCATCCAGTTCATCAGGTTCAGTTCCTGATGGATCATGGCGATGCCCGAATTCAGCGCGTCCAGCGGCGTCTTGATGTTCAGCGGCACACCCGCGAAACGCACTTCGCCGCCATCGGGGGTATAGACGCCCGCGATGATCTTCATCAGCGTGGACTTGCCCGCACCGTTTTCACCCATCAGCGCATGGACCGTGCCGGGCCGTATCTTAAGCTGCACGCCGTCCAGCGCCTTGACGCCCGGAAACTCCTTGGTGATGCTATCGACTTCAAGAATGTATTCGCCCTGATAGGCGCGGGTCTGGTCAAGCATTCGTCTTCCCCTTTGTCTGGGTGGGGCGGGGCCGTAACCCCGCCACTGCCGATCAGTTCTTGGACAGGAATTCGTCCACGTTCGCAGGCGTCACCAGCTGGAAGGGCACGAAGACCCTTTGCTCGGCCGTCTCGCCACGCGCCAGTTTCAGCGCGGTATCGACCGCGCCCTTGCCCTGCCCTGCGGCGTCCTGGAACACCGTCACGTCCAGATCGCCCGCCTTCATCGCGGCCAGCGCATCCTGCGTCGCGTCGATCCCGCCCACGATGACCGAGCCCATGTCACGGCCCGACGCCTTCAGCGCCTGAATGGCCCCGATCGCCATTTCGTCGTTGTTCGAGATGACGGCATCGAATTCCGTGCCCGCCGAAAGCCAGTTGCTCATCAGGTCGGCGCCTTGGGTGCGCGACCAGTTGGCGGTCTGTTCCTGAGCGATGGTGATGAAGCTGCAATCGGGCGTGGCGATGACGTCCTTGATGTCCTGCGTGCGCATCCGCGCCGCCTGGTTCGACAATTCGCCCATCAGAACGACCGCCTTCGCCTCGGTCTTGCCCTGTTCTTTCAGCAGGCGGCAGACCTCTTGCGTCTCAAGCGTGCCGGATTCCTTTTCGTCGGATGCGACAAAGGCCTGGTTCGGCGGCAGGCTGTCAAGGTTCGCAGGCTGGCGGTTCACGAAGACCAGCGGGATGCCCGCATTCTGCGCCGCAGCCGTCATTGCCGCCGTGGCATCGGTATCGACCGGGTTCACGATGATTGCATCGACGCCAGCCGCAACGAAGTTCTCGATCTGGTTCAGCTGCTTGCCCACGTCGTTTTGCGCGTCATCGACCTGCAGCGTCACGCCCTCCAGCGTGGCTGCGTGTTCCTGCATCCCGTTACGCAGGACGGTCAGGAAGTTGTCGTCGAACAGCGCCATGCTGACACCGATGTTTTCGGCCATGGCCGAACCGGCGCTTGCGGCAATCGTGACGGCGCAGGCGCCCGTCAGCAGGAATTTCTTCATTCGTTCCCTCCCCTATGGATGTCAGGCACATCCAGGCCATAACCCGCGACAAGACAGCCGCCACCAATCGCTCCGAAGCCATTTTCGGGCGTTGTCCGTGTCATTGTCCTGCGGGTGGTCAGCCTCTCCTCATGGCGAACCTAATGAGAGAATTTCAGCAGAAACCGATTCCGGTCAATTGAAATGAGATGCTGCTTTCCATCATGAATGAAAGATACTTTCATGCACATGATGGAAAACCATCAAATGAGGTCAGATACTCTCAGGCGTGACAACCAAAGGCGCGATGAAACGCTGTCGGGGGTTTTCGGCCATGCCATGTTCCAGCACATGCGCGACCGAACTCAGCAATTCTTGCGCCAAGGGTTGCAGCGGCGTCGCCAGCACGACCGAGACATTGCCCTGCAATAACCCCTGCCGTGATTCCGGTGTCAGCTCATGCACGATCAGCGCCACGCGGTCGCCAAGCCGCGCCTCCTGCAAAGCCGAGATCGCGCCCTCCATACCGCCGCCCGCGCAATAGATGCCGCTAAGGTCGGGATTGCGTGCCAATATCGCCAGCGTGGTTTCATAGGTCAGTTGCCGGGTTTCAAGGTTCGGCATCGTGTCCAGAAATGTGTAGCCCGGAGCGTATTCGCGGAAATAAGCGCGAAAGCCTGCCTCGCGCAGATCATGCCCATGAAAGCGGTGGCCGCCGATGAACAATGCGATCTTGCCCTGATGCGTCATGATCCTGTGCATCAGCCAGGCGGCGGTTCTGCCGGTTTTAAGATTGTTAGTGCCCAGATAATTCTCGCGAATTCCGGCGGCAAAGTCGGACAGTAACGCAAAAACCGGCGTCCCGCGGCTGCGCAGCATGGATACTACCGCCGTGACATCATGGTGATCCACGCCGGTCGCGGCCACGGCCTGCACCTTGCCCGCAAGGCCCGCGATGGTGTCGGCGAAATCCTGATGACTTTGGCCGGGGGAAAAGCGGATCGTCAGCCGCCAGCGATGCAGGGGATCGTGTCGCGCCGCTTCCTCAAGCCGGGCGGCAAAGTCCTGATAAAAGGCGTGACGTTCCTTTTGCAGCACGATGCCCAGATGCAATTCCGGGATATGTGCCAGCGCGCGGGCGCGAATTGCGGTGGCTGCATGATAACCCACCGCCTCGGCCGCTTCCGAGACTTTGCGCGCCGTTTCCTCGCGCACCTTGGCACGCCCGTTCAGCACCCGATCCACGGTCGCCACACTGACGCCCGCCGCGCGAGCCACGTCATCTATCGTCGAGCGACCTGCCATACCGCTGATACCTCCCGCCCCTGACGTGAAAGCATTCTGTCAAATCATGCAAGTTCTTTCTGGAATATTCCATCAAAGGGTGGATC
The DNA here is from genome assembly GCF_900182695.1 of Paracoccus laeviglucosivorans. Lineage (GTDB taxonomy): Bacteria > Pseudomonadota > Alphaproteobacteria > Rhodobacterales > Rhodobacteraceae > Paracoccus > Paracoccus laeviglucosivorans. Next base: position 155,076 of record NZ_FXTK01000002.1, read on the forward strand.
AGTCGGGCAGGCCCCACCAGTGCCGCGTTCTTGCACAATGCAGCGACAACGCGGCGACTGCGGCATCGGCGTCGCGTGCCTCAAGCGCCGCGATGATCGCCAGATGCTCCTCCATCGCGGACCGCACACGTTCCTGCACAAAGGGGCGAACGCGCTGGATGATGTCGATGCGGATGCGGTTTGCGGCATATGTCTCGCGCAGAAGAGCATTACCCAGCCCATCCGCCAGATACTGGTGCAGGCTGCCATCGACGCCCATCGCGCGCAGCGAAAGGCCCGGAACACCCACACCCAAGGCTTCGTCCAGCATCGCCTGATGCGTCTGTCGCAATGCGGCCAGCCCCTCCAGCCCGCCCGCGATGCGCCGCCGCGCGCCTTCCTGATCCAGCACCATGCGCAGGTCCAGACTGTCGCGGATAATGTCGGGCGTCGCCTCCATCACCTGCACGCCGCGTTTGGGGATGATCTCCAGCCACCCCGAGGCCGCAGCGTGCCGCGCCGCGTCCCGCACAGGGGCCAGCGGCAGCTTCAGCAGATCGACCAGTTGCGGCATGGACAAAAACTGCCCCGCCCGCAATTCGCCTTGCCGCAGCGCATGGGCCAGCGCTGCAAGCGCCCGCCGGTTCAGCGTGCCTTCCTCGATCATGCGCCCCCCTTTCGTGCCTTGGGCACAGTGTCACAGCTTGCGCGGGTGATTTTCAAGAAATCCCGAAGGCTCATATCTGAGATAATAGATAGACCCGTAGAAAATATGTCATCTAACATTTTACGCACAAGCCCAGGCAAGGGCCAAGGCCGCCGGATGGAGGGTCCGCCGGTCGCAAGCATGGAAACGGGAGGGTTCACCATGACTTTCGACAGACAAGGGGGCGGCCAATGATGACCGACGCCCAGACGGGTTCCATCGCGTTGGAGGAGCGGCTGCCGCATGACTGCGCGCCCGGCCTTTACAACCGCGACCTTGCGCCCACGCGGCAAAAGGGCCGGACGTGGAACGCCTATTCCATCTTCGCGCTGTGGGCCAATGACGTGCACAGCCTTGGCAACTATTCCTTTGTGATCGGGCTGTTCGCGCTTGGGCTTGGCGCGTGGCAGATCCTGCTGGCGCTGATGTTCGGCGCGGTGTTCCTGTTCGTGCTGCTGACGCTTTCGGGCTTTATGGGCATCAAGACGGGCGTCCCCTTCCCGGTCATGAGCCGCATCAGCTTTGGCACGCGCGGCGCACAGATCCCCGCCCTGATCCGGGGCGGCGTCGCCATCGTATGGTTCGGCATCCAGACCTATCTGGCGTCTATGGTGCTGGACGTGCTGCTGATCGCGCTGCATCCGGGCTTTGCGCCTTTGGCGGACACCCAGCTGCTGGGTCTGTCGCATCTGGGCTGGATCAGCTTTTCCATCCTGTGGATCGTGCAGGTCGTCATCGCCTGCTACGGCATGGAAAGCATCCGCAAATACGAGGTGTTTGCCGGCCCGGTGATCCTTGTCAGCTTCATCGCCATCGCGTCATGGGTCTGGTTCTCGGCTGGCGGGCGCATCACATGGACCGCGCCCGAGCCGTTGACCGGAGGGGCGATGTGGGCGCAGATTCTGGGCGCCGCGTCGCTTTGGGTCGCGATCTATGGCACGTTCGTTCTGAACTTCTGCGACTTTACCCGCGGCGCGACCTGCCGCGCGGCGGTGGTGCGCGGCAATTTCTGGGGCATCCCGATCAATATGCTGCTGTTCGGCATCATCGCGGTCGTTTTATGCGGCGGGCAGCTTTCCATCGACGGCACGCTGATCCATTCGCCGACCGATGTGGTCCAGAAAATCCCCAATACCTTCCTTTTGGTGCTGGCAAGCCTGTCGCTGCTGATCCTGACCATCGCCGTGAACCTGATGGCGAATTTCGTGGCACCCGCATTCGCACTGGCGAACCTGATGCCGCAGCGACTGAACTTTCGTCGCGCCGCCGTGGTCAGCGCCGTGATCGGCTTCGTGATCCTGCCGTGGAACCTTTACAACTCGCCCATCGTCATCGTCTATTTCCTGGGTGGTCTGGGTGCGTTTCTTGGCCCGCTGTTCGGCATCGTCATGGCTGATTACTGGCTGATCCGCCGTGCGCAGGTCGATGTGCCCGCGCTTTACAGCGACGACCCCAAGGGGCCCTATCACTATGTCAACGGCATCAACCCGGTCGCGATCAAGGCGCTGGTGCCCTCTGCGCTGATCTCGCTGGCATTCGCCTTTGTGCCGGGACTGCACGCGCTGTCGCAGTTCTCGTGGTTCATTGCGGCGGGACTTGGGGCGGTCTTCTACTATCTGCTGGCACCCAAGGGTTACAGCTATGCCGACCGCGACGGCGAACATATCGCGGTGGATGCGGCGCATTAGGCCAAAGGCCTAGCCCCGCATCATATCGCGCAGGAAAAGGCGGCGGTCCAGATCGCCGCCTTCGGTCGAAAAGATCGCCCGGTCCAGCCGCTGCAGGGCCACCGGATCGACGGTCCGCCCCACCCGCCGCGCATGTCCGGCATAGTCCTGCGCCGCGCGCCGCAGCGCCATCAGGTCCGTCCCGGCTGCCGCCCTGCGCAGCGCCGCGCCGTGGGGATTGGGCAACCAGCGCCGCCAGTCCGGCCCTGCAAAGCCCTGTCCGCGCAGCGCCAGCACAACGGCAAAGACCAGCCCGATCAGCACCGCTGCGATGCCCAGCCAGCTGCCCGGAAGTTTCGCGGCACCGCCCACATTCGCGCCGACATGCCCATAGCCGAAAACGATGGGCGGCGTGATCGCGCCGCGCAATTCGCGCTTGGCCAGATCGAACCACGCAAACCGCATCGGAGGCAGCGTGCCCTGTTCGCCGGTGATGGGCCGCAGGCTCCATTCCCATTGCACATAGGCCAGCGGCCCCTTTTCCGTCAGCCGCGTTTCCCGAATCTCGGGCGAGGTGAAGCTGATCAGCCATTTTTCCCGCAGATCGGGGCGCGGCGGCAGGAAATGGGCCATGGTGTTTTCGGCGGTGATGGTGATGCGGCGCTGGATCGTTTCATTGTCGCGGATCCTTGCGGGGTCGCCAGACAGTTCATCCGTGACCTTCAGATTGCGCGCGGCCAAGGGCAGTCCCGGTGCTGGATAAGGCGTGATCGGTATCGCGACCGAAGGGGCGGCCACCGCCACCTCGCTGCGTTTGGCCCCGTCGGCCTTGGTCAGATGATGCGTCACCGGGCCGATCACCAGATTGCCGGGCTGGCGCGGAAAGACCGCGATCTCACGCTCAAAGATCTGGCGCGACAGGCCGTTCACGCGCTCCTGTCGCCAGTCGTCGGGCAAAAGCTGCATCCAGTCATAGGCGGGTGAGTCGGGAAACTTCATCTCCTCCAGCGCGACGAAGCCGGTATATTCGCCGCGTATTTTGATGCGGATCATCTCGCCCACCACGGGCCGGGCACCTTCGGGCAGAACGATCCGCAGACTGTCCTGCGCCGCAGCGGGCGTGGCCAGAAAGATCAGCAAAAGCAGCAACCTTACCATGGTTCGCCCTCCGCAGGCCGGATCAGCCCAAGCGCCGCCCGACGGTCATATTCGGCCTTCAGTCGCAGTTTCAGAAATTCGCCGGGATCGTCGGACAAGGTGGCCAGCCAGTCGTCGCTGGCGGCAATGCCGCGCGCCTCGACGTCGCGTTTCCAGTTTATCATCAAAACGCCCGATGTGGTCATCGGCGTTGGACCCGCAGGCCCAAGCCCACCTGCGCCCGCGATGCGCCCCGGCACGATGCTGTCGCCCGTGTCGGGCGGTATCAGCGCGTTCACCGCATCGCGGTTCGCCCGCGCCTGCGCGTCGGTCGGGTTGGCAAACAGCACCGCATCGAAATAGGCGCGCGACAGCGGATATTGCCCCATCCCCGCCAACGACAGACCGCGGTTATAGGTTTGCGTCCGCCCCGCCGCTGCAAATTCCGCATCCGCCCCGGCATAATCGCCCGTCCGATACAGCGCCACGCCGCGCTCTGCCGGGTCCGAAAGCAGATGCCCCGCAACCCCCGGCAAGCCCGCCCAAAGCGCCACCCGCCCCCATGCCTGCGGCCCGGCCAAGGCCAGCAGCAGGGCGGCAAGGACCAGCAGCCATTTCATGCCTGCCTCCGAAATTGCCACAGCAGCGGGATCAGCGCAAAAGCCGCGATCCAAGGCCCGAGGTCGCGATGTTGCAACGCTACCATCGCCGGATCGCGGTCCACCGCCGAACGCGACAGCGCCGCCACCACCGGCCCCGGCGCGGTCGCAGGGGCCACGCGGTCAGCAATGCGCGACAGCGCCGCGGCGTCCCCCGGCGGATCGCCCGTCACGCTTAGCGCCTGCACGCGCACGCCAGCATCACGCAGCCGCTGCGCCTCGGCCACGGTCGCCGCATCGACCCCGCCCCCGTCCGAGATCACGACCAGATCAGCCCGCTGCAACCCCGTCAGCATCTGCCCCGCAAGCGCCAGCGCGGCCGAGGGACTGCTGGAACGGTCCGGCATCGTCTCGGCATCCAGAACCGACAGCAGGCTTTCCAGCACGCGCGGATCGGCGGTGGGGGCAGCCGCGCTATAGGCTTCGCCCGCATAAAGGATCAGGCCCACCGGACGCCCCGGCAATCCGGCCATGATCTGCGCGGCCCCCGCCTGCGCATCGGCCAGACCGCCACGCACCACCGATCCCGACATGTCCAGCGCGATCACCACCGCATCGTTCTGCGCGAAAACCGGCGCATCGCCACGCGGCAATGCCGGTCCCGACAGGCCCAGGACCAGCGCCAAAGCCCCGCCCAGTGGCAGCAGCCGCAGCCAGCCCGGCGCGGCGCGGACCTGTCCCAAAGCGGCCAGCCCCGCCAGCATCGCGGGTGATAGAACCCCCTGCCAGCCGCCCGCATCCGGCCCCCGCCGCCACAGCGCCCAAGCCGCAAGGGCCAGCACGGGCAGCGCCAAAAGCCACCATGGACGCAGCAGGATCATCCGCGCCTCCAACCCATCAACGCCAGCAGGGCCAGCGCCAGCACGGCGGGCCAGACCCAAAGCGATTGCCAGAACCGCAAAGGCGGACGGTCGCCGGGGTTCGGCTCCAGCGCGTCCAACGTCGCGGCCATCCCTTGCAAATCCGCCATGCCCCGCACGCGGAAACTGGTCCCACCCGAGGCCTCGGCCACCTCGCGCAGCATCTTGGCATCCACGGCATCGCGGGTCTTCGGCTGGTTCTCCAGATCCGCCGGACCCAGCGCGATGGTATGCACCCGGATGCCATGCGTCGCAGCCAACCGCGCCGCATCAACCGCGCCGACCTTTCCAGATGTCGGCACGCCGTCCGACAGCAACACCACCACGCGCGTCGGCGCATCGCTGTTCACCAACCGCCGCATCGCCAGCCCCAGCCCGTCGGAAATCGCGGTGGCACGGCCAGAGATGCCGATCTGCGCCTCATCAATGGCACGCGCCACGGCGGCCACGTCAAACGTCACCGGCTGCGCGAAATAGGCGCGGTCGCCAAACACCACCAACCCGATCCGGTCGCCCTTGCGCGCCGCGACGAACGCGCCCGCCACCCGCTTGACCGCATCAAGCCGCGAGATGGGCTGACCGTCCAGACTGAAATCCTGCTTCTCCATACTGCCCGACAGGTCGATCGCCAGCACGATGTCGCGCCCCGATGCGGGCAGCAGCGCGGATTGCCGATCCACCTGCGGCCCCGCAAGCGCCAGCACCAACAGCCCCCAAGCCAAAGCCGGGATCACCCAGCCCCCGCGCCCCGCACTGCCCACCGTCCCGCCAAAGACCTGAGGCGGCACGACCAGCCCCCCCTTGGCCGCAGCCGGAGGCAGCAGCCGCATCAGCAGCGGCAAAGGCAGCAGCAGGAGGGCCAGCGGGAATGCGAAGCCCATCAGCGCCCCCGCCTTGCGATGCGCTCGATCTCGGCGTCGGGCGGTGGCGGGACTGCGCCGTAGGCGGCAGGGCGCAAGGATTCAGGCAGGCGGCCAAGGATGCGGGCGATGGCCAATATCCGTTCCTGCGCAGGCAGGCCGCGCGTCTGGCGGATCCGTTCGGCCCGCGACAGGCGGCGGCGCAGGAATGGCCGCATCAGCGCCACCAGCACCACCCCGGCCAGCAGGCCCAGTCCCAGCAGCGCCAGATATTCCGGCCAGCCGGGCGCCAGCATCGTCGGCGGCAATCGACTGGGGGCCAACCCGGCCATCAGCTCATCCGGCGTCATCGCCAGACACCAGATCGGGATGCGCGCCCAATATGCGCAGATGGCTCAGCAAGGGCTGCGGATCGAATGCCGACAACCGCCCATGACGGCTATGCGTGCCGTCGCTGACCGCCAATGCGGCGGCGGGCGGCGCGATCTCGGCGGGGTCCAGCAGCACATGCACCTCAAGCCTTCGACCCTGGGCCAGCCGCGTCAGGGCGGCATCGGCACCCGTCAGCCCCTCGGGTCCGGTCGCCAGATGCACGCGCCCGCCGGGCGGGACCATCCGTACCGCCTGCGCCAATGCCGGGACCAGCGTCGCCACCGCGCGACGCCGCATCAGCGCCGCGTCATGGCCGCGCGCCATGGCGACCGCAATCGCCTGCATCTGCGCCGCGCCCGACGCCGCATTCAGCGCAAGCGGCGCGTCATCCCCCACCACCAGCACCCCGACCGAGCCGCCGCGGCCCACCGCCCGCCACCCCAGCATCGCCAGATGCCGTGCGGCGCGAACGGATCGCAGCGCCGCGCCCGTGCCCCACAGCATCGCGTGGCGGAAATCGGCGATCAGCAGCGTGCTGTCGTCACGATCCTCGTGGAAGCTGCGCACATGCAACTGTCCGGTCCGCGCGGTGGCGGCAGGGTCGATGCGGCGCAGGTCATCGCCTTCGGTAAAGGCCCGGATTTCGCGCAGGTCCATCCCCTGCCCCGCCACCCGCGCCGGAATAGCGCCGGGGCGACGGCTGGCGGGCCGCTGGCGCTGCATCCGGGCGGGCGGGCGCAGCGCCATCAACTCTGCCACCGTCAGGCGCAGGCCGGGTTGATCCAACGCCTGCAGGATCACCAAGGCCGCACCTCGCGCAGCGCGTAGGCAATCAGGCTGCGACCCGTGCGGCCTTCGCCCTGCGCCTGCCAGCTTGGGATCAGACGATGGGCCAGTGCATCCTCGGCCAGTTCCTCGGCATCTTCGGGCAGGCCGTGGTCGCGCCCCGCCATCCATGCCCGCGCCCGGACCGCCGCCGCCAAGGCCAGCGTCCCGCGCGGAGATACCGGATGCTCCACCCATTCATGCACCGCGCCGCCCGCCCGCGTGGCCATGACCAGCCGCACGATGAAATCCTTCAACGCAGGCGCAAGATGCACCCCTGCCACCTGCCGCTTGGCCTCATGGATCTGTGCATCCGTGACCAGCCCCATGGGTGCTGCGACCGGGGCAAGCGCCTCGGCCTCGACCAAATCAAGGATGCCGCGTTCCGCCGTCGCATCGGGCAGGTCCAGCGACAGATGCAGCAGGAAGCGGTCCATCTGCGCCTCGGGCAGCGGAAAGGTGCCTTCGTGTTCGATGGGGTTCTGGGTGGCCACGACCATGAAGGGATCGGGCAGCGGGCGCGTCGTGCCGCCGGTCGTCACCTGATTTTCGGCCATCGCCTCCAGCAGGGCGGATTGCACCTTGGGCGGCGCGCGGTTGATTTCATCGACCAGCACCAGCGAATGAAAGATCGGCCCCGGCACGAAATCGAACCCGCCGCTGTCGGCGCGGAACACCTGCGTCCCCGTCAGGTCCGAAGGCAGCAGATCCGGCGTCGACTGAATGCGCGCGTGACTGCCCGACAGGCTGGCCGCAAGGCGCTTGACGGCGCGGGTCTTGGCGATGCCCGGCGGCCCTTCCAACAGGACATGCCCCCCGGCCAGCAACGCGATCACCAGCCGTTCGGCCAGTCGTTCATGCCCGACAAGGCCCTGCGCCACGCCAGCCGCCAGACGCGCCACCGCCTGCGCATCAACTTGTTCCAGATGTGACATTTTCCTTCTCCCTACCGGGGAAGGTCACCCGAGTTGCCGCGATCTCCAAAGCCCAAACGCGGCTTCTGCGACCAAGGGCTTAACCACCAAGGCCTGGCAGCGGCCCGGTCAGCGCAGCAAAACGCCTGCGCAGCGCGTCCTCATCCAGACCCGCACCGATGACGACCAGCCGCGTCCCGGCCTGCCCGTCCGGCCAGTGATCCGCGCGGATGCCGGGGTAAAGCTTGTGCCCCACCCCATGCACGACCAAAGGGCGCGGATCGCCATCTGTCGCGATCAGCCCCTTGATCCGCAGCATCCCCGGCAGCGCCGCCACCCCGTCCAGAAACGCCTGAAACGCCGCATCCGGCAGCACACCCCCCACCAGCGGCACGGCTACCACGTCGCCATGCCGGTTCAGCGCCGACAGATCGTGCAGATGCGTTTCCGCCCGAAGCCAGTCGCCGACATCCGCGCCCTTGCCGAATGCCTGATAGCTGGCGGGCTGCAGCAGCCGCGCCGGATCGACTGTCCCGGCATCATGGATCTGCACCCCCGGATTGATCGCCCGCAACCGCTGCGGCCAATTGCCCAAGGCACCCCGCAGCACCAGATGATCGGCCATGGCAATCTGGCGCAGCACCTCGGGGCGGGCCAGCGCCGCCTGCAACCCGTCCAGATCGACAACCGTGATGACCCCCGCCAGCCGGAACGCCCGCGCAACGGTGTGGTCGCGCAGGCCCATGGCGGGCATCCCGCCGGGGATCAGGCTGTTGATGATCGGGGCGGGATCGGCCAACCCGGTCGTCTCCACGATGACGCGGCTGAACTGCGCGCCCTGCGCCCGCAGATGAAGCAGCCCATCCAAAGACCCGCGCAGATCCGCCCCCACCGCGCAGCAGATGCACCCGGTCGAGGTGACGACCGCCTGTTCCCGACCCTTCAGCACCAGATCGTGGTCCACCGCGACCAGCCCGAATTCGTTGATGACCAGCGCCGTGTCGGGCGTCAGCATCCGGTTCAGCAGCGTCGTCTTGCCCGCGCCCAGAAACCCGGTCAGCAGGAATACCGGCGTCACCACCGCACGATCCCCAGCGCGTCGTCCAATGCCAGCAGGTCGCGGGCGGCCATCCCCGGCGCGATCTGCAACGGAGGCAACCGCATCGCCTGACGCGGCAGGTCTGTCACCATGGCAATCGCGCGTTCCAGCGGCACGCCGGTCATCGCGATCAGCCGCCGCATACTCTCCAGCAGATCGACATGCGCCCCGGCCAGCGCGCCCTGCGGATTGACCAATGCGCCGTCCTTTACGGCAATCTCCATGCCATATAGCGAAAACCGATCCGGCCCACCCACCGTTGGCATGGCATCGGACACCAGAAAGCACCGATCCGCCACCGGGCGCGCGGCCATGGCGATTGCCAGCATCTCGGGCGCGACATGGATGCCGTCGGCGATCAGCCCGCACCACGCATCCGACAGGATCGCCGCCGCGACGATCCCCGGCGCGCGCGAATTCATCTGCGGCATCGCGTTGTAAAGATGCGTGAACATGCCGACCCCATCCGCCAGCCCCGCCCGCGTCTGCGCCGCATCCGCCATGCTGTGCCCGGCCGAGATCACCACCCCCAGCCCCGCCGCCTGCCGCAGCAATGCGGGGTCCGCCAGCTCGGGCGCCAGCGTCAGCAGCACCGGCACGCCCGCGCCGCGCAGCCGCGCCAGCACCGCCATGGTCCGCGCGTCAAGGGGGCGGATGTGACGCGCCTCATGCGTGCCCCGCCGCTCAACGGCGATATGCGGGCCTTCGATATGGATGCCCGCGATGCCCGGCACGCCATGACAGGCGATGACGGCATCCGCGGCAGCCTCTATCACCTCGGGGGCGTCGGTGATGACGGTGGGCAGGATGGCCGCCGTCCCAAGGCCCAGATGCGCCGCCGCAATCGCAGCGATCCCCTCCGGCGTCGGATCGGCGTTGAACAGGACGCCCCCGCCGCCATTCACCTGCAAATCCGTGCAGCCCGGCATCAGCAGCGCCACGCGCAGATCGGGCGTGTCGCCGCCCAGCGGACGCAGTGCGGCCACGCGGTCCGTCACCTCGACCGCCAGCCCCTGAACCAACCGCCCGCCGGTCCAGACCCGCTCTGCCGCAATCAGCATGCCAGCCCCATCCGCGCCATCAGCGCGGCCCCGCGCGCACCGGAACTGTCGCCATGCACCGCGCGGCGAATGGCGGGCAGCCGCGCATCGCCCAGCCGCAGCCGTTGCAGCGATGCCGACAGCCGCTCGGGCAGACAGGCGATGTTGGAGAGCCCGCCGCCCAGCACGATCACCTCGGGGTCCAGCATCAACTGCGCCGCGTAAAGCATCTCTCCGGCCAGATCGGCCCAGATCTCCATGACCCGCGCGGCCCCGGCGTCTTCGCCCGCGCGCGCGGCGACCCGGCCCGGATCGGGGTCGGACAAGCCCGCCCATTCCGCGATCCGCCGCAGCCCCGTCCCCGAGACGTAGTTTTCATGGCATCCGTCCCGCCCGCAGCCACAGCGCCACAAGGGCAGCCCATGTCGCGCCAGCGCCCGGCCCGGCATCCCCAGATGCCCGATCTCGACCGAGATGCCGGCATGACGCGGTGGAACGCGCCCGTCCAGCACAAGGCCCGCGCCGACCCCCGTGCCCATGACCAGACCCATGACGGACCGCGCCCCGTCACCTGCGCCGCCATGCGCCTCGGACCAGGCAAAGGCCGTGCAATCATTGACCATCGGCAACGGGCGCCCCAGCGCGGCGGTCAGCTCGGCCCCCAGATTGCGGCCGGTGACCGGGATATTCGACGCGGTGGCGATCCCCGTCACCGGATCGATCAGCCCGGCGATCGAGATGGCGACCGGCAGGTTTGCCGCACCCGCCTGCGCCTCAAGCCAGCGCACCTGCCCGACCAGCGCCACCATGAAAGCCGCGAAATCCTCGCGCGGGGTCGCGACACGGTGCAGGTCCAGCGGCGCCATCGCAGCGTCGAACAGCCGCGCCTCGATCTTGGTGCCGCCCAGATCGATTGCCCCGCACAGCGTTCCCGCCATTCCGTCCTGCCGCATCGCTTGCCCCTTAACTTTGCCCGCAGACATAGGCCGGATCACCGCCCGCCGCTAGCCGCCCGCCGTCCAAAGGCGGAAACGCCTTGCGCCGGTGATTTCACGGATCAGACCCATCGACTGCATCCGGGCCAGCAGACGTTCGGCGGTGTCGCGGCTGGTGGCGGTCGCCTCCTCTACCATGGCGGTGGTCATCAGGGGATGGGCGGCCAGGGCCGCGATCACGCGGGCGGGGTTGTCGCCCTTGATCCCGGCCACTGCATCCCGCGCGCGGATCGCCCAATCGGCAATGCGGCGCAATTCGCGCCGCGCATCCGTCGCGCCTTGCTCCACCGCCTGCAACTGCCGCTGAACCCGAGGCAGCGCGGCCCCTCCGTCGATCCAGACCGACCGCCCGTGGCGTCCCAGCGGCACGAAGCGCAGCACCTCGCAGCCCTCGGCCATATCGCGCGCGGTCCAGCAGGCAGGCTCGACCAGACATTCGGGGGCCGACAAATCGCACAGGCGCCAGGCCGCGCGCAGCGCGGGGGCGCGCGCAGCGGGCTCGATGCCCGCAAGCGCGCCAGCCGCCGCGTGAAATTCCGCAGCCCCGGCATCGAAAGCCTCGCCCACAGGACGCGCGGCCAGCGGCTCGGCCAGCCCGATACCATCGCTGCGGTAAAGCCCCAGAAAGCCGCGCAGATCCGACAGCGTCCCCTGCCCCTCCAGCCGCCGCAGGCCCCAGCGTGCCAGCCGCATCGCCTCAAGATCGGTGCCCGCGCGACCCTCCATCACGTCTCGACCGATCTCCTCGCGGCGCAGGGGCGTGCCCTGGGCCCAAAGCATCGCCTCCAGTTCGATCAGCGCCAGCCGCCGGGTCGCGCCGTCCCGCGCATCCGGGGCCAGCGCCGCGATCGTTGCGTCCAGCCGCCCCACAGCGGCGGCCGCGCGCGCCAACGGCCCCGCCGCGTCGCGCTGTGCGGCCAGCCAATCCTGCGGCCCCAGCATCGGCGGGGCAAAACCTTCGTCGTCGTCCAGCGGGCGAAAGGCATCGGCGGGGGGAATCGTCTGGCTCATTGCGCGATCCTAGCGCCGATGCTCGCTCCTTGCATCCCGGAGACGCGGAAATACTTCGCCCGCTCAATAGGTCACGGTGACCACCACCGTATCTGCATAGGTTCCGGGCGGCGGCGTGGTCTGCGCAGGCACGCGCCCAAAGATCGTATAGTTCTGCGTGGCCCCTGTCCCGGTGCCCGCCGCCGTCAACCCATCCGCCAGCAGACCCCATGTCTGACTGCGCCCCGAGTTGCGGTAAAGCTGATATGCGATGCGCCGGCCCGTCAGGCTTTGCATATGGCGATCGTTCACATTGGTCCCATGCAGGCCATATCCGATGCCGACCTGATAGCTGGACCCGCTGGTGCAGGTGACGCGCATCGCGCTTGCGCCATTGACCGCCTGATCCAGAAAGCCGGTCGTTCCGAAATTCAGATCGTCCGCAACGACCCGGCAATTGGCCGAGACCAACGCCTGCACGTTGAAGCTGAAACTTGCAGTGCGGTTGGTGCAGATCAGCAGCAGGCTGCATGTGCGGTAATCGACCCGCACATCCAGCGGATTGCGCGTAAAGCTTGACAGATAATTCCCCGGCAGCGCCGTGTTCTGCCCGGCAGGCACGCGGCCATAGATCGGCACATTGACCCCGGTCGTGGTCAAAAGGCTCAGCACGCCGCTGCCCGTCAGTTGCAGCGAACTGCCGCCATGCGTCCCGTAAGTGCCGCCAAAGACCGTGGTGCGACCGGCATTCTGATACAGATCGTAATTCAACCCGGTTGCAGTGCCCGTCATCCGCCGCAGACTGCCGCTGACCCCGCCAGATCCGTCGCCCAGATGGATGCGCATGTCGATGCTGGACAAAAGGTCCAGAAACGCCGTGCAACTGATGGCGATATTGCCCGCCGCATCCTTGGGCGAGCTTCCCAGCACATCGACCGCGCCGAAGTTCACCCCCGTCGCGCTGAAGGTGCAGCTTTGCGCCCGCGCCTCGCCGCCCCAGAACATGACGAACAAGCCCAGCGTCAGGATAAGGCGCATCATGGATTTCAGGATCATTGGCAGATCACTCCGCGAATTTCGGTGATGGTTCCCGGCTCGTCGGCATAGTCGAAATTCGCCGTGCAGGCCCGCCCGTCGGGATAGCTGACCGCAACCTGATTGCGGGGTTGCAGACCAAGCGCAAAGACCTCGCCATCGAACCCGACCAGCGTGTTTTCGTCCACCCCGTTAACCAGCACGCGCCCGCCCACCTCCAGCGGCGTGCCGTCGGGGTTCAGCAATTCGATGACGCCTTCCTGCGCGCTGCCTTCGACCCCGAAATCGACCTTGGCGCCCGCGTGATGGGCGGGGCGCACGATTTCCTCGGTCGTGCCGACGGCGGCATCCAGCGGCAGGTTCATCGGGTCGATCGCGATCGTGTTCGCGTCATAGGCCCGCAGGTCCGGCACCAGCATCTTGCCCGAACGGCCCGTCTTGCCGATGGGGCGGTTCTCAGCCATGACCTCGACCCCCGGCGCACCGGCATCGACCACGGCGAAGGCATCGTCGATCCGGCGCGACAGGAACACCCCGCCCCCCGCTGCCACGACCGAGCCGTCCAGCCGCAGCCCCGCGCTGCTGCTTTTATCCGACAGACGCGCGCCCACCTCGACCCGGCCCAGCGTGCCGTCGCGCGCGATGCTGCCCTGCAGGTTCGCACCCTCGCCATGATCGGCCTGCACGCGCCATTCCCAGCCGGGGATACGATCCTCGGACCGCCCGCTGGCCGAGACGTATTGCCGCAACCGCCCGTCGCGCCGTTCGGCCAGCACGCTGACATCGCGCCGCCGCCCCAAGGGGACATAGACCTGCGCACCCACCACCGTATCGCTATATTCGCCGCGCAGCGACATGGCCGTGACCGTCAGGCTGCTGTCGCCCCAGATCTGCTGACTATAGGCTGCGCCGAAACTGGTTTCATCCGGCGCGCCGCGATAGCTGGCATCGGACCAGAAGACGCTGGCGCTGTTGCCCCAGCCCGGTCCCAGCGGCATGGAAAATGACATCTGCGCGATATGCTTGGGAAATTCGTCCAGTTCGTCCTCGACCAGTTCCGCATCCGCCGTGACCGAGGCGACATCGGCAAATCGCCCACTGCTTTGCGTCACCCGCGCCGAGAATTGCGTCCGCCCAAGGCTAAGCTGGGTCGAGGCATCGACCAGACGCCCGTCGCCATGCCGGTCCGACCGGCTTTGCGCAAAGCTCAGGCTGGCCGTGCCCCAATGGCCCACGCCGAATGTCGCGCCCAGCCCGCCCATGGTCAGATCCTTGCCCCCCTCGGCATGGGCCATCAGCGTCAAGCGGTTGGTGACGCCCACGCGCAGCGTGCCCACACCATAAACATCCGGGGCATAGCGGTCGCTGTCGGACCCGATCCCCAGCCGCGGCCGCCCGGCGGACAGCGCGAAATCGACCGTGCCGGGCCGCAGCAGTTCGTCCGACACCAGAAACGGCAGGTTCATCACCGTCTCACGTCCGGTCACGTCGCGCACGACCACCCGCGCCACACCCGAGCCGGTGGAAAACGGCAGGTCGTTGATCGCAAACGGCCCCTCGGGCACCTCGCCGGCATAGGTGCGGATGGAATTGGAATAGACCTCGACGCTTGAGGGCAGCGCGGCGCTCCCCTCGAACCCCGGCAGGGGCAGCGTGACCAGATCGGGGCGCAGGCCGAAATTGCGTTCGACCATCACGCCGCCCAGCCGGACGGGACGCGACCAGCCCGGCCCGCGCGTGGCGATGTCGCCAAGCTGCACCTGCATCCGCCGCCCCGGAAACGCGCTGCGCCAATAGGTGTCCAGCCGCCGGTATCGGTAATCCCGCCCCTGATCCTGATAGACCAGAAACCCATGCGTCAGCGCCCCCAATGGCATGAAGATACGCGCATCGAAACTGCCGGAATTGGTCCGCTCGATCTCGCCGCCGCTGGCGCGATACCCCTCAAAGCTAAGGCCGTAGTTCAGCACCAGCCCGTAGCCGTGATCGACTTGCGGCGCGACGGGCTGGCCGTCTTCGTCCAGCATCCCATCCGCGCCCCCTGCCCCGTCCAGCATATGCGGCGCCAGCAATTCATCGGGGACGATGAAGCGGATGGTCTGCTCGGGCTCGATCAGGCGCCAGCCAAGGCCGGGGATCTGATCCAGCCGCACCTCGCCGCTGGTCGCGGCCCCATCGGGCAGCACGCCGCTATTGCGCAATTCCTGAGCGTCGGCGGACAGCACACCGTCGCCCAGATCGGTAAAGCGGGTGATCAGGTTCATCGGGCGACCGTTGACGAATACCTCAAGGTAAAGGTCGCGCCCGCCCTCTGGTCCCGCGGAAGCCGTCCCCCCGGCCACCGGGATCGCGGCCAGTTCCGCCGGACCAAGCGCGGGCGGCGGCGGAATGTCCTGCGCCATGGCGGGAACGGACGGGGCAAGCAGCGCCCCGGCTAACAGCACGCAAGCGGCGCGGCGTCGTCGGCGCCCCGGCCTATCGACCGACCCGCGCATCAAGCGCCCCGAAATTCGTCGCCGCCCGCAGCCGCGCACCATTGCCGACCCGACCCGCAGGGGCCACCGGCCATTGCATCGTCGATCCGCCCAGCACATAGCCCACCAGACCGGGCTGGCGCACCGGACCCAATTGCACATCGGCCAGCCGCAGCCGCGTGTCGCCCCGGTTCTGTGCAACCAGCCACGCTGCGCCGCCGGAATTGCGCACCGCAAAGGACACATCGGGATTGCGCGCGCCCCGCCCGACAAAGAACACCGGGATGCGCAGCTCGGACGCAAATGCGACCGAGCCGCTGCGCCTGCGGCTTTGATCCGGCACCTCGTTGACGATGACGCGATACGCCTCCTCGCCGCGCACGGCGGATTTCGACGTGCGCACGACGCGGATGATCTGCGTTGCCCCCGGCGGCAGACGCACGGCGGGCGGGCTGACGACGACGGCATTGGTGCGCTGCAACGCCTCGCGCCCGCCATACTGCGTCCAGCGAAAGGCGCGGGACTGCACGGTCACGGGCTCGCGTCCTTCGTTGCGGATCGTCAGCGTGGTCGCGGCCCCCGGTGCGGGCACTTCCAGCGTGACGGGCGATACCCGCAAGCCCTGTGCCATGCCCACCCCCGGCAAGGCTATCGCCAGCGCAAGCGCCAGAACCCCGCGTCGCAGCATATCGCGCATGTCCATCCCTCCCCGCGTGTTTTCAGTATGTCACCGTGACCGTCACCGTATCGGTATAGGTGCCCGGCGCAGGCGTGGTCTGGGCAATGACGCGGCCATAGACGGTAAAGCTTTGCGTCGTCCCCGTCCCGGTCGAGGTGACGGTATCCGTGCCCACCGCATCGCCCCAGTTCGTGGTGCGCCCGGCATTCTGGAACATCTGATAGGCGATCGTGGTCGCCCCCGGTCCGGTCATCTGGCGCGTCGCGGTCGTGCCCCCTGCCCCGGTCCCTTCGTTCAGCCCAATATCGAAAGGCGTCGATTCCGTGCAGGCCACCTCAAGATCGGCCGAGGCATCGACATCGCCGCTAAGCACACCGGCACTGCCGAAATCCAGCGTTTCGGTCGAAACAATCTCGCATTCCGCCGCGATGGTGATCTGCACGTCAAAAGTGTCCGTCGCCGTCTGGGCCGAGGCCACAAGCGGCAGGATGGCCAGCAAGGTCGTGGCGGCCGGACGCATAAGCTTTGAAATGGTCATTTCGCAATTCCCTTAACAATACGCGCTGATTGGTCCAGGTCGCGACCGCTCGCGGCCCGTTCTTCTTGTAGTTGTGTTAAGGATAGTTAATGAAATTTTGCCCGGTCAACTTCGATTTTGGTTCGCGGCCCATGAAAGTTGCACCAGCAGTCGCAGCTAATTCGTCCGCATTCTGCGTGGGTTATAGGCAAGCATTAACAATTTCGTGAGGAAATATCGTTAGTTTTCAGACCCATGCATCCACAACCACAGCAGGATTTTTGTTCTGGTATTGTTCTTACGTGAACGATCTGCGTTGCCGCTTAACCACATGATCGGAATGCAAAAAACTTCCGGGCGATTACTTAATCTCGAAGCTTGACGGTAGGATTAAACCGAACCGATCGGTTTGGCGATTCGCCTTTTACAGAATGCGATAGCCTAATCCGTTAAGCCGCCACATTTTATCCGTAATAACACACGATTATGCGGACAAGAAAAGGCCGCGCCCGATAGCGCGGCCCGACCTTCCCCGTGGGGAAGATTACTCAAGGTTCTCCAGCATTGCCCGGACCGCGGCTTCCAGCTTACGGCGGTCGATGGCGGAAAAATCGCGCGGCAGCCTGATCTCCAGCCGTCCATTCGCAGCAGTGCATTTCGCACTGCCTTGCGGGCGCTGGATCTGGAACGTCGTACGTGCCTTGCCTGACGGCGGCGGCGCTGTCTTGACTGCAGGCGCCGCGTTGCTCGCCGCTTCTTCGCCCTGCCCCGCAAAGCGGCGCAGCACATCCAGTTCATCCTTGATGCTGCGGGTGTCCCAGTCTTTGAACTCGGCCCGGATCGCTGCCGCCAGACCCGGAACCTCATCCAGCTTCTGGGACAAGGCCAGCCCAAGGGCGCGCGGCACTTCGGCGGCATAAAGCAGCGTCTCGCCCAAAGCCTCGACCAGCCGGATGAAGCTGCGGATGTAGCTGCGCTTCTGATAGCCCGCCGATTTGAACAGGATCGCGACCGCCTTCTCGGGGTCGTTCTCCTCGGTCAGCGGGTCCATGGCGTAATGCAGCGCAAGTTGCGCCATCTCGGCGAATGAGATGTCCTTACGGACCAGATTCTCATCCACCATGCGCCGATACAGGCGCTCAAGCTCATCGCCTCGTGCCGCAATGCCAGCCGGGATGCGTCCCCACGCCTCGGTGTCGCCCGTCTCCTCCAGCAGTGCGCGATAGGCGGAAAGCCTGCGCCAGCCCTGGATCAACTCATAGCGTCCCTCGCCCGCAGGTTCGACCCGGATCGGGTTCGACAGCCCGATCTCGCGGATCGACTCGACCAGTTCGGCAAGCTCGTAATCCGGTCCGGGCTTGCGGTCGCGGATCAGCTTTTGGGTGTCGATCGCGTCCAGCGGGATCAGGTCTGTGATCAGCCCGGCGCGCTTCAGTCGCACGTGTTCCTGCGCCAGCGCGTCATTCTCGGCCCGGATCTGCGCCTCAAGCTTGGCGCGCTCGCGGCTGGACTCGGCGGCTTCGCTGATCGCGGTCGCCATAGGTCCGCGGCGTTGTTCGCGCGCAGGCTCTGGCTCGGGCGGCTCGGGCTTCCCCGCGGGGAAGGTTACGGGCTGCTCGTCTGGCATATCTATATCGAACATCCGTCGCTTGCGGCTCATGCCTCATCCTCCAGCTTCATCCATGCGGCGATGGCATGGGTGCGGAACTCCTCATAGGCTTGGTCGAATGTCGCACGCGCCCGGCGCCATGTCCCGCGCGTCATCTCACGATAATCGATTTCGTAGATTGATGACAGGAAGCGCCCGGACTGTTCGACCGCGCGGGTCAGCTCGATCGGATGTTCGGCCATGCGGTCGCCAAAGACCTGCTTGAACGCGCCCATCATCGCCTGATGCAATTCGTTCGACGGCTCATATCGGGTCATCAGGAACCGGATGTCGGTGAATGCCTTTGGCAGCTTGATCTTCCCCGTGGGGAAGTTTTCAAAGCCATGCGACAGATCCTCCAGCGCCTCGGACAGCTGGCCGATAAAGCTGGTGGTGGAATCGTATTCCCAATAGCCCGGCCCCGAGGGGATATACAGCATGTCGGCCGCAAAGACCGCGTTCATCGACTGGTAGCCGATGGCGGGCGGACAATCGAACAGGATAAGGTCATAGGCGTCATCAGCCAGGCTATCCAGAAAGCGCGACACTGCCCCGAAAAAGGTCCATTCCGGGTTCAGGTGCCGATACTGGGCGCTGGCGAACTCGACAAAGGCCGCGTTGGCGCAGCTTGGGATGATGTCGATCGTCGGCCATGCGGTCGGCTTGATAAAGTCGGCAGGCCGCAGCGTGCCAAGTCCCATGTCGCGGATCGAGGCGGGCAGCTTGCGCCGGGGCAGGGCAGTGCCAGATTCCGCGCCCGAAGTGGCGGCGTTCATCCGGTCGGTCTCACGCTCAAGATCGCGTGCCATGATGCCCCAGACGGTGTGATCCTCGCCCACATCGGTCAGGCCCATCGAATGGGACAGCGTGGCCTGCGGGTCGAAATCCACCACCAGGATGCGATAACCGTCCAGCGCCGCCGCATGGGCAAAGTGCAGCGCCACGGTCGACTTGCCCGCGCCGCCTTTGAAGTTGGCAACAGCCGCGCGGAAGGCCCGCTTGCCTTCGGGGCGGGGCGGCATCAGGGTCTTGCGGTTGACCTTGATGCGGCGGCGCAGTTCGTTCACCTCTTCAAGCGAGAACCAGCGCTGGCGGCCATCCTCCTCAACTTCCCCGAGGGGAAGGTTCGGGTCGGCTGCCAGCTTGCCGCGGAACGTGGACTGGTTCATGCGGAAGATCAGCTCGGCCACCTCCCACGAGGAGAAGCGGCGCAGGGTCTTTTCATTGGCCGGGCTGAAGGTCTGGCGGCGGATCCAGCCCTGCATCTTCAGGGACTGCGCCTGCAGCTTCGCGAGGTCGTCATGCGTGAACATATCTTTGCCTGTATGTAAGGACGCTAATTATTATATGTTCCGCTTTTACGCCGGATTTGCCTTTTTGGCAAAAGCCGATTTCAATCAATGAAGATTTCCGCACAAACCAGCGTTTCCATAGGGAATTCAGCAAGGAGCGGTCGTCGGGTCCGAATCAATCTAGGGCGAAGTGGCGCGCTAAATAGGGGGACAGGACAAAGGGCGTCGGGGGCCTAATAGGGGACATCCGGGCGCTATTTGGTGACATCCTACACGTCCCCCATAACCATATATACCGATTTTTCAAATGGTTTTGGGGCGCTTCTGCTGCGGTTCGGGCTAAGTGCTTGACAGAATCGCAATTCAGGACGCAAATAGCTGCAAGGTGATGAAAAGCGTTGGGCGGCGTAGATCGCCAAGCCATTACCAGAGGCATCCGGGGTAGCAGCCGGGATATTCGAAGCAGCATCCGGCAAAGCCGGGGCAGGGGCAGTCATGCAGGTGATCCGAGCCGTCGGGCGTGATGCCGCGGCCAAGAAATACGATATTCTATCCGCCATGATGGCCCATGCCATGGCGGGCGACAAGCATCGGCAAAAGCTGGTGCTGCGTCTGATGGCATTGATCACCACCCGCTATAACTGGCAGCGCGACGAATTGACGATGGGTCAGCGCGAGATCGGACGGCTTTGGTGTGTCGATGAGCGGACGGTGAAACGCGACATGGCAAAGCTGCGCGCGCTTGGCTGGCTGGAGGTCAAGCAGCCCGGCGCAAGGGGGCGTGTGTCGGTGCTGGGCGTCAATATCGAACGTATCCTGCTGGATACGAAACCTGAATGGCCCAATATCGGCCCGGATTTCGTTGAGCGGCTTGGCGGTCTGACCCAGACGCCCATCACCAATGTCGTGCCGCTGCATCGCACGCCGATTGCCCCCCAGCCGGAGGGGCAGGGGGTCTGGGCCGACGCACTGCGAAGATTGGCCCAAGAGGACCGCGCATTATATGACGGCTGGTTCGCCGCAATGACCGAGGCCGGCATCGACGAGGGGTGCATGACGCTGCTGGCACCCACCCGTTTTCATGCAAGCTACGTGCAGACGCATCTGGCCGAACGGGTGGCCACCGCAGTGCGCCGCATAAACGGGTCGATTCTGCGGATTAAAATAACTTCGCCCTAGTCAGGCCTGCGGTTCTTTGGGCGTCGCACCTGATGCAGAAACAGGGCACCAGCGGCGAAAAGCCCGGCCCCGATCATCACATGCCGCGAGGTGATGCCGATGCGCGCCCGAGCGCTGGCGCGGTAACGCGGATCAAAGAACCGCGTATCGGCCAGAAAGCAGCCCAAGGGCGTTTCGCGGCGCAGGGGCAATTCGCGCAGACCCCGTCCGGTGTGATCGTTCAGCGATTCGATCGCGGCGATCAGGCTGCCATGTTCGACCACGGCGGCGGCTACGGCTTCGGGCGTGGTGTCCAGATGTTCGGCCAGCAGGCGGTCGCGCATGGCAGCGATCATGCGGCGGCTGGAGCCTTTGGTCCCGGCCAGCGCCACATCGCATTCGGTGTCGAACCCCATCGAGCGGCGGTCGATGTTCGACGATCCCACGCGCAGCATCGTGTCGTCGATAATGCTGATCTTGGCGTGAACATAGATCGGCTCTTGGGCCGCATTGACGGGATACAGGATGCGGAAACGGCCATGCCAGTCATGTGCCCGGAGTTCGCGCACCATGCGCGAGCGGGTGACGTGCATGGCCTGATCCTCGATCATCTTTTGCGCGGCCTGCGGCTGGATGATGACGACCTCGGGTCCGTCGGGCTGCATCAGGCGGCTTTTGATGGCGCGGGTGATGCTGTCGCAGCAGAAATACTGCGATTCAAGATAGATCACATCGCGGGCGGAATTGATGCTGTCCAGATAAAGCTGTTCGATTTCCGCGACGGTGGGGTGGTCGGTGGTCGGCGGCTCGGTCCGGGCGATGGCAAGATCGACATCGTTCAGCATCGGCCGGATGCTGTCGGGCCACAGGTCGGCACCGGGGCGGAAATCTTCGTCCACGGGCGCGTCGTTGGCGCGTTCCCAGCGGTCGCGGGCCAGCTCGCTCAGCGCGGCGGCGGCGGGCCCCGAAATCACCGCCGAGGCGTCGTGCCAAGGCTGCGCGATCTCGCCCGATTTCAGGCGGCGCAGGTCGTCATCCGGGGCATGGTCGGGGCTGTCCCAGCGCCCGTCCGTCACGTCGATGCCGCCGCAGAAGGCCAGCGAATCGTCGATGACGACGATCTTTTGGTGATGACAGGCGCCGATGGGGTGGCGGCCGTCGAATGCCAGATGCACCTGTTCGGGCGACATGAACTTGACGCGGGCGGCGGGCAGGATGCCGCCGGGCGCAATCAGGGCGCCGCCGCTCCATTTCAGCAGGTAGATGTCAAGGCCGGGGCGGCGCTCGGCCAGCGCATCCAGAAAGGGGCCGACCTTGTTCGGAAAGCCGTCAGGGGCGAAGCCCTCGTCGTCGCTTTTGCCGGGCAGCATCTCGATTTCGAAATCGAAGTCCCAGCCGACCATCAGGGCCAGCCGTTCAGCTTTCAGCAGCGATTCCCGCAGCGCGCGGAAATAGGCCTGACCATCGACGATGAAGGAGTAGCAGCTGGCTTTTTCAACGCGCCAGCAATTCTTGCCGGGGCGGAACTGGAAATCTTGCATGTGTCACCGCGTAAGGGGAGGGCGGGACAGAAACGGGGCCGCGGCGGTCGGGGTTCCGCCGCGGCCTTAACTTATATCAGCGCAGTCGCAGACGCGGCAGGGATAGCGCCGCCGCCGACCAGGCCAGCGCGGCGCAAAGCGCGATCCCCGCCACCATCGTCTGGGCGGTGTTGTTCATGAACAGGCTGGTCAGCGCGATCATCAGCCCGCCCGTCAGCATTTGCAGCGTGCCGCCCAGCGATGATGCAAGGCCCGCGATGTCGGGATGCGGGTCCAGCGACATGACCATGGCCGTGGGCATGACAAGCCCAAGGCAGGCATTGGCCAGAAACAGCCCGATCATCACCACGGGTAGCGCGTCGATGCCCGCCCAGACGATCAGGCTGAGCAGCACGGCCATGCCCGCAAAGCCGGTTATGGCAAGCGAGATCACGCGCTCCATCCCGAACTTCTCGGCGAATTTCGCAGCCAGCTGCGAGGCCGAGAAGAAGCCGATGGCATTGGCCGCGAAGGCCAGCGAAAAGCCGGTCGGGCTAAGGCCGTATTGCCGCGTATAGACGAAGCTGGCCGAGGCGATGAAGACGAAAAAGCTGGCCATGCCAAAGCCGCCGATCATCGTCAGACCGACAAAGCGGCGGTCCGACAGCAGCCGTCGCGCGCCCTGCGCCATGGCGGCGGCGCGGACCGGCTTGCGGTTTTCGGGGGCCAGCGTCTCGGGCAGGACAAAGACGATCAGCGCAAGGCTGATCAGCGCGGCCCCGGCAAGGATCGCGAAGATCTCGCGCCAGCCACCCCATGCCATGACGATCGAGCCGGTCAGCGGCGCCAGCATGGGCGAGATCGAGATGACGATCATGATCGTCGCCATGACGCGGGCGGCGGCCGGGCCGGTCGCCACGTCGCGGATCACCGCGCGGGGCACTGCCATCAGCGCGGCGGCCCCCAGCCCCTGCACGGCGCGGGCGGTGATCAGCCAGCCGATGGTGGGCGCAAGGCTGGCCGCGACGGTCGCCAGCGTGAAAATGCCCACGCCGATCATCAGCGGGCGCTTGCGTCCGATGGCGTCGGCCATGGGGCCATAGATCATCTGCGAGATGCCGAAGACGATGAAATAAGCGGTCAGCGTCAGCGCCGCGCCGGATTCGGTGGTGCCAAGGTCGCTGGCCACTTGCGGCAGCGCGGGCAGATACATGTCGATCGCGAATGGACCAACGGCGGATAATAGGCCCAACACAAGGGCCATGCGGAACAAGGGGTCACGCATCGGGATGCCTGCGATTTTGAAGAATTGGGAAGTGGATACGGGAATGCGACGCGAGAATCGCGCCAAGGATGATGTCACCGCCGCCGCGCGCCTTTTGTCATGCGTGGCGGGGATTGGCAATCCATTTTCCGCGGGTTACGGGCAAGAGCAGGAGGTGCCAGATGAGTGCCAATCTAAAGGGCGCGGCGCTGATGGTCGCTGCGATGGCCGGTTTCGCGGTCGAGGACATGCTGCTGAAGACCGCCTCGAAGACGGTCCCCGTGGGGCTGATCCTGATCATCTTTGGCGGGTTGGGGACCGTTTGGTTCGCGATCCTTGCCAAGTCGCGCGGTGACCGCCTGTTCAGCCGCGACCTGCTGCATCCGGTCGTGGGGGCCAAGGCTGTCGCCGAAATCTGCGGGCGACTGTTTTTCACGCTGTCCCTGGCGCTGGCGCCTTTATCCACGGTGTCCGCGCTGCTTCAGGCATCACCGCTTGTCGTGGTCGCGGGCGCGGCGCTGTTCTTTGGCGAGCGTGTCGGCTGGCGACGGTGGAGCGCGATTGCCGTGGGCTTTGTCGGTGTGCTGATCGTCCTGCGGCCGGGTGTTGATGTCAGCTGGGGTGCTTTGGCGGCGCTGGCGGGGATGTTGGGCTTTGCGCTGCGCGATCTGGCGACGCGGGGCGCACCGAAAAGCCTGTCGAACATGGTGCTGGGGGTTTACGGATTTCTGGCGCTGGTGCCGACCGGGGCGATTTTGCTGGCATTCACCGGCGGGGCAGGGGTGCCTCCCGGATCGGCGCTGGGTCTGATCGCGGTCGCCTCGGTCGTGGGCACCGCGGCCTATTACGCGCTGACGGCGGCGATGCGGCTGGGCGAGGTCGCGGTGGTCACGCCCTTCCGCTATACGCGGCTGGTTTTCGCGTTGATCCTTGCGGCGCTGATATTCGGCGAACGGCCTGATCTGATGACGCTGCTGGGCAGCGCGGTCATCGTGGGCAGCGGCGTCTATACGCTGCTGCGGTCGCGGCGGGCGACACAGAAAGCCGCCGCTCAGGAAGCCTGAGCGGCGGTTCATCTTTTAGGGCGTGGTGGTCGCCGCTTCCTGTTCAGTCGCGGGCTTGTCGGGGTCATAGCCCGGACGGATGCGGTCGAACTGGGTCGGGTGGACCTGACCCAGCCATGTTTCGGTCAGGGGCGCGCCGTCCTTGCCCGACAGGTAGGCGCGGATGTCTGCGGTCTCGACCCCTTCGGCGGCGATGTCGAAGATCAGCCGCCAACGCGAGGTGCCGACGACCGGCAGCGCATAGGACTGCACGATTTCCACGCCCTCTGGCACCGTGACCATGGGCGTCACGCCGTCCTGCTGGCCCAGCTTGCCGATCTCGCCGCCGTCAAAGTCGATGGCGACTTTCAGATGGCCAAAGGGTCGCGGCTGGCCGGGAACGCCGCCCGCGCCGATGCGGGTCGCGACGGTCTTGGCCAGCGGTTGCGGAACGGGCGCGTCGTTCATCCATGTCAGATCATAGTTGAAATCCATTTCCTGGCCCGCCTGCGGCTTTTGCTCGGGGTTCCAGAAGGCGACGATATTGTCATAGATTTCGTCATCGGTCGGGATCTCGACCAGCTGCACCTGACCCTTGCCCCAGCCGTCCTTGGGCGCGATCCAGACCGAGGCGCGCTTGTCATAGAACACGCCATCGTCTTCGTAGTTTTCAAAGCGGCGGTCGCGCTGGATCAGGCCGAAGCCCTGCGGATTCTCGGTCCCGAAGCTGGAGGTGACGACGCGCGGCGGATTCATCAGCGGGCGCCAGATCTGTTCGCCATTGCCCATGACCATCATCAGCCCATCGGCATCATGCACTTCCGGGCGCCAGTCAAAGGCCAGCACGCGGTTGGTTTCGGAATACCAATACATCGAGGTCAGCGGCCCGACGCCCAGCCGTTCGACCGAATTGCGGAAGAACAGCTTTGACGAAATCGCCATCTTCTGACCCTGACCGGGCGTGCCCTTGGTGATGTCCATGCGATAGGCGCCGGACACCGAGGGGCTGTCCATCAGCGCATAGATGGTCACGTCCGCGCTGCCGTCCTTGGGCTTTTCGATGTAGAATTCCTTGAACAGCGGGAATTCCTCGGGCTCGGACATGCCGGAATTCAGCGCAAGGCCGCGCGCCGACATGCCGTATTGGCCCTGCGGTCCCGAGGTGCGGAAATAGGACGCGCCAAGGAAGCTGATCCAGTCGGTCTTGAGGTCTTCGTCCATCAGGCGGAAACCGGCAAAGCCCGTGCCCTTGGTCAATTGCTTGGCCGGGCTGTCGTCGGGCATGTCAAAGAAGCGGGGATCATAGGTGATCTCGCGCGCCTTGCCGTTTTCCACGACGCTGATCTTGACCGGGTTGCGGAAATAAGTGCCCAGATGGAAGAACTGCAGCGGCACATCGCCGACCTTCACGGTCGTCTCGGGCCGGAACATGATCTTCCAATGCGCGTCATAGTCGATCTTTTCCAGCACTTCGGGCTGTTCGACCACAGGGGCGACAAAGGGTTTGGCGGCCAGTTCCCTAGCGCTGGCGGCCAGCGTGTCGAAGGTAAATTCCTGCGACTGGCCGAATGCGGGCTGGAAGGCATCGGCCTGTGCCGCCGCGTCCTGCGCCATGGCGGCGAAAAAGCTGGCGGGCAGAAGCGGCTGGCCAAGCGTCAGGGCAAGGGCTGCGGCGCAAAGGGCGGCGGGTCTGCGGAAGCGCAAGATCGGAACTCCGTTCGGTCAGCGGGTCAGCATTGAAACGACACCGGAAAAGCCCGATGCCGAGGGTCTTTCCCATCGCTATTTGTGTGCGCCCGCTGTGGCAAGCAAATTGCGGAAATTGACCTGCAAAGCGCGAAACCCTGCCGGTTTTCGCCCATGTGCGGGGCCGAAAAGGGTCCGCCGCGCCAGTTTCCCGGCGCGGCGGCGTTTCCTGCCTGTCATGGTGTGCACCTGCCCCGGCGCCCCCCGTCTTGCGCGGCGGTTACCAGATGAAGTCGTCGCCGCCCAACTGGTTCAGGCGGGTGTCTTCGATTACCAGACGGTCGGCGCCGTGGGTGATGATGACGTCGCTGCCGACCTGACGGGCCGCGCCGCGCACATCTGCCCAGCTGTCAAAGCGGCCGTAATGCGACAGGTTGATGCGGTCGTCATCGGTTTCGAAATCGGTGATGACGTCGCGCCCACCGTTCCAGACAAAGGTATCCGCGCCTTCGCCGCCGGTCATGGTGTCGTGACCAAGCCCGCCATCCAGCGTGTCGTTGCCTTCATGTGCGACGATGCGGTCGTTGCCCGCCTGACCCAGCATCCGGTCATCGCCTTCGCCGCCCCAGATGGTGTCGTTGCCCGCACCGGCGATCACGGTGTCATTGCCTTCGCCTGCGTTGATGAAGTCAAAGCCCGAGCCGGTAATGGCCGAGTCGTTGCCTTCGCCTAGCGTGATGTTGTTGCGACCGTCTCCGGCGCGGACCACATCGTTGCCTTCGCCTGCGTTGATCACGTCATTGCCGGCGCCTGCGTCGATCACGTCATTGCCTTCGCCGCCATTGACGCGGTTGTTGCCCTGACCGGCATTGATGCGGTCATTGCCTTCACCACCGTCGATGAAGTCGTTGCCGCCATTGCCGTTGATCGTGTCGTCGCCCGACATGCCATAAAGGCTGTCTGCCCCGTTGGTGCCGTTGATCCGGTTCGAGTCGTCATTGCCACGGATGATAGCCATGGAGTTTCTCCGTCAGTTGAATGTTCCGGCGTGGTGGAGAACGGGACTGACCGTTCGCGCGCCCCGGCTGCCGGGTTGGCCGGGCGCGGATGGGGATGTCAGGCGCGGTGCTGTCGTTCGGCCAGTTGTTGGCCGACCAGCATCATGCGCATGGCATTCTCGGCGGCGCGGCGCAGCAGCTTCGCGCCCTTGCCGATGGCTTCGTCCAGCGAACAGGGCCGCTTGACGATCGAGACATAGGCCGCGATGCCGTGGCCATAGGTCTGGCGCGCGCCCTTGCCGATGGTGCCAGCAAGCGCCACGGTGGGGATGCCCAGTTCGCGGGCGCGGCGCGATACCTCGCAGGGGACTTTGCCGTAGGGGCTTTGACCGTCCAGTGCGCCTTCGGCGGTGATGACCAGATCGGCGCGGCCCAGCAGGCGGTCGAAATCCAGATAGTCCAGCATGATTTCAAAGCGCGGATGCAGCGTCGCCCCGGCAAAGGCGATCAGCCCCGCCCCCAGCCCGCCCGAGGCGCCCGCACCCTGCATGGGCGCCACGTCGCGGTCGGTCGCCCGAAGGATGCAGGCGGCATAGGTCTGCATCCCACGGTCCAGTTGTTCGACCTGTTCGGGCGTCGCGCCCTTTTGCGGGCCGAAGACGCGGGCCACGCCCTTTTCGCCCAAAAGCATGTTGTGCCAGTTCACGGCGGCGTCGATGCGGGTCTTGCGCAGACGCGGGTCAAGCCCGGTGATGTCGATATGGGCCAGACGCTCCAACGCGCCGCCGCCTTCGGGCAGCTCATGGCCCTGGGCATCCAGCAGCCTTGCGCCAAGCGCGCGTGCCATGCCCGCGCCGCCGTCGTTGACGCCGCTGTCGCCGCAACCGATCAGGATGCGTTCGGCCCCGTGATCCAGCGCCTGCAGGATCAGTTCGCCCACGCCGCGGCTGGTGGTCAGCGTCGGGTCGCGGCGGTCGCGGGGGACCAGCGACAGACCCGCTGCCGCCGCCATCTCGATCACGGCGGTGCGGGGGCCCTTGCCGCCCATCACGCCCCAGAAGCTGTCGACGGGCTGGCCCACGGGGCCGGTGACGCGGGCGCGGCGCATTTTGCCGTTGGTGGCGGCGATCAACGCCTCGGTCGTGCCTTCGCCGCCATCGACCATCGGCGCCGACAGGATCTTTGCGTCGGGCATGGCACGGCGGACGCCACGGGAAATGGCCAAAGTCACATCCTTGACCGAGAGGGATTCCTTGAAGCCCGAAGGCGCAATCAGAACGGTCAGCGACATTTTCTTTATCCTTCCTGTTGTCTGATATGATTACGGGGCGGCCTGCGGGCTTATTCCGTGGCGGTGGCGAATTTTTTCTGCCGGGCATGAAAAAGGCGGCCGCGTGGCCGCCTTTTGACAAACCTTACAGAGGCTTATCGGATCACCACATGCAATCCCGCCGGTCGCAACGCCCGGTTGATGCGTTGTTCGATGCGGCGCAGATCGCGCGCGGGCACATATGTGCTGCGGCTCGGGGCGACCGGCGTGGTCAGACCCTTGGGCCGGGGTTGAGGACGGGCGGCGGCGATATGCGGGGCTGCTGCTGCGGGCGGGGTCAGTGCGACGGCCTGCGCGGGCAGGGACGCGGGCGCAAGCGCATGGGGTTGCGGCGCGTCACCGCGCATCGCGGCCAGTTGCGCGGGCCAGACCAGCAGCGCGAACCCGATCAGCAGCGCCGTCACGGCGGGCGCAAGCGGCAGGGCCAGCCGGGCCAGATCGTTTTGGGTAAAGCCTGCATCCTCGGCATTGCCAAAGATCGCGACCGGCTTGGCCGAGGCCATCATGCTTTGGCAAAACCCCGTGCCCATGACCGCGATCAGCACCATCAGCGCCGGATCATGACCAAGCCCCGCCACGGGCAGCGCCAAAGCGGGGATCAGCACCGCCGCGCGTGCGGAACGCGAGGTGATGGCCAGATGCGCCATGACGGCGATGACCGACAAAAACACCGCAACCGCCAGCCCGTGACCGGCCAGATGTGCGGGCAGGGCGGACAGCGCATGTGCCGCCAACCAGCGGTCCGTGCCGGTCTGCGTCATCGACTGCGCGATCAGGACGGTCGCCGTCATGTAAAGCAGCAGCTCGACATCGACGGCGCGGAACGTCTCTTTGGGTTTGCGGGTGCCAAAGGGCGGGGTCAGCAGCACCAGCGCCCCGCCAAGCGCGGTCAGCGCCATGCCGATGCCGTGCCATTCGGCGGTCAGCCACAACCCGACCACCGCCGCCAGCACCAGCCCGATGCGGTGCTGACGGCGGCGTTGTTCGGGACTGTGCGCGGCAGGCTGCATGGGCGCGATCGGTGTCAGCAGCAGGTCGCGCGGCACGAACAGAAGCAGGATCAGGCCCGCCCCGATCAGGCTGGCCAGCAGCGAAAACGGCAGCCCCAGCATGGCCCAGTCCAGATAGCCCAGTTGCAGCCCCGTCGCGTTGCGGATGGCCTGCGCCGCCAACAGATGCGCCCCCGCCCCGATCAGCGATGCCCCGGCCGATAGCAGGATCACGGTTGGGAACAGCAACGCCAGCGGGCGTTTCAGTCGCGGATCGGGCAGGGCAGTCGCGATGGCGGAGAACAACGGCAGCAGCAGCGCCGCCCGCCCCGAGGTCGAAGGCAGCACAAAGGCCGTCGCCGCAATCGCCAGGGTCAGCGCCAGAACCAGCGGGGCCAGCCGCATCCCGCGCCGCAAAAGCGGGGCGACCAGCCGTTCGGTCAGCCCCGCGTCCTTTGCGACGGCGGCGATGACAAAGGCAGCCAGCAGCAGCCAGATCAGTTCCGCGCCCAAAGCGGCGAAAAGCTGCGCCTCGGTCAGCACGCCGCCAAGCACCAGCGCCAGAACGGCCCCCAGCGCCACCAGCGATTCCGGCAGGCGCGTGCCGACCCAGCCAAGGATCGCAAGCGCCGAAACCACCAGCGCAAAGCGCCCGTCCGCAGTCAGCGCGCCCGGCAGGCCGAAGCCGAAACCAAGGATCGCGCCTGCCAGCAAGGTCACGACAAGCCCGCGCCGCGACGGCAGCGGGATCGGGGGAATGGTCACGAAACTCTGGGCGGTCATTGTGCTCTCCTGTCTGTCATGTGACAGGATTACGACGCAGCGCCCGATCTATTCCCTAGCTGGGGGGCAGACCTTCGGCGCTGTCGCCAAGGGCTGCGGCCTCTTCCTCGGGGGTTAGGGGCGCGCCTGCGCCCACCGCCTGCAACGCCGCGTCGATCGAGCTTTCGCCGGATGCGGGCTGGAAGGTGCCTTCTTCGGTCGCGGCGAGGGCGGCGAAACGCTGCACCCAGCCTTCGCTGCCACGGCAGGCCAGAACGGTGCGGACCGTGCCTGCGTTCACCGCCTCATATTCGCGGCAAAGCTGACCCTCGGACCCGCGGAAGGATGCGATCATGCTAAGCTGCGTGCCATCGTCCAGCCCGCGCACCTGCCCCGTGCGGAGTTCGTCCAGCGCCGCGATTTCGGGCTGCCCGAATGCCTGCGGGCCGGGCTTGTCGTTCTGCCACCAGCCAAAGGCAAAGGCCGCAATTGCGACGGATGCCGCAGCGGCCAGCCAAGGGCGGCGGTTGGTATTGGCAGGTTCGGGCATGGGGGGCATTGCCGAGGCCGAGGCCGGGGCCGAGGCCGGGGCCGCCGCTGCGCGGATCATTGCCGCCAGCGGATCTTCGCCTGCATCTTGCCCCGGATCCTCGCGCAAGCCGCCCAGCAAGCGCCGCGTTTCGGTAAAGCGGAACAGACGGGCCTGCAATTCGGGGTCCGCATCGACAGCGCGGCGCACCGCATCGGCGCGTTCGGCATCAAGTTCGCCATCGGCCAGCGCCATCAAGGTTTCGTCGTCGATCTGCATGGCTCTGTCCTGTC
This sequence comes from Paracoccus laeviglucosivorans, assembly GCF_900182695.1. GTDB lineage: Bacteria > Pseudomonadota > Alphaproteobacteria > Rhodobacterales > Rhodobacteraceae > Paracoccus > Paracoccus laeviglucosivorans. Next base: position 186,396 of record NZ_FXTK01000002.1, read on the forward strand.
AAGCGCGGGGGTTGCGAAAGGCATACGCACCACCGGTCATTTTAATCCCATTTTTTCCGAAAGCGCGAGCCGGGCACGCGAAAGGCGGCTCATGACGGTCCCGATGGGGATGCCCAGCGTCTGGGCGGTTTCGGCGTAGCTCATCTCCTCGATACAGACGAGATGCAGGATTTCGCGCTGTTCTTCGGGCAGGGTCAGCATGGTTTCCTGCACGGATTTCAACATGATGCGCGCTTCCAATCCGGGGCGGGGATCGGTCGGAAGCGCCTCGGGGATGTCGTGGACATCGACCTGCGTGCCCTGCGTCCGCTGCCGCCGGGTCTGGTCGATCCATGCGTTTCGCATGATGCGAAACAGCCACGGCTCCATCCGCGACGCCGCATCGAAGCTGGCGGCATTGGCGATGGCGCGTTCCACCGTGGTCTGGACCAGATCATCCGCCACGTCCTTGCGCCGCGCCAGTGACAGGGCGAAACGGCGAAGGTTCGGCAGAAGGGCGATCAGGGTCTGGCTGAAAGCCGCATCCATGGAACCTCCGGGCTTCGAAAATTGACGATCTGGGGGAATAATAGATGGTGACGGGCGTAGAATGTCCAGAAGCCCCGCCAAAGGAGACGGCCCATGACGCGAATCCTGCTGATGATCGCCACCCTGTCCGCCATGCTGGCGGTGGACCTGAACCCAAGCGTCAACGGGTTGCAGATTTCCGCAGCGATGGCGGATGACGACGACCTGTTCGAAATGGATGACGACGACGACGACGATGATGATGACGACGATGACGATGCGGCCCCGCGCCGCCGCCGTCCCGTGCCCCAGCAGGCACCGCGCGCGCGCGTCGCGCCGCCGCCCGTCTTTGCCCCGAACGAAGTCGTCGCCCGTGGCTTGTCGCAGGATGATCTGGACAGTCTGACCGCAGACGGCTTTCGCCTGCTGCGCCGCACCGAACTTGCCAGCGGTCAGACGCTGATCAGGCTGCGCAAGCCCGATCGGCTGACCATGCCGCAGGCGCGCGATGCGGTGCGGGCGCTGAACCCCGAGGGCGGCGCGGATTTCAACCACTTCTATCGCCCCGAACAATCCAGCGCCTGCGAGGGGGCGGAATGTCCGGCGCGCGACATGATCGCATGGCCCGCCAATACCGGCGGATGCGGCACGCCGCCGCGCATCGGCATGGTTGATACCGGCCTGAATGCCGATCACGAGGTTTTCCGCGATGCCCGCCTGACCGTCCATCGCGTCGGCGCGGATCGCAAGGTGACGCCTTCGGACAAGCTGCACGGCACCTCGGTCGCGGCGCTTCTGGTGGGCAAGGTGGACAGCCGCTCGCCCGGTCTGGTGCCGCAGGCCGAGCTGATCGCGGTGGATGCGTTCTACAAGGCGCGCGACGACGAACGGGCCGATGTCTTCGATCTGGTCGAGGCGCTGGATTATCTGGTCACGCAGCAGGTCGATATTGTGAACCTGTCGCTGGCCGGGCCGCATAACGCGACGCTGGCGCGCCAGATCAATGCGATGCATCGGCAGGATATTGTCATCGTCGCGGCTGCGGGGAATGGCGGCCCCGGCGCCAAGCCCGCATATCCGGCGGCGTATGAGCCGGTGATCGCGGTGACCGCCGTGGATCGGCGCGAACAGGTCTATCGCCGCGCCGGGCGGGGGCAGCATATCGATCTGGCCGCGCCGGGGGTGGATATCTGGACTGCCGCCTCGATCAGCGGGGCGCGGACCAAGACGGGCACGTCATTCGCCGCGCCCTTTGTCACCGCATCTGCCGCCCTGCTGATGCAGCAGCAACCGGGCCTGCCCCCCGCCGAGGTGCGTGCCCGACTGGAGGCCGCCGCCCGTGATCTGGGTGAGTCGGGACCGGACGATATTTTTGGCCACGGGCTTGTCGTTCCCGCCGATCCCTGCGCGACAATCGGCACGCCTTAGGCCCATTTGCGGAAAAAATCCTGCCGATATGGCCCCCGGTTCAACAGGCCGGGGGCCATATCGCATTGAGATTTCACGGGCACATCTATCTGTCAGAAAACATTCACCAAATCTTCGTGAAATAAAGTCCGAGCGTATCCGTCTTCTCTGTGAAAGGCACAACAGGAGGAGCTCCGACTGCCATGCTGGTGATGAACAGACAGACCGATTTGCCGCTGGTCCTGCACGCACAGGCCGAGCCGCTGGCTCTGCGGCTGTCCCATGAAAGACTGGCCGCGCGTATCGATCTGCCGCACGGTCGGCCCCGGCGCGCACCGTTGCTGGCGCTGCATGGCATTTCGCGTGACGCGAATGCGATCCGGCGCGGGTTTCTGGCGGAAACGCTGGGCAGCGGCCGCGTGCTGGTCACGCCGCGCTTTGGCCGCAAGCACTGGCCGCATTTCCAGCGCATCGGCCGCGCAAGGCCCGATCTTGCCGTGCTTGAATTGCTGGCGCAGGCAGGTCGCCACGGGGATTTTGACACCGGAAAATTCGCGCTTTTCGGCTATTCCGGTGGCGCGCAGTTCGTCCATCGTTTTGCGATGCTGTATCCCGGCCGCGTGGCTGCGCTGCATGTCGCGGCGGCGGGCTGGTATTGCCTGCCCGATCCGACCGTCGCCTGGCCCGCTGGGCTGGGCCGCGCCAAAGGCCCGGTTGCGCCGATCGCCAATCTTAAGCTGGCGCAGCTTGACGCATTCCTGCGCCTGCCGGTCCGGCTTTACGTCGGCACCCGTGACGACGCCCGCGAACCCGCCCTGCGCCAAGGCCGCAGGCTGGACGCCATACAGGGCCGCACCCGGATCGAGCGGGCACAGAACTATCTGCTGGCCTTTGCGAATGCGGCGCGTCAGCGGGGCATCCGTCCCGATATTTCGCTGACGCTGCTGCCCGGCTGCGGCCATGATTTCACCGAATGCGCCCGCGAAGGCGGGCTGGCACGGCTGGTCTGTGCGTCCTGACATCCCCCGGAGGAAACCGCTATGAAACATCTGATCAACGACCTGCAGCGTCACGCGAAATGGTCATTCGCCGCGCGGCGCATCCCGCTGCGCGCGGTCATGGGGATCGACGAACAGCCCCATCGCGCCGTGGCAGGCCAGCTTGTGCTGGGGCGTGTGCAATCGGTGGGGCAGCATCGCCGCATCCAGCTTGCCAGCGGTCGCCACGCCACGCTTTATCCCGGCGATCTGATCGTCATGCCCTGCGGTGCGCGCTATGCCCCCGACCAGTTCGAGGGTCTGGCCGAAATCGGGCCGGAAAGCTGCGACATGCTGGCCGGGGGCGGCTGTCTGGGCCGCGCCATCGCCAGCCACGAGAAGATGAAGACACCGACGCGGGTGCAGCCTTTGGGTCGTCTGCTGGGTGCAGGTGACCGGGTGCTTTCAACTGCGGATTTCGCGCTGCCTGCGGGCGCAAACGCACCGCTTTTGCCGGTGATCGCCGTGGTCGGCACGGCGATGAATTCCGGCAAGACCACGGCGGCGGTCGCGCTGACCAAGGGGCTGACGCTGGCGGGCTGGCAGGTCGCAGCGGTCAAGGCCACGGGCACGGGATCGTTCGGCGATTTCAACGAATATCTGGATACCGGCGCGCGCTATGTCGGTGATTTCACCGATGCGGGCATGGTCACGACCTATCTTGAGCCGCTGTCCCGCATCAAGTCGGGCATCCTGAGCCTTGCCGCCGCCGCCCGCGAGGCGGGGGCCGAGATCATGGTCATGGAAATCGCCGACGGGCTGTTTCAGCAGGAAACCGCCGCGCTGCTGGCCGATGCGGAAACGCGGTCATGGTTCAGCGGCGTGCTGTTTGCCTGTGGTGACGGCGTGGCCGCTTTGGGCGGTGTCGCGGAACTGGCGCGCAACGGCCTGCACCCGCTGGCGCTGACCGGGCTTTTGTCCTGCTCTCCCATGCTGTCGCGCGAGGCGGAAGGTGCCACGGGCCTGAGTGTCGTGACGCGCGCGCAGTTGCTTGATCCGCAAGCCGCGGACGCGCTGGTCCGCCAAGCCACGCGCGGGGTTCGCGCGGCATGAGCATGGCACAGGGTCAGGGCATCGCCGTGCCGCAGCCCTTTGCCACGTCGCGGCAACGCGCGCGGCTTGCGGGGCTTGTCGTCATCGCGCTGGCGCAGGCGCTGGCGATGGCGGCGGGGGCGGTCGGCACGCGGATGGCCTTTGCGGGGCTGGAGCGGCTGGGCGCGGTCCCGGCCACCGCCTTGGGGCTGATCGCGGGGGCGGGGCTTGTCATCGCGCTAAGCCGTCCCGCGCTGCGGCTGGTGGGTGAACGCATGTCGCTGGATTACGTGGCCGACCTGCGCCACGCACTGCTGGATCATTCCATGCAAAGCGCCCCCGAGGCGATTGCCGGGCGCAGGCGGGGCTATCTGGTGCTGCGCATCTCGGGGGATATGACTGCGCTGCGCGAGGGGCTGGCACGGGGCATTCCCGCCATCGTGCAGGCCGCCGCGATGGTGCCTGCGGCGGTGCTGGTGCTGACGCTGATCGCGCCGCGCTTTGGTCTGGTCGCGGGGGGGCTGGCGCTGGCCTCGGTCGCGGTGCTGCTGCTGTCGCTGCAACCCCTGGCGCGGGCCGATGATGCGCTGCGCCGCGATCGGGGCCGCGTGGCCGCCGCCTTGGCCGAGCGGATGCCGATTGCGCCGGAACTGGCGCTGATGGGCCGCAGGCGGGCCGAGATGCAGTTGATCGACCGCCTGTCGGGTATGCTGCGCAAAAGTGCGCTGTCGCGCATCGGGCGCGGCGAAATGCTGCGCGCCCTGCCCGAGGCACTGTCGGGGCTTGCCGCCGCCGCCTTTCTTTGGGACGGGGCGCGGCGCGGGCTGACGGCGGCCGATCTGGCGGCGGCGCTGGCGGCGCTGGGGCTGCTGATGCTGCCCCTGCGCGATCTGATGCAGGCGGCGGACCGGCTGGTCGCCTGTCGCACGGCCTATGTCAAATTGCGCCGCGCCCTTGGCCGTCCGGTGGCCGATCTTGGCGGCGGCACGCGGCGGGTCGCGCGGCGTCCACTGGCAATCGACCTGCGTGACGAAGCGGGCGCGCTTGGCCCGATACGCGAGTTCCGGCTTGGGCCCGGCCAGACAGGGACGCTGCCGGTCGGCGACCCGCGCCGCGCCGCGCTGATCATCGCCGGGCGGCAGCGCGATGACGCCTGCGAGGTCGCGATCGGGCAGCAACCAATCGGGCTTTTGTCGCGCGGCAGTCTTCGCCGCAGCGTGGCCGTGATCCGCAAGGATCCCCCCGTCCTGCGCGGCAGCCTTCGGCGCAACCTGACGCTGGGCAGCCTTCGCCGCCCCGGTGACGGTGAATTGCGCCAGCGCCTGTCCGAGGCGGGGCTATGCGATGCGCTGGAGCGGCTGGGCGGGCTGGATGCACGCATCGCCGAAGGGGGGCGGCTGATGTCGGATGCTGACCGCATCGCGATTTCGGTGATGCGTGCGGCCTTGCAGGGGGCGGGGCTGTTGATCGTGCTGCCCGGTCAGGACGAATTCCCGCCCGACCTGCTGCAATATCTGGAACGGACGCAGGCCACTTGCCTGTGGTTGCGGCTGGCCCCGCCTGCGCTGGCGGCCTAAAGGGTCAGTCCGGCGCGTCCAGCCGCAGCGCGCCGGGGGCGATGTTCATCGCCTCGATCCGCGCGCCGTTGGGGTCCATCAGCAGGATCGTCAGGCTGGCGGGCGCGACGGGCACGACGCGGGACGGGGGCAGACCCACCAGCGCCTGCAACGCGGCGCGGATCACGCCGCCATGACAGACGACCAGCGCCGTATGTCCGGCCTGCGCGGCGGCGTCCTGCATGGCCCCCGCCACGCGGTCGCGAAAGCTGTCCCAGCCTTCGGCATCGGGCGGGGTAAAGCGGCCCGCGCGCCAATCCGCATAGTCCTGCGCGGCATCGGCTTGCAGATCGGCGATGTCGCGACCGCTCCAATCCCCAAGGCACTGTTCGCGCAGATCGGGCGTCAGGCGCGCATCCGCATGGCCCAGCAGCGCTGCGGTTTCCGCAGCGCGGCGCAGGTCCGAACTGACGACCAGATCGGGGCGCTGCGCAGCAATCAGCGGGCGCAGCGCGCGGGCCTGTTCGCGGCCCCGGTCGCTCAGGGCGATATCGGTCTGGCCTTGCAGGCGGCGGACGGCGTTCCATTCGGTTTCGCCATGTCGGACGATCAGTAGTCGTTTCACGGGATCAGGTTTCCTTGCGGGTCGAAAAGGGCGGCAGGGGCCGCAGGCAGTTCCAGATGCGCGGTGGCGGGCACTGGCGTTTCGGGATCGGTGATGACGGTCAGGCGCTGCGCCTCGGCCTGCACGGTGACGATCAGGCGACCGGCCATGGGCACCACCTCGATCCGTTCGGCGGGAACGGTGCGGGGTCCGGGGGTCTGGGTCAGGCCAAATTCCTGCGCCCGGACCATGGCGTGACCCGTGGCACCCCGCAATGCGGGATCGGGCAGGCGGCCGAACCACGCGCCGTCGCGGATCGCCACCAGATTGGCCGGGGGCGTGCCCACGAAGCCCGCAACAAAAGCGGTCTGCGGCGCCTCCAGCAGATCGGCGGGCGGGCCGAATTGCTCGATCCGCCCCGCGCGCATGACGGCGACATGGGTGGCCAGCGTCATCGCCTCGACCTGATCGTGGGTGACGTAGACCGCCGTGGCGCCGGTCGCGCGGTGCAGGCGGGCCAGTTCGTGGCGCATCTCCACCCGCAGGGTAGCGTCAAGGTTCGACAGCGGTTCATCGAACAGCATGATCCGGGGACGCGGCGCGATCATCCGCGCCAACGCCACCCGCTGCTGCTGCCCGCCCGAGATCTCGGCCGGATAGCGCGCGGCAAGCGGGGCGATGCCCACGGTCTCCAGCGCTTTGGTCACGCGGGTGCGGCGGGTGGGGGCATCCAGCCCCGCGACCTTCAGCGGCCAGTCCACATTGCCCGCGACCGTCATATGCGGCCATAGCGCATAGGATTGGAACACCAGCCCCGCGCCGCGCTTGTCAGCGGCCATGCTGTAGCCCCGCGCGCCATCGGCCACCAGCGTATCCCCAAAGCGGATCTGGCCCGCGCTTGGCTGTTCCAGCCCCGCCAGCATCCGCAGCATCGTGCTTTTGCCGCAGCCCGATGGGCCCAGCAGCACCAGAAAAGCGCCCTGCGGCACGTCGAAGGTCAGCCCGTCCACGGCGGCTGGCCCGGTGCCATAGGTTTTGGTCAGATTGTCGATGCGGATCATTCGGGACTTTCCTTGCGACCGCGCAGCATGTTTGCCGCAAGGGTCGCGATGACGGATATGGCAAGGATCAGCAGCGTCACCGCATTGGCGAACTGGTGAAACCCGTCCGAGGCGTAGCGGTAAGACAGGACCGACAACACCGGCGTCTGCGGTGCGTAAAGCAGCACCACGATCGCCAGATCGCCGATCACGCTGACAAAGGTCAAAAGCAGCCCTGCGATCAGCCCGCGGCTGGCCAGCGGCAGGGTGATGGCGCCGATGCGGCGGAAAAAGCCCGCGCCGGTCATGCGCGCCGCCTCGTCGATCTCGCCCGAGATCTGGGCGATGGTGGCGCGGCCCGTTTGCACGGCATAGGGCAGCGTGGCCGCCGTCAGCGCCAGCCCCAGCAGCAAAGGCGTGCCGTAAAGTGCCGGAAACGGGCCGATGGGGGCGCCGTAAAGCGCGATATAGGCCGCTCCGAAGGCGATGCCGGGCAAAAGCATCGGCAGAAAGCCAAGCTGGTTGGCCGTCTCGGACAGAAAGGGGATGCGCCAGCGCGTGGTGGCGATGGCGGTCAAAAGACCAACCGCGTTGGCGGCCACCGCGACCGCCGCGCCGACGCCCAGCGTGACCCAGATTGCGGTCAGCAATTGCGGGTTCTGGAAGATGCCGGGCTGTCCACGGGCAAAAGCGGGATCGGCGGCCCCAGTCCAGAAATGCAGCGTCCAGCCGCTGAACAAAGCCGAGGATTGCGGCGCAAGGCTGGCCGCCAGCAAAAGCAGGATGGGCAGGATCGTTGTGACAAGGCACAGCGCCAGCGCCACCGCGCAAAGTGGCCATTTCGCACGCCCCAGCGCCATGCGCGTGCCGCGCCCGCCTTTGCCCGTAATGGTCGCAAAACTGCGCCGTCCGGCCAGAAGCCTGTTGCCGATGCCCAGAAACAGCGCCGAGACGGCGATCAGCAGGATGGCCAGCACATAGCCCCGCTCGGTCTGGCCGATCTCGATCATGCCGAACAGCCGGGTCGAAAGTGTCTGCATCCGCACGGGCAGGCCCAGAAGTGCGGGTGTGGCGAAATTCGACACCGCGCCCGCAAATGCCAGCGATCCGCCGGCCAGCAGTGCGGGTGTCACCACGGGCAGAACGATGCCGAACAGGATGCGGCGGCGCGATGCCCCCGTCATCGCGGCGGCCTGCACCAGATCGCCATTGACCGAACCCAGCGCGGCGGCGATGACGGTGAATGCCAGCGCATAGTAATGCGCGATCAGCACGATCACCGTCGGCACGATACCCCAGGCCAGCCAGTCGGGGATGTGCAGGCCAAGACCTTGCAGCAGACCCGCGCCGCCTCCGGTCCGGTCGTTGCGAAACAGCGTGCCCCAGGCCAGCGCGGTCGCAAAGCTGGGGATCATAAAGGGCAGCGTCGCCATAAAGCCGATGACGCGGCGCAGGGGCAGGTCGGTCATGGTGACAAGCCATGCCAGAAACCCGCCGATCAGCACGCAGCCAAGGGCCACTGCGCTGCCGACCAGCATGGTATTGGCCAGCGGTCGCCAGAACAGGTTCGGTGCAAGGCGGCTTGCAAGCACGTCGCCCCATGCCGCGCTGCCCAGCGTCTGACCCATGATCGTCAGCAAGGGAGCCAGCACGAGGGCTGCCAGAACGGCAAGAACGCCAAGCGTCGGCACAAGGCCGGGGCGGCGCAGGAAATCCATCATCTTCATGTCCATCAGGGGGGCGCGGCTGACCACGCCCCCGGATTTGCGCGGCTTATTGCAGGGTCAGGATCAGGTCGGCCACCTCGGCGCGGATCTGCGCGGTCTGGGCCGGGTCGATGATCCAGCCGTTGAACTGGTCCAGCGGGATCGCATCGGGATGGGGCGCGATGTCGCTGCGGGTCGGCCAGTCGCCCGCGACATAAAAAGGCTTGAAGCCGTCGCCCCCGGTTTCGCTGTCGTCACCCATCAGGAAATCCACGGCAAGGCGCGCGGCTGCGGGGTTCGCGGCCTTGGGGTTCACCGCCAGCAGCGCCGGAAAGACGATGCCGTTCGCGGGCATCACGTCATTGGCGACCTGCAGGGCCCAGCCCTCATCCTCATTGTCGCGGCGGTCGGAATAGCTGGTGAAACCGATGGGCGCGGCAGACTGTCCCTTGGCCCCGACCGCGGCGTTGACGTCATCGGTCGAGCCCATCAGCACCACGTCATTGGCGAACAGATCCGCGATGAATTGCTGGCCCGCGTTCTCGACGCCGCTAGCAAGCTGGATCGGCTTGCCGAACTGCGCCTGATAGGCTTCGGCCATCATGTCGGATTTCAGCACGATTTCCGTCATCAGGTCCAGATAATCGCCGCGTTGCAGGGGATCGACCATGACCACCTTGCCCTTCCATTCCGGGGTGGTCAGATCCCACAGGTTATCGACCGGCGCACCTTGGGGATAGCTTTCTTCGTTATACATCAGAACTTTGGTCGAAAGGCGCTGCGCCAGAAGCGGGGATTTCATCGCGTCGGGCAGATCGGCTGCAACGCGGGGCGGCACATAGGGCGCGATCAGCCCGCCTGCCAGCAATTCGGTCATCACGACCGGCGCATCCGAGATATAGATCACATCCGCGCCGGGCAGACCCGCCTGCGCCTCGGACTTGATGCGCGCGATCTGTTCGGTCGAGGACATATCGAAGCTGACCATGTCGATGCCCGGATAGGCCGCCTCGAACGCGGTTTCGACCCGGCCGATGCGGCTGGTAAAGGCGTAGACCGTCACCTTGCCTTCGGCCTGCGCCTTGGGCAGCAGGGCTGCGTTGTCCAGCGTATCAAGATTGTCCTGCGCAAAAGCGGGCAGGGCGGCGAAAAGGGCAAGGGCAGAGGCGAAAGCGGCGCGCATGGCGAATCCTTTGGGCGTGGTGGATGCCGCCGATGTAATGGTAACTTGCAACAAAAGTATGACGTGCAAGAAATATTGCAGGCTATTCGTCCCGCAGATCGAAACGCCGGATCAGTTCGCCCAGACGGGTCAGCGCGGACAGGCCATCGGGCTGGCGGCGGTTGCCAAGCGCAAGGATCAGGGCATTGCACAGCAGCATGGGCACGTTCAGCGTCTGAAAGCTGTCGTCATCGCCTGCGCGCGGCGCGGCCAGCAAAAGATCGGGGGCGGGGCTCAGCGCAGGGCCAATCGCATCCGAGATTGCCAGCGTCGCCGCGCCTTGTTCGCGGGCGACGTGCAAAAGCGTGGCATAGCTGCGGGGTTGGCGGCGAAACGCGAACAGGATCACTGCATCACCCGCGCCGATGCCCACCGCCTGTTCGGCCAGATCGCGCGGCCCGCCTGTCAACAGCACCGGCAGAAAGCCCATGCGCCGCAGCCGACGTTCGACCATCACGGCAAGGGCTGTGGCGTTGCCATGGGCAAAGATGAACTGCCGGGGCCGGTCGATCAGTTCGGCGGCGCGGGCGATGCGTGTCTGGTCGATGTGGTCCAGAATGGCCGAAAGTGCCGCGATCTCCTGACCGATCAGCCCGTCCAGAAGGTTGCCGCCACTGATTTGCAGCGTCGCCGACATGCGTTCGGCCGGTTCGGCGCCGTGCAGGAACTCGGCCCGCAGCGCGTCGCGAAAGGCGGCATAGTTGCGAAAGCCCAGCTTGCGCACGAAACGCGATGTCGTCGCTTCATGTGCGCCTGCGCGCTGTGCGAAATCCGCTGAGGTGCCCAGCGAGATTTCGCGCGGCGCGGCCAGAAGCCGGGCCACCAGCAGTTGTTCGGTGCCGGTCAGTTGGCCGCCAAGCGCCTGAATGCGTGACACAATGCCCCGGTCATCCATTTCATGCGCCAAAGCCATGCCGTGTCACCCTTGCTTGCAGGCCATCCGGTCGCAGACGGCTTGCAAGGCTTCGCATGTCCGCAAGGAAACTTCCATCGCCCGCGCGCAGCAGCCGGTGCGGCGCGCGGGCAGCGGGTCAGTCGCGTTCCTTGACGCTGCCGGTCTGGGGGTCGAGAAATTCGAAATGGCCATGCACCTCGATGTCGTCGAATAGCCCCTTCCACAGCGATACGCACAGGCCCACCATCACCAGCAGGAACGGCGCGGCGGCGATGATCGCTGCGGTTTGCAGGCCGTCCAGCCCGCCCATGACCAACAGCACCGATGCCGATGCCCCGGCCAGCAGCCCCCACAGCACGACGATGCCCGGACGCGGATGCGGCGTGCCGCGCGATGACAGCATTCCCATCACGACAGAGGCCGCATCGGCCCCCGACACGAAGAAGATGGCCACAAGGAACATCGCGACCGACGAGGTCACGGCAGCCATCGGGAATTGCTCAAGCAGCGCAAACAGCGAAACGGGTGCGCCCATTTCCTTGACCGCCTCGACCAGCCCGCCGGGGCCGGCCAGTTCGGAATGCAGCGCCGCGCCGCCCATGATGGTGAACCACACGAAGGTCACGGCGCTGGGGATCAGCAGCACGCCGATCACGAATTCCCGGATCGTGCGCCCGCGCGAAATGCGGGCGATGAACACGCCCACGAAGGGCGCCCAGGAGATCCACCATGCCCAGTAAAAGATCGTCCAGCTGGACAGCCATGCCGGGTCGTTGAATGCCGAGGTCTTGAAGGACATGATCACAAGGTCGCTTGCGTAGTAACCCAGCGCCTCGACCAGCGTATCCAGGATGAAGACGGTGGGACCGACCAGCGCGATAAAGGCCAGCAGCACCAGGGCGATCACCATGTTCATATTGCTAAGGAACTGGATGCCCTTGCCCACGCCCGACACCGCCGAGACGATGAAAAGCACCGTCAGCACGCCGATGATGACCAGCTCCAGCGTGTTCGTCTCACCGGTATGCCACAGGAAGTTCATGCCGCTGGCGATCTGCTGTGCGCCAAGGCCCAGCGATGTCGCGGTGCCAAACAGCGTCGCGATGATTGCCAGAATGTCGATCAGACGCCCGATCGGTCCGTGGATGCGGTCGCCCAGCAGCGGGTGGAACGCGCTGGAAACCAGCACAGGCAGGTCGCGGCGATAGCTGAAATAGGCCAGCGCCAGACCGACGACGGCATAGATCGCCCAAGGATGCAGCGCCCAGTGAAAGAACGAATATTGCATGGCCAGCAGCGCGGCTTCGCGCGTGCCGGGTTCGGCCAGCCCATGCGGCGGGGCCGAGAAATGGCTGATGGGTTCGGCCACGCCCCAGAACATCAGGCCGATGCCCATGCCCACGCTGAACATCATGCAGACCCATGAGCGGTCCGAGAATTCCGGCCGTTCGTCATCGCGGCCCAAGCGGATGCGCCCGAACCGGCTGACCGCCAGAAAGACCGAGAACATCAGAAAGCACGCGGTCGAGATAATGAAGCTCCATCCGAAGACGCGGATGATCCAGCCCAGCACTGCGCCTGCCGTGGCGGTCAGGCTGGCGGGGGCAAAGACGCCCCAGCCCACGAAACCCACCGCGATAATCAGCGCGGGCCAGAACACGCCGGGGTCCAGACCCAGCCTTTCCTTTGTCTGCATTTGCGACCTCCTGTTGATCTTGGCCCTGTTTTTCCGGGCAGTGATCCTGATTAGCCGCGACATCGAAATCGGCAGGGGTCGTGTCCGACATGTGGCGCATTTATCCCAATATGCCGTCGCAAACCTTCGCTGTGGATTTTTTAACCTATTGATATGGTTTGGCGTTGTGTTTTCCGAATGGCGCAGGAACGACGCGCCAGCATCGCCGCAGATGCCCGGATCACGGTTTTGCGACCAGAAGAATCGGCCATATGCGACATATGGCGCCATCCGGTCCAATCCGCGTTACCCGCACGGATTCGGGTGCGCGGGTTGCCCGGCAGGCAGGCATTGCCTGTATATATCTATAGTTGTGAAAAATGCGCGGATTCTTGCCAAAATTGCATTCGCGATCAGCGGGAATCCAGCGTAGCGCAAGGTCGGGTCGTATCCTGCAAGTGCCATCGCCCAGCCATCTGACGCCAGACCGCGCAATATGGTTATACATATTTTTCTGGTCATTGGCAGGAACCTGCACGCGCGATTGCTGCGCTGCGGCAATCGCGGGCGGATCGGCGGAATGCTCACGTTATTCTGACGGGTGTTGTCAGTGAAGCGTCAGAAAGCACTTGGCAATCATGGAGCTGCCAAAGGTCGCGCAATGGTTTGCGACTGCGGCAAAGACCCATCTTCGGGCGCAAGGTAGACGCGCTCCGACCAGCAAAAGGAAGATCCCGATGCCTGATCTGATGAAGGGGATTACCAGTTTCCGTGGGGACGTTTTCCCGCAACAGGCCGCACTTTACCGCCAATTGGCGCATGAGGGACAGAACCCGCAGGCGCTGATGATCTCATGCGCCGACAGCCGGGTCATGCCCGAGGCGATCACGCAATCCGGTCCGGGCGAGCTGTTCGTCTGCCGCAACGCCGGCAATATCGTGCCACCGTTTTCGACGATGAACGGGGGCGTGTCCTCGGCCATCGAATATGCCGTTCTGGCGTTGGGGGTCCGCGACATCATCGTTTGCGGCCATTCGGAATGCGGCGCGATGAAGGGGCTGTGCTGCCCGCATCTGCTGGAGCCGATGCCCAATGTCGCGGCGTGGCTGCGCCACAGCCACGCGGCCCATTCGGTCGTCACGCAAGCCTATCCCCAAGGCCTGACCGAGCCCGAGCTGATCCGTGCCGTCGCGCTGGAAAACGTGCTGGTGCAACTGGATCACCTGCGCACGCACCCATCCGTCGCGGCCAAGCTGGCGCAGGGGGAAATCACGCTGCACGGCTGGTTCTTCGACATCGAGACGGGCGGCGTGCTGGTCTATGACGGCGAAAAGCGCGGCTTCGTGCTGCCCCGCGACGGCGATGATCTGCCCGTCGCGATCAAGGGCCGTCTTCAGCCGCAGCTTGCCGCGCAGACCCCCATCGCGGCGGAGTGAACGTCATGCAGAAATATGCCTCCTCATTCTCGCGTGACTTTGCTGCCTCGCTGGTGGTGTTTCTTGTGGCCATGCCGCTGTGCCTTGGCATCGCCATTGCTTCGGGCGTGCCGGTGGCCATGGGGCTGATCTCGGGCGTCATCGGCGGGATCGTCGTGGGTTTTCTGGCCGGGTCGCCCTTGCAGGTGACGGGTCCGGCGGCGGGGCTTGCGGTCATCGTCTTTGGGTTTGTGCAGGAATACGGCGTCGCCATGCTGGGGCCGGTGCTGGTGCTGGCGGGTATCATCCAGATCGCCGCCGGTTTTCTGCGCATGGGGTCGTGGTTCCGCTCGATCTCTCCGGCCGTGGTGCATGGGATGCTGACGGGGATCGGGATCCTGATCATTCTGGGCCAGATCCATGTGCTGATGGGCAGCGCCCCTGCGGCCCATGCGACCGACAATATCGCCGCGATGGATGAGACCGTCTCGCGCGTGCTGGGCGACACGGTTTCGACCGAGGCGCTGGCGCTGCTGATCGGCCTGATCTCGCTGCTGGCGATGCTGGGTTGGGAAAAGATGCGCCCGAAATCGCTGGCGCTGGTGCCGGGTGCGCTGATCGGCGTGGGTGCGGGCACCACGCTGACCGCGCTGATGAACCTGCCCATCCCGAGGGTCGAGGTTCCGGCATCGCTGTTTGCCGATATCGCGCTGCCGACGGCGGACAGTTTCGCGCGACTGGCCGAGCCGGGGCTGATCATCGCCGCCGCTGTCATCGCGATCATCGCCAGTGCTGAAACGCTGTTGTCGGCGGCGGCCGTGGACCGGATGCATGATGGCGAACGCACCAGACTGAACAAGGAGCTGTTCGCGCAGGGTGTCGGTAACGGGCTTTGCGGTCTGCTGGGCGGGTTGCCGATCACCGGGGTGATCGTGCGTTCTTCGGCCAATGTGCAGGCGGGGGCAAAGACCCGCGCCTCGACCATCCTGCACGGGGTCTGGATTCTGGCGCTGATCGCGCTGCTGCCGGGTGTTTTGGGGCTGGTGCCGCTGACGGCCTTGGCGGCGGTGCTGCTGGTCACCGGCTGGCGCCTGATCGGCATCCATCACGTGCGCGAGCTTTTGACCCATCACGGCTTCTTCCCCGTGGGCATCTGGGCCGCGACGGTGGTGATGGTGGTGACGCATGACCTGCTGATCGGTGTTGGCATCGGTTTGGCCTTGTCGCTGGTCGAGGTGCTGCCCTGGCTGGTGCGCCGTTTTTCGATCCAGCGCACCGAACGGGGCGACGAAATCCATCTGGGTCTGGACGGGGCCGCAACCTGCCGCAGCGTTCCCGCGATGCTGGCGACGCTGGAAAACCTGCCCGAAGGCCGCAAGGTCCGGCTGGACGGGCAAGGCCTGCGCTACATGGACCACACCAGCGCCGAGACGATCTGCGAATGGGTCAAGCGCGAAACCCGCGCCGGTCGCCCGGTCGAGGTAATGCCACCCGAAGAAAGCGATCCGCGCATCGGGCGCATCTTTGCCCGCCTGTCCGCCGAGACGGCCTAAGCCATTCGCTGCGCAAAATATTTCGCGGCACCGGGAACGACCGGTGCCGCGCCACGCTTATGCCCCAGATGATTGCGGGATGGCTGGCATGAGTGACGAGACGACCAGGAAACTGCCCCAGACCGAGGCGACGCCGGACGAGGCCAAGGCGATCCCCGCCGACGATCTGGACGAACGCATGCCCTCCAAGGCCGCGACCGTCCATGAGCTGCTGCGCCGAGAGGGCGAGCGGGAACTGTCGCGCGAGGTCTTTGCGCTGTTCTGGTCGGCCCTTGCGGGCGGCATCACCATGAGCCTGTCGCTGGTCGCACGCGGCATCATCAGCGCCAACCTGCCCGAGATCGAGCTGGGCCACCTGATCGAGGCGGCGGGCTATACCTTCGGCTTCATCTTCGCCATTGCGGCGGGCCAGCAGCTTTTCACCGAAAACACCGTGACGCCCGTGGTGCCGGTCCTGCGCGAACCGTCCCGCGCGCATATCTGGCAGCTTCTGCGGCTGTGGGGCACGGTGCTGGTCGGCAATATCATCGGCTGCGCCATCGCGGCGGCGGTCTTCGTCTGGATGCCGATCTTCACCCCCGAAGTCGATGAAAAGCTTCTGGAGATCAGCCTGCACCTGATGGAGAAGACGCCCACGGCGATGTTCACCGGCGGAATCGTCTCGGGCTGGCTGATCGCGATCATGGTCTGGGCGATCTATGGGCTTGAGGCGTCCAAGCTGACCCTGATCTTTCTGGCGACATATCTGATCGCCATCGGGGATTTTCCGCATGTCGTCGTCGGCGCGATCGAGGTGGTCTATCTGCTGCTGCTGGGCCAGACGACGCCGGGCGCAGCGATCGGCACGTTCCTGATCCCGGTGACGCTGGGCAATATCGTCGGCGGCACGGCGATTTTCGCGCTGGTGGCCCATCTTGAGGTTCGCGCCGACGAGGAGGATTAAAGGTCCAGCCGGAACTCCTCGATCAGGTGCATGACCACGGCGCGCATCGCCTCATCATGATCGGCCCCGGCGGCCAGCGATGCGGTGAACACCGCACGCTGACGGTCGGCCGAGGTTTCGCGCGCCATATCGCGCAGCCGCGCCGTTGCGGGCTGGCTGTTCAGCGCATCGGCGTCTTCGCCGATCACTGCTAACCAATCCTCGGCCAGTTCGTCCAGGGGGCGGATGCTGCGGGTGCCAAAGTCGATCAGCCCCTGGGACACGCCATAGCGCAGCGCCCGCCAGCGGTTTTCGCCCAGCAGGAAATTGTCGTATTGCCGCCAGCGCAGGTTCTTGCGGTGCAGCCGCACCAGCATCCGGGCGGTCGCCTGTATCAGCGCGGCCATGGTCAGCGTATCGCGGATGCGGGGGCAGGCATCGCAGATGCGGGTTTCGACCGTCGGAAACCGCGACGAGGGGCGCAGATCCCACCAGATCTTGGAACTGTCCTCGATGATCTCCAGATCGGTCAGGGTGGCAATGGCACGCTGATACTCTTCCCAACTGGCGAATTGCGGGGGCAGGCCGGTGCGGGGGTAATTGCCAAAAACCGTCGTGCGGTATGAGGCAAGCCCGGTATCCGCCGCCTGCCAGAACGGGCTGGAGGCCGACACCGCCAGCAGATGCGGCAGGAAATAGGGCAGCTGGTTCATCAGATCGATGCGCATCGCGTCCGATGCGATGCCCACATGGACATGCATGCCGCAGATCAGCATCCGCCGCGACACTGCCCCCATCTCTCGTGAAAGTTGGATGTAGCGGTCTTTGTCGGTGCGGTTCTGGTCGCGCCAATCGGCAAAGGGATGGCACGCGACCGAGATGGGCGCCAGCCCGAATTCGCCCGCATGGCGCGCGATGGACCGGCGCAGCCGCGCAAGATGGTCGCGCGCCTCGGAGATGTCGCGGCTGACGGGGGTTCCGACCTCGATCTGGCAGCGCAGGAATTCGGGGCTGACCTGATCCTCAAGCTCGGCCTTGCAGGCAGCCATCAGCGCATCGGGGGCCTCGGCCAGCGCTCCGGTCTGGGCATCGACAAGCAGATATTCTTCTTCGATGCCCAGCGTGAAGTCGTCTTTATCCATGATGATCTGTTTTCAAAGGCTTGTCCGCGGATCAACACGGTGACGGGGGGCGATGTTCCCAGTCAGGCCATGGCCTGTTTGCGCCCCCTGAACAAACGCAGGATCAAAGGCAGACACCATATCACGATGGTCATGATGCCCAGCCCGGCGGCGATGGGTCTGCCGAAGAACTCCAGCAGGTTTCCGTTCGACTTGATCATCGAGGTGATGAAATGCTGTTCCAGCATGGGCCCCAGCACAAGTCCCAGAATTGCGGGAGCGATGGGGATGTCGTTTTCCTCCATGATGAAGCCCAGAACGCCGAAGCACAGCATCAGGATCACGCCGAAGACCGAGTTGGTGATCGCGAATGCGCCGACGATGCAGAACAGCAGAATGATCGGCATCAGGATGCGCTGCGGCACGGCCAGGATCGTGGTCGAGGCGCGGATCGCGATCCAGCCCAGCGGGATCATCAGCAGGTTTGCCAACAGGAAGACGATGAACAGCGCGTTGATCATCGTCGCCTGCTCGATGAAGATCGTGGGGCCGGGGTTCATGCCCTTGATATACAGCACGCCGATGACGATTGCGGTGATGGAATCGCCCGGAATTCCGAAGACCAGCGCCGGGATCCACGCGCCGCTGACGGCCGAGTTGTTGGACGCGCCCGCCTCGACCAGACCTTCGACATGGCCCTTGCCGAATTTTTCCGGCTCGCGCGAGAAGCGCTTGGACATGGCATAGGAAATCCACGCGGCGATATCGGCACCGGCACCGGGCAGCGCCCCGATCAGCGTGCCGGTGATGTTTCCTCGCATGGTCTGCTTGGGATAGCGTTTCAGCACCGCCCACTGGCTGCGGATCATGCCTTTGGTTTCCGGCTTCAGGGGCGGCGGCAGCTTGTGGCCGTGGACCATGTAGCGAAAGACCTCGGCCAAGGCGAACAGGCCGATCATCGCGGGGATAAAGGAAATCCCGCCCAGCAGATCGACATTGCCGAAGGTGAAACGCGGTTCGGCGGTGGGGTTGTCCATGCCGACGCAGGCCGCGACCAGACCGATCACCAGCGCGACCAGTCCCCGTGTGACCGAACCGGGCGACACGAAGATTGCGGCCGACAGGCCCAGCAGCACCAGCCAGAAATATTCGAAGGACGAGAATTTCAGCGCCACCTCGGCCAGCAGGGGCGAGGCGACGATCAGCACGATGGTGCCGAAGATGCCGCCGATGACCGAGAAGACCAGCAATGCGCCAAGCGCCTCGGGTCCGCGCCCGCTGCGGGTCATTTGATAGCTGTCATCGACATATGCGGCGCTGGCGGGCGTGCCGGGAATGCGCAGCAGCGCGCCCGGAATGTCGCCCGAAAAGATCGCCATGGCGGATGCCGTGACGATGGCCGCGATGGCCGCGATCGGCTCCATGAAAAAGGTGATCGGGACCAGAAGCGCGGTCGCCATGGTCGCGGTCAGGCCGGGGATGGCGCCCACGAACAGTCCGAAGGCCCCCGACAGAAGCATGACCATCAGGATCTGCCAGTCAAAGACCAGCGCAAAGGATTGGGAAAGCGTGCTCATATGCGGATCACCACGGCAGGGACAAAAGTTCGCCGCGTGGCAACGGCACCAGCAACATTCGACCAAAGGCGAATTGCACCACCAGCACCGTCACCACCGCGATGGGCAGGATCAGGATCGGGCGGGTGCGCGTCAGCCAAAGCATGATCGCCACCAGAACAAGGCTGGAGATGGTAAAGCCCACCCGATCCAGCACGACGCAATAGACGGCGATCAGCACGGTCGCCGCAGCAAGCTTGGCCCATGTGCCGCCGTCGCGTGCCCAATCGGTGATTTCGACCAATGCCATACCGCTTTCGTGGCGCAAGCCCTGCACCAGCATCACCAGCCCCAGCACAATGGCCATGACGGCCACCACCTCGGGCAGGGTCTCGGCGCCGTATTTCTGCCCCGGCAACGGCGAGAACTGCATCGAGGCAAGGAACAGCGCCACGCCCCCCAGCAGTGTCAGCAGTCCCAATGCTCGGTCTCCTAGTCTCATGCCAGCCTCCCCTCTGGATGGACGGGGCCGCGACGGGCGCGGCCCTTTTTCGTTACTTCGCCAGACCGGCTTCCTTCATGATCGCGCCCAGCGTCGCGTCGTCTTCGGCAACGATGCGGGTGGTATCTTCGGGGCCGGCCCAACGCAGGCCGAAGCCGCGTTCGGTCATGAAGTCCTGATATTCCTTGCTTTCATAGGCCTTCTGGATCGCGGCGGTCAGCTTGGCGCGCACGTCATCGGGCATCCCCTTGGGGGCGGCGATGGTGCGCCAGACCGACAATTTCCAGTCCGAGCCGGTGGCCTCTTTCAACGGCGGTGCGTCGGGGAACATTGCCTGCGGTTCATCCGACATGCTGGCCAGCGCGCGCACGCGGCCTGCGTCGATCAGTGCCCGCCCCTCGGCCAAAGACGAGGGCACAAGCTGCACGCCGCCCGCCACCATATCGGTCAGACCGGCGGATGCGCCCTGGCTGGGCACCCAGGCGACGTTTTGCAGCGGGATGTCTTCGGACAGCATCCAGCCCAGCATGTTCAGGTGCCAGATGCCGCCCTGACCCGTGCCCGATGCCTTGAGCGTGCCGGGCGCTTCGGATTTCATCGCATCGCGCAGCTCGGCTGCGGTTTTCCAAGGCGCGTCCTCGGCCACCATCAGCCCGCCCGGATCGGCATTGACCATGGCGAGGAAGTCGAAATCCTCATGCGTCAGCTGGGTCAGGCCCTGCCAATGCATCATGTCGATCTCGATCGTGACGACGCCGATCGTGTAGCCATCGGGCCGCGCGCGCGAAATCGCCGTATGGCCCACCACGCCCGAGCCGCCGGTGCGGTTCACCACGTTCACGGGCTTGCCCAGTTCCTGCTGAAGCATCTGCGCAAAGATGCGGCCCACCGCATCCGTGCCGCCGCCCGCGCCCCAAGGCACGATCATTTCGATCGGGCGTTCGGGATATTCCGCCAGCGCGGGCGTCACCGCCGTCAACGTCAGCGCAGCCGCCACCAGCGGCAGAAATGATCTGCGTTTCATCCATTTTCCTCCCTAGGGCGCTGCGGCCCCTCCGACATGAAGGATTGGGGATTGTGTATACATTGTCAACGATGCAGGGCGATTGCAGGATGAATTTGATCAACGACGATGATCCGCAATGCATACGCAATGATCATCGCCCAGACTGCGGCACACGCGACACGCGACTGCGGCAGGAAAAGCACGCTGCGGCGGTATCGGTGCAACGGTATCTGGGGGCGCGGTTAATTGTGTATTAAAACTCTCAGGAAAAGCGAATCGAGGTTCGCGGCCTTAACTCACTCCGGTCGCGCATCCACTAGGTGAAAGGTTGCCTGACATGACCCTCTCGTCCCGTGTATTGCTGCTGGCGGGAACCAGCCTTCTGACGTTGGCGCTGCCCGCATTGGCGCAGACCGAAACGACGGCTCAGTCCGTCGTGCTGGACGAGGTGGTGTTGACCGCGACAACCGACACCACGGCTGCCGCCGACGGATACGTCGCGAGTTACAGCCAGATCGCGACCAAATCGGACGTTCCTCTGGCGGAAACGCAACAGTCGGTTTCGGTTGTGACCAATCAGCAAATCCGTGATCAGGGCGCCGAAAACCTTGGTCAGGCGCTGGGTTACACCGCTGGCGTGCTGGCCGAACCCTTTGGCAAAGACCCGCGCTTTGACACACCCTATGTCCGGGGCTTCAAGGCTGAAAACGCGCAATACGTGAACGGTTTGCGTCAGGGCCGCTATTTTGGCGCGATCAAACAGGAAATCTACGGTATGCAGCAGATCGAGGTGCTGCGTGGTCCGTCATCGACGCTATATGGTGCGGGCTCTCCGCTGGGCGTCATCAACATGGTGCAGAAACGCGCGCAGAACTATGATTTCGGTGAAGCGGGCATTGGGTATGACAGCAACCAAAGCAAGCAGTTCTTCTTTGATGTCAACCGCGCTCCCAGCGAGGAACTGTCGTGGCGCGTGACCGGCATTGGTCGTGATGACAGCACCCAGATCGAGGACCTGACCAACAAGGGCGGTTATCTGGCCGGAGCGGTTCGCTGGACGCCCACCGATGCGACCACGATCGACTTTCTGCTGACCTATACCAAGGACAAGCCGATGCCGCCGACCGGTGTGCCCTTCGCGCTGACCGGGACGGGACATGACGATTATCTGCGCGAACTTTATACCGGCCAGAAGGACTGGGACGACAGTGACCGCAAATCCATCAGCTTTGGCGTCGAATTCAGCCATGAATTCGACAATGGCTGGAAGTTGAGCCAAGGTTTCCGCTACGAAAAGCTGGATTGGAACTATCGCACCACCTACGCATCGGCGGTCAACGGTCCGACCTCGTTCAGCCGTGGCTCCAGCGAGCAGCTGGAAGACAGCGATACCGTCAGCCTTGACACCCGTCTGAACGGCGAAGTCGTTACGGGCGGCATCACCCACAAGCTGTTGTTCGGCGCGGATGTGCGCAAATATGACGCAACCGAAAGCAGCCAGTTCTTTACGGCGTCGGATCTGAACTGGGAAGATCCCGATTACTACGCAGGTGGCCGCACGCCATATGGACCCGCGAATGCAGGGCCCTCCACGCTGCGTCAGGCCGGCATTTATGCGCAGGACGAGATCGAATACGGCAATTGGCGCGGTTCGGTAGGCCTGCGCTATGACTGGGTGGAGCAGACGGGTGAGCGTTACGGCTCGGTCTCGGAGTACAAAGACAACAAGGTCACGGGCCGCGTCGGTCTGGGCTACCTGTTTGCAAATGGCGCAATGCCTTATGCCAGCTATTCGACTTCGTTCGATCCGCAGGCCGGGCTGGACATCGACGACAACGTTTTGCGTCCGACCGAGGGTGAGCAGTGGGAACTGGGCGTCAAGTATCAGCCGCAATCCTTTGATGGCCTGATCAGCGTTGCTCTTTATGACTTGCGGCAGACCAACGTGAACCGCACAGTGGACCGTCCCAACGGCGAACCGGGCAGCGGCATCCGCCAGATCGGCGAGGTCCGGTCGCGCGGCATCGAACTGGAAGCGACTGCCCAACTGGCCGAAGGCTGGAAGGTGCGCGGGGGCTACGCCTATAACAAGACCGAACAGAAGGCTCCGGCGGGCGATGTGCTGGACGGCAAGGAACTCGCGGATGCGCCGCGCCATTTGGCAAGCCTGTGGATTGACCGCGATTTTGGCAATGGCCTGCGCGTCGGTGGTGGTGTCCGCTATCTTGGTTCGCGTTTCATCAACGCATCCAACACCGCCAAGCTGGACAGCGTCACTCTGGTCGATCTGGGCGGCAGCTATACCTTCAACAATATCGAGACTTCGGTGAATATCACTAACCTCACCGATGAGGTCTATGTCGGTGCCTGCGGATTCTCGTATTGCAGCTATGGCGAAGGCCGCACCATCCAAGCCAAGATGACCTACAAGTGGTAAGCGGACCGGCCCCTTTGTTGGGTCGGCGAGGCTTCCTGATCTCCGCCGCGGCTTTGGCTGCGGCGGGGCCAGTTTTTGCGCAGGGCAGCGGTTCGATGCGGCTGGCCGCCATAGACTGGGCCATGCTGGAGACCGCCACGGCCATCGGTCACGCCCCTGTCGCAGCCTGCGAGCTGATCAGCTATCACGGCGAAGCCTCGGTCCCCGAGGTGCCGGGCATGGTCGATCTGGGCCTGCGCGGTGCGCCGAATTACGAATTGCTGCAACTGATCCGGCCCGATCTGATTCTGACCTCGCCGTTCTATGTCCAGCACGAAGCGCGGTTGCGCTCGGTTGCGCCGGTGCTGTCGCTTGAGTTTTATGTTCCGGGCGCACCGCCCTTTGCCAAGGCGATGCAGGCCATGGCCGATCTGGCTGCTGCGACGGGCGACCCGGATGCGGGCGCGCGGGCGCAAGCAGAAACCATGGTGCAATTGGACGGTCTGGCCGCGCGGCTTGCACCCTTTGCCGACCGGCCCGTAAGCCTGATCGACATCGGCGATGCGCGGCATCTGCGCGCCTTTGGCTTTGACAGCATGTTCGGGGACGTGCTGGGGCGGCTGGGCCTGCAGAACGCCTGGACCGACCGCACCCAGTTCAGCTTCCGCGCGCCTCTGCCGATCGAACGGCTGGCCGAGACGCCCGAGGCGCGTATCGTCATCGCAGGCGAAATCCCGGTCGAGGCGCTGGACGGGTTGCGGCGCAGCATCCTGTGGCAAGCGTTGCCCGCAGTGCGCGACGGACGGATCTATGTTCTGCCGAACGTCAACGCTTTTGGCGGCATACCTTCGGCGCTGCGGTTTGCCAATCTGCTGGCCGAAGCATTCGAGACGGGGCCGATCACCATATGAACGTGAAAGCGATGATATGGCTGCTCGCTGCGGCGGGCCTTGGCCTTGTGCTGTGGGTGATGGCGGCGATGCGTTTGCTGCCGGGCGGCTGGCCTGCATTCCCGTTCGATCCGCAGGGCATGACCCTCGACCAGATCCTGCTGACCTTTGGGCTGATGCCGCGCGGCGTGATCGCGCTGGTCGCCGGTGCGGCGCTGGGGCTGTCGGGCGCACTGTTGCAGGCAGTGCTGCGCAACCCGGTGGCCGACCCGACCACGCTGGGGATTTCGGGCGGCGCGCAGCTTGCGCTGGTCATGGCCACGATCCTTGCGCCGGGGCTGCTGGAATATGGCCGCTGGCCTGTCGCCGTGATCGGCGCGGGTCTGGCAGCGGCACTGGTCATGTCCATCGGTGCGCGGCGGGCATTCGCCCCGGTGACGATGGTGATTGCCGGGATGCTGGTCGCGATGACCGCCAGCGCGATCGCGACGGCGGTGACGCTGGCGCGGGGCGAATACCTGCTGTCTCTGGTTATCTGGAACGGCGGATCGCTGGTCCAGCAGGACTGGAGCGGGGTGCGTATCCTTGCGCTGGTGCTGGGTTTCGGCGCTGTGGCTGCTGCGCTGCTGGCGCGGCCGTTGCGCGTTCTGTCGCTGGGGGCGGCGGGTGCGCAGGGGCTGGGCATGAATGTCGCCGCTGTGCGCTTTGCGGTGGTCGTGGTCGCGGTGGTGCTGGCGGCCGCGGTTTCCGCCGAGCTGGGGCTGATAGGCTTTGTCGGGCTGGCCGCGCCCGCACTGGCCCGCAGCATGGGCGCGCGGACCATGGGGCAGGTGCTGGCCATCGCGCCGCTGATCGGGGCGCTGATCCTGTCGGTCTGTGACGGCGTGGTGCTGACGCTGGCCGGCGCGACCGGAGAGATGTATCCCACCGGCGCGCTGACCGGGCTGATCGGCGGGCCGCTGCTGATCTGGCTGCTGCCCCGGCTGCGCGGCTCGACCCCGCCGGGGACCGAGGCGGGCGAGGGGCCGGGCACAAGGCTTGCGCGACCCACGCGCGTGCTTGGCGGCATGGCCTGCGCTGCGGTGATGCTGGCCCTGGTGTTGGTCTGGATCGGTCGGGTGCCGGGCGGTTGGGCCGTGCTGGATTGGGATAGTTTCCGGGCATTCCTGCCGCTGCGGCTGCCGCGCCTGATCGCTGCGGGTGCGG
This sequence comes from Paracoccus laeviglucosivorans, assembly GCF_900182695.1. Taxonomy (GTDB): domain Bacteria; phylum Pseudomonadota; class Alphaproteobacteria; order Rhodobacterales; family Rhodobacteraceae; genus Paracoccus; species Paracoccus laeviglucosivorans. The sequence goes on from NZ_FXTK01000002.1 coordinate 211,664, forward strand.
CGGGTGCGCTGCTGGCGCTGGCGGGCGCGGTGCTGCAACGGCTGACGGCGAACCCATTGGCCTCGCCCGAGGTGCTGGGCGTGTCGGGTGGCGCGTCCATCGGCTACGTCGCAACGCTGTTTATGTTCACAGCGCCGGGGCAGGGGCCGCTGACCGTGGGCACCATGCTGGGCGGCGCCTTGGCGTTGATGCTGGTCGCGAATTACGCCCGGCGGCGCGATATGCCTGCGGAACGTGTGCTGCTGGCCGGGATCGCGGTTTCGGCCATGGCGGCGGCGGTGCTGTCGGCGGTCATGGCGACGGGCAGCAAGCAAAGCTGGCAGGTGCTGGCATGGCTTTCGGGATCCTCCAGCACGGTCGGGCCGGTGCAGGCGACGATCATGGCGCTGCTGGCGGCGGTCGTGCTGGCGACGGCATGGTATGCGCGGCGCTGGTTGCAGGTTCTGCCTTTGGGACCCGAGGTGGCGGCAGGCGTCGGCTTGCCGCTGATCCGGGCGCGGCTGGCGCTGATCGGGCTGGCGGGTCTTGCGACCGGGGCCGCGACCGTTCTGGTCGGGCCGGTCAGCTTTGTCGGATTGATGGCGCCGCATGTGGCGCGGCGCATTGGCCTTGCGCGGGCGCAGGATCATGTGCTGGGCGCGGCGCTGATCGGGGCGATCCTGATGATCGCCGCCGATTTCGGCGCACGCATGGCCGGTTTCCCCTATGAGCTGCCGCTGGGGCTTTTCGCCTCGCTTCTGGGCGCGCCTTGGCTCATATGGCTGATGATGAGGATGAGGCGATGACCGACCCGCTGTTCACGATCAAAGGCCTTTGCGTCGATGTGCCGGGGCGCAGGCTGATCCATGATCTGGATCTGGAACTGCCCGGCGGGCAGGTGATCGCGCTGATCGGGCATAACGGCTCGTCTAAATCGACGCTGCTGAAGGTGCTGGCGCGGCAGATCGTGCATTCCAGCGGCGGCGTCAGTTTTGCCGGTCGCCCGATCACCGATTACAGCCCGCAGGATTATGCGCGCGGGCTGGCATTCATGCCGCAAACCACACCCCCCGCCGAAGGGATGACGGTGCGCGAACTGGTGGCCCTTGGCCGCTACCCGTGGCACGGGGCGCTGGGACGGTTCGGGCCCGACGATCATGTGGCGGTGGACAGCGCGATGTCCGAATGCGGTGTGACGGAATTTGCCGACCAGCTGGTCGATACCTTGTCGGGCGGCGAACGCCAGCGCTGCTGGCTTGCGATGATGGTCGCGCAGCAGGCGGGAACGCTGCTGCTGGATGAGCCGATCTCGGCGCTGGACATCGCGCATCAGGTCGAGGTGCTGTCGCTGGTCCGCCGGATGTGTCACGATCAGGGGCGCACCGCCATCGTCGTGCTGCACGAGGTGAATATGGCCGCGCGATTCTGCGATCACGTGGTGGCGATGAAGGCGGGGCGGCTTGCCATGCAGGGCAGCTCTGACGAATTGATGCGCCCCGAGGCGCTGGAACATGTCTACGGCCTGCCCATGCAGGTCTTACGGCGCGAGGATGGCGGCAAGGTCGCCGTTCCCGCTTAATAAACAAGGACTTGGAATGCTGCGCGATTTCTTCGGCTATTACCGCCCGTGGCTTGGGCTATTCTGGCTGGATTTCGGCTGTGCGGTGCTGTCGGGCCTGTTTGAGCTGGCCTTTCCTTTGGCGATAACGGCCTTTATCGACCACCTGCTGCCACAGGGCAATTGGAGCCTGACGGTCGCCGCAGCCATCGGCCTTTTGGTGCTTTACGCCATCAATTCGGGCCTGATGGTCATCGTGATCTATTGGGGCCACAAGCTGGGCATCAATATCGAAACCGAGATGCGGGCTCGCGCCTTTGATCACCTGACGCGGCTGTCGTGGCGCTGGTATGACCGTTCGCGTACCGGCAAGCTGGTCGCCCGCGTGACCCGCGACCTTGAGGAGATAGGCGAGGTCGCCCATCACGGCCCCGAAGATGCGTTCATCGCGATCATGACCTTTATCGGTGCATTCATCCTGATGTTCACGATCAACCCCAGCCTTGCGCTGATCGTGGCGCTGATCGTGCCCGCCATGCTGGTGCTGGTCATCTTTTACGGTGGCCGCATGACCCGGACATGGCGTGCGATCTATTCCCGCGTCGGCGATTTCAACGTCCGCCTTGAAGAAGCGCTTGGCGGCGTGCGCGTGGTCCAGGCCTTTGGCAACGAGGCCCATGAGAGTGAGCTTTTCGCCGCTGACAACCAGAACTACCGCAAGACCAAGCTGGAAGCCTATAAGGTGATGGCCGCATCCTCGGCGCTGCAATATATGGGTCTGCGGCTGGTGCAGGTCGTCGTGATGGTCGTGGGTGCCAGCTTTGTGCTGTCCGGTGATCTGACGACCGGCGGTTTCGTGGGTTTCCTGCTGCTGGTCGGCGTGTTCTATCGCCCGCTGGAAAAGATCGCCGCCGTGATCGAGACCTATCCGCGCGGCATCGCGGGTTTTCGCCGCTACCAGGAACTGCTGGCCACCGAGCCCGAGATCGCCGATGCACCGGATGCCATTCCTGCGCCTGTGCTGCGCGGTGACATCCGGTTCGAAAATGTCAGCTTCGGCTATGACGACCGCCCGATTCTGCGTGGCATCGATCTGACGATCAAGGCAGGTGAGACGGTGGCTTTCGTCGGCCCCTCGGGGGCGGGCAAGACGACGCTGCTGGCTCTGCTGCCGCGTTTTTACGAACCCAGCGCGGGGCGGATCACGGTGGACGGCATTGCGCTGGACCAGATGCAGTTGCACAGCCTGCGCCGCCAGATCGGTCTGGTCAGTCAGGACGTGTTTCTGTTCGGTGGCACTTTGCGCGAAAACATCGCCTATGGCCGGCTGGGTGCCTCGGATGCCGAAATCGTTCAGGCGGCGCGTCAGGCGCAGCTTGGTCCGCTACTGGAGAACCTGCCCGAGGGGCTGGACACCATCGTGGGCGAACGCGGCGTGATGCTGTCAGGTGGGCAAAAGCAGCGCGTGGCGATTGCCCGCGCCTTCCTGAAGAACCCGCCGATCCTGATTCTGGACGAAGCCACCAGCGCATTGGACAGCCAGACCGAGCGTGAGATCCAGACCGCATTAGACGCGCTGTCGGTCGGGCGCACCACGCTGGTCATTGCGCACCGGCTGGGCACGATCCGTCATGCAGACCGCATCGCGGTGATGCAGGACGGTCGTATCGTCGAAATGGGCGAACATGGCGCGCTGGTCGCGCAGGGCGGGGTCTATGCCCGGCTGTCGGGCTGACCCCAATAGGCGGCGGTGATGAACTGCCGCTTGTTCAGGCCGCGATCCACCAGATGACGCCTTGCGTCCCGTGCAGCCTGCGCGGGACCGGCGAAAAAGACGTGGCGATCCTCGCCCTCGCCCAGATCGGCGGTGTGCAGGGCCGCCATCAGGTCGTCGCAGCGGGTCACGCGGGGATCATCGGCCAGATGCCCCAGATCCTGCGCGCCGCAGCGCAGCCAGACCCGCGCTTCGCCCTTGGTCAGGGCCAGCATCCGCGCAATGGCGGGCAGGGCGGTTTCATCGCCGAACAGGCGCAGTGTCGCCGCCTCGGAACACCAGCCGCCGCCGGGGCCAAGCAGGCCCACGATCTCGCCGGGTTGAACGCGGTCGGCCCAGTCGCAGGTCGGGCTGCCCGTGTGGCGATAGATGTCGAAATCGACCCAATCGCCCGCCTGATCCGCGACCGTATAGACGGGGCGGTGCAGCGCATCTTCGCCTTCGGGCCAGATGGTGCGGCCATTCGCGGCAATGCGCGGCCATTTCGCTTCGCGCCCTTGCGGCGGGATCAGCAGGCGGAAATGCAGGCTACCCTGACCGAACCGGGCAGCTTCTTCGCCCTGAACGCGGATACGGATAAAGCCGGATGTGCGCTGCGTGACGCTGACAACCTGCATCAGTGCCAGCCCCGAGGTCAGCGCGCCTTCGTTCACGTTGTCCCATTTGATGCTCATGCCGTGGCTTTCGAACAGCTCGGTCGCGTTGTCCTGCAGCAGGCCGATGATACGCTGTTCGGGCGCGCGCAATTCGATCCGCACCGCGCCGTCTTCGGGGATCAGGCATAGCTCGCTGCCCCAGACATGCATGGTCAGGCTTTCGGGCGTTTCGGCCAGCTCGACCTCCCATTCCGCGGCACGGGCGCGCAGGATGGCGGATGCGGCCCCCGATGCGCTGGAAAGCGTGCCGGTGCTGCGATGCGAGCGGATGGGAAACATGCCGGGCCTTACCTTTGTTTGGAGCGCAGCATATAACCCACAGAAACAATCGGCAATTCATTCCTGATAAATTTTGTTTTTCTGGCAACCCGGTGGTTTAGCGACCACCGGACAGAAATTCGCGGATGCGTTCCTGCGCCTCGGCCCCTTCCCAGCAATCGGCAAGCGCGGTGATGGATGCCGCGATGTCGCCCGCCTGATCCTGTCCCAACCGCTGGCACAATGCCTTGGCCGCAGCTACGGCGGCGGGGGCAGTTTTCAGCACCGCATCGGCTTGTCTGCGCACCGCGCCCTCAAGCTGATCGGCCGCGCAGACCTGATGCAGCAGGCCCGCGCGCAGGGCGAAATCCTGCGTGATCGGGTTGCCCGCGAAAAAGATCTGCCGCGCCATGCCCTGTCCCATGCGGGCCACGACAAACGGGCCGATGGTGGCGGGGATCAGGCCCAGCCGCGTTTCGGTCAGCGCCAGCTTGACCCCTTCGGCGGCGATGGCGATGTCGCTGACGGCGATCAGCCCGATCCCACCGCCATAGGCGTTGCCCTGCACCTTGGCGATCAGGGGCTTTGGCAGTGCGTTCAACGCCGCAAGCATGGCCGACAGGCGCCCCGCTTCGGCCATTTTCCCGGCGCGGTCGGCGGCCTGCTGGGCGCGCATCCATTCAAGATCCCCCCCAGCACAGAAACTTGGCCCGGTCGAGGCCAGGATCACTGCGCGAACATTCCCATCCTCGCCCAGCTGCGCCGCCGCCTCGGTCAGTTCGGCGATCATGCGCGCGTTCATGGCGTGATGCTTGTCAGGGCGGTTCAGCGTCAGCGTGGCGATGCCGTCGTTATCGGTCTGGATCAGGATGGTTTCGGTCATCTCGGCCCTCCTGCCGATTTGGGGGCGGGGGCGATGCGGGTTGCCATGAACGCCTCGGCCTGCTCCAACGCGGCCAGATCAAGGCCGGTTTCCCAGCCCGCGCCCATCAGCATCCGCACCAGCGGCAATGTCGAGACATTGCCCCGCGCGCCGGGGGCATAGGGGCAGCCGCCCAAGCCGCCGATGGCGCTGTCAAAGCTGCGCAGTCCATGGGTCAGGGCTACGGCGACGTTTTCCAATGCCTGACCGTTGGTGTCATGGAAATGCCCGGCCAGACGCGCAGGCGCGATGCTGGCGGTCAGGTGGCGCAGCAGGCGGTCCACGGCCTCGGGTCTGGCGCGACCGATGGTGTCGCCCAGCGACACCTCATAGCAGCCCGCATCCAGCAGGGCCTGGGCGACCCGGGCCACCGCCTCGGGCGCGACCGGCCCGTCATAGGGACATTCGACCACGCAAGAGACATAGCCGCGCAGATGTATCCCCGCCTGTCGTGCGGCCATGGCGACCAGGGCAAAGCGTTCCAGACTTTCGGCAATCGAGCAGTTGATGTTCTTGCGGCTGAATCCTTCCGAGGCAGAGGCAAAGATTGCCACCTCATCGGCCTTGGCTGTCTGGGCGGCGGCAAAGCCCTGCATGTTGGGTGTCAGCGCGGCATAGCGGATGCCGGGGTGCCGGTGGATGCCTGCCATGACATCCGCCGCATCCGCCATCTGCGGCACCCATTTGGGCGAGACAAAGCTTGCCGCCTCGATCCGGGTCAGCCCGGTTTGCGACAGCAGCTCGATCAGTTCGATCTTGACCGGGGTGGGGACGAAGCCCGGTTCGTTCTGCAAGCCGTCGCGGGGGCCGACCTCGTAGATGGTCACGTGTTCAGCCATCGGCGTTGTCCGGCGTGAATTCGACCAGCAGCGCGCCGTCCGATACGTTGTCGCCCGCAGCGCAATGCACCGCCTCGATCATGCCATCTGCTGCGGCGCGCAGGCTGTGTTCCATCTTCATCGCCTCAAGCACGACGATCAGGTCGCCCTTGCCGACCTTCGCCCCCGGCTGCACGGCCACGGCACGCACCAGACCCGTCATCGGTGCGGTGATCCGGTTTTCGGCCGCCGCGCCCGCGCGTTCGATTTCCAGATGATCGACCAGCGTGAAATCATCGCTGCGCCCATCCAGCAGAACCGAGATCGTGTCGCCCACCCGCACGACCTGCGCATTCAGGTTGCGGCCCTGATGACGGGCCTGCATCCGATCGCCAGCCCGCGCGACCGCCTCGAATTCCGCGCGGGACGTGCCATCTGTCAGCGTCAAAAGACCGGGGACGAGCTCAAGGCCGCGGGTCATGGTCTGACCGGCATGTATCAGCTCGACCGTCTGCCGCGCCGCGCCCCAAAGACGAAAGCCCAGACGCGGCTGTGCAGGATCGACGTTCAGCGCCGTCAGTGCCGCGAACAGGATCGCGGCTGCGTCCGGTGGGGTGGATCGGGTCAGCGTGTCCTGTTTGCGTGCGATCAGTCCGGTATCCATGCGGCCAGCGGCGAAATCGGCATCAATGCACAGGGCCTGCAGGAAACGCAGGTTGGTCGCCGTGCCTGCGATATGGGTCTGGCCAAGCGCCCTGTGCAGCTGCGACAGCGCCTGATCGCGGGTCGCGGCGTGGCTGGTCAGCTTGGCGATCATCGGGTCGTAATGCGGGCTGATCTGGTCGCCGCTGCGTACGCCCGTATCCACACGTGCCGACGCGGCAAAGGCCACGTGCAGCAGCGGACCGGGCGCAGGCAGGAAGCCCTTGGCCGGGTCTTCGGCATAGATGCGCGCCTCGAACGCATGACCGTTCAGCGCGATCTGATCCTGCGTCAGCGGCAGTGCCTGACCTGCGGCGACGCGCAATTGCCATTCGACCAGATCAAGGCCCGTCACTGCCTCGGTCACGGGGTGTTCGACCTGAAGCCGGGTGTTCATTTCCATGAACCAGAAACCGTCCGGGCGCAGCGGGCCCGAGCCGTCGGCGATGAACTCAATCGTCCCGGCATTGTAATAACCGACCGCGCGCGCGGCCTTCAGCGCGGCATCGGTCATCGCGGCGCGAACGGCGGGGGGCATGTCGGGGGCGGGCGCTTCCTCGATCACCTTTTGATGACGGCGTTGCAGCGAACAGTCGCGTTCGTAAAGATGCACGACGTTGCCATGCCGGTCGCCAAAGACCTGCACCTCGATATGGCGGGGGGTTGTGATGTATTTCTCGATCAGCACGGCCCCGTCGCCAAAGCTGGCGCGGCCTTCGCGCTGCGCCCCTTCCAGCGCGGCAAGGAAATCTGCGGGGTCTTCGACAAGCCGCATCCCCTTGCCGCCGCCGCCCGCGCGGGCCTTGATCAGCACGGGATAGCCGATCTTCGCAGCCTCAGCGGCCAGAAAATCAGCCTCTTGCCGGGGGCCGTGATAGCCGGGAACCACGGGAACGCCAGCATCGGCCATCAGCGCCTTTGCCGCGTCCTTCAGCCCCATGGCCCGGATCGACGCGACCGAGGGGCCGATGAAGACCAGTCCCGCCGCTTCGACCGCCTGCACGAAATCGGGGTTCTCGGACAGAAAACCATAGCCCGGATGGATTGCCTGCGCGCCCGTTGCCAATGCGGCCTCAATGATCCGCGCGTCTTGCAGATAGCTTTCGGCGGCGGGGGCGGGACCGATATGGACAGCCTGATCGGCAAGGTTGCGGTGGCGGGCACAGGCATCCGCGTCGGAATAGACAGCGACCGTGGCAATCCCCATGCGGCGGGCGGTGTCGATGACGCGGCAGGCGATTTCGCCGCGATTGGCAATCAGGATTTTTGTGAACATCAGCGCCACCCCTTACATCCGGAACACGCCAAAGCGCGTGTCCTCGATCGGGGCATTCAGTGCCGCCCGCAGCGACAGCGCCACCACGTCGCGGGTGCTGCGCGGGTCGATGATCCCGTCGTCCCATAGCCGGGCCGAGGAATAAAGCGGATGCGACTGCGCCTCGAACTGGTCCAGAACGGGTTGCTTGAAGGCCGCTTCCTCAGCGTTGTCCCACGTGCCGCCGCGCCCCTCGATCGCGCTGCGGCGCACGGTGGCCAGCACGTTCGCCGCCTGCTCGCCGCCCATGACCGAGATGCGGGCATTGGGCCACATCCACAGGAAGCGCGGGCCAAAGGCGCGTCCGCACATGCCGTAATTCCCCGCCCCGAACGATCCGCCGACGATCACCGTGACCTTGGGCACCGCGGCGGTCGAGACGGCGGCGACCAGCTTCGCTCCATCCCGCGCGATCCCGCCCGCCTCGTATTTCGAGCCGACCATGAAACCCGTGATGTTTTGCAAAAACAGCAGCGGCGTCTTGCGCTGGCAGCAAAGTTCGATGAAATGCGCCCCCTTTTGCGAGCTTTCGGAAAACAGCACGCCGTTATTGCCGATGATGCCCACGGGAATGCCGTCGATATGCGCAAAGCCGCAGACCAGCGTCGTGCCGAAGCGTTCCTTGAACTCCTCGAAATCCGAGCCATCGACGATGCGGCCGATGATTTCGCGGATGTCAAAGGGGTTCTTGGCGTCCGACGGGATGATGCCGGGCAGTTCCGCCGGGTCCAGTCGCGGGGGCACGGCATCGCGCAGGGGGATCGCGGGGGCTGGGGCATGGCCCAGATTGGCCACGATCTGCCGCGCCAGCGCCAGCGCATGGGCATCGTTTTCCGCCAGATAGTCGGCCACGCCGGACAGCCGCGTATGCGTATCGCCGCCACCAAGGGTTTCGGCGTCCACCACCTCGCCCGTGGCAGCCTTGACCAGCGGCGGGCCGGCCAGAAAGATCGTGCCCTGTTCCTTGACGATGATGGTCTGATCGCTCATCGCCGGGACATAGGCGCCGCCGGCGGTGCACGACCCCATGACGACCGCGATCTGGGTGATGCCCTTCGCGCTCATCCTTGCCTGATTGTAAAAGATACGCCCGAAATGGTCGCGGTCGGGAAACACCTCGTCCTGATTGGGCAGGTTCGCGCCGCCGCTATCGACCAGATAGATGCAGGGCAGGCGGTTTTCCTCGGCGATTTCCTGCGCGCGCAGGTGCTTTTTGACGGTCAGGGGGTAATAAGTGCCGCCTTTGACCGTCGCGTCGTTGCACAGGATCATGCAGTCGCGGCCCGACACGCGCCCGATGCCCCCGATGACGCCTGCCGCCGGAATGTCGCTGTCATAAACGCCATGCGCTGCAAACAGCCCCAGTTCAAGAAACGCACTGCCGGGGTCCAGCAGCGCCGCCACCCGGTCACGCGGCAAAAGCTTCCCGCGTGAGACGTGGCGGGCGCGGGATTTTTCATCACCGCCCTGCATGGTCTTTTCGGCCAGCTCGGCGAATTCCCGGATCAACCCATCCATCCGCTGCGCGTTGGCGGTAAATTCCGGCGATTGCGGGGCAAGCCCGCTGGTCAGCCTGCTCATCCCCGCACCTATTTCGTCTGCTCAAAGATTTCGCGCCCGATCAGCATCCGCCGTATTTCCGAGGTGCCCGCGCCGATTTCATACAGTTTCGCGTCGCGCAGCAGGCGTCCGGTGTCGAATTCGTTGATATAACCGTTGCCGCCCAGGCACTGGATCGCATCAAGCGCCAGTTGCGTGGCGCGTTCGGCGGAATAAAGAATGCAGCCCGCGCTGTCCTTGCGCGTTGTCTCGCCCCTGTCGCAGGCAGAGGCCACGGCATAGACATAGGCGCGGCAGGCATTCATCGTCGTATACATGTCGGCCAGCTTGCCCTGCATCAACTGGAACATGCCGATGGGCTGGCCGAACTGTTCGCGCTGGTGGACATAGGGCACGACGATATCCATCGCCGCCGCCATGATGCCCAAGGGCCCGCCCGCCAGAACCACCCGTTCGTAATCCAGCCCCGACATCAGCACGTTCACGCCCTTGCCGATTTCGCCCAGCACGTTTTCAGCCGGAATTTCGCAATCCTGAAACACCAGCTCGCAGGTGTTTGATCCGCGCATCCCCAGCTTGTCCAGCTTTTGCGCGGTCGAAAAGCCGGGCATTCCGCGTTCGACGATGAACGCCGTGATGCCGCGCGGCCCGGCATCGGGATCGGTCTTCGCATAGACGATCAGCGTATTCGCATCGGGGCCGTTGGTGATCCACATCTTGTTGCCGTTCAGCACAAATCGGTCGCCATCGCGGCGGGCGCGCAGTTTCATGCCCACGACATCCGATCCCGCCCCCGGTTCGGACATGGCCAGCGCGCCGACATGCTCGCCCGAGATCAGCTTGGGCAGGTATTTCGCCTTTTGCGCCGCATTGCCCCAACGCCGCATCTGGTTCACGCACAGGTTCGAATGCGCGCCGTATGACAGCGCGACCGAGGCCGATGCCCGCGAGATTTCCTCCATCGCCACGCAATGCGCCAGGTAGCCCATGCCTGCGCCGCCGTCCTCCTCGGGGACGGTGATGCCCAAAAGGCCCAGCTCGCCGAATTCGCGCCACAGCTCGGCGGGGAATTCGTTGTCGCGGTCGATCCGGGCTGCGTGCGGTGCGATGCGTTCGGACGCGAAGCGACGCACCATATCGCGGATGGCTATGACATCCTCGCCCAGACCAAAGTTCATCACGGCGTCGAACATGGCTCTCTCTCCCCTGTGCAGCGTTGCATCACCCAAACGACCCAGGTCCGTGCCGGGGTTCCGCCGATCCCCAGCCTAGCCGCTGGCCGGTTGCAATTCACGCCAAAGACTGTGCAGAATGCGCCACCAAGGAGCGTTCATGGATCACCCTCCGCATCGCCGTGAAATCCCTGCCGCCTTTGTCCATGCGATCCTGCGGGCCTATGCCGTGCGTGCCTTGGATTGCTGCCCCGCTTTGCATCATGCGGGGATAAAGCCTGCCGATCTGGCTGGCGGTTGGGTAGGGCTGCAACCGTTCGAGGATTTGTCCGAATACGCCATGCGCGATCTGGATGACGAGGCGCCGGGCTGGTTCTCGCGTCGCTTGCCTTGGGGCAGTTACGGAATGCTGCTGCGTGCGTCATTGCCGTCGCCGGACCTGTCGGTCGCGCTGCGGCGCTGGTGTCGTCACCATAATCTGCTGACCGAGGATATCCGCGTCGAAACCGGCTTGGACAAGGGGCGGGCATATGTCCGCATCCATCAGACCACCGATCTGGGGCAGGCGCAGGAATTCGCACTGGTCAGCGTTCTGCGCAATGTCCACGGCATATCCTGCTGGCTGGCGGATTCGCGCATTCCCATCGAGCAGGCGGATTTCCCTTTCGCCCGGCCCGACCACCATGCCGCCTATGACCGGATGTTCGGCGGGCGGGTCACATTCGGCGCGGGCTTTGCGCAGATCGCTTTTGACGCGGGCTATCTGGCGCTGCCGGTGCTGCGCGACGATCAGGCCTTGCGCCAGCGCCTGCAGGCGGCAATCCCGCTGATGGCACGGCAATACCGACAGGACCGGCTGTTGTCGCAGCGCATTCAGCGCCTGTTTGAACGGGACGCATCATCAATGGATATGGGCAGGCTGGCCGCTGAACTGGGAATTTCGCCACGCAGCCTGCAGCGGCATCTGCAAGATGAGGGCACATCGCTGATCGCGCTGAAATCCCGCGCGCGTGCCCGTCTGGCGCAGGAATTGCTGCTGCGCCGCGATCTGCCGATCAAGCGGGTCGCCCATATGGTGGGGTATCGCAGCGAGTCGAGCTTTTCACGCGCCTTTCGCAGTTGGACCGGCCTGACGCCTCTGGAATACCGGCAGGGCCAGCCACAACAGATCGTGCGCAAGGCTTCGTGATCGCGGCGCGGGGGCTGCGTGTCTGATTCAGGTCGGCCCCTGTCGCAAACGGCACATCGGCGTCTGCGCGCTTGGATAACATCCGATCATGCGCAAGGCCGTCGCGACGGCCCCGCGATGCGTGCGGCAGGAGGCGGCGCATCAGGCAACGATCAAGGAGGGAAGATCGTATGAGCAGCAACAGAGGCGTGGTCTATATCGGGCCGGGCAAGGTCGAAGTGCAGAACATTGCCGATCCCGGCCTGCACGCGCCGGACGGGCGCAAGATCGAGCATGGCGTCATCCTTAAGGTCGTCTCGACCAATATCTGTGGCTCGGACCAGCATATGGTGCGCGGCCGGACCACTGCCGAAGCCGGTCTGGTGCTGGGCCATGAGATCACCGGCGAGGTGATCGAGAAGGGCGCCGATGTCGAGATGCTGGACATCGGCGACATCGTCTCGGTTCCGTTCAACGTCGCCTGCGGGCGCTGCCGCTGCTGCCGCGAAGGAGATACGGGCGTCTGCCTGACGGTGAACCCGGCGCGGGCGGGCGGTGCTTACGGCTATGTCGATATGGGCGGCTGGATCGGCGGTCAGGCGCGCTATGTCATGGTGCCTTATGCCGATTTCAACCTGCTGAAGTTCCCTGACCGTGATCGCGCGATGTCGAAAATCCGCGACCTGACCATGCTGTCGGACATCCTGCCGACCGGTTTTCACGGTGCATGGAAGGCGGGCGTGGGCGTGGGGTCCATCGTCTATGTTGCGGGTGCGGGCCCGGTGGGTCTGGCGGCTGCGGCCTCGGCCCGGATTCTGGGCGCGGCGGTCGTGATGATCGGGGATTTCAACAAGGAACGTCTTGAACACGCCCGCAAGGTCGGGTTCGAACCGGTGGACCTGTCCAAGGGCGACAACCTGCCCGAGATGATCGCCGAGATCACCGGATCCCCCGAGGTGGATGCCGCCATCGACGCCGTGGGCTTTGAGGCGCGCGGTCATTCGGGCGGCGAGCAGCCCGCGATCGTGCTGAACCAGATGATGCAGATCACCCGCGCCGCCGGCAATATCGGCATCCCCGGCCTTTACGTGACCGAAGATCCGGGCGCGGTCGATGACGCCGCCAAGCATGGCAGCCTGTCGATGCGCTTCGGTCTGGGCTGGGCCAAGGCGCAGTCGCTGCATACCGGCCAGACCCCGGTGCTGAAATACAACCGGCAACTGATGCAGGCGATCCTGCACGACCGCCTGCCGATCGCCGACATCGTGAACGCGACGATCATTCCGCTGGATCAGGCCGTCGCGGGCTATGAAAGCTTTGATCAAGGTGTGGCCAAGAAGTTCGTTCTGGACCCGCACGGGATGCTGGTCGCCTAAGGAAACCAAGGCGTGCCGCGATGGCGGCGCGCCTGCCCATTTTCGCATCAACGGCATTGCGGCCAAGTGACGCAGCGCCGTGCTTGTTGTTGTTTGCCACGGAAGTCCCGCTTGCTTTAGCGTTCGGCCAGTGAAAGGAGCAGGCTCCTCTGGTCGTGAACTCTGAAGGGAATTTCCGATGAAGCATCGGGTCGTCGTCATCGGTGCGGGCTTTGCCGGGCTGCAAACCGTTCTTGGGCTGAAGGGGGCGGATTGCCAGATCACGCTGATCGATCAACGCAATCACCACCTGTTCCAGCCTTTGCTTTATCAGGTTGCAACGACGCTGCTTGCAACATCGGACATCGCATGGCCGATCCGTGCGCTGCTGCATGACCGCGACGACGTGACGACGCTTCTGGGCACGGTCGAGGGCGTGGACCGCACCGCCCGCGAAGTCGTGCTGCGCAGCGGCACGCGCGTGCCGTTCGATACGCTTGTCATCGCCACGGGTGCGCGCCACGCCTATTTCGGCAAGGATGCGTGGGAAGCCGACGCTCCGGGCCTGAAAACGCTTGAGGACGCGACCACCATCCGTCGCCGGATGCTTCTGGCCTTTGAGCGCGCCGAGCTGACCGAGGATGAGGCCGAACGGCAGGCTTTGCTGACGTTCACCGTCATCGGCGCGGGTCCGACGGGGGTCGAGCTGGTCGGCATTCTTGCCGAATTGGCGCATCGCATCCTGCCGCGCGAATTCCGCCACATCGACACGCGCAAGGCCCGCATCCTGCTGATCGAGGCGGGGCCGCGCATCCTGCCCGCCTTCAGCGACGAACTTTCGGGCTATGCCAAGGCGGCTCTGGAAAAAAGCGGGGTCGAGGTGATGACCGGGCATCCGGTGACGGAATGCACGTGGGACGGAATCACGGTCGCGGGACAGATCATTCCGGCACGCACCACGATCTGGGCGGCGGGCGTGCAGGCATCGCGCGCCAAGGACTGGCTGGCTGCGGAAGGCGACCGCGCTGGCCGCGTCATGGTCGGTGACGACCTGACGGTTCCGGGCGATCCCAATATCTTTGTTCTGGGCGATACCGCGCATGTGATTTCCGACGGCAAGCCCGTGCCCGGCGTTGCGCCCGCAGCCAAGCAGCAGGGCGTCTATGCCGCGCGCACGATCGTCGCGCGGCTGCGCGGCCAGCCCAAGCCCGCGCCATTTCGTTATCGTCATATGGGCAATCTGGCGACCATCGGGCGCAATGCGGCCGTCATCGAATATGGCCGCTTCAAGATGCGCGGCTGGCTGGCGTGGTGGGTCTGGGGCATCGCGCATATCTATTTCCTGATCGGCGCGCGGTCGCGGCTTTTCGTGTCGCTGAGCTGGCTATGGGTGTTCCTGTCAGGCCAGAACTCGGCCCGGCTGATCACCCAGAAAGAGACGCTGAAGGAAACCGAGCGCGAGAAGTAGGCGCCCGCGACACCCACAAGGATTGCGGCAGCGATGCCGCAATACCGGCCAGGATGCGGGACAGGCACTGGAAATCCTGCGCCGATGCGCGCATGAGGGGTGTCACACGACCGTTATCCGAGAAAACACGATGGGCTATTTCCCCGAATGGCGCCGCGCCACTGGCGCCACGGTGCTTCCAGACGAAAAGCTGCCACTGGCCGCTGCCCTGCCGATGAGCGTGCAGCATTTGCTGGCCATGTCCGGCTCGACCATCCTTGCGCCGCTGATCATGGGCTTTGATCCGAATGTCGCGGTGTTCTTTTCCGGCATCGGCACGCTGCTGTTCTTTTTCATCACGGGCGGGCGGGTTCCCAGCTATCTGGGTTCGTCCTTTGCATTCATCGCGGTCATCATGGCAGCGACCGGCTTTGCGGGCGGAGGTCCGAACCCGAATATCGGTGTGGCGCTTGGCGGCATCATCGCGGCAGGTCTGATCTATGCGCTGATCGGGCTGATCGTGATGGCCATTGGCTCGGGCTGGGTCGAGCGGCTGATGCCACCCGCAGTCACAGGTGCCATCGGGGTTGCCATCGGGCTGAATCTTGCCCCGGTCGCGGTCCAGCAGTTGCAGGGCACACATGCCCATCTTGGCATTGCGCTGGCCACGGTGCTTTGCATGGCGCTGGTGTCGGTCTACGGCCGGCAGGCCACAAGGCGGGTCGCGGTGCTGATCGCGCTTGGCTTTGGCTATCTGCTGGTTCTGGTGCTGGGCAATGGGCTGGGCATCGTTCCGGGCATCAACTTTGCAACCGTCGGGGCCGCGCCGTGGTTCGGAGTGCCGAACTTCACCGCGCCGGTTTTCGACTGGACCGCGATTTCGCTGATTGCGCCGGTCGCCATCGTGCTGGTCGCGGAAAACCTTGGGCATATCAAGGCGCTGGGTTCCATCACCGGGCGCGATATGGACCGCTATATCGGGCGCGGCTTTCTGGGCGACGGCATTGCCACGATGATCGCGGGCAGCGGTGGCGGCACGGGGGTCACCACCTATGCCGAAAATATCGGCGTCATGGCGATGACCCGCGTATATTCGACCCTGATCTTTCCCATCGCGGCCATCATCGCGATCTGCCTTGGCCTTTCGCCGAAATTCGGGGCGATCTTGCAAACCATCCCGGCCTCGGTTCTGGCGGGCCTGGCGGTGTGCGTCTTTGGCCTGATCGCATCGGCCATGGCGCGGATTTGGGTGGACAACCGCGTTGACTTCTCGGACCCGCGCAACCTGTTCACGGTGGGCGTGGCGCTGATCTTTGGCGCGGGCGATTTCACTGTGAACATTGGTGGATTCGCGCTGGGTGGCATCGGCACGTCCACCTTTGCGGCGCTGGTGCTGTATCAGTTATTGGGCATGGGCCGCCGCGCCTGAGATATTGCGAAAAAAACCCCGGTTCCGCGAAACGATGCGGTGCCGGAACATCCTTCTGAATGTGTCCGGCTGGGGCTATGGCATGATATGCAGGTCTGGTCGGGGTGCGGACAGCATTCGCGCCATCCCGTTGCCGCATATCGCCCGGCCCCTTGCCAACGGTGTTGTGACGCCTGAAATCGGGCGCAAACACAGTCAGGAGACGCGCGTATGAGAACGCTTGCCCTTTCCGCCTTGGCCGCGATCTGCATTTCCGGCACGGCTCAGGCCGCCGATTTCGGCCCGCTGGTTGAACCGGCCCAGCTACAGACCCTGACCTCGGGCGCGGATGCCCCGCTGGTTCTGGACATCCGGGGCGAGGCTTATGGCCAAGGCCATATCGCGGGCGCGATTTCCGCCCCTTATGACAGTTTCCGCGGTCCCGCGGAAAACCCCGGCGCTCTGGTCCCCGAAGACAAGCTGGAAGCCACCCTGCGCGAACTGGGCGTAACGCTTGAGCGTCCGGTCGTCATCGTCCATCAGGGCGAAGACAACAGCGATTTCGGATCGGCGGCGCGGGTCTATTGGACGCTCAAATCCTCGGGGGTCAGTCATCTGTCGATCCTGAACGGGGGCATGGGCGAATGGGCGGCCCAAGGTCTGCCGCTGGAAACCAAGGCCAATGCGCCGGTGCCGTCGGATGTGGACATCACGTTCTCGCATCGCTGGCTGGCGACGACCGATGACATCGCTGCCGTGGTCAATGGCCAGCAGCAGGCGCGGCTGATCGACGCCCGTCCCGAACCGTTCTTCAAGGGCGAAAAAGCCCACACTGCCGCATCCAAACCCGGCACGCTGCCCGGTGCGGAAAGCGTGTCGCACGCTGTCTGGTTCAACGATCCGACCAAGGTGATGGACGCGCCCTCGGCCGCCGAGGTTGCGGCCAAGCTGGGCATCGGCAAGCAGGAACCGGTCGTCGCCTTCTGCAATACCGGCCATTGGGCCGCGACCGAATGGTTCGCGCTTTCCGAGCTGGCTGGGGTCGAGGATGCGAAGCTTTATCCCGACTCGATGGTTGGCTGGTCGCAGACCGGCGGTCAGATGGAAAACACGCCGGGCCTGATGCAGAACCTGATGAACCAGATCAAAGGTAGCAACTGATGGCCGAGGCGCTTGCGATTTCCGCGCCGTCGCGGCTGGGCCAGCGCGGTTTTCTGGTGCTGGCGGGGCTTGCGGCGATCTTTGCCGTGGCCCTGTTCGCAGGTGCGCGGTTCGGTGTGCTGCTGGCGATCGGTCTGGGTTTCGGTATCACGCTTGAAGGTCTGCGTTTCGGCTTTGCCGGGCCGTGGCGGGCGATGATCCTGCGTCGCGATCCCTCGGGCATTCTGGCGCAGCTTCTGGCGATTGCGCTGGTGTCGATCGTGGCCTTTCCGCTGCTGGCCAGCCATCCTGGCGAGATTTTCGGCGCACAGGCCCCCATCGGTTGGGCGATGGTCGGCGGAGCCTTTGTCTTTGGTGCAGCGATGCAGGTCGTTCTGGGTTGTGGTTCGGGCACGCTGGTGAACGCGGGCAGCGGCAATCCGGTGGGGTTGCTGGCGCTGCCGTTCTTTGCGCTTGGTAGTCTGGCGGGGTCTTACAGCCTTGTGTGGTGGACCGATCTGGGCGCTTTGCCGATTCTGACGCTGACGGGCAATTCCGGGCTGATCGTGACGCTTGGCCTGTTGGCTGCGGTGGCAGTTTTGCTGCTGGCGCTGGCTGCGCCGGGCACGCGGCGGGTGCCGGGGCGGCTGGTCATTGCGGCGGTGATCGTCGCGGCGCTGGCCATCGGCAATCTGGTCGTTGCGGGCCAGCCTTGGGGCGTGGTCTATGGCCTGGGGCTATGGGCGGCCAAAGGCGCGGTGGCGCTTGGCGTTGATCTGTCGGGTTCGGCTTTCTGGAGCGCGCCGGGCAATGCCGCGCGGCTGGGTGAAAGCGTGCTGACAGATGTGACCTCGCTGACGAATATCGGCATCATCGGCGGTGCCTTCCTTGTCGCGGCATGGCGCAATGGCGGGTTGTCGCAGCCCTTGCCCAAGCTGCCGGGCAAGGCGTGGATCGCCACGATCATCGCCGGTCTTGCGCTTGGATATTCGTCGCGGCTGGCCTTTGGCTGCAACGTCGGTGCCTTTTTCTCGGGGATCTCGACGGGCAGCTTGCATGGCTGGGTCTGGTTCGCGGCGGGCTTTGCAGGATCGGTGCTGGGCGTCCGCCTGCGCCCGATGCTGGGACTGGAGGCGCGCGCATGACCCGTCGCATCACTGCACCCATCGCGCTATTGCTGGTCGGTCTGCTGCTGATCTTTGATCACGCGACGACGCCCCCGAACCCCTATAAGGCGCCGCCGATCTTTGCATTGGGTTCCGGGGTCGAGGCTGTGGGCGGCTTCTGCGGCGCCATGCCCAAGTGACGCCGCAAAAGGCCGCTTAGATGCCGAAGGTCACATGGCCCTGGGCATCTATCGGCCATGCGGGGTTCCATGCGATTTCCCAGGCATGGTCATCCGGATCGGCGACATAGCCGCGAAAGCCGCCATGCAGGGGCGCATCAGCCGCCCGCAAGACTGTTCCGCCCGCGGCGACCAGCCGTTCGATCAACGGTGCGACATCCTGCTGCCGCGCGACATTATGGGCTATGGAAAACGCGCCGGGCTGTTTCAAGCCGGCGCGGTTCATATCCGCCTCAAGCGCGGCTTTCCCAAACGTGCCAAGCATCAGACCGTTCATCTGGTAAAAGATGATCTCCGGGTTTTCAAAGACCGGCTGCCATCCGAAGCCTTGGGTATAGAATTGCCGCGAACGTGCCATGTCCGACACGCCAAGGGTGATGACCGAGATTTGCTGCTGCATTTCCAAAGACCTTTCGTTGCGCCAAGGCGGCATTGCCCGGCGTTGAAGGCCATGGGACTCGTCCTGCGACGGTCAGGACCTGCGGGTGACGCAGGGACCGGGCTAACCGCACCGATCTCTCCTTTTCTGACGCCATCCTTATAGCGTGCAGGTCCGCATTTGTCGATGCGGGCGCGACGATTGCCGCGCCCGCCATGTCGTTACTCGGCGACGCAATCCGCGAAGTAATGCTTGCGCCCGTCCGGCCCGGTTTCCTGCACAAGACCGTGGATGTCGGTTTCGAACCCTGGACATTCGCGTTCGAATTCGCGGTTGAATTTCAGGTATTCCACGATCTTGGTGTTGAACACCTCACCCGGAATAAGCAGCGGGATGCCCGGCGGATAGGGTGTGACAAGGCTGGTGGTGATGCGGCCTTCCAATTCGTCGATCGGCACGCGCTGCGTGGTGCGGCGCGCGATATGGGCAAAGGCATCGCTGGGCGTCATGGCCGGGGTATGATCGCTCAGATACATCTCGGTCGAGAGGATTGCGATGTCGTATTTCGAATACAGCGAATGGACGTGCTGGCACAGGTCGCGCAGGCCCATCTGTTCATAGCGCGGCTGTTTCTGGCAGAATTCCGGCATCACCCGCCAAAGCGGCTGGTTCTTGGCGTAATCGTCCTTGAACTGCTGGAGCGAGGCCAGAAGCGTGTTCCAGCGGCCCTTGGTGATGCCGATGGTGAACATCACGAAGAAGCTGTAAAGCCCGGTCTTTTCGACCACCACGCCATGTTCGGCCAGGTATTTCGACACGATGCTGGCGGGGATGCCCCAATCCTCGAACCGGCCATCCAGGTTCAGGCCGGGGGTGATGATCGTGGCCTTGATCGGGTCCAGCATGTTGAAGCCGGGGGCCATGTCGCCAAAGCCGTGCCAGCTGTCTTCGCCGTCACGCTGCACGCCTTCGCTGTCGGTGCGGCGCAGGACCCAGTCCTTGGTGCGGCCGATGCCTTCTTCCTCAAGCTCCTCGGGGCCCCAGACCTGGAACCACCAGTCGTCATCGCCGAATTCGGCATCGACCTTGCGCATGGCGCGGCGGAAATCCAGCGCCTCGGCGATGGATTCCTCGACCAGCGCGGTGCCGCCGGGCGGCTCCATCATCGCGGCGGCCACGTCGCAGCTGGCGATGATCGAATATTGCGGGCTGGTCGAGGTGTGCATCAGATAGGATTCGTTGAACAGATGCCGGTCCAGCTTGGTGTTCTGGCTGTCCTGCACCAGCACGTGGCTGGCCTGTGAAATCCCCGCCAGCAGCTTGTGGACCGATTGCGTGGCATAGGTCACCGAATGTTCGGTCCGCCCGCGTTTGCGGCCCATGGCGTGATAGGTGCCGTAAAACGGGTGGAACGAGGCGTGTGGTAGCCATGCCTCGTCGAAATGCAGGTTTTCGACCCAGCCGTCCAGCATGCCCTTGATGGTTTCGGTGTTATACAGAACCCCGTCATAGGTCGATTGCGTCAGTGTCATGATGCGCGGTTTGACGGTGTCGGCATCAACGCCCTTCAGCAGCGGGTTGGCGCGGATCTTGGCCTTGATCGTCTCGATCTCGAATTCCGAATAGGGGATCGGGCCGATGATGCCGTAATGGTTGCGCGTCGGCTTCAGGAAGACCGGGATCGCGCCGGTCATGATGATCGAATGCAGGATCGACTTGTGGCAGTTGCGGTCTACGACCACAACATCGCCCGGCGCAACGGTGTGGTGCCAGACCATCTTGTTCGAGGTCGAGGTGCCATTGGTCACGAAGAAGCAGTGGTCCGCATTGAAGATGCGCGCGGCATTGCGTTCGGACGCGCCGATGGCACCGTTATGGTCCAGCAACTGGCCCAGTTCCTCGACCGCGTTGCAGACATCGGCGCGCAGCATGTTTTCACCATAGAACTGGTGATACATCTGGCCGATGGGCGATTTCAGGAACGCCACGCCGCCGGAATGGCCGGGGCAATGCCAGGAATACGATCCGTCCTCGGCGTAATCCAGCAGCGCCTTGAAGAAGGGCGGCTGGATGCCTTCCAGATAGGTCTTGGCTTCGCGGATGATGTGGCGGGCGACGAATTCGGGCGTATCCTCGAAGGCATGGATGAAGCCGTGCAATTCGCGCAGGATGTCGTTGGGCAGGTGGCGCGAGGTCTTGGTCTCGCCATAGATGTAGATCGGCACATCGGCGTTTTTCCAACGCACTTCCTCGATGAAGTTGCGCAGATCGGTGATGACCGGATCCTGATCCGGGCCGGGGGTGAATTCTTCGTCGTCGATCGACAGCACGAAGGCGCTGGCACGCGACTGTTGCTGCGCGAATTGCGACAGGTCGCCATAGCTGGTGGCGCCCAGCACCTCGAAGCCCTCAGACTCGATCGCGTCGGCCAGCGCACGGATGCCAAGGCCCGAGGAGTTCTCGGAACGGAAATCCTCGTCGATGATGACGATGGGAAAACGGAACTTCATCAAGGTCTCCTTTCGGCCCGGCAGGGTTGGGGACACGATGCTGTGCCCCCGGCTCCACGCGTTCCCGGCGATTCAGGTCCAGGATGCGAGGACGGTTCTTTCTGCTGGGAAGGTTGCAGTCAAGGGCCGCTGAAACGGCCCGACCGCGCAGGACGGAAACCTGCGCATCCGTCATACGTCATTTCCAGAAGCGTTTGGCCCCGACCAGCGTGTCATAGGCTTTTGCGGCCTGCGACAACTGCGCGGATTTGCCGCTGCCCAGCAAAACTGCCGCCTCGGGGTCGTCGGCAATGCCAAGATGCTCCAGCATTTGCGGCGCCATCGCCATGTCATTCAGCGCGCCCAGAACGTCCTGCATCTCCTCAAGCGCGTTCACGAAATGCTTGCGCTGTTTGCCGGTCTTGCCATCGGCGTAAAGTCCCTCAAAGAAATCCGTCGCATAGCGCAGTTTCTTGGCATCCTTGCGCAGTTCGTGGCGCGCCGCGTCGGGCAGGTTTTCCAGATCACGGCCATCCCTGCGGACCTTGCGGCGAAAACGGCGCAAGGCGCTTGCGGCAAATTCCCGCGCGGACTGGTTGCGCAATTCAGCCGTGGCAAACTCGCGGCACCAGTCGCCGTCATGCAGCCATTGCGCAAGGTCCAGCATCACGCGCCGCGCCCGAGGCTGTGCCAGAAGTTTGGCCATATCGGCGTAGGTGGCGCGGCGTGCCCGGCCCAGTTTCGCCATCAGCTCGCCGGGTTTTGCGCGGTCCAGCAGCACGTCGATTTCGCGGGCATTGGCAAGGCCACCGGCAAGCCAGCGCAGATCGTCGCGCAACCCCTGCGCCGCGTCATCGCCCAGCAGCGGCTTGAAGATCGACATTGCCGAACGTGCACGGCGCAGCGCCACGCGGGCCTGATGCACCGCTTCGGGGTTGGGGTCCGTCAACAGGATGTCTTCGTTCAGGCGGAATTGGCGCAGGCAAGACAGCATCACGGTCTGAAAGATTTGTCCCGCGCTCATCTCGGGGGACAGGACCACGGGTTCGGCTTTGTGAAAACGGGGGAGGGTTTCGGTCAGCAGGCGGGCGCGTTCGGCTTTGCGGCGCACACCGGCACGCAGCGGTGCCACTTCGTCAAGTTTGTGTGCAAAGTCGAAGACCGTACTGGGCGACCCGTTGGTCAGGCGCAGGCCGATCTCACAGATCTGGGACTGGCGGTCGCCTGCCATGATCTCGCCCCTGTCGATGGCGACGGCGATCTGCGCGCCCTGATGTTCGATTGTCCAGCGGTGTCGTGCAAGCTGCGCCGTGGCAAGGGGCAGGGGCAGGTCGGGCAGCTGCCCCTGTTCAACGGCAATGATGTCCCCCCCTGGTATATCCAGATAGGCCATGCGTATCTTCGCCATGGCCGGATTGCCGGGCAGCAGCCCCGACTTTTCAATGGCATTGGCGCTGGCCGGAGACAGATAAAGTCTTAGATCGACGTCTTGCAACGCAGGTTTCCTTTCGTCCTTCGACGCGCGGCCCGGACGTCGGGGCCGCCTGCGTTGCATAAACGCAAAGATACCGCCGCAGGTTGCGGCGGTATCTGGGCAATTCACCGAATTTTCTTGCTAGGTCGCGGCAATACCGCGATTGCCGCCCCAGCGCGTGACGCAGAAATCCAGCGACAGCATCACGATTAGCGACAAGCCGACCAAGGGAAAGATGACGCCCCCCAAGGCCAGCATGGCGATCAGGCCCCGAAACACCCGCCGATTCTGGGGCATAGGCGGCACGCCAAGACGCCCCGCTGGCCTGCGCTTCCACCACATCGCTGCGGCGGCAACCGACATCAGGATGATGGCCATGCAGACCGCCAGCAGCACGATCTGATTTGCCAACCCGTAGGTCTGGCCCAGATGCGTGTTGATCCCCCACTCCAGCGCCCGCCCACCGGGGCCATAGTCGCCATAACTCATGTCCAGAAGCGGCTTGCCGGAATACTGGTCCAGATGCACAACACGCTGGCGGCTAAGGTCATCGGGATAGACCGAGCCCGTGAACACGCCATCGGGCGTTACAGGCAGTGACACGGCATAGCCCGGCGCAAGGCCCATCCGGTCGAACGCCGCCACCGCCTGTTCCAGCGTGATAGAGCTTGCCCCGACATTGGGGCTTTCGGGAATGCGCGCGTGCTCCAGCGACCATGAGGTCTGGGCGATGTCGTTCAGCTTGCGGTCCGACATGGGCACATCGACGCGCACTCCGCTGGGATAGCCGAAATTGCTGCCATTGGCCCATTCGTTGACATTGGCGCCCCAGACGCCGGACCACGGCATTCCCGTTACCGCCAGAAACACGATAAAGCCGCCCGCGACCAGCCCGGTCACGGCATGAAGATCGCGCCAGAACACCCGGCGCTGCGGCGTGCCGCGAACCGACAGAACGCCGCCTTTTTGCCCGCGCGGCCACCACAGGAAAAGTCCGGTTGCCACCAGAAGAACCGACCATCCCGCCGCGATCTCGATCGCATAGCGGGCATAAGGGCCAAAATATTTCAGGCTGTGCAATTGCCTGATCGTCCATGACAGCGTGGTGCGATCGGGCATGACGCCTTGCACCAGCCCGTCATAGGGGCTGACATAGACTGCCATGCGTCCACGATCGGTCGCTATGGTGACTTCGGCCGTGTCGCCCGCCTTGGCGGGTGGGGTAAATTTCACCGCCGTTCCCGGCACGACCTCTTGCGCCGAGGCAAGGATGGCATCGGGCGAGATGGTCACGTCGCTCATCTGCGCCACGTGCTTCAGGTCGGAGTGATACCAGCCGTCGATTTCATCCTTGAAAAGATAGGCGCCGCCCGAAAGTGACAGCGAGATCAGAAAGGGCAGGACAAGAAGTCCCGCGTAGAAATGCCAGCGCCACACGGCACGGTATAGATCCCCCGCCGCGCGTGCCGGGCGCGAGGGCCGCGATAAGGTAGTCATCTGTTTCCCCCTTGCGCGATTAGTGACCCGCATGAGGGTCGGCGGGCGCCCGTCCCCCGGCCTTGCGTGCGTTCATAGGGCCGACGGCCAAGGGAACCTCGAGCTGCCCCGCATTCTGAAAGACCAGCGTGGCATGGGCGGTCTGGCCTTCGGTAAAGGGGGTTGCGACCTTCAGAAACATCAGGTGGTTGCCGCCGGGCGTCAGCGTTACGGTCTGGCCTGCGGGAATGGGTAGACCGTCGGGCAATTCGCGCATCTTCATCACGTCGCCGTTCATGGTCATCTCGTGGACCTGCACCTCGCCTGCCTCGGGGGAACTGGCAGACACAAGGCGGTCATCGGCAGTGCCGTTGTTCGTGATGGTCAGATAGCCGCCCGCGACCGGGGCGTTGGGCGGCATGGCCCGCATGAATCCGTCCGAGACGGTCAGATCGCCCTGCGTCACGGGCTGAGCCTGTGAGCCAAGGGGCAGGGCAAGAAGCAACGCGCCAAGAATGGCGGATATGGTGTGGGTTTGCATATGGTTCACCTGATGCGGAATTGACGTCATGCGCCCGGTCGGACGCCGCGGCATGGGTCAGGTGACGGGCGGCCCTCGGGCCAGGGGGGTCAGCACCTCGGCCCTGTGGGCACGCGGGGCGGGGGTGACGTGCAGGTCCGCGGGCAGCAGGTTCGTCAGCATCGCCAAGGCCGCCAATGGGCCTGCGGCCAGCACCGGCTGGGCATGAGCGGACCAGTCGCAGGCCGGCTTGGGCGCTTTCGGTACGGGCGTATCGTCCGCCGCGCGATATTCGTCGGCGGGGATGACGGTGCCGTCATCGGCTACCACCATCTCGACCGGCAGGTGGTCGCCGCACAAAACGACCATGAAGCTTTCGCGGGCAGGGCCTTTGACGACCATCGTCCCCTGCGCCATCAGCGACAGCAACACAAAGGGCAGGACCGCAAGCAGCGCCAGCAACCGGGGCAAGGCCCGGCTTGCGAAAGCAAGACTGTTGGCGCGGTTGGTCAAGGCGTCCCCTTGGTCGGCATGATACCTGATAGGCGACCTTGCTGCACCGCGCCAGAAATTTTGTCCACAGGGCTAGATGTCGCATCTGATCGCATGGTCTGCAGGCTGTGATCGAAAACGGCAGCCACCTGTCCTGATGATCAAACATGTCCGGTCACGACCGTGTTCATGGTCCGGCTGCTGGCCGTATCGTTCTTTGGTTTGGCCCTATGGCTTGGGGGTTGCATACGCTTCGGCGCGGATGCTACTAGAAATGTAATAACATTACATTTAGGTGCCGCCATGCCAGTCAATCCCGATCCCAGTTCTGCGGACCCCCGTCTTCCCGTTACCGTGCTTTCCGGCTTTCTGGGCGCGGGTAAAACCACGCTGCTCAACCACGTGCTGAACAACCGCGAAGGGCGCCGGGTCGCCGTCATCGTCAATGACATGTCCGAGGTGAACATCGATGCCGATCTGGTGCGCGATGGGGCCAGCCTGTCACGCGCCGAGGAAAAGCTGGTCGAGATGACCAATGGCTGCATCTGCTGCACCTTGCGCGACGACCTGCTGCTTGAGGTGCGCCGCCTTGCTGCCGAAGATCGCTTTGACCACCTGCTGATCGAATCCACGGGTGTGTCCGAGCCGCTGCCGGTCGCGGCCACCTTCGATTTCCGCGATGCGGATGGCGAAAGTTTGGCTGACGTGGCGCGGCTGGACACGATGGTCACGGTGGTCGATGCGGTGAACCTGACGCGCGATTTCGCAAGCCACGACTTCATCGCGGATCGCGGCGAAAGCATGGGTGAGGGAGACGCGCGCACGCTGGTCAACCTGCTGACCGACCAGATCGAATTTGCCAATGTCATCGTGCTGAACAAGATTACCGAGGCCGGGCCCCAGCGGCTGGATCAGGCCCGCAAGATCATCCGCGCCCTGAACCCCGATGCGCGGCTGATCGAGACGGATTTTTCGCGCGTGGCCGCCCCCGAGATATTCAACACCGGCCTGTTCGATTTCGACCGCGCGCATGAACATCCGCTTTGGGCAAAGGAGCTTTACGGCTTTGCCGACCATGTGCCCGAAACCGAGGAATACGGCATATCCTCTTTTGTCTATCGCGCGCGCCAACCCTTTCATCCGGCGCGCATTCATGCTGCGCTGAACGGCGATTTGCCGGGCGTGATCCGTGCCAAGGGGCATATGTGGCTGGCCACGCGACCCGATTGGGCGGTGGAGTTCAGCCTTGCCGGAGCGGTATCCTCGATCGCGCCTCTGGGCGGCTGGTGGGCCAGCGTCCCGCCCGAGCGTTGGCCAACGCATCCCGACGCGCTGCGCGAGGTCGAAACGCATTGGCAGGAACCATGGGGCGACCGGCGGCAGGAACTGGTGTTTATCGGCAGCGGCATGGACCGCGCGGCGATTACCGCAGCGCTGGACGCGGCGCTGGTGGGTGCCGAAGAATTCACGCCATGGGATTGGCAAGGTCTGCCCGACCCCTTTCCCGAATGGCGCAGGCACGCGGCCTGATCCATGAGGCGCGTCAATCTGCAGACCTCGCTTCGGCGCAGTGGGAATGAGAATGCCATGGCCCGCTATGACGGTCTGCCGGACGAATTGCGGCGATGGCTGGCAAGCGCCGCCCTGCCATGGAGCGCACGCTCGGCCCTGCGTCTGTGGCAGCGCGCCTTGCGCGAATGTCCTGCGGACACAGGCCACGCCCTGCAAGCTTTGTCACGGGCCGAGATGCGTCTGTTGCAACGCGATGCCGCGTCGGTCTGGGGACAGGAATATCCGCGCGCCTGACCCGTTCAGGCGTCGCGGAAAGCTTTCAGGATATCCTGCACCAGATACGGTTTCTGGACGACCGGGACATCGGCAAATTCGTCCGGCAGATCGATGTCACGGCCATAGCCGGTCGCAAAGATGAAGCGCGTGCCGCGTGCCATCAACATCTGTGCTGCCGGGATCGAGGTTTCGTTCCGCAAGTTCAGATCCAGAACCGCAAGATCAGGGGCGTGATCCTGAATCATCTGCAATGCGGTCGCGACGTTCGGAGCAACACCCACGACCTCAAGCCCGTGATCCTGCAATTCCGCCTCAAGCGACATGGCGATCAGGATCTGGTCTTCGACAAGCAGCACCCGGCGGCCTTCAAGGGAAGAAAGGCGGGGGGCGTCATCCGATTTCAGCGCAGGTATCGCGGCCGAGGCGTCGCCATCCAAAGCGCGCAGGAAACGGGCGGGCAGGCGGAACTGGGCCACAACGCCGTCGGGCTGGAACGCCAGTTCGCTTTCGCCGCCCAGATCGAAGGGCAAAGAACGTTTGATCAGGTCTGAGCCGAACCCGGTCGTATCGGGAATCCTGACCCCTGTGACGTGGCTTTCCTGCCAGCGGATCGTGCAATCGCCGCCCGGCAGCAGCGACCACGTAATCGCAAGCTGTCCGCTGCGCTGCGACAATGCCCCATATTTCGCGGCATTGGTTGCCATCTCATGCAAGATCAGCGCCATTACGGAAAACGCACGTGAATCCAGTGAGATAGCCGGTCCCTGCAGGCGAATGTCGTCGCCTTTGGCTGAATATGGACCAAGCTCGGCCTGCAGCAAATCACGCAGCAAGCCCCCGTTTTCGTCGCGGATCACCTGATCATGCGCATTCGCCAGCGCCTGAATGCGACCGCGCAGCGCACTGGTATAGCTGTGCAGCGTTTCGCCATCGTGATGCTTTTGGCTGACCAGCGTGCGGATGACGGCAAGGATGTTCTTGACGCGGTGGTTCAGTTCCTGGTTCAGCACACGCTGACGAACTGCGGCGCGGGCGCGTTCGTCGGCCAGCAGTTCCGAGTTGAACAGCAACACCTCGACCACCGAAATCCGCAGTGCCTCGGCAAAGCGGTGATCGGCCTCGGACCACGGATGCGATTTGCCGCGCACCGTCTCTTTCCAGATCGCAAAGCTTTTGCGCGGGGTCAGACGGTCGCCCAAGGGGCCGGTTTCATAGGTCTTGTTCGGGTCGCCCGCCCAGTCCAGTGTCTGCTCGGCCTCTTGCCGGAAATAGAACAGGAAATCGCGGGGACGCTGCGACAGGGGGATGATCAGAACACCTGCGGCGATTCGTGTCAGATCGGTCGCTTCGGGCAGCAGCGTGGAAAGCTGGTCGGTCTGGAATATCTGACCATCCGGTGCGGCCTCGGCCAGACGCAGCAGCGGTTCGGCGGCTTCATGGCTGGGGGCGTGTCCCTGCTTGCTCCATTTGCCGTTGAACCACAGCGCGATGCCTTCGGCAGAAATCAGATCGGCAAGCTGGGGCAGGCGGTTTTCCAGCGCGGTGTTCACGTCCTCGCTGCGGCTGGCATCGACCATAAGATCGTCCAGCGCGCGGCGCGCCAGGTCTTCGGCCTTGCGGGCGTGCTTGCGGCGCAGCGAATCCAGATGCATCGAGAAGAATTCGCCCACCATCTCGGCTGCGGCGCGATCGGCCATGCTCAGCACCTTGGGCGCATAATGGTGGCAGGCGATCAGGCCCCAAAGCTGGCCGTTGATGATGATCGACACCGACATCGAGGCCGAGACGCCCATATTGCGCAGATATTCGCAATGAACCGGAGAGACGCTGCGCAGATGCGCATAGGACATGTCCAGCGCCGCCCCGCGTTCGTCCTGCACCGGCAAGACCGGGACGGGTTCAAAAGACGCATCGCTGATGACGCGGATCGGGTTGCGCAGGTAAAGCGCGCGGGCCTGCTGGGGAATGTCGCTGGCCGGGAAATATTGGCCACGGAAGCTTTCATGGACATCCAGCTTGGCCTCGCTGACGACCTTGCCCGCGCCATCCGGGCCAAGCTCATAGATCATCACGCGGTCATAACCAAGCTTGGCCTGAATCAGATAGGCGGCCTGCTGGATCACCGCTTCGGCGCTGTCCAGCGCGCGCAGGCGGCCCACGACGGTGCGCGCCATGCTCATGACAGCACCCAGATTTTCGGAAGCGGGTTCGAATTCCAGAATGGCGTGGCCGTCATATCGATGGCCGGTCACGTCGAAACTTTGCCCGTTCACCTCTAGCCCAAAAACCAGCGCGGGGCGGGGCTCATGCCCTGCAACGGCAAGTGCGTTGACCAGCGTGTGCACGTGGTCGGCCCCGATGATCTCGGCCAAGGGTTTGCCGTTGGGATCGTCGGTCAGCCCCAGCATCCGCATGGCATTGGCAGAATGGCGCAGCACGACACGGGCAGCTGCATCACAGGCCAGCAAGCAACCATGCGGTTGGATGCTGCCGGGAATATGGATGGGTTCACGGTCGCAGTTGGTCAGGTCAATCGGCTGACCAGCAAGCGAGGCATCCGACACGGAATTTCGGGTCATACCCCTGCCTCCACCCCATAGGCAAGAAGCGCGGTCTGAAAGACCTGCCGCGCCGCCGCAGTCGCGGGCTCGGGCGGGGCTGCGGATTGTTCCAGCCAGTCCAGAAACGCGGGCCAGCGGGTGGGTGCGGCTGTTTGCTGGGCCAGATGCCGTGCGCCGTGCCGTTCGTCGAAGCCCAGTGCCGCCGCGCGACGCGCGATCAGGCGCGCACCAAGGGCCGACCCCTCCAGAACGTAAAGCGCCGCAGCCTTCGCCGCGAAATCGTGTAAAGCAGGTGCGGGCGCGGCTGTCGGCACGGGTTCGCCCAGATCGGCCAGATCGGCGCGCAGATTGTCCAACAGCCGTTCGACCTGCCAACCCGCGTCGTCCAACGCCGGCTCCAGCGCAGCACGAAAAGCATAGGTGCCGCGCAGATAGTGACGATAATCCTCGGATCCGCGCATCTCACCCATGGCGCTGTCCAACGCATCGTGAAGATCGCGTGTCCCGCTCATCAGCAGGTGGCGCAAGGTCTGGGGCTGCAATCTAAGTGCCAAGGTCAATCTGCCGGTTGTTGCGGCAGGCCGTGCCGCGTTTGACGACGGTGAATAGACCTGACCGAGATTTCAATGCCAGAGTTTTCACATTCCTGATCGAATGTCCAATTTCCGGCAGAGAATTAACCTAAATCAATCTTGAACGGCGAAAAAGTGAAAACCCGCAAGTGTCTCGCGGGTTTTCCGATTCGTTTTTTCTGATGGATCATACGGTTGGGACGACCAAAGCGCGCGTGTGCTGGACGTGGCGCACGACCAGCTTTCGCGACTGTCGGCCCGACAGCAGCAAGCGCGCGCCATCCGGTGCGGCCTGCAGGCTGCGAAGTTCGGGGAAGATCGCGAAGATTTCGTCCAACGCTGCGGCGCCGACCGATTTCAGGGCTTCGGGTCCGGGATAAAGGGACTCGGTTTCGGCACCGTTAGAGATCACGATTTCATGCTGGTCAAACAGCATATGGAAATATTCGATCTCGGTGCATTCGGCGGCAATGTCGATGCCGTCGATCTGCAAAAGCTGTTTTGCGGCGACCAGAACCTCGGCTGCGCCGAACATCTTCATCGCGATGCGCGACCGCAGCAACACCCGATGCTGCGGAGAAACCAGCAGATCCTGCTTGGGCAATCCCATGCCAAGGGCACCAGCGCGAATGCGGATCGGCTGCATATTCTTATTTGCCGCAAGCGTCCGCGCATCCAGATAAGCGGAACCGATCCAACCGATCGGCTGCGCGCCGTGATCGCGGGTCAGAACCAGATCCCCTTCGTGCAGATTTTCGATCGCAATCTCGCCATTCGGCGTTGCAATCATTGTGCCACGGGTAAAGCAGGGCGCCTGCATCTGATTGACGGACAGCGAATTGTTGTCGCTGTCTTCAGTCCCCTTCCACACCGCACTAAGATGCGTGTGTTCCGGCGGCCATTCACCTTTGAACGTATATCCGACGATCTGACCTTGCGAGCTGATCGCGACAAGCCGGTATTCTTTCAGAACGCCATCGACCGTCGCGTTCAGCGTGATTTCAAATTCATTTTCCAGCGCCGAGCCTGCCGAAAACCGCTCGATCGGTTCGATCAGAAATTGCGTGCTTTCGCCCGGAGCATTGTCATCGAGCGACTGGTTGTTCTGATCCGTATCATGGACGCTGATTTCTACAGCCGACTGGCGCGTATAGGTAAAGGTGCCATAGGCATCCTTCCAGCCAGATCCGTCATCTGCAGTATTCGGATCGCGAATTGGTTGGTAACCGCCATCCGAAGTCGTGAACGCTTCAGGCGGAAGGACAAACAAGGAATAATTGGACATCGTTAAGACCCATCAAACTCGAAGTAACAGACGCCCTGAATGGGGCACCGACAAAGCCGATGGAGGAAATGCTCGAGATCGTCGCGAAAACAATCAAACAGGAACCCAAACAAATTCGACCATCTCGCAGATTGCAACAACACACATCCTGCTTGGGTTTCTTTTACGATGTGCCAAAAGCTTAGCCAATGGGGCCGATCATGTCTTTTTGGACAGGCGGGTTCCGGTGCGTCTGGGCGAAAACTGACGAAATAGTCAGCTACCGTTTTCCCGATTGTCGGGGCATAACGATGACGTTGTTGATCGGTAGCCTTGTTTTTGTTGTTAAGTGTTTATTGTTGCAGAAAAATTGCCGGGCGAGCGGTGGGGATCGCTCGTCCGGGAAAGAACGAAAAGTGCGATGGGCGTTCGTTTGAAGGGTGTCTGGATTGCGCTTTCAGGCGCTTTGTATGCACAGAACTCTGCTTGTGAACATATGCATTGCGGCGCGGGCGGCTGTAAGTTCATCGTGTTCCGGTGCCCATCTGGCCAGATCGCCCAGCAGCATTTTGCTGACCAGTCCATAAGCGAATGAATGGGCGGCGGCGATCAGCAATGGCAGGTTTTCGTCCTGCGAAAGTTTCCCCATTGATTTCGCCCGCATCAAGAGCCGCAGCATCAATTCATGGATGGATTGTTCGTAACGCATCAGCTTATCGTTATGCTGAAAATCCTCGGCAGGCATCGACCCGATAATGCGAAATTCGCGCGGGTGATTATATGCCCATTCGATATAGGCATCCGATAATGCTTGAAACTGCGCGACGGGGTCCTGATCATTGACCTTGACGATAGTGCGCACGCATTGATCATGCAAAAGCATCATAGCGTTTTCGGCTATCGCAACTAAAAGTTGCTGCTCTGATCCAAAAATCCCGCATAAGGAGTTTTCCGGCACATCCAGCTTGTCGGCCAGTTCCGCCATTTGCGGCATCTGTCCGGTTTCCGCGACAATATCGGTCGCGGTATTCAGGGCATCGGCATAAAGCGTTCTTCCCTGACGGCCATATTGGGACATCAAAGACTCCGTGATCCATTGGTGGCCTCGGGACAGAAAAACAATGACAACCAACGGAGAGCCGGCGCCCCTATAGCATCCCGGCTTGCGAAAATTCAAGTCGTGGCAGGATAACTTGCAATCAAACTGCCGGAACGTTGCGTCGGGTTGGACGGATAAAGTTAAAGCGGAACGGCCCGGCTGTCCTTGGGTGGCACACCATAGGCGCGACGGAAATCGCGGCTAAATTGTGTTGGGCTTTCATAACCCACGGCATAGGCGATCGGCGATACTGTTTCTTCTCCGTCCACCAAACGTTCGCGGGCAAGCGCCAGCCGCAGTGCCTTTTGATACTGGATGGGCGAGGTGGCGGTAATCGCCTTGAAATGTTCGTGAAAACTTGACGCGCTCATCCCGGCCACGGCGGCGAGGTCCTGCGTTCGCAAGGGCGCGTCCCAGTGCTGGCGGATATGCGAAATGGCGCGGGCGATGCGGCTGGCGGGGCTGCCGGGCTGCGACAGTTGGCGCATCATGCTGCCGTGACGCGACAGCAGGACGCGGAAATGCAGTTCGCGGCGGATCATCGGGCCAAGAATGCGTTCCTCAAGCGGGCGGTCGCGAAGCCGAAACAAGCGCGTCATGGCATCGACGACGCCCTGTTCCGCCGTTCCCGCCGCCACCGCTTCGCCGCGCGCAGCGTCTATGGTGCCCGGCTCCATTTCGGCCTGCAGACCGCGCAGGATTTCGGGGTCGATGCGGCAAGCCAGCGCGACATAGGGCCGATCCGGGGTCGCCTGGGTGATCCGCGCGCCCGTCACCAGTTCATGCGAAACCAAGGCCGTTTCGCCCGCTGCAAATCCCACCGCGCCGTTGCGATGTTGGATTTCTTTGGCCCCTTGGAGGACAAGGCAGATCATCGGATGATACAGCGTCAGCCGAATCTGTGATGGATGCCGCGCCCGCACGACGGAAAGCCCATCCGGTCCCGCAGGCACGGGTTGGCTTTCCGTGCCATGTTGCTGGGCGATCAGGACACAATCTTCGATCAGTTGGGCATTGGTCTGTTCCATGACATCTGAATAAGACAGTCCGTATCGCATTTCACGCAGATTCCACCGGTTCGGAGGATTGGGCAAGTCTTGCGGAGGATGTGGCAGGCAATCCGTCCCGCCGTGCCGCATATTCCCACCATCCAAGACGAAGGAGAGCGGATATGAAAATCGCAGTCATCACCGGTGGTAGCCGTGGCCTTGGCCGGAACGCCGCGCTGCATCTGGCCCGCGCGGGCGTCGGGGTCGTGCTAACCTATCACGGCAATTCGGCAGCCGCCGATCAGGTCGTGGAGCAGATCACGGATGCGGGCGGCAAGGCCGCCGCGCTGCAACTTGATACGGCGGATGTCGGGACTTTTGCCGATTTCTCGGGCCGTTTGCGCGACGCCTTGCAACGGGGTTGGGGCCGCGCCGATTTCGACTATCTGTTTAACAATGCGGGGCATGGCATCCACAAACCCTTCATGGAAACCACGCCCGAGGATTTCGACGGGCTTGTG
The DNA here is from genome assembly GCF_900182695.1 of Paracoccus laeviglucosivorans. Taxonomy (GTDB): domain Bacteria; phylum Pseudomonadota; class Alphaproteobacteria; order Rhodobacterales; family Rhodobacteraceae; genus Paracoccus; species Paracoccus laeviglucosivorans. Next base: position 245,865 of record NZ_FXTK01000002.1, read on the forward strand.
GCCGTGCATCTGAAAGGCGTGTTCTTCCTGACCCAGCAGCTTTTGCCGCTGATCGTGGATGGCGGGCGTATCCTGAACGTGTCCAGCGGGTTGGCGCGTTTCAGCCTGCCGGGATATGCGGCCTATGCTACGATGAAGGGTGGGGTCGAGGTGCTGAGCCGTTATCTGGCGCGCGAACTGGGCCATCGCGGCATTGCGGTGAACACGCTGGCCCCCGGTGCGATCGAAACGGATTTCGGCGGTGGCGCGGTGCGTGACATCCCCGAGGTGAACCGCATGGTTGCCGCTGCGACCGCGATGGGTCGCGCGGGTTTGCCGGACGACATCGGCGGCGCGGTCGCGTCGATCCTGACCGATGGCATGGGCTGGATGACCGGCCAGCGGATCGAGGTTTCGGGCGGCCAGAACCTGTAACCGGACCTGCCGCGGCGCGTCAGCCAGCCGCAAGAAAGGCCCGAAGCCGGGGCGCGACGAAATCCACGAAAGCCCGGACGCGCCCCGGCATCCGCGTGCCGCCAAGGAAAAGCGCGTGAATATCCTCGCGATCCTCGGCAATGGCGCCGGGCAGAACCTCGATCAGGCGACCGGCTGCAAGATCGGCACGGATGTGGAATTCGCCCATCCGCGCCAGCCCCATTCCGGCCAGCGCCATGCGGCGCACGGTTTCGCCGTTATTGGCCAGCAATGGGCGGCGACTGATCAGCCGCCCGCCTTCGCGCGCAGGCCAGATCGGAGAGGAACGGCGGAAGTTGAAGCTTAGAAAATCATGCCCGCCCAGATCATCTACCGTTTGCGGCGTGCCGACGCGCGCCAGATATTCGGGCGAGGCGATGATCTTGCGCTGTGCGCTGCCCAGTTTCAGCGCTGTCAACCCCGAATCCGACAATGCACCGACACGAAAGGCAATATCCGTGCGGTCCTGATACATGTCCACGATGTCGTCGGATAGCGACAGGTCCACCACGATTTCGGGATGGGCCTGCCAGAATGCTGGCAGCAAGGGCTCGATCCCGAAAACCCCCAGCCCGACCGAGGTGCTGATGCGGACCGTGCCGCCGATATAGGCCGCGTCCTGCGACAGATCGTGTTCGATCTGCTCCATTTCGGCCAGCAGGGCCTGACTGCGTTCGTAATAGACCTGCCCCTCGGCGGTCAAAGACAGGCTGCGGGTGGAACGCTCCAGCAGGCGCACACCCAGCCGGGCCTCGATCCGGGCGATCAGCTTGCTGACGCTGGAAGGTGTCATCAGCAAATGCTTGGCCGCGCGGGAAAAGCTGCCCGTTTCGACCACGCGCAGGAACACCTGCATTTCGCCCGCCCGATTGTCCATCACTAGCCTTTCGTGAAATCAGTTCACAGATAAAGTGGATCATGGCCATGTTATCAAGCCCGCCCGCGCTGCGTATGTCCGACCTACCAATTCGGAATGATCGCAGTAGCGAGGAAGATAACAATGCAATATGTGACCGCGGGCGGGGCAACGATCCCCGCATTGGGCTTTGGCGTGTTCCGCATGTCGGATGCCGAGGTCGGGCGGATCGTGCCCGCCGCACTTGAAACAGGCTTTCGCCATTTCGACACCGCGCAGATCTACGGTAACGAGGCGGCGCTTGGCCGTGCGCTTCGAACCGCCGGAGCCGCGCGGGACGACCTTTTCCTGACCACCAAAGTCTGGATCGACAATTACAGCGCCGATCGCTTTGCGGCCTCGGTCGATGAAAGTCTGGACAAGCTGGGCGTGGATCGCGTCGATCTGCTGTTGCTGCATTGGCCGGGTGACAAGGTGCCGGTGGCGGATCAGATCGCGCTGCTTAATCAGGTGCAGGCGGCGGGCAAGACGCGCCATATCGGCGTCAGCAACCAGAACCTGACGCAGCTGCGCCAATCGGTCGAGGCAAGCGCCGCACCCATCGTCACCAATCAGATCGAGGCGCATCCCTATCTGGACCAACAAGCCATGCTGGTTGCGGCCAAGTCGGCTGGTGTCGCGCTGACCGCGTATTTCGGCATGGCCGATGGTGCCGTTCCGCGTGACGGGCTGCTGCAACAGATAGGCGCAAAACATGGCAAGACGGCAGCGCAGGTGGCGCTGCGCTGGCTGATCCAGCAGGGGTTCATCGCCTTGTCCAAGACCGCCAATCCCGCCCGCCTCCCCGAGAATTTCGCCATCTTCGACTTTGACCTGACGCCGCAGGACATGGTCGCCATCGCGGGCCTTGCCCGTCCCGATGGTCGCCTGGTCAGCCCCGAAGGACTGGCCCCCGACTGGGCCGCATGAAAGGATATCACATGACGCAATCTGACACTGTTCGCCGGTCGGGATTCAACTGGCCGCTGCTGGCGCTGGCCATCGGTGCCTTTGGCATCGGCACGACCGAGTTTTCGCCCATGGGCCTTTTGCCCGTCATCGCCGAAGGGGTGCAGGTCTCGATCCCGACCGCTGGGCTGCTGGTCAGCGCATATGCGATCGGCGTGATGCTGGGTGCGCCGATCATGACGCTGGTGTTCAGCCGCTTTGGCAAACGCACGGCGTTGATGCTGCTGATGGCGATCTTCACGGTCGGCAACCTGCTTTCGGCCATGTCGCCGGGCTATACCACGTTGCTGCTGGCCCGGTTGGTCACCAGTCTGAACCACGGTGCATTCTTCGGCCTTGGCGCAGTCGTCGCGGCCAGCGTCGTGCCGCGTGAAAAACAGGCCAGCGCCGTTGCCGCCATGTTCATGGGCCTGACCATCGCCAATATCGGCGGCGTGCCTGCCGCGACCTGGATCGGTCAGCAGATCGGCTGGCGCATGGCCTTTGCGGCCACGGCGGGGCTGGGCGTCCTGGCCATCATCTCGCTTTGGCTGGCGCTGCCCAAGGGCGAACCGGGCCAACGGCCCGACGTCCGGCGCGAATTGCGCGTGCTGACCCGCCCCGAGGTTCTGATTGCAATGGCGACCACAGTTCTGGGCGCAAGCGCGATGTTCACGCTGTATACCTATGTCGCCCCCATCCTTGAGACATTGGCTGGTGCCTCTGCGGGGTTCGTGACGCTGGCGCTGGTGCTGATCGGTCTGGGCTTTACGATCGGTAACTGGCTGGGCGGCAAGCTGGCCGACTGGTCGCTGGATGGGGCCACGGCGATCTTTCTGGCCGCGCTGGCGCTGATCATGCTGGCGATGCCCTTCCTGATCGGTCACGCGTTGACCGCCGCTATCGTGCTGCCGCTTTGGGGCGCTGCTGCCTTTGCCATCGTGCCGCCCGTGCAGATGCGGGTGATGCAGGCCGCAGCCGAGGCGCCGGGGCTGGCGTCCTCGATCAATATCGGGGCGTTCAACCTTGGCAATGCCGTGGGCGCGGCTGTCGGCGGCGCGGTCATCAGCCTTGGCCTTGGCTATGCCGCAGTTCCGGTCGCGGGCGGATTGCTGGCGGCGGCGGGTCTGGGGCTGGTCTGGCTGGGACGTCAACGCGCGCGCGACGGCGCGCTGGCCATCGGCACCTGATCCACGCACCATCCGATATGCGCAGCGGCGGGAACGGTCATCGTTTCCGCCGCTTTTTCGTGGCGATGGAACGCACCTGGCCCGCCCGGAATTTCATCCTTGCGTCACAGGGATGTCGTCCATCGGTTGCATCCCCTCATCACATCGGGCGTCAGGAAAGGAATCGTCTTGCCTCACCTTAGCCTTAGAAACATCTCCAAGTCCTTTGGCGAACAGGACGTTCTGACCGGGATCGGGCTGGAATTGCCCGCCGGCGCGTTCCTTGCGCTGCTTGGTCCGTCGGGTTGCGGCAAGACCACGCTTTTGCGCCTGATCGCGGGGTTGGAACGCCCCAGCCAGGGTAGCCTGTGGCTGGACGGGCGCGAACTTGCGGGGCCGTCCACCTTTGTCCTGCCCGAGGCGCGCGGGCTGGGAATGGTCTTTCAATCCTATGCGCTTTGGCCGTCGATGACGGTGCAGGGCAATGTCGAATTCGGCCTGAAGGTTCAGGGCATGTCGCGGTCCGAACGCAAGGCTCGCGTGGCCGAGGTGCTGGCGACCGTGGGGCTGGATGCCCTGGCCGATCGCCGCCCGCATGAGCTTTCGGGTGGGCAGCGTCAGCGCGTGGCGCTGGCACGCTCGCTGGCGTTGCGGCCACGGATGATCCTGCTGGACGAACCCTTGGCCAATCTTGACGCGCATCTGCGCCAGTCCATGCTGGCCGAGTTTCGCCGCCTTCACGCCGCGACCGGCGCGACCTTCGTATTCGTCACCCACGATCAGGACGAAGCGATGGCCGTCGCCAGCCATATCGCCGTCATGTCGCAGGGCCGCATCGAACAGGTCGGCACGCCCGAGACGCTTTACCGCCGCCCCAAAACCGCCATGGTCGCGCGGTTCATCAGCCACGGCATGACGCTGCCGGTCGAGGTGACGGCGCGCGACGGCGATCTTTGCCGCACCTTGCTGAACGGGCAGGTGCTTGGGCTGCCCGGCAGCGCCGCTGAAGGTCCGGCGTGGCTGTGCCTGCACCGCGAGGATCTGACGATTGCCCCCGCAGGCCAGGGCCATATCCGGGCCGAGGTGTTGGGCCAGAATTTCCGCAATGGCCGCTACCTGACACATGTGACGCCGCAGGGCATCGGTGCGGATGTGCTGTCGCTGGCGCTGGACCACCCTGTCGCTCAAGGCACGGCCTTGCACATCAGGATCGCGAGCGGCTGGGTCATCGCGCGGGATGGCGGCACGCCCGTTGCCTCGCAGGGTGCTTACCTGACGGAGCGCGTGGATGCCTGAATTGCGCACGATCTCGGGCGTCGGGGTCAAGGGGCCGGCCTGTTTCCTGTTGCGGATGGGTGGTCGCAACCTGTTGCTGGATCTGGGCAAGGGGCCAGATGACGCGGCCCTGCCCGATATTTCCGACTTGCCGCCGATCGACGCGATTCTGTTCAGCCACGGCCATGCCGATCACACGGGCGGGTTAGATCTGTGGCAGCGCCTTGGCCGTCCGCCGCTTTTCGCGACCGCCCCCACCATCGCGCTGACACAGGAAGCCGCGCTGCAAACCGCCACCCCGCTGGAGGGGCTGCGCGACGTCATGGGTCTGCCCTTTGACATGGGTCCGGCAGGCCATGCGCCCGGTGCGGTGTGGATGCGTCTGGGCGGATCCGAGGGGCTGCTTTATACCGGCGATTACAGTGCGGAAAGCACGCTGTTTGCCGTCTCGGACCCGCTGCCCGCGAAAGCGATGATCCTTGATGCCGCTTACGGTGTGGCGGATGTCGCGCTGGATGAACAGGCGCGCCAGATCGCCGACAGCATCGCCTTTGACGTGTTGTTCCCGTGTCCGGCGGGCGGGCGAGGGCTGGAACTTGCAGCCTATTTCCTTGATCGCGGCCTGCCTGTGGCGCTGTGTCCGTCGCATCGCGATGTGGCGCAAAAGCTGATCGCGCATGGCACATGGCTGACCGATCCCGACATGCCGCAGCGCCTGCTGGACCGGACCGAGGTGCTGACCGAAACCTCGCCCTTGTCGGGCATCATGATCGCCGCCGGACCCAATGCCGAACGCGGCGTGGCCAAGGCGATGGCCGGACGGATCGCGACCGAGGGGCGGGGTGAAATCGTCTTTACCGGGCATCTGGCCAGGGGTGCGCCCTCGCATGATCTGATTGCGCAGGGTCATGCCCGCTTTATGCGCTGGAACGTGCATCCGACGCTTTCCGGTCAGCAGGCGCTGGTGAATGCCGTGGGTCCGCGCCAGATGCTGGCCGCGTTCTGCGCCCCCGAGAAGCTGGCGGAGCTGCAGGCAGCCACCGACTGGCCCATCGCCCAAGGTCAGGAGATGCGGTGGTGAGCCTGCTGGACCATGCCGAATTCTATTTCCTGCGCCATGGCCAGACGCAGGCCAATGCCGACAGTGTGCTGGGGGGCTGGACCGACCTTCCGCTAACCGATCTGGGTCTGCGCCAAGCGCGCGATGCAGCGCTGCGACTTGGCGATGTGCCGATTTCGGGGCTGCATGTCTCGCCCCTGATCCGCGCGTATCAGACGGCTGAGGCGGTCCTGACCCTGCGCCCTGACCTGCCGATGACCCCGGCGCCGCTGCTGCGCGAACGCAACTGGGGCGTATGGGAAGGCCAGCCGACCGTTACGCTTCGCCGCGAAGCAACCCTGCCCGAGGGTGAAGGGCCGGAGGAATTCCGCACCCGCATCCGCGCGGGACTTGCCGGGATCCCGTCGCAGGCCGCTGTGCCGGTTCTGATCGTCGCCCATTCCGGCACCGCGCGCGAGATTTACGCAGCCCTTCGCATTCCATTCCAGCGCCCGGCCAATTGCGCGCTGCTTCGCTTTTCCAGACCCACCGCCGGTCACGGCTGGCAGGTTCAGGAAATATGACTTCTCCCTCCTCCTCCTCCCAATGACGAAGGTTTCCATGTTCAAGCCCCTTTACATCGCATCGGCGCTGGCTTTGCTGGCGGGCACGGCTTCGGCCGAGACGCTGACGGTCTATACCTCGCAGCCGCAGGACCAGATGACGCAGGTCATCGAGGCGTTCCGCAAGGACCACCCGGAAATTCAGGTCGAACTGTTCCGTTCCGGCACGACCGAGGTTCTGGCCAAGCTGCAGGCCGAATTCGCCGCAGGGAATTCGCCCGCCGACGTGCTGCTGATCGCGGACGCCGTGGCAATGACCAAGCTGAAGAACGAAAACCGCCTGATGCCCTTCCCCGAGGCGAAGGTGGACGGGATCGACCCCGCGCTGATCGACGCCGACAAGACGTTCTTCGCGACCAAGCTGATCACGACCGGCATCGTCTATAACACCGACAACGTGAAACAGCCGCCGAAAAGCTGGGCCGATCTGGCAACGCCCGAAATCGCATCGCAGACCATCATGCCGTCGCCGCTATATTCCGGCGCGGCGGTGATCCATGTCGGCACGATGGAACAGCAGCCCGAATTCGGCGCGGCATATATGGAGAAGCTGGCCGATGGTGGCGCGGTCGCGGGGCAGGGCAATGGCACCGTGCTGGAGGCCGTGGCGCGCGGCGAGAAATCCTATGGCGTGCTGGTCGAATACATGGCGATGAACGCCAAGGCCAAAGGCTCGCCGGTCGATTTCGTCTTTCCGTCCGAAGGCGTGACCGCCGTGACCCAGCCCGTCGCGATCGTCGCGGGGACCAATGTGCCCGACGCTGCCAAGGCGTTCATTGACTGGCAGCTGTCCAAGGCCGCGCAGGAACAATCCGTCGCTCAGGGCTATTTCCCGCTTCTGGCCGATGTGAAAGCCCCTGCTGGCTACCCCGAGGTCGCCTCGGTCAAGGTCATGCCTGCGGATAACGCCAAGCTGCTGGCGGATGACAAGGCGATCAAGGAAGGTTTTGCGGACCTGTTCGGTGGCTGACCGGATGCTGCCGCGCATGTTTGGCGGCAGCGACGCGGGCAATGGCGAGCGGTGGCTTGTCATTGCCCTGTTTCTTTATGTCCTGCTGGTCAGCGTCTGGCCGTTGGGGCAGGTGTTTCTGACCGCATTCCAACCCGGCGATGATGGGCGACCGCTGGGCCTGATGGCGGATACGCTGACCGCGCGGGCGACCGGGCGGGCGCTGAAGAACACGCTGGTCGTATCGCTGGGCTCGGTTGCGATCTCGGTCGGGCTGGGGGTGGCGCTGGCGTTGACCGTCGGGCTTTTGCGGATGCGGGCGCGCGCGGCGCTGACATTCCTGATCCTGATGCCGCTGATCATCCCGTCCCAGACCATGGCGCTGTCATGGATCGAACTGTTCGGCAGCAACTCTCCGGTTCTGCGCCCGCTTGGGCTGGCGCCGCAGGGCGCGAACCCGATCTATTCGTCGGGTGGCATCGCGCTGGTCATGGGGATCGAGCACATGCCGCTGGTCTTTATCGCGATCCGCGCCGCGCTGTCGGGCCTGCCCGCCGATCTGGTCGAGGCGGCGCGAATTGCCGCTATCCCCTATCCCCGCATTCTGCGCAGCATCATCCTGCCAATACTGGCACCATCAATATTGGCGGGCGGGCTTCTGGCATTTACGGCGGCGGTGGGCAATTTCGGCGTGCCTGCGCTGTTGGGCATTCCGGCGCGTGTGCCAGTGTTGACCACGCTGATCTATCAACGACTGAACGGCTTTGGCCCCGAGGCGGCGGGGCAGGTCGCGGTGCTGGCGATCCTGCTGACGCTGATCGCGGTCGCAGCGCTTTTGCTGCGTAGCCTGCTGACGCGGCAGCTGCGAATGCCGATGAGCGGTTCTGGCCGCGCCTTCGTGGCCGAACATGCCGCCCCCGGCTGGGCGCAGGTGACGATCTGGGCAGTGGTGCTGATGATTGCGGTTCTGCCTTTGGCGGCGCTGACAATGACATCCTTTCTGCCAGCAGTCGGCGTGGCATTTTCGGCGACCAATGTCAGTCTGGCGCAATATCAGGCGGTGCTGGGCAATGACGCCGTGCTGCGCGCATTCGCAAATTCCTTGTGGCTTTCGGGCTTATGCGCCGCAATCTGCGTGCTGGTGGCGGTGCCCTATGCCTATCTGGCCGCCCACCGTCCGGGGCCGCTGCTGGCTGCCATAGACCTGATGGTCGAGGCGCCTTGGGTCGTGCCGGGTACGGTGGTTGCACTGGCGATGATCCTTGCGTTTCTGCAGCCGATCATGGGTGTTTCGATCTATGGCACGGCGGCAATCATCGTTCTGGCCTATCTGGCGCGATTCCTGCCACTGGTGCTGCGTCCGGTCACTGCTGCGGCACAGCTCCATGATCCCGCGCAGGACGAGGCTGCGCGCATAATCGGTGCGGGATTGCTGCGACGACTGGGGCAGATCTTTGCGCCCGCCGTCATCGCATCCACTGTCGGGGGTGCCATTCTGATCATGATGACCGCGATGAATGAACTGACGCTGTCGGCGCTGTTGTGGTCAACGGGGAATGAAACCATCGGCGTCATGGTATTTTCCTTACAATATGAAGGAAATTCGACCGCCGCCGCCGCCGTATCCGTGCTTTCGACGCTGCTTTTGTTCGCGATTTGCGGGCTGGCACAGCTTTTGTCGCGTCATTTGCCCGGCAATGCGCTGCCATGGCAAAATGGCTAGGTCATTGCTCCAGATAGCGGCGCAGCGCGTCCGGGGAAATGACGTTTAAAGTGCCGTATCCGACTTCCAGCCAGCTTTCCTGTTCGAATTTCTTCAGCGTGGCGTTGACGGTGTGGCGCGAGCAGTTCGACAACTCGGCCAGATCGCTTTGCGTGACCTGCACGGGGTTCGGCACATAGGGTCCGTCGTGACCATCCGCCCCCGTGACGCGCAACAGCACCGCGGCGATGCGCTGGTCGGCGCGCCGGATCAGCAGATCCGACAAAGCCCTGATCAGAATAGCCGAGTTGAAGGCCACAAGCGTCATCAACTGATTGCGGATGCCTGGATCGCGTTTCTGCATCCGATCCAGAGCTGCCAATGGAATCTGCAAAACCACTGAAGGCTCCATCGCGCGAAACTCCAGCATGCGTCTTGCACCTACGGCCATCGGACCTTCACCGAACCAGCTGCCCGCGCGATAGATATGGCCCATCACGATGCCGGATGCCGGGTTCTGCCCCATCACGCCAAAGCTACCCTCGACCACGCCGAAAATACCGCCGAGATCATCACCGATATGATAGGTATATTCGCCCGGATCGTATAGCTGTGGCTGCCCCGCCTCGAATAAGGCGTCGCGCAGCTTTGGGTTTTGCAGGGCCAGCCAACCGCGCGTGGCGAGAACTTGTCTGGCCCGTTCCTTGCATAGCAAACTTTTCATATAAAATTCTTTAAACGATGCCCCATAACCTTATTTGATTGTCAACTTTCAGACAATCACGTGACGCAAATCTCCTTAAGACCCGTTTAGCCCTGCATGCAGGCGATATTTTTTCTGACCGATGGAGTGGCGCCGTGGCCCAACAGGAGCTGAAGAAAGACATGCCCCATACGAAGAACCCCGACATGATTGCGTTCACTTTGGGGCGGGTCGCGCTGCATCTGATGCAAAGCGGTGGCGTAATCGGGGAAACGGAAATTCGTCATCGGCTGATGGACATCGTGCAGAACGGTCATCAGGGCGGCGTGACCCCCGAAATGGCGCGGGGTGCATTGCTTGCGCTGGGTGATCTGCGCATCGTCGCGGCCTGACCACCGCCGGTTTCTGACCAGAAACCGGGCAGCCTGTGGCGTGACCAGGATCAAAGGATGGCGACGACAACAAAGTTGCAAATCCGCGCCAAATCCCTTTTCCCCTCAGCCTTTGTGATTGATCCGCAACTTGCGGCAGAGGATGGATCGCCAGACCGATTCATCGATGGGGGGCACGGTGAGATTTTCGATATTGACGGCATTGACGGGCGCGTTATGCGGCGTGACTGTAAAGGTCGCAAGGTAATCACGCGCATCTTATGCCAGAACAAAAGCCAGCCCCTCAGCCCGCGCCCGACCCGTATCAGTCCCGGCCCCGGCGATATGTCTTTCTGCTTCTTGATCGGTTCACGATGATTTCCTTTGCCGCGGCGATCGAGCCGCTGCGGCTGGCAAACCGGCTTTCGGGTCGCGAGCTTTACAGCTGGTGGCTACTGGGCGAAAACGGCGAAAGCGCGGCCTGTTCGAATGGCTCGCGCATCGTGCTGGATGGCGGTCTGGCCGAAACGCAGCGCGACGATACGATCATGGTTTGCGGTGGCGTCGATGCAGCGCGGGCGGCGACGCGGCCCGTGCTGGGCTGGCTGCGCCGCGAAGCGCGTCGCGGTCCCCGCGTCGGCGCGCTGTGCACCGGCGCATGGGTGCTGGCCGAGGCGGGCCTGCTGGATGATCGGCGGGCGACGATTCACTGGGAAAATCAGGACGGCTTTGCCGAGGAATTTCCCGATGTGACGCTGATCCGCACGGTCTTCGTCGAGGACGGAAACCGACTGACGGCTGCGGGCGGCACGGCTGCCATTGACCTGATGCTGCGCCAGATCGCCCGCGATCATGGCACCGAGCTTGCCAATCGTGTGGCCGATCAGATGATCCACACGTCGATCCGGTCCGAAGACGACCATCAGCGCCTTTCAATTCCCACTCGGATCGGCGCACGTCACCCCCGTCTGGCGCAGGTCGTGGCCCGGATGGAGGCCAATATCGAAGATCCGATCAGTCCGGCCCGGCTGGCGATCGACGCCGACATGTCGCCACGCCAGCTTGAACGGCTGTTTGCGCGTTATCTGGGCCGCTCGCCCAAGCGGTATTACATGGAATTGCGGCTTGAACGGGCGCGCAACCTGCTGATGCAGACCGAAATGAACGTGATGGAGGTGGCGCTGGCCTGCGGTTTCGCCTCGGCGGCGCATTTCTCGAAATGCTACCGCGCGACTTACGGCAGAACGCCTTATCGTCAGCGCGGCGCATCCGAGACCATGCCCTAGGGCCCGCCGCCCGTCTGCGGGCGGCGGCAAAACGCGTTACTGTGTCTGCGTCGCGTCGAACCGTTCCGACACTTTGGTCCAGTTCACCACGTCCCACCACGCGGCCAGATATTCCGGTCGCCGGTTCTGATAGGTCAGGTAATAGGCGTGTTCCCACACATCATTGCCCAAAAGCGGCGTGCCGCTGGTTTCCGCGACATCCATCAGCGGATTGTCCTGATTGGGGGTCGAGGTGATTTCCAACTGGTTGTCGCCATTCACGATCAGCCAGACCCAACCCGAGCCAAACCGCGCCGCGCCGGCTTTTTCGAACGCGGCCTGAAACTCCTCGACCGAGCCGAATTCCTCGGTGATCGCCTGCGACAGTTCCTCGGACATTTCGCCCCGCTGATCTGCCGGCGCCATGGATTCCCAGAAAAACGTGTGGTTCCAATGCCCGCCCGCGTTGTTGCGGATCGCGGGGGTATAGGTTCCGGCGGCGGCCACCAATTCCTCGATCGACTTGCCGGTGGGCGCGCCTTCCTCGGCCAGTGCCTTGTTCAGGTTGTCGACATAAGCCTGATGGTGCTTGCCATGATGCAATTCCATCGTGGCGGCGCTGATCGCCGGTTCCAGCGCATCGACGGAATAAGGCAGTTCAGGCAGCGCAAATTCGGCCTTTGCCTCGGTCTGGGCCAATGCTGCGGCGGGCGTGGCAAGGATCGTGGCGGCAAGGGCAATTCGCTGGAACATGTCTTTGTCTCCTGATGGTTGTCAGCAAGGCCAACAAAGCCAAAGTGAAATTGTTCCGTGCGTGAAATATCCGGCAACCAATCGGCGGATCGGGCGTTGTGCGGGCAAGTGAACGAGGGACCCGTGATGGCCGAAATACCCAATGACATGATCCAGTCGCTGCGCGCGGCCCTGAATGGGCTGGGCAAAGCACCGTTGGGCGTCACCGATCCCGTGCGCGACACCTTGGGGGCCGAGGTCGCGATGGCGCTGGACGATCTGCTGGCCGCATCCTTCGAACTGGTCGAGGCGGCAAACGGCATTCCGCTGGACCGCGCGTCCTAGCGCGGCGCAAGCGCGTCCAGCCTTTCGCGCAGCAGCCGCATTTCATCGCTGATCGCAAGCTCAAGCGCCGCTCCGGTATCGGCCACGGCGCCGGGGTCTTCCTGACCGTCATGCATCACGCTGGCGCTGGTCAGCCATTCGCGCATGTCGGCCTGATCCGCGGGGGGCAATCGCATCAAAAGTTGCACCAGCAATTTGCGATGGGCGATCAATCGCCCCTCAAGCGCCTCGATCTCTGGCTGATGCCAGGCCATGTCATGCCCCTTTTGCATCCGAACTTTTGTTCCAACGCGAAAGATTGCGGCCCCGTTCCCCTGACTTTCGTTGCACTTGCCGAAATATGCCGGTTGGGTGTTTCGAAACTGTTACCTTTCTTGTGCAAAAACTCTGGCGGCTTGGCTTTGGCCTGATGTTCTTGAACGGAAGATGTGATGCAGTTTGCCCCCGATATTCTGAATTCGACACGCAAGCCCCTGCTGGGGCTTTTCCTTCTGGCGATGCTGGCCGGGTGCGCGGAAAACGAATTCGGGGTCGAACCGACGCGCGAAACATCCGCCGCCCAGAAAATGGCCGAGCTGAAGGTGAATTTGAAACGCGACCCGAATGACGGCACTTCCTTGAAGGAAATCGGGGATATGCAGGCCGCGAACGGGCAGTGGAGCCAGGCAATGGGTGCCTATCGCGAGGCGTTGCTGGTGCAGCCGTCCGATCGCGATGCCCGCCTGGGCTATGGCGAGGGGCAACTGGCCGTCGGGGATTATGCCGGCGCGCTTTCCACAGCTGAAAAGGCGGGTGGCTCGGATATTCGGGTGCTGTTGTTGCGTTCGGGTGCGTTGGCGGGTCTGAACCGGCTGGGCGAGGCGCGGGGCGTTCTGGACAGCGCCAGCGCCGCTGCGCCCCGCAATCTGGATGTGCGCACGAACATCGCAATTGTCGGCGCGCTGTCGCGTGACCCGCAGGCCTATGCGATTGCGCGCGCGGCGGCGTTCGCGCCGGATTCCGAATACTCTCATCGCCGCAACCTTGTGCTGGTCGGCGGCATTGCCGGGCAGGACGCCAATGCGCGTCAGGACGGCATCCAGCTTGGGCTGGGCTCCGAGGAGATCGGCGATATTCTGGCTGTGGGCCGCCGCGCCCGCGTTCAGGGCATGGCGGCATTCGGGGTGCTGGCGGGGGGCTGATGCCCCCGCATCCACATCAATATTGCGGTCCGGCCCCGGCATAGGGGTCGGCGGGGACCTCTTGCTGCGGCAGGATGCGGCGCGGCGTGCCACGTTGACGCACATCCGGCGGGATCGCCGCAGGGCGGCTGGCATCGGGGTTCACATAGCGGTCCGCCGCACGGCCGACCGTTCCGGCGGACCCGGCACCCGGCGGCGTGGGTTCGACAAGATCAGACGGGTTCACGACCTGACGGGCAAAGGCCAGATCGCGCTGGCAGCCTGAAGGCGTGCCGGAATAACGCGAGGCCCCGCCAAGGCAAGAGGTCGGCACGACCCCGCCCCCGTCGCCATAGGTATAGGCGGGATCGGTTCCGGTGCGGATGACATCGGAATCGCGGATCATCGGCTCGGCACAGGCGGCCAGCGTCAGGGGCAGCAGAAACAGGATCGTTCTCATCTGGTGATGAAACCCACGGTGGCTTGAGGGGCAGGACGCGGCGTGCGCGGACGGGCAGTGTCGCGGGCATCGGCCAGATAAGGCGTGATGAAGATGATCAGCTCGCGTTCGCGGCGGGTGCGGGTGTTCTTGCCAAAGACCTGACTAAGCCCCGGCACGCCATTGGCGCGGTTTTCAGAAAACTGTTCATATAGCCCGGCGATGGCAAAGGTCTGGCCGCTGCCGACCTCGACCGTGGTATCGGCGCGACGGACCGAGACGCCGGGAACCTGAAACCCTTCGACCTGCACGGAATTCGCGGCGTCAAGAAAGCTGACCTCGGGCTGAACCTCGATCGCGATGCGGTTGTTGGGCAGCACGGTCGGCGTAAAGTCGATCGACACGCCGTATTGCTTGAACGCGGCGGTGATCACCCCATCGCCCTGATTGACCGGATAGGCGATTTCGCCGCCGGCGCGGAAGCTGGCCTTGCGGCCCGACACGGTGGTCAGCGTGGGTTCCGACAGGATTTGCACCGCGCCGCGTTGTTCCAGCGCGTCGATCAGCGTGTCGATGGTAAAGCCGCCTGCGGTGATGCGCCCGCCGACTGCTGGACCGCCAACCGCACCGCCGCCCAGATAACCGGTCGGATCGCCCAGACCCGTCACCACCCGCATCGGCCCCGCCGAGGACGCCCCATAGGCGTTCAGATCCACGCCCAGCCGTTGCAGGTCGCTGCGCGAGGCTTCGACAAAGCGCACGCGCAAGGACACCTGCGTGCCGCCCGTATAGCGGGTCTGGTCCTGCACCATGATGCCTTCGGATTCGTAAGCGCGCTGCGCCGCTGCGACCGAACGGGCCGAACCCACATCATTCGCCTGACCCGAGATCACGACCGCATTCCCGCGCCGGTTGGCCGACAGTCCCGGCGCCAGCAACCCTTCAGCTCCACCGCCCGAGGGGCGGACCTCGACCGAATAGGTGCCGATCTGCTGGTCGTTTTCATCGCTCAGCACGATATTGGTGCGACCCGGCGTGATGGCGCTGACATAGATCGAACTGGGCGACATGGCCTGAGCGTCCGCGATCATCGGATCCGCTACGAACACCGTCCCGGTGTTTTCGGGAAGCTGGATCGTGCGGCCATCGCCTTCGGTCAGGACTAGCCGCGACTGTGCGGCGGCGGTCCCCACAAAGGCGATGCTCACAAGCAGCGCGTGAAGCAGGTAGCGAAGACGGCTCATCGGATCGACAACATGGCGAGAGGTTGCACCTTGTAGTTGGGGGCCACTTCCTTGTGCGACATGACCGCAAAGTTCATGTCGTGATTGGCAAGAAAGCGACGCAGGAAACGGCGGATGTCCATGCTGGACAGAAAGACCGGGGCGCGAACATGCGCGGCGGGATCGCCCACCGCCGCCTTCAGCGCCTCAAGAAGTTTGCGCGACTGCTGCGCCTCAAGCGCCAGATAGACGCCCGAGGGGGCCTGACGGATCGCACCGCGAATGGCCTCCTCGATATCGGCCTCGACGACATAGGCGGGGATGAAGCGGTCGCCATCGGCGTATTTGAAGCTGATCTGGCGCGACAGCGCCGCGCGGACATATTCGGCCAGCAGTTCGGGATCTTTCTCACGAGGGGCCCAGTCCACGATGGTTTCCAGCAGGATGCGCAGGTTGCGGACGGGGATTTCCTCTTCGACCAGGCGGCGCATGACGGCGGCGATCTTTTGCAGGGGCAGGGCCTTTTGCGCTTCGGCCACCAGACTGGCGTAGCGTGCTTCGGTCGCGGAAAGCAGCGCCGAAACCTCCTGCACGCCAAGGAATTCCGCGGCGTGGCGCGGCAGGCGTGCGGCGGCGATCCGGGCCAGCGCCTCGGCCGGGGTCTGGAAGGGGATGCCCGCACGGCGCAGTTCGATCGCCGCCTCGGGCGGGGACCACCAGCCCTGCACGTCCGAAGGGCCGTTATCCGTGCGCTCGACCGCAATGCCCATGATCCGCGCGGCATCGGGCTGATCGGTCAGGCGCAGGCGATTGGCGGGCATGTGCCCTTCGGCGACGGGCACGTTTTCGACCCGAAGCTGCCAGCGATCGCCCGGCGCATCCAGATCGGTGGAAAGCTGCAGACGTGGAAAGGGCACGCCCAAATCGTCGAACAACCGTGTGCGTTCACGCAGGGCCGCATCCTCGAAAGCTGCGCGGTCGATGCCAGCGGCCAGCGCCGGGCCTACGGACAATTGGACGGGTGGCATCGGGACCATCATCAGATCCTGCCGCGCATCGCCCTTGCCGCGCATTGCGACGTCATCGCCTGCCTCAAGCTGGGCACGGCGGGCCAGCATCACGCCGGTGCCACCGAAGAATGCCGCCAGCGACAGAAACACCAGCGTCGGGAAACCCGGCACCAGCGCAAAGCCCGTCAGCACGATCCCCGCGACCTGCAAGGCGCGTGGGCTGCTGCCGATCTGGTTGGCGATGTCGCGGCCAAGATCGGACGAACCTTCGTTGGTGATCCGCGTGATGACGATGCCGGACGCAATGGCGATCAGCAACGCCGGGATCTGCGTCACCATGCCGTCGCCGACGGTCAGTACCGAATACAGGTGCAGCGCCTCGCCAAAGGGCATGCCTTGCTGGCCCACGCCGACGCCCAGACCGCCAAGGATGTTGACGACGATGATGATAAGCCCGGCAATCGCGTCGCCCTTGACGAATTTCATCGCCCCGTCCATCGAGCCGTAGAATTCGCTTTCGGTCTGCAGCGCCTCGCGACGGCGGCGGGCCTCGGCCATGTCGATCTCGCCGGCGCGCATGTCGCTGTCGATCGACATCTGTCGCCCCGGAAGCGCATCGAGCGAGAAGCGGGCCGACACCTCGGCCACCCGTTCCGAGCCTTTGGTGATGACGATGAACTGCACGATGGTGATGATCAGAAACACCACGATGCCCACGATCAGCGATCCGCCCAGCACGAATTTCCCGAAGGTCTCGACGATCTGGCCCGCATCGGCATCCAGCAGGATCTTGCGTGTGGTCGAAATGCTGATGGCCAGCCTGAACAGCGTCGCCATCAGCAGGATCGCGGGCAGCGTGGACAGCGAGGTTGGGTTGCGCAGATAGATCGCGACCACAAGGATCAGCACCGAAAGCGACAGGTTGAAGGCGATCGACAGGTCGATCAGCCATGTCGGCAAGGGCAGCACGATCATGAAGACGATCAGGATCAGCAGCACGACCAGCGCCAGATCCTGACTGGCCGAGATGCGGCGCAAAATGGCTTGCAAGCGGCTCATCCGGCGTCCTTTGGCATGTTGTCGGCTTCGGCGCGGGCAAGGGCCAGTTCGGCACGCGCGGCCTCGGTTTCCTCTCGGCGGTGCAGGATGCGGGCGGCCAGATAATGCCTTGCGGCGCGTTCGGCGGCGTTGGGTGGCGCAGACAGCCCGCCATCGCGATCAAAGCGCGTCAGCACGGTCATCGCCTGTTCGGGGTCGCCCGCCAGCAACATGGATTCGCCCACCAGCAGGATGGTGGCGGGGGTCAGATCGCCCATCGACATCGCGGCCAGACCCAGAACCATCGCGCGGGCCGGATCGCCATGCCGCAGATAGACCAGCCCCAGCGATGCCAGCACCTCGCCATGTTCGCGGGGCAGGGGGGCTTCTTCCGCGTCGTCATTGTCATCGGGACGAAAGGTCCAGCCATTGGCAAAGGGATCGGCACCCTCGCCCAGCGGGCCGTCCAGATAACGGTCCGCGTCAAGGCTGATGGAATGCGGCGACTGTCCCAATCCTGCCTCTCGTCCTAAAGTCCGCGCAGGTCCAGATAGCGCGACAGCTTGCGCGTCTCGTCCTCGATCACCGCCGAGACCAGACGCCCCAGCCCCGGAACCGCCTTGTCGGCCAAGGGGGCATGTTCACGCGCAGCCTCAAGCGCCGCGACAAGTTCCAGCGCATTGGGCAGGCGCACCCGGCCCAGCCCCTGATCAAGGATCGCGGCAAAACCGCCGGGATTGGCCGCGGCGGGTTCGCGGCGCGCGCGGGCCTGACCGTCGCCTGACGGGATCGTCGTGGGTTGCGGGCGCGTCGTGCCGCCAACGGGGATTGCGGCGGTCGTGCCATGCGGGATGTTCAGGGGCGTGATGTTATTGGCCATGTTGCAAGCTAGCCTTTAAAACCGGACGATCATGTGACGCTCGCCCCGGCTAAGGCGGATCGCCTCGCGGGTTATTGCGTCAACGGTCCAGCCATCGCCGGTTTCGTCGCCGATGCGCAGGATCGTGCCGCCTTTGGTGCGGATTTCGGGCGTCTTGCCCAGCCAGACCGAGGCGACGGCAAGCACGGGCTCCGGCTCTCCCTCGGATATCTTGGTGATCAGCGGCAGGCTTTGACCGTTCTCGGATTCAAAGCGGGCGCGAAGCTGTCGCCAAATCTCGGCCTGTTCCGGCGTCAGGGTGCCGGTCACGCGCAATACGCCCTGATCGACGGCCAGCGACAGCCCTTCCAGCCCGGCTTGTGCCAGACGTTCCTCGAACGCGGCTGCGACGTTCGCCACGCAATCCGCACCGCATTCGATCCGGGGCGAGGTGGCGACCAGCGCGGCATTGCGTGCCGCGCGTATGACGGCCTGCTGATCCGGCGCGTCAGGCGGGGCCGCAATCGAGTTTGCCGCTTCGGGCAGGGCGGCAAGCGCAAGGTTCGCCGGGCCGCCGAATTGCGCGCCGATCCACAGGCCCAAGGCCATCGCCAGGGCGGCGATGCCCAGCCCGGTCTGCAGCCCGATGCCCCGACGCTGCGGAGGACCAAGGCGAGACAGCACGATGGTCGTCTGTTCGTTCAGGTGCAGCGTCGCGGGCAGGGGCAACTCATGCACGGCACCTTGGCCCATCTGGGTCAGCTCGCCCGTCTGGGCGTCGTGAAAGGCGATGTCCGGTGCACTGGCCGCCAGCCGCAGCCGATGTTCCGCCGCCCGCAATGCAAGGCTGCCGGGCGCGACCCCCGACAGAATGATCTGATCGTCCGCGCCGCCGCCGATGCTGATCTTGCCGGGCGCAAAGCCCGCCGCAGCCCCCGCATTGGGGCCGGTCAGCACGGTCAGCAGGTAAGGCTTCGCTTGCGTCGTCATGGGGAACCTAAACGGTCTTTCAAGCAATGAATGCCGGACATCCCGCATGGGCGCCGGCGCGAAGGGACGTTGATCGAAGGGGCGCGGCCGATAATGCCGCGCCCAAGGGGACACAGCGGATTAGCCGCTGATTTTTTCCCAGGCTTTCTTCTCGGCGTCCTTCGCGGCCATGGCCGTGTTGAACATCATCGACTGTTTGTTGATTTCAGTCTGGGTTTGCAGAGCCTGGGCCTGCATCGACTTCATTTCGGCAAGCGACGAACCGATATCCATGATAAACTCTCTCTATTGAGGATTGGGGTCTTCGTTGATGGATGCCCACAACTTCGGCAGCGCATCGATGCCAGCATCGTATGCCTGAGCGAGAAGAGAGAGCCGGGCATATTCGTCAGTGCTCACTCCACGGCCCATTTCTTGGACCACACGCCCTTTACCTGCCGCAAGCCGTTCCGTGAGACGCTTCAGTTCGACCCCGTTGGGATCCGCTGCAAAGCGTCGGTCAAGCTCGACGATCTCGATTGCACGTTCAGACAATTCACTTCTCCGTTCGGACCGTCCGCGTCGGACAGGTGATCCCGTCCGTTGCGTCGAGGGGCACGCTCGCCCCGAAATGTGACGTGTGCGTGAAACCTCCGGGCGGGTTTTTCGCCACCCGCAAAGGCGGCAGAATTTCGCGTGAAGCGCCCGGAATGCTTGGCGGGATGCCGCGCAAAAACGGGGTGCGTCACATCACTGCCATACTGGCATGGAAGTCCCAAAGGGCTGGCGACCGCGTTTTTCACCCCTTTAGTGACGAGACAACGATGACCACCATCAACAACCAATATAACTTCTACGCACCGACCTCTCAGGCCGGTTCGCCCTTCGGGATGGGGCAGAATTCGCCGTTCGGCGGTGCGAACAACATGGGCGGCCTCGGCGACCTGCTGTCGGGTCTGGCCAAGGCGCTGCAGGGTCTGGCCGACATGCTGGGCGGCAAACCCGGCAAGGATGCCCAAGGCCCCGGTTCGTCCTCGGGCACGACGCCCACGATGCCCTGGGATCAGGCTTCGGCGGCCCAGCCGCAAAAGCCCATCGCGGGCACGGCGCGTATCTGGGGCGACCCCCATTTCATCGGCGCCGACGGCGACAAGTTCGACGTTCAGGGTCAAGCGGGCAAGACCTATAACCTGCTGTCCGACAAGGGTTTCCAGATGAACGGAACCTTTGACAAATGGGGCAATGACGGTGCGACCGTCGTTGGCCGCGTCGGCATCACCGCCGGCAGCAACTATGTGCAGGTCGACAAGACCGGCAACACGATCGTCAACGGCCAAGAGCTGAAAGACGGTCAGCGCATCGACCTGCGCGACGGCGGCACCGCCGAGCGTAAAGGCAATGAAATCATCGTCAAGAAAGGCGAATGGGAGGTCAACTTCCAAGCCAATGGCGATCACCTGAACATGGACATCAAGACCGCGAACGCGGTTGCCGATGGTGTGAAACCGCATGGCCTGATCGGCCAGACCTTTGACGGCGACGGCAAGGCCCGCAACGGCGACGAAGGTGCGGGTGCGCAGGGCGGCGGTGCGATCCAGCGTGCCGACGGTTCGATGTCGCAAGCGGGCGACAAGGACACCGTCAAGTCCTACGAGGTCGGCTCGCTGTGGGATACGACCTTCCAGAACCACAACAGCGACTATGCCCAGCAGGGCACCTATCACGATCAGGCCCGCGACACGATGCAGTTCGCGATGATGATGGGCTTCGCAAGCCTGTTGAACAACATGTTCGCCACTGGCAACATGTTCGCCGGCATGGCGACCCCGAACCATCGTTTCTGATCCATTCTCGGACGCGATACCCGGCCTCGCCTTTGGGCGGGGCCGTTTTCGTCAGATTGGCCGCAGGAATGGCGCGATGGTCTGGATCTGTGCGTCTTCCACCACGTAATCGCCGACCGGAACCCCGGCGATGGCCGCCGTCGCCGCAGCGTCGTTGCTGACCCGGATCTTGGTCGCAGCGCGCAAAAGCTTCGCCACCGCATCGCTGCCCCGCGCGCGGATGACGACCAGCGGAGCAGGCGTGTCGCCTTCGACATAGCGCAGCCCGATGGCCATGTCGGGGGCCGAATGAATGATGACGGTCGCCTGCGCCAGCCCGGTCGGGCGGTCAACCATGGCACGTTGATCGGCGCGTAGCTGGCCTTTCAGCATCGGGTCGCCGTCCTGATCCTTAAGCTCGCGCTTGAATTCGGTGATGGACATGCGTTGTTCGCGCATGAATTCGCTGCGCTGCACCATGTAATCCAGCAGCGCGACCACGACCAGCACCGCCAGAATCGCCGCCAGAATCGGGATCAACATGCCCCAGATCGCGCCTCCGGTGCAGGCCAGCCCACAGGGCGGAGCGCCGATCAGCGCGGTGATCTGGCCCCATAGCAGAACGGCCGGTGCCACGATCAGCGCGGCCAGCCGAATGACATGCATCAAAAAGCCCATCAACGCCCGTCTGCCGAAGATCTTCTTGAAGCCGCTGGCGGGGTTCAGCTTGTTGAAATCGGGAATAAGCGGCTGGACCGAAAAGACCGGACCGCCGGAAATCGCCATCCCCAGCAGCACGGTGACGGCGATGACGCCGATCAGCACCGGCAGCAAGATGAACGCGCCCAGCCGCAGGCTGATCCGCGCTTTTTCCGAAAGCTCGCCCCAAAAGCCGATGGCCGGATCAATCTGCAGGGTAAACAGCGTCTGGAAATCTGCCGTGATCGATTCGCGCCGCACGAAAAGGTAGAACAGCACCAACGCGGTCGAGATCGAGGCCAGCGATTCGCGCGACGTGACCACGTTGCCCTTTTCCCGTGCCTTGCGCAGCTTATGCTGCGACGGCGGCAGGTTCTTTTCCTCGGAAGACGATCCTCCGTCGCCGCTCATTCCACCATGCCTTTCAGGAACGGCCCCAGCGCGCCGGGACCAAAGGCACCGCTGCCGATCTGGCCCATCGCATAGCGGGCCATGATCGCGGCATAGATCAGGATCAGCAGTGCGTTGACCGCTTGCTTGACCGTCATGGCCAGAAACATCGCGTTGATCTGCTGCATGTATTTCGTGGCGACGACCAGCACCATTTCCGTCAGCAGCAGAGGAATCACCACGGGCAGCGCAAGGATCAATCCCGCGCGCAGAATCTGGTCCAGCAGCCCCAGCGCCAGTGCGCCTTGCTGGGGATCGGGCAGCGAAAGGCCGGACATGACCGGAAACAGCACGTAACTTTGCATCAGCGGTCCGAAAATCGCCGGGAACAGCACGCCTTCGGCGGCCAGAACCAGCACGCAGGTCAGAAAGAACAGCGTGCCCGTCACGGTGGATTCGGTCGAGGAGCCGGGATCGAACAGGTTCGCCATGGATGCGCCGCGCTGGTTGTCGATGAAATCGCCCGCAGCCATCGCCGCCCAGAACGGCACACCGGTCAGCAGACCCAGCAACGCGCCGATCAGCAGCTCGGCCATGATCATGCCGGGCACGACCGCCATGGATACTGGCGTCGGATCATCTGCAATCATTGCGGTCGCGGCGGGCAGGACCGGCGCGACCATGGCGACGATGACCGCGCCGCGCAAAACGCCCGTGCTGATCCCGAAGCGGCCAAAGATCGGGTGCAGCATGACAAAGCCCATGGGCCGCGCGCCGACTACGGCCAGCAGGACCAGCATCTGCGTCAGCCCACCCGGCAGCAGATCGGCCAGTTCGTTCATCCCGAGGCGATCCGGGCGAACATGTCGGTCGCGAATGCCAGCAATCTTGCCGACAACCCGCCGCCCAGCAGGATGATCACGCCCGCCACTGCCAGCAGTTTGACTGCATGGGGCAGGGTCTGGTCCTGTATCTGGGTCAGCGTCTGGATCAGGCCGATGACCAGCCCGATGATCGTCGCCGCGACGATGACCGGCAGCGACAGTTGCAAGACCAGCAAAAGCGCGTGGTTCAGCGATTCATAAAGCCGCATTCATCCCCCCACATAGCTCATTACCAGCCCATGCGTCAGCCGCGACCAGCCATCGACCGCGACGAACAGCAACAGCTTGAACGGCAGTGAAATCACGGTCGGCGACACCATCATCATGCCCATCGCGGTCAGGATGTTGGTGATGACCAGATCGACTACGATGAACGGCAGATACAGAAGCACACCGATTTCGAATGCGCGGGTCAGCTCTGCCGTGACAAAGGCCGGGGCAAGGATGAAGATGTCGCGATCCGTCGGCGTGACGGCGGTGGCACTGTGCATTTCCTCGGCGGCGGACAGGAAGAAGGCGCGATCCTCGGGCGTGGTGAAGCGGGTCAGGAAATCCCGCACAGGTTCCAGCCCGCGCTGGATCATGCCGGGCCATTCGGCGGGGGCGGGCAGCGTGGTCAGCGTGCCCCCGTCGCTCATCGCCTGAAACGATGCGGCGATGACGGGCGACATGACATAGCCGGTCAGCACGATGGTCACGCCGTAAAGCACAAGGTTCGGCGGCGTCTGCTGGATGCCTAGCGCGCTGCGCACCAGAAACAGCACCACCGCGATCTTGACGAAGGCGGTCAGGCTGACGACCAGAAACGGCACGATCATCAGCCCGCTGGCGGCGATCAGAAGCGGAAAGGGGCTTTCCATCGGTCGTGTCAGCCGTCGCTGAACAGGCTGCGGATTTCGACCGCGCGCTGGCCCGCGACGGTGATCACCTCTCCGGTGCCGATCAATTGGCCATTGGCAAGGATGTCTACCAGTGCCCCGTCGGGACGGTCCAGCGTGACGATCGTGCCCGGTCCGGCGCGGCGCAGGTCGGTCATGGAAATCAGTGTCTCGCCCAAGCGAAAGGACAGGCGCATCTCAAGCCCGTCCATGCTGTCGGGTGCGTGTTCGGTCGGCGCGGGTTGCGGGGCATCTGCGGGGCGTTCCGCGTCGTTTTCTGTCATGTCGAAATCATGCTTTTGTGTGGTGGAAAGGAAATCGGCGCGGGGGGTGAAATGTCCGGTCAGCGCCCATGCTGCGGGCATGGGGCCGTCGCCTGCGGGGCGCGCAGGGGCGATCAGCCGCCGCTCTGCGATGACGCGGCCCGAAAGCGGCAGATCGGGCAGCACCAGGGCATCGCCCGTGCGCAGCGCCGCAAGCTCGGCCATGGTGACGCGCATCGCGTCGATTTCGACCCCAAGGCGCAGATACAGTGGCAGTGCATCGGGACGCCGATCATGCCAGCGCGTCAATGTCGGGGCGAGCGTCCGCCCCGCCGCCGCCGAAAGCTGCAAGGGCAGGTTCAGCCGCACCGCGCCGGCGCTGCGCGTCACCACCTCGGCCCGCAGGGCCAGTGTCAGCATGGCCACATCGGGGACGGGCGCGGACAGGCTGGTCAGGCGCAAAGCCAGTCCGGTCTGGCTTTCCAGATCGTCCAGCCATGCCGTCAGCGCCTCCTCGATCAGCAAGGCAGCATCGCTGGGATCGGCGCTTTCCAAGGGCAGGCCGGTCAGTCGCCGCAGCTGGCCCCAAGACAGTCCGATCCGCGCGGGATGACCGTCAAGCGTAAAGGCCAGCCAGACCACGCCTTCGGGCAGGGTTGCGGGTGGGTTAAGCATGGCTTGCAGCGCCACGCCACCGGCCCGCAGCGAAATCGGGGCGCGGCGCGGGCAAAGCAGGTTCTGGATCGCCGCAAGCTCGGGCGTCAGGCTGCGGCGCGACAAAGTGGCAGGGCGCGGCCCGGCATCCGCAGATGGCGGCTCAGGGGTGCCCAGCACCAGCCTTTCCAGCCGCGCGACCTGATCGGGCAGGGCCGTGCTCATGTCATGCCCCCCTGAGGCGCGGGCAGATCGCGGCGGATTTCCTCGGCCTCCAGCTCATCGCGGGCTTCGGCTGCACGAAACAGCGCGGTCTGGATCGGTTCGCGGATGCGGCGTCGCTTTTCGGTCAGGCGCCCCGCCTGGATCAGATCGAAGCGGGCGGCGATCAGCGTCTGTTCCGCAGTCCGGCGCGCGGCTTCGGCATCGCTGGCGATCTTGCGGGCTTCGGCTTCACGGGTGCGGTCGGCCTCGAATGTGGTCAGCACGGCTGACAACTGGCCGCGCAGCTGGGCCGAGCCGATCAGCGGATTGCGCAAAATCTCGCGTCGTTCGGCCTGATCGCGGCGCAGCGCAAGACTGCGGCCTTGCGCCTCGTCGCGTTCGCGGGTGCGTTCGGATAGCGCGTGACCAGCCTGCGCCAGCGCGCGGCGGGCCAGATCTTCGCGCAGGTCCGCCAGCCGGATCAACTTGTCCATCTGGCGCAGGCGTTTTCTCATGCCCCGGCCCCCAATATAGCAAGGGCCGCAAGTGTCGCCTCGCGGCTGCTTTTTTCGGATGTGGGCTGGCGCAGGAATGCGTCGGTCGCGCCGCGCAGCTTCAGCGCCTCATCCGCCAGCGCGTCCGAGCCTGCGCGGTATTCGCCGACCTGAACCAGAATCTCGATCTCCTCCAGCTTGGCCAGCCGGGCCGAGATGCGCTGGCTGTGGCTGACCTGATCTGTGCCGACGACTGCCGACATGACCCGGCTTTTGCTGCGCAAAACGTCGATCGCCGGATAGTGGCCGCGTGCCGCAAGATCGCGCGACAGCACGATATGGCCATCCAGCAGGCTGCGCATTTCGTCGGCCACGGGGTCGGCGGCGTCGTCATCGCCTTCGACAAGGATGGTATAGATGGCGGTCATCACGCCCTGCCGCGTGCGGCCGGGACGTTCCACCAGACGCGGCAGCGCCGCAAAGACCGATGGCGGAAAGCCCCGCCTGACCGGAGGCTCGCCGGCTGCCAGCCCGATTTCACGCAATGCGCGCGCAACGCGCGTGGCGCTGTCGATCAGCAGCAGCACCCGCATCCCTTGTCGCCGCAATTCCTCGGCGCAGGCGGTGGCGGCCAGCGTCGCGCGCAGCCGTTCCGTCGCCGGACGGTCCGAGGTGGCGACAAAGACCGCCGCGCGTTTGCGCCCTTCGGGGCCAAGGTCGCGTTCCAGAAACTCGGCCACCTCGCGGCCCCGTTCGCCGATCAGGCCCAGCACGACGACATCGGCATCCGCGCCGCGCACGATCTGGGACAGCAGCGTGGATTTGCCCGCCCCCGCCGCGCCGAAAATGCCCATGCGCTGGCCTTCGCCCATCGCCAGCATTCCGTCGATGACGCGCAGCCCGGTGACGAATGGGGTGTCGATGACCGGACGGTCCAGCGGCAGGGGCGGGTCGGCGTTCAACGGCACCGTGGCAGGAACCAGCGGCCCGCCATCCAGAGGACGCCCGAAACCATCGACCACGCGGCCCAGAAGCTCTGGCCCCGCAGGTCCAAGCGGTTCGGCCCGCGTCGGCAGCACCTCGGTCCGCGACGACAGGCCGCGCACGTCGCCCGCAGGGGCAAGGATCGCCTCGTCGCCGTCGAAGCCAATGATTTCGGCGGTGATTTCCACTTTGCTGACCGGATCGCGCAGCAGGCATTCCTCTCCGACGCGGCCATCGGCCATGCGGGCATGAAGGACGCAGCCAAGGATACGGGTCACGCGTCCGCGCAGTTCGACCGTCTCGATGCGGCTGGCGCGGGCGCGCAGCTGTTCCAGAAGCGGGTCGGCGGTCATGGTTCACGCTCCTCGGTCTGGCCTTCCCAAGGCGCAAGTGCGCGATCGACCAAGGCATCGCGCCCGATTTCCGCACTGCCACGATCGCTGGAAAGATAGGCGCGGCCCGCATCCAGCGCCGGATCGGGGATCACCGCCAGAATTTCGGGGCCTTCGCCGCCCAGATCGTCCACGGCGCGGCGGATCGGTTCGATCGTATCTTCGGCGGCAAAGATGCGGCCCCGACGATGGTCGCGCAATTGCGCCAGCGCGTGGCGGGCTGCCAGATAGGTCGCCTCCTCGGGCTGGAAATCGCCAAGGATGCTGCGCACGGTGCGGGCGACCAAGCGGGCCAGTTCCGGTTCCATGTTCTTCAGCCGCGCCTCGGCGGCTTCTTCGGCCTTGGCGATCAGGCGGGCGGCGGTGCGGGTGGATTCGCGCAGGGCCTGCATCCGCGCCTCGCTCATCATGTCTTGCTGCATCCGCGCCGTCGTTTCGCGGCTTTCCTCGCGGGTTTGTTCGGCATCGCGCAGGATGCGGTCGGCTTCGCGCAGGCGGTCGATCTCTTCGCGCGGCAGGATGCGGGCGGGGCTCATCGCCGTGCCTCGGGCGTCAGGAACTCGGCCAGGGCGGCATTCAGGGCGGCAGCATGGCGATCCGGGTTGGCGGGCAGTGGAGCCAAGGCCAGGACCTGCGCCGGAGCGCGACCCCAGCGGCGGCGCGGCTGGGCAGGACGGTCGGGCATCGTGATAGGGCGAACATCCGGGGCCGGAATTCCCGGATCATATTCGCCCGAGAGCGGCGGCGGCAGCATCGCGGCCCAAACGGCCTGCACCTGCGCGACAAGCGTGGGATAGTCGGCCACAGCTCCGGGCAGGGCCAGCGCCCGGTGACGCAGGGCGAAGTCGTGATATTCGGCGGGCACGGGCAGATCGGCCACGGCATCGGGCGTGATCGCGCGGGCGATCTGACCGGCCATCAGCGCGGCGGCGGCGGCATGAAAGACCCGCCCGGCCAGCGCCGGATCGGTGACAAGTGCCAGCCGCGCGGCGGTCGGGTCCATCGTGGCGTCCAACGGTGCAAGATCGGACCCCAGCCGCCCGGCGACGCGACCTTCGGCCCGCAAACCCGGCTGGCTGCGTGCGGCGCGTGCGGCCATGATGCGGACCCGCGCCCGTGCCATGCGCAGTTCGGTCGGATCCGGCCGCGCGGTCATACCCCGCCCTCATCACCGAATTCGTCGCGTATCGCGGGAACAGAGGCCGTGCTGCGCTTGGGTTTGCGGTTGCGTAGCAGCGGCCATGCGGCCAGCCCGGCCAAGGCCACGATTGCCGCAACCATGCCGCCCAGCATCATCCACAACCGCTGCGCCGAGCCGGGATGCACCCAGATGCCCAGCACGTTCGAAAACTCCAGCGGTGCGGCATCTGCTGCCTGATCGCCCGCAGCCGGGACCATGACGACGGTGATATTGTCATAAAGCAGACCCTCGATCGAATTCGCGACCAGCAGTTTGATCTGCGGCGCGTATTCCTGCACGTCCGTTCCCTGCGCATAGCGCACGAAAACCGAGGCAGATGACGGCTTCACATCGCGCCCCAGCATGTCGGATTCCGGCAGCACCACATGGATGCGCGCCGACAGCACGCCGTCGATTTCCGCGATCGTGCGCGACAATTCCTGACTAAGCGCATAGATCAGCCGCGCGCGTTCCTCGGTCGGAGAGGAAACGAGCCCCTCTTTGCGGAACACATCGCCCATGCTTTCATATTGCCGCGCGGGCAGGCCACGTTGGTCCAGAAGCGTCATCGCCTCGGAAAAGCGGGCCTCATCGACGGTGACGGTCACGCCTTCGGCCCCGCCGGTCTTGGCGGCGGGAATGCCGGCGCCCAGCAGCGCCGCCACCATCTCATTCGCCTCACGTTCTGTCAGGCCGG
The DNA here is from genome assembly GCF_900182695.1 of Paracoccus laeviglucosivorans. Classification (GTDB taxonomy): domain Bacteria; phylum Pseudomonadota; class Alphaproteobacteria; order Rhodobacterales; family Rhodobacteraceae; genus Paracoccus; species Paracoccus laeviglucosivorans. Next base: position 274,574 of record NZ_FXTK01000002.1, read on the forward strand.
TGTAAAGCTCGGCCTTGCAGGCGGCGAGCGCGAAAAGCGCGCAAAGCGCGAAGGCTAATCGGATTGTCCGCATGGAAGCGACCGGGCGCGAAACGCCTCAGGTCCCCTTGAGAAAGCTGTTGAGATTGTTTCCGAGGCTTTGCGAAATGGACGTCGCCATCGAAAATTGCACGATCTGGCTTTGCACCAACGCCGTTGTCTGAAACGCTTCGGAGACCGAGGCCAGCGAACGCGCCAGATCATCGGGACCGTTGCCCGTCGGAGGGGCGACATTGGCGCGATCCATCACCGCCCCGGCGCTATGGGTGAAATCGCTGTGCATCTGGCCAAGACGGTCCAGCGCGGCCTGCGCCAACTCGCTGAGCACCGGCTCTTGCTGGGCGGGGGACGCCTGGCCTGCGGCGGCATTGGCGAAACCTGTAACTGCGGTGACCATGTCGCGGTCCTTTTTGTCCGTGGTGGTGGCCCGGCCCCTTGGGGCAGGGTGTATCGCATCCTGTCAGACCGCCGCATCTCCGGGGCTGCCGCCACCGCCGCCCGCAAGGCCAAGGCCAAGTGCGGAAAGAGGTTTCGGGCCGGGGATACGGATGGTCAGGGTGCGACATTCCGGCTTGCAAGGCCGGAACCTTTGCGCGACATGCGCGCGGCCCACCGCCCGTGACAGGCGGAGGAACGGATTGGCCAGACGACCGCCCGCGCGCACAGCCATCCGGCGGCGCAGCCACGACCGCATCGCCGCGGCAATGCGCGGGCGGGTCTGGCTTTTCATGGGCGGGTTCGTGTTCATCTGGTCCTTTGTCTTTGTCGGTTCACTTTGGTTGCAGCGGGACGCCGGGGCGTCCGAGGCGGGAAACAGGGCGCGGAAGTTGCTGGCGACCGTGTCCCGATTTCCCGCGTTATCGTCAGTAGTTCTCGCCGCCGCCGATACCACCGGCGAGGTTGCCCATCATGCCGGCGAAATTCATCACCGAGCTGGCCAGAGCCAGCGGCGGGAAGGCCATTTTCAGCAAGCCGCCCAGCGGCGAATTCAGGATGCCGGTCAGGCCTTTTAACAGGTTGCCGATGCCGCCAAGCGCCTTGCCGATACCGCCAAGGGCTTTGCCGATTCCGCTAAAAAGTCCCATATTCTCTCTCCATCCGTTGTGTCATGCCCGCTCTGCATCGTGACCGTCGCGGGCGGGCACCGCTTCGGTCTCCATCGCAAGGCCCTGATTTCCCTGCGTGGTCTCGGGGGCGCCATTCACCAGAAGATCGGTGAAGGCTTCGGCGGCCCCGCCTTCGCCCTGCAATTCCTCTTGCAGGCGGCGGGCCTCCTCGTGCTGGTTCTGCAGCGCCTTGCACATGGCAAGGATCGCGCGCGCCTCGTCGCGCCCTTCGCGGTCCGAGGCGAGTATCGTGGTCAGCCGTTCATCGGCAGCGGCGAAATTGCCCGAGGTCATTTCCTGCAGGGCAAGGCCGATTTCGCCCGCGGCATAAGCGGGCATCCATTCGTTCATGGCCAGAAAGATCGGCGCGAGATCGGTCGAAATGCCACGCATCACGCCCGAATATCCGGCTTCGATCAGCAATTTCATATCCGCCCGGTCGATCTGCATCTTTGCCTCCGGGTTCAGCGCGTAAGTTCTGGCAGGTCATGGCGCAGCGAGGCCAGCACCTCGCGCGCCTGTTCGGCACGGGTGGTGGCCTTGTCCGCCGCCTCGGCGATCATCTGGTAGCCCGCCTCGGGATTGCCGTGACCGATCATGAACAGGCCCCGCCCGATATTGGCCAGCGCGTCCTGCGGGTAATGCTGCGCCCAGCTGTCGAAGATCGGCATCAGGTCGGCATCGACACCGCGCTGGCCGCACAGGATGGCCGCAGCCATCATCAGGTGCAGATCGTCGGTCAGTTCGGCGGAATTGGTCATCGTCATCCCTTTGCTTGCTGTCCTTGCGACTATTGCCAGCCGCGCCCACGGATCACCCGTGGCATATCCTTTTCCGGCCCCTGCTTTTCGGGCTGGCGGGCCGCGGCCATATGCGCGGCAAGTTCCGCCACCGCATCGACATAGCCGCGCGGCGCGACAACGCGCGCCATTTCCGCATCCGGCCCGGCACGCAGCGGATATTGCGGATCCTCCAGCCCGATCTCGCGCATCTGGTCGCGCAGGTCCTGCACGGTGAAGCCGTCCAGTCCGATCAGGCGGCTGACCATGTTCGCCGCAGGTTCGACATGCACGGCACGGCCATCGAACCACCAGATCGCCCCGGCCTGCCTGCTGATTTCACCCAACGCATCGCGCAAGGTGCCATCCGGGCTGGACATCGAAACCGTCCCCCCGAGCGTTTCGGAGGGAATCACCGGAACCTGTGTCTTGGCCGTCAGATCCTGCAACATCGCCTCGATCCGCACCCCGTTCGCCTGATAGGGAAAGGGGCGCTCCAGAACATCCTCATCCAATGACGCAAAGCCCTGCGCTGCGGAAACTGCAGGCTGCAGGCCCAGCATCGCCAAGCCAAGCGTCAAGGCCCGTATCACCGGCGCCATTCGCAAAATTCCAGCGCCGTCACGTTGGTCCTATCCGCTTTGTCTTGGACACAGGGAAACGCGGTTTTGCGACGTGTCTGTGACGCTGACGGCGCGTCGGCGGGGAAACGGCTGCGCGTTTTGCCGAACAGGCGAGTTCTTGCGCATCCCGCGCGTCGTCACGGCGCTGTCATGCACGGCATACAGGGATAAAGCCCAAGAAGAACACGCAAAGGGGGTATGGAAATGACCCATGATTCCGTGAATTCTGTGGCATTGGCCGCGTTTTTTCTGACCTTTCCGCTGACCTCCGCGTTGGCCGCGCCCGCTGATCCGGCGACCGTCGCGCCGCTGATGGCGGACGCCTATCTGGCGATGATGGGGCAGGGCGCTGCCGGGGCAGATCCCGACGTGATCCGCGCGGATATGCAGCGTCTGGTCGAGGCTTACGCACCAGAGCCCTTGCTGGCCGAAAAGGCGCCCGCGGCCTTTGTGCAGGCGGCAGAGCTTGCGCATCAGGGCAGCGTGCCCGCGACGCGCGGCGCCATGTATGATCTGGCGCGCGACATTCTGCTGACTGCGGCCATTCTGGCCGATCAGCCACCCGAAAGCTATGCGCCGCTGAAACTGTGGGCCGAGGTCGATCCGTTCCGCGCCGATCTGGTGCCGGGGCTGGGTCTGGCCGAAAGCGACGTGCAGGCGGTGGATCGTCTGCGCGCACTGGACGATGGGGGCGTTCTGCCGTCAGGCCCGGCCCGGGACGTGGCCATGGCGGCATGGGACAAGCAGGCGGACCAGCCCATGAACCGCGTCTTGCCCACGCGCCTTGAAGCATGGGCCAGCGGCGTCGAAACCGCGTGGCCCGACCTGACGCCGCCCGAGCGGGAAACGGCGCTTGGCGTCCTGACCCGTCCGGAAATCCCGCCCGCCGCGCTGTTGGAAAAGGTTATCGGGACCGAGGACGTGATCCATTGGCTGGCCGCCGTCGATTTGCCGATGAGCAAGGCCGAACGCGAGGCCAGCCCCGAACTGATCCATTTCATGGAAATGGGCGCGTTTGCCGGACCGCTGAAAGCCCCGCTGATGGAGATTGCCAAGGCCCGCGCCTCGGGGTCCACCGCAGGCATGGGTGCTGCGGCCAATCAGCTTATGCGACTGAACAACTGGGGCGCCATGACCGGCGAGATGCACAGTTGGGACAGCTATCGCTACATGACGCAGGGCTGGTGACGACAAAGGCCCGGTCGCTGCGACCGGGCCTTTGTTTGCCGGATCACTCCAGCGTCATATGATAATAGGGGCCGGGATCGGGCGTGGTCACGACCAATGCCGCGTCGCGGCCCATGGGTTCTTCCTTGACCTCCAGCAGCCAGACCGGCGGCGTGGCCACGGCAGTTCCCACGACCTTACCGTCTTTCAGAAAGACCAGCCGGACCGCTTCGTCCCCGGCATCGGCGATGGCGGGGTCGTCCAGCCATGCCGTATCGCCCAGAACCTGCTGGAACGTCTCGCGGGCCACGGCGCCGTAGAACGGGCGCACGCTGTCCCAGTCGAAATCGGTGATTTCGGTCAGCGGCAGGCGGGCACCTTGCGGTCCCTTTGCCAGAAAGGCCGCGATGCGGTCCTCCATCAGCTTCGCTTGCGGAGCAAGGCTTGCGTCATTCACGGATGGCTGTCCTTCGGTCTGGGAATAGGCGACCACGCCACACCCAAGGGCGAAGCTGGCTGCCATGGCGGTCAGGAATTTCAGGCGCATATCGTCCCTTAGCTTGATTTGTATTCCGGCGGGGTCTGCTTGCCGGGCAAGGTGGTGGTCGCGTTGGCATCACCGTTCTTGCCGTATTCGACCTGATCGGACCAAGCCAGATTGCCATCGGACCCGATCACCAGCATCTCGCCGTTGCGCACGGCTTCGGCCACCTTGTCGGCCAGTTGCTTGTCGTCGGCATCGGGGTTTTCGCGGGCGATGCGGCGACCGACCTCGTTGTTGTAAAGGTCCATCGCTTCTTTCGCGGCGGGGTTGCCCGGCACGCCTTCATGCGCTGTTCCCATCGCCGCCGAGAATTCCTCGCCAAAGCGATCCGACATCAGCGCACTCCAATAGGCATGGCGGAAGGCGTCGTTATGACCATCCTCGGCGCCGGGGATGGGCGAGCCATCGGCGGCGTTGCGCGGGAAATATTCGTTCGCGGTGCGATAGGACTGGCCAAGATCATTGGCATCGTTCGAACTGATGCCCTTGAAGTCGTTCAGACCCAGAATGCCGCGATTGCTGCCCAGCTTGTCCAGCAAATCCGCCTCGGCCTGCGTCATCTTGGTCGAGCCGACAAAGGGTGCGTCGATGGGCAACGGGCCGATATTGGGCTTATATTCGGTCATCTGATCGTCCTTGACCTGATAATCCTGCAGGATCTGGTTCAGGTCGGGACGGCCATCCGTCGCGGGGGGCTGCACGGGGGCAGGGTCGGTCTTTGGTGCTTCGGGCGGGTTCCCGGCCTTGGGCGCGCTGTCATCATTCGCGGGCGGGTGCGATCCCGTGCCGGGCGCCGGGGTCGAGGGCGCGGGGTTCGATGTCGAATCGTCGGAATTGGCGGGCGGTGCAGGCTCGGCGGGGATTTCGACCACCTCGGGTTTCGGCCCACGCGCCGTGCCGGGCAGATAGACCGTGTCGCCCTTGAAGATCAGCGAAGGGTTCAGCAGGTGATCGCGGTTCAGCGCCACCATTTCCTGCGGATCGACGCCATGTTTCTGCGCCAGATCCCACAGGTTGTCATCTTTTTCGACCGTCACGGCATCGTAACGCTCATGTTCAAGCGACGGGTTGGTGCGGCCGGTTTCGTCCATCGCGCCCTTGGCGCTGGAATGGGGCTGGACCAGATCGGCGCGCACCCAGCCCTGAACCGGAGCATCGTTCAGATCGGTGCCGCTGACCTTGATCCATTCCTGCCCGTCCGCGCCGGTCTGGCGTTCGCCCTGATCGCGCAGGAACGTGCCGTTCTGCGCGATGCCCGCGCCGTCGCCATCGGGGGCAGTGCGGATATTCGCGCCGTTCCAGGGTGTCACCACCAGCGTCTTGCCGTCATCGGCGGGCGCGGGCGGAATGCGCGTTTCGGTCGTGGGTTGCTGGCCGGGCTGGGGCTGAGACGGCTCGATCGTGCGGCTGGCCTGCAGCGTCACGTCATCGACGCCGCTTTCAAGGATCACCGAGGCTTCGGCCTCGGCCACGCCCAGCTTGACCTTTGCGCCGGTCTGGGTCGCCGTGCCCGAACGCGCGATGTCTTCGCTTTTCAGGTCGATCCTGGCACCAGCGATGCGGGCCGCTTCCTCAAAGTTGCCGTCAAAGAACTGGCCCGCCGCATCGCCCAGCTTTTCGGGGTTGGCGATGGTGGTGGTCGAGGTCAGGCGCTGCGAATCCCCGCGTGACGGATCGGCAAGGCTTTGATCGCGATATTCCAGCACATTGGTCAACGAGACTGAATCAAGCTTCAGCCCGTCCGTACCCGAAAAGCCGTTGGTTTCCGGCACGGGGCGGCCACCGGCGGAACCCGCTACCTCGGTCCCCTTGGGGATCGTGTATGTCAGGCTGACCTTGGCCGAGGCGTTGCCCAGATCCAGACGGTTTTCGAATTTCGGTTCAACGGGCAGGCCATTCACCTGGAAACCCTTTTGCGCCTTTTCCTTGGCGGTCAGGCGCAACCCCGCCTCCATCGAATAGGTGACGCTGCCATCCTTGTCGGCGGTGGGCAGTTCGACCCGGCGCGAGATGCGCTTGGTGTCGTCAAAACGCCCTTCGCCCGCGACGTTGAAATATTTCATGTCGCCCTTGACCTCGGCGGCCAGACGTCCGCGCGTGCCGATTGTTGTTTCATAGGCGCTGATATTGTCCCTGAGGAATGCCAGATCGTCATCCGTGACGCCCGCGATCTTTTGCGTCAGGCGGCCCGGTGCGCCATCTGCATTCAGCGGGTTGCCCAGCGGGTTTTCACCGCCGCCCGAAATCACGTCCTCGGCTGCGGCCAGAGGCATTCCCATCGGCCCAAGCCCCGAGATTGCGGTGTTGATGCCGTCATCCAGCGCATCGGCCATATGCAGCTTTTGCAGGGTTTCAGCGGCGCGGATCGCGTCTTCCTTGTTGTCGAAGGTCATTTCGACCGCATCGAAGGTCTGGCCGCCGACCTCGGCCTTGACGCGACCGTTCACGCTGTTCTTGCCGCCCGCGCCCTTGCCCAGCGTGTCGGTCCCGACCTCGCCGGTGATCGCACCCAGCGATTGCTTGTCATAGCGCAGGGTATAGGTGGCGTCCGGGCCTTCGCCGTTCTGGGTCACGCGCATGTCGCCGCCAAGCTGGCCCTTGGCCCCCACCATGACGCCGCGCAGGTTGCCCTGTGCCTTTACTTCGGGGGTGATGCGCAGATAGGCGCTGTCGCCCGCGCCGTTCAGCTTTTCCACGCCCTCGCGGATCAGAACGCCGTCCTTGGTGCCTTCGGCGGCATCCGTGATCCCCGAATTGGCGGGGTTCTGACCCGGTGTGGTGCCGGGATTGCTGGAATAGATCGGGTTGGAATTGGCGGGCGGTTGCGGCTGCTGGTTTGCAAGCCGTTCCCGCGTCTGATCGTGGCGTTGTCCCTGGACGAGCATGACAGTTCCTTTGTTTTCGGGCGCTGTTGCGGTCAAGGAGGCACGGAAACGGCTCCGGCCCCGGCAGGCACAGCGATGTGTTTCAGGGTGCAGTGGACAGGCTGGTTGCGACGGTTTTTTGTCAGTCGCGGGGGTGTAGGGGTAATGCGGGCCAATCGGCGAAAAGCCGCGAAAGCGGGGCTTTTACAACCGCAAGACTTTGCCGACAGGTCTGGCGGGGCGTCAGGTTTCACATTTCCGTCAATCCTGTGAAACTTTTGCCCGCTAGCGTCGGGCCCACACCATCCCCCTCGCAAAAGGTGAAGATCGTGACCCGGATTTTCGGCCCCGTGCCCTCAAGTGCCACCCCGGTCCAGAACCCGATCCCGGCAGCGCGGCCCTTACCCGGCCAGCGCACGGCGGATCAGCCGCAGCAGGCCGGACATAACGGCGCACCGCCCCTTGCCGCCGCGCCCGTTCCCCGCGCCCCGGTCACGCCCGAGCGTGAGACGCAGATCCGCGACTGGCTGGCCGAGAATGCCGATAGCCAGTCGGGCTGGTTCATCTTTCAGGACAGTGACGGCGGCACGCGCACGGCGCAGGCGCTGCGCGGCCAATCCTCGCTTGGGCAGTTGACCGAGGCGGAGCGGCAGATGCTGGCGCAGGGCGCGGTTGAGGCGTGGACGGCGCAGGATGGTGGCGCCCGCCGCGAAAACATGCGCGAGGCGGCGGATGGTGTCGCAAATGATCCCGCCGCCCGTTTTGCGCTGGCCCAGGCTCTGGCCGGTCCCGAATTGCGCGCGCAGCAGGGCATCGCGCAGGCAGGTGCAATCCTGACCACCCCCGAGGCGAGCGAGGCCGCCTATGACGGGCTGGAACAAGCGCTGCGTCTGGATGCGGGCGCGGTCGCGCAAAGCTTCGACGGGCTTGAGCCGCAGCTGGCGCGTCTGATGCAGGAACGCCCCGACCAACGCGCCGCCATGTGGCAGGCCTTGGGCAATGGCACGATCCCCGCCAGCAATGCCGAGCGGATGACCACCGCGATGTTCATGTTCGAAGACGGGCAGGGCATCCAGACCCAGTCGGGCCGCGAGGCTTTTGCCCGCGCCATTGCCGATGCCCGCCGTCCCGGCGACAGTTCGTCTGACCGCATCGCGCGGGACCAGATGGCGTCGAACATCACCGCCGCGCTGGCCGACAGCGACACGCGCGACATGCTGTTGGGTCAGGAAATCTCGCCCGAGCAGCGGCTTTGGGCGCTGGACCAGATCGCGGCAGATGGCCGCTGCGTCGCACCCGACGCCTTTGATGATGGCTGGGAAAGCGAAGCCGCCTCACGCGGGTTCGCGGCCGAGGTCAACGACACCTATCGCGCCCGCGGCACCGAGCCGCAGACCCTTGGCGGCGAGGCGCTGCGCAATACCGTCGGTCAAGCCATGGGTATCGCCCCCGATCAGCTGCCGCAAGGCGAGTTGACCGAGGCGTTTCTGGCCCAAGGCATGGACAATGCCTTTTACTCGCGCTCGGATACGAACCAGGCGCTGGATCGGGTGGCCGACCAGATCGCGCAGGTCGGCGGGCCGAATGCGCAGGTTTCCGTCGTTCCGGTCACCGTCACCTCGAATGACGAAGGTGCGGCGGTCGTGCCGGTGTTCCGGGTCGAAACCGATCAGGGGCCGCAATTCGTCGATCACAACGGTCGCCGCTATTCCGACCTGAACGATTGGGAGGAGAACAACACCCTTCCCGAAGGCAAGATGACCTATGCCGAAGGTCTGGACCTGAACTCGACCCAGCTTTCGCACCGCAATACGCCCGGTGTCGTCGATACCTTTGCCGAAGGCTTCGGCAAGGTCATGGACGGCGTGGCGATTGCGGCGGGCGTGGTCGCGGGGGTCGCGATCATCGCCGGGTCGGGCGGCACCGCTGCGCCGCTGGTCGCGGGCGGTGCGGCGCTGTGGATGACGGGCCGCGCCGGGCAAGATCTTTATGACATGCAACAGCACGGTCAGGACATAGGCGATCTGTCCGATCCGTCCGTTCGCGGCGCGTGGCTGGAAGTCGCGGCGGGCGCCTTGTCCGTGGGTGCGATCGGCGGGGCCTTGCGGCTGGGAAGCGCCGGGGCACAGGTTTCGCCTGCCTTGGCGCGGACGGTGGCGGGCGTGGGGCTGGCTGCCGAAGGCGTGGATGCGCTGACCATGGCCGATCAGGCCATGCAGCTGGGCCAGAACTGGGATCACCTGTCGGGCGGCGAACGCGCGGGCGCGCTGCTGAACATCGCGTTCTGGGGCGGTATGGCGGGTGCGTCGCATATGGCGGGTCGCACGGGCACGCCGGATGGCAGCTTTGCCGGGATCGACCAGCGCATCCGCATGGGCGCAGGCGCACAGCCCGACACCCGCTTCCCGCTGGAAACCGGCGTGGATGGGCTGGCTCCGGGTGAAATGCGTGTGGCCTATGATATGCAGAACGGCCGCGCGACGAATATCCGCATCCAGTCGGGTGATGCCAATCCCGATCCGGTGCAGCTGGCCCTGCATATCCGCAGCGCCAACCAGATGCAGACCGCTGGCGGCCTGAGCGACCGGCTGGGCGCGCTGATGACGGGGCGCGCCGATCCTCCGGTCGGGTCCAGCGCATGGGAAGCGCGGGCCGAGATCGACAAGATCCAGCGCGAGTCGCAAGCATTGGCGCAGGACGCGGCCAATGCGACGACGCTGGCCGATCAGCAACGCATCGCGACCCGTCAGCGCGAGCTGGATCAGGCGCTGATCCGCGAGACCCGCCGTCTTGATGCGGCGGTGGTGGATGGGCAGGGCTTTATCGCAGCCCCCCGTTCGCTGGATGAGATTCTGGCGCAGCGCGTGGCCAATGGCGACGTGACGCGCGGCGTGCCCGCGCATCTTGCGCCCCTGGCCGCACCCGCCGCGGGGGCCGAGGCGCGGATTGATTACGGCAGCCTGAACGCCGCAGGTCAGGCGCAGGGGATCGAGGCCACCATCACCCGCGACATCCTTGACACCGGCAGCAAGGCGCAATCGTCGATCGAGCCTCCGGGCTGGGGTGGCGGTGCGGCCAACCATTCGCGCGGCCACTTGCTGGCACGGATGCTGGGCGGATCGGGCAGCGAAGAGGCGAACCTTGTGACGCTGTTCCAGCAAAACACCAACTCCCCGGTGATGAGCGATTTCGAGCGGCTGGTCTATGAGGCAGTCGATGCCGGTGAGACGGTGAATTATCGCGTCACCCCGATCTATGAGGAAGGACAGGCGATGCCGACTGCGGTTGCACTTCAGGCCCGCGGCGATCAGGGTCTGGATATTTCCGTGACGATCATCAACCGGGATGGACGCTAAGATGTGGATTGACGAACTTGCCGAGCTGATGCCGCCGCCCGCAATCGAGGCGCGGGGTGCCATCGCCCAGACCGCCGACTGGGAACGCGCCGAGGTCGAACTGGGCGTGAAGCTGCCCGCCGACTACCGCGCCTTTCTGGACCGCTGGGGTGCGGGCTCGATCGGGCCGTTCATGCATCCCTACACCCCGGCTGCCGGTTTTCATCCGGTCATCACCCTGCCCAGCGGCGTGACCGGAGAGGCGCGTGCCTATGCCTCGCTGAAAGAAAACCACCCGGCATCGCTGGTCTGGCCCGTCTATCCCGCGCATGGCAGCCTGATGAGCTTTGCCGTCACCGACAATGGCGATTACGTGGGCTGGCTGGTCGGGCCGGGCGATCCGAACGACTGGCCCGTCGCGGTCGTGGATGACGAATACGGAAATATGCAGGTGTTTGACGGGCTGACGTTCGGTCCGTTCCTTTTGGGGGTCGTGACGGGGCGCATCCGCCCCGAGGCGTTCCCGGATGATCTGTGGAACAAGACACCGCTGCGTTTCTCTCCCTCCCAGCCGCAAGAGAAATTCCTGAAGGCGGAATAAGTCCCGCCCAACCTGATTGCCATGCCCCCTGCGTCGTCTTGGCGCGGGGGTGTCGTGCATTGCTATTTCGGACGGCGTAGGCAAGATTTCGCTTTATTGGCAAGAACTTGCGCATCGGATCGGCAACTTTACCCAAGGTCACACAGTCGAAATATTTGCCCATCAGTTTGGCAGATGCTCCGATATTCAGACCACCGAGAGGCCCAAATGGCAAATCCCGCCGTCGATCCGAACGCCCCCCAGAATATCCCGCCCCATCGCGATGTGCGCGACGGCATCCCGATGCAACAGCAAGCGGGGCTGGACAAGATCAAGGAAGAAAACACCCGCGAGGCCACCGATAACGAAGTCTGGCCCGATGCGCTGCAGACCAAGGTTTCCGAGATCGAAGGCGAAAAGGACGAAGCCGGCAATCCGAAGCTGGAATATATCGACACCGAAGGCGGGAAATATGTCCAGCTTGAGCGTGATACCAACCCGCAGCTTTACGACTATCTGAACCGCGTCAAGGAATTCCAGGGCTCCAGCGAAAACAAGGAATATGCCGAACTTCAGGCCGACATTCATGATGCCGACATCATGAAGCGCGACGGCGACATTCCCGGCCTGCGCGACGTGAAGTTCGCCGAGCAATACAAGGATTCGGTGCTGATCCGCACCAATGACGGCAAGCATACCGTCGTCAACAAGCAGCTGGCGCCCGACAGCTTTGAAAAAGCCAGCGAACTGGCGCAGACCAGCCAAGGCATCCGTGACAGCGAAAAGGACGGCTACAAGAACACCGTCGATGATGTCTACAGCAACGACCAGATCGCGAATGCCAAGATCGGCCCCGAAAACGAGGTCGGCCCCGGCCTGATCCGCGCCGAAATCCCGGTCGGCGGCGATGACGTGCGCAAGGTGGTGGTCGCCAAGGATCTGAACCCGAACCTGTATAATCGCCTGTCGGGCTCATATGCCGATTTCACCGATCAGGACGGCAAGATCAACGACGCCCGCAAGGACTCGGAACTGCCAGAACTGGGCGAAACCAGCCCGCTGGACATGGAAACGACCGAAAAGGTCGAGGGCAGCGAGGAAAAGCTGACTGTTTCTGGGCTGGCATGGCGTGACACCATGACCAAGTGGAAGGACGGTATCGCCGACGGCTCGATCAAGGGCGATGACGACCGTGCCAAGCTTTACAATGCCTTGCGCGGCAAAACGGCGGTCGACGACGGCATGAACATGATGCGGCTGGACATCCAGACCGGCAAGTCCACCACGCCGGTCAACAATCTGGATGTCGCGGCCATCATCGACGAAGCGAAGCTGGACACCAAGATCGCCGACATGCTGGGCTCGGAAGCGGTGCAGAAGGACTATCGCGCCGCGCAGGACGAGGCGCTGAAGAAACTGCCCGACGCCGACAAGGTGCATGATAAGCTGAGCGAAATGGCCTTCAGCGAGGATTACGTCAAGCACATCGCCGACCTCAAGAAGAACGGAAAGGAAGACATTGCCGAGGCCGACATTGGTCGCGTCTATGAAAACCTGGCCGCCTTTGATGAGGACGAGGCCGCGAAGTTCGCGCAATCGACGATGCTGAACGGCATGACCGTCGATTTGAACGACATCATGGGCGACCCGGCCAAGGTCAGCGACGAAAATCAGGCGCAGGCGACCAAGGACGCCATGACCGTGATGATGTCCACGCTGAAAAAGGGTGGCATCGACATCCCACGCCGCACCGTTGAGACGATGGACAAGTTCGTCAACGAATTCCTGGGCGACAAGCAGCAGGCCAAAGCCTTCAACGAGGTGTTGCAGGAACTGGGCGACAAGTTCATCAAGAACGGCCAATTGTCGGAGGCCGATCTGGAAAAGGTCGCCAATTCAAACGACAAGCCGATCTTCAAGGCGCTGAACGAAAAAAGCAACGGCGGCGCGCTGAGCGTCATCGCCGAGATGAACAACAATGGCATGCTGGGTTCGATGGGGGGCGCGATCTCGCTGGCATCGGGCGTCTATCAGCTGACCGGCAAGGGCGGCACGCTGGCCGACACCCCCGAGGAGCGGTTGGCGATCGCCAAGGAATTCGTCAGTTTCCTGGGTGCGGGTCAGCATTTCGTGAACCTTGGCACGAACATCACCGACAAGACCATCACCTCGGGCGCGAACAAGATGTTCGGTCTGGACAAGACCCTGCCGCAGATCTTCAGCTCGGATCAGGCGACGCCGAACCCGAAATATACCGATGCGGTGGGCGATGCCTTCATCAAGAACTTCAACGAGGTTCTGGACAAGGCCGAAATCGACGGCAACACCACCCTGCGCGACCGTCTGGATATTTCCGAAGAGCAGGCGAACCAGATCGAAAAGGGCATGAAAGAGGGTTACGTCAAAGATCCGAAGCTGGCCGGTTCGAACGCGCTGACGCGCGGTGTCGGCGCGACGCTGCGAGTGCTTGACGCAGGTGCGAACGTCTTTGGCGGCGTGGCCGATACCGTGCTGGGCGGCCTTGCGATCAAGAAAGGCGTAGACGGCAACGATCCGGGCGGCATCGCCTCGGGGGCGTTGCAGGTCGCGGCCGGCACCTTCACGCTTGCGGGCGGCGCTGCACAGGGCGCGGCGCTGGTCGGCAGCACCATCGGCCGGGCGCTGGCAGGTCCGCTGCTGGGCGTGGGCGCGGTGCTGGGCACGGTCGCATTCCTGCCCTTCATGATCATCGAGGACGAGAAGAACTCAAAGCGGATGGACGCCCACCGAGAGGATCTGCGCAACCTGTTCGCCGATCTGGACGGGCAGGGCGTGCTGATGGGCGACGGTGCCAAGAAGTTCGAATATCTGGACGAATACATCTATAACTACGGCCAGCGCGACGCGCCCGATGACAAAAGCATCTTTGATTACCGCCGCGACGAATATGATTTCTGGCTGAAGGAGGGGCACCTTCCCAGCCCCGGTTTCGATGATGTCGAGCACCATGATTACGATGGCGACGGCCCGAACCTTGACAGCCAGATGGATTGATCCTGGCTTGAACTGAAATACCGGCCCCGGCGCAGATCCGGGGCCGTCTTTGTTTTTATGCGACGTGATCCGGCAGCGTCAGGCCGTTGTTTCGCAAAGCTGCCAATCCTTTGAATTGCGCAATTTGCATGGATTGATCCGCGCCGCGCCGTGCGTTTTTGCTGGTTTGCAACTGGCGTGCTTCCGCCGAAACAGCCCGGTGCCGGGATTGCGTATGGACGCAGCCGCCGCGACATAATAAGGAGTCGGAAAAACACAGGCGTGCGGGACGGATTCTTGCGCGCGCGGGAGCCGGGCAGAACAAGCGTGCAAGATTTCAACCCTACCGCGACATCGCAAGTCGCGACCGTCAAGCCGTTACAGATTCGCGGGCGCTTCCTGACTGCCGTGGCGCTGCACCTTGCCGGTCGTGCCGATCACGGCTTTTTCGATGCGCTGGACGACAAGCTGCGTCAGACCCCGCTGTTCTTTGAAAACGCACCGCTGGTCATCGACCTTGAGCAAGCCCACGGGCTGGAAACCACGCAGGAAATGCAGCGGTTGGTGGCGGAACTGCGCGGTCGTAATCTGTCCGTCTTTGGTATTCAAAGCGGCAACCGCAATCAGGCCGCCGCCGCCGCGGCTGCCGGGCTGATCGCCCTGCCCAGCGGCAAAGCCGTGTCGGCAGACCGCGTGACGCGCACCGAACGCCCCGGCGCCGCCGCACAGGCCGCAATTCCCGAAAAGGAAACGCCTGCGCCCGCCTCCAAGCTGATCACGCAGCCGGTTCGATCCGGCCAGACGGTCTTTGCCGATCGCGGCGATCTGGTCATTGTCGGCTCGGTCTCCTCGGGGGCCGAAGTCATCGCGACGGGCAATATCCATATCTATGGGCGGCTGCGCGGGCGGGCCTTGGCGGGCGTGAACGGCGATACCTCGGCGCGCATCTTCTGCCATGCGCTGGATGCCGAATTGCTGGCCATCGCAGGGCTTTACCTGACCAGCGAAAATCTGGGGGCAGATACGCCCCGCGACAACGTGCAGGCCTTTCTTGAAGGCGAAAAACTGCGCGTTGAATCCCTGAAGTAACCCACGGTCGAAAGGAAGCGTTTCGTGAGCAAGGTTATCGTAGTCACCTCTGGCAAGGGCGGCGTCGGCAAGACAACCTCCTCTGCCGCGATCAGCGCCGGTCTCGCCATGCGGGGTCACAAGACGGTCGTCATCGACTTTGATGTGGGCCTGCGCAATCTGGACATGATCATGGGCTGCGAACGCCGCGTGGTCTTTGACTTCATCAACGTCATCCAGGGCGACGCCAAGCTGAAGCAGGCGCTGATTAAGGACCGCCGCCTTGAGAACCTGTATGTGCTGCCCACCTCGCAGACGCGCGACAAAGATGCGCTGACCAAGGAAGGCGTCAAGGCTGTTCTGGACGAACTGCGCGAGGAATTCGACTATATCGTCTGCGACAGCCCGGCCGGGATCGAGCGCGGCGCGCATCTGGCGATGTATTACGCCGATGAGGCCGTGGTCGTTACGAACCCCGAAGTGTCCTCGGTCCGTGACAGCGACCGGGTGTTGGGGCTGTTGAACTCCAAGACCTTCCTTGCGGAAAAGGGCGATGGCAGCGCGGTCAAGGCGCAGCTTCTGCTGACCCGCTTTGACGCCCAGCGTTCCGCCGCCGGCGAGATGATGAGCGTGCAGGACGTGCTGGAAATTCTGGCGATCCCGCTTTTGGGCATCATCCCGGAAAGCACCTCGGTCCTGAAAGCGTCGAACGAGGGCCAGCCGGTGATCCTTGACGACACCTCAGGCGCGGGCAAAGCCTATGTCGATGCCGTCGGTCGTCTGATCGGCGAGCAGATCGAAATGCGCGTCAATGCAGGGGAACAGAAACGCGGCTTCTTCCAGAGGCTGCTGGGACGGACGGCCTGAGCATGTTCGGTTTCAGTTTCCGCCCCAAAAAGCCATCGACGGCCCAGACCGCCAAGGAGCGGTTGCAGATCCTGTTGGCGCATGAACGCGCCAATGGCGACACGCCCGATTTCCTGCCGATGCTGCAGCGCGACATTCTGGAAGTGGTGCGCAAACACATGCAGATCGACGGTGACGCGGTCGATATAAAGCTTGAGCGCAGCGACGATCTGTCCAGCCTTGAGATAAATATCGAGATGCCCAGCACCTCGTCTCGCAAGACCTGATACGACAAGGGCGCGGCATGACCGCGCCCTTTGCATTTCTGCGCCCCGAAACGACTTTTGCGTGCAATGCAATCTGTCGCGGGCTGGCGCGTTTCGGCAAGGATATGCCTTAAAAAGCGTCACTCGTCGCAATCTTGTTGCTGCGCCCTTGCGTCATCTTTATGACACCGAATCCATGAAAACCGCCTTGCTGCAATGCAGGGCGGTTTCGTTCTGGCGTAGCGGAGGAGTGAGCCATGCTGGACCTGACCGATATTCGCAGCGAGTTGCGTGCGCATTACGATCTGGAACCCTCGCTGACGCTGGCAGCCGAGATGTCGGATATTCATGCCCGGATGGGGCGCGTCATGCCGATGGTCGATTGGGCGATCCACGCACCTTATGTCCGCGCAATCATCGCGCTGAAAAAACAGCGTAATGCGGTCATTCTGGCGCATAACTACATGACGCCGCAAATCTATCACGGCATTTCCGACGTGGTGGGCGACAGCCTGCATCTGGCCATCAAGGCCGCCGAGGTGCAGGCAGATGTGATCGTGCAATGCGGCGTGCATTTCATGGCGGAAACGTCCAAGATCCTGAGCCCCGAAAAGATCGTGCTGATGCCGGATATGGAGGCGGGCTGTTCGCTGGCCGAAAGCATCACCGCCGAGGGCATCGCCCAGATGCGCGCCATGTATCCCGGCGCGCCGGTAGTCAGCTACGTCAACACCACCGCCGAGGTGAAGGCCGCATCCGACATCTGCTGCACATCGGCCAATGCGGCGCAGATCGTGGCGGCGATGGACAGCGATACCGTCATCATGACGCCCGACAAATGGTTGGCGCAGAACGTCGCCAAGCAGGTGCCGCAAAAGCGCGTCGTTTGGTGGGACGGGGCCTGCATCGTGCATGAACAGTTTACGGCGCAGGATCTGCGCGATTTCCGCGACTGGAATCCGGGGCTGAAGATCATCGCCCATCCCGAATGCCCACCCGAGGTCGTGGCCGAGGCGGATTACGCGGGCTCGACCGCGAATATTCAGGGTTGGGTAGAAACGCAGCGGCCCAAACAGGTGATGCTGGTCACGGAATGTTCGATGGCGTCGAATATTTCGGACGCGAACCCGGATGTCGAGTTTCTGGGCCCGTGCAACATGTGCCCCTATATGCAGAAGATCACGCTGGAAAAGGTGCTGTGGTCGCTGCATTCGATGACCGGCGCGGTCGAGGTTGACCCGGCGGTCGCCGAACCCGCCCGCCGGGCGGTGCAGCGCATGATCGACCTGTCGCGGAAACTGGCGGGATGATGCCCCTTTCGACGGGACGGATCGTTATTCTGGGCGCGGGGCTTGCGGCACTGTCTGCGGCGCTGCGGCTGGCGCCGCGCCCGGTGCTGGTCGTGTCGCCCGATCCCTTGGGGCAGGGCGCAAGCTCGGCTTGGGCGCAGGGCGGCGTGGCTGCGGCGATGGACCCGGCCGACACGCCCGAAGCCCATGCAGACGACACGCTGCGCGCGGGCGCGGGGCTGGTCGATGCCGAGGTGGCGCGGCTGGTCACGCAGGCAGCGCGGGGTCAAATTCTTGACCTGACCGCGCGGGGGGCGCCCTTCGACCGCGACGATGCGGGTGGCTATGTCCTGTCGCGTGAGGCGGCGCATTCGGCGTCCCGCGTTGTGCGGGTCGGCGGCGACCGCGCCGGGGCCGAGATCATGCGGGCGCTGATCGCCGCCGTGCGGATGACGCCCTCGGTGCAGGTGCTGGAAGGGGTGCTTGCCTCGGGGCTGGAGATCCGGGCGGGCCGTGTGGTCGGGGTGCGGCTGATGCGCGCGCCGGCATCAGTCGAGGTGTTGCTGCAAGCGCCTGCGGTTCTGCTTGCGGCGGGTGGATCGGGTGGGCTTTATGCACTGACGACGAACCCGGCCCGCGTCGCGGGTCAGGCGGTGGGCATGGCTGCACGGGCGGGCGCGGTGATTGCGGATGCGGAATTCGTGCAGTTTCACCCCACGGCGATGGATGTCGGACTGGACCCCGCGCCGCTGGCGACCGAGGCGCTGCGGGGTGAAGGCGCGCATCTGGTAAATGCCCAGGGCGCGCGCTTCATGCTGGGCCAGCACCCTGATGCCGAACTTGCACCGCGCGACGTGGTGGCGCGGGCGGTCTATCTGCAATCGCAGGCCGGTTTGCGTCCCGCACTGGACACGCGCCATTGTCTGGGCACGCGCATCACGTCCGATTTTCCGTCTGTGGCGGGAGCCTGCGCAAGGGCGGGGATCGACCCCACCCGCGCGCAGATCCCGGTTGCTGCCGCGGCGCATTATCACATGGGCGGGGTCGCATCCGACCGGGACGGGCGCAGCAGCCTGCCGGGGCTTTGGGTCTGCGGCGAGGCGGCCTCGACCGGGTTGCACGGCGCGAACCGGCTGGCCTCGAACGGGTTGCTGGAGGCGCTGGTGTATTCCGCGCGCTGCGCTGCCTCGATTGCGGATGCGGTTCCTGCGGGCGACGGGGCGGCGGTGCAACTGCCCCATTTGGCCGAGGCATCGCCACCCGATCCGGCACTGGTCGCCCGTTTGCGCAGCGCCATGACGGCGGGCGCGGGCGTCGTGCGCGATGCGGCAGGGCTGAACGCCTGCCTGCACGAGATCGCGGCGATCGAGGCGGCGCAGCCCGATTGCCCGGCGCTGCTGAACATGACCGCCACCGCCACGCTGATCTGCGCCGCCGCATTGGCGCGGCGCGAAAGCCGTGGCGCGCATTTCCGCAGCGACTATCCACAAACCGAACCCACCGGACAGCGCAGCCGCATGACATTGACGCAGGCGTCAGCCAGCCTAAAGGAAACCGCATGAGCCAATTCCCCGACATGATCCTTGAGCCGCTGGTCCGCGCCGCGCTGCTGGAGGATCTGGGCACTTACGGCGATCTGACCACGCGAACGGTGATCCCTGCAGGCACGCGTTATACCGCCCGCATCGTGGCACGTGAGGGCGGCGTGGCCTCGGGAATGCAACTTGCCGCGATTGCGTTCCGGCTGGTCGATCCGGCGCTGGCCTTGCGCGTGCAGGTCGCGGATGGCGCGCCTTTCGTCAAGGGCGACGTGCTGGCCGAAGTCGAAGGCGATGCGGCCTCGATCCTGTCTGCCGAGCGTGTGGCGCTGAACTTTGCCGGTCGGCTATGCGGCATCGCCACGCTGACCGCAGCTTTCGTGGCCGAGGCGGCGGGCACGCAGACGCGCATCACCTGCACCCGCAAGACGACGCCCGGCCTGCGCATGGTGGAAAAGCAGGCGGTGCTGCATGGCGGCGGTTTCAATCACCGCTTCAGCCTGTCCGACGCGATCCTGGTCAAGGACAACCACATCGCAGCAGCGGGCGGCATCCGACCCGTGCTGCAAGCGATCAAGGCGCGGGCATCCCATATGATCCGGGTCGAGATCGAGGTGGACCGGCTGGATCAACTGGCCGAGGTGCTGGAGGAAGGCGGCGCGGATGTCGTGCTGCTGGACAATATGGACACGCCCACGCTGCGCGAGGCGGTGGGAATGGTCGCCGGGCGGCTGGTCACCGAAGCCTCGGGGAACATGCGGCTGGCACGGGTGGCCGAGGTGGCGGCGACGGGGGTCGATTACATCTCGGTGGGCGCGCTGACCCATTCGGCGGGTGTGCTGGACCTGGGTCTGGACTTCTGAACCCCAGCGCTAGCCCGCCGTGGCGCGGGCCAGCAGCGTCCCAAGCTCGGGGCGGCACGATCCGCAATTCGTACCGGCGCCAAGCGCCCTGCCGATTTCCTCGACGGACACGAGGCGGCCGGTGGCGATGGCGCGCATGATGGTGTTGACCCCGATCCCCAGACAGGCGCAGACCAGCGCGCCTTCGTCGGGGCGGTCGTCGCCCGCGCGGCCTGCAAGGATGTCCGGGCCGCATTCACCCCCCAGCGCCGCCGCGACATGGCTGCGCGACAGCCCGACCGGCTGGTCCGACACGAACAGCGCCGCGCGCAGCCGCCCTTCGCGCAGAACCGCCATGCGCAGCAATCCGCGCCGGTCGTCGCGTAACGTCAAAGGTTCCGCCGAGGGATCGAGACCTGCGGCCTGCAACCAATCGGATGGCAACTCTGTTCCCGCAAGCTCTGCCTGATAGCCGCCGGGCAGGGCTGCCACGGCCCAGTAATCGCAAGCGGGCCGGAACGCACGTGCGGATACCGCAAAGCCATACCACGCCGCTGCATAGGGCCGGATCGCGACCGCCGCCGATTTCAGCGCGGGCTGGCCCGACACCGGATCGACCGCCGCAGGCACCAACGCATCGACCCGCCCCGAGGGCGCGGTTTCCCCCGTCCAGTGGATTGGTGCGAAGGGGTGTCCGGGGGCCACGCGGTCTGTCACCAACACCCGCAGAACGGCGCGGCCATGCGGGCTTTCCACCTGCGCCAGCGTCGCGGGGGCAAGTCCCAGATGCGCCGCGTCCGAGGGGTGGATTTCCAGGAACGGCTCGGCGATATGGCGCGACAGACGGGGGGACATGCCGCTGCGGGTCATCGTGTGCCAATGGTCGCGGACGCGGCCCGTATTCAGGCGGAACGGATGCGCAGGCGTGACCTTGGCGGGGGTGCGCGGCGTCACCGCCAGCATCCGCGCCTTGCCGTCTGGTGTGTGAAAACGCCCGTTGCCAAAGAAACGCCCGCCCCGCTGACGCGCGGATTGCGGCCATAGGAATGGCTGCAGGGCATCATATTCATCTGTCGAAACCGCCGCGTGGTCCGAGATGTCGAAATCGCTGCCAAGCTCCCCCGCCACGCCTGACAGCGCAGCATGTTCCGCAAAGACCTGTGCCGGGGTCTGCCATGCAAATGCATCCGCCCAGCCCATGCGCCGCGCCACATCCGCGATGATGCGCCAGTCGTCGCGGGCCTGACCTGCCGGCGGGATTGTGCGGCGCTGGCGGCTGATGCGGCGTTCGGAATTCGTGACCGTCCCGTCTTTTTCGCCCCAGCCGGTCGCGGGCAGCAAGACATGCGCCAACCGCGTCGTGTCGGTCTGCGCCATCATGTCCGAGACGACGACAAATTCGCAGTCCCTGATCGCACGCGCCACGCGGTCCGCCTCGGGCATGGAAACGGCGGGGTTGGTGCAGACGATCCACAGCGCCTTGATCCGGCCCGCCTCGACCGCGCGGAACATATCGACGGCTTTCAGGCCGGGCTTGTCGGCCATGCGAGGTGCGGCCCAGAAATCGGCCACGGCGGCGCGATGTGCGGCGTTTTCTATATCCAGATGACAGGCCAGCATATTGGCCAGCCCGCCCACCTCGCGCCCGCCCATCGCGTTGGGCTGGCCGGTGACGCTGAACGGTCCCATGCCGGGGCGTCCGATCCGGCCCGTGGCAAGGTGGCAGTTCAGGATGGCGTTCACCTTGTCCGCGCCGCTGTCGGATTGGTTGATGCCTTGGGAATAGACCGTGACGACCCGTTCCGATGCGCTCCACATTTCAAGAAAGCGTTGCAGGTCGCTATGGCTCAGGCCGGTGGCGGCAGGGGACGTGGCGCGGGCAGCGAGAAGCGCTTCAGGCAGGCCCGACACAGGGAAATCGCGGATCAGGCCGCGCCGGTCCAGATGGGCCAGCAGCAGGTTGAACAGCGCCGCATCCGCGCCGGGGGCCAAGGCCAGATGCAGATCGGCAATGTCGCAGGTCGCGGTGCGACGCGGGTCGATCACGATCACCTTGGTGCCCCGCGTCTCGCGCGCGGCGACCAGCCGTTGATACAGCACCGGATGGCACCAAGCGAGGTTCGAGCCGACCAGAACCACCGTATCGGCCAGTTCGAAATCCTCATACAGCCCCGGCACGGTATCGGTCCCGAAGGCGCGCCGATGTCCCGCGACCGAAGACGCCATGCACAGCCGCGAATTCGTGTCGATATTGGCGCTGCCGACAAAGCCCTTCATCAGCTTGTTCGCGACGTAGTAATCTTCGGTCAGCAATTGACCCGAGACATACATCGCCACCGAATCCGGCCCGTGCTGGGCGATGGTTTGCGAAAACCGCCGCGCGACCAGATCCAGCGCCTGATCCCAGCCTGCATCCTGCCCGTGGATGCGCGGGGTCAGCAGCCGCCCCTTTAGCCCAAGGGTTTCACCAAGGGCCGAGCCTTTGACGCAAAGCCGCCCCCTGTTCGCCGGATGGTCGGGGTCGCCTGCGATGGCCAGCCCGCCCATACCGTCTGGCGTGGCAAGCACGCCGCAGCCGACGCCGCAATAAGGGCAGGTAGTGCGTATGGCGGGGGCGGCGTGCATGTTCATGGCGGATCACTCGGCCGGGACGGCGACGGGTTTCGGGTCTTCCTCGCGCGATAGTTCGGGCGAGGTGCGGTGATGCGTGGCATAGATCATCGCACCGACGAAGGTCAGGCCGCCGACCAGATTGCCGATCACGGTCGGGATCTCGTTCCAGATCAGGTAGTCCATGATCGTGAAATTGCCGCCCAGCAGCAGGCCCGAGGGGAACAGGAACATGTTCACGATGGAATGTTCGAAACCCATGTAGAAGAACACGAGGATCGGCATCCACATCGCCATGATCTTGCCTGAAACGCTGGTGGACATCATCGCCGCAACGACGCCGGTCGAGACCATCCAGTTGCACATGACGGCCCGCACGAACAGCGTCAGCATCCCCCCGGCACCATGGGCGGCATAGCCCACCGTGCGGCCTTCGCCGATATGGCCGATCTGCTGGCCCACGGCATTGGGTTCGGTCGAAAAGCCGAAGGTGACGATGATCGCCATGAAGATCGCGACGGTGAACGCGCCCGCGAAATTTCCGACGAAAACAAGGCTCCAGTTGCGCCAAAGCCCGCGCATGGTGACGCCGCGCCGTTTGTCGATCAGCGCCAGCGGCACCAGCGTGAACACCCCGGTCAGCAGGTCGAAGCCCAGCAGGTAAAGCATACAAAAGCCCACGGGGAACAGCAGCGCACCGATCAGCGGGTTGCCGGTATTGACCGTGATCGTGACGGCGAATGCGGCAGCCAACGCAAGGATCGCGCCCGCCATATAGGCGCGGATCAGAGTGTCCTTGGTGGACATGAAGACTTTCGCCTCGCCTGCGTCGATCATCTTCTTGGCGAAATCCGCCGGATTGACGTAAGACATTTCAAATTCCTTTCCTGTTGGGCCGCGCCCCTTGTGGCCGGGACGGCAGGTGGTGGATCACCAGTTGGAATAGGCCAGATATTTGCCGGACATGGTCAGCTTTACGCGGTCGCCCTTTGGGTCCGGCTGACGCTCCAGATGCATCGAGAAATCAATGGCCGACATGATGCCATTGCCGAATTCCTCGTTGATCAGCGCCTTGATGGTGGGGCCATAGACGCCCATGATCTCATACAGGCGGTAAAGGCAGGGATCGGTTGGGACGGCCTGTTCCCAGACCTTGGTGGGGCTGGCGGTCAGCATGTCCACGGCACTGTCGGGCAGGCCAAGGATCTGGGCGAAAGCGCGGGCCTTGTCATCGGGAAAGGCGTTCATGCCGGTGGCTGCGGAATGCAGCCAGACGGGCGACATGCCGATCAGTTCCGCAATCGCGGCCCAGCCAAGCCCTGCGCGTTTCTTGGCGCGCAGGATCATGGCGGTCAGGTCGTCACGGTCGAATTCCGCTGTCGTCATCTTGTTCATTGGACTCTCCGTTATTCAGGCGGCGCGATTGGCGCGGATCAGGCTGGCATCGATCAGAATGCGGCCCTGCTGGACGCGGATGTCATAGGTGCGGACCGCGCCGTCATCCGCGCCCTGCGCTGCGCCAGTGTTCATGTCGAACACCCAGTTGTGCAGCGGGCAGGTGACCGAGGTGCCGTGCACGATCCCTTCGGACAGCGGCCCGCCTTTGTGGGGGCAGCGGTCGTCCAGCGCGAATACCCGGTCATCTGCGGTGCGGAACACCGCGATGCAGCCCTGCGCGGTCTTTACCAGCCGCGCGCCTTGCGCAGGGATGTCGGCCAATGCGCCGATATCGACAAAGACGGTCATTCCGCAGCCTCCAGCGTCAGATCGGCAAGGGGTGCCCATTTGGGCGTCTCGGCGGGGGTCGAAAGATCGGCCCAAGGATCACGGCGATAGACGGACTGGCTGATTTCGAACCGGGCGACCAGCGCCGCGCGGTTGTCAAGGTCATCGACGACCTGCGACTTGATCCAGTCAAGACCGACCTTGGCCATCCATTTCCAGATGCGATCCAGATATTTGCCATGTTCGCGGTAAAGCTGGGTCACGGCCAGAACGATCTGGATCGCCTCATCCTCGGACGGGGTAGCGGCCAGATGTTCGGTCTCCTTGACCTCCATCCCCGCCGCGCCGCCGATCGAGATGTTGTAGCCGCTGTCCACGCAGACGATGCCGATATCCTTGCAGGTCGCCTCGGCGCAGTTCCGGGGGCAGCCTGAAACGCCCAGTTTCAGCTTGTGCGGCGTCCATGACCCCCACATCAGCTTTTCCAGCTTGATGCCAAGCCCTGTGCTGTCCTGCGTGCCGACGCGGCAGAATTCCTTGCCCACGCAGGTTTTCACCGTGCGCAGACCCTTTGAATACGCATGTCCAGAGACCAGACCCGCCGCGTTCAGATCCGACCACATATGCGGCAGGTCTTCCTTGCGCACGCCCAGCAGGTCGATGCGCTGACCGCCGGTGACCTTGACCATCGGCACGTCGTATTTCTCGGCGGCGTCGGCAATCGCGCGCAGTTCTGCCGGGGTGGTGACCCCGCCCCACATGCGCGGCACAACGGAATAGGTGCCGTCCTTCTGGATATTGGCGTGATTGCGTTCGTTCACGAAACGCGACTGGCGATCGTCGCTGTATTCCAGCGGGTATTCGGCCAGCAGGTAATAATTCAGCGCCGGACGGCAGGAATGGCAGCCGCCGACCGATTTCCAGCCCAGTTCCTGCATGACCGCCGGGATAGACTTCAGGCCCATCGCGCGGATCAGCCGCCGCACATCCTCATGCGTGTGATCGGTGCATTTGCACATGCCCGCAGGAGCGTCCACGACCTCGCCCCCAAGGGCAAAGGCCATCACTTGCTGAACCAGACCCGTGCAGGTGCCGCAGGACGCGCTTGCCTTGGTGCAGGCACGCATCTGGTCCAGCGTGCAGGCCCCGCCCGCGACGGCATCCATGATCGAGCCCTTGGAGACGCCGTTGCAGCCGCAAATCTCTGCCTCAGGCGGCAATGCTGCAACGGCCGCCATAGGGTCCAGGCTGGCACCCCCTTGGAAGGCAGGGCCAAAGATCAGCGTCTCGCGCATGGCCTCGATGTCGGTGCCGTCCTTCAGCAGGCCATAGAACCAACTGCCATCCGCAGTATCACCATACATGACGACGCCGATGATACGGTTATCCTGCAGCACCAGACGCTTGTAGATGCCGCGACCGGGATCGCGGAACACGATGTCCTCGCGGCCATCGCCATCGGCGAAATCGCCCGCGCTGAACAGGTCGCAACCGGTCACCTTCAGCTTGGTCGCGGTCTGCACGGGGCTGAATTCGGCGACCTGATCCAGCAGCGTTTTCGCCAGCACCTTGGCCTGATCGTAAAGCGGCGCAACAAGGCCGAAAAGCTGGCCGCGATGTTCGACGCATTCGCCAAGCGCGAAGACATGCGGGTCGCTGGTGCGCATGGCGTCATCGACGACGATGCCGCGCTCGACCTCCAGATGGGCGTCATTGGCAAGGCGGGTTTCGGGGCGGATGCCCACGGCCATGCAGACCAGATCGGCGGGATAGACGGTGCCGTCCTCAAGCAGCACGGCCTCGGCCCGGTCGCTGCCAAGGATGGCCTTGGTCGCGCCCTTGCAATGGACCTTGATGCCGCGCTTTTCCAGATCCTTTTGCAGCAGATAGCCCGCAGCGGGGTCAAGCTGACGTTCCATCAGATGGCCCATCAGATGGATGACGGTGACGCGGGCACCCCTTGCGGCCATGCCCGCCGCCGCCTCAAGGCCCAGCAGCCCGCCGCCGATCACCACGGCATCCTTGCCCGCCGTGTCCATCATGGCCTGCGTATCTTCCAGATCGCGATAAGCGACGACGCCGGGCAGATCCTTGCCCGGAACCGGGATGATGAACGGGGCCGATCCGGTCGCGATGACCAGCGCGTCATATTCCGCGCTGGACTGGTTCGAATGCACGACGCGGCGGTCGCGGTCGATCCTGACGACCGACTGGCCGAAACGGCAATCCACGCCATGCGCCGCATACCAGTCCGCGTCATGCGTCACGATCTGATCATAGGTCTTTTCGCCCGACAGAACCGGAGACAGCATCAGGCGGTTATAGTTCCCGCGCGGCTCGGCATTGAACAGCGTCACGTCATAGGCGTCTGGCGCTGTCTCGAATATCTGTTCCAGCATCCGGCCCGAGGCCATGCCAGCACCGATGACGACAAGTTTCTTTTTCATGGAAATCACTCCGCAGCAATCAGGCTGGAGGAAGGAGGCGCGCGCCGGATCGACAGGTGCATCCAGACAAGGCATGCGGCGACCAGCACGAACAGGACGGCAAAGCAGCTGGACCACAGCCCGGTCTCATCCTTCAGCCAGCCGAACAGCAATGGCAGAATGAAACCGCCAAGCCCGCCGATCATGCCGACCAGACCGCCCACTGCGCCCACATTGCCGGGATAATAGCTGGGGATGTGCTTGTAGACGGCGGCTTTGCCCAGGCTCATGAAAAAGCCCAGCGTGAAGATGACGGCCAGAAACACCGCGACAGGCACATGGGCCGGAACCGACAGGATCGCCGTGGCCAGCAGCGACACGGCGAATGTCGCATACATCACCCGCCGCGCACCGATCCGGTCCGACAGCACGCCGCCATAAGCGCGAAAGACCGATGCGGGGATAGAGTAGGCCGCACCGACCATACCCGCGACCTTGACGTCAAAGCCATAGACCCCGATCAAATAATGCGGCAGCCACAGCGCCAGCGCGACGAACGCCCCGAAGCTGAAGAAGTAATAGGCCGAGAAGCGCCAGACCCGCACCTCGCGCAGGGGCGTGAATTCGGCACGCAAGCTGCGCAGCGGCGCCTTGGTCCCGCGACGCTGGACGGTCACCGGGTCATCCTTGCTGAAGATCCAGAACAGCACCGCCGTCAGTGCAAGCGCGCCCGCCCAGACCTGCGCCGTCATCTGCCAGCCGTAAGCCAGCATGACGAAGGGCGCGACGAACTTGGTCACCGCCGCGCCGACATTGCCGACGCCAAAGATGCCAAGTGCCGTTCCCTGACGCGACCCGTCGAAAAAGCGCGAGACATAGGCGACGCCCACCGCGAACGACCCGCCCGCAAGTCCGACGCCAAGCGCCGCCAGCAGCATCTGCGGATAGGTCGTGGCCCAGCTTAGCAGGAAGGTCGCAAGGGCTGCGGCAAGCATCGTCAGCGTATAGACGATGCGCCCGCCCAGCCGGTCGGTCATTACGCCAAGCGCCAGCCGGACCAGCGATCCGGTCAGGACGGGCATCCCGACCAGCAGCCCGAACTGGGTTTCGGTCAGGGAAAGCTGTTGTTTGATCTGGATGCCGATGATCGAAAAGATCGTCCAGACGGCAAAGCAGATGGTGAACGAAAAGGTTGACAGGCCAAGCGCACGGCTGGCGGCGGGTGATGCGGCGGACATGGATGCTCCGATGGCGAAACTGGGGTGCAGTGGCTTTCGGAAAGCGCGGGCAGCAGGCATCCGTCCCCATGCGGGACAACAGCAAGCGCTGCGCTTTCAGGGAGATGCCGCATCATTGCGAGCGGGCCGGTGACGCGCCATTGCGTCGGGCCATGACCCACCATCACCGCACAGGGGACGGCACCGCAAGCGTTTGCACCGGGGATTGCCGTGCCATTGCCCGCCAAGCGCGAAAATCATGCGGTGGTGCGGCGCACTGCTTACGGATTGGTCAGTTTTGTGACGAAGTGCCGATTGGCGGCTCGAACGTGAAGCCGTCGAAGAAACCATCCGCACGCAGAATCATCTGGCCCTTTTCGGCCGCGACCATACGGTCCTCGCGCAGCGCGCCCTCGATCCGCGACGATGCGCCGGGCAGGGCCGCGCCCGCCGGACGCAGATGTTCGCGGTAAAGATCGGTGCGGAAATGCGCCATGGCCCGCGTCATCGCAGGCTCGGGCGCAAGGCCATGCCTTGCGGCGATCCGGCTGGCCATCAGAGCCGCGATGCTGCGCCACGGAAAGCTGGCCGCACCCGCGTTGAAGGCGATGAAGCGCGGGCATTCGCGCAGCTCGCCGCTGGGCAGCACGATCAGCCGCCCGCCCAACCCGCGCGAGGCAAGCTCCGGCGGCAGGTTCAGATAATCGCCGCGCGACAGGATTTCGGCAGCCGTGCCGCGATGGTCGGGATCGTCCAGCCAGCGCCCGGCGCGCCACACCGCCCGCATCAGCGCGCCGGTCTGTTCGGGGCGCGACTGAATCAGGTCGCGGCGCAGCACCAGCCCCTTTTCCGGCGGCGCGGCCCAGATCGAGACGCCGGGCAACAGCAACGCGGCAATCCCGCGTTCGACCGCGAACGATGCCCATGGCTCGCCCACGCAGAACATATCCACCTCGCCCGAGGCCATGCTGTCGGCCATCATCGGCGGTGGCACGGTGACCAACCGGATGTCGTCCGGGGCAAAACCGCTGAGCAAAAGCCAATGGCTCATCAGGTCGGATTGGGTGGAAAAGATGAATGGCACGCCGATGCGCAGCGGACCCTCCACGGCGCGGCGCAGCGCCTGACCCGCCGCGCGGGCATCGGCGAAATCGAAAGGATAGCCTTGATCGCGCAGCCGCGCCTCGATCCGGCGGTCGATCGCCACGGCCTGACCGCCATGGGACAGGAACATGACCAGATCGACCGGGGGCAAGGCGGGGCCAAGCCCCATCGCCTGCGCCACTGGCATCGGCACCAGCATATGCGCCGCGTCGATCAGGCCCGCGCCCAGCATGTCGCGGCTTTGCGCCCAAGCGCCCAGCCGGATCAGGTCAAGCTGCAGACCTTCTTCGGCCGCAAAGCCCAGTTCATGCGCGATGATCAGCGGGGCCGCGTCGATCAGGGGAACGTAACCAAGCCGCAGCCGCGTCATCTGCCCAACAGCCCCGCTGCCATGACCAGTTGCTGCGCGATTTCGGCCATGCGCTTGCCCTGATCCATCGCTGCCTTGCGCAGGATCGCATAGGCCGCTTCCTCATCAATGCCGCGCGCTTTCATCAGCACGGCTTTGGCGCGGTCGATGATCTTGCGCTCCTCCAGTGCGGCACGGGTGGCGGCCAGTTCGGCGCGCATCTGCTGGAAGATGTGGAACCGCGCGATGGCGGCATCAAGGATCGGCTTGATGCGTTCGGGGCGCAACCCGTCCACGACATAGGCCGAAATCCCGGCCTCGATCGCCGCCCGCGTCATCTGTTCGTCCGAGCGGTCCACGAACATCGCCACCGGCCGTTCGCTGGGACCGGCGGCCAGCGCCAGTTCCTCAAGCACATCGCGCGAGGGGTTGGCGATGTCGATCAGCACGATGTCGGGCCGCAATTCGGCCACCTGCCGCGCAAGGCCGGATTGTTCGGCGATGATGCGGATATCGTGATCCCCCGCCTCGCGCAGCCCGTCTGCAATGGGCTGCGCCCGATCGGGGTCGGGTTCGACGACAACGATGAGAAGTTTCTTGATCATGGCCAACCTGTGCTGACCTTTCCGTTCTCATGCCAAGGGTCAGGGCGCAATATCCAAGCGCCGCTGTCCGTGTCGTCCTGGCGATAACTGCCGCGATATTGGGCAGTGCGGTCTTATGCCACGGGGGACAGAGTGATGTGCCGCAATGCCGTGGCCCGGATGCGATCCTGAGAATACAGCAGCGGATGATAATGCCCCGCCGCCCAATCGGCTTGCAGGTCGGCGTAATGGGCCGCGCCGGGAATGCCGGACTGGCCGGGGGTGTTGATGAACACGCTGTCATCCCAAGCACCGATGTCGATCAGCATCCGCACCGACGGACCCATATTCACCTGCAGATCCGCCGACCGATAGCCCGCAAAGTTCGGCGATGAGGACGAGCCTCCGCGCGCCAGCGGCGGCATGTTCCAATCGCTGGTCAGCCGATGCAGCGGATGGGTCAGCTGAAGCTGGTGGATTTTGCCCCAAGCCCAGTCCTGCGGATCGCCCATCATGGCGGTGCAGTCCCGCCATGCGGCGTCCACGGCGGTGGCGATGGCTGGGGGCATGGTATCCCGCGCCTCGACCCACGCAATCAGGCTGGCATGGTCCCAAGGGGCCAGCAACACGGCGAGGTTTTCGGCCCCCTCGGTCGCGAGGATCGCCGGGCCAAGGTGGCGCGACAGCAGGATTTCTACAAAGGCGGCAGCGGCGCTGCCGGGTGCCAGATCGCCATTGAACCCGGCCAACAGCGCCCGCACCTGCGGCAGGGCCAGCGGACGCAGCCAGTCTGCCAGACGGCGCGCGATGTCCGAATGGGTCGAAAGCTGCATCGCGGCGCAATCGGCCAGCGTCACACGGTCGTTTTCAGCCAGAGCCGCATTCAGGACATCATGGCGGCTGGCATCCAGCCATTCATGGCCGGGCAGCGGTCCGTCCCAGCCTTGGGGCAGATTCATCGCATTGGCGGTGGCGATAAAGCCGCGCTTTGGGTTGATCTCGACCGGGGTTTGCGCCGGGTCGCGCAGGCCGTGCCATTCGAACCGCCCATCGCCCGGCACGGGCAGCAGCCCGTCCCAGCCCTGCCGGACCGGGGCAGCGCCGGATGGTTTCCAGACGATATTGCCCCGCACATCGCCATAGACATGGTTGACCGAGGGACACCCCCAGCCCCGCAGCGCCGCCAGATAGCTGTCGGGATCGGTGGCGCGCATGACAGACAGGCTGGCCATATAGGGTGCGGTCCCCGGACGGCTCCAGACCGTGGAAAGCGCAAAGGCCCGGTTTCCGTCGCGATGCATGACCGGGCCGTGGCGGGTAAAGCGCAGCGTCACCACCTGATCGGGATGACCGCGCAGGGGAATGGTTTCGCGACAGACCTCCATCCGCTGCCAGCCGTCGCCATAGCGATACAGGTCCGGGTCGTCGGGATGGGTGTCGTAGCAGAAGATGTCTTCCTGATCGTCGGCATAGATCGTCAATCCGAATGCCGCCGTGCCGTTATGACCCATGGCGATGCCGGGCATGGTCGGTTCGCCCGCGCCGATCACGTCCAGACCGGGCATGGCCAGATGCACCATGTAGCGGATCGAGGGCAGGACATGCGTGCGATGCGGGTCCAGACACAGGATCGGTCGCCCCGATGCGGTCCGCGCCCCCGACACGACCCAGTTGTTCGACCCTTCGGTCTGCGCAATGCGGTCGATTTCGCCCAAGGGGGTGGGGCGCACCCATTCGCCAGCGCAATCCAGCGTGGCCGCCAGCCGTTCCGGCGAAAAGCTGACCGGACTGACCCCCAGCAGGAAATCGCGCAGCACATCCTGGGGCAGGGCGGACAGGTCCAGATCGGTCCGGGTCGGGGCCGTGGCCGGCTCCAGATTGCGGCGCAGCAGATCAAGGCTGGCGCCGCGTTCCCCCATCAGCGCAATCACCCGCGCGCGCAACAGTTCTGATGTCGCGTTGCGGGTCAGCGAATGGCTGCGGATGCGCACCACGTCTTCGGGGTGCCAATGCGCGGGTTGGGTGTCCAGCAGCGCGAATTCCGGGGGCAGCGGCAGTTCGCCCGCCAGAACGCCGCTGACATAGGCGTTAATGCCCTGCGCGAAGGCGGTGCAGATTTCGCGTGCGTCGGGGGCATAGGCCGCCCATTCCGCCGCCATGTCACCGCGGTAAAGCAGCAGACGTGCGGCGCGGTCCTGTTCCAGATAGCCGGGGCCGAAATCGCCTGCCAGCAGGCCAAGCCCGCGCTTGCGGGCAAGATCGATCTGCCAAAGCCTGTCGCGCGCGGCATTCCAGCCTTGGGCAAAGAACAGATCGTCGCGATTTTCCGCCCGGATATGCGCGATGCCCCACGGATCGATGCGGATGCTGACCGGAGCGTGAAGCCCCGGCAGCCGATGCGTCACCATTCAGGCAAACTCCATGAACATGCCCGCATGAAGCCGGGCGCGTTCCACAAGGCTGTCTTCGTGGATATGTTCGTTCAGCGTATGCAGACCCGCGCCGCGTACGCCGGTGGAATCGATGGTCGGTATCCCCATTGCGCCCGTGAAATTCCCGTCCGACCCCCCGCCCGAGGGTTGTTGCCCCATATCGAAGCCGATGCGCCTGGCAATATCCGCCGCCCGGTCGTAAAGCGCCATGTCCTGCGGCTGGCCGGGGTTCCAGACCGGGCGGGTCACGCCGCGCGTCACGATCAGTTCGACCTGATCCACCGTCTCGGACAGCTCCAGCATGGCAAGAACGCCGCGTTCAAGATCCGCATCCGTCTTTGCCATCGACAACACTTCGGCAAAGCAGGACGAGGAGACGCAGTTGACCCATTGCCCCGCATGGATCACCCCGACCGAGAATGTGCAGTCTTCGGTCGTCATCGCCTCGATCTGCGGGATCTTGCGCGCCATCATCGCAATGGCCGAACGACCGTCTTTCAGCGCCCACCCGGCATGGGACGGCACGCCCCGCGTTTCCAGATTGAAGCGAGCGATGGCATAGCGCCCGATGACGCAGCCGCCATCTGGGCGGGCGGGTTCGGGCACGACGACATATTTGTTCAGCCGCGCTTCCTGTTCAATCAGGTCGCGGGTTGCGGGGGTGCCGATTTCTTCGTCCGGGGTCAGCAGGAAGGTCACGGGCAAGGGCGTATTCAGCCCCGCCCGCATGATCTGGCGCATCGCTTCCAGCGCGACGAAATTGCCGCCCTTCATGTCCTGAATGCCGGGGCCGTAAAGTTTGCCGCCGTCGCGCCGCCACGGGTTCTGGCCCAGCGTGCCGACCGGATGCACGGTGTCCAGATGCCCCGAAACGAGGATGCCCGGCTTGCCCTGATCGGGATGCGGGAACCGCACCCGCAACGATGGGCCGCAGCCCAGACGTCCGGGGATCACCTCAAGGCTGGCGCCCGCTGCGGCGGCGTCATAGGCCACGACATCGACCATGCGCGCGACGGCCGCGGGGTCGAAGGTGGGGCTTTCGGTTTCGATCCATGGCTGCAGGCGCTGGATCATGTCTTCAAGATCAAAGGGCAGTTCCAGAAACGACATCAGGCGGCGTCCTTCATCGGCATGCGGCGTTCGATAATCCGGGCATAGATGGATGACCCGATGGGCAGGGTCGCCGGGTCCAAGACAAAGGCGGGGTTGTGCAGCGCTGCCTGTCCGCCATGCATGACGTTGATATAGGCGCCGGGGATTTTCGCGGACATGTCGGCGAAATCTTCGGACCCCATCACCAGCGGGCCCTGATCCGAGACGTTGTCGGCCCCCAGCACATCCGCCGCCGCCGCGACATAGGCGTCGGACAGTTCCGGTTCATTGACCAGCACGTCGAAGACATTGCGCAGGTCCAGATCAATCGCGATGCCATGCGCCAGCGCCAGACCGTCGCAAACTTCGCGCATCCGCGTGGCGACAAGATCCATCACCGCCTGATCGAAATAGCGCACGGTGCCGGTGATTGTCGCCGTTTCCGGCACGATGTTATAGGCCGATCCGGTATGGAACTGCGTGCAGGACAGCACGCATGGTTTGACCGGATCGACATTGCGCGACACGACCGTCTGAAGCAGCCCGACCAGTTCAGCCCCGATCACCAGCGCATCGCGCGACTGATGCGGTGCGGCGGCATGGCTGCCCCGGCCGCGGATGGTGATGTCGAAAAACGATGCCCCGGCCATCATCGGACCCTTGCGGATGCGGGCAAGGCCGGTTTCCGACAGCGGCTGGTTGTGCATCCCGTAAACCTCGTCCACGGGAAATTTCTCGAACAGCCCTTCGGCGATCATGCGGCGCGCGCCGCCCAGACCTTCTTCGGCGGGTTGGAAGATAAAGACCGCCGTGCCGTCGAAATCCCGCGTCGCCGCCAGATATTGCGCCGCGCCCAGCAGCATCGTGGTGTGGCCGTCATGTCCGCAGGCGTGCATCGTGTCAGCGTTTGTCGAGGCATAGGGCAGGCCGGTGATTTCCTGGATCGGCAGCGCATCCATATCCGCGCGCAACCCGATGCGGCGGTTGCCCTGACCCTTGCCGCGCAGGATGCCCACGACGCCGGTTGCGGCGATGCCCGGATGCACCTCGTCGAAGCCCCAGTCGCGCAGGCATCTTTCGACTATGCCCGAGGTGCGGTTTTCCTGAAAGCCGATCTCGGGATTGGCGTGCAGATCCTCGAAAATTTCGCGCATCTTCGGCGCATTGTCCTGAATATATTGAATGACGGGCATGTCTTTCCTCCTATGCGCTCAGCGGCGTGCGGGCCGCGAAATCCCAGAAACGTCCGGGCGCTGCGTGGATCAGCGCACGGGTGTAGTCATGTTGCGGGTCGTGCAGAACCTGCGCTGCCGGACCTTGTTCGACGACTTCGCCGCGCTTCATCACCAGCACCTCGTCGCAGATCTGGGCCGCGACACGCAGGTCATGGGTGATGAAGATGATGGCGATGCCCGTCTGACGCTGCAATTCGGCCAGCAGGTCCAGCACCTGCGCCTGAACCGAGACATCAAGCGCCGAGACCGCCTCATCGGCGACCAGCACCTCGGGTTCCAGCATGACGGCGCGGGCGATGGCGATGCGCTGGCGCTGGCCGCCGGAAAACTGGTGCGGATAGCGTTTCAGCGCGTCTTCCGGCAGCGACACGATGCGCAGCAGGCGCTTGGCTTCGGCAATCGCCTTGTCATAGGGGACGCCATAGTTCAGCGGCCCTTCGGTCAGCGACCGCGCAATCGTCCAGCGGGGGTTCAGTGACCGGAACGGATCCTGGAACACCACCTGCAACTTGCGCCGCTGTGGCTTCATGGCGGCGGTGGAAAGATGCGCGATGTCATCGCCGTCCAGCAGGATCTGCCCCGCCGTGGGTTCGATCAGCCGCATGATCGACCGGGCAACCGTGGTCTTGCCCGATCCGCTTTCGCCCACGATCCCCAGCGTCCGACCGGGCGAGAGGTCGAAATTCACGTCATGCGAGGCGCGGATTTCCGTCTTTTTCCCAAAGACCGACCCGCTGCGATAGGTCTTGCCCAAGGCTTTCGCGATCAGGATTGGCGGCTTTTCCGCCAGCACCCGCGCGGCACGCGGCACAAGGCTGGGGACCGCGCCCAAAAGCGCCTGCGTATAGCCATGATGCGGGGCCTCCAGCACCTGCCGGATCGGGCCGGTCTCCAGAATCTCGCCGTGGCGCATGACGCAGACCCGGTCCGCGATCTCGGCCACGACGCCCATGTCATGCGTGATGAACAGGACCGCCGTGCCGTGCCGTGCCTGCAGTTCCGCGATAAGCGCGAGGATCTGCTTTTGCGTCGTCACATCCAGCGCCGTCGTGGGTTCGTCCGCGATCAGCAGCGCGGGTTCAAGGATCAGCGCCATGGCGATCATGATACGCTGGCGCTGCCCGCCCGAAAGCTGGTGGGGATAGCTGTCAAAGATTCGCGCCACATCGGGCAGATGCACCTGTTCCATGATGTCGATGACCTTGGCCCGCTTTTCGGACGCCGAAAGATCGGTGTGCAGGTCCAGAACCTCGACGATCTGGGCGCCGACCTTCATCACCGGGTTCAGGGCGGTCATCGGCTCCTGAAAGATCATCGCAAGGTTCTTGGCGCGTTTCTGCTTCATCTGCCGGGCCGAACAGGCCAGCAGGTCTTGCCCGTCCAGCAAAATCTGACCCGAGCGGACACTGAGCGCGCCCTTGGGCAAAAGCCCCATCGTCGCCAGCGATGTCACGGATTTGCCCGAGCCGCTTTCACCGACAAGGCACACGGTCTCGCCCCGGCGGATGTCAAAGCTGATGCCTTTCAGCACCGGCGGCGCGGTCGTGTTGCCGGTCAGTTCGACCACAAGGTCGCGGATGCGCAGCACTTCTGGCGCGTCGGTCAGGTCACGGTTGCGCAGCATGGGTCAGCCCTCGCGTTTCTTCATGCGGGGGTCCAGCGCGTCGCGGGCGGCGTCCCCGATCAGGTTGATGGACAGCACGCAGATCGTCAGCAGCAGGCCGGGCCACAGGATGATGCCGGGATTGATGCGGAAATACTGCCGCCCCTCGGCCATGATATTGCCCCATGTGGGGATTTCCGTGCTGATGCCCGCTCCAAGAAACGACAGCAGCGCCTCGGTC
Source organism: Paracoccus laeviglucosivorans (assembly GCF_900182695.1). Classification (GTDB taxonomy): domain Bacteria; phylum Pseudomonadota; class Alphaproteobacteria; order Rhodobacterales; family Rhodobacteraceae; genus Paracoccus; species Paracoccus laeviglucosivorans. Next base: position 311,090 of record NZ_FXTK01000002.1, read on the forward strand.
AGGATTGCGGATGCGACGATATAGGTGCCCTGAACGATCATCGGTGCCATGGTATTGGGCAGCAGATGCTGGAACAGGATTTTCGGGGTCGAGGAACCCAGCGCGACCGCCGCCTCGACATAGGGTTCTTCTCGGGCGGTCAGCACGACCGAGCGGACAAGGCGCACGACGCGCGGCACCTCGGGAATGGTGATCGCCGCGATGACCGATCCGATGGACGGGCCGTTCAGCGCCACCAGCGCAATCGCGATCAGGATCGAAGGCATGGCCATCAGTGCATCCATCATCCGCATGATGATGGCATCCGCGATGCGGAAATAGCCCGCGACCAGCCCGATCAGCACGCCCAGCCCCAACGCCGTCACCGCCGCTGCGCAGCCGATCAGCAACGAGATGCGCCCGCCAAGGATCATGCGTGAAAACAGGTCGCGGCCAAAGCCGTCGGTCCCCAGCAGGTATTCGTCGGATGGCGGCTTCAGCCGCATCAGCGGGTCCATCGCCAGCGGATCATGCGTGGCGATCCAGGGCGAAAAGACGGTCAGGCCGATCACGGCCAGCAGCATGAAGGCTGCGATGAACGGCGCGATGCCGGTCTGGGTGGGCGAGACAAGCGACAGAAGGCGCAAGGACAGCGGCTTCTGAGTCAGGTTGGGTTCCATGGCCATCAGTAGCGGATCCTTGGGTCGAACAGCGGATAGGACAGGTCGATCAGCAGGTTCACAAAGACGTAAAGCCCGGCGGTCAGCAGGATCAGCGCCTGAATGACCGGATAGTCGCGTGCCAGCACGGCATCGACGGTCAGCCGCCCGATGCCGGGAATGTTGAAGATCGTTTCAGTCACCACCACGCCGGAAATCAGCAGGGCAAAGCCCGCGCCGATGATCGTGGCGATGGGCACGGCGGCGTTCTTCAGCGCGTGGACGAACAGCAGGCGACGTTCACCGACCCCCTTGGCGCGGGCGGTGCGGATGTAATCTTCGTTCAGCACGTCCAGCATGGCGGCGCGCGTCATCCGGGCGATCAGCGCGATATAGATCGAGGCCAGCGTCAGCGCAGGCAGAATGGCGCGGTCAAGAAACGGCATCAGCCCACCCGATAGCGGGCGATAGCCCTGCGGCGGGAACCAGCCCAGTTTGACCGAAAAGATCAGCAGCAGCACATAGCCGACCAGAAACACCGGAACCGAAAAGCCCAGCACTGAAAAGGACATGACCAGATAATCCGCCCAGGTGCGGTGCTTCCATGCGGCAATGACCCCCATCGGGATCGCCAGCAGCACCGTGATCAGCATGGTCAGCACCGCCAGCGACACCGAAGGCATGACGCGCTGCGACACCAGATCCAGCACCGGCACGTTCGAGATCAAGGATGTGCCAAAATCGCCGCGCATGATGCCGCCGACCCAGGACAGGTATTGTGTCAGGATGGGCTGGTTCAGGCCCATCGCTTCGCGGATGCGTTCCAACTGTTCGGGCGTGGCCTGATCGCCCGCGATGATCGCGGCGGGATCGCCCGGCGTCAGGCGCAGCAGCAGAAAGACGAAGACGGACACGAGCAGCAGAATCGGCACGACCGACAGCACCCGCTTGATGGTATAGCTCAGCATGGTTCCTCCGCTGGTTCGCGGCCAAGGGCTGGCCCGGCGCGCAGATGGGCGCCGGGCGATGCGGGATGCTTATTCCTCGGCCTTCTTGATGCCCCAGAAAACCGGGATCGGCGTGGGCGGCATATCTGTCACCACGACGCGACGTGCCTGCGGAAAGTTGTATTCGCCCAAGGGGATATAGGTGCCGAATTCCAGCGCATGGGCCTGGATCTTGTCGGCTGCGGCCTTTTGTGCCTCGGGGGTCGAGGCGTCGATGAACTCCTTGCGCAGGTCTTCGATGGTGGGATCGTCGGGCCAGCCGAACCATGCCTGATCGCCGCGACCGTTCACCATGACGTTGCCGATGGGGTTCGCGATCTCCGAAATCTGCCAGTTGGTGAAAAAGATGTTCCACCCTCCGGCCTGCGGTGCATCCATCGAGGCGCGGCGGGTCACAAGCGTCTGCCAGTCCATCGGCTGCATATCGACGTTGAAGCCCGCCGCCCGCAATTGCTGCGCCGCCACCACTGGCTGCGCCTTGAGCGTGGGCCCGTCGGTGGGCTGCATCAGCACGACCGGCGTATTGTCATAGCCTGCTTCCTGAAGCAGAGCCTTGGCCCCCTCGGGATTGCCGGCGGCGGTCAGCGTCTCGGTCCCGGCGGCGCTTTCCAGACGTGTGCCGCAGCCGAATATCGCGCCGCAGGTCTTGTAATATTCCGGGCTGCCGGTCAGTGCGGCCAGCACAGGTTCTTGCGACATCGCCATGATTGCCGCCTGCCGGATCTTGGGATTGTCAAAGGGCGGGTGCTTGAAATTCATCCGGCCCATCGTCTGGAACCCGGTCGAGGCGCGCTGTTCGACGGTGACGGTATCGTCACCCTCCAGCAGCGGGATCAGGTCCACCGGCATCGATTCGATGATGTCGATATCACCCGATTGCAGCGCGTTCACCGCCGTCTGGCTGTCGGACATGGTGACCCAGCGCACCTTGTCCACATTCACGACCTTGCCCCCCGCATAGGCCGAGGAAGGTTCGGACCGTGGCACATATTCCGCGAATTTCTCGTAAGTGACGCCAACGCCCGGCTGGAATTCGGCAGGCACGAACTTGAACGGACCCGAGCCGATATGCTCGGAAATCGCGGTGTCGGCGGGCGTGTCCGCGATGCGCTTGGGCATGATAAAGGGCGGCACGGCGGATTGTTTGCCGACCGTTTCAAGGAAGGGGCCAAAGGGCGCGCACAGCGTCCAGACGACCGTCTTGTCGTCCTTGGCCTCGATCCCCGCCGTCACGTCCATGATCATCTGGCCGCCGGAATCGCGTGCGCCCCAGCGTTTCAGCGACGCCACCACGTCTTCGGCGGTGACGGGCGTGCCGTCATGGAACATCAGCCCGTCGCGCAGCGTAAAGGTATAGGTCAGGCCGTCATCAGACGCGGTGAACTCGGCCATCTGCGGCTTGATCTTGGCATTCTCGTCCTCGGCGATCAGCACATCATAGATCATGTATCCGTGGTCGCGGGTGATATGGGCGGTGGTGATGATCGGGTCCAGCACGCGCAGGTCGGAATGCATCACCGCCGTCACGGTCGTTTCGGCCAGCGCACCGCCCGCCGCCATAGCCAGCACCGAGGCGAAAAACCCGCGCTTGAGCGAAAGTTTCAGGGATTGGTTCATCTGTTACGTCTCTCTCTGTTGGGTTTTTTTGGATTATTGAAAGCTGGGCCCCAGGGGCTTCAGCCGGATGCCCGGACGCAGCGCCGTCCATGGCAGGGCCGAGGGGCAAAGCGGCATTGCGCCGGGTGCGACGGCCACGATGATTTCGGTGGCGATGGGTTCGAAATCGGCGCGGAAATGGACCGAGCTTTTGTTGACAAGTATCTGTTGCGCCTCGGGTTCGATCCCGACCATGCGATAGAAATTGCGATCGGCCATCTGCGCGATATGGCTGGTTACCACGACCCGCACGCCGCCGATCCGCAGGCAGGCTGACGGCCCCATGTCGATAAGTGTGCCACCGTAATAGGGCCGGTGGCATGGACGCGGCCATCAGACAGGCATTCGACCGTCGCGCGCACCGCCAAGGGCGCATCATCCGCCAGCCCCGAGCGACCGCCCAATGCCACCTCGATCACCGCGCCCGTGCCTGCGGCATGGGCGGCGCGGGCGGTATCGGGGTCGTGCAGATTGCCCAAAGCCGCGTCCTGCGCGTCGCAGGCAATCAGCGCCCGCAGCATTCCGGTGGTATCCGATGACCCGCCTGCGCCGGGATTGTCCTGCGTATCGGCGATGACCACGGGGCCACGTGCCGCCATGGCGTGGCGCACCGCAGCCTCGGGCGTGAAAGCCTCGCCCGCGAAATCCGCTTCGCGCGCGTTCAGCGCGGCCAGCATGGCATCGGCCCATTCCTCGACCGCCTGCGCGTCGGGGCCATAGGCAAAGACCGCAGGCCCGCATTCGTCGAAATCCGACGCGGGAAAGCCCATGAAGATCGACGCCGTGGCGACACCCGCAGGCACCTCATGCGTCATCGCATAAAGGCTGCGCGCGGGTTCGGCCCCTGTATATTGCCATGCGATGGGGATCAGGAAATCGCCCTGCCGCATGGCCTTGGGCCAGCGCGCGCCCGTGCGCAGCATCTGGTCCAGCGCCCGTGCCGCGCGCAAACCCGTTTCCGCCATGTCGATATGGGGATAGGTGCGAAAGCCCACCATGATATCGGAAAGCTGGAACATCCGCCGCGTAATATTGCCGTGCAGGTCCAGCGAAATGGCGATGGGTGTATCGGGAAACAGCGCGCTGATGCGGGACAGAAGCTCTCCCTCTCCGTCCGGCGCGTGTTCTGCGACCATCGCGCCATGCAGGTCCAGATAGATCGCGTCAAAGGGCGCGGCGGCCTGCAGGCCGGTCAGGATTTCTGCGACGATCTGCTCATACGCGGCGCGGGTGACGGGGGCCGAGGGGATGGCCCCGGTCCACAGCACGGGCGCCACGTCCCAGCCTGCGGCTTCGGCCAGATCGAATGCGCCCGCCATGCCCAGATTGACGCCGCGGATGGCATCGCGCAGGTCCGCGCCGCGTGTCAGCGGCACGTATCCGCCACCTTGCAGAAATGCCGCCATATCGGCCGGGGCCGAGGCGAAGCTGTTGCTTTCATGCAGGAAACCCGCGAAGGCCACGCGAAACGTCAAGATTCACCCCGTCCGTTTATTCGATTATTGTGTATCGTCTGACGATACTGTAATATTGAAATCATGGGCGGGGTGATCCGGCCCTGTCAACGATTTTTCTTGGTCAGAAAGAACCGCACCAGCATGTTTCGCAAACTGATCGGTGTTTCGACATTCGACCCCGAAGAAGCCCAGCAATTTGGCGATGATCCACTGTTCATTCGCGCTTTGGCGCGGGGGGTTGCTGTGCTTTCCGCGTTTGAACTGGCGCATAAACCCCTGTCGCTCAGTGAGATTTCGCAGCTTTCCGGCGTGGACCGCAGCGCGGCGCAGCGCGTGGTCCATACGCTGATGCAGCTGGGAATGATCGTGCGCGATGAGGAAGATCGCGGCTATCTGCCGGGCAAGCGCATCCTGACCATGGCCTATTCCTGCCTGCGGCTGACGCCCATCTGCCAAAAGGCAACGCCAGCGCTGCTGGAACTGCGCCGCCGCACGCGCGAACGTGTGGATATGTCGCTTTGGGACGACACGCGCCTGATCTATGCGATGCGGATGCCCTCGAAGCACGAGATTTTCACCGCCACGCTGACCGGCAACACTGTGCCCGTTTATTGCACAGCCGGGGGGATTTCTGTCTTGGCACGTCTGGGCGATGATGAGATCGCGGACATCTTTGCCCGCTCGGACCTGACACCTTTCACGCCCGACACGTTCACAACGCTGGATCAGGTCATGCAGGCGGTGCGGGAAACCCGCAATCGTGGCCATGCCATCGCCGTGCGTCAGCTTTTGCGCCATGAAATCGCAATGGGTGTCGCAGTTCTGGGCGAAGACAACCGCCCCGTCGGCGCGATTCATCTGGCCGGTTCGCTGGATGAACACAGTGCCGAGGATTTCTCGGCCAAGTTCGGCACGCTGTTGCAGCAGACCGGGCAGTCGCTTTCCGAATACCGCTAGGGGCGGGGTCTGCGGTCCTGTCGGATCGGGTGGCCATACGCGCGCCGGAACGCCTTGCTAAGCGCGGGCGCGTCGGCATAGCCGCAGCGCAGGGCAATCTCGCGCAGGTCCAATTCGGTGCTGGCGGCAAGTTCGCGGGCCTGCGACAGCCGCAGCATCTGGAAATACCGCCCCGGTGCCATGCCGACCTCGGCCCGGAACAGGCGGTCCAGCTTGCTAAGCGATACGCCGGTTCTGGCGGCGATCCGGGGCAGGGGCAGCGGATCTTCGATCGTCTCGATCATCAGGTTCATCGCCTGCCGCAGCCGCGCCGTGCCTTTGCGCGGCAGGCCCAGCCCGCTTGCGCCGCCCTGCTGGCGGTCGGCATCATGCAGGAACATGGACGAGGCGATGAAGGCATTGGCCTGCCCGAACCGCTCGGCGATAAAGGCCAGCATCAGGTCCAGCGCACTGGCCGCACCGCCGCAGGACCAGACGCGGCCTTGCATCACATAGGGCGTGCCATCGACCTGAATATCGGGAAAGCCTTCCGCAAACTCGGTCAGCAGCGACCAGTGCAGCGTGGCGCGCTGGCCATCCAGCAACCCCGCCGCCGCGATCAGCCATGCGCCACTATCTGCGCCGACGACGATCCGGCTTTGCCGTGACAGGCTTGACACGCGGCGCAACCCCGCCCCTGCCGCATGGTCGCGATAGCCATATCCCGCAACCACGATCAGCAGATCATAAGCCCCCGCCGCCGCCCCATCTGGCGCCACCGCCAACCCGCTGGAGGACCGGACCGGCCCACCTTCGGGCGTCAGCACCTGCCAGCGGATGTCGATGCCCGCCTGATCGCGAACCGCCCGCAAGGGCTCAAGCAGGCAGGACAGCACCATATTGGAAAAGCCGTCGAAAAGCAGAAACCCGACCCGGACCATGAAAGCTGCGCTGATATGACAATCAGACGATAGAATAGGACAATTCAGACCTACTGCAAACCCCTAGCATCACGGGCAAGGGGGCCGGTTCAAGGCCCGCCAACAGGAGTGTTGCAATGCCGCTGAGCATGAACCGGGAAGTCTTTATCACCTGCGCCGTCACCGGATCGGGCGGCACGCAGGACCGATCCCCCCATGTGCCGCGCAGCCCCAAGCAGATCGCCGACAGCGCGATTGCGGCGGCCAAGGCCGGGGCGGCAGTGGTGCATTGCCATGTGCGCGACCCTGAAACCGGCGCGCCGTCCCGCAAGCTGGAATATTACCGCGAAGTGACCGACCGGATCCGCGACGCCGAGGTGGACGTGGTCCTGAACCTGACCGCAGGCATGGGCGGCGACATCGTGTTCGGCAATACCGAAGCGCCGTTCCCGCTGAACGCCGCTGCCACCGACATGGTGGGCGCGACGGAACGCATGGCCCATATCGCGGAATGCCTGCCGGAAATCTGTACGCTGGATTGCGGCACGATGAATTTTGCCGAGGCCGATTACGTCATGACCAACACGCCCGGCATGTTGCGCGCCATGGGCGGGATGATGACCAAGCTGGGCGTGAAGCCGGAAATCGAGGCTTTCGACACCGGCCATCTGTGGTTCGCCAAGCAACTGGTGCAGGAAGGCACGCTGGACGGTCCGGCGCTGGTGCAGCTGTGCATGGGCGTGCCATGGGGTGCGCCCAATGACCTGAACACCTTCATGGCGATGGTGAATGCGGTGCCTGCCGATTGGAACTGGTCGGCCTTCAGTCTTGGCCGCGACCAGATGGCCTATGTCGCCGCCGCCGTGCTGGCGGGCGGCAATGTCCGCGTGGGCCTTGAGGACAACCTGTGGCTGGGCAAGGGCCAGCTTGCGACCAATGCGCAGCTTGTCGAACGCGCGGTCACCATCATCGAAAACATGGGTGCCCGCGTCGTCGGCCCGGATGCCGTGCGTGAGCGGTTGGGTCTGGTCAAACGCGCTCCGGTCGGGGTGTCGGCATGAAGGCGGCGATCATCGGCGGCGGCGTCATCGGCGGCGGCTGGGCCGCGCGGTTTCTGCTGAATGGCTGGGACGTGGCGATCTTCGACCCCGACCCCCAGGCGGAACGCAAGATCGGTGAGGTCATCGCCAATGCCCGCCGCGCGCTGCCCGCGCTTTACGACCGCGCCCTGCCGCCCGAAGGCGCGCTGACATTCCACACCGACATGGCCGAGGCGGTGCGCGGTTCGGCATGGGTGCAGGAAAGTGTCCCCGAAACGCTGGCGCTGAAGCATAAGGTTCTGCCCGCCATCGCGGCGGCTGCGGGGCCAGATACGATCATCGGCTCGTCCACCTCGGGCTTCAAACCGTCCGAGTTGAACGCGGCGGGCACCAATGCCGTCGTCGCGCACCCTTTCAACCCGGTCTACCTGCTGCCGCTGGTCGAGCTAGTGGGGGACGCCGCCACCTGCGCGCGCGCCGCCGACATCCTGCGCGGCATCGGCATGTTCCCCCTGATCGTCCGCAAAGAGATCGACGCCCATATCGCCGACCGCCTGTTGGAGGCCGTCTGGCGCGAGGCTTTGTGGCTGGTCAAGGACGGCATCGCCACCACCGAGGAAATCGACGAATCCATCCGCATGGCCTTTGGCATCCGCTGGGCGCAGATGGGCTTGTTCGAAACCTATCGCATCGCCGGCGGCGAGGCGGGGATGAAGCATTTCATGGCCCAGTTCGGCCCCGCGCTGGCATGGCCCTGGACCAAGCTGATGGACGTGCCGGAATTCAACGATGAATTGGTGGACCTGATCGCCAGCCAGTCAGACGCGCAATCCGGCCACCGCTCGATCCGCGAGCTTGAGCGCCTGCGCGATGACAACGTGGTGGGCATGATCCGCGCCCTGCGCCGTTCCGGCAGCGGTGCGGGTGGTGTGGTTCGGGCGCATGAGGAAGCCTTGCCCGATCTTGGCGAACAGGGTGGCCTGCCCATCACCGTCTCGCGGCAGGTTCCGGTGACCTGGACCGACTATAACGGCCACATGAATGAGACGCATTACCTTGAGGCGGCGTCGCTGGCGACCGACCGCTTTATGGAAATGATCGGCGCCGGGCCGGATTACGTCGCCGCTGGCCGCAGTTATTTCACCGTGGAAAACCATATCCGCTATCTGGACGAGATCCACGCGGGCGAACGCCTGACGGTGACCTCGCAGGTCTTGGCGGGGCAGGGCAAAAAGCTGCACCTGTTCCATCGTCTGTGGCACGGCGACGGCACGTTGGCTGCCACGGTCGAAACGCTGTTGCTGCATACAGACCTTGCCACCCGCCGCAGCAGCCTGCCCCAGACGACTGTCGCCGACGCGCTGGCCGAATGGGCTGCGCGCCACGCGGACCTGCCTGCCGAAGGCGCGGGGCGCTTCGTGGGGCAGCGCGACACCGCGCCTGCCTGATGGCGGGCGATGCTTGACGTGCAGGGCGGGTTTCGGCTTAGCCTGATCCGCAGGTGATTTGACCGGATACGCAAGAATGCTGTTCCAGCAATCCGACCTGCAACTGCGCGTGACGATTCTGGTGCTGCCGGACGCCTCGCTCATGAGCCTTGCCGCGACGCTGGACCCCCTGCGCGCGGCAAACCGTATTTCGGGCGGTAAGCCCTATCTGTGGCGCGTGGTGTCGCTGGACGGTCAAGCGGTTGCGACCAGTTGCGGACTGCCACTGCAGGTCGATGGACCGTTCCGTCCGCTTGAGGAATGCGACCTGCTGATCGTCGTCGCGGCATTCAACGTGGTGCGTCACACCACATCGCGCACGCTGTCTGCGGTCAGGCAGGGCGCAAGGCGCGCGCACATGGTCGGCGGGGTCGAGGCGGGAAGCTGGGTCTTGGCCATGGCGGGGCTGCTGGATCAGCGCAAGGCCACCACCCATTGGGAGGATCTGGAGGATTTCGCCGCGCGTTTTCCGCAGGTGCGCGTCATCCCCGACCGCTGGGTGGTCGATGGTCCTGTATTCACCACCGGCGGCGCTGCGCCCGCGCTGGACTTCATGCTGGCGCTGATCCGCGCGCGGCAAGGTTTCGGCGCGGCGCTGAACGTCGCAAGCCTGTATGTCTACGAAGAAGTCCGCCTGCCATCCGACGCCCAGCCCCTTGTGTCCCTGGGGCGGGCGGGACGGCTGGAACAGCGGCTGGCCCAAGCCATCCGCATCATGGAGGAGCATCTGGACAGCCCCCTGCCCATCGCAGCCATCGCCGAGCGGATCAAATGTTCGACCCGCACGCTGGAGGGGCTGTTTCGCGACAATGTGGAAACCTCGCCCGCCGCCTATTACCAGTCGCTGCGCCTGCAGGCGGCGCGACGGTTGGTGATGGATACCGATCTGGGCATGGCCGATATTGCGGTGCGGACAGGCTTTGCGTCGATCGCATCGCTGTCGCGGGCCTTCAGGCGGCGGTTCGGGCAACCCCCATCCGCCGCCCGGCGCGGGTCAAAGCCCTAGCGAAGATTTGGCAGCAGCAAGGCCCGGTTCGCCCGCGAAAGTGGTCACGCCGTCCAGCCATGCGTCCAGCGCAGTCGGATTGTCTTTCAGCCAGCGTTCGGCGGCCGCGCGCGGCTCCATCCCTTCGTCAAGGATATAGGACATCATCAGATCCTCGGCCTCGACGGTAAAGGCAAGGTTCGACAGGAACTTGCCAAGGTTCGGGCATTCGGTCGACAGCCCTTTGCGCGTATTGGTCATCACGGTCGATGCGCCGTCCTTGGGGCCGAACATGTCCTTGCCGTCGGTCAGATATTCCAGCTCGTAGCGGACGTTCATCGGATGGGGCCGCCAGCCGAAGAAGACAATATCCTCGCCCGCGCCGATGGCGCGCTGGACCTGTGCCAGCATCCCCTGTTCGCTCGACTCGACCAGTTCGAAATCGCCCAGCTCGAAGCCGTTTTCCTCAATGGTTTTCAGGATCGTGGCATTGGCGCTGCTGCCCGCCTCGATCCCGTAGATCTTGCTGCCCAGCTTGTCCTTGAATTTGGCGATGTCGGCATAGGTCTTCAGCCCGGCGTCGTAGCTGGCCTTGGGCACGGCAAAGCCGATCAGCGCACCGTCCAGATTGGCGCGCACCACCTCGATCTCGCCTGCATCGACCAGCGGTTTCTGGATCGGCTCCTGCAGGGGCATCCAGTTGCCAAGGAAAATGTCGGTATCGCCCTTTTTCAGCGATTCATATGTGACGGCGACCGACAGGATCTGCACGTCGGGCTGATAGCCCAAGGCTTCAAGGATCATGGCCGAGGTGGCGGTGGTGGCCGAAATGTCGGTCCAGCCCACGTCCGAAAAGCTGGGGGCCTGGCAGGCGGCGGGCTCGGCGGCCTCTGCACGGGGCAGGACCGCAAACGAGGCGAAAACTGCAATGGCGATCTGGCGCTTCATTTTCATTCCTCCGATGTTGGGTCGGCTGATCTTTTTGCGCAGGTCAGCCCTGATGACAGGATACCCGCCCCGTGCCCGTCCGCTTGCGCAGATGCGCAGGGGATTTGGCAATATGCGCAAACAGGGACAGTTCTGCCATGACCAAGGGGAACACGGGCCGGGCGCGCACGTTCCATCGCATCCGTCCGGCACATACTTGCCGGATCATTCCAGAGACGAAAGGACATGACATGGCGATTCCAAGGAACCGGGTCTGCCTGTGGTATGACAAGGACGCTGAAGCGGCGGCGCGTTTTTATGCGGAAACTTTTCCCGACAGCCGGGTCGATGCCGTTTTTCACGCGCCAAGCGATTTCCCCTCGGGCAAGGCCGGGGATGTGCTGACGGTCGATTTCACGGTGCTGGGCATTCCCTGCATTGGCCTGAACGGCGGCACGGCATTTCAGCAAAGCGAGGCGTTCTCATTCCAGATCGCGACCGAGGATCAGGAGGAGACCGACCGCTATTGGAACGCCATTGTCGGCAATGGCGGGCGCGAAAGCGAATGCGGCTGGTGCAAGGACCGCTGGGGCGTGTCGTGGCAGATCACCCCTCGCGTCCTGACCGAGGCGCTGGAGGTTGGCGGGGACGAAGCACGTCGCGCATTCGCCGCGATGATGACCATGCAAAAGATCGACGTGGCGGCGATCGAGGCGGCCCGACGCGGCTAGCGCATCGCGCGCAGCGTTCCGACCAGCCGCACCGCGCGGCGCAGTGCCGTCAGCGCCGCGCCGATCGCAATGATCCAAAGGGCTGCGTGCAGCAACTCGCCGCGCCAGCCCCAAAGCGGCTCGAATATCGACAGGATCGCTGCGCCCGTCACCAGCGCCATGCGGTGCTGTTTCGCCATCGGTCCGGCGAAATCCGCAGGCGCGCCGCAACTGACCCCCAATTGCCGCACATAGGCGGTCAGGAACGCGAAACTGACCGCCGCCCAGCCAAGCGCCGGATCATGCAGCCCCAGCGCCACGCCCATCAGGATCAGCATATCGGCGGCGCGGTCGGGAAATTCGTTCCAGAACCCGCCATCGGGCGAGGCCCGTCCCGCCTCGATCGCGACCATGCCGTCGAACAGGTTGCACAGCAGCCGCAACTGCACGAAGGCCGCGCCAAGGATCAGCCATAGCGGGCGGCCCGATGCCCCACCTGCCAGCCAGAAACAGCCGCCTGCCAAGGCCGCGGCGGCGATGCCGATCATCGAAATCTGGTTGGGTGTGATGCTGGTCTGCGCCAGCCAGCGCGTGATGCGGGCGGCCCATGCGGTGTCGCGGCTGGCCAGCGGTCGGCGGTTTGCGGGTTCTGCCATGATCTATCCCAGTTTCCAGTAATAGCGCGTGACGTGGAAAAAGATCGGGGCCGCGAACAGCACCGAATCCAGCCGGTCGATAAAGCCGCCATGCCCCGCGATGGAATGGCCCCAGTCCTTGACCCCACGGTCACGCTTGATCGCGGACATGACCAGCCCGCCGGCAAAGCCCATCAGCGTGATCAGCAGGCTCATCCCTGCCGCCTGCAGGGGCGTGAACGGCGTCATCCACCAAAGGCAGGTGCCGATCAGCGTGGCCGACAGGCTGCCGCCGACGAAACCCTCGATGGTTTTCGAGGGCGAGAGTTTGGGCGCGATCTTACGTTTGCCGATCAGCTTGCCCCAGACGTATTGCAGGACATCGGAAAGCTGCACCACAATTACCAGAAACGCGATCAGCAAGACGCCGCGCCCGGTCGGGATTTTCAGGTTCAGCATCGCGGGCACATGCGACACGCAAAAGACGCAGATCATCAATGCCCATTGCATTTCCGCGATGCGGACAAGGTAGTTCCGCGTTTCCCCCGCCAAGGCCGAAACGATGGGCAGCAGCAGGAACACATAGACCGGAATAAAGATCGAATAGAGCCCATACCAGTTGATCCAGACCAGCCAGAACTGGACGGGCAGCACGATAAAGAACGCCGCGGCCAGCGTGTTGTGATCGGCGCGCGTGGCATTGGTCAGCGTCATGAACTCGCGCAAAGCAGCGAATGAGCACAGCGCAAACAGCGCGATGACGCCAAAGCGGCCGCCAAGAAATGCCAGCGACAGGGCCAGCGTCATCACCCACCAAGCGCGGATGCGGTCGTTCAGGTTTTCGATCGCGGCATTTTCACCATTGGGCGAATAGCGCCGCCCCAGCACCCAACCGATGGCCGAGGCGAAGATCAGCACCCCTCCGATGGCGGCGATGACGGTCAGCAGGTCGGAACGGGCGTCGTCCATCAGTTCCCCTCGGGTTTGGGGCGCAGCGTCAGCAGGGCGTCGCGCGCGCGGGTCAGGAAATCGTCCTTGGCCTCATCCGTGCCGACATGCAGCGGCGCGCCAAAGATGACGCGGCACATAAGCGGGACGGGAATAAAGGCACCTTTCGGCAGGACGCGGTTCAGGTTTTCGATCCAGACAGGGACCAGCTCGATTTCTGGACGCAGGCGGGCAAGGTGGTAGATGCCGCTTTTCAGGGGCAAAAGCTCGGCCTCGGTCTGGTTGCGCGTGCCTTCGGGGAAGATGATCAGCGATGCGCCGCCGTCCAGCGCCTCGGCCATCAGATCGACCGGATTGCCGCCGCCGTTGCGCTCGATCAGCAGCGCGTTGAACACGTCCGAGCCGATGAAGCGGCGCAGCCCCGTGCGCCAGTAATCCGCGCCCGCGACTGGGCGGGTGGCCAATTGCTGGCGCGGCGGCAGCACGGCCCAGATCAGGATGAAATCGCCATGGCTGGCATGATTGGCGAAATAGACGCGCTGGCGCGGGCGATCCGGGTCGATGCCCTGCCAGACCGGGCGCACCGCCGTCACGGCGCGGGCGAAAAAGGTGATCGCCCTGCCGCTGATCCGTGCCAGAATGCCGCGCGTGCCCTTTGCCGCCATGCCCGTTCCCCGTTCCGTCGCAAGTTACTGGTTTATGACAACAAGATGGCGCCGCAATCAATCTTGATCGACATGACCCCGCCGGACTGCCCGGATACGCAAGGTATCGGCGGATCGCCGGGCCTGTCGCAACTATCCACGCGACCTGACGCAGCCGGAGGTGCGCAAGCCCGATTTCCTGCTTTAAGACGGTGACAGAGTTGCAACACGGATCGCCGCTAACCCCGTTGGCCCCGCGTTTCGTGGCACGGTCCCGGTCCGGGAGGAGGGCCGACCGTCACTTGACAGGTGCATGGCACCGGTCATGTGCAGCAACGCGGATCGGTTGGGGAGGTGACGAAATCTCGTATGAAACATAACAGGTCCGGTGCTTGCGCCCCTGCACGGCGTCAGTGACGCGGCGGTTTTCGAACAGCCGCTGATCCCCATTCACATCTTACGCGACCTGCTGCCCATGCGGTTCCTTTGGGGACGGCAATGGCTGCTGCATCCGTCGCTTCCAGACAAGGAATACCTGAACGATGGCCACGAGAACCGCAGCCCGAACGCCGCTTGAACTATCGGACATCACCGTGGTCGAGGGCAAATCGCTGCGCAAGGCGATCACGGCGGCGGCAGTCGGCAATGGCGTGGAATGGTTCGATTTCGGCGTGTACGGCTTTGTGGCATATGCGTTGGGCAAGGTGTTCTTTCCTCATGCCTCGCCGGCATTGCAGACCATCGCGGCGCTTGGGACGTTTTCGGTGCCGTTCCTGATGCGTCCGCTGGGCGGTTTGTTTTTCGGCTATATCGGCGACCGGCTGGGCCGACAGCGTGTGCTGGCCTTTACCATCATCCTGATGTCGCTCAGCACGTTCTGCATCGGGCTGATACCGGGCTATGCGACCATTGGGTTATGGGCGCCCGCGCTGCTTTTGCTGTGCAAACTGGTGCAGGGTTTTTCGGTCGGCGGCGAATATATCGGCGCGTCGATCTTTGTCGCGGAATATGCGCCGGACCGCCGCCGGGGCTTTTACGGAAGCTGGCTTGATTTCGGGTCGATCGCGGGGTTTCTGCTGGGTGCGGGTTTCGTCGTCCTGCTGCAAACCGCGATGGGAGAGGCGGCGTTTCTGGAATGGGGCTGGCGTCTGCCCTTCCTGATCGCGGCCCCCCTTGGCCTGATCGGCTTTTATCTGCGTCATTCCGTCGATGAAACGCCGTCTTTCCTGCAAGAACAGGAACGTCAGGCGGCCGAAGGAACAAAGGCGCACAGCACGTCCTTTCGTGCGATCCTGTCGGAATGCCGGTCGTCCCTGCTGGTCTGCATCGGCATGGTGATCGTCACCAACATCTCATACTACATGCTGCTGACTTACATGCCGACCTATCTGTCTGGCAGCCTTGGCTATTCCGAGGGGCATGGCGTTCTGATCATCATCCTTGTGATGATCGGCATGTTGGCGGTGCAGCCCCTGATCGGTTGGGGCAGCGACCGGATCGGACGCAAGCCGTTCCTGTTCGCGGGCAGCATCGGGCTGCTTTTGCTGTCGATCCCGGCCTATTACATGGTCGGCAGCGGCGACACGCATCGCATCTTTACGGGTCTTTTGCTGCTGGCATTGATGCTGAGCTGCCTGATCGGAACCATGGCCTCGACCCTGCCTGCGTTGTTTCCGACCCGTATCCGCTATAGCGCGCTGGCCTGTTCGTTCAATCTCGCGGTCATTGTGGCGGGCCTGACCCCCACCATCGTCGCGTGGATGGTCGAAACGACGCAGAACCTGATGATGCCCGCCTATTATCTGATGCTGACGGGTGTGGTGGGGCTGATCACGGCGTTCAACATCCCCGAAACCGCCTGCCGCCCCCTGCGCGGCGATGCGCCCAAGGCGTCAAGCGACGATGAGGCCATGCAGCTGCTGCACGAAAATTTCCGCAGCATCGAGCATCGCATCCTGGCCATCGATCTGGAAATCGAGCGGCTGACCGAACGGCGCCAGGATCTGGTCCTGCGGCATCCCGATCTGGACTAGGGCTGGTGGAACTGCGCGCGATAGCCTGATGGCGTGCGCGCGCAGGCCAGCCGGAACCTGCGCGAGAAATGTGCCGGATCGTCAAAGCCCAGCCGATAGGCGACCTCGGCCACCGGAAGCTGGGTAAAGGCCAGCAGGCGCCGCGCCTCGGTCATCACTTGCGCTTCGATATGGCGCGACGCGGATTGCCCCGCATAGGCGTGGCAGATGCGGTTCAGGTGGCCCGTGGTGATCGACATGGCGCTGGCATAATCGCCCGGTCGCCAGCGGGCCGCCATGTTCCGCAGGATCAGCGCCTGAAAGTCGCGCATTCGCTGCGGCACAGCGTCGATGTGATCTGCGGCCCCCGCGCGGTCAATTTCGGATATGGTGGTCAGGATCGCGTGCGACAGTGCCACCAGCATTTGCAGACGATAGCCGCTATGTAAGGCGAATGTTTCGGCAAACATCCGGGTCAGCACGGTCAGCCTCTCATCTCCCGCGCCGCTGAAAGGGCGTGAAAGGCGCTGGTCCAACTCGTCCGAGCTGGCGCGCAGACCCGCCAGCACATTGCGGGGAAACGACAGCACCAGTCCCTCGGCCCCTTGCCGAAAGCGGAAGCCATGCACGACCAGCGGCGGCAGGAACACGAACCTATTGTCGGTCAGGGCAAGCGTCTCGCCATCCACGCTGACGGCGGCCTGACCCTGCTCCATGAACAGCACCTGCGCCATGTCGCGATGCCGATGCGGGGCAATCAGCCAGTCATGCAGCCTTGCGCGGTCCCAGATCCGTTCGCAATGCACCACATCGGGAAAGTCCGAAGTCTCTCCGAACAGGTTGAAGACGGGGATCGTGCCATATGCGGTCATGCACGATTGATACAAGTCTTTGCACCGCCCGTCCATTCATCCGAAGCCGTGCAACCGCTAGGTTCCACCCCGAGGAGCAAGGGAAGGAGCCCATGGATACTCAGGTCGTCATCATCGGGGGCGGGCCATCTGGGCTGCTTTTGTCGCAGCTGCTGAACCGCGCGGGCATCGCCACCGTCGTGCTTGAAAGGTCCAGCCGCGACCATGTTCTGTCACGCATCCGCGCGGGCATTCTTGAATGGGGCACGGTCGAACTGCTGCGCGAGGCGGGCGTCGGCGCGCGCATGGACGCCGAAGGATATCCGCATGATGGCTGTTATATGACCGATGCGGACCTGATGGTGCATATCGACTTTCGCGAACTGACGGGCAAACGCGTCATGGTCTATGGCCAGACCGAGGTGACGCAGGATCTTTACGCCGCGCAGGACGCGATGGGCACGCGCGTCATCCATGGCGTGCAGGATGTGACGATCAACGATCTGGACCAGCCGCTGGCGGTCGTCGAATACACGCTGGGCGGCGAACGCAAGCGCCTGACCTGTGCCTATGTCGCGGGCTGCGACGGATTTCACGGCGTCAGCCGCAAGACCATCCCCGAAGCAAAGCGCCGGGAATTCGAGCGGGTCTATCCCTTTGGCTGGCTGGGCATCCTGTCGCAGACGCCGCCGGTGCATGATGAACTGATCTATGCCAATTCGCCCCACGGGTTTGCGCTGGCATCCATGCGCAATCAGGCGCTGGTGCGTTACTATGTGCAGGTGCCCCTGACCGATCGGCCCGAGGATTGGTCCGATGCGCGGTTTTGGGCAGAATTCAGCCGCCGCCTGCCGTCCGAGGCGGCAGCGCGGCTGGTGACTGGCCGCTCGATCGAGAAATCCATCGCGCCACTGCGCAGCTTTGTGTCGGAACCGCTGCGCTGGGGCCGGTTGTTCCTTGTGGGGGACGCCGCGCATATCGTGCCGCCGACCGGGGCCAAGGGGCTGAACCTTGCCGTGTCGGACGTGTTCTATCTGCATCAGGCGCTGATACAGGCGCTGACCACCGGGCAGCAGGACGCCATCGACGCCTATTCCGGACGCGCATTGCAGCGCATCTGGAAGGCCATGCGTTTTTCCTGGCAGATGACGACAATGCTGCACCGCTTTGACGGCGAGGACGCCTTTGCCGAACAGATGCGCCGCGCGACGCTGGCCCATCTGGCGCAATCGGAAACCGCGCGTCGCGATCTGGCCGAGAATTACGTGGGCCTGCCATACTGAAAACCGGGCGTCCGGTCGCATTCAGCCCACCTGCGCACAGATCCAGTCGCTGAAGGCGTTGCACAGCGGGTCCGAGACGTGATCTTCGGGCAGGACGACATAGTATGCCGCATCGGTGGTCAGGGGCGTGTCGCGCAGGATACGCAGGCGACCTTGCTGCAACTCCCGCTCGATCAGATAGGTTGGGATCAGACCTGCGCCCAGTCCCGCCAGCGCAGCCTCGATCAATAGGGTGAATTGATCGAAGCGGTGGCCGCGAAAGCCTTGCAGCGTCTCGGACCCATTTGCGGCCAGCCATTCCGCCCAAAGCATCGGGCGCGATTCCATATGCAGCAGCGGCATGTCGGGGCCAAGCGGCATATCGGCCAGCGCGGGCGCCGCCACCGGAACCAGCGTTTCACTGCAAAGATAGGCGCAGGTGGCACCGGGCCAGACCGGCTTGCCGTAATGGATGGCGATGTCCACCCCCGCCTCGGCCAGATCGAAGGGGCGGGCGCGGGCCACCACCGTCGCCTGCACGCCGGGATGCCGGGCCAGAAAATCCGGCAGGCGCGGCATCAGCCAACGGCTGCCAAAGGTCGGCAGCGTCGCGATAGTCAAGTGCCCGCTGACATCGCGCGACCCTGCGGCGCGCAGGGTCAGCGCCTCGATCTGCGCGATAAGCTGTTCGACATCGGGCAAAAGGCGCAGCCCCGCGCTGGACAGCACCACCCGCTGGCGGACACGTTCGAAAAGCGCGACGCCAAGCTGCGCCTCAAGATCCTTGATCTGGCGGCTGACGGCGCTTTGCGTCAGGTTCAGCTCGACCGCGGCGCGGGTAAAGCTGCCATGGCGGGCCGCTGCCTCGAAGGTTTGCAGGGCGGACAGGTCGGGGACAAGGCTGCGGCTTAACTTCATTCCAAATCCGTATCAACTTAGTCCGAAACATCGCGTTTCATCGCCGTGTCGATACGCTATCAGGATCAACAGGACAATAAGACCAGCAGGGCAGACCCATGACCAGCACCGCAAAAATCGCGCCGGACCTGATCCGCGCCCGCTTTTCCGCCGCCATGTCGGCGATGTATCGCAACGAAGTCCCCGCTTATGGCACGCTGCTGACGCTGGTGGCGCAGGTGAATGCCGAAGTGCTGGCCGATGATACCGAACTGGCGCAGTCGCTGTCGCAGATCGACCAGCTTGACCGCATATCCGAGGAACGCCACGGCGCGATCCGGCTTGGCACTGCGGAAGAACTGGCGACCATGCGGCGGCTGTTTTCGGTGATGGGCATGTTCCCGGTGGGCTATTACGACCTGTCGGAAGCGGGCGTCCCGGTCCATTCCACCGCCTTCCGCCCGGTGGGCGAAGCCGCGCTGCGCCGCAATCCGTTCCGGGTTTTCACCTCGCTTTTGCGGCTGGACCTGATCTCGGATCAGGCGCTGCGCGACGAGGCGGCGGGCATTCTGGCCGCGCGCCAGATCTATACCCCTGCTTGTCTGGACCTGATCGCCAAGGCCGAGGCAGAAGGTGGGCTGGACGAAGCGGATGCCGCGCATTTCGTTGAAGAAGCCATCGAGACGTTCCGCTGGCATTCCGATGCGCTGGTTTCGGCCGATCTGTATCACCGGCTGCATGACGCGCACCGGCTGATTGCCGATGTGGTGTCCTTCAAGGGGCCGCATATCAACCACCTGACGCCGCGCGTCCTGGACATCGACGCCGTGCAGGACCGGATGCCCGCGCATGGCATCGCCCCCAAGGCCGTGATCGAAGGCCCGCCGCGCCGCAAATGCCCGATCCTTCTGCGCCAGACCTCGTTCAAGGCGTTGCAGGAAAGCGTGACTTTTCCGGGCGACGCATCGGTCGCCGGTTCCCACACCGCCCGCTTCGGCGAGATCGAGGCACGCGGCATCGCGCTGACCCCCAAAGGCCGGGCGCTGTATGACCAGCTTCTGGACCGGGTGCGGGCGCGGATCACGCCTGCCGCCAACGGCTCGAACGCGGCCGAATATGTCGCGGTGCTTGAGGAGGTCTTTGCCGATTTCCCCGATGACTGGGCGCAAATCCGGGCCGAAGGTCTGGGCTATTTCGAATGGACCCCGACCAGCTTGGGGCAGGCCGACAGCGACGACCCCGAGGCGCTGCTGGCCGCAGGCGTGCTGCGCTGCGACCCTATCGTTTACGAAGATTTCCTGCCGGTTTCCGCCGCGGGCATCTTCCAGTCCAACCTTGGCGACGGCGCGGTGCAGGATTTTGCGGCCAGCCCCAACCAATTGAAATTCGAGGCCGATCTGGGCGCTGCCGTGCTGGACGAATTCGCCCATTACGCCGGTATCGAACAGACCTCGCTGACGGCCAGCCTGCGCGCGCTTGGCCGCGCCAACGCATAAGAAAGGAAGACCCATGACCTATTCCATCGCACAGGATTGCAGCGACGTTCTGGCCCGTCTGGGCGTTGATCCGGCGCTTTACACCGGCGGCACGCTGGAAAGCTTCTCGCCCGTGACGGGCGAGCGCACGGCACAACTGCCGCAGCAGGACGCGGCTGCGGTGACGGACGCCATCACCCGCGCCTCGGATGCCTTCCGCGCATGGCGCGACGTCCCCGCCCCCCGTCGCGGTGAGCTGGTGCGCCTGCTGGGTGAGGAACTGCGCGCGGCCAAGGCCGATCTGGGCAAGCTGGTGTCGATCGAGGCGGGCAAGTCGCCTTCCGAAGGCGCGGGCGAGGTGCAGGAGATGATCGACATCTGCGATTTCGCCGTCGGCCTGTCGCGCCAGCTTTACGGCCTGACCATCGCCACCGAACGCCCCGGCCACCGCATGATGGAACAATGGCACCCGCTGGGCGTCGTCGGCGTCATCTCGGCCTTCAACTTCCCGGTCGCGGTCTGGTCGTGGAATACCGCGCTGGCGCTGGTCTGCGGCAACCCGGTGGTCTGGAAGCCTTCGGAAAAGACGCCGCTGACCGCGCTGGCCAGCCAGGCGATCCTTGATCGCGCGATCAAGCGCTTTGGCGAGGCGCCCGCCAACCTGTCGCAGGTCATCATCGGCGGCCGCGAAACCGGCGAGGCGCTGGTCGATGATCCGCGCGTTGCGCTGGTGTCGGCCACCGGCTCCACCCGGATGGGGCAGCAGGTTGGCCCCAAGGTCGCTGCGCGCTTCGGCCGTTCGATCCTTGAACTGGGCGGCAATAATGCGGGCATCGTCTGCCCCTCGGCCGATCTGGACATGGCGCTGCGGGCAATTGCCTTTGGTGCGATGGGAACGGCTGGGCAGCGCTGCACCACCATGCGCCGTCTGTTCGTGCATGACAGCGTCTATGACCAGCTCGTGCCGCGCCTGATCAAGGCCTACGGCTCGGTCTCGGTCGGCAACCCGCTGACGACGCAGGCGCTGGTCGGTCCGCTGGTCGACCGCATGGCCTATGACGCGATGCAGGCGGCGATCGAGGCGGCGAAAGCTGCGGGCGGCACCGTCCATGGTGGCGCACGCGTGGCGGATGTGGCGCCGGAAGCCGCCTATTACGTCAAGCCCGCCCTGATCGAGATGCCCAGCCAGACCGGCCCGGTGGCCGAGGAAACCTTCGCCCCGATCCTTTACGTCATGCGCTTCACCGATTTCGCCGAGGTGATCGAACAGCACAATGCCGTGGGCGCGGGCCTGTCGTCGTCGATCTTCACGCTGGACCTGCGCGAGGCGGAAATGTTCCTGTCCGCCGCAGGTTCGGATTGCGGCATCGCCAACGTCAATATCGGCACTTCGGGCGCCGAGATCGGCGGCGCTTTCGGCGGTGAAAAGGAAACCGGCGGCGGGCGCGAAAGCGGCTCGGACGCGTGGAAGGGCTACATGCGCCGCGCGACCAACACCATCAACTATTCCCGCGCGCTGCCTTTGGCGCAGGGCGTCGTCTTCGACATCTAAGGGGCGGGAATGGACAGCACTTACTGCCCTGCGGGGCGGATCGGGGATCTCGGCGTGTCCGAGATCCTGACGATTACCGCACGCGCCAATGCGATGAAACGCGAAGGTTTTCCGGTCATCATCCTTGGCACTGGCGAACCCGATTTCGACACCCCCGATCACATCAAGGACGCCGCCATCGAAGCGATCCGGCAGGGTCAGACGAAATACACCAACCTTGACGGCTCGCCCGAGATGAAGCGGGCGATCCGCGACAAGTTCCGGCGCGAGAACGGGCTGGAATTTGCCGCCAACGAGGTGACGGCTGCGGCAGGTGCCAAGCAGATCCTTTACAATGCGATGATGGCTACGCTGGACGCAGGCGACGAGGTCATCATCCCGACGCCCTGCTGGACCAGCTATTTCGACATCGTGCGCATCGCCGAGGGCGTGCCGGTCGCCGTGCCCTGTCCGGGCGAGGACGGCTTTCGCCTGTCCGCCGCTGCGCTGGAAGCCGCGATCACGCCGCGCACGCGCTGGCTGCTGATCAATTCGCCCTCGAACCCGACGGGCAGCGCCTATTCCGCGCAGGACTATCTGCCGCTGATCGAGGTGCTGCACCGCCACCCGCATGTCTGGCTGATGGTCGATGACATGTATGAACATATCGTCTATGACGATTTCCGTTTCGTCACGCCGCTGGCGCTGGACCCGTCGCTCAAGGACCGTTGCCTGACGGTGAACGGGGTCAGTAAAGCCTATGCGATGACCGGCTGGCGGCTGGGCTATGCCGGGGGACCGGCTGCGCTGATCGCGGGCATGGCTGTGGTGCAAAGCCAGTCCACGTCCTGCCCGTCATCGGTCACGCAGGCGGCGGCGATTGCTGCGCTGGACGGGCCGCAGGACGTGCTAATCCCGCGCCGCGCCAGCTTTCAGAAGCGCCGCGACATGGTGGTGGACGCGCTGAACCAGATCGATGGCATCTTCTGCCGCCGCCCCGAAGGCGCGTTCTACACCTTTGCCAGTTGCGAGGGGCTGCTGGGCCGCGTCACCCCCGAAGGGCGGCGGATCGACAGCGACCGAGACTTCTGTGCCTGGCTTTTGGAAAGCGCAGATGTGGCGATGGTGCCGGGTTCGGCATTCGGGCTTTCGCCCTATTTCCGCATCTCATATGCGACCAGCGAGGCGGAACTGGCCGAGGCCCTGTCCCGCATAGCCGCCGCCTGCGCCACCTTGCGCGCTGCGGAATGATCTTGGAACCAGCGATGAAGGCGATCGGTGCTTGGGACAGATTCTCGGACGCGCTTCGTGCCGAGGGTTTTCGTGGCGGGATCGAGACGGACCGTGCGCTGCGCGCTGCGATGTCCACCGACAATTCGGTCTATCAGATCACGCCAGACCTGATCTTGGCACCGATGGATGCCGCCGATATGGCGCTGTTGGCCGCATTGCTGGACCGTCCCGAATTCGCCGCCCTGCAAGTGACCGCGCGGGGTGGCGGCACCGGGACCAACGGGCAAAGCCTGAACCGGGGCATCATCGTCGATACGCGCCGCCACATGCACCGTCTGCTGGCAGTCGATGCAGAGGCGGGCTGGGCCGAGGTCGAACCGGGTATGGTGCTGGACGACCTGAACGAACGCCTGCGGCCCTTGGGCTGGTTCTTTGCGCCCGAAACCTCGACCTCGACCCGCTGCACGATCGGGGGCATGGTCAGCACCGATGCCTCGGGCAAGGGGTCGCGGATCTATGGCAAGACCAGCGACAATATCCTTGGGCTGGAAATCGCGCTGCCGGGCGGGCTGCTGTCCAGCCTTGGGCCGGTGCCGGATTGGGCGCGGGGCACGCTTGCGGCGGCAGAAGCCGCAGCCCGTCAGGGGCGCGATGCCTTCATCGCCAACACCCCGCGCCTGAACCGCCGGTTCACCGGCTATGATCTGGAGCGGGCCTGCCCGGACGCGGGCGCCTTCGAATGGTGGCGGCTGTTTCTGGGGGCCGAGGGCACGCTGGGCCTGATCAGCCGCATCCGCGTCAAGCTGCGCCGGATCGAGGCCGAAAAGCGCCTGCTGGTTGTGGGTTTCGACAGCTTCGCCAATGCACTGGCAGCCGCGACGCCGCTGCTGGCCGCCGAGCCCACGGCGGTCGAGGTGATGGACGAACGTGTGCAGGCGCTGGCCGAACAGGCGGGCATCCTGACACGCCTGCCGCCCGCCTTGCAGGTGGTGCCGGGACAGCGCATCGCCTATGTCTTCGTGGAATTCAACGGCGACGATCCGGCGCTGCTGGCCGCGCGTGTCGAACAGGCCCGCGACATCGTGGCGACCCTTCCCGGCGCGGGCGCGATCCACGCCGCAGCCGATCTGGCCGAGATCCGTGAATTATGGGCCATTCGTTCCGCCGGTGTCGGGCTTTTGGGCAAGGTGGACGGCCCGGCCCGCCCGGTGGCATTTGTCGAGGATTGCGTCGTCCCGCCCGAAAACCTGCCCGCCTTCGTCGATGAATTTCTGGCCGTCCTGACCGCGCATGGGCTTGGCTTCGGCATCTATGGCCATGTCGATGTGGGCTGCCTGCATATCCGCCCGGCGCTGAACATCGACGCGGATGCGGATCGCGAAAAGCTGGTCTCGGTCTCGGATGCGGTTTTCGCGCTGACGCGGAAGCATGACGGCATCTTTTGGGGCGAACATGGCAAGGGCGTGCGCGGTGCCTATTTGCGCGAATGGATCGGAGCCGAGGCTTACGCCGCGCTGCAAGGCGTCAAGGCGGCCTTCGACCCGCAGGGTCGCTTCAATCCCGGCAAGCTGGTCAGCCCACGCGACGACATCATGGGGATTGCCACCACCCCCTTCCGGCCCTTCAACGCGCCCGAGGGTGACGCGCTGACC
This sequence comes from Paracoccus laeviglucosivorans, assembly GCF_900182695.1. GTDB lineage: Bacteria > Pseudomonadota > Alphaproteobacteria > Rhodobacterales > Rhodobacteraceae > Paracoccus > Paracoccus laeviglucosivorans. Next base: position 335,993 of record NZ_FXTK01000002.1, read on the forward strand.
CGCGCCTTTCGCTGCAACGGCAATGCGCAATGCCTAAGCTATTCCGAAAAGACCCCGATGTGCCCGTCATTCAAGGCGACGGCGGACCTGCGCCACAGCCCCAAGGGCCGGGCCGATGCGCTGCGCGAATGGCACAAAAGCCGCGATCCGGCGCTTGAGGCCGACCTGCTGGGCGTGCTGGACGGCTGTCTGGGGTGCAAGGCCTGCGCCTCGACCTGTCCGGTGCAGGTGGATATTCCGACGATGCGCGGTGCGTTTTACGCGGATTACTTCGGGCGTCACGCGCGGCCATTTGCGGACCGGCTGACGCTGATGGCGGAACGTCTTAGCCCGTTGACGGTTGCGCTGGCGCCGGTAATCGCGCCGGTCTGGCCGCTGGTGGCACGGATCGCGGCGCGGGCCATGCATGCGGTCGATATGCCCGACCGGCTGGCCACGCGCCTGCCGCGCCGTTATCGCCTGCGCGCATGCGATCTGGCGCGGGCATTGCCTGATCGCACGGTCATATTGGTGCAGGACTGGTTCACCGCGCTGTTTGATGCTGAATTGCAGCGCGACATGATCGCGGGGTTCCAGGCGCTTGGCTATCACCCCCGCGTGCTGCAGATGCGCCCGGCGGGCAAGGCGGCGCAGACGATGGGCGATCGGGCGGGCTTTGCCGCGATGTCTGCAAAACTGGTCCGGCTGCTGGATGCGGCGACGGCGACGGGTCGTCCGCTGATCGGCATGGACCCGGCCTTTGTCCTGCAGTTGCGGCAGGATTATCCCAAGGCCGGGCTGAACCCGCCCAAGGTTCTTCTGCCGCAGGAGTTTTTGCTGACCGAGGCGCTGCCCGCCGCACGCAACGCCGATCCGGTGCGCCTGATGATGCATTGCACGGAATCCAGCGCCCGCCCGGCGGCGGCGGCGGAATGGGCGCAGGTCTTTGCCGCGCTGTCGATCCCGGTCGAAACGCCCGCGACGGGCTGCTGCGGCATGGCCGGGTTGTTCGGGCACCAGCAGCGCCATCAGCCGGTGTCGAAAAAGCTGTTCGACCTGTCCTGGCGCAAGCATGTCGGCGACGCAACCGCTGTCGCGGCAACCGGCTTTTCCTGCCGCTGCCAGATCGAGCGGCTGTCTGAAAGCAAGGCAAGGCATCCCTTGGGACTGATTGCCAAAGCCTTGGCATGATCGAAAAAGGCGCCGGATTGCGGCGCCTTTTTGTGCTTAGGCAGGGATCGCCTGCGACATCGACCGCGCCGCCGCGATCAGCGTGGGCGCGAAACGCTGGATCAGCGTATCTTCGTTATAGCGAAACCGCGACGCCCCCAGGCTGACGGCTGCGATCAACTGCCCGTCGGGCGAGATGATGGGTGCCGCGATCGAGATGTCACCGGAATAGATCTGCTCCTCGACCAGCGAAAAGCCACGATCACGCACCTGACGGATGCGGTCCCAGATTGCGTCCGGCTGATAGACCGTCTTGCCGGTGAATGCGCGCAGGTCCGAACGGTCCAGAACCTCCTGGACCTTCGTGTCATCCATCAGCGACAGCAGGGCAAGACCGCCTGCCGTGCAAAAGGCGGGAAGGCGGCTGCCGATGATGACGTCGGTATCCAGCACGTTGGGCGACAGATAGCGCGAAAGATAGATGATCTCGGTATCGTCCAGAACCGTCAGAGAGATCGTCTCCTCGGTCGTGCGGTTCAGGTGCGACAGATAGGGATGCGCGCGCAGCACAAGCGGGCTGGAGCGAGTGTATTGATAGGCCATGTTCAGCGCCTTTGGCGTCAGCTCATACGCCTTGCTGCGGTGGTCTTTGCGCAGATAGCCCAGCTTAGACAGGGTATGCGTGAAACGCTGCGTGGCGGATCGGTCCAGCCCGGTCCGGTCCGCAAGCTGCGTCAGGGTCTGGCGCGGATTGGCCGCATCGAATGTGCCAAGAATGCGAAACGCCTTCTCGACCGCCCGCACCATAAGCGGGTCATCTTTTTCTTCCGTCATCGCCTACCTGTTGCACGGCTGCTCATTGACAATTCTAGTCCATCTCATTCTAATGTCAATAACTGTTATCGCATTGCGATAAAAAAACTCAAAACACGGAGAGTTTCGGGTGTTTGATTGGGAAGGTGACGGTTTCCTGCATCTTATGGCGCAATGCGCCAAAGAGAAACCGGATCGTGTGTTCGCAACGGAATTCGCGCATGAAGGGCTGATCACGCATCGGCTGGCCGATATTCTGCGCCGTGCGGACCGGTTGGCGGCGGGTCTTGCAGAACGCGGCATCGGCAAGGGTGATCGCGTCGCTTGCATGATGGAGACGCATAGCGACTATATCTGCGCCGTTCTGGCCGTCGCACGTCTGGGTGCGATCTGGGTTCCGGTCGGCACGCGGCTGATGCCCGCCAATCTGGACTATATCTTTGCCGAAGCAGGCGTACAGCTTGTGCTGGCCGAAACGGCGCTGGCCGAGGTCGTGGCACAGGCAGGACATCCCGATCTGGCAGTGATCCAGCGCGGGGAAGGCGGGCTGGACGCAGTGCTGGGTTCCGATCATCCCCTGCCGCTGGTTGATGTGCTGCCCAGCGACATCCTGATGATCAGCTTCACCTCGGGTACCACCGGGCGGCCGAAATCGGTTCCGGTGACCCATGCGATGATGCGCTTTTCCGCCGAGGCCGCCGCACGTTCCAGCCAGTCCGAACCCGGCGCAGTGCTGTATGTCTGGGAGCCGTTCCACCATATCGGCGGCGCGCAACTGATCGTGCTGCCCCTGATCCGTGACGTGACGCTGGCCTTGACGCAACGCTTCACCGCCTCGGGGTTCTGGGATCAGGTCCGGGCCTGCGGGGCGACGCGCATCCATCATCTGGGCGGCATCCTGCAGATGCTGCTGAAGCAGCCGCCCAGCCCGCGCGACCGCGACCATCCCGTCACCGTCGCATGGGGCGGGGGCTGCACGGCGGATGTCTGGGCCGCGTTTTCGGAACGCTTCGGCGTGCGCATGGTCGAGGGCTATGGCATGACCGAGGCCTCGAGCCTGACGACGATCAACGATGAAGGACTGCCCGGCTATGTCGGCCGCGCGCTGCCTTGGTTCGACGTGCGGATACTTGATCCCGAAGGCCACGAGGTTCCGCGCGGCACACGCGGCGAGATCGTGGTGGCTCCGATCGGCAAGGGCGCTGCGGCACTGTTCACCGGCTATCTGAATTCCGAATCCGCCACGCGCGAAACGCTGCGCAACGGTCGCCTACATACCGGCGATCAGGGCGAAATGGACGCCGATGGCCGCGTCCGCTTTCATGGCCGGCTGAAGGACACCATCCGCGTGCGCGGCGAAAATGTATCCGCCTGGGAGGTCGAGCATGTCGTCGAACAGCATTCCGCCGTCGCCGCCTGCGCCGTGATCCCCGTCAAAGCCGAGATCGGTGAGGCCGACATCAAGCTGTTCATCCAGCTTGCCCCCGGCATCGACGCCAATGGCGCCGAGATTTTCGACTGGCTGCGCACCCGTCTGGCCCCGCACCAACTGCCCCGCCACATCGCCTTTATCCCCGCGTTCGAGCGCACACCAAGCCAGCGGATCATGAAGCACACGCTTGATGCCACGCCCGCGGGCGACTGGATCCGCACCTGAGAGGAGACTGAAATGACCGACCACATCCTTGAAAAGATGGAAGGCAGCGTGCTTGTCATCACGCTGAACAAGCCCGCCAAGCTGAACGCCTGGGACAAGCCCATGCGCGACGATCTGGTGACGGCGATCCTGCGCGCCTCGAAGAACCCGCAGGTCGAGGCGGTGGTGCTGACCGGCGCCGGCGACCGTGCGTTCTGCGCCGGGCAAGACCTGAACGAAGGCAAAAGCTTCGACGCCGACCGCGCCGAATTGTGGATCGAGGAATGGCGCACGCTTTACAACGCCATTCGCCGTTTCGAAAAACCCTTTGTCGCGGCGCTGAATGGCATTGCGGCGGGCTCGGCCTTCCAGGTCTCGTTGCTGGCCGATTTCCGCATCGGGCATTCCGGGTCGCGCATGGGCCAGCCCGAGATCAATCAGGGCATTGCCAGCGCCACGGGCTTCTGGATCCTGCGCGAGATGCTGGGCCTGACCCGCGCCATCGATCTGGTGCAAACCGGCCGCATCCTTGAGGCCGAGGAATGCCACCGTCTGGGCCTGATCAACCAGATCGTGCCGCAGGATCAGGTCATGGCGCGCGCGCTGGAATTCGCCCGCGAACTGGCCGCGAAGCCCAAGCTGGCCTATGCCTTCAACAAGCAGCGCATCTGCGCCGCGACGCAGGCAGGCTTTGACGAGACGTTCGAGCTGGCCCGCCAGATCCACCGCAAGGCGTTTGAGGCAGGCGAGACGCAGGCCCAGATGCAGAAGTTTCTGGACCGCAAGGCGGGCTGAAACGAAAAAGGCGCCGGAAAAACCGGCGCCTTTCCATTTGATTTGTTCCGATGGATCAGAATTCGATGCCTTCGGGGATCTTGGTGGTGTCCATTCCGGCGGCCTTGAAGCCTTCGATCAGCAGCGGGGCGATCGACTGGTCGGCCCGCTTTTCCTCGCCCCATTTCTGGATGAAGTCGCGCAGACGACCGTCGCCATCCTTGCGCAGACCTGCGGCGGCGGGGATGCCTGCGGGCGGCGTGGGAACGGTGTAGCCCGAGAAGACCTGCGGCGCAGTCGAGAAGGTCTGCAGGCAGATCGGCAGTTCCTGCAGCAGGTAATCGGCGCGGCCCGATTGCACGGCCATGACCGACTCGCTCATTTCCTTCAGGGTCATGATCTTGGCTTCGGGCACGTCGGTTTTCAGGAAGTTCGTCTGTGCCGTGCCGGTCACCATGGCAAACGTGCTGTCGGGCGTGTTGTAGTCCTGCCAAGTGGGCTTGGTTTCGGCTTTCTTGCCCGCGATCACGCAATCGGTCATGCGATAAAGGGGGCCCGCCATGTCCAGCGCCTTCTTGCGTTCCTCGGTCGCGGTCATGCCGGGAAAGATGTCGATGCGGCCTGCCTGCAGATCCAGCACAACGGTCTGCCACGTGGTTTCATGCCATTTCACGGCCAGCGGCTTGCCCATTTCCTTGGAAAGATCGGCAACCATCTGGCGGCAGACATTCGGGCCATAGCCTTCATAAACCAGATCGCTGCCGGTATAGAACGAAGTGGGCTTATAGGAATGGATGCCGCCGCAGGTCACTTCTCCGGTGCGTTCGATCTTGTCCCACAGTGCTTCGGCAAGGCTGGGCGTGGCGGCAGCGGTCATCAGGGCCGCGACGGCGGCCAGCTTGAAGGTCATGTCATTCTCCCGTTGGTATTGCGTCGCCTTTGGCGCCGCCTGTTCCCATGCTTCCTACCAGATCAGCGGCTAAGCAAGGAATATCTTGCATGGCATATGTTAAAATCGCCGTATTAACCAGAAAATGCCCAATTAAGCCACTTAAGTTATCGAAATGCGATAATATATAGGTGAAATTTACTGCAAAATGCGATTCGTTATCTTTCAGCTATGGATTTTTGGCGCAGGCCGCGCATAAGGTGACGACATAGCCCGGCCCACGAACCGGGAATCCGAAGGTGATGCCGATGGCCTCGCCTTTGCCAAGAACGGACGGAGGTTCCCGGATGTATGAATTCGACTGGTCGGTCGTTATGGACCCCCAGCTTTGGCTTAGCGCGGTCGGTGTGACGGTCGCCTATGCGGTCGTGACCTCGATCGCGGGTCTGCTGATCGGCGTGGTGCTGGGGCTTGCGCTGGTGTCGCGTATCCCGGTGCTGGGCTGGATCATCCGCATCTATATCCATGTGTTCCGCTGCACGCCGCTGTTGGTCCAGATCGTCTGGTTCTTCTATGCGCTGCCGATGATCACCGGATGGACGCTGCCCGACTGGTTCGCCGCCGGGCTGGGCCTGACGCTGTATATGGGCGCCTTCTCGGCCGAGATCTTCCGCGCCGGCGTCATCTCGATCGAAAAGGGGCAGTGGGAAGCCTCGACCGTCCTTGGCTTTTCCTATTGGACCAAGATGCGTCACATCATCCTGCCGCAGGCCACGCGGCGCATGATCCCGCCCATCGTCAGCCAGGCGATCCTGCAGCTTAAAAACACGTCGCTGCTGTCGGTCGTGGCGGTCCCGGACATCATGTATGCGGCGGGCGGGCTGACCATGTCCACCTATCGCCCGCTTGAGGTCTATACCTTTGCGGCGCTGCTGTATCTGGTGGTGCTGACGCCGGTCACACTGCTCGCCAACCGTTTTGAACTGAAGCACTGAGGGGGCGGACATGATCGACGTCAGGAACCTGCGTAAAAGCTTTGGCACGCTGGAGGTGCTGAAGGGGATCGACCTTGAAGTCGCGGCGGGCGATGTCGCGGTGCTGATCGGCCCATCTGGCTGCGGCAAGTCCACGCTGCTGCGCTGTCTGAACCTGCTTGAAACCCCCTCGGCGGGGCGGTTGGAAATCGCGGGCCGCAAGCTGGAATTCGACGGCACGACCCGCGTGCCCGAACGTCAGCAGGCCGAATTCCGGTCCGCGACAGGCATGGTCTTTCAGAACTTCAACCTGTTTCCGCACATGACCGTGCTGGAAAACGTGATGTCCGGCCCGCTGTTGAATGGCCTGAAATCAAAGGCCGAGGCGAAGAAGCTGGCGCTGGCGCTGCTGGATCGCGTCGGGCTGTCGCAAAAGACCGACCTTTACCCGCGCCAGATCTCGGGCGGTCAGGCGCAGCGTGTGGCGATTGCCCGTGCGCTGGCATTGGAGCCGAAGGTGATGCTGTTTGACGAACCGACCAGCGCGCTGGACCCCGAACTGGTGGGCGAAGTGCTGGAGGTCATGCAGTCGCTGGCCCGCGATGGCACCACGATGATCGTCGTGACCCATGAAATGGGCTTTGCCCGCGAAGTGGCGTCCAAGGTCGTCTTCATGGAGGGCGGGCACGTGCTGGAAAGCGGCCCCCCAGCCGAGGTGCTGGGCGCTCCACGGACGGAACGGCTGCGCAGTTTCCTTTCCAAAGTCGAACATTGATTTCAGGATCCAAGATGCAAGCGACAGATCTTCACGGCATGTTCCCCGCACTGCCGACCCCCCTTGATGCCGACGGCAAGCTGGACCTTGCAGCCCTTGCCACGCTGGTCGAGACGAATATCGCAGGCGGTGCGCGCGGCCTTGTGCCCATGGGCGGAACCGGCGAATTCACTGCGCTGTCGCATGACGACCGGGTGGCCGTGGTGCGCGAGACCGTGCGGCTTGCTGCCGGTCGCGTGCCGGTCGTGCCCGGTGTCGTCTCGCCCGGTCGGGCCGAGGCGCTGGCGACCGGCCACGCTTTCCGCGATGCGGGTGCGGCGGGGCTGATGCTGGTCACGCCCTTCTATGTCATCCCCAGTCAGGCGGGCGTGCAGGAATATTTCCGCAGCTACCGTGCCGAGGTCGGTCTGCCGCTGGTCTATTACGATGTGCCGTCGCGCACGGGTTTCGTCACGGCTGTCGAGACGGTGCGCGATCTGGCGGCGGATGGCACGATCATCGGCATGAAGGTCTGCAATACCGATGCGCATTACTTCAACCGTCTGGCGACCGCGCTTGAAGGCCGCATCGCGCTGCTGTCGGGCGATGACATGCTTTACGTGATCCATGCCATGCACGGCGCAGTGGGCGGCGTTCTGGCCAGCGCACCGATGCTGCCAGCCTATTGGACCGCGATCCACGACCGCGTCGAGGCGGGCGATTTCGCAGGTGCCATCGCCATGCATCGCAAGCTGATCCCGGTCTTTGACGCGCTGTTTGCCGAGGTCAATCCGGGTCCGCTGAAGCTGATGATGTCGCAGCTTGGCACGGATGTCGGCCCCGTATCGTTACCACTGCGCGCGCCGTCCGAGGCGACGCAGGCCCTGATCGCGCGCGCGGTGCAGGTCGTGCGTGCCGAAGCGATGGCCTGAATTGGGCGGCCCGTCCTTTCTTGATTTCGACGAAGCGCGGGTTCAGGCCCGCGCTTTCCTGCCTCGGGCTCTTTTCGACTATATAGACCGCGGAACCGAAGGCGAGGTCGCACTTCGCGCGCTGCATGACGGCTTTTCCCGCAGGCGCGTCGTGCCGCGTGTGCTGCGCCCGGTATCTGCGCCCGATCCCGCCACGACGCTGATGGGTCGCCGACACGATCTGCCCTTTGTCGTCGCCCCGACCGCCCTTGCGGGCATGGTGCGCTACGACGGCGAGGTCGCGATGGCCCGCGCCGCCCGCGACATCGGTGTGCCGTTTTGCGTCTCGACCCAATCATCGACCGCGATCGAGGCGATTGCCGCAGGTGCGCCAGGGGCCGATCTGTGGTTCCAGCTTTACGTCTGGCGTGATCGGGAACAGACATGGAAGCTGCTGGACCGCGTTGCCGCGCAGGGTGTATCGGTGCTGCTGCTGACGGTGGACACGCCGGCCTCGCCCAAAAAGGTGCATAACATCCGCAACGGGTTCGGGGTGCCGCTGCGACCCTCGGGCCGGCTGGCGCTGGATCTGGCGCTTCATCCGCGTTGGACCATCGGCGTGATGGGGCGTTACCGGGCGCAAAGCGGGCTGCCATCATATGCCCATTATCCCGGCGGCAAAGCGGTGACGCAGGCGATCAGCGATCCGCGTTTCGCGCTGGATATGGTTCTGGATGCCGCGTTTCTGGCCGAGCTGCGCCGCCGCTGGCCGGGACGGCTGATCCTGAAAGGCGTCATGGACCCGCGCGACGTGCAGATGGCGTTCGACGCGGGTTGCGATGCTGTGGTGGTGTCCACACATGGCGGCCGCAACCATGACGGCGCGGCCAACCCGCTGGAGATGCTGCCAGCGATCCGGCAGGCGGTTGGTCCCGGCCGGACGCTGCTAGCAGATAGCGGCGTCAGACGCGGCAGCGATGCGGCCAAGCTTTTGGCGGCGGGGGCCGATGGCGTGCTGCTGGGCCGCGCCCCGCTTTATGGGCTGGCGGCTGCGGGCGATGCGGGCGTTCGCCACATGCTTACGCTGCTGGCCGATGAATTGCGCGGCTTCATGGCCTTTTCCGGCGCGCCCGATCTGCGGGCGCTGGCCGGACTGGATTGGCTGGGCTAGGCCGGGAAAATCGCGCCGGGGTTCATCAGCCTCTGCGGGTCCAGATGATCCTTGATCCCGCGCATGATCGTCAGCCGCGCGGGATCGGCGCGCTGCGCTAACTCGCCCGCCAGCTTGCGCCCGATGCCGTGCTCGGCCGAGAACGTGCCGCCCAGATTGGTCACGATGTCGTGGACCATCCCCATCACATGCTTCACCGTCGCGGATTGGTCAGGAACCGCCGCCCAGTCGTCATGCGCGAAATGTGCGATGAAATGCACATTGCCATCCCCGATATGCGACACGATCAGGATGCGCGCCTGCGGATAGGCCGCCGTGACCGCATCCGAACAACGCGCGATCATCTGCGGCAGGCGGGCAGGGCGCACCGCCACGTCATGCGACAGACTGCGGCCATGCTGCTTGTTGGCATCCGACACGCCGTGCCGCACATGCCATATATCCGCCGCCTGCGTCTGGTTCTGTGCAAGGAAGGCGTCGGCAATCAGCCCCTCCTCGAAGGCGCTGGCCAGCCAATCCTCAAGCGCGGCTTGCAAGGGCGCTGTCGGATCGCTGGCCCCCAGTTCGATCATCAGCGACCATTTCGGCATGGTATCCAGCGGCAGGCGGCTGCGGGGGATATAGCGCAGCACCAGATCGACCTGATCGGCGGATAGCAGCTCGACCGCCTGAATCGCGGTGTCGAAACGTTCCTGCAGGCTGACCAGCAGCCGCACCGCGTCATCAAGCGCATCGACCGCCAGCCACGCATGGGCGCTGCTGCGAAGCGCCGGGTGAATGCGGAACGCGGCGGCGGTGACGATGCCAAGCGTGCCTTCGGCCCCGATGAACAGGTGCTTCAGGTCGTAGCCGGTGTTGTTCTTGCGCAATGCATCCAGATCGGTCAGCACGCGGCCATCGGGCAGCACCACCTCGATCCCGGCGACCATATCGCGCATGGGGCCATAGCGCAGCGCGCCGGTGCCGCCCGCATTGGTGGAGATCAGCCCGCCCAGTTGCGCGCTGCCTTCGCTGCCCAGATGCAGCGGCAGGCGGCGGCCATGTTCGGCAAGCGCGTCATGCAGCGCGGCCAGCGGCAGTCCCGCCTCGGCCACCACGATGTTGGACGGGGTGTCGATTTCGCGCAGCGCGGTCATGCGGCGCAGGCCCAGCACGATGCCCCGACCCCCCGGTTGCGGCGTAGCACCCCGGCAAAGGCCGGTATTCCCACCCTGCGGCACGACCGTGCGGCCCAATTGCGCACAAAGCCGCATGACAGCCGCCACCTCGGCGGTCGAACCGGGATAGACCGCAGCGACAGCGCCGCCATGCGCAATGTCCCACCAATCGGCCAGCACGGGTTCAAGATCGGCCGGATCGCTATGCACATGGTTCGCCCCGACAAGATCACGCAGGGCGGCGAGGAATTCAGCGTCGTTCATTTATCGCAATGCAATATATTTCATCTATTTGCGATAGTGCAATGTGTCTGTGCGATATTCAACCGGCAAATGTGTGGGCGCCGCTTAAGCCACCGAGCGTTTTTCGGAGCGTGCCTTTTCCCGCATCTCGGTCGGACGCAGCTTGTAGAACTCGCGGAACCATTTCGAGAAATGCGAGGTCGAGGCGAAGCCGACAGCTATTGCGATGTCGATGACGGGTTGTTCCGTGTAAAGCAGCATCTCGCGCGCGCGGTCGATGCGCAGGGACAGGTAATAGCGCGCCGGGTTCATTCCCAGATGGCTGCGGAACTGGCGTTCCAGCTGGCGTGCGCTGATGCCTGTGGTTGCCGCCAGATCCTCGATCTGCAGGGGGGTTTCCATATTGGACTGCATCAGACGGATAACGCGCTGCATCGTCAGGGGCAGGGCACCCATCTGTTGCAGCCGACCGCCCTGCTGGTTTTCATGGGCATCGCGGATGCGTTCGTGGTGGAACTGGTTTGCGACGCCGCGCGCCAGGTCCATGCCATGGCGGTCCGCGATGATGTGCAGCATCAGGTCCATCGCCGCAGTGCCGCCTGAACAGGTCAGGCGGTTGCGGTCGATTTCGTAAAGCGTGCCGGTGATGGTCAGTTGTGGAAAATCCTCCTCGAAGGCGGCGCGGTTTTCCCAGTGGATCGTGCAGCGATAGCCGTCCAGCAGCCCCGCCCGCGCCAGCAGATAGCTGGCGGTGGACAGCGCACCGATGGCCCGTCCGCGATGCGCGGCGCGGCGCAGCGCCCCCAGATAGGGGCGTTCGTTCTGCGGCTTGACCCGCATCCCGCCGCAGACGAACAGCGCATGACAATCCTCAAGCGCCTGATCGACCGGGCGTGCGGAAAACGGCATCCCGTTCGAGGCGATGACCGGCGCACCGTCAAGGCTGCACAGATCCCAACGAAACGCCTCGCGACCCAAAAGCCTGTTGGCCGAGCGCAGCGGTTCCGTGGCCGAGGCGAGGCTCATCATCGACATGTCGTCGATCATCAGAAAGGCGAAGCGCAGGGGTTCGCCCACGTTCTCATAAAACATCGAAGTGTCCCGCTTGCGATGTGCCATGATGGGCCAGCCCCGGCGCGTGCTGCAAGTCGGATCGTCAGACCGTCGCCAGACCGCCGGGCAGCCAGCCCTGCAATTCGGCCCAGTTCGGCTCAAGCTGACTGAAACGGTCCAGCCGCAATGAGCTGAGATCGGCGAAATCGCAGGCGCCATCGGTGACAAGCTGCGCCAGTGCCCGCCCGCTGGCTGGCGACAGGCCAAAACCCACCCCCGAAAGCGACCCTGCCGTCAGGTTGGCCCATGGCGCGGGCCGGTCCAGCACGGGGCGGCCATCCGGGGTGTTTTCGATGATGCCGCCCCAGCTGCGGATGACACGGGCATGGGCAGCCTTTGGCAAAAGCTGCGCCAGTCGCTTGGCGATGCTGCCTGAAAGCGGCGTCGAGGGGCGTGGCCCACCCGGCAGATCCTCGGTTTCGACCCATTCATGCGGCCCGCCGCCATAGGCAAGATTGCCGCGCAGGGTCTGGCGCCCATAAAGCCCGTTGCCGTCGATTCCGCCCAGCGGCATCAGGGGCAGGGGTTCGGTCACGATCATTTCGGCGCGGGCGGCGCGCATCGGAATGTCCACCTCAAGCAGCGCGGCAAGGCGGCTGGTCTGCGGACCTGCGGCAATGACAAGATGATCGCAGCCGAAGCTGCCCTGATCGGTTTCCACCGCCGTCACGCGATCGCCTGCCCGCTGAAAGCCCGTGACGGTGACGTGCTGCTTTACCCGCCCGCCGCGGTCGCGGATCGCCCAAGCATAGGCCTGCACCGTGCGGTGTGGGTTCGCGTGGCCGCCGAAATGATAATAGTGACCGGCAAAAACATTATCGCCTGCCAGCGGCACCAGATCGCGGACCTGCTGGGGGTCCAGTTCGTCGGCGTGGAAGCCCTGCTTGCGGGCGTTCACCACGGCACGACCGTAAAGCGTATACTGATCGGGCGACAGTGCGATGCGGATGCGGTTGGGCACGAATTCGGTCGGATAGCCCAAAAGCTGATCCATCATCGGCCAAAGCCGCTGCTCTTCGGCGAAAAGCGGACTGTGGTGGTGCGAACAGCCACCGCCATTGCGCCCCGACGCTTCCCACCCGACGATGCCGCGTTCCAGAACCAACACATCGACGCCAGCCTCGGCCAGCCAGAAGGCGGTAGAAAGGCCGGTGACGCCGCCGCCGATGACGACGACCGAGGCGCCCTTATTCGCTGACATGTTCTTTCTCCGTAGCAAGAGCCGCGACCGTGTATTTCGGTTCGACATCCCAGAAGGGCACCCATTGGCGCGGCATTCCGAACCAGCTGTCCCAGATTTCGGCGATGGCGGGGTCTTCGGGCGCGGTGGCGGCGGTCAGGGTCATCGGGCGCACCGGGCTGCGATAACCGGCAAGGGGAACGGCCCCCAGCGCCAGATCCTCTTGCAGCGCCAGAAGCGCCTGGATTTGTTCGCGGCAGCGGCGACCCTGACATGGCCCCATGCCCGCGCGGGTCAGGCGCTTGACCTGATCGGGATCAGGTGGGCCGTCGCCAAGGATCTGCGTCAGGCTGCGTGTTTCATTCGCGACGGGAGGCATCTTCAGATAGCGGGGTGGACGAACCTCAAGGATTTCGCGGGCCGTCACTTCCTCACATTGGCAGACGGGCATCTCGGCCAGCGCCTCGACGACGGTGGCGCGAACCCAATCCTTGCGATACCGGCCCATATCGGGGGCGTGGGGGGGCGTTGCCAGATCGGCCGGGGCGTGCTTCGACAGCCCTATGGCGGCAAGGGCCGCGTTGGCTGCCGCCTCGCCTTCTGACCGTGCAAGGGCGGGATCAGCGGATTTCGCGGCCCAGATGCCGGCGCAATCGCCCGCCGCCCGAATCCCCGCCAGCGTCGTCTGCAACCCTTTGTCCAACGTCGGCACAAAGCCGCTGCGGTCGTTGTCAAAACCGCAGCGTGCCCCCGCGGCTTGCAAAAGATCGATCATCGGCACCGCGCCGACGCCCAGCAGAACCGAGTCGCAATCGATCTGCCGGTCGCGCAGGATCAACCCTGTGACACCCCCCGCATCCGAGTTGACGCCGCGCGGGGCTTGCCCGCAGATGATTTCGACCCCGTGCGCCTGCAGTCCGGCTGCAAGCTGCGGTGCAAGCGGGGATGCGGCCTGTTCGACGACAGCGGTGATCTGCACACCTGCCGCCATCAAATCTTGCGCGGCTAGCAGCGCCTCGGGGCCAGAGCCGAGGATGACCGCGCGTTTGCCGTCAAAGGCACCGTATAGCCCTGCAAGCGTCGCTGCCGCCGAGGCACCCAGAACCCCCGGCAGATCCCAGCCCGGAAATGCCAGCCCCATATCACGTCGTCCGGTGGCCACGATGATCTGGTCGGCGCGGACATGATAGCTGCCCTGTTCATCGTCGATCAGCCCGGCAACCAGACCCGGCATCCAGCCCAGATTGGGCTGATTGCTGAAAAGCCCCCAGCACGCTGTCCCCAGACGGACATCCACGCCCAGCTCGAACAGTTCGACCAGATCAGGACGCGCCTCCAGCATCCGTTCGGTCATGGCGTTGCGGTTGCGCACCTGCCCGCCCATGCGGCCACCCCAGATCTGCGGCACGCTTTCGCCCATCACGTCGAATGGCACCGGGTTTTCATCGACCAGCATGACATCCGCGCCACCCTGATGGGCGCGGCGGGCTGCAGAGATACCTGCCGGACCGGCACCGATGACCAGAACTTGTATATGATGCGCGATTTCAAGGCGTTTGCCGGTGACCGAACGCGGGTCAATCGTCATCCGTGATCCTTTCCTTTGCTGGGGCGGCGTCTGTTGCAGATCGCGCCCTGACGGCTTGGCCCAATCCTTGACGACCGCGCGAATTGCCAAGGCCGCACATCCGACCTTGGACGCAATGAAAGCGACATTGCGGATGATGATAAGTGCGGGCAGCGTGTTGCATTGCCCCTGCGATCCCAAAAGAGGCAAATGTCATAGGTCAGCAAAGAGCGAACATGAATATAATATAACTATTTATTATCATGTATTTGCACTATGTATCCGCATTCTTCGTTTGCCGCGCGCGAAGGCGTTCCGCAAAAGCGGGTATATTTCGGCCGCCCGCGTGCAATGTCGAAAATATTTCGCTGCGTGTCGGAAATTGGTAGAGCAAGGCGGGGCAACTGTGGCTGTAATCAGGCCATGGGCGCTGCTTGGCCCATCCCCTCGCCACCGGCCACCGGCCCCGGAAGCTTTCGGAGAGATTTGATGGAGACGCTTCGGTTCGCGCTCGAAAATCTGCCACAGATCATGGACCGCACGGTTGAGCATGTCTCGCTGGTGGGTGCGGCCATCCTGATCGCGATAGCGACCGGCGTGCCTATCGGCATCGCCATCACCCAGAATGCAACGATCGCCAAGCGCGTCCTTTATGTCGCGGCCATCATCATGACGATCCCGTCAATCGCGTTCTTCGGTATCCTGATCCCGATCCTGTCACCCTTTGGCCATGGCATCGGCTATCTGCCTGCGCTGATCGCGCTGGTGTTCTATTCGCAGCTTCCGATCATCCGAAACACCTATACCGCGATCATGAACATCGACCCGGCGCTGCGCGATGCGGCGCGGGGCATGGGCATGACCGCGTTGCAAAGGCTGTGGCAGGTGGAAATTCCCATGGCCATGCCCGTCATCCTGAACGGGGTGCGCAATGCCGTCGTGCTGACCATCGCGATTGCCGCGATTGCGACCTATATCGGCGCGGGCGGGCTGGGCACCTTCATCTCGCGCGGGATTTCCCAGACCGACAGCCGCCAGTTGATCACCGGCGCGGTCGCGGTCAGCCTTCTGGCCATCGCCGCCGATCTTTTCCTTTTGCTGCTGCAACGGCTGCTGACCTCGCCCGGTCTGCGGACGCGCAATTGAACCACAGGACAAACGCATGATCCGTCTGGAAAACGTCACCAAGACCTTCGACAGCTACATGGCGGTGGACAATGTCAGCTTCGAAGTTCCCGAGGGGGAAATCTGCGTGCTGCTGGGCCCCTCGGGCTGCGGCAAGACGACCACCATGCGGATGATCAACCGTCTGACCGAACTAAGCTCCGGACGCATCCTGATCGGCGGCAGGGACATCATGGAGGTCGGGGCGACCGAACTGCGCCGGGGCATCGGCTATGTCATCCAGCAAATCGGCCTGTTTCCCAACAAGACGATCGAGGACAACATTTGCACCGTCCCCGACCTGCTGGGCATGGATCGCAAGGCGTCGCGCAAACGCGCGCATGAACTGCTTGAGATGGTGGCGCTGGACCCTGCCGTCTTTGCCAAGCGCTACCCCAAGCAGCTTTCCGGCGGGCAGCAGCAGCGCGTGGGGGTGATCCGGGCACTGGCTGCCGATCCGCCGGTTCTTTTGATGGACGAACCCTTTGGCGCCATCGACCCGATCAACCGCGCCGTCATTCAGGACGAATTCCTCAAGCTGCAATCGGCATTGAAAAAGACGGTGATATTCGTCAGCCATGATATTGATGAAGCTGTGAAAATGGCGTCGCGGATTGCGATTTTCAAAAGCGGCAAGCTGGTTCAATACGACACGCCCGACAATATCCTTGCCCACCCCGTCGACGATTTTGTTGCGGATTTCGTCGGCGGTGACCGCACGCTGAAACGGTTGCAGTTGGTCAAAGTGGCTGACGCCATGCAGGCCGATCCGCCGCGCGTTCTGGCCGAAACCCCGGTGGCCGAGGCGTTGGCCCTGATGCAGAAGCATGACCACCAGTCGGTGGTGATGACGGGGCCGCGCGGTCGGGCACGCGGACTGGTCCGGCGGGCGCAGTTGCAGGGCGCGCAGGGCATGGTGGGCGATCACTACGAACGCATTCCCTGCACGATCCAGGTTGACGACACGTTGCGCAATGCCGTGTCGATGATGTTCAGCAACGACCAGACATGGCTGGCCTGCGTCGATCAGGACGGTTTTTATCGCGGCTATCTGACCCAGCGCGGCATTACGCATCTGCTGGGCGCCACCTATCGGGACGCATGATGATGAAGGGCGCGCATCTGGCGAATTTCTCGATGCAGGCGCTGCGGCTTGCGGGCTATGCGCTGATCTTTCTGGCGGGCGTCTGGTTTCACTCCAGCGGCGCGCTGGAGGCGATGGGCGCATATGGCGAAGACATCCGTTATCTGACGGTCCAACATCTTCAATTGACCGCGATCTCGGGGGCGCTGGCGATCGTGATCGGCATTCCCATCGGAGTGCTGCTGGCGCGGCGGTCGCTGGGTGTCCTTGGCCCGGTGGTGGCGCAGGTCGTGAACCTTGGCACGACCATCCCGACGCTGGCGATCCTTGCGCTGGCGATGACCGTGATGGGCCTTGGCACGCCGCCCGCCATCTTTGGCCTGACGGTCCTGACGCTGCTGCCGATCGTTTTGAACACCATCGCGGGCATCAAAAGCGTGCCGCCTGCGCTGATCGACGCGGCGCGTGGCATGGGCATGACCGCGTGGCAGATCTTGTGGAAGGTCGAACTGCCCTATGCCCTGTTCGTCATCTTTGCCGGCATCCGCACCGCATTGGCAATCAATATCGGCACGGTGCCGCTGGCCTTCCTGATCGGCGGCGGCGGCTTGGGTGAGCTGATCTTTACCGGCATCGACCTGATGGAGCCGGGGCTGCTGCTGGCGGGCGCGATCCCGACTGCGGCGCTGGCCGTGGCCGTCGACCTGATCGGCGCACAGGCCCAATACTGGCTGGTGCCCAAGGGCATCAACCCGCTGCGCTGAACCAATAAAAACCAACAGTGGAGATAGAAATGAACCTGAAACGCCTTTTTGCCAGTGCCTTAGTCGCGCTTGGTCTGGCCGTTCCCGCCACCGCCGCGCCGCTTGTCGTTGGCGGCAAGAATTTCACCGAACAGCAGTTGATTGCCGAGATCACCTCGCAATTCCTGAAGGCCAAGGGGTTCGAAATCGACAAGCGGGCAGGTCTGGGCACCGCGCCGCTGCGTCAGGCGCTTGAGGCGGGACAGATTGATCTTTATTGGGAATATACCGGCACTTCGCTGATTACCTTCAACAAGATCGAAGATAAAATGGATGCCGAACAGACCTATGCCAAGGTCAAGGAGCTTGACGGCGCCAAAGGGCTGGTCTGGTTGAACCCCTCCAAGGTGAACAGCACCTATGCCATCGCCATGCGTGCGACGGATGCCAAGGAAAAGGGCATCGCGACCATTTCGGACCTCGCGGCCAAGATCAACGCGGGCGAGGAGCTGACCTTTGGCAGCAACGCCGAATTCTATGCCCGTCCCGACGGGTTGAAGCCGCTGGAAAAGCTTTACGGCTTTGAATATGGCCGCGCGAACGTCAAGCGGATGGATACCGGACTGGTCTATCAGGCGCTGAAGGATGGTCAGGTCGATAGCGGGCAGGTCTTCGCCACCGACGGTCGCATCCCGGCCTTTGACTTCGTGGTGCTGACCGATGACAAGGGCTATTTCCCCAGCTACGCCATGACCCCGGTGGTGCGTCAGGAAGTTCTGGACGCCAATCCGACGCTGACCGATCTGCTGAACGATCTGTCGGGCCGTCTGGATGACGCCAACATGACCGCGCTGAACAGTCAGGTCGATGTGGATAAGAAATCGGTCGAGGCCGTGGCCACCGAGTTTCTGAACACCCAAGGCATGATCTAAGCCCCCATGGCCCGCGAATTATCGCGGGCCATTTTTCGAAAGCCCCGACATGACCAGCCTGACAGTCGCCGCTGCGCAGATCGCTTGCCAGCCCGGCGATATTGCCGCCAATCTGGCGCTGCATCTTGACGCCATCTCGGACGCTCGGCGGTCCGGGGTGGCGCTGTTGGTGTTTCCCGAACTGTCGCTGACCGATTACCTCTCGCGGCCCGATACGACGCGTCTGGCGCGGCGGCTGGACGACCCCGAGCCCTTGGCGATTGCGCAGGCGGCCGCAGAGATGGTCGTGTCGTTCGGCATGATCCTGCGCGAAGGCGGCAATGTCTTTAATGCGCAGGTTCTGGTTTCCGGCAATAAGATGCACGTTCACCGCAAGCTGAATCTGCCGCGATATGGAAACCTTTGCGAAACAGATCATTATCTTGCGGGCAACACCTTAGAAATCTTCGAGACGGCGACGGGCCGCATCTCGACGCTGATCTGCGCCGATAGCTGGAATCCCGCACTGGTCTGGCTGGCAGCACATCAAGCGCCGGACATGCTGTTGCAGCCCATCGCCTCGGCCCGCGGTGCGGTGGGGGCCGAGTTCGACAATCCCGCAGGATGGCGCATCAATTTGCGTCACTCGGCGATGATCTATGGCCTGCCCACCATCATGTGCAATCATTGCAGCACGCGCGGCGGGCTGGATTTTTGGGGCGGTTCGCGCATCCTTGATGCGTTCGGGCGCGAACTGGTCGAACTGGACCACCAGCCGGGAATGGCCGTGGCCGAAATCGACACAAGCACGGCCAGACGTGCCCGCGCGCTTTTGCCGACGGTGCGCGATGCAAACCCGGCATTGGTGCGCGCACTGATGCGGGCAGGTGGGCTGGCCTAGGCCAGCGTCACCTTGATGTCCGATACCGCGCGGCTGGAGCAGGCAAGGATATAGCCCTGCGCCTGTTCCTCGGGCGTGATGCCGCCATTCGCGACCATGGCGACCTGCCCTTCGACCAGCCTGACCATGCACGTGCCGCACATCCCCTCGCCGCAGCCGCAGGGGATGATGACGCCGTGGCGCAGGCTGGCTTGCAGCACGCTTTCGTCGGGGCGTATCTGGATTTCCCGTTCGGCCACGGTCATGGCAAAGGCGGGACCGCCTGCCGCCACGGGTTCGGGTGTGGCTACGGGAACGGGTGCGCCGCCGAAGCTTTCCGTATGGAACTGCGCCTTGTCGCCACCCTCGGCGGCGTGGATCAACCTGGCCTCGGTCATGAAGCCTTGCGGGCCACAGCAGAACACCTCGCGCCGCCCAATATCCGGGATGGCTGTCGATAGCTGCGTCCGAGAGATGCGGCCGCGATAGCCGAACCAGCCGGGGGCAGGGCGGCTGACGCTGATCGCAACGGTCAGGTTGGGCATCCGCGCCTGCAATTGTGCCAATTCTGCGGCAAACAGCACCTCATCAGGGTCGCGGGCGGCGTGGAACCACGCCACATCTGCGAGCGGTTGGGTGTCGGCCAGATGCCGCAGCATGGCGATCATCGGTGTGGCCCCCGACCCGCCCGAGACAAAGGCCAGCCTGTCATTGCCGCGCAGGTCCAGCGTGAAATGGCCGCGCGGGCTGCGCGCCTGAATTTCCGCACCTTGGGTCAGATTGTCGTGCAGCCAGCGCGTCGCGCCGCCTTGGCCCTGCGCCTTGATCGTCAGATGCAGGTCGCCATTCGCCCCGCCCGAAATGGTGAAGGTCCGCCAAGCAGGCCCAAAGGGCAGCGGCACTTTCAGGACCAGCGCCTGACCGGGGGTATAGGTTATCGGAGCGGTCCCGCGCAGGCGGAAGGTGCGGATCGTCGGCGTCTCATGATCGACACCGATGCAGGTCAGGGCCAGCAGGCCGGGTTCGTTCTGCAGCATCATTCCGCAGCCATCCGTGCTGCAGGTCCGCCGATATGATCGGCCATCTTGCCCGCATACCAGTCCGCGAAGTTACGCAGCATGAATTCCGATGGTGCATAGGGACCGGGCCGGTAAGCCTTTGACAGGATGCCACGATGGTTGTTTTCCGCCAGAATGCGGTCTTCGTCATTGGTGGCGATCCAGACTTCGGTCAGGCGCTCAACATCGTAATCGACGCCTTCGACCGCGTCCTCATGCACCAGCCACGTGGTCTTGACCGCCGTGCGATTGGCGGAAAGCGGCAGCACGCGGAACTGGATGATGTGATCGGACAGGAAGTGGTTCCAGTTGTTCGGCACGCGGAACATGCGGACCGAGCCCAGATCCGGCTCAGTAAAATCGGCCACCAGCTTTTTGCAGGCCAGCCCGCCATCCATCGTGAAGGACAGGCAGTTTTCATTGAAGGGCAGGCGGATGCAGCGAAATTCCGTCCCGCCATCGGCGGGCTTGTGGGGCAGGCCCAGGCTGTCCCAGCGCGCGGTCGAACGATCCATAAGGCTTTGAAACTGCGCCGCGACCAAGGGATCGTCCGGCAGCGCGAATTCAACCAGCGTGACCAGCAATTCCGGGTGATTTCCCGCGCAGTGATAGCATTCGCGGTTGTTTTCGATCACCAGCTTCCAGTTCGCTTCCTCGACGATCGTAGTCGAAAACGCGACCTTGGTGCGGTCGGGCATATGCGGCGCGATATAGGGCGTGACGCCTGCCCGAAACGCGGCCAGCGAAGGCGGTTGGTCGCTGATGCAGACATAGACCATGCCGCAGATCACCTCGACATGCACCGGGGCAAGGCTGTGGGTGCTTTTGTCAAAGCTCTCTGGCATCTGGCGGGCGTTGATCAGCGTTCCGTCCAGCTCATAGACCCATTGATGATAGGGGCAGACCAGCCGATTGGCGCGGCCCTGTTCCTTTTGACAGATCATTGATCCGCGATGGCGGCAGCTGTTGTGGAACGCCACAACCTCGCCATCGCGGTTGCGCAGGATGACTACCGGGTTGTCTCCGATCTGCATGGTCACGTAATCGCCGGGGCGCGGAATTTCGGCCACACTGCAGGCAAACAGCCAGTCGGTTTCGAACACCGCCCGCATGTCGGCCCGAAAGATCTCCTCATCGACATAGAAGTCGCGCGGCAGCGAATGGCCGGGTTTCCGTTCCTGCAAAAGCCGGGCGATCCTGTCGTTGAGCATGTCGGTTTCCTTCGCGTAAGCCTGTCGTGCAGATGGGCGCGTATCCTGTCGATCTTGGATCCATATTGCGCAATTGCGCGGACATGAAACCGTCATCCGAGGTCAGCAAAACGTCAGGGGGATGTTAAGCGCGCACATATAGGACCGCCGCAAAATGCAGGCGGGGCGACCCGTCGGCCGCCCCGAAGCCCTCCCACCACAGAAGGCATGTCCTCCACCACAAGGACGACCATTGAATTTCAGAGAGCTTTTGGGGGTGCAACCGCAGGTTTTGGGTTGATGGCGTATTGCAGGCAAAAATTGCGGAATGCCGCCGACCTTTGCCGCTATTCCCGGCAGGTGTTTGCCTGTAAGGCTAGCTTAATACAAAAGAAATGGGACAAATTTTGAAGTTTGCGCAGCAAGAGTCCTGACAGAGATCATACCCCGATCGACGTTCGCAAATCTAAATCTGGTTATGATAAGTGGTGCGGGTGGAGGGACTTGAACCCCCACGCCTTGCGGCGCCAGAACCTAAATCTGGTGCGTCTGCCAATTTCGCCACACCCGCATCGCCTGAGCACGGGCCTAGCCCCGCCAGAGTGTTGCGCTGATAGCAAAGCCTTTTGCCAAGCGCGAGGGGGAAAGTGATCCCTATGCCATTTTTAGGCCCAATCGCATTCGGGCTCCTTTTGCAGGCGCGTGACGTCTCCCGGTACGAAGATGCTGATGCGACAGGAGCTTATCACAACCGCCGATTGTGACCTGCGATGCGTCCGGCTATATTTCCGCAGCATCTTGCTGCAGGAGCCCGCATGACCGATCTCATTCCCGTGCATGAGCTTGAAGAACGCCTTGCGCATGTTCGACGCGATTTGCCTTTGGACCTGATCCCGATGGTCGAGCGGCATCATCAGAACCTGCTGGGGCTTGTGCAGGCATTGGAGGCTGCGGGCAGACCGCCCGAAACCATCCGGCAGACGGTGCAGAACCTGTTGCAAAGCTATGAGAAAGATCTTCTGTCGGTGTTCGAAGCAAAAAGCGGGGATTCCAAATGACGATGCAGGGGGATTTCAAGCTGGGTGACGAAGCCGGCAGGCTAAGTGCCCTGCACCGCTATGAGATTCTGGACACCCCGCCAGAGGAAGAGTTTTCCGACATCATCCGGCTGGTCCAATCGATTTTCGACCTGCCGCTGGTATCGATCAACTTCATCGATACCGACCGACAATGGTCCAAGGCCGCGGCAGGCATCCCGACGGAAATTCCCCGCGCCATGTCCATTTGCGATCACACGATCCGCGGACGCACTGCTTTGGATCTGCCGGACCTGACCGAACACCCGACCTTTGCCGCGAACCCCTTTGTGGCGGATGGCGGGGTGCGTTGCTATCTTGGCGTGCCGCTGACCAGCCCCGATGGCTATAATATCGGCGCGCTTTGCGTGGCCGGGGCCGAACCGCGCGAATTCAGCGAGGCCGAGGCCGACATCCTTCGCAATTTTGCCCGTCTTGTCATGTCCCAGCTTGAACTGCGCCAGATTGCACGAAACGACGCGCTGACCGGGGCGTTGACCCGCCGCGCGTTTCGCGAAAGACTGGAGCGGTCGCTGAACTCGGATGCCGAAATCGGATTGGTGCTGATCGACATCGACCATTTCAAGTCGATCAATGACCGTTTCGGCCACCCGGCGGGCGATGTCGTCCTGCGGTGCGTCGCGGAAACCTTGCGCACCCATTCCTTGCCGCACGAATGCCTGGGTCGTATCGGAGGCGAGGAATTCGGTCTGCTGTTGCCGGGTCGTGATGCATCGGCCGTTGTCGCACGGGCCGAAGCTCTGCGTCGTCAGGTCGTCGCGCTGGAATGGCCGGAGTTGAACGGTATCGCCGTGACCATCAGCCTTGGCGCGGCGATGCGTCGGGGCGACGAAACCGCCGATCAGCTGATGGCGCGGGCCGATATTGCGCTTTATGCCGCCAAACGCAGCGGCCGGAACCGCACGGTTGAGGCGGGAACGGA
The DNA here is from genome assembly GCF_900182695.1 of Paracoccus laeviglucosivorans. Taxonomy (GTDB): domain Bacteria; phylum Pseudomonadota; class Alphaproteobacteria; order Rhodobacterales; family Rhodobacteraceae; genus Paracoccus; species Paracoccus laeviglucosivorans. The sequence continues at coordinate 359,373 of NZ_FXTK01000002.1, forward strand.
AAGCGAAGCGCCCGTTTGATGGCAGTCGGGTGGTGCGGTTGCATCGCTAAGGCGGTATTTCTGCGCGCCACCCCAATGCGGGCTTGAACCCGCGCACCAAGAGCGTATCTGACACATCCAGCAAGGCATCCGCGTCGGCCCTTTGCCCGAACACGGCTTACCCATCAGATCGAAAAACCAAAAGGACGGCGTAGCTTGGCTGCGGCGTCAGGTGTGCAAGTATGGCAAAAGACGAATTCGTCGGCAAGAAATCCGCTGCAGCGGGTGGCTGGGGCGCGCTGAAAAGCTGCGGACGACGGCTGATGGAGGCGCGCCGTCCTTTGTCCGGTGCCCGCACCATGCTCAAGGCGAACCAGCCAGACGGGTTCGACTGCCCCGGCTGCGCATGGGGTGACCCGGAACACGGCTCGTCGTTCGAGTTTTGCGAAAACGGGGTCAAGGCCGTCGCATGGGAGGCGACCCGCAAGCGCGTCACGCCCGATTTCTTTGCCACCCATAGCGTGACCGAACTTCGCGGATGGAGCGATTACGAATTGGAGCAGCAGGGTCGGCTGACCGACCCGCTGCGTTACGACCCGCAGACCGACCGTTATCACGCGATCGACTGGGACACGGCTTTTGCCGAAATCGGGGCAGCGCTGAAGGCGCTGGATCATCCCGACCGGGCCGAATTCTATACCTCTGGCCGCGCCAGCAATGAGGCGGCGTTTCTATACCAGATGTTCGTACGGCTTTACGGCACGAACAACTTTCCCGACTGCTCGAACATGTGCCACGAAGCCAGCGGGGTCGCGCTGATCGACGCCATCGGCATCGGCAAGGGCACGGTTCAGCTTGAGGATTTCGAGAAAGCTGACGCGGTTTTCGTCTTTGGCCAGAACCCCGGAACCAACCATCCTCGGATGCTGGCCGATCTGCGCAAGGCGACCGCGCGGGGCTGCAACGTCGTCGTGTTCAATACGCTGAAGGAAAAGGGCCTGATGCGGTTCGCCGATCCGCAGAACAAGGTCGAGATGCTGCTGGGTGGCAGCAAACCCACCTCGACCGATTATTTCCAGCCCCGGCTGGGCGGGGATATGGCGGCGGTACGCGGCATGGCCAAGGTGGTATTTGCCGCAGATGATGCGGCGCTGGCTGCGGGCAATCCTTCGGTGCTGGATCACGCCTTTATCGGTCAGCACTGTGACGGGCTGGACGATTGGCGTGCCGTGGTCGAGGCGACCGGTTGGCCGCAGATTGAGGAGCAATCGGGTCTGAGCCGCGCCCAGATCGAACGCGCAGCGGCGGTCTATCTGGCAGCGGACAGCGTGATTGCCACTTGGGCGATGGGGATCACCCAGCACCGCCATTCCGTCCAGACCATCCGAGAGATTGCCAATCTGTTGTTCCTGCGCGGGAATATCGGGCGCGAAGGTGCGGGACTTTGCCCCGTGCGCGGCCATTCCAACGTGCAGGGCGACCGCACCATGGGGATCGACGAAAAGGCGCCTGCCGCCCTGATCGACGCGATGGAGCGGGAACTGGGCGTCGCTTTACCGCGTGCCGAGGGTCACAACGTCATCGCGGCAATTGGGGCGATGCTGGGCGGCTCGGCCCGCGCATTCATTGGGCTGGGCGGCAATTTCGCCCGCGCGACGCCGGACAGTGCGCTGATCGCCAAGGCGCTGATGGGGTTGGACCTGACGGTGAACGTCGCAACCAAGCTGAACCATTCGCATCTGCTGCCGGGGCGGAAAAGCTATATCCTTCCGTGTCTTGGCCGGACCGAGATCGACCGAAATTCGCAAGGCACGCGCCAGATCGTCACCGTCGAGGACAGCATGAGCATGGTCCACGGATCGGGTGGGATCAACCTGCCCGCCTCCAAGGCGCTGAAATCCGAGGTGGCGATCATTGCAGGCATCGCGCAGGCGACAGTCGGCAATGGCGTCGTCGATTGGCAGGCTTTGGGCGACGACAATGACAAGGTGCGCGATCTGATCGGACGGGTGCTGCCGGGGTTTGCGGATTTCAACACCCGAGTCCGCCAGCCGCGCGGTTTCTGGCTGCGCAATCCGGCGGCGGAACGCGAATGGCGCACGCCGACGGGGCGGGCGAATTTTGCGGCGCATCCCCTGCCGCAGCAGACCGAATGGCAGCGGGTGCAGGGGCAGGCGGGCCGTTTCGTCCTGCAGACCTTCCGGTCGCATGACCAATACAACACCACGATCTATGCGCTGGACGACCGCTATCGTGGCGTCTACGGCGAACGGCGTGTGGTATTCATGAACGCCGACGACATGCGCGCACTGGGGGCGGAAACCGGCGATCGCGTTGACCTGACCGGCCCCGACGAAGACGGGGTCGAGCGGCTGGCCGAGGATTTCCGCCTTGTGCCCTATGACATGCCGCAAGGCTGCGTCGCGGGATATTACCCGGAGCTGAACCTGCTGGTCCCGCACGGTGCCTATGGCGAAAAAAGCTTCACGCCCACATTGAAATCCGTGATCGTCACCATCCGCCGCAGATGACCGATCCGGCGGAATGGGAGGCGCTGACCGAAGCGTTGATGACCCACCCCGCGCTTTCCGGGATCGGCGCGGGTCTGCTTGCGGCGGTGCATCTGGGGCTGGCGCGGGACAGCCGCCGCTTTGCGCAGCAATTCGGGCTGTCCCACGCGCTTGTCATGCGCGAATGCGCTGAACTTGCAGAACGCGGCCTGATCGTGGCGACCATGCCCGAGGGGCGGGCGCCACGCTATGATCTTGCCCTGTCGCCCGCGGGTCTGGCGGCGATGCAGGCCGCGTCAATCGGTTGACGACCCCATTCATCCCGCGATCTGCCGGGCTTTCTCGACCAGAACCTCGGCCTGCCTGATCGAGGCATAGTCGATCAGGCGTCCGTCCAGCGACACCGCGCCCTTGCCCTCGGCCTCGGCCTTGGCCATGGCCGCAAGGATGCGCTCGGCCCGGTCGACTTCCTTGGCGGATGGACTCATCACCTCATTGGCCAATGCGATCTGGCTGGGATGGATGGCCCATTTGCCCTCACAGCCCAGAACGGCGGCGCGATAGGCCGCGGCCTTAAAGCCCTCGGGGTCTGAAAAGTCGCCGAACGGGCCGTCAACCGGGCGCAGGCCATTGGCGCGTGCGGCGACGACCATCCGCGACAGCGCGTAGTGCCACATATCGCCCCAGTGCACGTTCCGCGCGCCATTCGCATCGGCATCGGTCAGGACCGAGTAGAGTTCGTTCACGCCGCCGATGACCGTGGTGCGGGCGCGGGTGCTGGCCGCGTAATCGGCCACGCCGAAATGCAGGCTTTCATTGCGCTTTGACGCGGCCGCGATTTCATCGACGTTCTTCATGCCAAGCGCGGTTTCGATGATATGTTCGAAACCGATCCGCTTTTTGAAGCCCATCGCATCTTCGATCTGCGTCACCATCATGTCCACGGCATAGACATCGGCGGCGGTTCCGACCTTGGGAATCATGATCAGGTCCAGTCGTTCACCCGCCTGTTCGACCACATCCACCACGTCGCGATACATGTAATGCGTATCAAGGCCGTTGATTCGGATCGACATGGTCTTGCTGCCCCAGTCGATCTCGTTCAGGGCCTTGATGATGTTCTTGCGCGCCTGCGGTTTTTCGTCAGGCGCAACCGCGTCCTCCATGTCCAGAAAGATGACGTCGGCGGCGGAATCCGCTGCCTTTTGAAACATTTGCGGCTGACTGCCGGGCACGGCAAGTTCGCTGCGGTTCAGGCGTGCGGGGGCTTGTTCGATCGCGAAGAAACTCATGGTAGATGCTCCTGCCGGGATGGGAATACCGCCAAAGAAAGGCGCAAGATAATTTCCGGTCAAGAAGAAATTATTACCGAAAATTACCTTTCGCCCTCGGCGTTCTCTTTGTGTCCACCGCTTTCAGCAATATTTCCACCCGGACGATTGGAGTAGAAAAAGGCGATGGCCTGCGCGCGGCTTTTTACGGAAAGCTTGTCGTAAAGGTTGGACAGGTGGAACTTGACCGTGTTCATCGAGATGCCCAATTCGCGCGCCAGTTCGCGATTGGTCAGCCCCTTGGACAGCGCCGCCAGCATGTCCAATTCCCGCCGCGACAGAGTTTGCATCGGGTTCCGGTTCAGCTCGCGCACATCCAGATAGGGAAAGACCATCTTGCCTGCCGCGACCGAGATGCAGGTGTCCAGCAGCGTCTCGACCGGATCGCTGCGCGAGACGAAGCCAGCCGCGCCCGCCGCCAATGCGCCCAGATGCGCGTCGCTGCCTTGCTGACCGTAGATCACCATGCGCGGCGCGTGCGGCATTTCACGCAGCAGCGACAACAGTTGTGCCGCACCCATCGCGGGCAGTGCCCAGTCGATGATCCCCACTTCGGCGGGCACGCGCCCGACATTGGCCAGGAACCCCTCGGCCGTTGAGGAGGTCGATAAAAGCGAGAATCGGCTGTCATGGACGAACAGTTCGGACATGGCGGACATGACCAGCGGATTTCCGTCCGCGATGGCGATATTGACCGCCTTTTGCAGGCTGCTGACGGTTCGGATCATAATTCCGCCACCTTGGTCCTAGGCCAAAGTCTGAGCTTTTGCGACATGATCTTGCTCCCACCAATCCGGGTAGGAAATATACTACCCATTTAGATACCCGTTTGCAGCATAATGTTACGTTGCGAGTTTTTGGAAGATGCGTTTCGTTAAGTTAAACATATTTAACCAACAGGAAACCTCATGGCCGAAGTGGTTATCTTCCCGCAACTGGAAATTCCCGACACGATCGCGGCTGGACCCGGTCCGGGGAATACCGATCCGCGTGTTCTGCAACGTTTTGCCAGCGCAGGCATGGCCGATCACATGCAGGCCGACGTCCTGCGCGGCATGGTAGAATGCAAGCTGATGCTGCGCGAAATCATGGGCACGCGAAACATTCACACCTTCGGCGTGGCAGGCACGGGCTGGAGCGGGCTGGACTGCCTGTTCAGCGCGGTGATGCCTGGCGACACGGTGGTCGTCTTCAACAACGGCACGTTTTCCGGGATCGACGGGCTGACGCTGCGGATGAAAGCCGCGACGGCGGATGAGCTGGCGGCATCGCCGCTGGATCCCAAGCCCGCTTCGGTCACGGTGGTGCAGGTGCCGCATGGCCAGTCGGTCACGGGCGATGTCGTGCAAACGGCGCTGGCGCAGCACAAGCCCAAATGGGCGGTGATGACGCATTGGGAAACCGGCTCGGGTCGGATCAACGATCTGCAGGGCTTCTCGGATGCGTGCCTTGCGCATGGTGCTATGGGACTGGTCGATGCCGTGTCGTCGCTGGGGGTGGAGGATTTCCGCATCGACGACTATCCCGGCGTCGCGGGCTGGGCATCCTGTCCGCAAAAGGGCATCTGCTGCCTGCCGCTGACCTATGCGCCGGTGTCCTTTACCGACGCCTATATCCAGAACCTGCGCCAGACAGGCTGCCGCACCTTTGTGCATCACCCGATCCTTGAGGCGCGGCACTGGGGCATCATCGACGGCAAGGACGCGGAAAAGGGCACCTATCACCGCACCCACAGCGCCTATGCGGTTGCTGCATTCCACGAAGCCCTGCGCATCACGCTGCAGCAGACCGTCGCCGGACGCGCGAAATCCTATGCCTTCCACGAGGCGGCGCTGCGCGATGCGGTGACGGCGGCGGGCTGCAATGTCACGTCGAACATGACGTCGCTTGTGGTCTTGAACCTGCCCGACAGCCTGAAGGGCCGGGAAATGGAGCTGGTGCAGGCCTGCCGCGCCAGGGGTTTCGGCATCTGGCCCACGCTTTCTGAACCGGTGCAGGTCCGCATCGGCATCCTGAACCTGCTGAACGAACGCGCGATTACCGATATCGTCACGCGCTTCGTCGGCCAGATGAACGACATGGGCGCGGATGTGGACATGGGTCCGATCAGCAAGCGCCTTGAGCAGCATTACCGGACCGCCGTCGCCGCGGAATAAACAGGCACGTCTTTGGGAGGAGGCGAAGATGGATATTCACGAATACCAGGCCAAGGAAATTCTCAGCCAGTTCGGCGTGGGCATTCCGCAGGGTGCGCTGGCCTATAGCCCCGAACAGGCGGCATATCGCGCCCGTGAAATCGGCGGCGAGCGCTGGGTCGTCAAGGCGCAGATCCATGCCGGCGGGCGCGGCAAGGCGGGCGGTGTCAAGGTCTGCAACAGCGACCACGAGATTCAGGCCGTGACCGAAGACATGTTCGGCCAGAAACTGGTCACGCATCAGACCGGCCCCGAAGGCAAAGGCATTTACCGCGTCTATGTCGAAGCCGCCGTGCCGATCGCGCGCGAAATCTATCTGGGCTTCGTTCTGGACCGGGCGACGCAGCGTGTCATGATCATCGCCAGCAGCGAAGGCGGGATGGAGATCGAGGACATCTCGGCCGAAAGCCCCGACAGCATGATCCGGGCGGTGGTGGAACCCGCCGTGGGCCTGCCCGAATTTCAGTGCCGCGAGATCGCCTTTGCCCTGGGCATCAAGCCCGGCATGATCCAGCAGATGGTCCGCACCCTGCGCGGCTGCTATCGCGCACTTCGCGAACTGGACGCCACCATGGTCGAGGTGAATCCGCTGGTTCTGACCGGCGATGACCGGGTGCTGGCACTGGATGCCAAGATGGCATTCGACAACAACGCCCTGTTCCGCCACCCGCAGATCATGGAGCTGCGCGACAAATCGCAGGAAGATCCCCGCGAATCCCGCGCTGCCGACCACGGCCTGTCCTATGTCGGGTTGGAAGGGAATATCGGCTGCATCGTGAACGGGGCGGGCCTTGCCATGGCCACGATGGACACGATCAAGCTGGCGGGCGGTGAGCCTGCGAACTTTCTGGACATCGGCGGCGGTGCGACGCCCGAACGCGTGTCCCGCGCCTTCCGGTTGGTCATGTCCGACAAGAATGTGCAGGCGATCCTGATCAACATCTTCGCGGGCATCAACCGTTGCGACTGGGTGGCCGAAGGCATCGTGCGCGCCCTGCGGGACGAACCGATCGACGTGCCCGTCGTGGTGCGACTGGCCGGAACGAATGTCGAAGAAGGCCAGAAGATCCTTGCGCAAAGCGGCCTGCCGCTGATCCGCGCGACGACCCTGATGGAGGCCGCAGAACGCGCCGTGCAGTCATGGCGCGCCGACCAGAACCGCAATCCGAACCTGAAGGTGGTGTGATGAGCATTTTCCTAGAACGCGAAACCAAGGTCATCGTCCAGGGCATCACTGGCAAGATGGCGCGCTTCCACACCAAGGAAATGCTGGATTACGGCACCAATGTCGTGGGCGGCGTGGTCCCCGGCAAGGGCGGTGAGAAGGTCGAAGGCGTCCCCGTCTTCAACACCGTCAAGGAAGCCGTCGCCGAAACCGGGGCCGAGGCCACGCTGGTCTTTGTCCCGCCGCCCGCCGCCGCCGACAGCATCATGGAGGCTGCGGACGCAGGCATCCGTTACTGCGTCTGCATCACCGATGGCATCCCGGCGCAGGACATGATCCGCGTCAAACGCTACATGTATCGCTATCCCAAGGAACGCCGCATGATCCTGACCGGCCCGAACTGCGCCGGAACGATCAGCCCCGGCAAGGCGATGCTGGGCATCATGCCGGGCCACATCTATTTGCAAGGCAATGTGGGCATCATCGGCCGTTCCGGCACGCTGGGGTATGAGGCGGCGGCGCAGCTGAAGGAACGCGGCTTGGGTGTGTCCACCAGCGTCGGCATCGGCGGCGACCCGATTAACGGATCATCTTTCCGCGACGTGCTGGAGCATTTCCAGAACGACCCCGACACCCACATCATCTGCATGATCGGTGAAATCGGTGGTCCGCAGGAAGCCGAGGCGGCGGAATATATCCGCGACCACATCACCAAGCCCGTGGTCGCCTATATTGCCGGTCTGACCGCACCCAAGGGCCGCACGATGGGCCATGCGGGGGCGATCATCTCGGCCTTTGGGGAAAGCGCGGCGGAAAAGGTCGATATCCTGACGGCGGCAGGCGTGACCGTGGCCGAAAACCCGGCCGTGATCGGGGAAACCATCGCCCGCGTCATGCAATAGGGGACCGTCATGGCAAAACCTCGCATTCTTGTGACCCGCCGCTGGCCTGCGGCGGTCGAGGCGCGGTTGGGCGAGATTTTCGACGCCCGGCTGAACCTTGACGACAAGCCCATGGGGTCCGGTGATTTTCGGGCCGCCATGCGGGAATATGACGCCATCCTGCCGACGGTGACCGACAAGATCGGTCCCGACGCGCTGGAGGTCGAACGCCCGCAAACCCGCATCCTTGCCAATTACGGCGTGGGTTACAGCCATGTCGATCTGGAACAGGTGAACCGCCACGGCATTGTGCTGACCAACACCCCTGACGTCCTTAGCGAATGCACTGCCGATCTGGCGATGACCCTGATGCTGATGGTGGCCCGCCGCGCGGGCGAGGGGGAGCGTGAGTTGCGGGCGGGCGAATGGACCGGCTGGCGCCCGACCCACATGGTCGGAACCAAGGTGTCCGGCAAGGTGCTGGGCATCGTGGGCTATGGCCGCATCGGTCAGGAAATGGCCCGCCGCGCCCATCACGGCTTTGGGATGAAGGTCATCGTCTTCAACCGCAGCCCCATCGCGCCCGAGGTTCTGGCGCAATGCAATGCGGTGCAGGTCGATACGCTGGACGATCTGATGCCGCTTTGCGACTTCGTCTCGTTGCACTGTCCGGGCGGGGCGGAAAACCGGCACCTGATCAACGCCCGCAGACTTGGGATGATGCGACCCGATGCGTTCCTGATCAACACCGCGCGCGGCGAGGTGGTCGATGAAATCGCCTTGTCGCAGGCCTTGTGGTTCGACGCGATCGGCGGCGCGGCGCTGGATGTGTTCGACGGAGAGCCGAAGATCAACCCGACGCTAAAGGATTGCGACCGTCTTGTCATGCTGCCGCATCTGGGCAGCGCGACCCGCGAAGCCCGCGAGGCGATGGGTTTTCGCGTCATCGACAATCTTCAGGACTTTTTCGCAGGACGCGCGCCGCGCGACCGGGTGAACTGATGCAGGGCGGGGCGCAACGCATCGACCCCTCCCGGCCCGAGGAGACGTCGCCGGATTATGCCGATCGGCTGCGGGCTCAGATGAACGGGCTGTGGCTGCGGGTCATCGCCCGCCGCGCACCCGCCATCCTGCCGCTGCTATCCGGGCAAGATGAAGCGGTGCCGCAGGGGCATGATGCCTCGGCCTATCTGCAGGCGCTGAACATCTGGTTCCACCTGCTGAAGATCATCGACGAAAACGTCGCCACCCGCGCCCGCCGCCTGACCGAAACGGACGAAAGCCCCGCCGCAGTCGAAGGCAGTTTTGCCCGCGTGATCGCGCTGGCCCCAAAGGCTGCGCCTGATACCATGCTGCGCAACCTGCAAGGGCTGTGCGTCGGCCCGACCCTGACCGCCCACCCGACCGAGGCCAAGCGCGTGACCGTGCTTGAAATCCACCGCCGCATCTATCGCGCATTGGTCACGCTGGAAACGCATCGCTGGACGCCGCGCGAAAGGGCCGACCTATGCGCGGATCTGGAAAGCGAAATCGATCTGCTTTGGCTGACCGGCGAATTGCGCCGCCAGCGCCCGACCCCGATCGATGAGATCGAATGGGGCCTGCAATTCTTTCGCGACAGCCTGTTCGACGCCGTTCCGAACGTGGTGCGCCGCTTCCATGACGCCGTGGGTGCGGACCTGTCCGGGCCGATCCTGCGCTTTCATTCGTGGATCGGCGGTGATCGCGACGGCAACCCGCATGTCACGACCCAGACGACCCGCACAGCTCTGCGCCTGTCACGGCAAGCCGCATTGGACCGCTATCGGCAGGGGCTTGGGCTGGCCGCGCAGCAGCTTAGCATCAGCAGCGCCATTTCGGCCCTGCCGCTTCATGCCCGCCAAAGCCTGCAGGACGTGATCGACGCCGCCCCCGTTCCCGGCGATCCCCGCAATCCCGGTGAGCTGTTTCGTCAGGCGCTAAGCGCCATTGGCCGCCGCATCACCGCCGAGGCTGCGCCCTATCCGCATGTCCGCGACTATATTGCCGATCTGCGCCGGATCGAGGATGCGCTGACCGACATCGATGCCGACCGGCTGGCCGCGCGTCTGATCCGTCCGCTGCGCTGGCAGGCCGAAGTGTTCGGCTTTCGCACCGTCACACTTGATGTGCGGCAGAACTCCTCGGTTACCACGCGGGCCTTGGCCTCGATCTGGGGGCTGACCGGCCCCGCACCGGAATATGGCAACCGCGAATGGTCGCAACGTCTGCGCGCCGAACTGGCGTTGGATGATATTCCCGCGCCCGACCGCAGCCGCCTGACCCCCGAGGCGGTCGAGCTGCTGGATCTGCTGGCCCTGATGCACGACACGCGGTTCGGCGATGATCCCTTGGCCATGGGGCCGTTTATTCTGTCGATGACGCGATCCTGCGACGATCTTTTGGGTGTGTTTCTGCTGGCGCGCCACGCGGGCTTTGGCCCCGAACGTCTGGACCTGCGCGTCGTGCCGCTGTTCGAGACGATCGACGATCTGCGTGCCGCCCCCGCCATTCTTGAGGAATTGCTGCGCGTTCCCATCGCCCGGCGCAGTCTGGAATGCGAAAACCGCCGGATCGAGATCATGCTGGGCTATTCCGACAGCAACAAGGATGGTGGTTTCCTGTGCGCCAGCCGCGAGCTGGAAAAGGCGCAGCGCAGCATCACCCGCGTGCTTGCGGGCCACGGATTGCTGCCGATCTTCTTTCACGGTCGCGGGGGATCGGTCAGCCGTGGTCAGGCACCGACCGAGCGCGCGATTGCGGCGCAGCCCGGCGGCACGATCAACGGTCGCCTGCGCACGACCGAACAGGGAGAGGTGGTATCTTCCAAATTCGCCAATCGCGGCACCGCGCAATATGAGCTGGAGCTCCTGACCTCCTCCGTCATGGCGCAGTCGCTGGTGGCGGCAGTGGAGCCGGTGCGCCCCGAATTCAACGACACGCTTGAGGCGCTGTCGGACATGTCCTGCACCGCATATCGCGCGTTGCTGACCCGTCCGGGCTTTATCCATTATTTCAATCAGGCCAGCCCGGTCGAGGAATTGACCATGCTGAAGATGGGTTCGCGCCCCGCACGTCGTTTCGGGGCGCAAAGTCTGGACGATCTGCGTGCGATCCCGTGGGTCTTTGCGTGGTCGCAGAACCGCCATCTGATCTCGGGCTGGTATGGATTTGGCGCGGCCATCGCGACGTTCCGGCGCTTTCGCGGGGCCGAAGGCGATGCGCTGTTGCGCCGGATGTTCAGCGATTCAAAGGTGTTCCGCCTGATCGTGGATGAAACGGAAAAATCGCTGTTTCACGCCGATATGACGGTCGCCGCGAAATATCGCGGGCTGGTCGCTGATGACGCGGTGGGGGACGACATCTTCGGGCGCATCCGGCAGGAATATGACGCCAGCACAGCCGCCGTGCTGTTCCTGACCGGAGAAAATGCGATCGGCCAGCGTTTCCCCAATATGTCGGCACGTTTCGGGCGGGTCCGCACCGAACTGGACCGCGTTCACGACCTGCAGATCAAACTTTTGCGCGACAATCGCCATCAACCCGGCAAGGGCGTGCCTGTTGCCCTGATGCAGACGATGAACTGCATTTCGGCCGCACTCGGCTGGACCGGATAGCCACAGGGAGACACCATGAACCAGATCAAACCCGCCGGATTCTTCACCGAGACGCTGGACAGCCGGGACCCGGCCGTTTTTGGGGCGATCCGCCAGGAACTTGGGCGCCAGCGCGACGAGATCGAGCTG
>NZ_FXTK01000003.1 GCF_900182695.1 Paracoccus laeviglucosivorans
ATCGTGAACCCGGCGGCGCAGGAAGATCCCAACAGCCCCATCGCCGGGATGCCGGTCCTTGAGGTCTGGAAGGCGAAACAGGTCTTCGTGTCGAAGCGCGGTCAGGGCACCGGCTATTCCGGCATCGAAAACCCGCTGTTCTACAAGGACAACACCCGGATGTTCTATGGCGACGCCAAGAAATCCATCGACGCATTGCTGCCCATGATCGACTGATCCGGGCCCATGTGCCGAAACGATTAAGGCGGGCCAAAGGGCCCGCCTTTTTTGTCACGCCGATCTTGTGGTGGTGGTGGGTATCAAAGAGCCTGGAGCATGGATTTGATGACATCGGCGGGCAGGGCAGGGTGCAACGCCAGCTTCCGCGTGCGCTTTCCCCTGCGGGGGATAAGCAGGGCGCAGCGCGTCGCTACGGCCTGCGAACGCTCGGTCGAACTCGCGACAATGGCGCCGGCACGCCATTTCGACTTGGGACCGAAGCGCATGACAGACTCGATCTGGCCGGGGACATAGCCCTCGGTCTCGATCGAATCGATCAGTTCTTCGTGTATGACTGGGGGCAGATACATAGGCACTCAGTACGGTCTTGGGATTTACTTTCTGTTAATCCCTTGCCGGACAGAATGCCATCTGACCTTTTGAATAGGTCTGCCATACAAGAAAAACGTGCGCTTTCAATGGCTTTTGCAACTTTAGATTGAATTATCCCCAGATCAGGGGGCAATTATGATAGGCGTGCCTTCGCGCAACATGGCATAAATATCCTCCACTTCGTCATCTGTGACGGCGATGCAGCCGACCGTCCAGTCGCGGCGTTGGGGCGCCAGCACCCGGCCTTCTGGGCCTTGGCCATGGATGAATATGTCGCCGCCCGGCAGCTTGCCCTGCGACAGCGCGAACGCGGTATCGTTCGGATTGGGATATGAGACGCCGACCGACAGGTGATAACGGCTGTTGGGATTGCGGCGGTCGATATAGTAGATGCCTTCGGGCGTTTTTCCGTCACCCTCGAACTGCTTGTGCCCGATAGGTTGCGTGCCCAGCCCGATGTCATAGACTTTTACGGCGCGATTACCGCTGACCATATACATCTTGCGTTCGCTTTTCTTGACGATGACCTGCGTGATCGGCGGACCCTTGTAGGTCTTGAACTTGCTGGGCGCACAGGCGGCCAGTCCCAGAATCAGGCCAACGGCCAGCACTTTGACGATCCAGCTTTTCATAATCCTGCCCCATGGCGTTTATTTTGCGCCATTTTGCCTTGTGACGCGGTTTCGGGCAATGATGCGCCATTCACGAAAACCGGAGCCTGCGGCATTTTGGCTCATCCCACCGGGCTTATGCTTTCCATCTTGCTGCGTTTTGGGCGACTGTTATTCATGCAGATATGAAAGACGCAGCCGATCACCCGCTTCGCTACGAACTTGTGAATGAACTTCATGCCCGGCCTTCGCCGCGGCTGGAAGCGCCGTGCACCGGCGTCTTTCTGGCGATGAAGGAACCGATGGACGCGGCGAACCGTGACCGCGTGCGCGACGTTCAGCATCTGGCGCAGCTTTGCGCCCGCCACGGTGCACCGCGACCGGATCCGCAGGCCGGGCATTACAAGGCGACGCTGGGACGCCACAAGCTGCGCTGGGAAAGCCATACCGAATTCGTGACCTATGCCGCGTTTTCGCGCGGGCTGCCGCCACGACCCTTTGATCCCTCGATAGGCGAGGTTTTTCCCGCGGATTGGCAAACCACAGCGCCGGGAAAGCGCGTGGCGGCGGTGATGATCCATGTCGATATTCTGCCCGACGACCCGCGCGACGTTCTGCCCCGGCTTGAGGAATGGTTTGCTGCAGACAGCCTTGCATCGGTCTGGGTGCTGGACCAGTCGGCGGTGGTGGCGGGCGATTTCCGCATCGACCCGGCAGGCTGGATGCGCTTTGCGATTTTCGTGCGCCCGGACACCGCCTCTGGTCGCATCGGGCGGATCGTGCAGCGCCTTCTGGATCTGGAAACCTATCGCGCCATGTCGATGCTGGGTCTGGGCCGTGCCCGCGACCTGACGCAGCAGATGAATGCGCTGGACCCGCTGCTGAACGACATCGTTCAGGGCATGACCGACGATGCCCGCCCGGCCGAGGCGGTGCTGCAGGATTTGCTGTCGGTTTCGGCCCGGCTGGAAAGTGCAGCGACCACGCACAGTTTCCGCTTTGGCGCGACGACGGCCTATGAGGCGATTGTGATGGACCGCGTGGCCTCGCTTCGGGAAACGCGCTTCATGGGCGGGCAGATGCTGACGGAGTTCATGCAACGCCGCTATCAGCCCGCCATGCGCACCGCCAAATCGGCCGAGCGGCGGCTGACCGCGATGCTGGACCGCTGCGAACGGGCGGGCGAGTTGCTGCGCACGCGGGTCGATGTCTGGCGCGGCGCCCAGAACCAGGAGATCATGGAGCGGATGGATCGCCGCGCCGACCTGCAACTGCGCCTGCAGCACACGGTCGAAGGGCTGTCGGTCGTGGCCATCAGCTATTACGCGGTCGGTCTGTTGGGTTATGCGCTTTATCCGCTGGCTCATGCGCTGCACGTGGACAAGGCTGTGCTCATCGCGGGCCTGACGCCCGTGGTCGTGGGCGGGGTCTGGCTGGCCATGCGCCGCATCAAGGCCCGCCTGCACGCCGGGCATTGAGCCTTGGTCTTGAACCGACGATAATCCCGTCATTGCCTGACGGAGAAATTCATGCGCCTGATCCTGTCCCTTGCCGCGCTGCTGTGCCTTTCGGCTTGCGGCGGCATTCCTCTGATCCCCTTGGTGTGACCGTGAAAAAACTGAAGATGTATGGCCTCGGGCATTGCTCGACCTGTCAAAAGGCCCGTGCCGAACTGGAAGCGCAAGGCTGGACCGTCGATTTCCGCGACGTCAAGGACGCGCCGCTTAGCGCTGACGAATGGCAGACGATGATTGCCGATTTCGGTGACAAGCTGGTCAACCGCGCCAGCCTGACATGGCGCGGCATGTCCGAGGATGAGCGCGCCCAGACGCCACTGCAGATGCTGGAGGCCAAGCCGTCGCTGATGAAGCGTCCCGCAATCGTTCAGGCCGAACAGCGCCTGCTGGGCTGGACCGCCAACGTCAAACGCCCGCTGGGCGTCCCGGCCTAGGCGATGTAACGGTCGCGCCGGTGGTTGATCGCAATCACCAGATTAAGCACCAGCGCGCCCAAGGCCGACCATGCCACCGCCTGCCAGTCGCGCAAGCTTAGCGCGACGGCGAACAGGCAGGCATCGAATATCAGCTGCGTCCAGCCAGCGCGGAAACCCGTGGCGTCCTGCAGATAAAGCGCGACGATGCCAATGCCGCCCAGCGACGCGCCATGCCGAAACAGCGCCAGCAGTGCCGATCCGGTCATGCAGCCGATCAGCACTGCGCCCACGGCCGGATGAACCGCGCCGAACTGCAAAAAGGCCGGCAGCCAGCCAACCAGCAACGACAAAAGCGCAACTGCGATGAAGCTTTTGACGACAAAGCGCAGCCCCAGCCGCTTATAGCCCAGCCAATAGAATGGCAGGTTCACGACAAAGAACACCGGCCCGAACCCCCAGCCGGTCGCGTATGAAATCAGGATCGCCAGCCCTGCCGTCTGCCCGGTCACGAAACCCAGATGCGTCAGCAACAACACCCCGACCGAGGCCATGAAGCTGCCATAGGCAATTGCCTGCGCATCGTCGGTCAGATTGTGGCGGTTTGATTTCTGTGGCGTGGTTTCCATGCCGCCTCATGCCTTGCAGTGCGGCATCAGGCAAGGGCGCGAACGCCCCCGCGGTCTTTTTCCATGCCCCATGCGATGCTTATTGCAGCGCCTTGTCGGTGATCGCGTGGCTCCACGCCCCTTCAGGTGCCTTGGAGATCACGGGGTCCGATCCGCCCGACAGCAGCGTGTCCACGGTGCGCTGGTAATCAGCCTCCTCCAGCGCGCCGGTTGAACCGGCGGTCAGCTTGGCGACCTCGGTGGCCATGCGGGACTGATGCTCCAGCGTCTGTGCGCCGGTTTCGTCATTCTCCAGCACGATTTCGGCGGCTTCTTTGGGGTGTTCCTCGGCGTATTTCCAGCCTTTCATGCTGGCGCGGACGAATTTCACCAGCTTTTCCTGCATGGCCGGATCGTTCAGCGTGGGTTCCAGCACGTAAAGCCCGTCTTCAAGCGTGGCCACGCCCTGATCTTCGTATTTGAAAGTCACCAGATCCTCGGGCTTGATGCCTGCGTCCAACACTTGGCCATATTCGTTATACGTCATGGTGCTGATGCAGGCGGCCTGCTTTTGCAGCAGCGGATCGACGTTGAAGCCCTGTTTCAGCACGGTCACCCCGTCGGGGCTGCCATCGGTTTTCAGCCCCAGCGTATTCATCCACGACAGGAACGGATATTCGTTGCCCGAGAACCAGACGCCCAGCGTCTTGCCCTTGAAATCCGTCTTGGGGTCGGTGATCCCGGTTTCCTTCAGGCAGGTCAGCATCATCCCCGAGGATTTGAATGGCTGGGCGATATTGACGATGGGCAGACCCTTTTCGCGCGCGGCCAATGCGGCGGGCATCCATTCGACGACCACATCCGCGCCGCCCCCGGCCAGCACCTGAACCGGGGCTATGTCGGGTCCGCCGGGCTTGATGGTGACGTTCAGGCCCTCCTCTTCGTAAAAGCCCTTGTCCAGCGCGACGTAATAGCCGCCGAACTGGGCTTGCGTCACCCATTTCAACTGCAGCGTCAGATCGTCGGCGGCCTGGGCCGTTCCCGCCATCAGCGCAAGCGTGGCCGCACTTATCAGGTATTTCATCTCTCTCTCCACTGTTGACGGGGTCTGCGCCCCTTACGCGCGCTGCGAGGGGTGCCAGAAGGTCACCCGTTTCTCGATCAGTGCCACGATTCCATAGAACGCGGTGCCAGCCAAAGCCGCCACCAGAATTTCCGCCCAGACCAAAGGCATGTTCAACTGCCCCACGGCGGTGCTGATGCGAAAGCCCATGCCGCGCGTGGGGCTGCCAAAGAACTCGGCCACGATTGCGCCGATCAGGGCCAGCGTGGTTGTGATCTTCAGTCCATTGAACAGAAAGGGCATCGCATGGGGCAGGCGCAGTTTCACCAAAGCCTGCCCGTAGCTTGCGCCCCATGTCGCGATCTGGTCGCGGGCCAGCGCGTCGGTCGCGCGCAGCCCCGCGACCATGTTCACAAGGATCGGAAAGAACACCATGACCACCACGACCGCCGCCTTGGATTGCCAGTCGAAACCGAACCACATCACAAGGATCGGCGCGATACCGACGATCGGCAGGGCCGCGACGAAATTCCCGATGGGCAGCAACCCGCGCTGCAAAAACGACGAGCGGTCGATGGAAATCGCAGTGCCCACCGCCAGCGCGGCCCCCATCAGCCAGCCTGTCAGCGCGCCGCGCAGGATGGTCTGCACGAAATCGCCCCACAGCAGCGGGATATTCTGCATAAACGCCGTCCATATCTGGCTGGGCGCGGGCAGGATCACGGCGGGGATGGCAAAGACATTCACGGCCATTTCCCACATTGCCAGCAGCGTCGCGCCGAAAATCAGCGGGATGGCCGCTCGGGTCAGGCGATTGTCATAGTGTGCAAGCCAGACGTTGATCGCCCAGCCCGCCAGCCATGCGAACAGCAGCGGAAAATACCTTGGCGCAAAAACCAGCGCAGCAAGCGCCGGAGGGGCGACAAAGCTGGCCAGAAACTTCAACTGACGCAGCATCGACACGGTTGGCTCGCCCCAGAGTTCGCCCTTCATCGCGCCAATCCCATGCGGCGCAGCGTCAACCGCTCGATCCCGCCAATGACCGCGACCAAGGCGGCAGCAAGGGCCGCTGCGGCAAACAGCGCCGCCCATATCTGCACGGTCTGGCCGTAGTAGCTGCCAGACAGCAGGCGCGCACCCAATCCCGCAGTGGCACCCGCGGGCAATTCCCCGACGATGGTGCCGACCAGCGCCGCCGCCACCGCGACCTTGAGGCTGGCGAACAGATAGGGCATGGCCGAGGGCAGCCGCAGCCGCCAGAATGTCTGCCGACCCGAGGCGTTCCACGATCGCATCAGGTCCATCTGCATTGTGTCCGGCGTCCTTAGCCCCTTGACCATGCCGACCAGCACCGGAAAAAACGACAGCCAGGCCGAGATCATGGCTTTGGGCACCAGCCCCGTGACGCCTGCGCTGGCAAAGACCACGATCACCATGGGCGCGATGGCAAGGATCGGAACGGTCTGGCTGGCAATGGCCCAAGGCATCACCGACAAATCCATGACGCGGCTATGCACGATCCCCACGGCCAGCAGAATTCCAGCCCCCGCGCCAATCGCAAAACCCGCAAGTGTTGCCGACAGCGTGATCCAGCCATGCCAGACCAGACTGCGCTTCGAGGTGATTTTCTGTCCTACCACTCCGTCCCACAGCCCGATGGCGACCTGATGCGGGGCGGGCAGAACCGGGCGTTCCTGCACCATCGTCGCGCGGACCAGTTGGGGCAGGGACAGGCTTTGCCCCGCCCGCGCCGCCTGATCGCGGGCCCAGGGCGCGTTCATCCCGACCGCTGCCAGATACCAGACCAGCACGATGGCCAGCAGCACGGTCAGAATGGGTAGCAGCCTAGTCATAGCTGTGGCCTTCGCGCAGACCCTCGCGCACCTCTTGGGCGATGCGGATGAATTCGGGCGTATCGCGGATTTCCAGCGGTCTTTCGCGGGGCAGCGTGCTTTCGATGATCCGCGTGATCCGCCCCGGTCGTGGCGACATGACGACGATCCTTGTGGACAGATAAACCGCCTCGGGGATGGAATGCGTTACGAAACCAATGGTTTTTCCGGTTTTCCTCCAAAGCTCCAGGAGCGCCTCGTTCAATCGGTCGCGCACGATTTCATCCAGGGCGCCAAAGGGTTCGTCCATCAGCAGGATATCGGCGTCGAATGCCAAGGCCCGCGCGATGCTGGCGCGTTGCTGCATCCCGCCCGAAAGCTGCCATGGGAACTTGCCGCCAAAGCCCGCAAGTTCCACCAGTTCCAGAACCCGCGCCACACGCGCCTGCCGGTCCGCTTTGGAAAATCCCATGATCTCAAGCGGTAAGGAGATATTCCCCGAAATCGTCCGCCACGGATAAAGCCCCGGTGCCTGAAAAACATAGCCATAGGCGCGTTTCCGGCGCGCCTCATCCGTGGTCATGCCGTTGACGCTAAGATTGCCGCCGGTCGGCTTTTCCAACGCGGCGATGGTGCGCAGGAACGTGGTCTTGCCGCAGCCCGAGGGGCCGATGAAACTGACGAAATCGCCCTTTTCTATCCGAAGGCTGACATCCTTTAGCGCATGGACGGGACCATCGGCGGTCTGGAATGTCAGGCTGACATCGCGGGCATCGACGACCGCCAAATCACACCCCGCTTGCGGGAATGCCGCTGCGTTCGACCGGGCGCGGCGCGGTCAGCTCCTTCCATGCCGACAATGCGCGGTTGACGGCGGGCCGCGCCTCGCGTCCGACGAATTCGCCATGCCCTTCGCGGCTGTCCACCTTGCCATCGGCCACAGCCACCACGCCGCGCGTCAGGGTATAACGGGGCAGGCCGGTGACCTTCATCCCCTCGAAGACGTTGTAATCAATAGCGGATTGCTGACTGGCCGATGTGATGACCTTCTCGGCCTTGGGATCCCAGATCACCAGATCGGCATCGGCTCCGACCAGCACCGCGCCCTTTTTCGGGTAAAGGTTCAGGATCTTTGCGATATTGGTCGATGTGACGGCGACGAATTCGTTGGGTGTCAGTCGCCCCGTGCCCACGCCATGCGTCCAAAGCAGCGGCATCCGATCCTCCAGCCCGCCAGTGCCATTGGGGATCTTGGTGAAATCACCGATGCCGGTGCGTTTCTGCTGGGTCGTAAACGCACAGTGATCCGTTGCCACCACCGACAGACTGCCCGATTGCAGCCCCGCCCAAAGACTGTCCTGATGCAGCTTGTTGCGAAACGGCGGCGACATGACGCGCCGTGCCGCGTGGTCCCAATCGGCATTGAAATATTCGCTTTCGTCCAGCACCAGATGCTGGATCAGCGGCTCACCCCAGACACGTTTGCCGTGTTGGCGGGCGCGGCGGATGGCTTCGTGGCTGTCTTCGCACGAGGTATGGACGACATATAGCGGCACGCCCGCCATATCGGCGATCATGATGGCGCGGTTTGTCGCCTCGCCCTCGACCTGCGGAGGTCGGGAATAGGCGTGGCCTTCGGGTCCGGTATTTCCTTCGGCCAGCAGGCGCGCCGAAAGCTCGGCCACGACATCGCCGTTTTCGGCATGGACCATTGCCAGACCGCCCAGATCGCCGACGCGGCGGAAGCTGGCGAACAATTCGTCATCGTTCACCATCAGCGCGCCCTTATAGGCCATGAAATGCTTGAAGCTGGTGATGCCACGATCCACGACCTCGGCCATTTCATCAAAGACCTGCTGGCCCCACCATGTCACCGCCATGTGATAGGAATAGTCGCAATGCGCGCGGCCCGACTTGTTGTCCCACATCTTCAGTGCGTCCATCAGACCCTGACCGGGCGAGGGCAGCGCGAAATCCACCACCATCGTCGTGCCGCCCGCCAGCGCGGCGCGAGTGCCGGATTCGAAATCATCGGCGGAATAGGTGCCCATGAAGGGCATTTCCAGATGCGTATGCGGATCAATCCCGCCGGGCATGATCAGGCAGCCGGTCGCATCCAGCACCTTGTCACCCGACAGGCCCTGACCGATCGCGGCGATGCGCCCGTCTTCGATCAGCACATCTGCGGGATAGCTTAGATCCGCCGTGACGATGGTGCCGCCCTTGATGACCGTGCTCATGCCCTCATCCCTTCCTTTGTCGAAATCCCGCAAGTCGTCACGCCACGACCTCGGCCGTTTCCAGAACCGCGTGCAGCAGCACATCCGCGCCGGCCGCGGCCCATTCGGGGCTTATCTCCTCGGCCTCGTTATGGGACAGGCCATCAACGCAGGGGCACATGATCATCACCGTCGGCGCGACCTTGTTGACCCAGCAGGCGTCATGACCCGCGCCTGAGACGATATCCATATGGCTGTAGCCCAATCTTTCGGCGGCGCGGCGCACCGTGCCGACCAGCGTCGGATCGAAGGCGGGCGGGTCGAACTGGCCGACGATCTGGCTGTCGAATTCGCATCCCAAAGCGGCGCAGATGTCCGGCGCGCGGTGCAGGAATTCCTGCGCCATGTCCAGCAGCACGGGCAGCAGGTGGCTGCGGAAATCGACGGTGAAGACGACCTTTTCGGCGATGATGTTGCGGCTGTTGGGATAGACATCGATATGGCCGATCGCCCCCACCGCATCGGGCTGGTGCTTCATTGCGATTTCGTGCGCCAGCTCGGTCAGTTGCGCCAGACCACGCCCGGCGTTGCGCCGCATCCGCATGGGGGTCGAGCCGGTATGCTGACCCTTGCCCGTCACGGTGCATTCGATCCAGCGCAGGCCCTGTCCGTGGGTGACGACGCCGATCTCGCGGCCCTCGGCTTCGAGGATGGGGCCTTGTTCGATGTGATATTCGAACATGGCGTGGATCTTGCGGTCGCCGGGCTTTTCATCGCCGCGCCAGCCGATGCGCGTCAGTTCATCGCCGAAGCTGGCCCCCTTGGCATCCTTGCGGCCATAGGCGAAGTCCTGATCGATCACGCCCGCAAACACCCCCGAGGCCAGCATGGCAGGGGCGAACCGCGTCCCTTCCTCATTCGTCCAGTTGGTGACGACGATGGGGCGGCGGGTGCGGATGCCCATGTCGCGAATGGCGCGGATCACCTCCAGCCCCGCCAGCACGCCCAGCACGCCGTCATATTTGCCGCCGGTGGGCTGGGTGTCCAGATGGCTGCCGATATAGACGGGATCAAGCGAAGGCTCGGTCCCTTCGTGGCGAAAGAACATGTTACCCATCTGATCGACGGACATGACCATGCCCGCATCTTCGGCCCATGACTGGAACAGGCGGCGGCCTTGGCCGTCTTCGTCGGTCAGGGCCTGACGGTTGTTGCCGCCTGCAATGCCGGGGCCGATCTTGGCCATCTCCATCAGGCTGTTCCAAAGCCGGTCGCCATCGACCTTCATATTGGCCGTGGGCAGCGCAGCCGAAATCGTTCCGCCGGTGGCAGTGGTCATCGCGTCATCCTTCCTGTCTGGCCGCCGTCTTCTGCGGACGGTCGGTTGGATCGGTGGGGCATGGAGGCGCCACGCAACCCGCGAAAATATTGACCAGTTGGTCAGGATCAGGCTAGCACGGGGCGATTGGCAGTCAAGCGCCGCGATGTCGGGGCGTCGCGCGCCGCAGTCCGGGGGCAGGGGAAACGCGATGTCAGAAAAGCCACGCCGCGTCAGCCGCATCCAGAAAAAGAACCGCGAGGCGATCCTGGCTGCCGCGTTGCAGGAATTTTCGGCACGCGGTTTTGCGGGCACGACCATCGACCAGATCGCCGATGTGGCGGGCCTGTCCAAGCCGAATGTGCTGTATTACTTCGCCTCGAAAGACGCGATCCATACGGAACTGCTGGAGGCGTTGCTGGACCTGTGGCTGGGGCCGCTGCGCGAATTGCAGGCAGCGGGCGACCCGGCGGACCAGATCCTTGCCTATGCGCGCCGCAAGTTGGAAATGTCGCGGGACTATCCACAGGAAAGCCGGCTTTTCGCGAATGAGGTTTTGCAGGGTGCACCGCGACTGGCATCGATCCTTGGCGGGGCGCTGCGCGAACTGGTCGATGAAAAAGCCGCGCTGATCGCCGTCTGGATGGCCGAGGGACGGATCGCACGCACCGACCCGCATCACCTGCTGTTTTCGATCTGGGCGCTGACCCAGCATTACGCCGATTTCGAGGTGCAGGTGCGCGCGGTGCTGGGCGACGGCCATGACCCCTTTGCCGAGGCGCAGGGGTTTCTGGATCAGCTTTACCGACGATTGCTGCGGCCCGGCGCGGATTGAACGGGGCGCAGATCGCTGCGCCCCAACCGCCTAGCTGCGCGAATAGACGTCTTCGTAGCGCACGATGTCGTCTTCGCCCAGATAAACGCCGGTCTGCACCTCGATCAGGACCATCGGCACCTTGCCGGGGTTCTCCATGCGGTGGACCGCGCCCAAGGGCACATAGATCGACTGGTTTTCCGTCACCAGGGTCACGGTTTCATCCACCGTCACGCGCGCCGTGCCCGACACCACGATCCAATGCTCGGATCGGTGGAAATGCGATTGCAGCGACAGCGCCGCGCCGGGGTTCACCACGATGCGCTTGACCTGAAAACGGTCAGCCAGCGCCAGCGTTTCATACCAGCCCCACGGACGGTTGTCGCGCAGGAACGCCTCGGCCTGACGCGCGCCCTTGGTCTTCAGTGCGGCGACGGCTTTTTTGACGTCCTGCGCGCGGTCCATGCCTGCGACCAGCACGGCATCCTTGGTCGATACGACCATCACATCCTTCAGCCCGATGCCGACGACTTCGATGCCTTCATCCTGCGAGCGCAGCAGCACATTGTCGCAATCAATGGCGGTCGAGCGGTCATCCGTCACCGCCCCGCGTTCGGCAGGGACATCGCCCTGCGATTCACGCCAGATCGCGTCCCAGCCGCCAAGGTCCGACCAATGGCCGCTGAAGCGCACGACCGACAGGTTGTCGGCCTTTTCCAGCACCGCATAGTCGATCGACAGATCGGGCAGACGCTCCCACGGTTCTGGGGCAAGACGCAGGAAACCAGATCGCGCTTGGCTTCGGTCAGGGCGGCGCGCACGGGTGTCAGGAATTCGGGTGCGTGCTGTTCGAAAGCCGCAATCAGCGTCCGGGCCGAGAACAGGAAGATCCCCGCATTCCACAGGAAATTGCCCTGCGCGATCATCGCTTCGGCATTGGCCAGATCGGGCTTTTCGACAAAGCGTTTCAGCGTCACCGGACCTTCGCCCACGCCCTCGGCCTCCATGTAACCATAGCCGGTTTCCGGGCGGGTGGGCGTGATGCCAAAGGTGACGATCCGGCCCGCCAACGCGGCAGGAACGCCCAGATCGACGGCGCGGCCAAAGGCTTCGGTATCGGGGACGACGTGATCGGACGGCGCGACCAGCAGCAGCCCCTCGGGGTCTTTTTGCGCCACGGTCAACGCGGCGGCCAGAATTGCGGGGGCGGTGTTGCGGCCCGCAGGCTCGATCAGGATGCCTGCAGGTATGATGCCGATCTTGCCCAATTGCTCGCCGACGATGAAGCGGAAATCGGCATTCGTCATCACCAGCGGGGCGGCATAACGATCGCCCGACAGACGCTTGGCCGAAGCTTGGAACAGCGTATCTTCGCCCACCAGCGGCACGAATTGCTTGGGAAAGCTTTTGCGCGAAACCGGCCAAAGCCGCGTGCCCGAGCCGCCAGCCAGCAGAACAGGGGTAATCACCATGCCATCACTCCATCGGCGCGGGCGCCGTTTTCCTACGCTTTACGGGACCGCAACCTTAGATTGCGGCGCCGCCATCATTTGCCCGATAACATGCTGCCCCAGCCAGCGTAAACAAACGGTTTCAATAGCCGCGTTTTCTATCGACCAGATGCAAAAGCGGCGCACCCTGCATGGCGCGGCGCAGGTTTTCCGCGGCCACCGGCGCAGCGGTTTCGGCCCGCGTGTCGGCGGCGACATGGGGCGTCACAGTCACGTGCCGATTGGTCCAGAACGGATGGTCGGCGGGCAGGGGTTCGGTGCGGAACACGTCCAGCACGGCATGGCCCAGATCGCCGCGATTCAGCGCCGCCAGCAGCGCCGTGTCGTCGATCAGCGTGCCGCGCCCGGAATTGATGATCGTCGCACCCTTGGGCAGCAGGGCCAGCCGTTCCGCATCCAGCAGGTTGCGCGTGTCCGGGGTGTCGGGCAGCAGGCAAATCAGGATCTCGGCCCGCGACAGGGCCTTGGGCAGCGCGTCGCCTGCCAGCATATCGACGCCCGGAACCTCGCGTCCCGATTGCGACCAGCCGGTGACGCGAAACCCCAGCGCCAGCAGCGCCGTGGCGACGGCGCGCCCCAATTCCCCCATCCCAAGAATGCTGACATTGCGCGACGAGGCAAGCGGCGGCATCACGTCGTTGCGCCACACGCCATCCTGCCGATAGACGTGCATTCCCAGATGCGCGCGCATCGTCCAGCCAAGGCAATATTCCACCATGCCACGCGTCAGTCCCGGATCGACCATCCGGCACAAGGGCTGTGTCAGCGTGGTGTTGGTCACGATCCGTTCGACCCCCGCCCACAGGCTTTGCACCACGCGGGCGCGGGTAAAGGGCGAAAAATCAAGCACCGTGCCATCTTCGGGGTAGCCGGGCGCATAGACCAGCGCATCGAAGCCGGCCGGATCGCCGTCGCGGCAAAGCTCGATCTCGGGGCAGGCATTGCGCAGGGCCGGTGCCCATTCATCCCATTGGCGCGCAGGCGCAGCAAACAGCACCCGCATCAGCGCGGCCTGTGAACATGCGCGGATTGCACGATGCCGAAACCCATCAGCAGGATCATCAGCGAGGTTCCCCCATAGCTGACCAGTGGCAAGGGTGAGCCCTTGGCAGGCAGCATTCCCATCACCGTGGCCATGTTGATGGCGAAATACAGGAAGAATGTCCCTGCGATGCCAATTGTCATCAGGCTGGCGAAGCGGTCCCGGTTGGTCAATGCGGAATGCAGGCAAAAGCCAAGGATCAGCACGTAAAGCGTCAGCAGCGATACCGCGCCGACAAAGCCGAACTCCTCGGCCAGCGAGGTGAAGATGAAGTCGGTGTGCTTTTCAGGCAGGAAGTTCAGCCGCGATTGCGTGCCTTGCATGAAGCCGCGACCGGACCACCCCCCCGATCCCAGCGCGATCTGGGCCTGCATGATATTATAGCCCGCGCCCAGCGGGTCCGAGCCGGGATCAAGGAAGGTGTCGATCCGCCGGAACTGGTAGTCGTGCAGCAACTGCCAATCCGTCCCGCGGCTTTCCATCACGGCGGTCACAAGGCCCACGACAATGGCGATCACCGCGCCAAAATACCACAGGCTGACGCCTGCCGCGAACATGACGATGCCGCCCCCCGCGATCAGCATGACCGAGGTGCCCAGATCGGGCTGCATCAGCACCAGCGCCGTGGGTGTCAGGATCAGCAGGATCGGGATCAGCACCCAAAGCGGGCGCGAGACCTTTTCGACGGGCAGCCAGTCGTAATAAGCGGCCAGCGTCATCACGAAGGCAATCTTGGTCAGCTCGGACGGCTGGATGCGGATCGGGCCGATCACCAGCCAGCGTTGGGCGCCCATGCCGACATGGCCCATCAGTTCGACCAGCACCAGCAACAGCACGCAGATCGCATAGGAGAAAACAGAGATTGACCGCCAGAACCAGATCGGAACGAAGGCCAGCGCCACCATGATGACCATGCCCGCTGCAAACCGCTCCATCTGCGGGCCGGCCCATTGGTCGATATTGCCGCCCGAAACGGAATAAAGCATCAGGAAACCGATGCAACTGACTGCAGTGACAAGGAAAACCAGCGGCCAGTTCAGATGCAGAATCTTGCGCCAGCCGGTCGGCACACGCTCGACCGTATAGTCCAGATAACTCATGCGCGGGCCCGTGCGGTATTGGGTTTCGGCTCGGGCATCAGGTTCATGCGCGACCAGATTTCCTGCACCTTGGCGCGTTCACCATCGGGATAGGCGGTGATCGGTGGCAGGCCGTCGGCCAGCGCAAACAGCAGGATGTCGCGCGCAATCGGAGCGGCCACGGTCGAGCCGCCGCTGCCATGTTCGACCACGACCGAGACCGCATAACGCGGCGTGTTATAGGGGGCGTAACAGACGAAAAGCGCATGGTCGCGGCGGTTCCATGGCAATTGTTCGTTTCGGATTACGCCGCGCGCGCGTTCGGCCGCGGTGATGTTGCGGACCTGACTGGTGCCGGTCTTGCCCGCCATTTGCCATTCGGGCGTGATGATGCGAGACCGCCGCGCCGTGCCGCGTTCGGCATTCATCACGGCGTCCATGCCCCCGCGCACCGTGCGCAGGTTCAGCGGATTCAGCCCCAGCTCGGCAAATTGCGGCACGGGTTCCTGCACGCCGTCGATCGAACGCACCAGCCGCGGGATCACCTCAAGACCCGTGGCCACGCGGGCCGTCATCACCGCAAGCTGCAACGGCGAGGCCAGCACATAGCCCTGACCGATCGAGGCATTGAGCGAATCCCCCACCTGCCATTCCTGATCGTAACGCGCGCGTTTCCACGCGCGGTCCGGGGCGATGCCTTCGGTGATGGCCGACATGGGCAGGTCGTGGCGGACACCGATGCCCATCTTGCGCGCCATGGCCGCGATGCGGTCGATGCCCACCCGTTGCGCCAGTTCATAGAAATACACGTCGCAGGAATGTTCCAGACTGCCGATCGCATCGACGGAACCATGCCCCCCCCGGCTCCAGCAGTGGAAGCGGCGCCCGGCCAGTTGCAGATAGCCGGGGCAGAAATAACGCGTGCCGGCGTTGATCACCCCTGCCTCAAGCCCCGCAAGCAGGGTCACCAGCTTGAAGGTCGAGCCGGGCGGATAAGCCCCCTGCACGGTCTTGTCGGCCAGCGGACGATGGTCGTGGGACATCAGCTCGCGGTAATCCGGGCCGCTGATGCCGCGCACGAATTTGTTGGGATCGAACACCGGAGAGGAGGAGATCGCGACAATATCGCCGTTCGTCACGTCTATCACAACGGCAGCGGCGCTTTCCGTGCCAAGCCGCTGGGTCGCAAAGTTCTGCAGTCGCGCATCCAGCGTCGTCTGCACGGTCGCGCCCTGCTGCCCCTCCTGGCGGGAAAGTTCGCGCATTTCGCGGCCTGCGCTGTTCACCTCGACCCGGCGCGCACCGGCCTTGCCGCGCAGAGCCTCCTCCAGCCGTGCCTCCATCCCGACCTTGCCAAGCTGGAATTCAGGCAGACGCAAGACCGGATCGGGGTTTTCGATCTTGGACAGGTCATAATCCGAAACCGGGCCGACATAGCCCAGCACATGCGAAAAATCGCCCGCGCGCGGATAGCTGCGCGACAGGCCGGATTCCGGCGTGACACCCGGCAGGGTCGGCGCATTCAGTGCGATCGACGAAAATTCCTGCCATGTCAGGCGGTCGGCCACCATGACCGGCGTGACCGCACTGCGACGCCGGATTTCCGCGATAAGATCACTGGCCTGTCGGTCGGTCATCGGGATGATCTTGCGCAGGCGGGCCACCACGGTCGAAAGATCGCCCGCATCCTCGCGCGTCAGGGTGACGCGGTAATTCTGTTCGTTCCCGGCGATGATCGTGCCGTTGCGGTCAAGGATCAGCCCACGTGCGGGCGGCAGCAGGCGTATCTTGATCGAGTTACCGTCGGACAGCAGCCGATACTGCTCGGCATGTTCCAGTTGCATCGACCGCAGCTTCAGCCCCAGAACGCTGACGACCGAGGCCTGAATGACGCCCAGCATCAGCACCCGGCGCGAAATTCCGCGGCTGCTTTCGGCGATTTCCTTTTGCGACTTGCGCATGGCTCAGCGATGCCTCGTGTCATTGTCCCGAAGACCCCGGCGCAGCCCAAGGGGCCAGTGCAGAAGGCCGGTGACCAGCGGATAGGATCCGGCGGTCGCGATATATTGCAAGATGACCTGACCCAGCGGCGGTGTGGGTAACAAGAACAGCGCAAGGGCAAAGCGATAGGCCAGCATCATCATCGCCAGAAGTGTTGCGATCCGCAGCCATTCAATCATGAATGGCAGCTCGCGCCAACGATGCTCGCGCCTGCGCGCGGCCTCGGTCCCGAAAAGCACGATCGCGGCCCAAAGTCCCAAGGGGCGCAGCAGCATGATGTCCTCCAGAAAGAACAGCGCGGCGATGATCGGGGCTGGTGCCAGATCGGGACGGCGCAGCACCCATGCCAGTGTCAGGCAAAGCGCGAAATCCGGGCCGGGCCAGATCGCGCGCCCCGGATTCAGCGGCATCAGCCGCAGAAACAGGATCGCCACGATCAAAAGCACGAACAGGACGATGCCGACAAGCCGCTGGCGCCGCGCTGCCTCAATCATTGGCGATATCCGCGCCGGTATCGGCCGGGGGCAGGGCTGCCGGATCGGTGTTGATCGTTGTGGGCATGGGCGGCCCGATGAATTCGGCGGGCGGAGGCGGGATCAGCAACCCCGTATCGCCCAGCCTTTCGGACGGGTGGCTACGCAGCACGCGCAGAAATTCCAGCCGCCCGTAATCGGCTGCCAGCAACACGCGCAGCCGTCCGTCGCTGGCCATTGCAACCTGCCCGACCAGCAGACCCGGCGGGAACACCCCGCCATCGCCCGAACTGACCACGCGGTCGCCGGGACGCAGGTTCTCGGGGCTTTCGATGAAATCCAGCGCCGGGGCCGAGGTATTGTCGCCCGACAACAGCGCATGTTGACCCGATGGCTGGATCGTCACCGGAATCCGGCTGGTCGGATCGGTCAGCAGCATGACGCGGCTGGTCGTTTCGCCCACGCCGGTGATGCGGCCGACCAGTCCCAGCCCGTCCATCGTGGCCCAGCCGTCCAGAATGCCGTCGCGCTTGCCCACGTTCAGCAGCACCGATTGCCGGAACGCGCTGCCGCTGTCGGTCAGCACCACGCCCGACACGCTGGTCAGTGCCGGGTCGATGCGGACGTTGTTTTGCGACAGCAGCTTGGCGTTTTCCTGCTCAAGCTGGACGGCGGCCTCTTTCCATGCCGACATCTTTTGCAGCTCGCGCCGCAATTCCTGGTTCTGCTCGTAAAGCCGGGCATAGGATTCAAAGCCCGCGACCATGCGGCTAAGTTTCGTCAGAGGCGCCATCGCCCACTCGAAACCCGGCACCACACGGTCGATCACGGCCGAGCGCATCCGCTCGGCCCGTGGGCTGTCGATCTGCCAGAACAGGAATATGCCCAGCAGGAACAGCCCCAGCAGCGAAACCAGGATGCGCCGGACCGGAGCCGCGTAGTCAGGGCCCTTGCGTGCCACGGCGCCGACCTATCAGCTGTCGTAGTCGATGACGTGGCGAAGCTGCTTTTCGAATTCCAGCGCCTTGCCGGTTCCCAGCGCCACGCAGCTCATCGGCTGGTCGGCAAGACTGATCGACAGGCCCGTCTGCTCGCGCAGCGCCAGATCCAGTTCGCCCAGCATCGCGCCGCCGCCGGTCAGCATCACGCCACGGTCCACGATGTCGGCAGCCAGATCGGGCGGCGTCGCTTCCAGCGCGACCATCACGGCTTCGCAGATCTGCTGGACCGGCTCGGCCAGCGCCTCGGCGACCATGGCCTGGGTGATTTCCATTTCCTTGGGAATGCCGTTCAGCAGATCGCGACCGCGCACCATGATCGTGGCTCCACGACCATCGTCGGGCATACGGGCGGTGCCGATCTGCGTCTTGACCCGCTCGGCGGTGGATTCGCCGATCAGCAGGTTGTGGTTGCGGCGCAGATAATTGATCAGCGAATCGTCCATGCGGTCGCCGCCGATCCGAACCGAGCGCGCATAGACCACATCACCCAGCGACAGGACCGCAACTTCGGTGGTGCCGCCGCCAATATCGACGACCATGCTGCCGGTGGGTTCCGTGATGGGCATTCCCGCGCCGATGGCGGCCGCGATAGGTTCCGCGATCAGGCCCGCCTTGCGCGCGCCTGCGGACAGAACCGACTGACGGATCGCGCGCTTTTCAACGGGGGTCGCGCCATGGGGCACGCAGACGATGATCTTGGGCTTCGAGAAGGTGCTGCGCTTGAACACCTTCTTGATGAAATGCTTGATCATTTCCTCGGCGCTGTCGAAATCGGCGATGACACCTTCGCGCATCGGGCGGATCGCCTCGATGCTGCCGGGGGTGCGGCCCAGCATCAGCTTGGCGTCTTCGCCCACTGCCAGAACCTGCTTCTTGCCGTCCTTGACGTGATAGGCGACGACCGAAGGCTCGTTCAGGATGATGCCCTTGCCCTTGACATAGATCAGCGTGTTCGCGGTCCCAAGGTCGATCGCGATGTCGGTGGAAAACAATCCGCCAAATGCCATGTCATTGTCCCTTCTGCCACCCCTGCCAAGGCGGCGGTTTCGCCATCGTTCATCGACGGCTATTGCCCGATTGCCCCGGCGAGTCGCGCCCTGCCGGGGTGCTGGACGTATATGCCGCGATTTGCTGCGCGGGAACCCGAAATCTTTGGCCTGCGCATGACTGCGCCCAGACTGACAATCTCGTGAATGACAAGGGCGGCCGGTGGACCGCCCTTGGTTTTATTCGCCAGAAAAAAGGTCAGTGCGAATACATGCTGACCTGTTTGGCGTCGGCATTCTCTCCGACCATCTCGCGGCGCACCTTCAGGCGATTCAGCGCGCCGACATAGGCGCGGACGCTGGCCAGAATGGTGTCGGTGTCGGCTGCCTGCCCGGTGGCGATGCGGCCATCTTCCTCCATACGCACGCTGACGGTTGCTTGCGCATCCGTGCCCTCGGTTACGGCGTGGACCTGATACAGCTGCAGCACGGCCTGATGCGGCCAGATCGCCTTCACGGCATTGAAGCAGGCATCGACCGGGCCGTCGCCCTCGGCGTGGACGGTCTTTTCCTCGCCGCCGACGATCATCGTCAGATCCGCCGACTGGCCATCGCTGCCACAGACGACGCGCAGGTGCTTGACCTGCAGATAGTCCGCCTCGGTATTGGCGGCGCTGTCCTGCATCAGCGCGACCAGATCGTCGTCATAGATTTCCTTCTTGCGGTCGGCCAGCGCCTTGAAGCGGACAAAGATGTCCTTCAGCTGGTTGTCGCCCACCTCATAGCCCAGATCGCGCAGCTTCGAGCGCAGCGCGGCGCGGCCCGAATGCTTGCCCATGGCGATATTGGCCTCATTCAGGCCGATATCGGCGGGGCGCATGATCTCAAAGGTTTCGACGTTTTTCAGCACGCCGTCCTGATGGATGCCGCTTTCGTGCAGAAAGGCATTCTTGCCCACGATGGCCTTGTTGGGCT
Source organism: Paracoccus laeviglucosivorans (assembly GCF_900182695.1). GTDB lineage: Bacteria > Pseudomonadota > Alphaproteobacteria > Rhodobacterales > Rhodobacteraceae > Paracoccus > Paracoccus laeviglucosivorans. The sequence goes on from NZ_FXTK01000003.1 coordinate 20,055, forward strand.
GCACCGCGAAACCGGATGCCTGCGCCACGCGCCGCGACAGGCCCATGATCTTGGTCGTGTCGATCCCGGTGTCGAACGGCATGATGTCATGACGCACTTTCAGCGCCATCACGACCTCCTCCAGTGCGGTGTTGCCCGCACGTTCGCCCAGCCCGTTGATCGTGCATTCGATCTGACGCGCGCCCGCCTCGACTGCGGCCAGCGAATTCGCGGTCGCCATGCCCAGATCGTTGTGGCAATGCGTCGCAAAGACGATCTCATCGGCGCCGGGCACGCGCTCCAGCAGCATACGGATCAGGTCGGCGCTTTCGCGGGGCGCGGTATAGCCTACGGTGTCGGGAATGTTGATCGTGGTGGCGCCCGCCTTGATGGCAATCTCAACCACCCGGCACAGATAATCATGTTCGGTCCGGGTCGCATCCATGGGCGACCATTGCACATTGTCGCACAGGTTGCGGGCATGGGTCACGGTCTGGTGGATACGATCCGCCATCTGGTCCATGTCCAGATTGGGAATAGCCCGGTGCAGCGGCGAGGTGCCGATAAACGTATGAATGCGCGGACGGCGCGCATGTTTCACTGCCTCCCAGCAGCGGTCAATATCGGGCAGCTGCGCGCGGGCCAGCCCGCAGATGACGCTGTTCTGGCTGCGCTTGGCAATCTCGGTCACGGCGGCGAAATCGCCTTCGGAGGCGATCGGAAAACCCGCCTCGATCACATCGACGCCCATTTCGTCCAGCATCTGGGCGATTTCCAGCTTTTCGGCATGGGTCATGGTGGCACCGGGCGACTGCTCGCCGTCACGCAGGGTGGTGTCGAAAATCCATACGCGGTTCTTGTCGGTCATGTTCGGAATCCTTCTTACGCTTCAGGGTCCGGGCGCGAACCAAGCTGAGCGGCGGCCCGGAAGACCCGCTCAGCGCAGCGTAAGAAGAAGGAGACCGCGGAGGCTCACGGCAAAACGCGCGCTGATTTGCGCGTTCCGGGTAGTGGCGATGTGTCGCGTCCGAGTCATGGCCCGGACTATAGAACCGCCTCCAGCCGATTGAAAAGACCGAAATCACCCCGCAGACGAATTTCCGGCATGGAACGAAAAGGGGCGGCGCATCCGATGCGCCACCCCTGTATTTCTCAGTTCTTCAAATACCCATGCGACGTTACAACGCGCGCCAACCGATGTCGCGGCGATAGAAACCGCCCGGCCAGTCGATCGCGTCTGCCAGCGCATAGGCGCGGGCATGGGCCTCGGCCAGCGTCGCGCCACGCCCGGTTGCGGTCAGCACGCGCCCACCGACGGCGACGATCTGACCATCCTTAGCGGCGGTCCCGGCGTGAAACACCATATGCGACGAATCCTCGGGCAGGGTGTCCAGACCGGCGATCACGCTGCCCTTTTCATAGCTGCCCGGATAGCCATTCGCGGCCAGAACCACGGTCAGCGCATGATCATCGGCCCATGTCACCGCCGTTTCAGCCAGCCGCCCTTGCACACATGCAAGGATCAGGTCCAGCGCCTGCGCGCCCAGACGCATCATCAGAACCTGACATTCCGGGTCGCCGAAACGAACGTTGTACTCCACCAGCCGCGCGCGGTCATTCTCGATCATCAGACCGGCATACAGGATGCCCTGGAACGGCGTGCCGCGCCGCGCCATTTCGGCCACGGTCGGACGCACGATCTCTGCCATGACCTGATCCTGGATGGCCTGTGTCAGGACCGGGGCGGGGGAATAGGCGCCCATGCCGCCGGTATTTGGACCGGTATCGCCGTCGCCCACGCGCTTGTGGTCCTGCGCCGTGCCAATCGGCAGACAATCGGTGCCGTCGCACAGGATGAAGAAGCTTGCTTCCTCACCCGCCATGAATTCCTCAATCACCACCTCGGCCCCGGCATCGCCGAACGCGCCGCCAAATGCGTCGTCGATGGCAGCAAGCGCCTCATCCTCGGTCATCGCGACGGTCACGCCCTTGCCGGCGGCCAAACCATCGGCCTTGACGACGATGGGGGCACCCTGCGCGCGGATATAATCCCGCGCCGGTTCAGCCGTATCAAAGCGCGCCCAGGCGGCGGTCGGCGCATAGCAGGCGTCGCAAACCTCCTTGGTGAAGCTTTTCGACGCCTCCAGCATCGCCGCAGCTTTCGACGGGCCAAAGACCGGAATATCCGCGCGGCGCAGATCGTCGGCCACGCCAGCGGCCAATGGCGCCTCGGGACCGACCACCACCAGATCAATGGCATTGTCGGCGCAAAAGCGGATTACCTCGGTCCCCGACAGAATATCCAGGTCGGCCAGACGGGCCACGGCCTCCATGCCGACATTGCCGGGGGCTGCGAACAGGCGGTCGCATTTCGGGTTCTGGCGGATGGCCCATGCCAGCGCATGTTCGCGCCCGCCACTGCCAAGGATCAGGATGTTCATGCGATTGGCCCCTTGTCGCTGGTTGCCGCCTTCTAGGAACTGGCCAGCGCCGGATCAATCCCCTTGATCCCACGCAGCGACCGCGCCAAAACCGCAAATATGGAACTTTTCGAAGACAGCACCCCCGGCAGCAACGCGCATGAATTCACCGTGTCCGAGATTTCGGGCGCGGTGAAACGTGTCCTCGAAGGCGAATTCGGCCGCGTCCGCGTGCGCGGCGAAATCGGGCGCGTGTCGCGTCCCTCATCGGGGCATCTTTACTTCGACCTGAAGGACGACCGTTCTGTCATCGCGGCGGTGACATGGAAAGGGCAGGCATCCAAGCTCTCCACCCGCCCCGAGGAAGGGATCGAGGTCATCGCCACCGGGCGCCTGACCACATTCCCCGGCCAGTCGAAATACCAGCTCATCGTCGATGAGATCGAACCTGCGGGCGCGGGCGCGCTGATGATGATGCTGGAAAAACGCCGCAAGGCGCTGGCCGCCGCGGGTCTGTTCGATGACGCCCGCAAACGCCCGCTGCCCTATCTGCCACGCGTGATCGGGGTCGTCACCTCGCCCTCGGGCGCGGTGATCCGTGACATCCTGCACCGCCTGCGCGACCGCTTTCCAACCCGCGTGCTGATCTGGCCCGTGGCCGTGCAGGGCGAAGGGTGTGCCCCGCAGGTCAGCGCCGCCATTCGCGGCTTCAACGCGCTCACGCCCGACGGCCCGATCCCGCGCCCCGACCTGATTATCGTCGCGCGCGGAGGCGGCAGCCTTGAAGACCTGTGGGGCTTCAACGAAGAATCCGTGGTCCGCGCCGCTGCCGAAAGCACCATCCCGCTGATTTCCGCCGTGGGTCACGAAACGGACACGACCCTGATCGACTTCGCCTCGGACCGCCGCGCGCCCACGCCCACCGCCGCCGCCGAGATTGCGGTCCCCGTCCGCGCCGAACTGGCCGCGCGGCTTTCGGAAAACGCCGCCCGCATGATCCGCGCAAGCCAGACCCGCCAACAGCGTCAGCGCCAACGCCTGACCGATCTGGCGCGGGCATTGGGACGTCCGCAGGCGCTGACCGACCCAGCGCGGCAACGCTTCGATCTTTTTGCCGAACGGCTGGAACCCGCGTTGCGCGGCTTCGTCCGCACCCGGCGCGAACGGTTGAACGCGCTGCCTTTGTCGCTGTCGGTCCTGCGTGCCAGCCTGCGCAACCGGCGCGAACGGCTCGACGATCAGTCCCGCCGCCTGCCGCTATGCGCCCTGCGCAACCAGACCCGCCAACGCGAACGCCTGGTCAGCCTGGCCGAGCGATTGGTCCGGGCGCGAGGCCGCACATTGGCCGATGCCCTGCGCGGCATTGCGCGCGACCGCGAACGGACCCAGCTGCTCGCCCGCCGGATGGATGCTGCCGCAAGCCGCCTGCTGCCGCCGCGTCGCGAAAGGCTGGAACGCATCGACCGCCTGCGCCAGACCCTGGGCTACAAGGAAACGCTGCGCCGGGGCTTTGCCGTCGTGCATGGCCCGACCAGCCTCATCACCAGTGCAACCGAGGCCGCACAGACTCCGCGTTTCGACATCGAATTTGCCGATGGCCGCATGACAGCACGCCCCGACAACGCACCGCAGAAACCCGCGCGCAAAGCCGCAGGGCCAAAAGATCAGAAATCGCTCTTCTGACTTCTTTGTTCTGAAAATACCCTGGGGGTCCGGGGGCAGCGCCCCCGGCCTTGCCTTAACCGCGCAGGCTTGCGGCTTCGCGGGCGCGTGCCTCAATCGCGGACCAGTTACCAGCGGCGACCTCGGCATCGGGGGAAATCCAGCTGCCGCCGACGCAGATGACATTGGGCAGCGACAGATAATCGGGCGCGTTCTGCGGCGTCACGCCGCCGGTGGGACAAAAGCTGACCTGCGGCAGCGGACCTGCCAGAGATTTCAGAGATTTCGCCCCCCCAGCCGCTTCGGCCGGGAAGAATTTCAGCATCCGATAGCCGAATTCCATGGCCCGCATCACCTCGGATGCGGTGACGGCGCCGGGCAGCAACGGCAGGTCTATATCGTCGCAGGCCCGAACCAGCGTTTCGGTCAGGCCGGGGGCCACGGCAAAGCTTGCACCGGCATCGCGCGCGCGTTTCGCGTCATCCGGCGTCAGGACCGTGCCCGCGCCGACATGCCCGCCCGGAACCTTGGCCATCGCGCGGATCACGTCCAGCGCGGCTGGGGTGCGCAGCGTCACCTCCAGCACCGGCAGACCGCCCGCGACCAGCGCGGTCGCAAGGCCCTCGGCGCGGGCGGCGTCGCCCACCACCAGCACCGGGATCACGGGCGCAAGTTCGCATAGCGCACGGCTTTTCTGGGACTGGATTTCCGGTGTCATGGCTTGCCTCCGTCATTCATGCCACGCGCAAACTGCGCCTTTCCGACCCGATCCGCAAGGGTGGGTGTTAGCGTTAACCGCCAAAGCTGCGCGTGCTGCCGCCCGCTGCCCGTGCGGTCGATGACGCACCGAAACCGCCGCGCTGCGAGACTTGCGACGCGCTCATCGGCGGCTTGCCCGCGGTCGAGGGCGCGCGCTGGAATGTGTTGGGCGACACCTGACCCGCGCCGCGGTTTGTGGCAAAGCTCTGGTTACCCGAAGGCGTCGAGTAACGGCCATCGGCGGTCCGCACCAAGGGTTGCGAACTGACGCCGCGCCCGCCCGACAGCATCGACCCCATCATATAGCCCATCAAAAGCGGCATGAAGATCGACCCCATGCCGCCGCCCGATTGCTGGGCGACCTGATCGCCAGCGGCCTGCGTCGGATCGCCGCCGCAATTGCCCGCACCATGTTCCTGTTCGCACAACTCCTTGGATTCGTAGCGCGGGGCGGTTTCGGCATATTCCGCCTCGGCTGCGGCGAAATTCGTGCGGCAATCCTGCTCGGTGAACCAAAGGCTGTTTTCCTTGGCGGCGGCGATGCAGCTTTGCAAGTCGGGAAACGATTGCGCATCGACCTGTTCGTCACGGCAGGCGGCCAGCGCAAGCGAGGCGGTGCCGACCAGAACAAGCGCAACGCGGCGGGATCTTTTGCGGGATTTCATGTCTCAGCCCTCGATGAAATGCGGCTTGAAGCGCGAAAGGTTATGGGTGATGCGCGCGCGATCTTCGCGGATGCCGATGCCCACGCAGGACTGACCCACGATCCATGCACCGATCACCGGATGGAAACCGCCGAAATCGGGCAGGGGAGCCAGCGCCTGCACGATCATCGGGTGGTGCGAATAGCTGTCGTCATCAGTCTGCGCCACCTGTTCGCCGTCCTGCCAGATGGTGACGCCCGCGCCTTCGCGCGAAAAGATCGGCTTCGTCACATGGCCGGCACGCAGGATGGGCCGGGCCGAGGCAAAGGCGTCGGCAATCCCCGGCGCGGCATCGCCCCCAGACATCGCGTCCCGCACATCGTCAGCGAAAAACGCGGGCAGCAGGTTCGGATGGTCGGGGAACATCTGCCACAGGACCGGCAGAATGCCCTTGTTCGACAAAAGCGCCTTCCACGGCGGTTCAATGAAGCGCGTGCCCGAAGGTTGCAGGTTCGGCGCGAAATCGTCGCGCAGCATGTCTTCCCACGGATACAGCTTGAACAGCGTTCCGATGATGCGGGACTGGTCGTCGGCAAACTGGCCGTCCTCGGTCAGCCCGATCTGCGAAAGATCGGTGAAATGCGCACCAAGCCCGGCTTCGCGCGCGGCCCATGCAAGGGCCTCGACCGTCGCGTAATCTTCGGGGTTCTGTGCATCTGCAGTGAAATGCACATCTTCGGCGGGGTCGCATATTTCGGCGAACCGCGCGACCAGCGCCTCATGCAGGCCGTTGAACTGGTCGGTTTCACCGTCCAGCACGCCCGCCGCCTGCTGCTGTTCGAACCACAGCCATTGAAACGAGGCGGATTCGTAAAGCGATGTCGGCGTATCGGCGTTGTATTCCAGCAGCTTGGCCGGGCCCTTGCCGTCATAGGCCAGATCAAGGCGGCCATAAAGCTCGGGCTCTCTGCGGGCCCAGCTTGCGGCGATGAAATCCCAATGCGCGGCGGGGATCGCAAGCTTTGTCAGCAGCTCCTCGTCGCCCACTACGGCCGCGACCGCCTCGCGGCACAGCGCATGGATCTCGGTCGAGGGTGCCTCAAGCTCCTCCTCGATCTGGCGCATCGTGAAGGCATAGGCGCTGGTTTCGTCCCAATAGGGCTCGCCCCCCATATCGGCAAAGGTAAAGCCCAGCTCCTCGGCTTCGGTTCGCCAGTTCGGACGTTCGGGAAGGGTGCGTTTTTCCATGATCTCTCCTTGTCACCCGAGATGGACGACCGCGCCCCCTTGCGCAAGGCCGGATGCCACAGGGCTTGCCAGAAATCCGTTCTGGCGCGAAGCTGTTACCATTCCAGTCCTGATCAACGGGACGAGACAACAGGGTAGACTCAGGATGAAACAGTTTCCGCTTCGCGCGGCGCTTTTGGCGACCGCGGTCTGCATCGCCCCCATCGCCCATGCCGAAACGCCCGCAGATACGCTGGTCGTGGCCGCCCAGATCGACGACATCATCAGCCTTGATCCGGCGCAAAGCTTCGAGTTTTCGGGCAATGACGTTGACAACAACCTGTATGACCGGCTGGTCGATTTCGACCCGCTTGACCAAAACGCCGGGATCAAGCCCAGCCTGGCCGAAGGGTGGGAGGTGACTGATGGCGGCAAGACCATCACCCTGACCATGCGCGACGGCGTCAAGTTCCATTCCGGCAACCCCGTCCGGGCCGAGGACGCGGCATGGTCGCTGCAACGCGCGGTCAAGCTGAACAAATCCCCGGCCTTCATCCTGAACCAGTTCGGCTTTACACCCGCAAACGTCGATCAGATGATTACGGCCGATGGCAACAAGATCATCCTGAAACTGGATCAGCCCTATGCGCAAAGCTTCGTGCTGAACTGCCTTGCGTCGAACGTCGCTTCGGTCGTGGACAAGGAAACCGTCATCGCCAATGCCGAGGGCGAGGATTTCGGCAATGCCTGGCTTTCCACGAACGACGCAGGTTCCGGCCCCTATAAACTGGCCACATGGCGCCCGAACGAGGCGGTGCAATTCACCGCGAATGACGAATACTGGCAGGGCGCGCCCACGATGAAGCGGGTGATCGTGCGTCATGTGCAGGAAAGCAGTGCCCAGCGTCTGTTGCTGGAACAGGGCGATATAGACGTGGCGCGCAACCTGACGCCGACCGATGTCGAAGGGCTTGCGGGCAACGACGCGCTGACGGTGGGCACCGAACCCAAGGGCCGCATCCTTTACATGGGCCTTAGCCAGAAAGACCCGATCCTGTCCAAACCCGAAGTCGTCGAGGCGATGAAATACCTTGTCGATTACGCCGGGATGGAAGGGAGCTTCCTGAAGGGGCAGTGGAAGACGCATCAGAATTTCCTGCCCGAGGGCTATCTTGGCGCGTCTGAGGACAACCCCTGGACCTATGACATCGAAAAGGCCAGTCAGATCCTGACCGATGCCGGCATCACATCGGGCACGGTCAAGACAGTCGTGCGCGACATCCGCGAATATATCGACGTGGCCCAGACCTTGCAGGGGGCGATGGCACAGGTCGGGCTGACGCTGGAAATTCAGCAGATGACCGGGGCACAGGTTCTGGACGCCTATCGCGCGCGGCAGGTGCCGATCTTTATCGGCGAATGGGGGCCGGATTACGCCGATCCGAACACCAATGCCTCGACCTTTGCCTATAACCCCAACAATGCCGACGATGCCAAGCTGTCGCAGCTGGCATGGCGCAATTCATGGGCCGTGCCTGATGACATGAACAAGGCGACCATCGCCGCCACGCTGGAGGGCGACACCGACAAGCGCATCCAGATGTATCAGGACATCCAGCAGGAATACCGGGAAATCGCGCCGATCATCCCGCTGTTCCAGAAGATCGAGCAGGTGGGCATCCAGAAGAACGTCAAGAACTGGACCACGGGCGGGGCGGTCAGCTCGGTCTTTTATCGTCAGGTCACGAAGGAATAGGGCGTGGCCCTGACCGACACGACCGGCAGCCATCGCGTGGCGCGTCTGCGCAGGCGGGCGCGCAGCGTGGGCGGGCTTGCGCTTTCCCTGGCGCTGACGCTGCTTGGCCTGCTGCTGGTCACCTTCATCATCGGGCGGGTCATGCCGATCGACCCGGTGCTGAAGGTGGTGGGTGAACGCGCGACGCAGGCGCAATATGACGCGGCCTATCAGGCAATGGGGCTGGACCGCCCGCTTTGGGAACAGTTCCTGCGCTATATGGGCGATGTGCTGCGGGGCGATTTCGGGCGCTCGATTTCCACGGGCCATCCGGTGATCGACGATCTGCGACGGGTGTTTCCGGCCACGGTCGAGCTTGCCTCGCTGGGGACGCTGATCGGGGTATTCGTCGGAGTGCCCTTGGGCGTGATCGCGGCGGCGCGGCGGGGCGGCTGGCTGGACCAGATCGCCCGCGTCGTGGCGCTTGTGGGCTATTCCATGCCGATCTTCTGGCTGGGTCTGATGGGCCTTTTGCTGTTTTATGGCATCCTTGGCTGGGTCGGCGGGCCGGGGCGGCAGGGCATCATCTATGACGGCATGGTTCCACCTGTCACCGGCATGATCCTTGTGGACAGCCTGATCGCGGGCGATTGGGGATCGTTCCGCGACGCCTTCAGCCACATCATCCTGCCCGCCAGCCTGCTGGGCTATTTCAGCCTTGCCTATATCAGCCGCATGACCCGCAGTTTCATGCTGGAACAGCTTTCCGCCGAATATATCACCACCGCCCGCGTCAAGGGGCTGTCAGAGCGGCGCGTGATCTGGGGCCACGCCTTCCGCAACATCCTTGTGCCGCTGATCACCGTGATCGCGCTTAGCTTCGGTTCGCTGCTGGAAGGCTCGGTCCTGACCGAGATCGTCTTTAGCTGGCCCGGCATCGGCCAATACATCACCAAGGCGCTGCTGTCGGGCGATATGAACGCGGTTCTTGGCGGGACGGTCCTGATTGGCACCTGCTTTGTCGGGTTGAACCTTTTGTCCGACATCCTTTACCGCCTGCTGGACCCGAGGGCGAAATGACCCGCGAATGGCTTTTGACCGATGCGCCGCAGACAAGGCGTCAGGCCCGGCTGGGGGCGCTGTATCAGGGCTGGCTGACATTCCGCGCCAATCGGCTGGCGGTTCTGGGGCTGGTGATCCTGGTGCTTTTGCTGCTGATCGCGGCATTCGCGCCGTGGATTTCGCCCCAGAACCCCTTCGCGCAGGACCTTGCCGATCGCCTTAAGCCGCCGTCAGCGCAGCATTGGCTGGGCACGGATGCGCTGGGGCGGGACATTCTGTCGCGGCTGATCCATGGGTCGCGCGTGACGCTGTTCATCGTGGGAACGGTGGCGCTGATTGCGCCGGTGATCGGGCTGTTCATCGGCACGGTGGCAGGTTTCGCGGGCGGCTGGGTCGATCAGGTGCTGATGCGCGTGACCGATATTTTCCTTGCGTTTCCGAAGCTGATCCTTGCGCTGGCCTTTGTCGCGGCGCTTGGTCCCAGCATTGCCAATGCCGTGCTGGCGCTGGCCGTGACCTCATGGCCGGCCTATGCCCGGCTTGCGCGGGCCGAGACGCTGACCATCCGCAATGCCGATTACATCGCCGCTGCAAGGTTGCAGGGTGCGGGGCCGCTGCGGCTGCTGATCGGACATATCTGGCCGCTTTGTGTCAGTTCTCTGATCGTGCGTGTGGCGCTGGACATGGCGGGCATCATCCTGTCGGCTGCGGGCCTTGGCTTTCTGGGCCTTGGCGCGCAGCCGCCCACGCCGGAATGGGGGGCGATGATTTCGGACGGGCGCACCTATATCCTTGATTTCTGGTGGGTCGCGGCCATGCCCGGCATGGCGATCTTTGTCGTCAGCCTTGCCTTCAACTTCCTTGGCGATGGCTTGCGCGACGTGCTGGACCCGAAGGGGGGCCGCGAATGACCCTGCTCTCGGTCCGCGATCTGCGCGTCAGCTTTCCCACCCGGTCGGGGATTTTCGAAGCCGTGCGCGGCGTCAGCTTCGATCTGGGCCGCGAAAGGCTGGGCGTGGTCGGCGAAAGCGGCTCGGGCAAGTCGATGACGGGGCGCGCGATCCTTGGGCTGGTGCGGCCGCCGGGGCGGGTGACCGCGCAGCGGCTGGAGCTGGAGGGCCAGTCGATCCTGAACCTGCCCGAGCCGCAGATGCGCCGCTTGCGCGGGGCGCGGATCAGCATGGTGATGCAGGATCCCAAATTCAGCCTGAACCCTGTGATGACCGTGGGTCGCCAGATCATGGAAAGCTATCGCCTGCACGGCAAGGGCGACCCACGCGCCAAGGCGCTGGAGATGCTGGCCGCCGTCCAGATCCGTGACCCGCAGCGCGTTTTCGACGCCTATCCGCACGAGGTATCGGGCGGCATGGGTCAGCGCATCATGATCGCGATGATGCTGGCCCCGGATCCCGATATTCTGATCGCCGATGAACCGACCAGCGCGCTGGATGTCTCGGTTCGCAATGAGGTTCTGCACATCCTTGACCGCTTGGTGCGCGAACGCGGCATGGGACTGATCTTTATCAGCCACGACCTGAACCTTGTCGCGCAATTCTGCGACCGCGTGCTGATCATGTATGCGGGCCGCGTGGTCGAGGAACTGCCCGCAGCCGACCTGACCCGCGCGCGCCATCCCTATACGCAGGGGCTGTTGAACAGCCTGCCGCGTCTGGACCGGCCCGTGGACCGTCTGGCGGTGCTGCAACGCCAATCCAGCTGGCGCGAGGATTAAGATGTTGCGTGTCGAAAACCTGAACGTCTGGTTCGGCTTCCCGCCCGATCGCGTCGATGCGGTGCAATCGGTCAGCTTTCAGGTGCCGCAGGGCCAAAGCTATGGGCTGGTTGGCGAAAGCGGCTCGGGCAAATCGACGATCCTGCGGGCGATTACCGGACTGATCGACACATGGTCGGGCGATATTCGCGTGGCCGATCAGGCCGTCGCGGGACGCAAGCGGTCGCGGGCCTTTCACAAGGCGGTGCAGATGGTGTTCCAGGATCCCTATGCCAGCCTGCATCCCCGGCATTCGGTGGATCGCGTCCTGTCCGAGACACTGCATCTGCAGGGAATGCACGACATCGACCGGCGTATCGCCCAGCTTCTGGATGCCGTGGGGCTGGGAAGCGGGTTTCGCTTTCGCTATCCGCACCAGCTTTCCGGCGGGCAGCGACAGCGCGTGGCGATTGCGCGCGCGCTGGCGGCTGAGCCGCGTCTGCTGCTGCTGGACGAACCGACCAGCGCATTGGATGTCAGCGTTCAGGCGGAAATCCTGAACCTGCTGGCCGATCTGCGGCGCGAACGCGGGCTTACCTATGTGATGGTCAGCCATGATCTGTCGGTCGTGGCGCATATGTGCGACCGGCTGGCCGTGATGCGGCAAGGCCGGATCGTCGAGGAGATGGACGCCGCCAGCCTGCGCGCAGGCCGGGCGCAAAGCGAATATGCGCGGGAATTGCTGACAGCCAGCGCCAGCTATGACAGGGGCTGGAGCGGGGCTTAGACGACGACGCCGAATATGCGACCGATGCCGGCGGTCAAGGCCAGCGCGAATGCACCCCCAAGCACGACGCGGATCACCGCGCGGGCAGGCGGTGCGCCCCCGGCCCATGCCCCGATGGCGCCAAGGAATGCCAAAGCGAACAGAACGGCGATCAGCACGCTCATGATAATTGCGCCGCCCGGTGCGAATACCGCTGCCAGCAGCGGCACCGCAGCCGCCACGCTGAAGGTGGCGGCGGATGCAAAGGCCGCAAGCAGCGGATTGGCACTGGATGCCTCGGACAGGCCCAGCTCGTCGCGGACATGGGCGCCAAGGGCGTCATGTTCGCTGACCTCGCGTGCGGCCTGCAGCGCCGTGCCGGGGGTCATGCCACGCGATTCATAGATCGCGGCCAGTTCGTGCAGTTCCTGTTCGGGCATTTCATTCAGCGCCGCGCGTTCGCGCGCAATGTCCGCACGCTCGGTATCCGATTGCGAACTGACCGAGACGTATTCGCCCATGGCCATCGACAGCGCACCCGCCACCAGCCCTGCGCTGCCCGCGATCAGGATCGTCTGCGGGCCGGGATCGGCCGCTGCGACGCCGGTGATCAGCGCGCCGACGGAAACGATGCCGTCATTCGCCCCCAGAACCGAGGCGCGAAGCCATCCCATCCGCCCGACGTAATGGGGATCGTCGGGGTGGGCGCTGGTATCATGACTGATGCTCTGGCTCATGCGTCCGCCTTTGCAAACTTTTCAACTTATCAAAGTTTACAGTGCAGCTTTCGGATTTGGCGAGTCTGGCAGCCCCTCTCAACCGGCGACATTCCGCCGCGTGGCAAGGTTTCGCCAGATGAAGGCCAGAACGAACAGCCCCGTCAGGATCAGCACGATGGTCGGCGCGGGTGCGCTGTCCAGCCAAAAGCTGGCCCAGACGCCCGTCACGGTGCTGAATGCGGCGACCGCGACGGCGGTGGCAAGCATCGCGGACAGGCGCCGCACCATCAGGAAAGCGACCGCGCCCGGTGCGATCAGCAGCGCGACGGCTAGGATGATGCCCACCGATGACAGCATCGCGACCACCGTGGCCGAAATCATCGCCAGCACCCCGTAGTCCAGCCAGCGCACCCGCAGCCCCGAGACCCGCGCCTGAATGGGGTCGAACGCCACCAGCGCCACGTCGCGCCATTTCAGCACCATGACCGCGCCCACCACGACCGAGATCATGGCGGCCAGCCGCAGGTCCTCGGGGCCGATGCCCAGCATGTTGCCAAACAGGATGTGGTCCAGATGCAGGTCCGACGGGATGGCGGTGTAAAGCACCACCCCCAGCCCGAACATGCCCGACATGACGACGCCCAGCACCGTGTCGCGCTTGACGCGGCTGTTATCCTGCAGCCAGCCCGCCATCAAAGCCGAGCCAAGCCCGGCAGCAAATGCGCCAAGGATTAGCGGCAGACCCGCGACATAGGCCAGAACGACACCCGGCAGGATCGCATGGCTGACCGCATCGCCCATCAAGGACCAGCCGCGCAGCACCAGAAAGCAGGACAAAAGCCCGGCGGGAACGGAAATCATCAGCCCGATCAGCGCCGCATCGCGCATGAACGGGAAAGAAAAGGGCAGGGTCAGCCACTCCATCACGCATCCTCCAGCACAGCGCGGGCGCGGCGTCGGGCGGCCAGCAAGCCATGCTTGGGCGCGAACAGAAACGCGGTCAGAAAGATCAGCGTTTGCAGGCAGACGATGACGCCCCCCGTCGCTCCGTCCAGAAAGAACGAGATGTAAGCCCCCAGCGCCGAGGTGACGGCCCCGATCGCCACCGACAGCATGATAAGCCGTGGAAAGCGGTCGGTCAGCAGATAGGCGGTCGCCCCCGGTGTGACGACCAGCGCCACGACCAGAAAGGCGCCCACGGTCTGCATCGCTGCGACCGTGCAGGCCGACAGCAGCGTGAAGAACAGCACCCGCAGCCTACCGGGCCGCAGCCCGATCGTCCGTGCATGGCTTTCGTCAAAAAACACCACCATCAGGTCGCGCCATTTCAGCGTCAGGATCAGCAGCGATATGCCGCCGATCAGCGCCAGTTGCAGCGTGTCCTGTGGCGTGATGGCAAGGATGTTGCCCATGGTGATGGTCTGGACGCTGACCGCCATGGGATTCAGCGACACCATGAACAGGCCCAGTCCGAAAAAGCCGGTAAAGATCAGCCCGATGATCGCATCTTCTTTCAGCCCGCTGCGCTGGTTCAGGAACAGCATGGTCAGCGCGGCCAGACCCCCCGACATGAACGCCCCCAGCGCAAAGGGCAGGCCCAGCATATAGGCGCCCGCGACTCCGGGGACGATGGAATGGGACAGCGCATCGCCGATCAGCGACCAGCCTTTCAGCATCAGATAGGCCGACAGAAACGCACACACCGCGCCCACAAGGGCCGAGACCCAGATCGCGTCGGTCATATAGCTGTATTCAAACGGGATCAGCAGCGTTTCGATCATTTCGGCGCAGCCTCGGGCGATTTGGGCTTGCCGTCATAGAACACCAGTGGGCGTTCATCGTCCGACAGCATGGTCAGTTCGCGTGTGTCGTCATCGTCATGCAACTGCTTGGCGCCCAGCACCAGATGCCGCAGAACGCCGCCGAATGTCTCGCGCAGATTGTCGGGGGTAAAGACCTCGGCCGTGGGACCATAGGCCAGCACCGTGCCCTTGACCAGCACCACCCGGTCGCAGAATTCGGGGACCGAGCCGAGGTCGTGGGTGGATACCAGCATCACCCGGCCTTCGTCGCGCATCTGGCGCAGCAATTCGATGATCGCGGCCTCGGTCTTTACATCGACGCCGGTAAAGGGTTCGTCCAGCAGGATGACCGACGCGCCCTGCGCCAAGGCACGGGCCAGAAAGACCCGCTTTTTCTGGCCACCCGACAATTCGCCGATCTGGCGATGACGGAATTCCAGCATGTTCACGCGGGACAGCGCATCGTCCACGGCATGGCGGTCTGCATCGCGGGCGCGGCGCAGGAAACCCATATGGCCATAGCGGCCCATCATCACCACGTCCTGCACCAGGACGGGAAAGGTCCAGTCCACCTCCTCGGATTGCGGAACATAAGCAATCAGATTCTGACGCAGCGCCTGCGGGACGGACATGCCCAGCACGCGCACATCGCCCTTGGACGCCGGGACAAAGCCCATCAACGCCTTGAACAAAGTGGATTTCCCCGCACCGTTCACGCCGACCAATGCGGTGACAGACCCCTTGGGCACGGTAAAGCTGGCATCGCGCAGGGCGGTGAAGCCGTTGCGATAGGTGACGGTCAGACCGGCGGCCTCGATCCCCTCAGCCATGCGTCAGCCCCTTCACGATGGTTTCCGATGTGATGCGCAGCAGGTCCAGATAGGTGGGGACGGGGCCATCCGCTTCGGACAGGCTATCGACATACAGCACGCCGCCATAGGCCGCGCCGGTTTCCGATGCGATCTGCTTGGCCGGACGGTCCGAGACGGTGCTTTCCGAAAACACGACGGGTATCGAGTTTTCCCTGATCGCATCGACGACGCGGCGCACCTGCTGGGGCGTGCCCTGCGCATCGGCATTGATCGGCCACAGGTAAAGCTCATTCAGACCGAAATCCCGCGCGAGATATGAAAACGCGCCCTCAGAGGTCACAAGCCAGCGCCGCGCCTCGGGCAGCGCACGCGCCTGATCGCGGATCGGCGCGATGGTCTGGGCGATGCGGCCCTTGTAATCGCCCGCGCGGGCGCGAAAATCGCCCGTTCCCGCGGGATCGAGCTGCGAAAGCGCCGCCGCGATATTGTCCACATAGATCATCGCGCTATCCAGCGACATCCACGCATGGGGATTGGGCTTGCCCTTATAGCTTCCGCCGGAGATCGGCATCGGCTCAATCCCCTCGGACAGGGTGGCGGATGGGATGTCGCCCAGATTGCGCAGGAATTGTTCGAACCACAGTTCCAGATTCATGCCGTTACGCAGCACCATATCGGCGTCGCGCGCGCCGATCAGGTCGCTGGGGGTCGGTTCATAGTTGTGGATCTCGGCCCCCGGCTTGGTGATCGACACGATCTCGATGCGGTCGCCTGCCACGTTGCGGGCCATGTCGGCAAGGATGGTGAAGGTCGTCGCGACCTTCATCTTGCGGCCCTGCGCCAATGCCGGCGCGGCCAGGGTTGCGATTGCCGTGCCAAGAAACGTCCTGCGAAACATCATGGTCCCCTATGTTGCCTTGGTTATCTGCGAACCATTCGCAACTGTCAAGCCAGTTGTAAGTCATTCTCAACTAGCTTGCGTTGTAATTTCCGCAGCTTTGGGTCAAATGGAGCGATGGATATCGAGACCCGTGCCCAGGAATTCGAACAGGCCCTGCGCCGTGCGGGCGTTCGCATCACGCGCCAGCGCGCGGCGCTGTTGCGTGTTCTGGCGGGGGCGGGTGATCACCCCGATGCCAACCAGCTATACCAACGCGCAAGCGAGGCGGGGGCGGGCGTGTCGCTGGCCACCGTCTATCGCACCCTTTCCGCGCTTGAGACGCAGGGCGTCATCCTGAAACTGGAATTCGAGGGGGAGCCTGCGCGCTTTGAACCTGCGGACGGTCGGCACCACGACCACATGATCGACGTCGAAACCGGCGAGGTCATGGAATTCGTCAATGAACGGATCGAGCGGTTGCAGGCCGAAATCGCCGCCGAGATGGGCTATGAGATCGTGCGCCACCGGCTGGAGCTTTACGTTCGCCGCAAGACATGACGCTGACCATCCATGACAAGATCATTTCGGACCGCGGTTCAAAATACGCGGTATCCGGCGGTCCTGCGGCTACGCGGGCCGAGGCGGCGGCGCTGCTGGCTGAATTGCGCAGGAACAAGCGTTTCGCCAAGGCCACGCATAACACCTGGGCCGCGATTCTGTCGGGCGAAGGCGTCAAGGATGACGACGGCGAAAGCGGGGCGGCGCAGATCATCCTGCAGATGCTGGAACGCGCCGAACTGCACGATCACGTCATCATCGTCACGCGCTGGTATGGTGGCAAGCATCTGGGTGGCGACCGCTTTCGCCACGTCGTCGATGCCGTCCGCCACTATCTGGAGCAGCGCCGCTAGTCCTGCGCCGCATGGGCGCGGAGCAGCTCCAGCGGCACGATGTCCAGCGTGCGCTGATGTGTCGATTCCAGCACGACCCTAGGTGCTGCGAATTCCTGCGCCGCTTGCAGAAACCGCGCTGCGCACAGACACCAGCGGTCGCCGGGCTTCAGGCCGGGAAAGCGGAATTCGGGGCGCGGCGTGCTAAGATCGTTGCCCAGATATTTCGACAGCGCCAGAAACTCGGCCGTCACGACGACGCAGACGGTATGGCGTCCGGTATCTTCGGGCCCGGTATTGCAGCAGCCGTCGCGGTAAAAGCCCGTCATCGGATCGGTCGAGCAGGGCGCAAGGCTGCCCCCCAACACGTTCAGCGCGGCATCCATCATCGGCTCTCCTTTGGCTGCCAGTCGATCCAGCGGGCATGGGCATCGGCGCGACCCAGATCCCATGCACGGTAATTGCCATCCCAAAGCCGCAGACGCAAAGCGGTTCCGGGCGTGCCGTCGGTTTCCATGGAAAAATGCGCCAGCGGGTGTTCGGCGGTGGCGCGGGTGGCGGCATCCTGCATCGCATCTTCGACGCGGGTGCGGGTCTGGGCCGGGAAATATTGCGCGGCGACCGTATGATAGACCAACCGTGCGGCAGGCGCGGCAAGCTGCGCACCAAGCCAGGCGCCCGCATCATCGCGATCGACTTGCGGCGGATGGATCCCTGCAATCTCCAACGCGGCGCGCATCCGTTCCAGCCGTGGTCGCTGGTCGGGCCAGATATAGGCCATCAGCCTTAGCCCGTCTCGCTGCGGATCAAGCGGATTGATGTCCACGCCTCGGGCCGAGCCGATGGCAAGATCGGCCGCCGGGGGACGGCCCGAGCGCCATTGCGGGGTCAGGACAACATCTGAGGAACCGGCATAAGTTGTATTTTCAGCAATGGTATAAAGCGGAAAATTCAGGTTAAGCCCTGCACTGGCCCCCAGTTCAAGCAGGTCGAACCTGACACCGGGGGCGGCTACGCCCAGAAACCGTCCGGCAGCGATAAGCACCGCGGAACGGGCAACCTCATTGGTCTGCGGTGGATGCTTTAACCATTCTAGGATTGTGGCCTTATTGTATTGTATTGATTGGAATATTTCCGAATCAAGATCGGCATGACCCGCATATGCATCGGCCAGCCCCGGCGCATCCCCCGCGAGCACCAACCCATGCAATGCGCCGCAAAGCCGCAAGGGCACGGAATCGCCGTGATAGGTCGGATCGCCCTGCCAGTCCCGGACCCCCGCACCGATTGGGCCGGGGTCGTGCGCAATCAGTTCGGCAAGGGATTCGCAGACCCGTGCCGTCAGGTCCGAACCCAGCGCGCGGCAGGCCTTGGCCTGCATCGCAAAGGCTTCGGACCAGCGGCTCATCGAAAACGCTCGCTTAATGCGCGCAGGCGGTCGGTGAGGGTCTGCGGTTCGGTCGTTGCTGCGGGCGGATCGGCAGCGGGGCGCGGTTTTGCGGCGGCTGTCTCGGGGCGGGTGCCGCTGTTGCGGGCGGGCGCGGTGCGGGCGGCGACGGCGTTCATGAAGCGCACATCGTCGCCCATGGCCAGCGCCTCGGCCCCGTCCGAGATGCCGCGCAGCAGATCGTCCAGCCCGGCTTCCTCGGCCTTGGCGAAATCGGCCAGCACGTAGCCCGCGACGCGATCCTTGTGGCCGGGATGGCCGATGCCCAGACGCAGCCGCCGATACGCCTCGCCGATATGCTGGTGGATCGAGCGCAGGCCGTTATGCCCCGCATGACCGCCGCCAAGTTTCAGCCGCGTCTTACCGGGGGCAAGGTCCAGTTCGTCATGCAGCACGATCACGTCGCCCGGTTCCAGCTTCAGATAGCGCATCGCCTCGCCCACCGACTGCCCGGAAAGGTTCATGAAGGTCGAGGGTTTCAGCAGCGTGACCCGCGCAGACCCCAGCCGACCTTCGGAAACTTCGCCCTGAAACCGCGACCGCCACGGCGAAAATCCGTGATCCGATGCGATCCGGTCCAGTGCCATGAAGCCGATATTGTGGCGGTTTCGTTCGTATTTCGCGCCCGGATTGCCCAAGCCGACGATCAGTTTCATCATATTCTCCGTCAGTCGCGGGCAGGTTAGACCTCGATAACGGCAGGGGCAAATTTTATCGCTCTCTTGTCCTTGGGGGCTGGCGTTACTAAGACTCTGTCAAGGTTTCGTCTCTAAGGGTTTTTCCGAACCGGCTGGCCGGGGCGGCGAATCAAGAAACGGGCAGATCAGGCAGGGACTAAGGCTAGGGAAAAATATGCAAGATCCGGCAGAATTCTATATGAACACCCTTGTCCCGATGGTCGTCGAACAGACCAGCCGGGGCGAACGCGCCTATGACATCTTTTCGCGGCTGCTCAAGGAACGGATCATCTTCCTTTCCGGCCCGGTCCATGATGGCATGGCCACGCTGATGTCGGCGCAGCTTCTGTTCCTTGAGGCGGAGAACCCGACCAAGGACATCAGCATGTATATCAACAGCCCCGGCGGCGTCGTGACCGCTGGCCTGTCGATCTATGACACGATGCAATACATCAAGCCGCGCGTGTCCACGCTGGTCGTAGGGCAGGCTGCGTCGATGGGCTCGCTGTTGCTGTGTGCGGGCCAGCCGGGGCATCGCTTCTCGTTGCCCAACAGCCGTGTGATGGTGCACCAGCCGTCCGGCGGGTTCCAGGGGCAGGCGACCGACATCCTGATCCATGCGCGGGAAACCGAAAAGCTCAAGCGCCGCCTGAACGAGATTTATGTCAAGCACACCGGCCGCACACTTGAAGAAGTCGAGCAGGCGTTGGAGCGCGACCGCTTCATGTCCCCCGAAGAAGCCAAGGAATGGGGCCTGATCGACGAGATTCTGGAAGCCCGTGGCAAGGCCGAGCCGGGAAGTTGAGCAGTTGCGCCGTAAGGCGGATTGCTGACGTTTTGGGGATTGTGACGCGCGGGGGTGGCTCGTAACATGTCCTTTAACGCAAAGCGCGGCCGATGGTCGCGCCGTGAAATGTGCGGTTGCCCGGCGATTCTGCCGGGCCTCCGGGTAAGACAAGGATCGAACTGATGGCCAATCCGACCGGCGGCGACAGCAAGAACACGCTTTATTGCAGCTTCTGCGGCAAGAGCCAGCATGAGGTGCGCAAGCTGATTGCCGGTCCCACCGTGTTCATCTGCGATGAATGCGTCGAACTGTGCATGGACATCATCCGCGAAGAGACCAAGACTTCGGCGCTGAAATCCGGCGACGGCGTCCCAGCCCCGCGTGAGATCTGCAATGTGCTGGACGATTACGTCATCGGTCAGGAACATGCCAAGCGCGTGCTTTCCGTGGCCGTTCACAACCACTACAAGCGGCTGAATCACAGCTCGAAAACGGATATCGAGCTGGCGAAGTCGAACATCCTTCTGATTGGTCCGACCGGCTGCGGCAAGACGCTGCTGGCCCAGACGCTGGCCCGCATTCTGGACGTGCCCTTTACGATGGCCGATGCGACCACGCTGACCGAAGCCGGCTATGTCGGCGAGGATGTGGAAAACATCATCCTGAAGCTGCTGCAGGCATCCGAATACAACGTCGAACGCGCGCAGCGCGGCATCGTCTATATCGACGAGGTCGATAAGATCACGCGCAAGTCCGACAACCCTTCGATCACCCGTGACGTGTCGGGCGAAGGCGTGCAGCAGGCCCTGCTGAAGATCATGGAGGGCACGGTCGCCAGTGTTCCGCCGCAGGGTGGTCGCAAGCATCCGCAGCAGGAATTCCTGCAGGTGGATACGACCAACATCCTGTTCATCTGCGGCGGCGCCTTTGCCGGGCTGGATCGCATCATCGCGCAGCGCAACAAGGGCACGGCGATGGGCTTTGGCGCTGCGGTCAAGGAAAATGACGACAAGGGCGTGGGTGAGCTGTTCAAGCAGCTTGAGCCGGAAGATCTGCTGAAATTCGGGCTGATCCCGGAATTCGTCGGTCGTCTGCCGGTCATCGCCACGCTCGGCGATCTGGATGAAGATGCGCTGATTGCGATCCTGACCGCGCCAAAGAACGCGTTGGTCAAGCAATATCAGCGCCTGTTCGATCTGGAAGATGTGAAGCTGACCTTCACCGACGATGCACTGGTCGCCATCGCGCGCCGCGCTATCAAGCGCAAGACCGGCGCGCGCGGCCTGCGTTCCATCATGGAGGACATCCTGCTGGACAGCATGTTCGACCTGCCGGGCATGGACAGCGTTGCCGAAGTCGTCGTGAACGAAGAGGCGGTCGAAAACCCGTCGGCCAAGCCATTGCTGATCCATACGGACGCGAAAAAGGAAACCGCATCGGCTGGCTGATCGCAGCAGGTCGGACGTGATCGGGCCGGGGGCGATGCCTCCGGCTTTTTCATGCCGCGACGGTGCGAATGGCTGCGAGTTGATCGGCCAGACCAGCATCGCATCTGGACCTTTCCGTGGCTTTACGTCATATCTCGGCGCAACTCGGATCAAAGAGGTTCTGACATATGTCGTTTCTCCTGCGCGCACTGACCTGGTGGAACAGCCAGACCATCAACACTCAGGTCTGGACCCGTCTTTATGGCGAAAAGGTCGGCGAGGATGAGCAGGGCAATGTCTATTACCAGTCGGGCGGCGGCAAACGGCGCTGGGTCATCTATAACGGCGAATCCGAGGCAAGCCGCGTTTCGCCCGATTGGCATGGCTGGCTGCACCACACCTATAAGCAGCCGCCGACCACCGAACCGCTGAGCCGCAAGACCTGGGAAAAGCCGCACGAGTCGAACCAGACCGGCACGGCGGGCGCATATCACCCCGCAGGCTCGCTGTATAACGCCGAACCGGCGGCGCGGCGCGATTACGACGCCTGGCAGCCGGAATAACCATGCAGACCGCTGCCGAACGGGCAGAGCTTTGGGTCGGCGGCGCGGTTCTGGCCGTAGCCGCCGGTTTTCTTTTCTGGTCAATGCAGGGCAGCGCGGCACGCGGGTTGGGTTCGGGCGGCTATGAACTGCGCGCGGCTTTTCCGAATGTCGATGGGATTGATGTCGGCACGGATGTGCGCGTGGCTGGCGTCAAGGTCGGTCGCGTCAGCAGTGTCGATCTGGACCCCTCCAGCTTTCTGGCCGAGGCGCGGCTTCGCATCCCCGCCAGCATCCAACTGCCCACCGACAGCGCGGCGCTGATCCAATCGGACGGCCTGCTGGGCGGAGCCTATATCGAACTGCAGCCGGGTGGCGCTGCCGACAACCTGCAACCCGGTGATGAGATCGAGGATGTGCAGGGCGCGGTCAGCCTGCTGTCGCTGATGATGAAATTCGTCGATGCCCAATCCTCGGACAGTACGGAGCGCGCGCCATGATGCGGATTGCCCGGCACATGCTTTGCCTGTCGCTGCTGGCGGCCTTGCCCGTGATGGCGCAGGATCTGCCGGATGCCGAACTGGCGATCGATCCGGCGCTTAGCGACAATCCAGATGCCGTCGCACCTGCCGAACCCTCGGCCGCCGAGCGTGAGGCGGCTGTGGCCGCTGCGCGTGGTCCCGAAACGGCGCGTGCAAACGGTGCGGCCATTCGCGGCTTGGACAAAGTGACCGGCATGACGCAGGATTTTCAGCTGCAAGCCGGGCAGTCGATCGAATTCGGCAGGCTTGAGGTGCGGCTGGCGGAATGCCGTTATCCGGCTGCCGACCCGTCATCGGATGCTTATGCCGAACTGACCGTGATCGATAAGCGCGCGAACAACACGGTGTTTTCGGGCTGGATGATCGCGTCGTCGCCCGCTTTGTCCGCGATGGACGACTCGCGCTATGACGTCTGGGTCGTGTCCTGCAACAGAGCCTGAGCGTCGGGTAACGCGCCCGCCGTCACACGCACTGGCAGATGGATCGCGTCGTGCAGGCGGCGGTGGTATTCCCCGCGGCTGATCGCAAGCCCACCCATGCTGGACAGATGCGCCGTGGGATATTGCGTGTCCCACAGCAAAAAGCCGCAGCGTGCCAGATGCGCAGACAGCCAGATCAGTGCCGCCTTGGAGGCGTTCGGACGGCGCGAGAACATGCTTTCCGCAAAAAACGCCCCACCCAGCGTAACGCCATATGTTCCGCCGATCAGTCGATCATCTTCATAGATTTCCAGCGAATGCGCGCGGCCCATCGCGAACAACTCGTCATATAGCGCGACGAGCGGGGCGTTGATCCAGGTTTCGGGGCGGTCGGCACAACCGGCGATCACACCGCGAAAATCACGGTTGATCGTGGCGCGCCAGCGACAGTCCCGCAGGAACCGCCGCATCGAGCGCGAGATATGCACCCCGCCCACGGGAAGGATGCCGCGTTCAGGCGGGTCGAACCAGTAAAGCTGGTCGTCACCCGCCGATTCCGCCATGGGAAAGACACCCTGCGCATAGGCAAGAAGCATCTTTTCGGCGGTCAGACCCGTCATCGGCGATCAGCTATCTGCCGCTATCTTGGCCAGCCACTTTTCCAGCCAATGGATGGAATAATCGCCGTTCTGGATGTCCGGGTTTTCCAGCAATGCGCGGAACAGCGGCACGGTGGTATCAACGCCATCCACGATCAGCTCGCCCAAGGCGCGGTCCAGACGGGCCAGCGCCTCATGCCGGTCGCGACCATGCACGATCAGCTTGCCGATCAGGCTGTCGTAATAGGGCGGGATGCGATAGCCGTCGTAAATCGCGGAATCCATCCGCACACCCAGTCCGCCCGGCGCGTGATATTGCGTGATCGTGCCCGGCGAGGGGGTAAAGTTCGGCAGCCGCTCGGCGTTGATGCGAACTTCGATCGCGTGGCCGCGGATTTTCAGGTCTTCCTGACGGAATTCCATTTCCTGACCGGCTGCGACAAGGATTTGCTGCCGCACGAGGTCCACGTCGAAGATCGCTTCGGTCACCGGATGTTCCACCTGCAAGCGGGTGTTCATCTCGATGAAATAGAACTCGCCATCTTCGAACAGGAATTCGATCGTGCCCGCGCCGCGATAGCCCAGCTTGGACATGGCATCGGCGCAAATCTTACCGATACGGTTGCGCTGTTCGGGGGTGATGACGGGGCCTGGGGCTTCCTCCAGCACTTTCTGATGGCGCCGCTGCAAGGAACAGTCACGCTCGCCCAAATGCACCGCGCGGCCGCGACCGTCGCCAAAGACCTGGATCTCGATATGGCGGGGACGTTGCAGATATTTCTCGATATAGACTTCGTCATTGCCGAAGGCCGCCTTGGATTCCGACCGTGCGGTGCGGAAGGCGGTTTCCAGCGATGCTTCGTCCAGCGCAACCTTCATGCCGCGACCGCCGCCGCCGGCGGTGGCCTTAATGATGACCGGATAGCCGATCTGGGCCGCCACGCGCTTGGCGCTGTCCACGTCCGGCACGCCGCCGTCCGAGCCGGGAACCACCGGGATGCCCAGCGATTTTGCGGTTTCCTTGGCGGTGATCTTGTCGCCCATGATGCGGATATGTTCCGCCGAGGGGCCGATAAAGGCGATGCCGTGGTCTTCGACCATCTGCACGAAGCCCGCATTCTCGGACAGGAAGCCGTAGCCCGGATGGATCGCCTGTGCGCCGGTGATTTCACAGGCCGAGATGATCGCGGGCTGCGACAGATAGCTGTCGGTCGAGGAAGGTGGACCGATGCAGACCGACTCGTCGGCCATGCGGACATGCATGGCATCGGCATCGGCGGTCGAATGGACAGCCACCGATGCGATGCCCATCTCGCGGCAGGCGCGGATCACGCGAAGCGCAATCTCGCCGCGGTTGGCGATCAGGATCTTGTCGAACATCCGCGCCTCACTCGACGACCATCAGGGGGGCGCCAAATTCGACGGGGCTGCCATCATCCACAAGGATGCGCTTGACCGTGCCCGCACGCGGCGACGGGATGTGGTTCATGGTCTTCATCGCTTCGACGATCAGCAGCGTGTCGCCTTCTTTCACCTGCTGGCCGATGGTGACGAAAACGCTCGCACCCGGCTCGGGTGACAGATAGGCCGTGCCGACCATGGGCGAGGTGACAATGCCCGGCAGGCTGGCGGGGTCTTCGCTGACCGTGGGCGCAGCGACGCTGGCTGCGGGTGCCGCGACGCTGGGGGCAGCGACAGGCGCCGGTGCTGCCGCGACGGTCTGGATGATCTGCTTGCCCTGTTTGGACAGCGCGACGGTCAGGCGGTCGTTTTCGCCATATTCGCGCTTGACCGACAGTTCGGTCAGTTCGTTGCGGTTGAGGAGTTCAGCCAAGGCCTGGATGAAGGCCACGTCGCCTTCGTGGTGACGCTCGCCGTCTTGTTTCTTGTCTTCGCTCATGCCGTCCTCTGGATATTGTCGTTGGAACCGCGCCCGGTGGCACGGCGATTTGCGCCGCTTATAGCCTGCGATACAACCCGAGGGAAAGGGTTTCGGGGCTGTTGTCGCAAGGCTAAAGCCTTTGCCCGCGCTGTTTCCAGCGCCGATGCACCCAGAACCACTGCCCCATATGTGCGCGCACCTGCGCCTCAAGGTGGTCGTTCAGCGCCTGCATCATAGTTTCGGGATCGCTGTGCGGGACCGGCGCACCGACCTCGACCCGAAAGCTCAGACCGTCGGGCTGGCGGATGCCTGCGATGGGCAGGATCAGCGCGTCATAGCGGATCGCCAGTTCCGCCGGGGTCAGCACGGTCCTGGTGGGAAGGCCGAAGAATTTCAGTTCCTTGCCATGATCGTCGAATTGATCATAGCCCAGCGACAGCCACCCGCCGCCTTTCAGGAACCGCAGCATTGCGGCAAGGCCGGAACGACCGCGGGGAAACATCGGTTCGGCGATGGCCTGCATGGCGGGGATGTAATGGCGGTTGAACGCTTCGTTGTTCATCGGGCGATACAGCGCACCCACCGGCCAGCCGCGTCCGCTCAGGGCCGCGCGCATGGCGTCATAATTGCCGAAATGCGCGACGGCCAAAATCACTGGGCGATGCGCCGCAAAAGCCTGTTCCAGCGCCGCAAGGCCGGGGCCGCAAAGCGGATCGGATTGATGGATGCGGCCGGTGAATTCGTCGCCCGAATAGATTTCAGCCAGCGAGCGTCCTGCATTGTCGGGAACGGCGCGGGTCAGGCGGGCCACCTCGGCCGCAGTCAGATCGGGGCGCGCCTTGGCAAGATTGTCGCGGATGCGCCGCCGCCAGCCTGCCAGCGGGCCAAGCACATGGGCAAAGAACCATCCCATCGCAGGCACGCGCCGTTCATAGGGCAGCACGCGGGCCAGACCCATGATCGCAAGGAATGCGCCATTGGCTAACCGGTCGCGCAAAGGCGGCTTTTCTATCTCGCTCATCATCCTGCCTTTTGCATCGCGCGGGCTTCCCGAAACCAGACATATAGGCCCGCGCCGACGATGATCAACGCACCGATGACGGTCCAGCGGTCAGGCAACTGACCCCAGATCAGCCAGCCCCAGAACCCGGCCCAGATCAGCCCGGTATAGCCAAAGGGGGCGATGGCAGACGCCTCGGCCAAGGCAAATGCGCGGATCAGCAGCGCCTGCGCGACCGAGCCAAAGATGCCCAGCAGCACGAAAGCCCACAGATCGCCCATGGCGATGGGCTGCCAAAAGAACGGCACGGCCAGCGATGTGACCGCAGTGCCGATCATCGCCGACCACAGGATCGAGGTGGCGGTCGAATCCTCGCGCGCCAGCCGCGTCAGGATCGCGCCCGCGGCATAGGTGAATGCCCCGATCAGCGGCAGGATTGCGGCGGGCTGGAATACGCCCGCGCCGGGGCGAATGATGATCAGCGCGCCGATCAGCGCCACGACGATGCCGACAATGCGGCGCAAGCCGATGGATTCGCCGAGAAACAGCGCGGCAGCCAGCGTGATCAGGACGGGGTTGATGTCCATGATCGCCGTCGCCTCGGCCAGTCCGATATGCTGAAGCGCCGTGAAGAACAGCCCGATCGAACCAAGCTGCATCACCGCCCGCATCATCTGCACCTTGGGCTTTTTGCTGCGGATGGTCCGGGGCAAGGCCGAACGCACCACCAATGCCACCAGCACAAGGTTCGAGATGAAGCGGAACCAGACGATCTGGATCGGGTGATAGCTTTCGGTCAGGTGCTTGGCGGTCGCGTCCATCAGCGTGAAGGTAAAGATCGCCAGCAGTAAAAGCCCGATCCCCTGCATCTGCGTCTTGCGCGCCGGATCCCCCGGTGCTGCGATGATCTGGGGGATCGCCCCGCTGTCTGGCTGGCTCATCTGGACCTCTCTGCGCGTGGTTATGCCCGTCCGTGGCGGCGGGGTCCATGGGGGCGCAAACGAAAAACGGCCGCGACTGGGCGCGGCCGTTTCGGGATGCATGGGGCTGGATCAGTCCAGCAGGCGGCGCGCCTCGGCCACGGTCGCTTCGGCGGTGATGCCGAATTCGCGGTAAAGCGTCGGTGCGGGGGCGGACGCGCCAAAGCCGGTCATGCCGATGAAGCCCGCTTTTTTCGACTTGCCGCGTTCACCCAGCAGCAGCCAGTCCCACGGCTGGCGCACGGCAGCCTCGATCGCGATGCGGACCGGGCCTTTGGGCAGGACTTCCTTGCGATAGGCTTCGGACTGTTCGCGGAACAGCTCCATCGAGGGGACCGAGACCACGCGGGTCGGCACACCCTGCGCTTCCAGCATGTCGCGGGCAGCAACGGCAATTTCAACCTCGGAGCCGGTTGCCATCAGCACGACCTTGGCCTTGTCCGATGCTTCGCGCAGCACATAGGCGCCCTTGGCGGTCAGGTTCTCGCCTGCTTCCTCGCGCAGCGTGGGCAGGTTCTGACGCGACAGCGCCAGCACCGAAGGCGTGGTTTCCGACGACAGCGCGATTTCCCATGCCTCGGCGGTTTCGATCACGTCGCAGGGGCGGAAGGTCATGGTGTTCGGCGTTGCACGCAGCATGGCCAGATGTTCGACCGGCTGGTGGGTCGGGCCATCTTCGCCCAGCCCGATGCTGTCATGCGTCATGACATAGACCACCGGCAGACCCATCAGTGCCGACAGACGCATTGCGCCACGGGCGTAATCGGTGAAGCACATGAAGGTGCCGCCATAGGGGCGGAAGCCGCCATGCAGCCAGATGCCGTTCATCGCCGCCGCCATGCCGTGTTCGCGGATGCCGTAGTTGATGTAGCGGCCCGTGCGGTTCTCGGCCGAGAACACGCCCAGATCCTTGGTCTTGGTGTTGTTGGAACCGGTCAGATCCGCGCTGCCGCCGATGGTTTCAGGCAGTTCGGGGTTCACGACTTCCAGCACCATTTCGCTGGCCTTGCGGGTCGCGACCTTTGGCTTGGCGGTCAGCGCCTGTTCCTTCAGCGCGGCGATGGTCGGGGCCAGCTTGTCGCTGACCGCGCCCGAGATGCGGCGGGCGAATTCGTCGCGATTGGCTGCCGCATCGACGCGGGTGTTCCACGCCTCACGCTCGGCGCGGCCGCGGGCACCGATGGCACGCCATTCGTCAAGAATGTCGGCGGGGATGACAAAGGAACCGTGATCCCAGCCATAGGCGGCACGGGTCGCGGCGATTTCCTCGGCACCAAGGGGCGAGCCATGCGCGCCCGATGTGTCCTGTTTCTTGGGCGAGCCGTAGCCGATGATCGTCTTGCACGACACGAAGACCGGACGGTCATCCGCGCCCGACGCCGCATCGGTCAACGCGCGGTCAATATCGGCGGCGTCATGGCCGTCGCAGGACAGCACGCGCCAGCCCGAGGCCTCGAAACGCTTCAACTGGTCGGTCGCATCCGACAACGACACGCGGCCGTCGATGGTGATGTCGTTATTGTCCCAAAGAACGATCAGGTTCTTCAGTTTCTGCATACCGGCAAGGCCAATGGCTTCCTGGCTAATGCCCTCCATCAGGCAGCCGTCACCGGCGATGACCCAGGTTTTGTGGCTGCAAAGATCGGCACCGTATTGCGCGCGCATCGCTTCTTCGGCGATGGCAAAGCCAACGGCGGTGGCGATGCCCTGACCCAGCGGGCCGGTCGTCGTCTCGACGCCCTCGGCATGGCCGTATTCCGGGTGGCCGGCGGTGATCGCGCCCCATTGGCGGAAATTCTTGATCTGCTCCAGCGACATCTGTTCGTAGCCGGTCAGGTGCAGCAGCGAATAGATCAGCATCGAGCCATGGCCCGCCGACAGCACGAAACGGTCGCGGTCGAACCAGTTCGGGGCCGAGGCGTCGAATTTCATGTGTTTGCTGAACAGCACCGTGGCGACGTCCGCCATGCCCATGGGCATTCCGGGGTGGCCGGAATTCGCGGCCTCGACGGCGTCCATCGAAAGTGCGCGGATGGCGGCGGCAAGGCGCCAGTGGTCGGGGTCTGCCTTGCGGCGGGCGGCGATATCCATGGTCTGAATTCCGTGCTGGAGGATGCGGCACTTCCTGATATGCAGGCAAGGGCAAGGTTGCAACCCGCGACCTTCGTCTGGCGGAACGCAGGCAGGGGCCAATATGACACAGGATCACCCGCTTCTGGGCTTTCGGCAGGACCGCATCGGGGCAAGGTTGATCTGCCTTCTGGACATGATGCGGCTTTGCGAAAGGTTCGGCACTTCCGGGCGTTACCTGTGGCTTTCGCAACCGGACGGCCCATATCCCGAACTGACGGATCCGCGCGATTTCCTGTCGGATGCGGTCATCGCCAGCCATATCGATCTGGTGGATAGCCTCCCCGACCGCAGCGGACGCGAGGTGCTGCGCGACACCGCGCCCGGCATGAACTCTACCCGTTTCGCCGAGCGTTTGGCATCGGGTCAGGGTTTTCTGTGCGACTCGATGTCGGACCTGACGCGCTTTACCGATGAGACACCTGAGGCCGCCGCCCAGCAGGTGCGCCGCATCGCCGCCGGGCTGGAGCTTGCGCCCGCCATCCGCGATGCGCTGGCCCATGCCCGTGCCCGCGTAGCCATGGCGGGCGGTGGCCAGCCCATCGCCATCCACGTCCGGCGCGGCGATATTCTGGACGGCGATCCGTGGAGCTATTCCTGCTGGCCCAGCAAATATGTGCCGGATGAATTTTTCCGTGCCTTTGCCGAACAGACCGATGGGCCTGTCGTCGCATTCTCGGATACGCCTGCCGCGATTGCGCATCTGGCGCAGGGCAATCCGCGCATCGTGCCGGTCGCGGGGCTTTTCGACGATCCGGCGCTTTCGGTCGCGCAGCGCGATCTGTTGGAACTGCTGCTGATGGGCGAATGCTTCGAAGTGGGGGCGCCCAGCCAAAGCGCGTTTTCACAAGCCGCATCGGTCATCGGCGGTGCAAGGATCGTGCCGTTACCGGTCGCATTGCCGCCGGATGCCAAGGTCGCCGCCAATGACGCGCTGCTGCGCCGCGTCG
Source organism: Paracoccus laeviglucosivorans (assembly GCF_900182695.1). GTDB lineage: Bacteria > Pseudomonadota > Alphaproteobacteria > Rhodobacterales > Rhodobacteraceae > Paracoccus > Paracoccus laeviglucosivorans. The sequence goes on from NZ_FXTK01000003.1 coordinate 50,505, forward strand.
TCGAAGCACCCGACAGTTTCTTCGCGCCGGGCGATCTGGCGCAATCGGTCACTTATGCCGCGCCCTATGCAGTTGCCGCCGGACGCGGGGCCGAGCCGGTCGAGGCACTGGCCGATCGCCGCGATCTGCTGGAGCGGTTCCCGTTCCTGTTTCGCGAACTGGCGGTGGCGGCCCTGGCCGTCGGACAAAAGGCCCGCGCCCGAAAACTGGCGCGACAAGGGCTGAAATCGCAGCTGATGCGCAATCGCGACAAGCCACAATGCCGTCAGGTGCTGATCGTGCTGGGCGAGGATGTTGCACCCGATGCACCGGAAGCATCGACCGAAACAGCTGATCTGCATGCGCAATTCCTGACGATGTGCTTTACCGGACGAACGGCGCAGGGGGTGATCGTGCCGTCACTGGCGCATCGGCTGATGTCGCAGCCGGGTGCGGCAGCGCAGGCGCTGCTGTTTGATCCGGCGCTTGTGCCCGATCTGGCCCGCGCAGGGCTGGATGTGCTGGCCCAGACCGAGGGGGACGAGGATCAGGGTAGCGTGCTTCCGCTATGGACGCTGCGCAGCGACTGGCTTGAACTGGTCGGTGATCCCGCCGCGCGACGTGAAATCCTGACACAGGAACTGCCGCGCAAGATCAGCTTCGCCCGTGACCTGCTGATACAGGTCGAAGCTGCGCTGCAAAAAGGCGAGCCACCGGAAAGGCCCGATCCGCTGGGCCTGCTGCGGCTGGGTTTCTGCGCCACGCAACTGCGCCTGCATGGCCGGCTTAAGCGCTCCTTCACGGTGCTGCATTGGCTGGACAGCGCGCAGCCCGATGATGTGCTGACCCATAAGCGCCTTGCAGATGCCTGTTTTGCGGCGGGCAATGCCAAGGCCGGGATGCGTTGGCTTGACTCGGCGCGTGATCTTGCCCCGGATAATGTCCTGCTTAAACTTTCAGCAGCGGTTCGCCTGATCGAGACGGGCGACCGCAAGGCTGCGAAGCATCTGCAGACGCAGGCAGCCGAGCTTTGGCCTGAGCTTGAGCTTGCGCGAAAGTTCCGTGGCCGCCTGAAACGCATCGAGCGGGATATGCAGGCGTTGCCCGAAAAACGGGCCTGACATCACCGGCCCTTCGACAGCGTTGCAAAAACGTTGCATTCGCCGGAAGCTGAATCCCAGTTGATCGCAAAGCGTATCAAGGGGGCGGGCATGGCAGAACAGGCACTGAAGGCAGCGGTGGATCCGGTCGATGAGGTGCTGCCACCCCTGCGAATGACGACATTGGGTCTGCAGCATGTTCTGGTGATGTATGCGGGCGCGGTCGCGGTGCCGCTGATCGTCGGGCGGGCGCTGAAACTTGCGCCTCAGGACGTGGCCTTTCTGATCTCGGCCGACCTATTCTGCTGCGGGATCGCGACGATCATCCAGTCGCTGGGCGTGACGCGGTATTTCGGCATACAGCTTCCGGTGATGATGGGTGTGACATTCGCCTCGGTCGGGCCGATGGTGGCGATGGCCAATGCCTATCCCGGCCCGGATGGTGCACGCATGATCTTTGGGGCGATCATCGGCGCGGGGATCATCGCGATGCTGATTGCGCCGTTTATCGGGCGGATGCTGAAATTCTTTCCGCCGCTGGTGACAGGCACGATCATTCTGGTCATCGGCGTCAGTCTGATGCGCGTCGGGATCAACTGGATTTTCGGAAACCCGGTCGGGCCGACAGCGCCCAAGATCATCGATCCGGTCGCGGCGGGTTGGCTGAACCAGCTTAAGGACATGGCGGGCAGCGGTGCCGTTCCCGCATTGCCCGAAGGGTTCAACGTTGCGCCTAGCGTGCAGAACCCGCTTTATGCCCGGCCGGTCAATATCGTCATTTCAGGCGTGGTTCTGTTGGCGATTCTGCTGATCGCCCGTTTCGGCAAAGGGTTCGTCGCCAATATCGCCGTGCTTTTGGGAATGCTGGTCGGCGCTGTGCTGACCATCCTGCTGGGTCAGATGACCTTTGAGAAGGTGGCCGAGGCGTCGTGGTTCGGACTTGTGACGCCGTTTCATTTCGGAATGCCGATCTTTGATCCTGTGCTGATCCTGACCATGGTGCTGGTGATGATCGTCGTAATGATCGAATCGACCGGCATGTTTCTGGCCTTGGGCGACATGACGGGCCGCGAGATCACACCAAGGCGCCTGACCGCCGGGTTGCGCACCGACGGTCTGGGCACGCTGATCGGAGGTATCTTCAACACCTTTCCCTATACCTCGTTCAGCCAGAATGTCGGGCTTGTCGGTGTGACGGGCATCCGCTCGCGCTATATCTGCGTGGTGGGCGGGGCGATCCTGATCCTGTTCGGGCTCGTCCCCAAGATGGGCGCCGCGGTCGAGGCGCTGCCGACCGCCGTGCTGGGCGGTGCGGGTCTGGTCATGTTCGGCATGGTCGCGGCGACCGGCATCCGCATCCTGTCCACGGTGGATTTCGCGGGCAATCGCAACAACCTGTTCGTGGTGGCGGTGTCGCTGGGCTTCGGGATGATCCCGCTGATCGCGCCCGATTTCAAACAATGGATGCCGCATTCGATCCACCCGTTGGTGGAATCAGGCATCCTGCTGGCGACCATCGCGGCAGTCGTGCTGAACGCATTCTTCAACGGTTCGGGCGGCTCGACCGATGATGCAAAACGCGCGGCCAGCATGGCCGATCATTAGGGTTGAAGCGGCCTGATGCGCAGCCGCGTCAGACGGTTTTCGCGTCGGGCCACTACCTCGATACGAAAGCCGCCAATGGAAAATGCCTGTCCCGGCGCGGGAATCGACTGGGCCATGTGAATGACCAGCCCGGCGATGGTATTCGCCTCGTCGTCGGGAAGTTTCCAGTCCAGCGCGCGGTTCAGGTCGCGGATCGTCATTGCGCCGTCTATCAGATAATCGCCCGCAGCGTTTGGCGTCAGGGTCTGCATCGCCTCGGCATCGTGTTCGTCGACGATTTCGCCCACGATCTCCTCAAGAATGTCTTCCAGCGTCACAAGCCCGCGCAGGCTGCCATATTCGTCAACAACCAGCGCGAAATGCGTGCGGCGTTTCAGAAATTCGCGCAATTGCTCGTCCAGCGGCGTGGTGTCGGGCACGAAATAGGGCGGCATCGCCACGCTGAGCAGGTCGAAATCTGCCAGCGCATCCGCGCCGTTGTCGCGCACGGCCCGGCTGACCGCACGCAGCAGGTCCTTGGCATGGATGACGCCCACGACATTCTCTCGTTCGCCGGAGAACACGGGCAGACGGGTGTGATGGCTGGCCAGCACCCGGTCCAGCACATTTCGCGCGGGCAGGCTGCTGTCGATCATTTCTATGGCCGAGCGGTGCAGCATCACCTCTTCGACGGCGCGTTCGCCCAGATCCAGCATTCCAAGAAACCGATCGCGCTGATCCTTGTGCGAGGGATCGGCAGGCGTCTCGGTTGCCAGCACATCGGCCAGCCGCTGTTCGACCGTCGCAATGGGCGGGGGCGCGCGCAAACCCAGACGCGCCAGCAGTCGATCAAGCGGGCCTGCAAAACGGCCGGTCATTCGTCGTCCTCATCCTCGTGACGGGTTGCCAGCGGATGGTGGTTCAGCACCAGATCACGCATCCGGGCGTCGATGACATGGGTGTAAATCTCGGTCGTGCCCAGATCGGCATGACCCAGCAGGCTTTGGATGGCGCGCAGATCCGCGCCGCCTTCAAGCAGATGGGTGGCGAATGCGTGGCGGATGACATGGGGCGAAACGCGGGCCGGATCAATCCCCGCCGCCAGTGCCAACTGGTTCAACAGCCCGTTCATCGCCTGCCGCGTCATATGGCCTTCGGCGCTGGGGGCGGGAAACAGCCAGCGCCCGCCCTTTCCTGCGACCAGCTTGCCCAAGGGGGATACCGCAGGCGCCTTGTCCCGCAGCGTGATCCAATCGCGCAGCGCATCGCGCGCCGGGCCGTTCAGCGGCACCATGCGCTCTTTGCCGCCCTTGCCCTTGATCAGCAGCAATTGCGGATTGCCGCGGCAACCGTTGACCGGCAGCGTCACCAATTCGCTGACGCGCATACCCGTGGCATAGATCATCTCGAACAGTGCCAAATTCCGTGCCCGCTCGGTCGCATTGCGGCCAAGCTGGGGCAGGGCGTCCAGCAGCGCCTGCACTTCGGTGCGGTCCAGCGTGCGGGGCAAGCGTTTGGCCCGGCCCGGTCCGGCGATGCGACCGGCGGGATCGTCTTCGCGCCAGCCTTCCTCAAGCGCAAAGCGCGTCAGCTGACGGATCGCGGAAAGACGGCGGGCACGCGTGGCCCGCGACAGCCCCTGTGCATCGCAATAGACCAGATAATCTTCGATCTGATCGCGGCTGACCTGCAAAAGATCGCTGTCATGCCCCACCAGCCAGGCCGAGAAATCGGCCAGATCGCGGCCATAGGCCAGCAGCGTATTGCGGGCCGCGCCCGCCTCGGCGGCCTGCGCATCCAGAAATGCCGAAATCCGGCGACGGTCGCCGGGATCTGCCGCGCTTCCAGAACCGCGGGGCATGGCGTCAGGGCTCCGCCATCAGGCCGCCGGGTCCGGCAGTCACCATGGGCGCAAGGATCAGTTCAACCGCAGCCTGACGGGCAACTTCGCCCTGATCCAGCGCGCGCAGCGTGCGCAAACCCTGGGCTGCGCGGGCCAGATCGCCGTCCAGACCCGCATCCGTATCCGCGATGGCGTCAAGCAACGCCTCTCCGCGACGATTGCCCGTGATCTGCTGGGCAGGCCGCTCGGCAAGGGGTGTATCGGCGCGAAAGGCCTGCAGCAGAACGCTGGCCCGATCGGCGCCATTGCCCGAGGGTGGGCGGGCGTCGGCCAGACCGCTGGCGAAATCCAGCAACCACAAGTCAAAGGGCTGCGCATCCGCCGAAGGTTCGGACACCACCTGCCATTGCCCCGATTGCAGCGCCAGCCATAGACCGATCTGCCCGGCACGCCCCGGCAGGGACATCGCGCCGATCTCGGCCCCGACCATATCCGCCAGCGCGGGACCAAGCCCAGCGGCGACCATCAGATCAAAGGCGGGGGGCAACGCAGCCTCGATCCCAGCGCGGTCGCGCGTGGACAGGGCGTTTACCAGCGTCTGGATAGCGGCGGCCCGGTCCCACACCCCGCCCGAGGCGGCGGGCTTTTGTTCGACGTAGATTTCGCGCAGGCGGGAGGACGGGATCGCTCCGGCACGGGCCAGCCGTTCCGCCGCATCCAATCGCGCCTTCCAGCCGCCATTCTGGTCCAGATCGGCCAAGGCAAAGGCCAGCGGCAGGTTCGAGGACGGCAGCGGTTGCCCGATGGCTTCGTGCAGGCGCAGGTCCAGCGGCGTCACGACGCTGGGCGGTGGCAGCATTTCAGAGGAATCCGAAAAACCGTCATCCAGATAATGCGCCAGCAAGGTCGCCATTTGCGGATCAATCTGCCCCAAACCGTCGGCGCCGTGGAACACCAGCGCTGCCGCGGCCCAGTCGCCGCCCATCGCGAGGCAGAAAATCCGCGCGGGGAAACTGGGCGCGACGCCGGGCGTCCGGTCCATGATCGCGCAGGCCTCGGCCTCGTCGCCGGACAGCAGGGCGATGTCGAACAACCTGCGGAAGCGTTGGGGATCTGCGGGGCCGGCGGTCAGCAACAGTTCCTTGGCGGCGCCGGTGGCACCCATGTCCAAAAGCTTGTCCACGCGGGCCAGAAACAGCGCGCCTTCGGTGCCCGGCGCGGCCTTGGGGGGCTGAAGCTGGGCGGCCAACAGCCGCCGTTCCAGCCGCCGCAACATCGGCAGGCGCGGGTTCGAGGCAAGCACCTGCTGCGCCAGCACCATGCCGTCACTGTCGCCCCAAAGCGTATCCGGCAGGCCAGCAGTGCGCGGCGAAACCGTGCCCTTGCTGTCGGGATTGCCCTGACCCAGCCGCGTGACGCCCACGGGTTCGACCGCACCGCTGGGTGCGATCTGCTGGCGCGATTTGCGCTGCAATTCCTTGGGGCGCGGCTCTCCGGGTCGCCACGCCGAGACGGTTCCCGGCTGCTGGATGCTACCCGAAAGCCAATCGCTTGCCGACAGCGGTGGTCGGGCAAAACCCGGCCCGGCGGCCCATGCAAGACAGGCCGCAGTCGTCATCAGCCCAAGGCCGATCTTTTGTCTGACATTAGTCGAGGACATCTTGACTCGTGGTCGAGGGACCGGATTGCTGTGATGGTGCCGGATCGGCGGGTGCGGCAGGGGCCGGTTCGACCGGCAAGGCAGGCGCGGGCGTAGGCGCACCAAGGTCAAGCTCGACCGGCACCCGTGTTTCGCGCGGGTCGGCCGTCATGTCGCCGAAATAGGCATAGCCGGTCAGGCCAATCAGGCCCAGAATCACCAGCACCAGAACCACCCGCAAAAGCCTCATAAACTGTCCCTTTCCGCCTCAAATGCGTTCGTAATGGCCGGTCTTACGCCGGCTCGCGCGAAATATATATGGCATTTCCCGAAAGATCACGCCATTCAGTGCCACCAAGTTGCTGGTCGTGTTTCGGGCGGCCAGGCAGGGGACTGATGGCGTGGCTGACGGGGGGCTGATGCGGCGAAATATCGTGCTGATCGGGATGATGGGGGCGGGCAAGACCGCGATCGGGGCCGAGCTTGCGCGGCGTCTGGGTCGTCCGTTCTGGGATACCGATGCCGAAATCGAACGCGCTGCCGCCATGACCATCCCCGAGATTTTCGCCCGTGACGGCGAGGAATTCTTTCGCGCCCGCGAATCAGAGGTGCTGTCGCGTGTGCTGGCTGCGGGCGAGGGTATCGTCTCGACCGGGGGGGGCGCGTGGACGCGAGAGCCGAACCGCCAGCGCATCAGTGATGCAGGCGTCTCGATCTGGCTGGACTGCGATGCGGATACCTTGTGGCACCGGGTGCGTTCACGTCCGACGCGACCGCTTTTGCAGACGGCCGATCCGCGCGGCACGCTTGAACGCATGTTGGCAGAACGCAGTCCGATCTATGCCCTGGCCGATCTGCGCGTCACCGCCGGGCGCAGCGACAGCATCGACGATACGACTAACCGGGTCATCGACGCGATCAACGCCCACCACCCCCAGATACTGGAGACGAAATGACCACGACCGAGACCGTGCATGTCGATTTGGGTGCCCGTTCCTATGACGTGCGCATCGGTCAGGGGCTGATCGACCACGCCGGGGCCGAGATCGTGGCACTGGCTGGCAAGCGCCGTGCGGCGATCCTGACCGATGAAACGGTCGCGGCGCTGCATCTGCCACGCCTGCAGGCCGCCCTGGCTGCCCAGGGGATCGAGGCGCAGGCGCTGGCATTGCCTGCCGGAGAGGCGACGAAATCCTGGGATCGTCTGGGTCAGGCCGTGGAATGGCTGATCGCACAAAAGATCGAACGCAAGGATCTGGTCATCGCCCTTGGTGGCGGAGTGATCGGTGATCTGGCGGGTTTTGCGGCGGCGATCCTGCGGCGCGGCGTGCGTTTCGTGCAAATCCCGACCACGCTTCTGTCACAGGTTGACAGCTCGGTCGGCGGCAAGACGGGCATCAACAGCCCGCAAGGCAAGAACCTGATCGGCGCGTTCCATCAGCCCGCACTGGTTCTGGCCGACATCGACGTTCTGGGCACGCTGCAACCGCGCGATTTCCGCGCGGGCTATGGCGAGGTCGCGAAATACGGTCTGCTGGGCGACGAAAGGTTTTTCGAGTGGCTGGAAACGGCGGGCCCGACGCTGGCCCACGATCCGCAGGCGCTGCAACGCGCCGTGCGCCATTCCGTCGCGATGAAAGCGGGTATCGTCCAGCGCGACGAAACCGAACAAGGCGAACGGGCGCTGTTGAACCTTGGCCATACCTTTGGTCATGCGCTGGAATCGGCCACCGGATATTCCGCGCGGCTGCTGCATGGCGAAGGCGTCGCGATCGGCTGCACGCTGGCATTCGAGCTGTCGGCCCGGATGGGCCTGTGCAGTCAGGAAGCGCCGTCCCGCGTAGCCGCCCATTTCGCCGCGATGCAGATGCCGTCGCGCATCGCCGACATCCCCGGCGATCTGCCCGATGACGAGGCGCTGATTGCGCTGATGGGTCAGGACAAAAAGGTGCAGGACGGCAAGCTGCGCTTTATTCTGGCGCGTGGCATCGGGCAGTCCTTCGTGACCGATGCAGTGGCGCTGGACGATCTGCGCGCGGTGCTTGCAGCCTCGCGCGCATAGGTCTTTTCAGTCTGTCGGATCGTGCAGGTCGTCAGGGTCGCGTAATTCCCGCGTTTCGGCCTTGGTATGGGGCAGCACGCTTTTGTCCAGCATCCCCTCGCCATAGCCGGATACGTCGCGGGGGCCTTTCTTGCCGCGTTCGCCGGGCGGGATGCGTGGCGGGACAAGTTCGTCATGCCCCAGCTTGGTGTCGCGGTCGCGGCGAAGCGCGGCGCGTCCCAGCATCAGCAGCGTCACGGGTGGGGTGATCAGCATGAAGATCCCGATGACCAGTTCATGCAGGACCGGGCGTTTCTCGATCAACGAAAACATCGCCATCGAACCCACGACGATCAGCAGCGTGCCGTAGCTATAGGCCATCGTGGGGGCATGAAGCCGCTGGTAAAAGCTTTTCAGCCGGAACAGACCGATGCTGCCCAGCAGCGCCAAGGTCGAACCCAGCACCACGAACAGCGCGATGATGATGGCCGCGACGGGGGGAAGCTGTTCCAGATGTCTCATTCGATCACCTCGCCCCGCATCAGGAATTTTGCGGCGCAGACCGTGGTGACGAAACCAAGCACGGCGATGACCAGCGCGCCCTCGAAGAAAAAGACGTTGCCGTTGCCCATGCCGATCAGCAAGAACAGCAGCATGGCCTGCACATACATGGTGTCGAGGGCAAGCACCCGGTCTTGCGCGCGCGGACCGCGCAGCATCCGCCAGCACGCGATGCCAAGCGCAAGGATCATCGCGATCTGGGCATAGGTCAGGGCATATTCGAGGATCATCGCGCTCATTCGAATATCTCCATCAGCAGGGTTTCGTAGCGGTCGCGGATCAGGGTCTGCCAATCATCCTCGCTGCGCAGGTCAAGGACGTGCAGCAGCAGGTAGCCGTCCTCGGCCTCATATTCCAGCCAGGCGGTGCCGGGTGTGGCCGACAGGATGATTGCCAGCAGGGCCAGCGCGTTCTGGTCGCGCAGGCGCAGTTCCAGTTCGACGAAACCCGAATGATAACTGGGGTGCCCCGGCCCAAGCAGCAGGATGCGTGCGACTGCGATATTGGATTTCAGGATGTCCCAGACGACCAGCGCGGCCAGACGGGGGATCGCCCCCCAGCGACGGATGCGCGGGGTCGGGGGATGCAGGCGGTTCACGACCCAGCCCGCCAGAATGGCGATCGCCGTGCCCAGCACCAGATGGCCCAGTGAAAAACGGGTCAGCAGCAGCCAGACAAAGACCAGCGCGGCGGACATCAAGGGATGCGGGATCAGGCGCGTCACTGCTGCTCCTCCACCGGCATTTCATCGGGGGCGAGGTTCTGGACCGGGGCCGCATCGACACGCTGCGCCTGATGCAGCACCGTTTCGCGATAGATGGACGGGTCCAGCAGGGCGGTCGCTGTCGCCCGCGTATAGCCCAACACCGCATCGGCGCGGATGGTCAGCAACAGCAGCATCCCAAGCAGCATCAGCACCGGCGCAATCTCTAGCGCAAGGATGCGTGGCGACGGGCCTTGTTCTGCCCAGAACCGCCGGATGCCAAAGCGGATCAGCGCAATCAGCGACCCAAGTCCGCACAGGATCAGCATGGCCGAAAACACCCAAAGCATCGCCGGAACATGGCCCGCGATCGAGATATTTTCCTGAAACGCCCCGCGCAGCATGGCGAACTTGCCGATAAAGCCGGGCATGGGCGGCAGCCCCGCCAACATCGCCGCGATCAGCGAAAAGCAGATTGCCATGGTCAACCAAGACACGGTGCGGGCGCTGGCCGGGTCGGGGGTATCTTCGACCGTATCCAGCCCCATCGGTGTCCATGCCCACATCTGCGCATCGCCCTTGGACGGTTCTTCTTCGGCGGGGGCATCGTCGTCCTCGCCCTCGTCATCGCGCGAGACGGGCTCGGCGATCAGGAAAAAGGCCGAAACGGCGGCGGTCGAGCCGATCAGGTAGTAAAGCGCGCCGCCCAGCAATTCTGCTCCGCTGCCCGCCTGCGCAAAGCCCACCGCCGTCAGCACAGTCCCCGAGGAGATGATTGCCAGATAGCCGCCTTTACGTGCCAGATCAGGCGTGCCCATGATGCCTATCATGCCAAAGCCCATGGTCAGCACGCCGCCAATCATCAGGACCGGCGCACCAAAGCCTGCGGATTCGCCCGCGCCGGGGCCAAGGATCAGCAAGGACAGGCGCAGGATCACATAGACCCCGACCTTGGTCATGATCGCCATGATTGCCGCAGCAGGCGGCGATGCCGCGCCATAGGTCGGCGGCAGCCAGAAGCATAGCGGCCATGCCGCCGCCTTGACCAGAAACGCCACGCCAAGAAACGCCGCCGCCGCGTGAAACAGCAGCCGTTGCGCGTCGTCCAGCGTCGCGATCTCGCGTCCGATGTCCGCCATGTTCAGCGAACCGGTGGTGCCATAGACCAACGCCACGCCGATCAGGAAGAACAGCGAGGCGGCCAGGTTGACGGCGATATATTGCAACCCCGCCTTGATCCGGTCCGGCCCCGACCCGTGCAGCATCAACCCGTATGATGCCGCCAGCATCACCTCGAAGAACACGAACAGGTTGAACAGATCGCCGGTCAGAAAGGCGCCGTTCACACCGGCCAGCAGGAACTGGAACATGCTGTGATAGTGCTGTCCTTTGCCGTGCCAGCCTGCGGCGGCATAGATCAGCGAAGGCGCGGCCAGCAACGCGGTCAGCATGACCATCATGGCCGAAAGCCTGTCCAGCACCAGCACGATGCCCACGGGCACCGGCCAGTCGCCAAGGCGGTAAAGCTGGACGACCGTTTCGCCCTGATCGGTCAGCGATTTCGCATCCGTCATCAGCTCGGTCGAGCTTAGGAACATCAGGCCGACCGCGACCAGCCCCATGACCAGCTTGGTCTGGCGGTTGCGGTCGTTGTAGAACAGCATCAGCGCACCCGCGACCATCGGGATCAGGATGGGCGCGATCAGCATGTGGTTCGGGACGGTATCGGGGCTCATTGGCTGCGCTCCTTTCCGTCAACATGGTCGGTGCCGGTAATCCCGCGCGACGCAATCATCACCACCAGAAACAGCGCGGTGGTGGCAAAGCTGATGACGATGGCCGTCAGCACCAGCGCCTGCGGCAGGGGATCGGCATAGGCGGTCGGATCGACAAAGCCGCCCTTGGGCATAATCGGGGCCGCGCCGACATAAAGGCGGCCCATCGCAAAGATGAACAGGTTGACGCCATAGGCCAGCAGGCAAAGGCCCACGATGACCTGATAGGATCGTGGACGCAAAAGCAGCCAGACACCGGAGCCGGTCAGGATGCCGATGGCAATGGCAAGGATCAGTTCCATCGGTTTACTCCTTTTCCTCGGCGTCGCTGGGGCGCGTGCGGGGCGCGACGCGCAGCGACTGGTGGGCAATCGCGATCAGCATGATGACGATGGCCCCGACCACCAGCGAAAAGACGCCAAGGTCGAACAGCATCGCGGTCGAGGCGGGAACCTTGCCGATCATCGGAATGTCCAGATATTGGTAATGCGTGGTCAGGAAGGGCATCCCGAAGATCCACGATCCGGCCCCGGTCGCCGCAGCGATGCAGATGCCCGCACCCATCCAGCGCACGGGCAGGATGGTCAGGCGCGCCTCGACCCAGCGGACATTGGCTGCGACATATTGCAACAGCAGACCGATCGCGAAGGTCACGCCCGCCGCAAAGCCGCCGCCGGGCAGATCGTGGCCGCGGAAGAACAGATATGCCGCAAGCGCGATGATCGGCGCGAACATCCACTGCATGATAACGGCAGGCACGAACAGATAGGATTCCAGCGCCTGCTCCTCGGCCTCAAGCTGGGGACGGGGGCGTTCGACGCTTTCAGGAGCGGGACGGAAGCGGCGCAGCAGCGCATAGACGGTCAGGCCCACGATCGCCAGAACCGCAATCTCTCCGAATGTGTCGAATGCGCGGAAATCCACAAGGATCACGTTGACAACATTCGTGCCGCCACCTTCGACATAGGAATGGCGCAGAAACCAGTCGCCGACCGAGTTGCCGGGCTTGGTCAGCAGCACCGCCAATGAAATGGCGGTCATGCCGACACCACAGAACACGGCGATCAGCAAATCGCGAAAGCGGCGCAGGCGAGGCGAGAATTTCTCATCCCCCGGAATTTCCTGATCGCGTTTCGGCAGCCAGCGCATTCCCAGCAGCAACAGCGTGGTCGTTGCGATTTCGACCAGCAACTGCGTCACGGCAAGGTCGGGGGCAGACAGCCACACGAATGTCGCGCAGGTCACCATGCCCGCACCGCCCATCAGGACCAGCGCGGCAAAGCGGTGATACTTGGCCTGCCAAGCGGCACCGATGGCGCAGGCCCCGCCCACGATCCACAGCAGCGCGAAAACCAGTTCGCGGCTGTTCACCTCGGGCATGGGGACGTTCCACTCCAGCGGACCAAGCGCGAAATAGGCGCCCGCCATCCCCATCAGAACCATCGCCCGCAGCTGCGCCTGCAGGCCATGCGCCGACAGCAGGCGCAGTGCGGCCTGCGGCAGCCGCTTGGTGAACAGATGCAGCGCGGGATCGAACATCGCGCCGAAGTTCAGCGCGCGCATCAGCGCCGGGCCTTCCTCGCCCGCGTCGATCCAGCGGCGTGGCAGCAGGTAGATCAGGACGCCCAGGCTCATGGCGATTATGCTCATGATCAGGGGGGCGTTCACGCCGTGCCAGATCTTGAGGCTGTAATAGGGCAGGTCTGGCCCAAGGATCGCGATGGCGGCGCTTTCCAGCCAAGGTCCAAGCATGACCTGCGGCGCGATGCCCACGGCCAGACAGATGGCGACCAGCAGCCCGACCGGCAGGCGCATCAGGTGATGCGGCTCATGCGGCTCATGCGGGAGGTCGGTAGCTTTGGGGCCGAAGAAGACCGTGATGATGAAACGCAGCGAATAGGCGGCGCTGAACGCGCCCGCCAGCACGGCAATATAGGGCGCGGCGTTGTCCAGCAGGCTGCCGTTGTGATGCGTATAGGCGGCATCAAAGAACATTTCCTTGGACAGAAAACCGTTCAGCAGCGGCACACCCGCCATTGCCGCCGATGCGATGATCGCAAGCGATGCGGTGATGGGCATGAACTTGGCCAGCCCCGACAGGCGGCGCATGTCGCGCGTCCCCGCCTCATGGTCGATGATGCCAGCAGCCATGAACAGCGATGCCTTGAACACCGCGTGGTTCACGATGTGGAACACAGCCGCGATGACCGCCAGCGGCGTGCCGATTCCCGCAAGTGCCGTGATCAGGCCCAGATGGCTGATCGTGGAGTAAGCCAGCATCCCTTTCAGATCGTGCTTGAACAGCGCGACGAATGCGCCCAGCAGCAGCGTGATCAGGCCGATCCCGGTGACGATCTGGAACCACGCATCGGTGCCGCCAAGCGCGGGGTGAAAGCGCAGCAGCAGGAAAACCCCGGCTTTCACCATCGTGGCCGAATGCAGATAGGACGAAACCGGCGTCGGCGCAGCCATGGCATTGGGCAGCCAGAAATGGAACGGGAACTGCGCCGATTTGGTGAACGCGCCCAGCAGGAACAGGATCAGCACCACCGGATAAAGCGGATGCGCCGTGATCTTGGTGCCCGCCTTCAGCACATCGTCAAGCTGATAGCTGCCGACGATCTGGCCGATCAGCACCATCGCGACCAGCAGGCACAGCCCACCCGAGGCCGTGACGACCAGCGCCATGCGCGCGCCGTCACGGGCATCCTGACGGTGAAACCAATAGCCGATCAGCAGGAATGACACGAGGCTGGTCAGTTCCCAGAACACCACCAGCATGATGATGTTGCCCGACAGGATCAGCCCCGCCATGGATCCGGCAAAGGCCAGCAGACAGGAATACAGCCGCGGCACCGGATCGTCCGGCCCCATGTAATAGCGGGCATACAGGATCACCAACATCCCGATCCCGGCGACCAGCACCATGAACAGCCATGCAAAGCCGTCGATGCGGAAGGTCAGGTCCAGCCCGATGCTGTCGGCCCATTCGAATTCGCCGATGATCCGCCCGCCTTCGGCGACTGCCGGGTAAAGCACCGCAAGGATTCCGAGTGCGACCGCCATCGTCAGCCCGGCAAGCCAAGTTTCGGCGTTTCGTGAGCCGACTGGAAGTGTGGCCGCAAGGGCAGCAGAGATGAATGGCGTCAGAACAAGCAGCAACAACAGGTTCTGTTCGACCATTCGGCATCCTTCGCAGGTTCAGGGATTTCGTGTCCTCATCATAGCCGTTGCCGACCTGAAAACACAACCGCGAGCCGTCGAAAATTATATGCCTTCTTCCCGTCGATGACACGTTTTTTATCGCATTTGCAACGGGATCGACGCGGCTATTTAAGCGTCAGCCATTTCCAAGCCGCGTGATGTCCTGCATTTGGCCGCCCGTCACCATGATCTCGGACGGCAGGGGGTGGCTGATGAAGTAAAGCGGGCTGGCCGTCGGGCCGTAGGCGCCGGCTGCATGAATTGCCAGCAGATCGCCTTCGTCCAGCCGCGGCAGCTCGACCGCGCCGCCCAGCTTGTCGATCGAGGTGCAAAGCGGGCCGGAGATGTCGTGCTTTTCGACCGGCAATGCGCCGTCCTGATCGCCACCGACGCGATGCATGACATAGTTGCGCCGCAGCACCATGCCGAAATTCCCCGAGGCGGCCAGATTGTCGTTCAGACCGCCGTCGCAGATCGCGATGCGGCTGCCGCGCGATTGTTTGACCGACACCACGCGGGTCAGGAAATAGCCCGCCGGACCGACCAGATGTCGCCCAAGTTCCAGCACCAGACGGGCCGAGGGGAAGCGGGCGCGGAAATCGTCCAGCTCCGGGCCGATGGTCGCTGCGATCTGGGACAGGTCCAACGCCTGTTCGCCGGGGTGATAGGGGATGCCCAGACCCGATCCGAAGATCAGCTTTTCCGGGCGCAGGTCCAGCGCCGAGCAGGTCTCGGTGAACACCTGCATGAAGATGCGCCAATTTTCGCAGATCGCATCGGGCTTCAGGCTTTGCGTGCCGGAATAGATGTGCAGCCCGATGATGCGCAGGTTCGGCAAGGCGGCAATCTGCGGCAGGATTTCGGCCGCATCCTCGACATCCACGCCAAAGGCGCTGGGGCGACCGGCCATCTGATCGCCAAAGCCTTTGGGCACACGATCGGGCGCAAGGCGGATCAGCACGGGCTGGACGCGGCCCAGTTCACCCGCGATGGCATCGGCCAGCCGCGCTTCGCGCAGGCTTTCCAGCACCAGTTCGCCCAAGCCCGCCTGAATCGCGGGACGCAGTTCGAATTCGCGCTTGGCCGGACCGGTAAAGCTGATCAGCTCGGGGTTCCAGCCTGCCTGTTGCGACAGCGCGAATTCCCCACCCGAGGAGATGTCCAGATAATCCAGACGGTCGCGCATCCAGTCCAGCAGTGCCGGACTGGGATTGCTTTTCACCGCATAGCTGATCGCGAACCAGCGGCCAAAGGCTGTGCGCAGCGCCTCAAGTCGCGACGCGATTTCGTCGGTAAAATAGACATAGGCGGGCGTGCCATAGCGCGCCGCCGCCTCGGCCAGATGATGATCCAGCGTCTTATCCAAGCGTTGCAACATAGCCCGAGATCCGATCCACCGTGTCGAAATTCTCAAGCGTCACGTCGCCCGGCTGGATGACCGAGCCGGTCTTTTCCTCGATGAAGGTAATCAGGCTGACCATCGACACCGAATCAAGCAGTCCCCCCGAGAAAAGCTCGGTCTGCCCGTCGATTTCTTCTTCGATGTTCAGTTCATCACGCAGGTATGCAAGCAGTTCTTGCTGGCTCAGGCTCATGGGTCTTACCTTGTCATTCACTTGGGACAGTGTCTTCCTTGGCGGTCCGTATGATGGCCGGACGGTCCAGCTTGCCGCTTGCCGTGCGGGGCATCGCGCCTTGCCATGCATGGAACCGCAATGGCCGCATATAATGAGGCATGGTCCTTGCGCAATGCGCCGCGAGCGCGGCCTGTTCGGCACCGGGCAAATATGTCACGGAAACGTGAACCGCCTGCCCGAAATCGGGGTGATCGACGCCGTAGGCCACGACATCGGTGACCAGACCGCTTTGGGACAGACCGTCCTCGACCTCGGTGGGGGACAGCCGGAAACCCAGCGTCTTTATCATCTCGTCCATGCGGCTGACGAACCACAGGTCGCCGTCCTGATCGACGCGGACCAGATCACCGGAATAGACCACGGGGTCGTCCCCCAGGAGATGCGCCAGTTCGGGGCAGGAGCGGATCTTCAGCGCCGTCACTTCGGGCTTTTCCCAGTAACCCATGCTGACCAGCGGCCCGGCATGGACCAGTTCGCCCTGTTCGCCGGGACCGGCGATCCCTTCGCCATGCTTGATCGCAAAGACCTGTGCATTCGGGATCTGCTGGCCGATCGAACCCATCTTGGCCGCGAATTTCGCAGGCGGCAAATAGGTCGAGCGGAAAGCCTCGGTCAGGCCATACATCAGGAAAATGTCCACGCCCGGAAATACCTTGGGCATCAGCTCAAGGATGTTCGGAGGGATCTTGCCGCCGGTATTGGTCACGCGGCGCAGCGCAGGCAGATCAGTCGGACTGGCATCCAGCAGCCGCACGATCTGGTTCCACAGGGGGGGCACACCCGCGATGGTCGTGACGGCCTGCTCCTGCGCCATGCGCACCACTTCGGCGGGCATGGTCAGTGGTTGGTGGACGATCGTGCCACCCAGCAGCATCATCGTCGTCAGCTGGTTAAGCCCTGCGTCAAAGCTGTAAGGCAGCACCGAAAGCAGCCTGTCATCCTGCGTCAGGCCCAGATACTGCGCGACGGAAATCGCGCCCGCGCGAATATTGCGATGGCTTAGCATCACGCCCTTGGGCGCCCCGGTCGAACCCGAGGTGTAGATGATCATCGCCAGCCCCAAAGGGTCGATTTCGTCGGGCGCAGAGCCACTGTCGGCGGCAAGCGCCGTCCAGAGGTCCGCGCCCTGGGCAAGACCCTCGGCCTTGCCTTGAACCAGAAATGCGGTGTCGGGCGACAGGGCATGATCGCCCTGAAGCGTCTTCAGCGATGCCTGCGTCAGGATGACGGCGCGGGCGCGGCTGTCCTTGGCGACATAGGAAAGCTGCGCGGGCGACCAATGGCTGTTGACGTTGACGACGACCGCACCGGCTTTCCATGCGCCGAACATCGCCGCCGCTTCGTCGATGCTTTTGCGCAGATGCACCAGCACGCGGTCACCGGGGCGGATGCCGCGGGCGCGCAGCCAATCGGTGACGCGCCCTGCCTCGGCCACGAATTCCGCATAGGTCACACTGCGTTTGGCATCGATTGCAGCGATTTTGCTGCCATGCTTGGAAAGGTTGTCGGCCAGCATGTGCCACATGGCACGGTCAAAATCGTTACACATCCGCCTTCTCCTGCTTTTTCGCCGCAAAGATCGGCAGGCTGGGATAGATTTTGGCCGGAGAGCCAATCACCACGCTGTCCGAAGGCACGTTGGTCGAAACCGCAGTATTCGCCCCGATCCGCACCCGGTCGCCGATCTTGATTGGCCCGAGAATAGTCGAGTTCACGCCGATGAAAACATCATCCCCGATGATCGGTGCGCGCCCACGCATATTCGTGCCGATGGTGACGTTGTGCATGACCCCGCAACGGTCGCCAATTACCGCTTCGGGGTGGATCGAAAGCGACCCTTCGGCATGGATGATGTGAAAATCCTCGCCCAGTTTGACCTGAGGCGGAATCCACACCTTGGTGACATTCAGGATGAATATCTTGAAAAAGCCGTAAAGCTTGTTTGCCAGCCAGCGTGCCGCAGGATTACGGATGCCCAAAGCCCAGTGGCCATAGCGATAGATCGCCAACGAAACAAAGGCGGCTTCGGTCAGCGAGCGACCGTGGCGGATATAGTCGCCCTTGACGACTTCAAACAGACTCATGCGAGTAACTCAATAACTTGGGCGGAATACCTTGTAGCGTATGATTCCGCGATCGCAGGGAAAAACTCAACCTGACGTTTAGGACGAGTTTTTTGGTTCCCCCTTGTGGATAAGGTCAATGGTGGCCGCGATTTCGTCGAAATCCACGGCAAAGGATTCAGCGTGGCCGTGCCCGACGACCATGGCAAAACGCTGCTGCCAACGATCGGTCAAAAGCTTCATGGCGGTCGTCGCCCGGTCGGGTGGTTGGATCGTCAGCAAAGTGCCACCCGGAGGCATGGCCGCGATCCCGTGGTTCAACTGGCTGCCTTCGACACCCGCAACGATATGCGCGTCGCAGCAGGCCGCCATCAGTTCGTCCACACTGTGATCTTCGGGAAACATCACGCGGAAACCGAAGTCGCGTTCCAGCCGCTCGGCAACTGCCGCTTCATTTTCAAGCGTGCGCAGATCGCCAGACTTGCCGCGCAGCAGGAACACGCCGGGGCGCAAAGCCCCGGTGGGATGCGGGATCAGCCGGTTCCGCATATCCTGCGCACGTGCCATGCGATGGCTGTTGTTGGCGTGATCGTCGAACAGGAACACTTCGTCCAGATGCAGGTTCGTGACATGACCGGGCGACAGGCTCAGCAGTTCTTCGTAGCGGGGCACATGGCCTGCGCGGGGCGGCATGGTGGTCAGCGGATGACCCGCTGCCTCGGCCAGGCGATAGGACAGGCAATCGTCCAGCAGCCAGTTTCCGAACCAGCGATTGCCGACCCATGTCTCATAGAATGCGCCGCTGGGGATTTCCTGCATCAACGGGAAGCTCAGCTTGTGCCGCCGCGACCGCAGATGCAGCGACAGACCGCGCGAATACAGCACGCCATCGACAATATCCACGTCTGGCAGGCGATAGCCCATCGTTGCGCCGATCGGTTCCGCCGGATCGCCGGCAAGCGACTTGATCAGCAGTGGCAGGGTGGTGAATTCGGTGCGGGTGATCCGCTCGGCCTGTCCGGGCAGGATGATCACCGGCGGCACGCGCAGGATTTCCGCCGGGGCGATTTCCCAGCGATCAGTCGCGGCGGCGGCAATATCGCCCGTGCCCAAGCCCAGCAGCAGGCCCAGCCGATAGGTCAGGGGACGCAGCGACATCATGCGCCTGCCCCCTCAATTGCGGCGACCAGCCGGGACGCGATCATGTCGTGATCCTTGGCCGAGGGGTGCCACAGGCATGCCTTACGCTCCAGCTTGGGCAGCACGACCAGCAAGACGCGCGTGCCATCGGCTTTCAGCGCGGCCTCGGCGGCGCGATAGGGGGTGACCAAAGGATCACCATATTCGCCAAAGGCTAGCAGCACCTGCAGGGCGCCGGGATTTTCGCGGACCCGCGCACGAACGAACTCGGTCAGGGCTGGTCCAAACGCTGCGCTTAGGGCGGCTTGATCGGCCCAGGGTTCGTCTGGCCCGAAATCCGAGCCGAAATCGTTCGATCCGATCCCGGTCACGACAATATCCGCAGGCGGTTGCGGCATTCGGGCGGCAGCCGGATCGCTGGGCAGCGCCAGCGGATAGCGGCTGGGCATCGTCGTTTCGGGCGAGGCGCCGCCGTAATTTCGCAAAAGCCCGATCCCCGAGCGCGCGATGACGCGGTAATCCGCCCCCAGCATTGTCGCCACCTGCGGGCCAAAGCTGCGGCTGGTGTCGGTGGCGGCAAAAACCTCATCCTCGCTGCAATCGCGGGTGTTTGAGGTATTGGCAAAGCCCACCGTGTCCGAATCGCCTATGAATTCGATCAAGCGCGCCGCGGGTTCAGGGCTGGGCAGCGCCGATGAACGCCCGCCGATCAGGATGCCGCCGAAACCCGCAGGCATCGAGGACTCGCTGATTTTTTCCACGCGGATGCGATGTTCGCCCGCAGTCAGATTGGAAATGCGCAGATCCTGCGCACCGGGCTGGGAAATCTCGACATGATCGCCGCCGTCCAGCGTGATGCGCCAACGGTTCGTGACATCCTGAAACCGGACCGAGACATCCGTGCCGGTAAATCGCGCCTCGACGTGAAACGCCGGCCATTCCTGCAACAGCGTGTCGCGCGGACCCGCAGCCGTGCGCCCGCTGATGCGCATCGGCAGCGGTTCAAGATCGGCCTCGGGCGCGACCAGTTCGGCGGCCATGCCTGCGGCCTCCGCATCCATCTTCACGACCTCCAGCGGGGGGACGGGGACATGGGGGCGCGCAGGCTCAGGCCAAAGCCGAGTAACCATGAAAACAACAAGCGCCGCTGCCAGTGACAGCAACGACAGACCAGATAACCTCTTCCGCATCGTTCCTCGCCATGCGAATCCAAGCAATCATGCGGCTGTGTGGAAAAACTGTCCACTTCACCATATGGGCAGGTTTGCGCTGCGATGCGGCGCAGGATGGGCAAGACGGATAGGGCGGGCATATGCGCAGATATCTGGTGGCAAGCGATTTGTCGGCACGCTCCGCTCAGGCGGTGGCCCGAGGCGTGCAGCTGGCGCTGGCATCGCATGACGCGGAACTGACCCTGCTGCATGTTACCGACGATGCCGGACCCGACCGGCCAGAGGCCTGCGATCTGCTGCGTGCCCAACTGCCCAAAGGCGCGCCGCCGGGCATCCGTTGCATCGCAAATCCCGGCGACCCCGATGAGGTGATCCTGCGCGTCGCCGAAGAACTGGGCGTCGATCTGGTCGTCATGGGCATTCCCCGCGCCCGCCGCTTTCCGCAGGCGCTTGCAGGCACGACGGCCGAGCGCGTTCTGTCCGCGATCCGCAAGCCAGTGGCCGTGATCCGGCGCGATGCGGACCGTCCGTGGAACCGTGTGATGTTGGCCGCCGAGGAGGACGCGGCCACCGTCGCCGTCATCGCAGGCGGCACGGCATTGGGGCTGTGGCAGGGTGCGGACCTGACGGTGCTTCATGCGACGAACCTGCCCGCACCGTCGGGCTTGCGCACCGCCGGGCTAAGTTCGGTCGATCTGCAGCGCATCGACATGCTGGCAATGGGTGAATTGGAACATCGCCTGCGCCGCCGTTTTTCCGCCCGGCTGACGGATGCCGCGCATCTGGATTTCGCCATGCGCCACGGCGCTGCGGCACAGGCTATCCTGGACCAGCAGAAACAGGACCATTTCGATCTGGTGGTGATGGGATCGCATGGGCAAGGCACGCTGTCGCGGCTGATCTGCGGTTCGACCAGCGCCGAAATCATCCGCGATCTGGATACCGACCTGATCTGTTTGCCCGAACCCTAGAGCCGGAAGGCAGCCACCAGTCCAATCGCCTCGGCAATGTCATAGTGATGATTGCCGATGAAAAAGCCGTGTCGGTCAATGTCCTCGGCATTGGTCATCTGGCCGTGCAGGCTGTGTTCCATCAACCCAAGCACGGGATTCTTGGTAAAGTTGCCACTGACGATGGGACGGGTTTCAAAACCCATATCGCCAAGCCGGGTCAGCACCTCGGCCCGCGCCAGTCCGCTTTCGGGGCGCACGACCAGCGAAAAGCCGAACCAGCTGCTTTCGCCCGTCTGGGCCTGAATGCGAAAGACCGGGTGATGGGCCATCGCGTCCTGCCAGCGCGCACCATTGGCGCGACGACCCGCGATCAGTGCGGGCAGCTTCTTGACCTGTTCACGCCCCAGTGCGCCCGACATCTCCAGCGGGCGCAGGTTGTAGCCCGGCAGCACGAAGCGGAAACTTTCCTGAAACGGATCATCGCTTTTCGTGCCGGTCAGGCGGTTCTCGCGCGGCAGATTGCGCGTCCAGCCATGCGCCCGCAAGGCCAGCATGATGTGGTAAAGTTCCTCATCATCGGTAACGACCAGCCCGCCCTCCATGGTCGAGATGTGGTGCGAGAAAAAACACGAATAGCTGCCCATCACGCCGAACGTCCCGGCCTGACGCCCGGCAAAGGTCGCGCCCATGGATTCGCAGTTATCCTCGATCAGCACGATCCGGCGGGGGCCGATCAGCGCGCGGATGGCGTCGAAATCATTGGGATTGCCCAGCAGGTTCACCGCCATGATTGCGCCGGTGCGGTCGTTGATCGCAGCCCCCAGCGCGGCCAGATCATAGTTCAGCGTATCGGCATCAATATCGACGAATTTTAGGTGCAGCCCATATTGGTGCAGCGGGAAAAAGGTCGTGGACCAGCTGACGGCGGGCACGATCACCTCATCGCCGGGCATCAGGCGCAGGTCGGGGTTTTGCGTATAGCGCAAGGCCGCAACCATGATCAGGTTGGCAGATGACCCGGAATTCACCATCACGGCGTAACGGCTGCCAGCGAAGGCGGCGAAATCGGCTTCGAACGCCTCGACCTCTGGTCCCATCGAATAGCGGTCCGAGGCGATGACACGGGCCAGCGCCGCCTGCTCGGCATCATCCCAGCTTGAGGTCGCCAGCGGAAAACGGGTCATGCCAAGATCTCCAGATAATGCGCATAAGTCGCGGCAATGCCGTCGGTCAGGCTGGTCAGCGGTGCCCAGCCCCATTCCGTCTGACGCCGCACCGACAAAAGCTTCTGCCGCATCCCCACGGGCTTGGTCAGGTCATGCGTGAACGTCCCCTGCCACCCGATCACCTGTGCGGCGATGCGGTAGTAATCATTGATCGAATGATCCTGTCCGACCCCGATATTCATCAGCCGGGGCGCCGCCGGGTCCAGCGCCCGCAGGATCGCGTCCGCCAGATCGGGCGCATACATGAATTCACGCCGCGCCTCTCCATCCCCCCAGATATCGACCGTGGGGGCGTTCGCGGTTTTGGCCTGATGCAGCTTGTGAATAATTGCCGGCAGCAGGTGCGAGCGGCCCGGATCGAACTTGTCGAAAGGCCCGTAAAGATTGCATGGGATCAACGTCCGCCAGTTCAGCGACGCATCCTCGGCCCGCGCATAGTCGATCAGGCGCATCGCCATGATCTTGGCCAAAGCATAGCCTTCGTTCGTAGGCTCCAGCGCGCCGGTCAGAATCTGGTCTTCGGACAAATCCCGCCCCAGCGCCGCCGGGTAGACGCAGCTGGAGCTTAGGTTGATCAGCGTGCCCACGCCCGCCTCGCGGCAGGCCAGAACCACGTTCAGCCCGATCTGGGCATTCGCGGCCAGAAAGCGGACCGGCTCGGCCATATTGGCGTGGATGCCGCCCACGACGCCCGCCGCATGAACCACCGCATCAGGGCGGTTGCGCGTCACATAGGCCCGCACCGCCGCGCCGTCCTGCAGGTCCAGATCACCGCGGGCAGGGGCCAGCAGCTCAAAACCGGACATCCCCGGATGGGCGCGCAGATTGCGCCCGACCATGCCATGCGCGCCGGTAATCAGCAGCCGCATCACTGGCCCCCGGCCGATACCGGCAGGTCCAGCCCGTGATCCTTCAGCAGCGCGTGCCGCCGCGCGGTCTGCAGATCCGCCTCGACCATCTCGGCGATCATGTCGCGCAAAGGCGTTTCCGGCACCCAGCCAAGCTTGTCGCGCGCCTTGCTGGCGTCGCCCAGCAGGGTCGCAACCTCGGCGGGGCGGAAATATTTGGGATCGACGCGCATCACCACATCGCCCGATTTCAACGCGGGAGCCTTGTCGCCGCTGATCCCCGCGACCACCGCAACCTCATCGATACCCGCGCCGCGGAACTCCAGTGTGATGCCCAGCTCCTCGGCGGTCCAGATCAGGAACTGGCGCACGGAATGCTGCTCTCCGGTCGCGATGACGAAATCCTCGGGCGTGTCGCATTGCAGCATCAGCCATTGCATCCGCACATAGTCGCGGGCATGGCCCCAGTCGCGCAACGCATCAAGATTACCCATGTACAGGCAGCCTTCCAGCCCCTGCGCGATATTGGCCATACCGCGCGTGATCTTGCGCGTCACGAAAGTCTCGCCCCGGCGCGGGCTTTCATGGTTGAACAGGATACCGTTGCAGGCAAACAGCCCATAAGCCTCGCGGTAATTCACCGTGATCCAATAGGCGTATAACTTGGCCACCGCATAGGGGCTCCGAGGGTGAAACGGCGTGGCCTCGGTCTGCGGTGTTTCGCGCACCAGCCCGTATAGTTCGGATGTCGAGGCCTGATAGAACCGGCTGTGCTTTTCCAGCCCCAGAAACCGGATTGCCTCCAGCAGACGCAGCGTGCCGATGCCGTCCACATCGGCGGTATATTCGGGCGCCTCGAAGCTGACGGCGACATGCGACTGCGCCCCAAGGTTATAAACCTCGTCCGGACGCACCTCGGCCATGATGCGGGTCAGGTTGGAGCTGTCGGTCAGATCGCCGTAATGCAGGAAAAAGCGCGGCTTTTCCTCATGCGGATCCTGAAAGATGTGATCGACCCGCTGGGTGTTGAAGCTTGATGCGCGGCGCTTGATGCCATGCACCTCATAACCCTGCTCCAGAAGAAACTCGGCAAGATACGAACCGTCCTGTCCGGTCACACCGGTGATCAGGGCTTTCTTGGTCACAGGGCGGGTCTCCGGTCTTGCGGCATCTCGACTGGTCCGCCGGATGCCGCATGATCGCGGCGCCCGGCTTCTCAGTTCTTCAAATACCCATGCCGGCTTATCAACCGCAAGCTGTCTTCGACCTTAAAGCGCGGCATCCTTCACGGGCTGATACACCTCGACCAGCCGCGATACGGCTTCCTGCGGCGACATCTCGACCGCCTCGCCCGTGCGGCGCGAGGTCAGTTCGACCTTGTTATTGGCCAGACCGCGCGGACCGACGGTGATGCGCCACGGCAGACCGATCAGATCCACCGTTGCGAATTTTGCGCCCGCACGCTCATCGCGGTCGTCGTAAAGCGGGTCCAGACCCTTGGATTTCAGCTCGGCATAAAGCGCCTCGCACGCGCTGTCCGTCGAGGCGTCGCCCTGTTTCAGGTTCACGATGCCCACCTCGAAGGGCGTGACGCCCTCTGGCCAGATGATGCCCTTGTCATCATGGCTGGCCTCGATGATGGCGCCCAGCAGGCGCGAGACGCCGATGCCGTGGCTGCCCATCTCGACCGGGGTGCGGTTGCCATCGGGGCCGACGACGGTCGCGCCCATGGATTCTGAATATTTCGTGCCGAAATAGAAGATCTGCCCGACCTCGATGCCGCGGGCGGTGCGGCGGCGCTCCTCGGGGATCTGGTCAAAGATCGCCGCGTCATGCGTCTCGTCGGTGCGGGCATAACGGCTGGTGAATTCCTCCAGCACCGCTTGGCACTGCTCGACGCTGTCGTAGTCGATCGCGCGGCTGCCGAATTTCAGGTCGGTGATCTCGCTGTCATAGAAGACTTCGGATTCGCCCGTCTCGGCCAGCACCAGGAATTCATGGGTATAATCGCCGCCGATCGGACCGCCATCGGCACGCATCGGAATGGCTTGCAGGCCCATGCGTTCGTAGCTGCGCAGATAGCTGACCAGATGGCGGTTATAGGCGTGCAGCGCCGCATCGCGGGTCAGGTCGAAGTTATAGCCGTCCTTCATCAGGAATTCGCGGCCGCGCATGACGCCGAAGCGGGGGCGGATCTCATCGCGGAACTTCCACTGGATCTGATACAGCGTCAGCGGCAGATCCTTGTAGCTGCTGACATGCGCGCGGAAGATGTCGGTGATGACTTCCTCATTGGTGGGACCATACAGCATGTCGCGCTTGTGGCGGTCGGTTATGCGCAGCATTTCTTCGCCGTAATCGTCATAACGGCCGCTTTCGCGCCACAGGTCGGCGGACTGGATCGTGGGCATCAGCACCGGGATATGACCGGCACGGGCCTGTTCCTCATGCACGATCTGCTGGATGCGGTTCAGCACCTTCAGCCCCATCGGCAACCAGGAATAGATCCCTGCCGACTGCTGCTTGATCATGCCGGCGCGCAGCATCAGCCTGTGGCTGACAATCTGCGCCTCCTTGGGGTCTTCCTTCAGCACGGGCATGAAATAGCGCGTCAGACGCATGGCGAATTCCTCATCAAAGACCGCAACGGGTTAACCTACAGCGAAGAACGGGGCAACGCCCTTCCTTGCAAGCCGCGTCCAGACCGTCCAAATAGGTCACAACGCGCGCACGAAAACAGGAGATCATGGCCATGCGGCTGCCGGCACAGAAGCAGGTCTGGTATTGGGGTGGGGCGCTTTTGGTGCTGTTGCTGGCACTGTGGACGCTGGGCAACGCGATCATGCCGTTCCTGTTGGGGGCGGCGATGGCCTATATGCTGGACCCGGTGGCCGACCGGCTGGAGCGTTACGGGCTGTCGCGCACCTCTGCGGTGGTGGTGATCACGGCCATCGTCATCCTGATCGTGGTCGCGGTCGTCCTGATGCTGCTGCCGGTTCTGGTGCGCCAGACCACGCAACTCGTCAACACCGCGCCCCAGATGGCCGAGCAGTTGCAGCAATTCCTGATGAACCGCTTCCCGCAGCTGTTCACCGAAGGCAGCACGGTCAATTCCGCCCTGACAGATATGGGCAAGAACATCAGCGCACGGGGCGGGCAGCTTGTTTCCACCGTGCTGGGTTCGGTCATGGGGGTTTTCAGCGTGCTGGCGCTGATCGTCATCGTGCCGGTCGTGGCCTTTTACCTGCTGCTGGACTGGGACAACATGGTCGCCCGTCTGGATGAGCTTGTGCCGCGCGAACATGCGCCCACCGCCCGCGCCATCGCCTCGGAAATCGACAATGCGCTGTCGGGCTTCGTGCGGGGGCAGGGCATGGTCATCCTGATCCTTGGCACGTTCTATTCGGTGGGGCTGGGCTTTGTCGGTCTGCCCTTTGGCGTGGCGATCGGGGTGATGGCCGCGTCGCTGTCCTTCATCCCCTATGTGGGCGTGGTGATCGGCGGCGCGACGGCCATCGGGGTCGCGCTGTTCAGCTTCTGGGGCGATCCGTTCTGGATCGCCGCCGTGGTCGCGATCTTTGCCGTGGGCCAGATGGTCGAGGGGAACTACCTGCAACCCAAGATCGTCGGGGGCAGCATCGGCCTGCACCCGGTCTGGCTGATGCTGGCTTTGACCGTCTTCGGCACGATGTTCGGGTTCGTCGGTCTGCTGGTCGCCGTGCCCATGGCTGCGGCGATCGGGGTGCTGGTCCGCTACATGGTCGGCCGCTACAAGGAAAGCGCGCTATACACCGGCCGCGAAGTGCCTGCGCCGCCCGCGCCGCCGACCCTGATCGAGCTGGTGCCGCGCGGCACCGTCGCCAAGGAACGCCGCCTTGCACAGATGTCGCATGACGTTCGCGTGGCCGAGATCCGCCGTCAGGACGAACTGGCCGAACTGCTTGAGGAGCAGCAGGAACGCGCACGTCGCGACAAGAAACGCGACCGCCCGGCAGGCCCGCCTTCGCCTGCCGAACTGCATCAGGAAGCGCGTCTTGCCGAACAGGAACAGCGCGACGGCAAAAAGCAGGACGGCTGATCCTTGGCGCATCAGCTCGCCCTGGATCTGACGATCCCGCCCGCATTGTCGCGGGACGATTTCCTGACGACTTCGGCCAATCGCGATGCGCTGGCAATGCTGGATGCGCCCACGCATTGGCCGGGTGGGCGGCTGTTGCTGATCGGCGGGCCGGGGGCGGGAAAATCGCATCTGGCGCGCTTCTGGGCCGAGGAGAACGGCGCGCAGGTCATCCGCGCCTCCAGCATCTCGCCTGCGGGCGTTGACGGGTTGTTGCAGCCTGCGGGTGCGCTGGTCGTCGAAAATGCCCATCTGATCGCGGGTATCTCCGAGGCCGAGGATGCGCTGTTTCATCTGTGGAACCTTGCCGGCGCGCGCGAGGTGCTGCTGCTGATGACCGCCCGGACCCCGCCGCGCGACTGGGGCATCCGCCTGCCGGACCTGCTTTCCCGAATCGAATCCGCGACGCTGGCGGTTCTGGGTCCGCCCGATGACGCTTTGCTGCCCGCCGTGCTGGTCAAACTGTTCGCGGACCGCCAAATTCAGGTTGCGCCGGACGTGATTGGCTGGCTTTCGACCCGGATGGAGCGTGACCTTGGCATGGCGCGGCATCTTGTCGCAGCCATAGATCGTCAGTCTTTGGCGGCTCGACGCCCCGTGACGCGCAGATTGGCGGCAGAACTTCTGGACAAATTGTCGCCTGCAGATACATCATCGGCCCCCGCTTCACCGACCGAGAGATCATGACACAGGCCGACTATCTCCGCACTCCGTTCCCGACTCCGCGCGAATTGCCCGATGGCACGCCCGAGGGGCCGGCACGTTTTTTCAACCGCGAGATCAGCTGGCTAAGCTTCAACTGGCGCGTTCTGGACGAAGCACGCAATCCCCGCGTCCCATTGCTGGAGCGGCTGCGGTTCCTGTCCATCTCGGCGACGAACCTTGACGAATTCTATACGGTTCGCGTTGCGGGCCTGCGCGAATTGGTGCGCGAAGCGAACAATACGCTGTCCGACGATGGCCTGAGGGCGTCCGAACAGTTGGCGCTGGTCAATGCCGACGCCCGTCGCTTGATGGGTGCACAGCAAGCCGTCTGGAACGGCCTGCGCCGCGAGATGGAGGTGGCGGACATCACCATCCTGTCACGTTCGCGCATCACGCGGGCCGAAGAGGAGTTTCTGCGCCGCTATTTCGTAGAGCAGGTCTTTCCGGTGCTGTCGCCGCTGGCCATAGATCCGGCGCACCCGTTCCCCTTCATCCCGAACCTTGGCTTTTCGCTGGCGGTTGAACTGGCGCACGAAACCAGCGGGCGGCAGATGCAGGCGCTGTTGCCGGTGCCGCAGCAGACCGCGCGGTTCATCGCGTTGCCGGGCGGCAAGCGGTTTCTTCGGCTGGAAGACCTGCTGCTGATGCATCTGCCCAGCCTGTTCCCCGGCTATCGCGACATCGGTCACTGCGCCTTCCGCGTGCTGCGCGACAGCGATCTGGAGGTCGAGGAAGAGGCCGAGGATCTGGTGCGCGAATTCGAAACCGCGCTGAAGCGGCGTCGTCGCGGCTCGGTCATCCGGCTCAAGATCACATCGGGCGCGCCCGCGCGGATGCGCAAGCTGATCATGCAGGAACTGCAGGTCGCCCCCGAGGAGGTTGTCGAGGTCGAGGGTCTGCTGGGCATGGCCGATCTGCGCGAACTGGTGCTGGACAACCGCCGTGACCTGCAATGGCCCGGTTTCACGCCGCGCGTGCCGGAACGGGTGCAGGATCATGACGGCGACATGTTCGCCGCCATCCGGCAAAAGGATATGTTGCTGCACCACCCCTATGAGACGTTCGAGATGGTGACGCGCTTTCTGGCGCAGGCCGCAGCCGATCCGAATGTCGTGGCGATCAAGCAGACACTTTACCGGACCTCGCGCGATAGCCCCATCGTGGACGCACTGTGCGAAGCCGCCGAGGCGGGCAAGTCCGTCACCGCGCTGGTCGAACTGAAGGCCCGCTTTGACGAGGCCGCGAACATCCGCCAGTCGCGCAGGCTGGAACGGGCGGGCGCGCATGTGGTTTACGGCTTCATGCAATACAAGACCCACGCCAAGATCAGCACCGTCGTTCGCCGCGAAGGTGCGCAGCTGGTGACCTATACCCATTGGGGCACGGGGAACTATCACCCGATCACCGCGCGCATTTATACCGACCTGTCGCTGTTCACCTGCGATGCGGCGCTGGGGCGTGATGCGTCTAAAGTGTTCAATTATCTGTCTGGCTATGTGCAGCCCGAAGGGCTGGAAAACCTTGCCATCTCGCCCTTTGACCTGAAATCGAAGCTGATCGAGATGATCCAGCGCGAAGCTGAATTTGCCCGTCGCGGTCGGCCCGCCGAAATCTGGGCCAAGATGAACAGCCTGATCGAAAAGGACGTGATCGAGGCGCTTTACGACGCAAGCCAGGCGGGTGTGAAGATCAGCCTTGTGCTGCGCGGCATCTGCGGATTGCGCCCCGGCATCAAAGGGTTGTCCGACAATATCCGTGTCAAATCCATCGTCGGGCGTTTCCTTGAACATTCCCGCATCGTCTGTTTCGGCAACGGCCACGGGCTGCCCTCCAAGAAAGCGCGGGTGTTCTTCAGCTCGGCCGACTGGATGGGCCGCAACCTGAACCGCCGGGTCGAGGCGCTGGTCGAATGCATGAACGAAACGGTCAAGGCCCAGATCACCAGCCAGATCATGGCGGCCAATATGGCGGATGAGGCGCAAAGCTGGTTGTTGCAGCCCGACGGACGCTATTTGCGCTATCTGCCTGCCGGGCGGGATGACCTGTTTTCGTGCCACAAGTTCTTCATGGAGAACCCGTCATTGTCGGGACGTGGGACCAAGGGGGCGCGTGACGTCCCGGCTTTGACCCATTCCGCCGATTGACGGCAAAAGGTTAATGCCCCATCCAGACCGTGGCGCACCAGCGTCCTGACGAAACCATGAGGATCGCCATGAACGGTGTCATGACCACCAGCGGGGAAACCATCGAGCCATTCGGCCGCTCGCTTTTCGAACGGGCTTCGGAACGGGCGCTGAGCCGCGTGGGTGTGGTGGATGTCGGATCGAACTCGATCCGCATGGTGGTCTTTGACGGCGCCGCCCGCTCGCCCGCCTATTTCTACAACGAAAAGGTCATGGCGGGTCTGGGGCAGGGGCTGGCCACGACCGGCAAGCTGAACCCCGAAGGGGCGGTGCGCGGCATGATTGCGCTGAAACGCTTTGCGGCATTGGCCGAAGGCATGGGGATCAAGCCCCTGACCTGCGTGGCGACCGCCGCCGTGCGCGAAGCCGAGGACGGCCCCGCCTTTCGCAAGGCCGTCGAAAAGGAAACCGGCCTGAAACTGTGGGTCATCGACGGCGAGGAAGAGGCCCGGCTTTCGGCACAGGGCGTCCTGCTGGGCTGGCCCGAAGCCAAAGGGTTGGTCTGCGACATCGGCGGCAACTCGATGGAGCTGGCCGAGCTGGAAAACGGCAAGGTCGGTCGGCGCATCACGACGCCGCTGGGCCCGTTCCGGCTGCAACAGATCAAGGGCGGCCAGTCCGGTCTGCGTGACCACATCCGCGAGATCCTGGACCAAGCCGCCGAAACGCTGGGCCGCGAACATGAGCAGATCTATCTGGTCGGCGGCTCATGGCGGGCGATTGCGCGGCTGGATATGGAGCGTTCATCCTATCCGATGACGGTGCTGCACGAATACCGCATGTCGTCGCAGGACGTGACGCAGACGGTCAAATGGATCGCGGGGCAGAACCTGTCGGAGTTGCGCAGCAAGCTGGACATCTCGGCCAGCCGGATGGACCTTGTGCCGCTGGCCAGCCAGGTGCTGCGGCAGCTGGTGCTGAGTTTCCGTCCGAAATCGCTGGCAGTATCGTCCTATGGCATCCGCGAGGGGCTGCTCTACGAACAGATGCCCGCCAGCCTGCGTTCGCGCGACCCGCTGCTGGAGGCGGCGCGGTTTTCCGAACGCCAGATGGCGCGGATGCCGGGGTTTGGCAAGCGGCTGTATCAGTTCCTTGAGCCGATCTACAAGAATGTCGGCCCGGAACGCGACCGGCTGATCAAGGCCGCCTGTCTGCTGCATGACACGACATGGCGCACGCATCCCGATTATCGCGCGGATGCCTGTTTCGACAACGTGACACGCGCCAATATGGCGGCGCTGTCGCATCCCGAACGGGTGTTTCTGGGGCTGGCGCTGCTGCATCGCTACAAAAACAGCCGCGCGGGGTCGCCCATGGCACCGCTATTCGCACTGCTTTCTGAAAAGGAAATCGCCGATGCCGAGGTGCTGGGCAAGGCGATGCGATTCGGCGCCATGTTCTCGGTCAAGGATCCCGCCGAGGCTGGCGAACTGCATTTTTACCCCAAGAAGAAGATTCTTGAGCTGAAACTGACCAAAATCGGCACCGCGCTATTGGGTGAGGTGGCTGAATCGCGGTTCAACACGCTGGCCACGGCGCTGGATGCGCAACCTGTCATACGTGCAAGCTAGGCCAGTTCGCCTATGGATAGAAAAATCTGACTATTCCGTCAGGTCAGTCATTCGGACCCTTCCAAGTCCCCGGCATGTCTTGAACAATACAACCCAGCGGAGGTTTTCCGCGACCGGGCGGCCCTGTTTCGGGCAGGCCCAGACAGGGACCGGTAGGTTATTTTAACCGGTTTTTCAGGTAGTTGTTTCCAATCTGCCGGTCCCGTCAACTTTGCCGAAAAAAGTGGGGTCAAGCGCCCCAACTACGTTCAAGAACGCTGATCCAGTTCTTCCATGCGATCTTCTCGGTCAGTTCCTGACCATAGCCGTGATCCAGCATGGCTTGGGTCAGGTTTTGCAGCTTTCCGGCGTCGGACAGGTCATCGGGCATCTGCGCACCGTCGAAATCCGAACCCAGTGCCACGCCGTCTTCGCCCAGATGGGTCAGCAGATGGTCAAGATGGCGCAGGATCACCTCGAACCCGTGCATCGGATCGCGGCGGCCTTTGGGGTGCAGGAAGCCCACGGCATAGTTCAGGCCGACCAGCCCCCTGCTTTCGCCGATGACCTGCAACTGTCGGTCGGTCAGGTTGCGCGAACTGGGCGCAACCGCATGGGCGCAGCTATGGCTGGCAACCAGCGGGGCATCCGACAGGGCAGCGATGTCATCAAAGCCCTTTTCGTTCAGGTGCGACAGGTCCAGCATGATGCGCAGCTGGTTGCATTCGCGGACCAGCGCGCGCCCCTCGGCCGTCAGGCCCGGTCCGGTATCGGGCGAGGCGGGGAATGCAAACGGCACGCCGTGGGCATAACGGGTGGGCCGCGACCAGACGGGCCCCAGCGAACGCAGACCCATCGCGTGCCAGACATGCAGTGCGTCCAGATCGGCGATAGGCTCGGCGCCCTCGATATGCAGGATGGCGGCGATGCGGCCAGCGGCAATGGTTTCGCGGATCTGGGCCGCCGTCTTGCAGATCGTCAGGCTGCCCGTCCGCTCCATCGCCATCAGTTGCCCGGCCTGCGCCAATGCATGGGGCAGGGCGTCGGCCGCCAGCACCTCATCGGGCAAGGGCAGGACAAAGGGCGGGTTGGCTTTCAGGACGGCGGCCAGCGCATCGTCATCGCCGGCGGGCGAGGGCGTCCAGATCGCGAAAAAACCGCCGACCATGCCGCCCGCCTGCATCCGTGGCAGGTCCATATGGCCCTTGCCGTCGCCCGACAGCCACAGCCGGTCGCGCGCATTGCCCGCCTCGACCATGCGTTGCAGAAAATCGTTATGGCCATCGAAAACCGGAATCATCTGGCATCCCCTTGTCGTTCAGACGCGCACCATGCGCCCCTTACGAAAGACCTTCAACCGCCGCGCGTCCGGTGTATCCTGATCTTGAAGAGCCAGGCAGGAGGAGCCAAGCAATGACGCAAATCGCCAAGGATTTTCAGGGCCAGACCGTGATCTGCACGTTCGAGGTGACGCCCGGTTCCGCCCATGACGTGCTGGACGCGCTGGCCGAGGCCTACGATCAGGTGATCCGCCGCCAGCCCGGCTATATCTCGGGGGCGGTACATCTGAACGACGCGCAGACCCGTATCGCCACCTATTCGCAATGGCAGGATCGTCGCGATTATCAGGCCATGCTGCGCACCGCCGAGATGCGCGAAAGAAACCGCGCCATCCATGCCATGTGCCGCCATTTCGAGCCGGTGATGTATGAGGTGATCGACACTTGGCAAAGCTAGGCCGATCACACACGAATAGCTGGTGCATTGCCCGGCGCTTGGCCCTAACCTGCCCATCAAAGCAGGAAAGGGGCAGGCATGGCAGGACGCATCATCACTGTGGCGCAGCAAAAGGGCGGATCGGGCAAAACGACGGTCGCAGTGAACCTTGCCGTCTCGCTTTTGCGTCAGGGACATAGCGTCGCGCTGCTGGATACCGACCCGCAGGGCAGCATGGGCCGCTGGTTCATGGAGCGTCTTGAGCGTCTGGGCGAGAATGAGGGGCTGGAGTTCAGCACCTCATCCGCGTGGGGGGCCAGTTACGAATCGGAAAAGCTGAAGAAACGCTTCGATTACGTGATCATCGACACGCCGCCCAAGATCGACAGCGATCTGCGCCCCGCCTTGCGTGTGGCTGATCTGGTCGTGGTGCCGGTCGCCACCAGCCATGTGGACCTGTGGGCAACCGAAGGCGTGCTGGATCTGGCCCGGCGCGAGAAATGCGATACGCTGATCATCCTGAACCGCACGCGGCCCAATACCCGCCTTGCCGCTGAAATCGCAGAAAAGGCCGAAGAGCTGGGGGCCGAGGTCGCGGTGGCGCAGCTGGCCAACCGTGTCGTCTATGCTGAAACGTTGGGGCAGGGTCTGGGCGCGGCCGATCCGGGGCGCAATCCCACGGCACGGGCCGAAATCGACACGCTGACGCGCGAAGTCCTGACTTGGCTGCCCTGAAAAACGGCAAATTATCGCCGTTTCCGTAAAAAGCTGCGGGAACCCGGAAACATTTGCGGTGACGTAGCGTTCTCGCAGCATAACGCTGGGAGAGAGAGCTATGAAACGTCTTATTCCTGTCGTGGTGATGCTGCCGCTGCTCGCCTCTGCCTGCGTGCCCGAGGCGCCTGCCACCGACCCCATTGAGCCGCCGCCCGTCGCCAACGATACCTGCGGCGCAAACGCCTATCTGCCGCTGATCGGTCAGCAGACGCCGAACATCTCGGTGCCTGCCAACAAGGCATATCGCAGCTACAAGACAGGCGATCCGGTCACGATGGATTTCAACGCGAACCGCCTGAACTTTGAACATGACAAAACCGGCAAGCTGGTCCGCGTCAGCTGCGGCTAACGGCTGCGTTTCGACCGCTTGTTGCCGCCGCGCTGACCGGCCCGGCCTGCGGTCGAGCGGCCCGATGACTTGACCGCAGACTCGGCCGCCTCGTCGATGGCGGACTGACGCGCCAGCGGATCGTCGGCCACCGCCAGTTCCACCGCCTCCAGCCGTTTCACCTCGTCGCGCAGGCGGGCTGCTTCCTCGAATTCCAGATTTTCGGCGGCCTTGCGCATCTGCGCCCGCATCGCATCCAGATGGGCGGCAAGGTTGGCCCCCACCATCGGCTTGTCCACCTTGGTCGTGATCCGCGACTGATCGGTGTCACCCTGCCACAGCCCTGCCAGCACGTCTTCGACGTTCTTGCGCACGGTCTGGGGCGTGATCCCGTGTTCAAGGTTATAAGCCATCTGCTTTTGCCGCCGCCGTTCGGTTTCGGCCATGGCGCGTTCCATGCTGCCTGTGACACGGTCGGCATACATGATGACACGGCCATCGGCGTTCCGCGCCGCCCGCCCGATTGTCTGGATCAGCGAGGTTTCGGACCGCAGAAAACCTTCTTTGTCGGCATCCAGAATGGCAACCAAGCCGCATTCAGGAATATCAAGACCTTCGCGCAACAAGTTAATGCCGACCAGAACATCGAACGCCCCCAACCGCAGGTCGCGTAGGATCTCGATCCGTTCGATTGTGTCGATGTCGCTGTGCATATAGCGGATGCGGATGCCTTGTTCGTGGAAATATTCGGTCAGGTCTTCGGCCATGCGTTTGGTCAGCGTGGTGACCAGCGTGCGCAGGCCCGCTGCGGCCACCTTGCGGATTTCGTCCAGCAGATCGTCGACCTGCATTTCCACCGGCCGGATTTCGATCTGCGGATCCAGCAGTCCGGTGGGGCGAATGACCTGTTCGGTAAACACGCCGCCGGTCTGGTCCATTTCCCATTGTGCGGGAGTCGCGCTGACGAACACGGATTGCGAACGCATCGCATCCCATTCCTCGAACTTCAGCGGGCGGTTGTCCATGCAGCTTGGCAGGCGGAAACCGTGTTCCGCCAGCGTAAACTTTCGCCGGAAGTCGCCCCGATACATGCCGCCGATCTGCGGCACGCTGACATGGGATTCATCGGCGAAGACAATGGCGTTGTCCGGGATGAATTCGAAAAGCGTCGGCGGCGGCTCACCTGGCGCGCGGCCTGTCAGATAGCGGCTGTAATTTTCGATCCCGTTGCAAACGCCTGTCGCTTCAAGCATTTCCAGGTCAAAGTTCGTGCGTTGCTCCAGCCTTTGCGCCTCAAGCAGCTTGCCCTCATCGGTCAGTTGCTTCAACCGGCCCTGAAGCTCGGCCTTGATGCCCTTGGTCGCCTGCTGCAGCGTCGGACGCGGCGTCACATAGTGGCTGTTGGCATAGATGCGGATCTGTTTGAAGCTGTCGGTCTTTTGCCCGGTCAGAGGGTCGAATTCGGTGATCGCCTCAAGCTCATTGCCGAAGAAATCGAACCGCCAAGCCCGATCCTCAAGGTGGGCAGGCCAGACCTCGACCAGATCGCCGCGCACGCGGAACCCGCCGCGCTGGAATGCGGCATCAAGGCGACGATATTGCTGCGCCACCAGTTCGGCCAGAAATTCGCGCTGGTCGTATTGCTGGCCGACGATCATATCCTGCGTCATCGCCGAATAGGTCTCGACCGAGCCGATACCATAGATGCAGGACACCGAGGCCACGATGATCACGTCGTCGCGTTCCAGCAGCGCGCGGGTGGCACTGTGGCGCATCCGGTCGATGGCTTCGTTGATCTGCGATTCCTTTTCGATATAGGTATCGCTGCGGGGGACATACGCCTCGGGCTGATAATAATCGTAATAGCTGACGAAATATTCCACGGCATTGTCGGGGAAAAAGCCCTTGAATTCGCCGTAAAGCTGGGCCGCCAGCGTCTTGTTGGGCGCAAGGATGATCGCGGGACGCTGCGTCGCCTCGATCACCTTGGCCATGGTGTAGGTCTTGCCGGTTCCGGTCGCGCCCAGCAGCACCTGATCGCGTTCGCCCGCCGTCACGCCCGCCGCCAGCTCGGCAATTGCCGTCGGCTGGTCGCCCGCGGGCTTGAATTCCGATTGCATGACAAAGGCCTTGCCGCCCTCCAGCTTGGGCCGGGTCACCTCGATCGGGCGCATGACGGGGGCGTTTGTGTTGTTGTGACCCATGGTTTCACCTTTGTTCCCGTTCTGAATCTGGCGCATTCGTCCAAGGATGCAACCCCCATGACGCGATTTGCGTTCAGGCTTGCACCGCAGCCCGGCTTGGATGATAACGCAGCCAAGCAAGAACAGAGGGTTCCCGCCATGCGAGTCCGTATCTATCAGCCCGCCCGCAACGCCATGCAATCGGGCACCGCACGCAGCAAGGAATGGCTGCTGGTGTTTCCCGCCGCAGATGCCCGCGAAATCGACCCGCTGATGGGCTGGACCAGCAGCGATGACACGCAAAGTCAGGTCAAGCTGCGCTTTGACAGCCGCAAGCAGGCCGAAGATTACGCCCGCGAAAAAGGTCTGGATTACGAAGTGGTTGAGCCTCGTGCCCGCGCCGCCAATGTCCGCACCCGTGGTTATGGTGAAAACTTCGCGACTGACCGTCGCGCGCCTTGGACACATTGATCTGGCGTTCAGCGCAGGATTTGGATGGCCGGTGCCGATGCGCCGGCCATTTTCGTTTGCGCAGGGAATAATCTTTCCCTAACAGCCCAAATAAAACACGTCTTGAATTGTCGTGTTTTGGGGCAACCCATGCCAGAATGCTCCTGAAGCAAGGAGATTCGGCATGTCGCAAGATTGTCCCAACCTTCGCATTTTTGGCCCCGCCGATGGTCCCGTGGCGCAGCGCACGGCGTTGCTGCTGGCGCTGCGCGGGCAAAGCCCGTCATGGCAGTTTCGCGTGTCGCGCAACCGGCTGGTCGTCACGACGGCCAAAGGCGTGCTGCATATCGTCGAAGACGGTGCGGCCATGCTGGAACTGATCGAGGAGTTGCATCCCGACCAGCCACTGCATCCGACCCAACCGCAGCAGCGCGCCCGTCACCGCGAAATCATTGCGCTGGCCTTTAACGCGCAGGCTGAGTTTATGGGGGTGACGCGGGCGATTAACCTGCGCGATCTGGATATTGCCGTCTACAAGCTGCGCGAGACTTTGGCCACGATTGACGCTGCGCTAGGGCAAGCGCCCCTGCGCGTCATGTCCAACGCCGATGCGGCGCTGCTGCCCGTGCTGTGGCGCGCCGCGTTGCTGGACCGTCGCTGTCAGGCGCATCTTTTGGACGGGTTCCCTGCGCTGATCGCATATCTGCGCGACAGGTTGTCCGATGAACGGGTGCGCAGGATCTTCGGCCGTGGTGCAGCCATACGTTATTTGGCCGCGCTACAGGCCGGGCGGGCTGTCGTCGCCCATGATGACGTGCGCGAGGACTGGACTGCGCTGATCGACGACAGCAAATGCCGCGCCCGTCTTGTTCCGCTAAGCGAAAATGCCGTTGGCCTGAGATAGGAAGTCACCCGGAAACGACGATTGAAGCAACGCGAAGTATCACGGTATTTTCTTGCTACTTCAGGGGGATACAGACTTGGCTGGGGCGGTAGGATTCGAACCTACGGTACACGGTACCAAAAACCGTTGCCTTACCACTTGGCCACGCCCCAACTCTGTGGAGGCGTATCTATCCAAGCGCGCTGGGGGGTGCAAGGGGATTTCTGAAAAATCTTGTGGGCAGATTTACAGACGGTTAAGTCGCCCGCATGGAACAGGTGGACACGATCATTTTGGGCGCTGGCGCGGCAGGCATGTTCTGCGCCGGATCTATACTGAACATAGCCGGCACAGCGGGGCATCGCGTGCTGGTTGTCGATCATGCGCGCGCGCCGGGGGAAAAGATCCGCATTTCGGGCGGGGGCAGGTCGAATTTCACAAACCTTGCGACGCAGCGCGAACGCTTCCTGTCGGACAATCCGCGCTTCTGCGCCTCGGCCCTGTCGGGCTATCGGGCCGAGGATTTCGTGGCCCTGGTCGATGGGGCGGGAATCGCGTGGCATGAAAAGACGCTGGGGCAACTTTTCTGCGATGGCAGCGCGCGTCAGATCGTCGATATGCTGCTGAACCGGATGCGCGACGCGGACCTGTGGCTGGATACCTCGATCCATTCGGTCGAGGCGCGGGCGGACGGCTATCTGGTCGCGACCAGCCGTGGCGCGGTGCTGGCGCGCAATTGCGTGGTGGCTACGGGCGGGCGCTCGATCCCCAAAATGGGCGCAACGGGCTTTGGCTATGATCTGGCGCGGCAATTCGGCTTGCGCATGGTCGAACCGCGGGCAGGGCTGGTTCCTTTGACCTTTGCCGCGCAGGATCTTGACCTGTGCCGCCCCCTTGCCGGTCTGTCGGTCGAGGCGGTGGTCAGTCACGGCCACGGCAAATCCGCGACACGGTTCCGGGACGGGCTGCTGTTCACGCATCGCGGGCTGTCCGGTCCGGCGATCCTGCAAATCTCCAGCTTTTGGCATCCCGGCGAGGAGATCACCGTCGATCTGGCGCCTGACATCGACATCGCAGCCCAGATGCGGGAACAGCGCGGCAAGGCGGGGCGCATGGCGATCTCAACCGCGCTGGCGCGACTGATCCCGGCGCGGCTTGCGGATGCGATTGTGGCGGAACTGGGCTTGGACGGCGCAAGGCTGGCCGATCAGGCCAATCCTGTGCTGGAACGGCTGGCCGCACGGGTCAATCGCTGGCAATTGCGGCCCGTCGGGTCCGAAGGTTGGCGCACGGCCGAGGTGACGGTGGGCGGCGTCGATTGCCGCGGCCTGAACGCCCGTGACATGCAATCGCGCGACGTGCCGGGTCTGTATTTCATCGGCGAAGTGGTCGATGTGACCGGCTGGCTGGGCGGCTATAACTTTCAATGGGCATGGGCCTCGGCCCACGCAGCGGCGCGGGGCATCGTCGCGACACCCCGCGGCTGAATTCAGCCCATCACCGGATCGGATTTTGCCAACTGGTCGAACCGCATAAGCGAGGCGATCAGGTCCGGCATCTTGTCCAGATAGATCATGTTCGGCCCGTCCGAAGGCGCGTGATCTGGGTCCTGATGCGTCTCGATAAAGACGCCGGCCACGCCCAGCGACACAGCGGCCCGCGCCATGACCGGCGCATATTCCCGCTGCCCGCCCGAGGAGCCGCCCTGACCGCCGGGCTGCTGCACCGAATGGGTGGCGTCCATGATGACCGGATAGCCGGTCTGCGCCATGATCGGCAGGCTGCGCATGTCGGCGACCAGCGTGTTATAGCCAAAGCTCGCGCCGCGTTCGGTCAGAAGGATCCGCTCATTCCCGGTCGATGCAACCTTGTCGGCGACGTTGGGCATGTCCCAGGGCGCTAGGAACTGGCCCTTCTTGATATTGACCACCGCCCCTGTTTCGCCCGCCGCCAGCAACAGATCGGTCTGGCGCGACAGGAATGCCGGGATCTGGATGATGTCCACGACCGCGCCCGCCGCGCGGGCCTGTTCGATATCATGGATGTCGGTCAGGACCGGGCAACCGATGCGGTCACGCACCTCCTCCAGCATTCGCAGACCTTCATTCATGCCGATCCCGCGCTTGCCCGAAAGCGAGGTGCGGTTGGCCTTGTCGTAGCTGGCTTTGAAGATGAAGCCCGCGCCCGATGCCGCGCAGGCCTTGGCCAGCTTTTCAGCGATCATCAGGGCGTGGTCCAGCGTCTCAAGCTGGCAGGGTCCTGCGATCAGGACCAAGGGAAGGTCGTTGCCGAATGTGACGTTGCGGACCTGGACGTGTTTCATGAAGATACCTGTTCGCGAAGGATCGAAGCGGTCAGCGACAGCATCAGGTAGATGCCGGCGAAAAGCAGGAACGCGACAATCGTGTTCTGGAAAGCCTTGGGATAGGTCGCCTCGTCGGGCGGAACGGGCGCGATTGAAAGCGCGAGGTAGCGGACCTGCTTGTTCGCCTCGATCCGTGCGCTTTCCATCTGCGCGGCGGCGGTGGCAAGCAATTCCTGGCGCGTCACAAGATCGGATTCAGCGATACGGATTTCACCCGCAATGGACGCGAGCGAGCCGCGCACAGCGTTCCCTTCGGTCAACTGCGCGCGGGTATCGGCCAGCATGGTCTGCAGTCGCGAAATATCGCCTTCGACGCCAGCGACACGGCTGCGGTTGGGCACATCGTTGGATTTCAGCTGGCCAAGCTCAAGCTGCTTGGTAGCCAGTTGCCGCTCAAGCTCGGCGATATGGCCCATGATGACGCTGCTTTCGGCAACAGGGTCCAGCACGCCCAGCTTTTGCTGCAATTCCTGCACCCGGACCTGCGCCTGCTGCACCTTGGTTTCGGCATCGTTATAGCTTTCGACCGAGCCGCGCATCTGGTCTTCGCGCAAGCGGGAGGTCAGCTGGTCGATCTGCCCTTCGGCGTATTTGATCAGCGCCAGCGAGAATTGCTGGCTTAGCGTCGGATCGGGTGCGATGACTTCCATGTTCAGCACGCCCTCGGTAGGGTCATAGCCGATCTTTACCGAATTCTGGTAAAGCTTATACGCCTGTTCGTTCGTCGCATCCGGGGCCAGTCGCAGGATCGGATCGATCGAGGCATCCTGAAACGCCTTTTTGAAGCCCAGATCCTTGTCCAGCCGCATCATGGCGTCGCGCGAACTCAGATAGCTTTGAACCGATACGGAATCCGGGTTGGTCGCCAATTGGGTGCCGCTGAACAGGCCGCTAAGTCCGCTGGTATTCGCCTGTTCGGCCTGCTGGATCTGGAACTGGCTGTCAGTCGCGTAAAGCGGCGTTGCCACGGTGAAATAGTAATAACCCGCAATCAGCGTCGGGATGCCGACAAA
Organism: Paracoccus laeviglucosivorans; assembly: GCF_900182695.1. GTDB lineage: Bacteria > Pseudomonadota > Alphaproteobacteria > Rhodobacterales > Rhodobacteraceae > Paracoccus > Paracoccus laeviglucosivorans. Next base: position 92,243 of record NZ_FXTK01000003.1, read on the forward strand.
GGCCACCAGCCGGGCAAACAGCATCAGCAGCTTGCGGCGGCGGCGCCGGGCGATGTCGCGCTGGATGCGCATGATCTCGGCCGCGCGCCGGTCCTCGGTCAGTTCCTCGCGCGTGGGCAGGTTGGTCGAACCCGGCGCGATGGGCACGATTTCGGTGCCGCGCCGCTTGGGCATGTTCTGCCGTGCGGGTGCCGGGACGTTCGCGCGTGACTGCGCCTGATCGTTGATGATCTGGCCCAAGGCTGCGCGGTGAAACGGGTCGATACCGCGATCGCGCAGCAGAACCACCGCCTCATGATCCGAGGCGGCCTGAATTTCATGCATGGCCGCGATCCGGCCTGCCATGCGCAATTGCCGGGCGGTCAGGTTCTCGGCCTTCACCGCCTCGATCCGGGTCTGGATCGACGGCTCGGCTGCCGCAGGGGCGGGCAAAGGTTTTTGTGCCGCACCGGGGAATTGCATCCCCGCAAAGCCGTCATCGTCCCCATCCGGGGCAAACAGGCTGGACGGGTCTGCCGCGATGCGCGCCTTGGCATCGTCGCGCTTGTGGACTTCGACTTGCACCGAACGGGGCGAAGCGGCGCCGGGTTCGCGCCCAAGGGCCAGAACCGATTCCTCGCGGCTGATGCGATAGACGCGCGCCTTAGGCGGTGTAGTCATAATACTGCTTTGCCTCTTCGAGCGTTTCAAATTGATATAGCCTGCCGTCGCGCAGAACAGCGGCAGTGCTGCAGAATTTTTCAATCGTGCGCGCCTGATGCGACACCACGACGACCGTCGCGGATTTCAGCCGCTCATAAAGCACCGCCCCGGCTTTGCGGTTGAATTCCACATCGGTCGTCGTGGGCATGCCTTCGTCGATCAGATAGATGTCGAATTCCAGCGCCAGCATCAGCGAAAACGTGAAACGCGACCGCATCCCCGCGCTGTAGGTGCCCACCGGCATGTCGAAATATTCGTCGATGTCGGTCAGCCAACGGCAAAACGCCTCAACGTAATCGGGGTCCAACCCGTAAATACGCGCGATGAATCGTGCGTTTTCATTAGCGCTTAGCGTCGGGGTCACGCCGCCCATGAAGCCCAGCGGAAACGAGACGCGGCAATCCGTTCGGATCGTGCCCTCATCCGGTTTCTCCAGACCGCACATCATGTTGATCATGGTGGTCTTGCCGGTGCCGTTTGGGGCAAGAATACCGATCGACCTGCCAAGCTCGATCCTGAAGGATGCCTGTTCCAGGATCACCTTGCGTTGCGTGCCGGTCCAGAACGACTTGGACACATTATCGAATTCAATCATCAGGACGCCTCGATGCCGCAGCGCCGCAATAGCGTTACCGTCGGCGATGGTAAATGACTTAAACGCACGACCGCCGCGTCCGGTCGGATGATCCTGGCCGGACAATATGCCCGGACCGCGTTCCTGTCCACTCTGGCGTGCATTGCCCGATTTATCGTGATCAGGCGGGGCTTAATTTCGTGCCATTTCGTTCATATTTTCCAGGCATGGACCTGTCCGCCCGTATTTCCCGCTGCAACCTATGCGCGCCGCGTTTCGCCGTGACCGCGACCCGTCATGCACCGCGTCCGGTGGTCTGGTTTCAGCCCGGAGCGCGTGTGTTGATCGTGGGGCAGGCGCCGGGGATGCGGGTTCATCTGGCGGGGCGGCCCTTTGCGGATCGTTCGGGCGACCGGCTGCGCGACTGGATGGGGGTGGACGATGCCGTGTTCTATGACCGCGCCCGCATCGCCATCGTCCCGATGGCATTTTGCTTTCCGGGCTATGATGCAAAGGGGTCAGATCTGCCGCCGCCGCCGATCTGTGCGCAGACCTGGCGCGATCAGGTCATGGCGCAATTACAGCCACGCCTGACGCTGCTGGTCGGCGGTCATGCGCAACGCTGGCACCTTGGAAAGCCCGGTCCGGGCGGCGTCACGGCGACGGTGACGGGCTGGCGCGATCATGCGCCGGGGATCTTTCCCTTGCCTCATCCGTCGTGGCGCAATACCGGCTGGCTGAAACGAAACCCGTGGTTCGATGCCGAATTGCTTCCGGCGCTGCGTCACGCGGTTACCGATGCGTTGAAGGATGAAGATGACCCAGCTTGATGACCTCTGCCGCCGCCCGTTCCACGAAGCCCAGCCCGCGCAGCGTGCCCGCATCCTGTCGCGCCTTGCAGATACCGAGCTTTTCGTGGCGCTGACCGCCGAACCCGTCGGGGATCAGGCGGAATTGCAGATCTATGACCTGCCGGACGGCGCGGTGGCCCTTGCCTGCGATGCCGAAGATCGGTTGGCGGGCTTTCTGGGCGGTCCCGTGTCCTATGTCGCGCTGCCGGGTCGGGTGCTGGCCGCGACTTTGACACCCGAAGGGCGCGGGCTGCTGCTGAACCCCGGCCACCCGTCCGAAATGCTGCTTGAGGCCGAGACGCTGGATTGGCTGGCCCGCGCGCTGGAGGCAGAGCCCAGCATGGCGGGCGAGGATGCGCCCGAAAAGATCGGCGCGCCGCGTCCACAGGCCTTGCTGCATCTGGCCGAGCCACTGGCACAGCGTCTGGGCGATATGCGGGGCCTGATCGAATCGGCGGCGCTGGTCGCCTGTGACTGGGCAGATGGCCGGACGAATCACATGCTGATCCTTAGGGGCGTGGACGAAGATCGCCGCGCGCCGATCGCCAAAGCCTTTGCTGAACTGCTGGCGTTCCTGCCCGAAGTGGCGGGCGGAACCGACATCGCGTTCAGCGATTCGGCACTGCCCCGGCTGGCATTGGTGCTGGAGCCGCCGCCGGCCACTGCCGACGAACCCGTGCCGCAGCGCGATCCGAATGCGCCGCCGCGTCTGCGTTGACCCCCGGAAAGCGCGAAGACCCGCCCCAAAGGGCGGGTCTTAGCATGATCGCGCGATCTTGAACCTGCGTGATCAGGCGCCCCAGTGGCGCACCGGTCCGCAATCCATGTGAACGAAATTCGAGCGCGAATATTTTCCAACGCCACCAGCCTGGCAGGCTGCGGCAGCTTTGTACATCTGCGAAACCGAACGCGATTTAAGGCGTAGGTCAGCAGCTTTCCCCACCATGTGCAGCGAATTGCGGGCAACGCCCGAAGAACGCGAACGCAGCATGGCATTGGTTTTGGGGGAACGGTAACCCGACAGCATCATGTAGGGTTCGTTGGTCTGCAGCAGCCTGTGCGAGGCAGCGGCAATATCGATGGTGCGGGGATCGACCCCGATCACTTCGCCCGTGCGCCAGTCGCGCATGAAGACGTTGATTTCATTCAGTGCGTCGCGGATGTATTTCCCATCGACCCAATAAACTGTGTCGATGCTTTCCCCGGTGCGTCCCGAATACATGCGGACCCGGCGAATATCGCCTGCGCCGCGCATCAGACCGAAGGCATTGGCCATAACCGGCGCTGCTGCCACCGTCGTCGTCGCGAACACACCAAGGATGCCGCGACGCGAGATAGTTTCAAACGTCATGTCAGATCGCCTGTCCTGCTTCGTTTGTTTTGCCGGCCCATTCTCCGGCAGGCTCCGGTTTACCCGGAACTGCTTAACAATATGTCACCACCGCGCGAGCCGAGGAAAGCAAATCATTCCCTGCAAGGCGGAACTTCGCCATACTCGGCAACAATCCGCCGATGATTAAGGCGATTCGGAACGCAACTGAAGGTTTTGAAAATCCCGTGGTCGCAAAGCATCACTGCCGCAACAAAACTGTTACCGTCTCTCGACCCAGAACCCAGCAAATGTCAGGTATTTCGCACCTGAGGATAGGGTTTTCGGAATTGGCTGGGACGTTTTCGATTCGCGCATTGGTTGTTGCGGCCCTTTTGGGCGGATTTGCGCTGACGCAACCCAAGGTTGCTTTCTCGCAGGCGCTCGAGGTCGCGCCGGTGGCTGCGCTTCCCGCCCCGCGCCTTGCCTTCTCGGGTGCGGAAATGGAGTTGGCCCAAGCGGTTGCGGGCTATCCGGGCCTGGCCGATTTCTATGGCAGCAACGGTCTGAAACCCATCTTTCAGGGCGAACAGGGTGCGACCCGCCGCGCGGCGTTGATTGACGCGATCGGGCAGGCGGCAAGCCATGGCCTGCCGCCCGCGCGTTATGGCCAGACGCGATTGGCCGAACTTGATCGGGCAGGGGCCGATTCGCTTGATGGCGAACTGGCATTTGCCGTCAGCTTTCTGCGCTGGACCCGCGATCTGAACGGTGGCCTGCTGGAACCCCAGCGCGTCGACCCAGGCATCAAGCGGAAACTGGAGCGTCCGGGCACCGGAGATCTGCTGCGCGGCTTTGTCGCCAGCACCGATCCAGCGGCATGGCTGGAGGGGCAGGGACCGCAGGACCGCAACTATCAGGCGTTGCGCACCGCATTGCATGGCAAGTCAAACCTTGTCGCGGTTCCCGGCACGCCGCTGGTCCCGTCCGGCACCTGGCGCGAGGGCATGAGCGGGCCGGAAATCGGCCTGCTGCGCGGCAGGCTGGCCGCGATGGGTTTTTTGCCCAGCCCAGCCGTCGCCTATGACCAGTTTGACGCGCCGCTGGCGGTGGCCGTGGCCGAGTTTCAGGCCGAGGCAGGACTTAGCCCTGATGGGGTCGCCGGTCCCCGCACCGTCGTCCGCCTGAACGGCGGACCGGCCGAGGGCGCGACCGCGATCCTTGTCGCGCTTGAGCGGATGCGCTGGATGTATGGCCAAGACCCGATGGCGCGTCAGGTCTGGGTCAACCTGCCCGAATTCAGCGCTCGCATCATGGATGGTGGGCAGGAGGTCTTTGAAACGCGCGTGGTCATCGGCAAGGCGGACCCGGAATACGAGACCCCCGAGTTTTCCGAGACGATGAAATACATGGTGGTCAATCCGCGCTGGAACGTACCGCGTTCGATCACCGTCAAGGAATATCTGCCGCGTTTGCAGGCCAATCGCAACGCCGTGCGCCATCTGGATGTTGTGGACGGCGCGGGCAATGTCATTTCGCGCGACCGGATCGATTTCCGCAAATACACGGCGTCCAACTTCCCCTATCGGATGCGGCAGAAACCCAGTGATGACAATGCATTGGGCGCGGTCAAGTTCATGTTCCCGAACCCTTGGAACATCTATCTGCACGACACGCCGACCAAGCATCTGTTCAACAACAGCACCCGCGCCTATTCGCATGGCTGCATCCGCATCGGTCGCCCCATGGATCTGGCGCATGAACTGCTGCAAGGGCAGGTCGGCAACCCCGAGGGCGTGTTTTCCAAAGCGCTTGCCTCGGGGCGCGAGACGTATCTGAACCTGAAATCCCCCGTTCCGGTGCATCTGGTCTATTTCACGGCCTTTCCCGATGCATCGGGCAAAATCCGGCGTTTCCCGGATATTTATGGCCGCGACGCGCGGGTCTATCAGGCGCTGGTGGCGGCGGGCATCGACAGCGGACTGGATTCTGTCGCCCTGCGCAACTAGATCATCCCCAAGGAAAAGGGGATCTCGCATGACGATAACCATGGCGGAACTGGCATTGGCGCTGGACGCCCGGCTTTGGGGTGACGGCGCGCAAAAGGTGACGGGCGCGGCCGAGGCGGGACAGGCGGTTGACGGGCAGGTCTCATTGGCGACGACACCCGCCTATGCCGAGCGGCTGGCCCCCGGCAGCATCGCCATCGTGGCCGAAGGCATGGACCCCGACGCTTACGGGCTGAAGGCTGCCGTTCTGGTGCAGCGTCCGCGCGTGGCCATGGCCAGCCTGACCCGCGCCTTTGACCGCGGGCTGGAACTTGCGCCCGGCATCCACCCGACCGCTGTGATCGACCCCAGTGCAGAAATCGGCGACGGCGCGGCCATCGGCCCCTTTGTCGTCATCGGCGCGCGCGTGCGGATCGGGTCCGGGGCGCAAATCGCCTCGCACGTTTCGATCGGGCGCGACACGGTGATCGGGCGCGACCTTCTGGCGCATCCGGGCGCGCGCATCGCGCATGAGGTGACGATCGGGGATCGCGTCATCGTGCATCCCGGCTGTTCCATCGGTGCGGATGGTTTTTCGTTCGTCACGCCCGAGAAATCCGGGGTCGAGGAAATCCGCGAAACGCTGGGCGAACGCCGCGCGATCCGCGAACAGCACTGGACCCGCATCCATTCGCTGGGCGGGGTCGAGATCGGTGACGATGTCGAAATCGGTGCAAATACCACTATCGACCGCGGCACCATCCGCGCCACCCGCGTCGGACGCGGCACCAAGATCGACAATCAGGTGCAGGTCGGCCACAACTGCATCATCGGCGAAGACGTGATGCTATGCGGCCTTGTAGGCATCGCAGGCTCGGCCCGGATCGGCAATCGCGTGGTTCTGGGTGGGCAGGTCGGCGTGTCCGACAATATCTTTGTGGGTGATGACGTCATCGCGGGCGGTGCCACGAAAATCTTTACAAATGCGCCCGCAGGCCGCGTGCTGCTGGGCAGCCCCGCCGTGAAGATGGAGACCCATGTCGAGGCGCAAAAAAACATCCGCAGGTTGCCGCGCCTTTATGCACAGGTGGCAGAGCTTCGTGAAACTGTTAAGAAACTGATGGAAAAGCGCCCGGACGACGGTTCCAATACCAAGGACCGCAGCGAGGGCTGATTGGAGGCCGAAATGACAGAAGTCCGTGACCGCATCATCCAGATCATTGCCGAACAGGCCATGCTGGACCCGGCGCAACTGAAGCCCGAAATGTCCATTCAGGAAATCGGCATCGACAGTCTTGGCCTTGTCGAATCCATCTTTGCCATCGAAGAGGAATTCGACATCTCGGTGCCTTTCAACGCCAATGAGCCGGAGAAATCGGACTTCGACATCTCCTCGCTCGGCTCGATCATCGCAGCCGTCGAGAAGCTGGTTTCCGAAAAGGCATGAGCGCCAAACGTAAGGGTGAAAAGCCCGCGAAATCAGGCGCAAAGACCAAAAAGGTCACAGGCAAGGTGAAGTCCGCAACCAAGGCCGCGCGGACTTTGCTGGGCCGGGTGATCATGGGGCGTCATGCCAACGGGATGCGTCGCGTCGCGATCACCGGCATGGGCACCATCAACGCGCTTGGCCGCGACGTGCGCTCGACCTTCGAGGCGATGCGAGAGGGGCGCTGCGGCATCGGTCCGCTGGATTTCCGCGATGTGGACCGGCTGGCCGTCAAGATTGGCGGTCAGGTCCGGGACTGGGAGCCGGAAACCTATTTCAACCGCCAGCAGATCGTCCTTTACGATAAGTTCACCCAGTTCACCCTGCTTGCCGCGCGTGAGGCGGTCGAACAGTCCGGGCTGGTATTCGAAGGCGAGCTTGGCCTGCATTCCGGCGTCGTGCTGGGGACGGCTGCGGGCGGCATGAACACGTGGGACGAAAACTATCGCACGGTTTATGAGGAAGGAAAGAACCGCGTTCACCCCTTTGTCGTGCCGAAGCTGATGAACAACGCCGCATGTTCGCATCTCAGCATGGAATACGGGTTGCTTGGGCCCAGCTTCACGGTCGCGACCGCCTGTGCCAGTTCGAACCATGCGATGGGCATGGCTTTCAACATGGTCCGCTCGGGCGCGGCCACGGTCATGCTGACTGGCGGGTCCGAGGCGATGCTGTGCTTTGGCGGCGTCAAGGCGTGGGAAGGTCTGCGGGTCATGTCCAAGGATGCCTGCCGCCCGTTCTCGGCCACCCGCAACGGGATGGTGCAGGGCGAAGGTGCGGGCATCTTCGTCTTTGAGGATTGGGAACATGCCGTGGCGCGCGGCGCGGATATCCTGGCAGAGGTCGTGGGATTCTCCATGTCAGCGGATGCGCAGGATATCGTCATGCCTTCGCCCCAAGGGGCCGAGCGGACGATCACCAACGCCATGCTGGACGCGCATATGCGTCCCGAGGAAGTGGGCTATATCAACGCCCACGGCACGGGCACTGCGGCCAATGACAAGACGGAATGCGCAGCGGTGGCCCATGCCTTTGGGCATCACGCAGATCGGCTAATGATCTCATCGACCAAATCCATGCATGGTCACCTGATCGGCGGCACGGGCGCGGTCGAGCTGCTGGCCTGCATCATGGCGCTGCGTGACGGGGTGATCGCCCCCACGATCGGTTACGAAGAACCGGACCCGGAATGCGCGCTGGACGTGGTCCCGAACGAGGCGCGCGAGGCGAAGGTGGATGCCGTCCTGTCGAACGCCTTTGCCTTTGGCGGGCTGAACGCGGTCATCGCGCTTCGCAAGGTCTGAACGGGCAGGGCGCGGCTGCGCGCCCTTTCCTAACTGCCAGCAATGACCTATCTGGTCAGGCAAGCGAAGGAAGGCACCCATGGCAAAGATCACCTATATCGAGCATAACGGCACCCCCCACGAAATCGACGTGAAACCCGGCATGACCGTGATGGAGGGCGCGCGCGACAATGGCGTTCCCGGCATCGACGCGGATTGCGGCGGCGCCTGCGCCTGTTCGACCTGCCATGTCTATGTCGCGGCGGAATGGATCGACCGTCTGCCCGCCAAAGACCCGATGGAGGAGGACATGCTGGATTTCGCCTATCAGCCCGATCCCGCACGTTCGCGCCTGACCTGCCAGCTGAAAGTCACGCAGGAACTGGACGGGCTTGTCGTTCACCTGCCAGAGCGTCAAATCTGATCCGCCCAAGGCGCATCTGATGCGGATTTGTCAGTTCATCGTCGTTTCGGTCGCCATGATTTTGGCCCGAGGGGCGTGAGCGGACATCACGCAGTCCAGAAAATCATCAAAAATGTCGGCGGCCATCATGGCCGCCGCACGCTCATCCTGCTGCAGCCAAGGATCGGTCGCACGTTCGATGATGACGATATTGCCGCCCCGGACCAGACAGTGCAGCATCAGGATAAGCTTGGGCACGTCGGTCTTGGGGTCAAGAATGCCAAGATCGCACATCTCATGAAATTTACGCTCGAAAAGATCCCGCATGGACAGCGTAAAGCGGTGAAGCGCGCTGTCATCGGCAAAGGTGCCGTTAAGGCCCTGTGTCAGCAGCCGGAAAAGCGTGGGATTGTCGCTGGCCCATTCGCTATAGCTTCGCGCCAGCGAACGAAGCTGCATGTCTGGCCTTCGCGACGCCGAGCCGATCATCCCCTTGCGTAGGGAATCGTTCAGCAGCACGACCGCGTGGTAAAGCAGCCCTTCGTCCAGGTCTTCCATCGATGCGAAGCAATGCTGTGCTGCATCGGGATCGACTTCGGCAATATGGGCAAGCTCGTGAATGGTTCCGGGCAGAACTTCGCCCCGGTCCAACAGCTCTTTCGCTGTGACGATCAACTTCTGGTATAGGTTTCCCTGTTCCGCCATCTGACGCCCCTGCGTTGGCATCATCAGCGTAACACAGTTCCGCCAATGCGGAACTGTGTATTTTCAAGGGACAAGCCGGATGCTGAAAAGATCAGCCTTCGCTGCGCGACTGCCGCTTACGCTCATGCGGGTCCAGATAGCGTTTGCGCAGACGAATGTTCTTGGGCGTCACTTCGACCAGTTCATCATCGTCGATATAGGCGATGGCCTCTTCCAGCGACATGCGAACCGGGGGCGTCAGGCGGACCGCTTCATCCGTGCCCGAGGCACGCACGTTGGTCAGCTGCTTGCCCTTCAGCGGGTTCACTTCCAGATCGTTGTCGCGCGAATGCTCGCCGATGATCATGCCCTGATACAGCTGCTCTTGCGCGCCGATGAAGAACTTGCCGCGATCTTCCAGTTTCCACAGCGCATAGGACACGGACACGCCGTTTTCCATGCTGATCAGCACGCCCTGACGGCGACCCTGGATCGGGCCTTTATGCGGTGCCCAGCTGTGGAAGATGCGGTTCAGCACGCCGTTGCCGCGCGTGTCGGTCATGAAATCGCCCTGATAGCCGATCAGACCGCGCGACGGCACATGGGCCACAATGCGGGTCTTGCCGACGCCTGCGGGCTTCATTTCGACCAGATCGCCCTTACGCTCACCGGTCAGCTTTTCGATGACGGCGCCGGTATATTCGTCGTCAACATCGATGATAGCTTCTTCGATCGGCTCCATGCGGACGCCGTCTTCTTCCTTGAAGATCACGCGAGGACGGCTGATCGACAGCTCGAACCCTTCGCGGCGCATGTTTTCGATCAGCACGCCCATCTGCAATTCGCCGCGACCCGACACGATGAACGCATCGCCGCCGGGAGTGTCTTCGACCTTGATCGCGACGTTGACCTCGGCTTCTTTCATCAGGCGCTCGCGGATGACGCGGGACTGAACCTTTTTGCCTTCCTGACCAGCCAGCGGGCTGTCGTTGATGCCAAAGGTCACGCTGATGGTCGGCGGATCAATCGGCTGCGCGGGCAGGGCGGTTTCCACCTCGGGGGCGCAGATCGTGTCTGCCACGGTGGCTTTTGCCATACCGGCCAGCGTCACGATATCGCCTGCAACGGCTTCGTCGATCGGCGTCTGGGTCAGACCGCGGAACGCCAGCACCTTCGAGATACGGAACTGTTCGATCCGCTCGCCGTCGCGCGACAGCGCCTTGACGGTGTCGCCAGCCTTGGCGCGACCGGATTCGACACGGCCCGTCAGCAGACGGCCCAGGAAGTTGTCCGAACCCAGCGTGGTCGCCAGCATCTGGAAGGGCTCGTCCTGTTTCGCGATCTGCTTGGGCGGCTCGACATGGCGCAGCACCAGATCGAACAGCGCTGACATGTCCTTGCGCGGGCCGTCCAGCGTCTCGTCGGCCCAGCCACCGATGCCCGAGGCATACAGATGCGGGAAGTCCAGCTGTTCGTCATTCGCGCCAAGGTTGGCGAACAGGTCGAAGACCTGATCAAGCGCCTGATCGGGCTCTGCCGCAGGCTTGTCGACCTTGTTCAGGATGACGATGGGCTTCAGACCCAGCGCCAGCGCCTTCGAGGTCACGAATTTCGTCTGCGGCATCGGGCCTTCGGCCGCATCGACCAGCAGGCAGACGCCATCCACCATCGACAGGATCCGCTCGACCTCGCCGCCGAAATCGGCGTGGCCGGGGGTATCGACGATGTTGATGCGGGTGCCTTTCCACTCGACCGAGGTGGCTTTGGCAAGGATGGTGATGCCGCGCTCACGCTCGATGTCGTTGCTGTCCATCGCGCGTTCGGCCACGGCCTGATTTTCGCGGAAGGAGCCAGACTGTTTCAGAAGCTGATCAACAAGAGTGGTCTTGCCGTGGTCAACGTGGGCGATGATCGCAATATTGCGGATGTCCATAAGAAGCTGGCCTTTAGCTGAAGTTGCGGCCCCCCTACCTTACGGGGGGCCGAAAGGCCAGCATCAATCGCATCTGGACCTTAGCGCAGGCCCAACATGCTGAGGATGAACAGCACGACGACGACAAGGCCGACAAGGTAGATGATCGAATTCATGGCGCAGTCCTTTTCTGCCGGATCGATTCCGCTTCCGGCTAAGGGGTTACAGTCACTAGCTTAAACCCCGATGCGCAGGCGGGGTTCCCTGTCGATCCACGCGATCAGCGACCGCGTTGCGCCAATGCCTCGATCATGGGACGGATGCCAGACAGGTCGTAGCCCGCATTTGCAGCAGTGCCCAACAGATCATCGGTCGGCTCGGCCCCGGCGCGGGTCAGCGCCCAAAGCACGGTCGAGCGGTTGCCCGAACGGCAATAGGCGATCTTGCGGCCGGGCAGGGCCAGCGCCTCGGCCTGCGCCTCGACCATCTCGGGGGTGATCTGGCCGGGGTTAAAGGGGATCTCGCGGTATTCCATGCCCGCCGCCTCGGCTGCGGCGCGGATGGCGTGGCTGTCCATGTCCGGGCCAACCTCGGCATCGGGGCGGTTGTTGATGACGACGCGGATGCCCGCCTCGGCCAGCGCCGGGATTTCCTCGGGCAGGATCTGGCCCGAGACGACGAGTTCGGGTGAGATTTCGCGCAGGTCCATGCTGATGCTCCCTTGGGCTGGCCAACTGTTACGCCCTGACGGATCGTTCCCTTTCGCCGTCCTGTCAAGCGTTCAGCAAGGGCTGACGGGATCAGCTGATCGCCACGGTCTCCTCGACCAGCAGAGGCAATTGGCCATAGTCGTCGAAATTCGCCGTATGCAGCATCTGTCCAATCGGGGTTTTACGATAGCCGCGCGTGTAAAGCAGGAATGGCACGGCGGTATTGGCGGCGCATTCCGCATCGAATTCGCTATCGCCGACATAGACGCCCTTTGGACTATGCGGATCCGCCCCAAGCCCCGTGAAGGCCGCACGCAGCGGGGCGGCATCGGGCTTTTTCTGCGGCATTGAATCGCCACCGATGATCGCACCGAACAGTCCCGTGATGCCGAAATGATCAAGAATGGCGCGCGTCGGCCCAAGGGGCTTGTTGGTGCATATCCCCAACGGATAGCCGCGATCCGCCAGCACGGACAGCGCGTCTGCCACATTCGGATAAAGCCGGGTCAGCGCATTCGCATCCTCGTAGCGCGCCATGAAGGCAGCCACCATGTCGCGATGCGCCTCGACCGGCAGGCCGGTTGCGGCGATCACGCGCCGCCACAGCAGATCGACGCCGCCGCCGATGAAGCCGCGCACCTGATCCAGCGTCAAGGGCGGAACATTGCGCTGCCGCAGCACCACGTTCACCGTCGCATGGATGTCGGGCGCGCTGTCGATCAACGTGCCATCCAGATCAAAGACCACGGGGCAGGGGGCGAAGCATGTGTTCATTCAGCACTTCCATTTGATCGAGCAGCCCATCGACGGGACCTGTTCCCGCGGACCCTGCCCGGTTTCGGCGATCTGGATCATCGCCTCGAAAAGTTCGCGACGTGCATCGGGGGCACCGGCACTGCGGCCCGAGCTATCCAGCCGACCGCGATACTGCAATTCAAGATCGGCGTTATAGCCAAAGAAATCGGGCGTGCATTCCGCGCCATAAGCCCGCGCCACCGCCTGCGTTTCGTCATAAAGATAGGGAAAGGTGAACCCTAGGCGCTGCGCCAGTGTTTTCATATGCTCAGGCGCGTCCTGCGGGTATGACACGATGTCATTGGCCGAGATCGCGACAACACCGATGCCATATGCCTGCAGTTCACCTGCATCACGCTGAACGCGGTCGATGATCGCCTGCACATAAGGGCAATGGTTGCAGATGAACATGACCAGCGTGCCGCGCGCACCGGCAAGCTCATGCAGGCTGAAAATCCGGCCGTCTGGATTGGGCAACGAAAAGTCAGAAGCTCTAGCGCCGAAATCGCAGACCGGAGGGCTGACAGCCATGAGAATTCCTTTCAACGCGCCGTATGGATTGGTTTAACGGTTATGCTTGGTCAGGCCGATGGGTTTGGCTGACAATATGGGCCAAAGTATGATCACCGCGCCGTGAAAATATGCCCATCGCGGACGTGAAAATGTCAGTTGAATTACATAATCATGGTTATCAATACGACGACTGTCTCCATACCCCGTCATCGGGAAACGCCAGATTTAACGGGAAATTGCTATTTCTGCCGCTGACTGGCAAGGAAAACAGCGCGCTGCGCGTCGAACGCACGCAGATATGCGGGACGCGCTTCGCCGCGTGCCACGTATCGCGCCACAAACGGGAATTCGTCCAGCAGCCCCGTGCCGTGCAGCATCCGCAGCACCGTCACCATCAGCAGATCGGCGGCGCTGAAACCACCATCCAGCCAATCCGCATCGCCCAGATGATGCGACAAAACCCGCAGACGGTCGCGGATGCGTCCCTCGACCACCACCATGCGGTCGTGGTGCCATGATTTGTCCTGATCGATGATCATGGCGATGTCGTGGTCAAAGATCGGCGGCTCGACGCTGTTCAGGGCGGCAAACATCCATGCGATGGCGCGGGCGCGCGCGTTCTCCTCGGTCGGAAGCAGCCCCCGATGCTTCTGCGCGATGTGCAGCACGATCGCGCCGGATTCGAACAGCTGCAGATCGCCTTCTTCATAGGTCGGGATCTGGCCGAACGGGTGCAGCCGCAGATGCGCCGGAGCCTTCATCGCGGCGAATGAGAGCAGCCGGACGTCATAGGACTGGCCGACCTCCTCAAGCGCCCAGCGGACGCGCATGTCGCGGGCAAGACCCTGACCGCCATCCGGGGACGCCTCGAACGCAGTGATCACGGGTTTCATGTCATGGCTCCGAGTTGTTCCGGCGGCGTGGTCGATTATGCCCGTCAAATGCGCCCGCGTCATCCGCTGTCGGAATTGCGGCACAGAACGCCTTGGTTTCCGGCGGCGATCTTGCGGCGGACCGGGGCTTCCCTTACATCAGAAGGAAACCAGAAAGGACCCGCCCATGGCGATGGAAGCCCAGGACATCGAAGCGCTGATCCGCGCAGCCTTCCCCAAGGCGAGCATCTCGATCACCGATCTTGCAGGCGACGGCAACCACTATGCCGCCGAGGTGATCGACGAGAGCTTCCGCGGGCTGAATCGCGTTCAGCAGCAGCGCGCGGTCTATGCGGCGCTGCGCGGCAAGATGGACGGTCCGAATGGCGAACTGCATGCGCTGGCGCTGACCACAAAGGCGCCGGAATAGCCACAGGATTACCGCGCCGGATGCAGGCCAGACTGGCCGCAGAGCCTGCGCAATCACAGCAAAAGGAAGACCCCGATGACCGATACGCGGCAGAAGATTCAAGACACCATCGACGCTGCAGATGTGGTGCTGTTCATGAAGGGCAGCAAGGAAATGCCGCAATGCGGTTTCTCCAGCCGCGTGGCGGGCGTGCTGAACTACATGAATGTCGAATACCGTGACGTGGACGTGCTGAAGGACGCGGATATTCGTCAAGGTATCAAGGACTTCTCGGACTGGCCGACGATCCCGCAGCTTTACGTCAAGGGTGAATTCGTGGGCGGCTGCGATATCGTGACCGAGATGACGCTGTCGGGCGAGCTGGACCAGCTACTGGACAAGGCCGGCATCGCCTATGACAAGGATGCGGCCAACAAAATCCGCGAGGCGAACGCCTGATCCCTGCCCCGTGCAGGACATCGAAAAAGGCCCGCCATTGGCGGGCCTTTTGCTTACCTATCAGCGATGCCATGTCTGGTCGTCATCATTCCAGTCGTCATAGCCATCGTCGAAATCGTCATCCGCATCATCATCCCGGTGCCGCCAGTCCTGAAGCCGCGAGGCAAGCGTAATACCCACCGCGAACGCCCCCAAAAGCGGCGCATAGGTGCCGATGCCGCCATCACGCGCCGCACCCAGCTTGCGCCCTGCAAGGCTGACGATCTGTGGCGGGATGCCCAGCTTGCGCACCGTATCCTCGCCTATATGACGGGTCGCGGAATAGACCCGCGCCTCTGCATGATCGGCCATCCGGTTTGCGCGATAGCTCAGGTCGTCGGCCAACGAGTGAGCGCGGTTTTCGGCTTTGCCCATGAACTCATCCGCCTTGGCCGACACCCGCCCCAGTGCCGCATCAGCGGCATCCGACACACGGGTGACGGCCGTATTGGCCAACAGGTTCAACTGCTCCTGCACCTCGGTGCGCAGCTCTTCCGAGCTGGGC
This sequence comes from Paracoccus laeviglucosivorans, assembly GCF_900182695.1. GTDB lineage: Bacteria > Pseudomonadota > Alphaproteobacteria > Rhodobacterales > Rhodobacteraceae > Paracoccus > Paracoccus laeviglucosivorans. The sequence continues at coordinate 107,737 of NZ_FXTK01000003.1, forward strand.
GCCCGATGACGTTCCTTGCGGGCCATCATCAACAGGATCACCCCGATCAGCACCAGAACGCCGCCCATCGCCAACGAGGCGTTCATGGACCCCCATCCCAGATGATGGGCCAGATAGGTCCATAGCGCGGCCAGCAGAAAGCCCGCGCCAAGCAGCATGGCAACCCCTGCCCCCGACGCCAGCCCCACCCGGCGCAGCTTGTCCGTCAGGGCAAGCTGCATGTTTCTGGCATAGGCGAACATGCCGGGCTCAGCGACGTGCGATGATCAGGCCAAGCAGGAAACCGACGCCTGCTGCAATCCCAAGGGCCTGAGCGGGATTGCGGCGCACCATGCCGGATACGTCGTCATAGTAATCCTCGGCATAGGCGGCGGCTTCACCGGCACGACGCTCGCCTTCGCGATACAGGCGGCGGGCTTCGTCACGGGCATGTTCGGCATATTCGTGGCCGCGTGCACGGGCGTCATGCAGGTATTCGTTGCCGCGACGGCGCGCGTTCTCGACGAACTCGGCACCTTTTTCGCGGGCGGTATCGACGAATTCGGCACCGCGTGCGCGTGCATTGTCCAGCGCCTCACCGGCGTCGTCGGCAGCCCGTTGGGCATGGTGGCGCACGTCATCCGCAGCGCGACGGGCTTCACGGCCCACATCATCCGCCGCACGACGCGCTTCGGCCTGAAGGTCTTTGTTGGTATCAGAGTTTGCCATGTTCCATCCTTTCGGGATCGACATTTCGTTCGGGATAGAAACTGCCCAGATTGCGGATTGTTCCGGCGGTTGGCGGGAAAACTTCGACATGAACAGTCACCATCGGGGCACGATACCGCCTGCCCGTTTCAGGCGCGAACTTGACCCTGCCAAGCCGCGGGTAACTGATGTATGGCTGGGCCAATCGCAACAAGATGGAACTGACGGGGACAATGCTGAATTTCGACCACGCCTTTATCATGACCTATGGCCGTTCAGGTTCGACCTTGCTGCAAGGTTTGCTGAACACGATCCCCGACGCCGAAATTCGCGGTGAAAACGGCAATGCCCTTTTCGTGCTTTTCCTTGCGGTCAGGGCGCTTCGGCAAAGTCAGGCGCATAGTGCCCCCAGCACCGAGCCGACGCATCCGTGGTATGGCGCAAGCCTGATAGATTATGACAGCTATGAGGCGGGCCTGATTTCGCAGTTCAAGGCGAATGTCATGCCTCCGTCCCAAGGCCGCAGCCTGACAGGGTTCAAGGAAATCCGCTACCAGACGATGAATTCCAACGATCTGGGAAAATTCCTGGGCTTTGTTCGCAAGCACTTCCCCCGGACCGCCTTTATCATCAATACCCGCGATCTGGACGAAGTCGTTGCCAGCAATGCGCGCGCCAAGCATCAGGTGTCCGAAACGCATATCCGCGCCGCCGACGAAAACTTTCGTCACTATGCGCAGGAAAACCCGGATCACGCCTATCACGTGCATTATGACGACTACATCGCCGACCCATCGCTATTGGATGGGCTTTTCGAATTCCTGGGTGCGCCGCTGGATCAGGCCGCGGTGACGCAGGCTCTGGCAACCACCCATTCTGTCCGCACGAAGTGAAATCAAGGACGCGGGGCGCATGAAAACGCGCCCTGCCCGACTGTTCAGGCCGTGCCGTAGCGTTCAGTTTTTTGGGTGATGGTACCGCCTCCCCGGCTCGAACGGGGGACCTCTAGATCCACAATCTAGCGCTCTAACCAGCTGAGCTAAGGCGGCACTGGCGGGTATCTAGCGCCAGCCAACGGGGGATGCAAGGCCGTCTTGCCGCTTTTTCCGCTGCAATGTAATCAGAGTTTCACAGAATTATGCAGCCGCAAGGCAGAAGGACAAAAATGGGCATCAACAGCCAAAGCGAAATCGCCGCGAATCTGCAGATCGGGCCGACCGACCAGGGCATGGTGCGAATCTATGTCGAAGGCGATGGCGTCGATCTGCCGCTGGATTTCGATCCAGACGAAGCCGAGGAAATCGCTGAGGAACTTTTGGCCGCAGCCGAAGCCGCGCGTGGCCTTGGCGATGGCGGTTCGGGCAGCAAAGCTAAGAAACCGCGCCGCTGACAACGCCCATCGGGTCGGTCGCGGCCAGAAGTCGCGTGGTGGACACCCGCGCGATGTCACGCAAGATGCGGTTGCGCCGTGCCCCGGCCAGCCGCGTTTCGGGGGCCATGCGGATCAGCTCGGCCCCCCAGTCATCGGCGCGGATCAAACCGCTGCCCTCGGGCAAAAGCTCATCGGGGAAATCGCAATCGACAGCCCAGAAAAAGCGGTCGCAGAATTCCAGATAGCCCTGCCATTTGCGGTCCGACACAAAGTCCGCACGACAGCTTTTGCATTCCACGACCCAGATCTCCCCCTTCGGGGAAATCGAGATCACATCGACGCGCAGCCCGCCCGCAGGCACGAATTCGGGCAGTGCTGCATGGCCCAGGCTGGTCAGCATCCGCGCCACACCGCGCGTCAGACGTTGGCCGGGCTTTTCAAGGCTGGGTTTTTCGGGGGCGGGAAAGACGGGATCGGGCATCGACATGCGCGAAACATGAACCAAAAGCGAACATTTCGCAAGCCTGCCGCATCCCGACCCCTTGCGCAGCACCCTGCCCCGGCCTAATTATCAGAGCTGGCGGGTTTCTGCTCTTCTCGTGCGCGGCCACTTTTTCCACTGGCCTATAATTTCACCGAGGGGGCTGGCTCTGTCGGGGCCCTGGCTCCGTTACCCGGCTCCCACCTGGACATCCAGGCTTTCGGGGAAACTTGCGCTGCCACGGTTGCTGCGGTTCCCGCCGCCTTATCGCCCCATCATCCGCCCGTAAAACGACAGGGACGGCCCGTAGGCCGCCCCCTTTGTTACGAGAGAGAGATGAGAGAGTTCGGCTTAGAAGCCGTAGACCAGCGACACGCCCAGCGTGTTGTCGGTGCGGATATTGCGGTCCGAGACGTATTCGGTCTTGTAGGACACGCGGGTCGCGAAGGCTTCCGACATCTTGAAGTTCACGCCCAGTTCGTTCGTGATCGTGTCGTTCGCATCCGAGGTCAGATAGTCGGTGTCGTTCGTGACGAAAACGTTGTCGTTGAAGCGGTGGTAGAACCGCGACGACAGCAGGTAACCCACATCGGTGTTCGAGTCGGTCGAAAGCGTGCCGGTGCTGGGATCCAGCGGATCCTCGACTGCTTCGACTTCCTTGGTATAGCGCACGCCGACGGCGGCCTGCACGCGCCATGCGGTGGTGTCGTTGTTGATGACGCGGTAACCCGGACCAAAGCCCAGATAGGCGTCACGCTTCAGACGACCGTCCAGCGCACCAAAGCTTTCGCCGCTCGACAGCGTAACCGGGTCATCGGCCAGCGCGTCGGTGGCCAGGCGGCCCAGACCGAAGGCATAGAAACGGTCATTGATGTTATACATGCCTTCGTAGATCACGTAGGTCTTTTCGGTGTCCTTGTCGCCGGCGTTGTTTTCGCCGAACTCAAGCAGGATGCCGACCGATTGCGAGAACGGCCCCTGATTGTGCGACAGACGGCCCGACAGGTTGAAGTCCTGATTTTCGCTGTTGCCGGTCGAACCGATATAGGACAGCGCGACCGAACCGAAGGTGCCCTGACGCTGATCCGGGGTGCCAAAGCGATAGGCGTCATCCGAGCGCGCAAAATCGTCCTGCACGTCCCGTTCCAGATCGCGCTGCGCTTCGCTGACATCGGTGATGCCGGTGGCGTTTGCACCAGCCATGGTTTCCGACTGCGCGAAAGCAGGAGAGGAGAAGCCAACAGCAAGGGCGGTTGCGCCAGCGAGATAGGCAAGTGCTTTCATCTTGTCAGTCCTTTTTCTGAACCTTGTATGCCCGCAGCCTGTCTTTCTTGGGTCACGAGCATTTCTGATGAGCAGAACCTAGACCCCGTCCCGGCACCCATAAAGGGGCGCGGAAATCACACGCAGCCTCGCAAAATCGTGAGATTGCTGTGGTTTTGTTGCATCGGCGAAATCTTTCCGATGTGAAATTGTGATGAAACTTTTACGTATCGGCGGCCCGGATCAAGATTATTACCCGGTATCAGGCGGTAATAGGCAACCGCAGCACTCACGAAACATGAAATGCGGGAAATAAAGCCTGGTGAGAAACTTTCATGCTTATTATTTGGGCGAATCTTGAAATGGGGATGCAACAGATGTTGTTGCACCACTCCCACAGTATTCTCGAAATAGCTGGCTTTTTGCGGGAACCAATCACGCCCGCACACGTTCATGCGCGCTGTGCAAAGGTTGTCCGAGCATAGAAAAAGCCCGGACGCATTGCCGGGCCTTTTTAAATCGTTGTGGCTCTTCAGAACGCTTCCGGTCTTGCTTCGCGGGCCATATGGTCCAGCACCGCATTCACGAATTTGGCTTCACGGCCTTCTGGAAAGAAGGACTGGGCGATGCGGACATATTCGGTGATGACGACCTTGGGCGGTGTGCCCGGCTCGACCAGTTCGGCACCGGCGGCGCGGAACAAAGCGCGCAGCACCGGGTCAATGCGGTCGATGGGCCATTTCGCCACCAAGGCGCGATCCGTCGCCTGGTCGATCTTGGACTGCCAATTCACCGCATCGTTCAGGATGCGGGTGAACAGGTTCATGTCGGCCTCGACCGAAACCATGTCCTCATCCTCGTCCAGCCGCCCGATCCGCCAGTTGCGGAATTCGACCATGACGCGATCGGCGGACTGGCCTGCAGCCTCCATCTGGAACAGCGCCTGCACCGCATAAAGCCGCGCCGCCGAGGTGCGTGCCTGACGTTCCGCTTTTTCTTCCGGGCTGCGCCGGTTTCCGCCCTGCCCGCTCATGCGCCGCGCTGCCCGTCAAGTTCGCCTGCAAGGCGGATAATATCCGGTTTCGACGCAGAATCGCCGACCGTCCGGGCTTCCCAGCCACGCTTCAGCGCGATCAGATGCAGGGCCGCCGCTGCCGCGCCGCCACCTTTGTTCTGGCCGTCTGGATTAGCGCGGACCTCGGCCTGTTCGTAATTTTCGACCGTCAGGATGCCGTTGCCGATGCAATGGCCTTGCAGCCCCAGCAGTGTGATCCCGCGCGAGCTGTCGTTGCAGACGGTGTCGTAATGCGTCGTCTCGCCCCGGATCACGCAACCCAGCGCAACATAGCCGTCATATAGACCGCGCGCCGCAGCAAGGCCGATGGCGGTCGGAACCTCCAGCGCACCGGGAACCTCGACCAGATCGATGGTCGCGCCAGCCTCGGCTGCAATCGCCCGTGCCCCCGCGATCTGCGCTTCGGCGATCTGGCGGTAATAAGGCGCCACGACGATCAGAAGACGCACGGCACCTTCGATCTTGGGCAGCGGCAATTGATAGTGTTCGATGCTGGCGGCCATACTCTCACTCTTTCGGAATCGAACGGGTGGAATGGATCGAAAGCCCGTAGGCGTCAAGCCCGACGATCTTTACAGGTGCCGAATTGGTCAGCAAGACCAGATCCGACAGACCCAGCGCTGACAGGATCTGCGCACCCAGCCCGTATTGACGCAGCACATGCGGCGAAACCTCGCCCTGAATCGGCAGCTTGGTTTCCAGATCACGGAAAAGCACGACGACGCCGCGACCTTCCTGCCCTATCAGGCGCATGGCGGCGGACAATTCGCCCGCATCCTCGCGTCCGATGCCCAGCACGTCATGCAGCGGGTCCAGCGCGTGCATCCGCACCAGCACGGGCTGACCGCCAGTCAGATCGCCCTTTGTCAGAACGATATGTTCGGCGCCCGATGTCTCATCCGCGAAGACCCGCATCATCCAGTCGCCACCGTGGATCGAATGGACGGGGCGCTGCGCCCGTTCCGCGATCAGGTTGTCGTGGCGGCGGCGATAGGCGATCAGATCGCTGATCGTGCCGATCTTCAGCCCGTGCTTCTGCGCGAACGCCACCAGATCGGGCAGACGCGCCATAGTGCCGTCTTCGTTCATGATCTCGCAGATGACGCCCGCCGGGTTCAGCCCGGCCAGGCGTGATACATCCACCGCAGCCTCGGTATGGCCGGCGCGGACCAGCACGCCGCCTTCGCGGGCGCGCAGGGGGAAGACGTGGCCGGGGGTCGCGATGTCGGCAGCACCCTTGGTCGGGTCGATGGCGACGGCGATCGTGTGGGCGCGATCGTGGGCGCTGATGCCGGTGGTCACGCCCTCGCGCGCCTCGATCGACATGGTGAATGCTGTTTCATGACGGCTGGAGTTCTTGGCGCTCATCAGCGGCAGACCCAGCGCGTCCAGACGTGCGCCGGGCATCGACAGGCAGATCAGCCCGCGGCCATGCGTCGCCATGAAATTGATCGCCTCGGGCGTCGCCATCTGCGCGGGGATGACCAGATCCCCCTCGTTCTCGCGGTCTTCGTGATCGACCAGAATGAACATGCGGCCGTTGCGGGCCTCATTGATGATCTCTTCGGTTTTCGAGATCACGTCCGACCAGTCACGCTCGACGGGTCCGGGTTTCTCATACTGCATCCGCAACTCCTGCAAACTGGGTCGGCCCTTTGAAAAAGGATTGTCCGCTGACGAAACCTGCCAGACCGCCCGCCGTCATCATCTCATGTTCATGTGCCGTTTCGCCGATCATCAGAACGGCGTCACCGGGTAGACCCTGCGCACGCAGCCATGTCTTCATCTCATCCCGCATCTGCGACCAGCTTGCGCCGAATGGCGGCAAATCGCGCCCCGAGGCCGCGCCGATCTGGCGGGCCAGCACATCGGGCGACAGGCCCGGCGCGCAGCCAAGATGCGACTGCGCCGCGCTGGCCGCAATCCGGGCGATTTCAGCGGCCGCAACAGGCTGGCCGCGACGAAAGACCCCAAGCGCGTTCGAGGAATAAAGAAACGCCACCAGATCGCGCCCGGTCGTCGCCCGAACGCCCGCATAGGTCTTGTAATCCAGCCCCAGATCGCGGGCGCGGCGCACCTGCATCCGCACCACTTCGATGGGCAGGCGTGCGCCCAGAAGCTCGCGCCGCGCGACGGTCCAGCAATGGGCGCGGTAGCCGCTGCCCGTTCCCGGCCCGCCATTATGGCCGATGCCTGCCATCAGGCGAACTCGGCCAGACGTGCGACGTAACGCGCCATCGTGTCGATCTCCAGATTGACGGCATCGCCCTGGCGCGCATCGCCCCAGGTGGTGACGGTCTGGGTATGCGGGATCAGGTTGACGCCGAAACGGTTGCCATCCACCTCATTCACGGTCAGCGACGTGCCGTTCAACGCGACCGAACCTTTTTCGGCGATGAACCGTGCCAGCGCATCGGGGGCCGCAAATGTGACGCGGGTGCTGTCGCCTTCGTCGCGCATCTCCTCGATGGTGGCGACGCCGTCCACATGGCCGGACACGATATGACCGCCCAGCTCGTCCCCAACGCGCAGCGCGCGTTCAAGGTTCAGGCGCTTGCCCGCAGCCCAGCCATTCGCGCCGATATTGGTTTTCGACAGCGTTTCCGCCGATATGTCCACGTCGAACCAGTCCGCACCCTTGCCCACGACCGTCAGGCACACGCCGTCACATGCGATCGAGGCACCCAGTTCGACCCCGGCCATGTCGTAGCCGCAGACAATGCGCGCCCGCATGTCGCCACGCATTTCAACGCTTTCGACCTTGCCGATGTCGGTGATGATGCCGGTGAACATGCCGCCCCCAATTTCGCAATCCTGCGCCGAGACCTAGAGCTTTGGACGGCATTCTTCAAGCAATCCCGAGCCTATATGACACGCAGTTGCCGGAAACCCCGTGACTTGCCTTTATATATGATGCATTCCCTCACGCGGCACGGCATTATCCGCGACAGGGCCGAGTATTTTTTTCTGTATTGTATCAAACCGAAGCGATTGAGCCGGAGCCATGACCTGCGTCATGGAAAGATCGAAGTGACGATATTGTCCCCTGCCCCCGTGCCGGTCCTTCCGGCCGAGATCGCGGCACGTCCTGCCGAACGGCGCGTCTTCCTGATGCTGCAAGGTCCGCATGGTCCGTTCTTCGACCGTCTGGCGAAACTTCTGCGCGATGCGGGCGCGGTCGTGTGGCGTGCGGGCTTCAACGCCGGGGATGAATTTTTCTGGACCGATCCGGCGCATTTCATCCGCCACACCGGCACGCCGGAAGAATGGCCCGCCCATCTTGACCGCATAATTGCGCAAAAGGGCGTGACCGACATCGTGCTTTACGGCGATGTCCGCCCGATCCACGCCAGCGCCCGCGAAGCCGCACTGCGTTTCGGCATCGTGCTTCACGTGTTCGAGGAGGGTTATCTGCGCCCGTTCTGGATCACCTATGAACGTGGTGGCTCGAACGGGCATTCGGCGCTGATGGGCATCCCCCTGCGAGAGATGCGCAATGCCATGCGCGGGCGTGCGGGCGATCAGATGACCCGCCCGCCAGCACGCTGGGGCGATATGCGCCAGCACAAATTCTATGGCGCGCTTTACCATTTCTTCGTGCTGATCGCGAACCGGCAATACAAAGGGTATCGCACGCATCGTCAGATCGGGGTGTTTCAGGAATTCCGCCTGAACTTTCGCCGCCTGTTGATGACGCCCATCGACATGCTGGCGCAGCGGCGCGAAGCCTCGACCGTGCGGGGTGGCGGCTTTCCCTATGTTCTGGTGCTGATGCAGCTGGAACATGATTCGAATTTCGTGGCGCATTCCGAATTCGCCCGCATGTCGGAATTCACCGATCAGGTGCTTGAGGAATTCGCCCGCTCGGCCCCGCGTCATCACCGCATCGTTTTCAAGGCGCATCCGCTGGAAGATGGGCGGGGCGGCATCCGACCGGCGATAATTCGCAAAGCGCATGAACTGGGCATATCCTCGCGCGTCCATTATGTGCGCGGCGGCAAGCTGGCGCAGCTTCTTAATCAGGCGCGGGCAACGGTGACGGTCAATTCGACCTCGGCGCAGCAGGCGCTGTGGCGCGGCCTTCCCGTCAAGGCAATGGGGCGCGCGGTGTTCGACAAGCCAGGATTAGTGTCCGATCAGCAACTTGCCGAATTTTTCGACGACCCCAAACCACCTCATGCATGGGCTTATCGGTTTTATCGCGATTTCCTGCTTGAGAGCAGTCAGGTTCCGGGGGGCTTTTATTCCAAACGTTCACGCGATCATGCGCTGCGTATCGTCGTCGATATGATGCTGGCCGCCGAAGATCCGTATGAGGCGTTGGTTGCCGGACGTGGGAAATATAGGCAACAGCTCGAAACTTATACAGAATGACATCTGGCTTATTTATAGAATTTTCATTCATGCTGGGATAACTTGCCAGTCAAAAGATACGGCAAAGCCGAATTCGGACGAGAGAGACAGGAGTAACAATTTGACCGCATTGAGTTTTTCGCGCGTCGGCGACGGTTTTGGCGTCACGTCAGGCCGTTCCTGGGCCCGCCGGATCGGCAAGATCGCCGTGATCGGTGCTGTTGTGTTGGTTTCGGCTTGCGGTTTGCCCCGCTCCGGTCCCAGCAAGAAAGAAATCTTCAGTGGTTCGGTCGAGAAAGGCGGTTCAAGCCACATCATCACCGTTGATGATCGCGTGAACCGCGCGGCCAACTTCTCGCCCGCCTATGGTTTCGGTGCGGACTTCCAGCGCGCCGGTCAGGTCGGCGCCGACGAAGTGCGCCCCGGTGACGTTCTGGGCCTGTCGATCTGGGAAAACGTCGATGACGGCCTGCTCGCCTCGATGGGTGCAAGCTCGACCCAGCTGCAGGAATTGCAGGTGGACAGCCAGGGCTACATCTTCGTGCCTTATGCCGGTCGCGTCCTTGCCGCGGGCAACAGCCCGGACGAGCTGCGCCGCATCATCACGCAGAAACTTGAAACCCAGACCCCCGACCCGCAGGTCATGGTAACGCGCGTCGCCGGTGACGGTGCCACCGTTTCCGTCATGGGCAAAGTGAACGCGCAAGGCGTCTACCCGATCGAGCGTCCGACCCGTTCGCTGTCCTCGATGCTGTCGCGCGCAGGCGGTGTTTCGATCGAGCCCGAGGTTTCCGTCGTGACCGTCAAACGCGGCAATGCAAGCGGTAAAGTGTGGCTGCGCGACCTGTATTCGAACTCGCGCAACGACATCGCGCTGCGTCCGGGCGACATCATCCTGGTCGAGGAAGACCAGCGCAGCTTTACCGCGCTTGGTGCGCTTGGTGGTCAGACCAAGGTTCCCTTGGGCAACGAAAGCATCAACGCCATCGAAGCGGTAGCCATGGTGGGCGGTCTTTCGACCACGCTGGCCGACCCGAAAGGCGTCTTCGTCCTGCGTGACGAACCGCAATCGGTCGCCCGCGCCGTTCTGGGCCGCAACGATGTCTACGGCACACAGCGGATGGCCTATGTGCTGGACCTGACCAAGCCCGACGGCATGTTCATGGCGCGCGATTTCGTGATCCGTGACAGCGACACGGTTTATGTCACCGAAGCGCCCTTCGTGCAGTGGCAGAAAACGCTTCAGTCGATCCTTGGCACCGCCTCGGATGTCGGCACGACCAGCCGCACGTTCGAGTAAGCGCGTGCAGCACGATCTTGAGGCCGCCGGGGATTCCCGGCGGCTTTTCGTTTACAATGGCGGCTTTTTCACCAGGCCGCGCATCCGCCGCATCATGTCGCTGGCAGGATGGATCCCGACAATCGGACTGCCCGGCCCCGACGACCTGATCGGAGTTTGGGGCGCAAGCCCCACTGCATGGCGCGGTGAACGCATGGCGATGCGCCGCGGCGCGGGCCTGATGCGGGTCGAGGACGCCTTTCTGCGTTCCATCCTGCCCGGCCGCGCGCCGGGGCTTGGCAAACGCGGACCTATCGGCCTGATCCTTGATCCGCACGGCCTGCATTTTCGCCCCGACACCCCATCGCTGCTGGAACGACTGATCGCGCAGCCGCAGACTGCCGCCATGCAGGATGCCGCCAAAATGGGTATCGCGCGGCTGATCGCAGCGGATCTGTCCAAATACAACGCGCATCTGCCCACGACCCCACTGCCCAAACCGGGCTATGTGCTGGTGATCGACCAGACGCGCGGCGATGCGTCGCTGCTGGGCGCGGGACGGGCGGAATTCGCAGCAATGCTGCAAGCCGCGCGGGACGAAAACCTCGGCGAGCGCGTGGTGATCCGCAGCCATCCCGAAACCGCATCCGGCCTGCGTCCCGGTCATTTCACCCGCGACGACCTGCGCACGGGTGACGAATTCTGCGATGGCCCCGTCTCGCCTTGGGCTCTGCTGGCTGGCGCGGCGCGTATCTATGTCATGTCTTCGCAACTGGGGTATGAGGCGATGCTCGCCGGGCATCGTCCCCGCATCTTTGGCCAGCCGTTTTACGCGGGCTGGGGCCTGTCGGAGGATCAGCATGGCTTTCCGCGACGCGCGCCCCGGACCATTCAGACATTGTTCGCCGCCAGCCACCTGATCGCGCCCGTCTGGTATGATCCCTGCGCCGACCGCCTGACCGATTTCGAAGGCGCGGTTCGCCAGTTGGAGGCCGAGGCGCAGGCATGGCGTCAGGACCATGCCGGACATCTGGCTTATGGAATGCGCCTGTGGAAACGGCCCTTCATGGCGCGCGTCTTCGGTAACGGACGCGGCGTGCGGTTTACCGCCAAGCCGCAGGGCACAACGCTGGCATGGGCCAATCGCGCAAATGAAGCCCCCGGCGCGATCCGCGTCGAAGACGGCTTTATCCGTTCGCGCGGGCTTGGCGCGGCGCTGGTTCCGCCCCTGTCGCTTGTCGCCGATGATCTGGGCATCTATTACGACCCGACCCGCGAAAGCCGCTTCGAACGCATCATCGCGCTGCCGCTGCCGCCTCAGGGGGGGGCGCGGGCGCAGGCGCTGGCCAAGGCGCTGAACCGCGCAGGTGTCACGAAATACAACCTTGCCGGCGCCGTTCCAGACCTGCCACCGGGTCATCGTATTCTCGTGCCGGGACAGGTCGAGGATGACGCCTCGATCCGTCTGGGCGCGGGGGCGGAACGCACGAACCTTGCCCTGCTGACCCGCGCAAGGGCGGAAAACCCCGATGCCGTGCTGATTTATAAACCCCACCCTGATGTCGAGGCGGGGCTGCGTCCCGGCCTGATCGGTGCGGATGATCTGGCCCGGCTTGCCGACGTGGTGGCCCAGCAGACCAGTGCCAGCGCATTGATGGCACAGGTCGATGAGGTGTGGACCATCACCTCGACCATGGGTTTCGAGGCGCTGCTGCGCGGCATCCCCGTCACCACGCTGGGCGCGCCGTTCTATGCAGGCTGGGGGCTGACGCGCGACCTTGGCCCTGTGCCCAACCGGCGGCAGACGCAGGCCGATCTGCCCAAACTGGCCCATGCCGCGCTGATCGCTTATCCGCGCTATTACGATCCGGTCAGCCGCCTGCCTTGCCCGCCCGAGATTGCGCTGATGCGCCTGTCCGATCCGCGTTTCACGGCCAAGGGGGGACTCGCGAACCGCGTGTTGGCCAAGATGCAGGGCATCTTCAGCAGCTATGCGTGGATTTGGCGGCGTTAATCGCGCAGCCAGCGATGGAACAGATCTGGCCCGATGCGCCGCGTTTCGACCAGCCGAAAACGCGGCGCATCGGCCAATCGGGTCAGTCCCAATTCGCCGGTGGCGGGGCGCCCGTCCCCCCCCAGCACCACGCCTGCGGTATAGCCGACCAGTTGATCGACCAACCCGGCCCGCAGCAGACTGGCGGCCAGAACCCCGCCGCCTTCGCAAAACACGCGCGTCAGGCCACGCGACCCCAGTTCGGTCATAAGCGCATCGGGATCGCCACCGACCTGCCAAAGCGGCCCATGATCCGCGCCTTCGGGCGGCAGGTCCGGCAGTACATCCGAGGACACGACGACCCGAACCGGCTGACGCACCGATCCAAAGCCGCGCACGTTCAGTCCCGGTCGATCGGCGCGCGCCGTGCCGCCGCCCACCATCACCGCGTCATGGATCATACGCAGCGCATGGACATGGCGGCGGGCAGCCGGTCCTGTGATCCACTGGCTTTCGCCGTTGGCGGTGGCGATCCGTCCGTCGAAACTGGTCGCAAGTTTCAGCGTCAGCATCGGCCGCCCCTGCATCACTCGCGTCAGGAAACCCTGCTGCATGGCGCGTGCCTGCGCCTCGCGCACGCCGGTCGTCACCTCGATCCCCGCTTCGCGCAGCATCGCATGGCCACGGCCCGAAACACGCGGATCGGGATCGGTCATGGCGCTAACGACACGCGCAACCCCCGCTGCGATCAACGCATTGGCGCAGGGCGGGGTCTTGCCGAAATGTGAACACGGCTCCAGCGTGACATAGGCCGTGGCACCACGCGCGGCATCGCCCGCCTGCGCCAGTGCCCGAACCTCGGCATGGGGGCGGCCGCCGGGCTGGGTCCAGCCGCGCCCGACGATGCGACCGTCCTGCACGATCACGCAACCCACGGCCGGGTTCGGCCAGACATTGCCCAATCCGCGCCGGGCCAAACCCAGCGCGTGATCCATGTGCTGGGCGTCGTTCACTCGCCGACGGCGCCGGGACGCAGTTCGGACACGAACTTGTCGAAATCGTCGGCTGCCTGGAAGTTCTTGTAAACACTGGCAAAGCGGACATAGGACACGGTGTCGATCCGGGCCAGCGTCTCCATCACGATCTCACCGATGACCTTCGACGGCACATCGGTATCGCCCATGCTTTCCAAACGCCGCACGATGCCTGAAATCATCTGGTCGATCCGCTCTGGATCGATTGGGCGTTTCTGCATGGCGATGCGGATGGAACGCTCCAGCTTGGCGCGGTCGAAATCCTCGCGCCGACCGCTGGTCTTGACCACGACCAGATCGCGCAACTGCACCCGTTCATAGGTCGTGAAACGGCCACCGCAGGCCGGGCAGAAACGCCGCCTGCGGATCGCCACGTTATCTTCGGCAGGACGCGAATCCTTTACCTGGGTGTCCACATTTCCGCAGAACGGACAGCGCATCCATTGTCCCCCGATAGGTCAGAACCGCAGCCAGTATAGGCAAGCCCGAAAGCCTTGGGTAGTCCGCAGTTGCCACCACAAGATAAGGCGAGGCGGCGTGTCAGAAATGCCGCGACGCCACGCTCGACAGGGTTGCGGACCCGTGTAAAACTTGCCGCGAACGGGCCGGTTTTCCGGCGTTCCAACGGGAGGAATCAATGACGGAATCGAAGGAATTCGGCCGCCGCGGCTTTCTGACGCGCGCGACGCTGGGGGGGGCTGTGGCCGCGACGGGGGCAACGCTTGCCGCACCCGCAATCGCGCAGGAAATGCCCGAAGTGCGCTGGCGCGTTGCATCGGCTTTTCCCAAGTCGCTGGACACGATCTATGGCGGGGCCGAAACCCTGTCGAAATACCTGTCCGAGGCGACCGGCGGCAAGTTCCAGCTTCAGGTCTTTGCCGCGGGTGAGATTGTCCCCGGTTTGCAGGCGCAGGACGCCGCAAGCGACGGCACGGTCGAAGCCTGCCACACCGTGGCCTATTACAGCTGGGGCAAGGATCCGACCTTCGCATTGGGGGCAGCCGTGCCGTTCGCGCTGTCCGCGCGGGCGCATAACGCCTGGCAATATTATGGCGGCGGCATTGATCTGTTCAACGAATTCCTTGCGACATATAACCTGTTCGGTCTGCCGGGCGGCAATACCGGCGCCCAGATGGGCGGTTGGTTCCGTAAGGAAATCAAGACGGTGGCCGATCTGCAGGGTCTTAAGATCCGTGTGGGTGGGTTTGCCGGCGCAGTGCTGAGCCGTCTGGGCGCGGTGCCCCAGCAGATTGCCGGCGGTGACATCTATCCCGCATTGGAAAAGGGCACGATCGACGCATCGGAATGGGTCGGCCCCTATGACGACCAGAAACTGGGCTTCTTCAAGGTTGCACCTTATTATTATTATCCCGGCTGGTGGGAAGGCGGTCCAACCGTCCACTTCCTGTTCAACAAGGCCAAGTATGAAGAGCTGCCCGATAATTACAAAGCCCTGCTGCATACGGCGGCCCGTGCGGCGGATGCCGATATGCTGCAGAAATACGATCACCTGAACCCCATCGCGCTGAAGGAACTGGTTGCGGCTGGCGCGCAGCTTCGCCCCTTCAGCCAAGAGGTGCTGGATGCCTGCTACAAGGCGTCCAACGAAGTTTACGCCGAGTTGGAGGGGTCGAATCCGGCCTTCAAGAAAATCTGGGATTCCATCAAGGAAGCGCGTGCGAACTGGTATCTGTATAACCAGACCGCCGAATACACGTTCGATACCTTCATGATGATCCAACAGCGCAACAAGACCCTGTAAGCGCCGCTGACAGAAACAAAACCGCCGCGAGATGATCGCGGCGGTTCTTTCATTCAGTTTGCAGGCGCGCCCAGCCCCGGTGGCGGACCCGATAATGGATCCAATCCCCCCGAGGGTGCCGCAGGTGCCGCATCCGGCGCCGGGGCCGTGCCGCCGCCGAAATCCGGCACGCCGCCCAATCCGCCAAGGTCGCCAGCCGCTGGCGCATCGCCACTGGCAGGTGCGCCAAACGGATCGCCAAGACCGCCCAGCCCGCCAAGTCCCTGCGTCTCGGGAATTTCGATCGTGACGTTGGTGGTATCGATGGGCGGGCCCTTGTAATGCATGACAAGCCCCGGAAAAGCCATCACGATGCCGACCATGACAAGCTGGATGCAGACATAGGGGACCGCGCCCCAGTAGATCTGACCCGTCGTCACCGGCTCCATCATGCGGCCCGTCACCTTGTCCTTATACGCGACCTTGGGCGCGACGGATCGCAGGAAGAACAGCGAAAAGCCGAATGGTGGGTGCATGAAGCTGGTCTGCATGTTGACGCCCAGCAAGACGCCGAACCAGATCAGGTCGATCCCCAACGATTCCGCCGCAGGGGCCAACAGCGGCACGATGATAAAGGCCAGCTCGAAGAAATCGAGAAAGAAGGCCAGCAGAAACACCAGGATCGAGACGGCGATCAGAAAGCCGTATTCGCCCCCCGGCAACGAGGTCAGCAGATGCTCGACCCAGATATGGCCGTTGACGCCATAGAATGTCAGCGAAAAGACCCGCGCACCGATCAGGATGAACATGACAAAGGCCGACAGCCGGGTCGTGGCCAGCAATGCCTGCCGGATCACGTCATAGTTCAGCCGCCCTTTCATCGCGGCCAGCAACAGCGCGCCGACGGCGCCCATCGCGCCGCCTTCGGTGGGCGTGGCGATGCCAAGAAAGATCGTGCCCAGCACCAGAAAGATCAGTGCAAGCGGCGGGATCAGAACGATGATGACCTGCTGCGCCAACCGCGACATCAGGTTGGTCTTCAGGCTTTTGTCCAGCAGGGCCGCCACATAGACCGCGATGATGGCCAGCGCGGGGGCCAGAATGTCGGCATCCTTGCCGTGCGTGGGATAAAGCCAGCGAAAGGCGAACCAGCCGATTGCCGCCGTGACGAGCAGCGCGACCAGCAGCGACATGACGCCCGAACCCAGCGTCCGCGCCTCGGGCGGCAGTGCCGGGACTGAGGCAGGCTTCAGGATCGACGTGACAAAGATATACAGCATATACAGCCCGGTCAGCACCAGACCCGGAAACAGCGCACCTGCATACATGTCACCCACCGACCGCCCCAACTGGTCGGCCAGCACGATCAGCACCAACGAGGGCGGAATGATCTGCGCCAGCGTGCCCGAGGCCGCGATGGTCCCCGATGCGATGCGCCGGTCATAGCCATAGCGCAACATGATCGGCAATGAGATCAGCCCCATCGCAATCACCGATGCCGCAACGACTCCGGTGGTCGCCGCCAGCAGCGCGCCGACGATGATCACGGCATAGGCCAGACCACCCCGGATCGGCCCGAAAAGCTGACCCACGGTGTCGAGCAGATCCTCGGCCATGCCGGATTTTTCCAGCAGGATGCCCATGAAAGTAAAGAACGGAATGGCCAGCAATGTCTCATTTGACATCACCCCCCATAAGCGTTCGGGCATGGCGTTCAGCAAAGGCCAGGACAGGTTGATCGTGCCGCCCGAAAGCGGTGCAAGCTCGACCCCGATGATAAAGAACAGCAGCCCGTTTGCGGCCAGCGCGAAGGCCACCGGATAGCCGAACAGCAAAAACATCACGAGCGAGGCGAACATGATCGGCGCCATGTTCTGCGCGATGAAGATCATCATTTGCGCGGCTCCGTCTTGGTATCATCGTCAAGCGCGGCTTCCATGTCGCGCGCCATCGCCTCGCCCTCAAGCGCGGCAGCCTCATGCGCTGAAACGAACGGGTTCGGATCGGGGATTATGCCGCGCATCACCGCGATTTTCTTGACGATTTCCGATATGCCCTGAAAGAACAGCATGATGAAACCGGCCAGCAGCATGGCCTTGGCCGGCCACAGAACCAGCCCGCCCGCATTGGTAGAAACCTCTCCGCTATGATAGCTGCGCATCACCCACGGGATCAGCAGCCAGATCATCAGCGTGATAAAGGGCATCAGGAACAGCACATGGCCGATCAGGTCGATCCAGTGCTGTCTGCGCCTGCGCCATATCCCATAGATGATGTCGATGCGGATATGTTCGTTTTCCTTCAGCGTATAGGCTGCGGCACCCAGAAACGCCGCGCCGAACAGATACCATTGCAGCTCCAGCCAAGCGTTCGATGACGTATTCATCACCTTGCGCACCACGGCATTGCCCGCGCTGACAAGAACGGCGACAAGGATCAGCCATGTCACCGCTTGTCCAATAAAGGTATTCACGCGGTCGATCCCGCGTGACAGGCCCAACAGGGCGTTCATGCCAGTCACCTCCCTAGCTATTTAGCCGCCCTCCTCAGGCGGATCGCCGGTTTTCCGGTCGTTGATAGGGGAAAGTTATGAATGAAGCGTTGATTCCGTCAAGCAGCGGTCCCTATAG
The DNA here is from genome assembly GCF_900182695.1 of Paracoccus laeviglucosivorans. Lineage (GTDB taxonomy): Bacteria > Pseudomonadota > Alphaproteobacteria > Rhodobacterales > Rhodobacteraceae > Paracoccus > Paracoccus laeviglucosivorans. The sequence goes on from NZ_FXTK01000003.1 coordinate 125,645, forward strand.
CACTGTGGAAAGTGCAAGTAACGCTGCGACCTCGCCCACCTGTTGCATTGCGCCCAGCACATCGCCCGTCTGTCCACCCAATCGACGGCGGGCGTTTCTGGCGACAAGCGCCTGCGCCGTGCCGCAGGCAAGAACTGCAAGAACCGCCGCACCAAAGCCGCATAGCGCCGCAAGCGCCGCGCCGATGGCCAGCCCGGTCCAGACCGCGCCTGTGGTCGGGCGGCCTGCCAGCCTGCCCAGACCGTCGCTGCGCGCAGGTGGCAACCAGCGCAAACCAGCCCCCATGCCCGCCCGCGACAACGCAGCGGCAGCGATCAGCGCCAGCGCTGCTTGATCCGTATCAGCCAGCGCCGCGACCTTAAGCCCCACGGAAAAGATCAGCGCCAGCACACCATAGCTTCCGATGCGCGAATCGCGCATGATCGCCAATGCACGCTCGCGCGTGGCGCCGCCGCAGCCATCGGCGTAATCGGCCAGCCCGTCTTCGTGCAGCGCACCCGTCGCCAGCGCCATGACCGCCAGCGCCAGCAGCGCCGCGACCATATCGGACAGCGCTAGGGCATCGGCCACGATCAGGGTCACGCTGCCCAACAGCGCCACGACCAACCCGACGAGGGGAAACGCCCAGACCGCACGCGCCAGCGGGACGGGGATGACGCGGCGCATCGGCAGGCGGGTCAGCCAGACCAGCGCAGTCGCGAATTCGCGGCTGGGCTCAGCCAATTCCAGCCTCGGCAAAGGTCGCCATGCCGTTGTGGCATTCCAGTGCCGCGCGCAGGATCATCAGCGCAATCGCCGCGCCCGAGCCTTCGCCCAGCCGCATGTCCAGCCCTACCACAGGTTCCTTTTTCATCACGGCGATCAGGCGGCGATGCCCCGGCTCGGCGCTTTCATGGCCGATCAGGCAATGGGCCAGCGCATCGGGATCGTTAACCAGCAACACCCCTGCTGCGGCCGAGCAGATGAAGCCGTCCAGAATGACCGGGATGCCCAGCTCCCGCGCCCGGATCACCGCGCCGCAGATCGCGGCCTGTTCGCGCCCGCCATAGCTGCCAAGGATCGAGGCGGCAGTGGCCGCGCCCTTGTGCCGTTTCAGACCCGTGTTCACAGCAGCGATCTTGCGGGCCATGATTTCGTCGTCCGCGCCAGTGCCGGGGCCGACCCAATCCTCGGCCACACCGCCAAAGGTCGCGGCGGCAAGGGCTGCGGCGACGGTCGAATTGCCGATGCCCATTTCCCCCAGCACGATCACATCGGCATCCGGGTTCACCGCATTCTTGCCCGTCTGGATCGAGGCGACCAGATCGGGCACCTCCAGCGCCATCCCTTGGGTGAAATCCGCCGTGGGTCGGTCAAGATCCAGCGCAATAACCTGCAGATCCGCGCCTGCCAGACGGCACAGCTGGTTGATCGCCGCCCCGCCATTTTCGAAATTCGCGACCATCTGGGCCGTGACTTCGACCGGGAAGGGGTTCACGCCCTGCGCTGTGACGCCGTGATTGCCAGCAAAGACCAACGCCTGCGCCGTCTCGATCCGGGGGCGCGCCGTTCCCTGCCAGCCCGCCATGAAGACGGCAAGGCTTTCCAGCCGCCCCAGCGATCCGGGGGGCTTGGTCAGTTCGGCCTGACGGTTGCGGGCGGCAGTGGCGGCAGCTTCGTCGAATTGCTTCAAGGCGTCTCTCTTTGCGGTTTCAGGCGCAGCGGCAAACCGCTGACGGCCATCCAGACCTGATCGGCGATGCGGGCCACCGATTGATTCATCCAGCCATGCTGGTCGCGGAAGCGTCGTGCAAGCGCATTTTCCGGCACGATGCCCAGACCAAGCTCGTTCGTGACCAGCACCACCGGGCTTTTCTGGCGGTTCAGCGCATCGCACAGCGCTTCGACCTGCGGTCCCGCACCGTCGCCCAGATTGGCCAGCCACAGGGTCAGGCAATCGACCAGCCGCACGCCCTGCCCATCCGTGCGCTGCAATGCGCCACACAGATCAAGCGGTTCTTCGATGGTGATCCAGCCGTCGCGGCGGTCCTGATGCAGTTTGATACGCTGCGTCATTTCGTCATCCCACGCCTGCGCCGTGGCGATATAGATGCGCGCGCCGCCGATGCCGGAAACGATTGATTCCGCCAAGGAAGACTTGCCCGAACGGGCGCCTCCGGTAACCATGGTGATACGTGGGGCAAGGGTCATTTTGGTCTTGTTTCACAACCGGCGCAGCATAGAAAGCGACAATCTGGCCTTGCTGCCTGACAGATTTCACGGCAGCTTTGCGTATGCGCGCGCGGTTCCATACCACGAATGCGCCAATGAAAACATCAGAGAGGTGCCCCATGTCCCGTCTGCTTCTGACCTCGGCGCTGTGCCTTGGCATTGCCGCCCCGGCCTTTGCCGTCCAGCCCGCCGAGGGCGAGAAACTGGCCGAAAACCAAAGCTATACCTTCTGGCTGCTGGACGCGATCAAGACCGCCGACCCGCAGAAGAACACAGATGTCGAAGGCTCGGACATCATCCGCCAGCTGTTCGAAGGGCTGCTGAACGAAGACGCCAAAGGCGCACCCATTCCCGGTGTTGCCACCGGCTTCGACCTGTCGGATGACAAGCTGACCTATACGTTCCACCTGCGCCCGGATGCGAAATGGTCGAACGGCGACCCGCTGACCGCCAAGGATTTCGTCTATGCGTGGCAGCGTCTGGCCAACCCCGAGACGGCTTCGGAATATGCATGGTTCATCGAGCTGATGAACGTCGAAAACGCCACTGCCGTCGTGAAGGGCGAAAAGAAGCCCGAGGAGTTGGGCGTCAAGGCGACCGACGATCACACGCTGGAAGTCAAGCTGACCGCCCCTACCCCCTATTTCCCGAAAATGGTCACGCATGCCTCGACCTTCCCGACGCCGCAAAAGGTGATCGAGGCCGAGGGCGACAACTGGACCCAGCCCGGCAAACTGGTCGGCAACGGGGCCTATGTCCTGACCAGCCACGATCTTGGCGTTCAGATCAGCATGGACAAGAACCCCAATTACTGGGACGCGGCCAATGTGGTCATGGAACATATCAAGGGACTGACCGTAAACGACAACAACGTCGCCCTGACCCGCTATCAGGCCGGAGAGCTTGACCGCGTGCAGATCCCGGCAGGCCAATATCCGCGCCTGAAACAGGAATCCCCCGATCAGGCGATTTCGATCCCCTATTCCTGCACCTATGGCTATCTGCTGAACCTCAGCGAGAAAGGCCCCGAGGCGTTGAAGGATGCCCGCGTGCGTCAGGCGCTGTCCTATGGGATGCAGCGCGACATCGTGGTGAACCAGATCCTGCAAGGTGGCCAGAAACCGGCCTATAACTGGACCCATTGGGCGATCGAGGGCTTCAAGATGCCCGAAATCGACTATGCCGCGTGGTCGCAGGCCGAGCGTCTGGAAAAAGCCAAGGCGCTGCTGGCCGAGGCCGGTTACGGCCCGGACAATCCGCTGAAGTTGACGCTGACTTATAACACCGACGAAAACCACAAGAAGATCGCGGTGGCCGCACAGCAGTTCTACAAGGCGCTTGGCGTGCAGCTGACGCTGAACAATGTCGAATGGAAGGTGCATACCGACCGTATGCAGTCGCAGGACTTCGAAATGGCGCGCTATGCGTGGTGTGCGGATTACAACGAAGCCTCGACCTTCCTGGACTTCTTCCGCACGACCGGCATGAATTACGGCAAGTATTCCAACGCCGAATTCGACAAGCTGATGGACCAGTCCAAGGCGTCCGCCGATCCGAACGAGCAATATACCGCGGCCGAAAAAATCCTGGCCGCCGATATGCCCATCGTCCCGATCTATCAATATTCCAAGGTTGATATGATCCGCGACGACATCAAAGGTCTTTCGACCGAAAACGTGATGAACGACTGGTACGCCAAGGACATCTACCGCATCGCCAAGTGATGCATGATCGGGGGCGGCCCTTGCGTCGCCCCCTGAACAAGTCCGGCACCGATTGGGAACCTGCACATGTTCGGCTTTATCCTAAGGCGATTGGCCGTCGCCATTCCGACGCTGCTTTTGCTGATCGTCGTTTCCTTCCTGTTGATGCACGCGGCCCCCGGTGGTCCGTTCACGCAGGAACGCGCCCTGCCGCCGCAGGTGCTTGCGAACCTGAATGCGAAATACGGGCTGGATGACCCGCTATGGCGTCAGATGTTGAACTACATCTGGGGCATCGTCGCGCATTTCGATTTCGGGCCAAGCTTCGTCTATCCCGACCGCAGCGTGAATCAGATCATCGCCGCCGGTTTCCCGGTGACGCTGACCTATGGTGCCATATCTTTCGTGCTGGCGGTTGTGGTCGGTGTCTCGCTGGGCGTGACCGCAGCGATCCGGCAGAATTCGTGGCTGGACTATTGCGCCGTGGGCCTGTCCATTGGCGCGCAGGTGCTGCCGAACTTCGTCATGGCGCCGATCCTTGTGCTGATCTTTACGCTGTGGCTGGGCTGGCTGCCCGGCGGCGGCTGGGGCGGTCCCGCATTCTGGATCATGCCAGTCATCGCCATGTCCACCAGTTTCATGGCCTCGATCGCGCGGATCACCCGTTCGTCCATGCTTGAGGTGCTGGGCTCGAACCACATCCGCACCGCCCGCGCCAAGGGCTTGCCGGAAAGCAAGGTGATCCTGCGCCACGGCCTGAAACCCGCGCTGCTGCCGGTCATCAGCTATCTGGGTCCGGCCTTTGTCACCATGATCACCGGATCGGTGGTGATCGACATGTATTTCTCGACCGGGGGGATCGGGCGCAGCTTCGTCGATTCGGCGCTGAATCGCGACTATGCCGTGATGATGGGGATCACCATCCTTGTCGGTGCGCTGACCATCCTTTTCAATCTCATCGTCGATGTGCTTTACGCATGGATCGACCCCAAGATCAGGTATTGATGCCATGGTCGACACCCAGCAAATGCGCTCGCTTGCCGCCCGTCTGGCGGAGCCCGAGGTTCGGGGCCGCAGCCCGTGGGCCGATGCCCGCCGCCGTTTTCGCCGCAACAAGGCCGCGATGGTCAGCCTGTTCGTGCTGATCCTGGTGGCGCTGTTCGCGATCTTTGGCAATCAACTGGCCGCATGGTCGAATGAAGAGATGGACTTTGCCGTCATGGGACAGGCCGCCCAGCTTGGCGCGCCAAGCTTTGCCAACGGCCATTACTTCGGCACCGACGATCTGGGGCGCGACCTGTTTTCGCGCACCGTGCAGGGCACGCAGGTGTCCCTGATGGTCGGCCTGATCGGCGCGGGCATCGCCGTCATCGTCGGCACGCTTTACGGCGCGACGGCGGGCTATGTCGGGGGCCGCACCGATGCGGTGATGATGCGGCTGGTCGATATTCTGATGTCTATCCCCTATATGTTCGTGCTGATCCTGCTTCTGGTGATGTTCGGCCGGTCCATGACCATGCTGTTTCTGGGCATCGGCCTGATTTCGTGGCTAGACATGTCGCGCATCGTGCGCGGCCAGACCCTGAGCCTGAAGAACCGCGAATTTATCGAGGCCGCGCGCGCCACCGGCGTGCCCGCCTGGAAGATCATCCTGCGCCATATCGTCCCGAACATCCTTGGCGTGGTCGCCGTTTACGCCACGCTGCTGGTGCCGTTGATGATCCTGTCGGAAAGCTTCATCAGCTTTCTGGGGCTTGGCGTGCAGGAACCCCTGACCTCGTGGGGCGCGCTGATTTCCGAAGGTGCGGGCACGATGAATTATGGCACGCTGTGGCAGCTGGCCTTCCCGCTGTTCTTCTTTTGCATCACGCTGTTTGCCTTTTTCTTCGTCGGCGACGGTTTGCGCGATGCGCTGGACCCGAAGGATCGCTGACATGGCTCTATTGCAAATCCGCGACCTGAACGTGCGCTTCGCCACCACGGACGGAGAGGTCAGCGCCGTCAACGGCATCAACCTTGACGTGCAGCGTGGCCAGACGCTGGGCATCGTCGGCGAAAGCGGCAGTGGCAAGTCGCAGCTGGCGTTTTCGATCATGGGGCTTTTGGCCCGCAATGGGCGGGCCACCGGCTCGGTCCAGTTCGACGGGACCGAGATCCTGAACGCCAGCCCGCGCGTGCTGAACCGCATCCGCGCCGAAAAGATCGCGATGGTGTTCCAAGACCCGATGACCAGCCTGAACCCTTACATGCGCGTCTCGGACCAGATGGCCGAGGTGCTGGTGCTGCACAAGGGCATCTCGCGCAGGCAGGCATTGGTGGAATCCGTGCGGATGCTGGACGCAGTGAAAATCCCCGATGCGCGGGGCCGGATCGGGCTTTATCCGCATGAATTTTCCGGCGGGATGCGGCAGCGCGTGATGATTGCGATGTCGCTTTTGTGCCGCCCGGACCTGCTGATCGCGGATGAACCGACGACGGCGCTGGACGTGACCGTGCAGGCCCAGATCATGGAGCTGCTGGCCGATCTGCAACGCGATTTCGGCATGGCTATGGTGCTGATCACCCATGACCTTGGCGTGGTGGCCGGGTCGTGCGAGCGCGTCATGGTCATGTATGGCGGCCGCATCATGGAACGCGCCCCGGTCGAGCCGATCTTTGCCGTCCCCGCGCACCCCTATACCCAAGGGTTGCTGGCCGCGATCCCGCGCGTCGATCAGAAGGGCGATCAGCTTTCGGCCATCCCCGGCAGCCCGCCCAACATGACGAACCCGCCGCCCGGTTGCCCCTTCGCGCCGCGCTGCGCCTATGCCATGCCGGTCTGCGAAGCCATGCCGCCGCTGGAGCAGTTTGCGGTGGACCGCGAACGGGCCTGCCACGCGCCGTTATCCGCGCTGCGCCAAGGTCCACCTCCGCAGCCCGACCTGCCCGAACCCGCCGCGATCGAGGAGGTCCAGCCATGACCACGCCCCTGATGACCGCCCGCGACCTGCGTGTCCGTTTTGAACTGCCCGCGCAGGGATTGTTCCAGAAGCCGCGTGTCCTGCAAGCCGTCAGCGGCGTCGATTTCACCCTGATGCCGGGCGAAACCTTGGGCGTCGTGGGCGAAAGCGGCAGTGGCAAATCCACGCTGGCGCGCGCGCTGATCGGTCTGGTTCCGGCCAGCGGCCACGCGGTCTGGCAGGACGGCACGAACCTGATCGGCCTTTCGCCGCGCCGGATGCTGAAATACCGCAGCGAAATCCAGATGGTGTTCCAAGACCCGCTGGCCAGCCTTGATCCGCGCATGACCGTGGGCCAGATCATCGCGGAACCCCTGCTGACCCATCGCAAGGATCTTGGCCGCGACGAAATCCGCCTCCGGGTCAAGGACATGATGGACCGCGTCGGCCTGCTGCCCAACCAGATCAACCGCTATCCGCATGAATTCAGCGGCGGGCAGTGTCAGCGCATCGGCATCGCCCGCGCGCTGATCGTCGAACCCAAGCTGGTGATCTGCGACGAACCCGTCTCGGCGCTGGACGTGTCGATTCAGGCGCAGGTGATCAACCTGCTGGGCGACTTGCAGCGCGATCTGGGGCTGGCGCTGATCTTTATCGCGCATGACCTGTCAGTGGTAAAACATATCAGCGACCGCGTGCTGGTGATGTATCTGGGCCGTGTCATGGAACTGGCCGAGGCCGAGGCACTATATGCCGACCCGCGCCACCCCTATACGCAGGCGCTGCTGTCGGCGGTTCCCGTGCCCGATCCGGTGCTTGAGCGCGCCAAGCGCATCATCCCGCTGCGGGGCGAACTGCCCTCGCCCATGAACCCGCCGTCCGGCTGCGTCTTTCGCACGCGCTGCCCGCGTGCCGAAGCCCTTTGCGCGACCGAGCGGCCCGAACTGCAGGGCGGTGGCCATCTGACCGCCTGCCATTTCCCCGGCGCCCTGCGCCCCGAGGAATTGTCAAAAGCCGGTTAGGCGGCGCCCAGCAGGCGGCTCATCTCGGCCCGCAATTCGGCAAGTTCAAAGGGTTTGGCGATAAAGCCGTCTGCGCCAAGCGCCAGACCCTTCTTGCGTTCGACCACCGATCCGCGCGCGGTCATCATCAGCACGCGCACATCTTGCAGGCCGGGATCGGCGCGCAGCGCCTGAATGATCTGATAGCCCGAAATGTCGGGCAGCATGATGTCCAGCAGCACCAGATCGGGGCGGTTGCCCCGGATTTCGTCCAGCGCGCCCGCGCCGGTCGCAAGGCGCTTGTGGCTATGACCTGCGCGGGCCAGCAGGAATTCCAACGCGACGGCGATATTGTCCTCGTCCTCGACGATCAGGATATGCGCCATGGCGGCCTCCGAAGGTGATGCCGGGCCCCGCGACAGGGCCCGGCCTGCGCCGTCATTCGGCGAAGATGTCTTTCTTATGCGTGCCGTTCGGGACGAAGATCGTGCCGATCACCACCGTCATCAGCGCGACGACGATCGCATACCACAGCCCCGCATAGATATTGCCGGTCTGCGCCGAGATCGCGAAGGCGGTCGCGGGCAGCAGTCCCCCGAACCAGCCATTGCCGATGTGATAGGGCAAGGACAGGCCGGAATAGCGGATGCGGGTCGGGAACAGTTCGACCAGTGCCGCCGCGATCGGGCCGTAAACCATCGTCACCAGCAGGATCAGATAGGTCAGCGTGATGACGATCATCAGCTTCTGGCCGGTGAAGATGTCGAAGAAGTGGCTGGCCTTGGCGACCGTGGTGTTGTCGCCCGCAGCCAGCGGATAGCCCGCCTGCCCCAGCGCCGCCGTCACCGCGCCGTCGAAGCGCGCCTTTTCCGCCGCCAGCGCATCGCCCGTCAGCGCCGCCCCGTCATAGGACGGGATCACGGTATCGCCCACGGTGACGGTGGTGACGCCCTCAGCCTCGGCCGAGGTATAATTGACCGAAGCCTTGGCCAACGAGGCTTTCGCGATGTCGCAGCTTGAGGTGAACTTGGCGGTGCCCGTCGGGTTGAACTGGAACGAACAATCGTCCGGCGCATGGGTCACCGTGACCGGGGTCTGCTGCGCCTGATACAGCATAGGGTTCGCCGTGCGGGTCAGATGCTCGAACACCGGGAAATAGGTCAGCGCCGCCAGCAGGCAGCCCGCCAGAATGATCGGCTTCCTGCCGATCCGGTCCGAGAGCGAGCCGAAGAACAGGAACCCGCCCGTGCCAAGGATCAGCGACCATGCCACAAAGACGTTAGCGCTGAAGCTGTCCACCTTGACGACGTTCTGCACAAAGAACAGCGCGTAGAACTGGCCCGAATACCAGACCACGGCTTGACCGGCGGTCAGGCCGAACAGCGCGATCAGGGCGATCTTGCCGTTCTTCCAGTTGCCGAACGCTTCGCGCATCGGTGCTTTCGAGGCGCGACCCTCTTCCTTCATCTTGGTAAAGGCGGGGGATTCCTCCATCTGCAGGCGGATATACAGCGAAATCAGTAGCAGGAAGATCGAGCCAAGGAACGGAATCCGCCAGCCCCAGCTGTTGAAGGCGGTGATCATGGTCTGCTGACCGTCCGGCCCCATGACGGGCGCACCCTGCAGATCGACGACGCCGACCATCGGGTAATTCGCGTTCACGTAGCCCTGCACGATCAGAATGACGATCAGCGACAAAAGCAGGCCCAGCGTGGCCGTGGTCTGGATGAATGCGGTGTAATAGCCACGGCGGTTGGCGGGTGCATGTTCGGCCACATAGACCGCAGCACCGCCATATTCGCCACCCAACGCCAAGCCCTGCAACATGCGCAGCACGATCAGGATGATCGGCGCGGCAACGCCCCAGCTAGCGTAACCCGGCAGCAAACCGACCAGAAAGGTCGAGATGCCCATGATCAGGATGGTGACGAGGAAGGTGTATTTCCGGCCCACCAGATCGCCCAGCGATCCGAAGACCAGCGCGCCAAAGGGCCGCACGATGAAGCCCGCCGCAAATGCCAGCAGCGCAAAGACGTTGCGCGTGGCTTCCGGGAAAGCGGTGAAGAACTGTGCGCCGATGATCGCCGCCAGCGAACCGTAAAGGTAGAAGTCATACCATTCGAAGATCGTCCCTGCGGACGACGCGATGATGACTTTCTTTTCCTCGGGCGTCATCGGGCGCGAGCGCACCTCTCCGACATCCGTCGTGTTGTAAGCCATGGGTTTCCTCCCCTGAAAGCCAGCCTGCACTGGCCGTTGATCGGCATCATGGGGCCGGTCGGTTCCGACGGGTGTCGAAAACGATGCAGGCTTCCTGATGCGCTTGATCCGCCCTTATGGACGGCTTTTCCCTCTCCCCGCCCGGAACTCCCCCTCCGGGCGCGGCCTCCCCTTGTCGCGCGGCGGGATACCCTGCCGCGCGGTCGATCAAGCCCTGTTCATGCGGTTCTCGATCAATTCGTCGACGACGCCGGGATCGGCCAGCGTCGAGGTGTCGCCAAGGCTGCCGAAATCGTCTTCGGCGATCTTGCGCAGGATGCGGCGCATGATCTTGCCGGAACGGGTCTTGGGCAGGCCCGGCGCCCATTGGATCAGGTCAGGCTTGGCGATGGGGCCGATTTCGGTGCGCACCCATGTCTCAAGCTCGCGCTTCAGGTCGTCGGACGGCTCGACCCCGTTCATCAGCGTGACATAGGCATAGATGCCCTGCCCCTTGATCTGATGCGGAAAGCCCACCACCGCAGCCTCGGCGACCTTCTCATGCGCGACCAGCGCCGATTCCACCTCGGCTGTGCCCATGCGGTGGCCGCTGACGTTGATGACATCATCCACGCGCCCGGTGATCCAGTAATAGCCGTCCTCGTCGCGGCGGCAGCCGTCGCCGGTGAAGTAATAGCCGGGATATTGCTGGAAATACGCCTCCATAAAGCGCTGGTGATCACCCCAAAGCGTGCGCATCTGGCCAGGCCAGCTGTCGGCGATGGCCAGCACGCCCTCGACGCCGTTGCCTTCGATGATCTGGCCCGAGGCCGGGTCCAGCACTTCGGGTTTCACGCCAAAGAAAGGCAGCGTGGCCGAGCCGGGCTTCGTCTCGATCGCGCCGGGGATCGAGGTGATCATGTGCCCGCCGGTTTCGGTCTGCCAGAAGGTATCGACGATGGGGCAGCGGCCCTTGCCTACGTGCTTGTCATACCAGACCCACGCTTCGGGGTTGATCGGCTCGCCCACCGTGCCAAGGACGCGCAGGCTGGACAGGTCGTGACGATCGACCCATTCCGGGCCCTGACCCATCAGCGAACGGATCGCGGTCGGCGCGGTATAAAACTGGGTCACGCGATGCTTGTCGCAGACCTCCCAGAAACGCCCCGCATCGGGCCATGTCGGCACGCCTTCGAACATCAGCGTGGTCGCGCCATTGGCCAGCGGGCCATAGACGATGTAACTGTGCCCGGTGACCCAGCCCACATCCGCCGTGCACCAGAAGATGTCCCCGTCCTTGTAATCGAAGACATATTTATGCGTCATCGCCGCATAGACCAGATACCCGCCCGTGGTATGCACGACCCCCTTTGGCCGCCCGGTCGAGCCTGACGTATACAGGATGAACAGCGGGTCTTCGGCATTCATCGGGCGCGGCGGGCAGTCCGGGCTGACTTCGTCCATCAGCTTCAGGACATCGACATCGCGGCCCTCGATCCATGTCGTCTGATCGCCGGTATGTTTGACGACCAGGCAGCGCACCCGGTCGGAGCAATGCAGAAGCGCCGCATCGGTGTTCGATTTCAGCGGCGTGCGACGCCCGCCCCGCGGCGCGGTGTCAGCGGTGATGACCAGCTTTGCGCCGCAATCGTTGATCCGGTTCGCCAGCGCATCCGGCGAAAAGCCCGCAAAGACCACCGAATGCACCGCCCCGATCCGCGCACAGGCCAGCATGGCATAGGCCGCTTCGGGGATCATCGGCATGTAGATCACCACGCGGTCGCCGCGCATCACGCCCTGGCTCAGCAGCACATTGGCAAAGCGGTTCACCTTTTCCGACAGCTCGGCATAGGTGATGTGGCGGGCGGTGGCCTTGGGGTCGTCGGGTTCAAAGATAATCGCGGTCTGCTCGGCCTTGGTCGGCAGATGCCGGTCGATGCAGTTGACCGAGACGTTCAGGATCCCATCCTCGAACCACTTGATCGAGACCTTGCCAAAGGTGAAGTCGGTGTTCTTCACAACCGAATACGGGTGAATCCAGTCGATCCGCCGACCTTCGCGCGCCCAGAATGCATCAGGATCGCGGATCGATTCGTCATACATCCGCGTGTAATCCGCAGGCTTCAGCAGAGCATCCTCAAAGCCGGGCGGAATGGGGTGTTTTGCTGTGTTATCAACGGACATGGCGGGCCTCCTCTACTCGCTATGCGGTATCTTACGCTCTTGCGCCCTCTCCCAAGACGCGGCGGCGATCCGTGAAGATGCCGATTGGGCACAAAGTTAATACGTCGAGGATCAGGTCGTAAACCATTTTCTGATAGCAATATTTTTGTAAATTACTTCACCGATGAAGTGGTGAACTTGTAAATAATTCACAAACCGCCTCACCTTGTGCCGCCCGCCTCTGCGGATCAATCTGCGGCGCATGGACCCGATTCGACCCACAGATGACCAAGCCCGCGCATTGGCGCTGAACCTGCTGGCTCAGATGCGTCACGCCGCTTTGGGGACGCTGGACCCGGATACCGGCACGCCACTGGTGACGCGCATCGCGCTGCAACTTGATCCCGATGGGGTTCCGGTGGCGCTGCTTTCCGGTCTTGCCGCCCATAGCCGCGCGCTTGCCGCCGATCCGCGTGCCGGACTGCTGGTCACAGATGACGCCGCGACCAAGGGGGACGCGATGACCCATGCGCGGCTGTCGATGCTGACGCGCGCCGAACCGGCCCCGCCCGATCCCACGCGGCGGGCGCGCTGGCTGGCCCATGACCCGAAGGCCACGATCTATATCGACCTGCCGGATTTCCGCTTCTGGCGGCTGGTGCCGGTGTCTGGCCAGCTGAACGGCGGCTTTGGCCGTGCGTTCCGGCTGACCGCGGCGGACATGACAAAACCCCCGGCCGCCTGAAGCAACCGGGGGCGAATTCGCTTGGGTTTGTCCAATTAATCCGGGCTGTCCATCCTGACCCGCATCGAGATTTCGCCGCGTGCGGGCGCGCTCCAGTTCACAGCGACCTGTTTGCGGTTCGACCCCAACGAGGTCTGCACCCACGGCATCTCGCTGATCCGGCCGTTTGCGGCATTGCTGATCTGTGACGTGGCCACCAGCGCCTCGACGTTGCGGGCCCATCCGTCAAAGGGCAAGGCCACATCGACCGGCACCATCCAGCGGTTCGCAGCGGTGGCCTGACTGAACTTGATATCGACCGGATTTGCGACATAGGTCAGCACGCCGTTGAACATATTACCCTGAAACTGGATGTTGCGCATCCGCGTGTAATCCATGCCCGCGATGGTCGTATCCACCCGGTCCACGCGATTGATCTTCTTGTTCAGCGACTTGAACACATTGCCCATCACGGCCAGTCCATGGATGAAATGGCCCGTACCGAATGGCTTGACCACCAGCCAGTTGAAGCCAAGCGTCGTGTCCGAGGCAAGGAAGGTGTTCCCGGTGATCGTCAGCCCGCCAAAGGAATATTCCTCCCCCTCGAAATTCGGCTTGGGGTCGTGTTCGTTCGTCCATTCGATGGAACAATTGTCGATATAATTGCCCGTAATCGTGGTCTGCACATTGGTCTGGGTCAGCACCAACCCGCCAAAGCGCACGCCGTTCTGCGAGGTGTCGCCCTGAAACCAGTGATTGCCCTCGATCATGTGGCCACCGCCATTCATCACTGCGAAATGCCCAAAGCGGACGAAGCGGCTGTGGCGGATCTTGGTGTCGTTGTTGTTGACGTTCAGCGCGACGGATTTGCGGTTCTGCGCCAGATCACCCATCTCGTCAGACAGGAATTCACAACGATCGACCAGCATCCCCTGACAGGCCGTCCCGATCGAGGTGATGCCGCGATCCTTGGGCCGCGTGAAATAACAGTCGCGGAAACAGTTCATCGAACCTGTCATCGCCAGCATCACACCGCTGGCATTACCCTCAAGCAGGAATTCCACATCGTCAAAATTGAAGCGGCTCAGATGCTCCATGTCGGAAAAGTCGAAAGCATAGCGGTCGCGGGTAAAGGTATAGCTACGCGTCCCGGCCCCGCCATAAAGCGGATGCGACAGCGTAACCGTGCCCGCCCCGATATTGCGGGCGTTGACGTAAACCTCGCGCCCGACGCCGTTGCCGCTGACGCGCGCGCCCAACTCGATATTGGCGACATTGGCGACGCCGGTCAGGATCAGCGGCTGGTTCGGGTTATAGCTCGCGACCGAATTGACGACGCGGCTGTTCCAAGCGGTTCCCGGCGTCGCCGAAATCTGGCCGTTGGTGACCACGCGCCGGTTGGCAAAACTGGTCAGACCCGGCGCGAAGTCGGCAGCCTTGATCGGCTCGCTCAGATGCACGACGCGGCCATTCAGGTCCAGCACGGCGTGATCGGTAAAGCCGAACAGCGCCTGCATCGCACGCTTCAACCCCTCGGTCTCGTCGCCAAAGGCTGCGGCATAGCTTGCGAAATCGAACTTGCCGGTCAGCGCCAGCCGTGCCGCACGCGGCATCCGCAATGTGCCGACAAAGCGCACGGGCGCGCTCAGGCTCAGGTCCGAGCCGATGAAATAAGTCCCCGCCGGCACAAGGATTTGACCGCCGCCCGCCGCGTCATTCGCCGCGACAAAAGCCGCACGGTCATCGGCCGTGCCGTTCCCGACCGCGCCGAAATCGCGCACATCAACCCAGTCCAGCATCCCCGGCATAAACGCCGCCGTCACGTCCTCGATCACCAGATTTTCGATGCGGACCGATCCGTTATTGTCGCCCAGCAGGTCCAGCCCGAAATGCCCGAACGTGGCGTTGCGCCCCCAGGGCATGTCCACACCGTCGCGCCTGCCGCTGCCGACGATGGCCGACACCTCGACCACGTTGCCATAGCCCGGAATGCTGACGGTCGGCCCGACTTGCACGACCCCCGCGACATTCCCCCCCGAGGCATTGCCCGCATATGCCGCGATCCTGACCTGCGGGATGTTCCCCGCAATCGCTTTGATCCGGGTCGAGACGCGCAGATACGTGCCGGGGCTGATCGGCGTGCGCTGGGTATAGCGCAAGGATGTCACGCTTTGCTGCTTCAGGATTTCAAGGCAACTGCCGAAATCTTCATCCGCCGGGACGATGGCGACATTCGCCTGTCCAGCCCAACTGGGCGATCCGGCGGTGCCATCGGTCCGGGACCAGAAATTCAGCCCCGCCCGAAATTCGCGCGGCATCAAAGCCTTGTTTCCCACGACAGCAACAGCCATGCCAATTCTCCTTTGTCAGATCAGGCGAGCCCTTGGGCCGCGCGTTCGGACAGGAATTTGGCGATCTGGCGTTAACCGACGGTTAACCATGCGCGCGCAGCAACGGGGCTGCGCGCAACGTTTCAGGGTCGTGGATCAGGCGGTGGCTTCGGTCGCCAATTCGCCGGCCAGCGCGCGTTCGATCAGCGCCTTGGTTTCATCGACGCCGTAAAGCGCGATGAACCCGCCGAAACGCGGCCCCTGATCGGCACCCAGCAGCACCTGATACAGTGCCTGGAACCAGTCCTTCATCGGCTCGAACCCGTGTTCCCGGCCGATGGCAAAGACCATGGTTTGCAGCGCCTCGGCATCGGCGGGTTGATCCCAAGCGGCAAGACGGCCCGCCAGATCCTCCAACGCGCGGCGCTCCACCTCAGTCGGTGCGCGGAAGGTGCGGGTCGGTGCCACGAAATCGGTGAAATAGCGCACGGCAAACTCGGCGGCCTGATCCAGCGCGGGGTTCGTCTCGGGGCTGGCATCGGGGGCATAGCGGCGGATAAAGCCCCATAGCCCCGTCTTGTCCTTGGCCCCTGCGACGGACGCAAGGTTCAGCAGCATCTGGAACGGCACCACCATGTCGGATGCCGGAACCTCGCCGCCGTGGATGTGCCAGACCGGATTCGCGAATTGCTGTTCCGGCGTCTGATCGGGATAGGCCCGAAGCTGCTGATGGTATTCATCCACCGCCTTGGGAATCACGTCGAAATGCATCCGCTTGGCCGTTTTCGGCTTCTGATACATGAAGTAAGACAGGCTTTCCGTCGAGGCATAGGTCAGCCATTCGTCGATCGACAGGCCATTGCCCTTGGATTTCGAGATCTTCTGGCCGTGCTGATCAAGGAACAGCTCATAGGTGAAATGCTCGGGCTTCCTGCCGCCCAGAATTTCGCAGATGCGGTCATAGATCGGCGTGTTGGTGCTGTGATCCTTGCCATACATCTCAAAGTCCACATCCAGCGCGGCCCAGCGGGCGCCGAAATCGGGCTTCCATTGCAGCTTCACATTGCCGCCGGTGACGGGCAACGTGATTTCCTGACCATCCTCGTCAAAGGTGATCGTGCCGTTCTTGGCGTCGATATGCTTGATCGGAACGTAAAGCACCTTGCCGGTCTTGGGGCTGATCGGCAGGAAGCAGCTATAGGTCTGCTGACGCTCTTCGCGAAGCGATGCCAGCATCACCTCCATAATGGCGTCATAACGCTCGGCGGCCAGCAGCAGCGTGTCATCGAACTTGCCTGATTTGTAATATTCGGTCGCGCTGATGAATTCGTATTGGAACCCGAACGTGTCCAGAAAGCGGCGCAGCATGGCGTTGTTATGCCCGCCAAAGCTGTCATATTCACCGAACGGGTCGGGCACAGTGGTCAGCGGTTCCTGTAGATGCTCGCGCAGCATTTCCTGCTGCGGGACGTTTTCGGGAACCTTGCGCATCCCGTCCATGTCGTCTGAAAAGCAGAACAGCCGCGTGGGGATGTCCGAGATCATCTCGAACGCCCGGCGGATCATCGTCGTGCGCGCCACTTCGCCGAAGGTGCCGATATGCGGCAGACCCGAAGGGCCGTAGCCCGTCTCGAACAGGACATAGCCCTTTTCTGGGTCCTTCTTCTCATAGCGTTTCAGCACGCGGCGGGCCTCTTCGAAAGGCCAGGCTTTGGAATTCATCGCGGCATCACGCTGAGCGGTCATCTTCGGGTCTCCATTGTCAGGCTTTCCCCCGTATTGAAACGCGCGCGAATGGTCAATAATTACGCCCGGAAACGCAATGGAGTTTTACCATGACCGACAGCCTTCCTTCCTTCTCGCCCTGCGATGCGCTGGTGGCGGTCATGGTCGGCGTCTCGGCCTCGGACCAGAACCTGCGCACGGCAGAGCTGGTGGCGATCGAACGCGCCGTGAACCACACTCCGGTCTTTGCCAATTACGACATCGACCGCGTCCGCGCAGTGTCTCAGACCGTGATGACCTTGTTCGAGGAAGAGGACGGGCTGGACGCCCTGTTCGGCCTTGTGCGCCAGTCCCTGCCCCAACGCATGTGGGAAACCGCCTATCTGCTGGCTTGCGACGTGGCCGCATCAGACGGTCGTCTGGGCGAGGTCGAGGCCGAGATGCTGGTCGAAATCCGCGACCAGCTTGAGATCGACCGCCTGCATTCCGCAGCGATCGAATTCGCGACCCGCGCCCGTCACCGCGTGTTGTAAGCGCCTTTAGCGCAGGACGGCGTCGGGGGTGATTCCCGCCTGCGCCTGTCCTGCCCCGGCCACCCAGCCCTCGATCAAGACCTGCTGCAATGCCTTTGAGCGTTTGGTCCAACCGATAACGCCATCGGGCAATTCCTTGCCTTCGCTGGCGGCGCGGCGCGGCTCGTCCCCTGTCAGGATGGCAAAGGCCAGTTCGCGCCCACCCGTCGTTTCGGCATAGCCAGCAAGGTTCGATACGAAATTCAGCGTCCCGGTCTTGGCATCGACGCGGATCGGGCTGTCCATCTTTTTGCCGCCTGCGTCCCTTAGCGGGATATGCTTCAGCAACGGACGCAGCCCCCGCGTTCGGCCCTGCACAGCAACCAGCCGCGCCAGTGTCTCGGCACTCATGCGATTGTCGGGCGAAAGGCCGGAATGGTCGTGAAAGGCAAAGCCCTGCTGGGGCGCAAATCCTGCCATCCAAGCCGACATGGCCCGCGCGGATCCTGCCAGATCGGGCGCACCGCTTGCAGTCAGGCCCAGCACCTCGGCAGTCAGGTTGGTCGAATATTCCAGCATCCCCGTGACAATCTCGGGCAAGAGCGGGCTTTGAAGGTTGGCGATTTCGCGCCCCGAGGGCGGAGCCTCCGCCACTTCGGGCTTGGGCAGCACAAGCCCCCGCGCCCTGCACAGGGTCTGGAACACGTCGCCCGCATAAAGTTCGGGTCGCCGCACCGGCAGCCAACGCGACCCCGATTTGCCCATCGCACCCCGCGCAATGGTCCAGCTTTCCAGCTTGCCCGTGCCGTCATAGGTGAACAGCGGCCGCGATCGGTCCGCGGCGCCGATGGCCACGGTATAAGCGCGTGGCGATTGCCGTTCGCCCCGCGCCTCCAGCGACAGATTGCCAGCCCGCCAGCTTAGATGCACGCGGTTGAAGTTCAGGATCATGCCGGAAACAGTTGGATTGTAAGGCAGATATTCGTCCTGTGCTTCGGACAGCCGCGCGATGCGGGGCAAAGCGCCACCCCAGATCAGAAAGCGTGTGGGTGGCGTGCCCTGCCAGGCCGCCGCCGTGCTTTCGGCCAGCCGCGACAACGCATCGGTATCCAGAACCGGATCGCCGCCGCCTGCCAAAATCAAGGTATCGCCGTCGCGCCAGACGCGCGTGGTAAAGCGATGCTGCGGCCCCAACCGCTCCAACGTATAAAGCGCCGTCGCCACCTTCAACGTGCTGGCCGGGGCCATCATGCGGTCCGCATGGCGGCTGGCAAGCATCTGCCCGCTTGCAGCGTCAATGACCGCGAAACCCACGTCACCGCCCAGTTTTGCAGCGGCAATCGCCGCCTCGGGATCGAAAACCGGCGCGGATTGCGCCCAGCCCCGCGGCGCCAGCGCCATTGCGCCCAAGCCGAAAAGCACCCCGCGACGTGTCAGCATAGTCTAATCCTTTTTCGCAACTTTCCTTTGCAATGCCCTGATTGCAGTGGAAGATTGCTTACTCATCGGCACGTTGATCATGCACCAAGCCGGTGGCGCATGATCGGCCAGTTGCATGGCCTTGCCCTCGGGTATCCTGTTTCGCCACAAAATGCGAGCGGTGCGGGAAAAACGCGCCGGCATCCGCCAGCCCGGACGCGCGACGATGCCCAAGGGAACGCGGCCTGCAATCTCGCTCCAGCGATCCCAGCGGTCGAACTGCACCAGATTGTCGGCCCCCATCAGCCAGACGAACCGCACACGCGGATAAAGGCGCTGCAGGCCAGCGATCGTGTCTGCGGTCATGCGCGTGCCTAGGGCCACCTCGACCCCCGTCACATGGACCGCAGGATTTTGCATGATATTTCTTGCCGTTGCGATCCGTTCTTTAAGCGGAGCCGGACCTTGCGGTTTCAGCGGATTGCCGGGGCTGACCAGCCACCATACCCGGTCCAGTCCAAAGCGGCGCAATGCCTCTTCGGTGATATGGACATGGCCGGGATGGGCGGGATCGAACGACCCGCCCAACAGACCGACCCGCATTCCGGGCAAGGCAAACGGCAAACCGGCGCGCAGCACTCAGAACAGACCTTCGACACGGCCATCGGCATCCAGCCCGATCCGCAGCGCCGCAGGCTCGCGCGGCAGGCCCGGCATCGTCATGATCTCGCCGCAGATCGCGACGACAAAGCCCGCGCCCGCCGACAGCCGCACCTCGCGCAGCGGGATCGTAAAGCCCGTGGGTGCGCCCAACGCGGTGGGATCCGAGGAGAAGGAATATTGCGTCTTGGCCATGCAGACCGGCAGATGGCCAAACCCGGCCCTTTGCCACGTCTCAAGCTGGGCACGGACGCTGGGTGGGGCCTCGACGTGATCGGCGCGATAGATGCGGCGGCAGACGGTCTGGATTTTGTCCCAAAGCGTCATCTCATCGGGATAGATCGGCGCGAATTGCGCCGTGCCGCTTTCGGCATTGGTGACGACGGCGCGGGCCAGTTCCTCGGCCCCGGCACCGCCTTCGGCCCAGTGACGACACAGCACCGCCTTGACGTGATGCTTGGCGCAGTAATCCTTAAGCGCCGCGACCTCGGCGTCGGTGTCGCTGGTGAAGTGGTTGATCGCCACCACGACCGGCAACCCAAAGGCATGCAGGTTTTCGATATGACGGCCCAGATTGGCACAGCCCCGCGTCAGCGCGGCGACGTCCTCGGCCCCCAGATCGGCGCGGGCAACGCCCCCATTCATCTTCAGCGCGCGCACGGTGGCGACCAGCACCACGGCATCGGGCGAAAGTCCCGCCAGACGGCATTTGATGTCCAGAAACTTTTCCGCCCCCAGATCGGCACCAAAGCCCGCTTCGGTCACGACATATTCCGACAGCGCCAGCGCCGACCGCGTTGCCATGACCGAGTTGCAACCATGCGCGATATTGGCAAACGGTCCGCCATGCACCATCGCCGGGTTGTTCTCCAGCGTCTGGACCAGATTGGGCTGCAAGGCATCGCGCAGCAGCACCGTCATCGCACCATTGGCCCCGATGTCGCGGGCGGTGATCGGCTCACGCTCGATCGTGTAGCCGATGACGATGCGGCCCAGCCGCTCCTCCAGATCGTGAATGTCCGATGCCAGGCACAGGATCGCCATCACCTCGGACGCGACCGTAATGTCGAAACCCGTTTCCCGCGGATAGCCGTTCGCGGGACCGCCAAGCGCGACGACGGTCTGGCGCAGCACCCGGTCGTTCATATCCATCACGCGGCGCCATGTGATCCGGCGCGGGTCGATGCGAAGCTGGTTGCCCCAATAGATATGGTTGTCGATCATCGCCGACAGCAGGTTATGCGCACTGGTCACGGCGTGGAAATCGCCGGTGAAATGCAGGTTCATATCCTCCATCGGCACGATCTGGGCCATGCCGCCACCGGCAGCCCCGCCTTTCATGCCGAAGTTGGGCCCCAGCGACGCTTCCCGGATACAGATGGTGGTGCGCTTGCCGATGCGGTTCAGGGCATCGCCCAGACCGACCGTGGTTGTGGTCTTACCCTCTCCGGCAGGGGTCGGGTTGATGGCTGTGACCAGCACCAATCGCCCTTGCGGACGATCCGCCAGACCGCCGACGAATTCATGTGTCAGCTTTGCCTTGTCATGGCCAAAGGGCAGGAAATCATCCGGTCCCATGCCCAGTTTTGCCGCGATCTCTGCGATGGGGCGTTTCTTCGCCTCGCGTGCGATCTGAATGTCCGATTTCATATCTGTCCCCGCGTTGTCAGCGCGTGGCGAAGCGCGCCTTGATCCGACCCATCCATTCGTCGCGCCTTAGCCATAGCGCGGCCGAGACCCAGAGCGCCGCGATGACCCAGATATCAATGGCAAGCCGCAGAAGAAAGCCCGTGAAATCCTGCGGAGCCATCATGTCCATCGCATCGCCCCAGATCGACAGCAGAACACAGCTTATGAAGGACCAAAGCCCGCCGCGACCAATTTCGCCGAATGCACGACCAATTGCCGTGTTCGCCATCCATTCGAATGGTTTGGCCAAAGGCACCGCGACCAGCCAGCTGGCCGCCATGATCGCCATCAGCCGCAGCCCGTC
This sequence comes from Paracoccus laeviglucosivorans, assembly GCF_900182695.1. Classification (GTDB taxonomy): domain Bacteria; phylum Pseudomonadota; class Alphaproteobacteria; order Rhodobacterales; family Rhodobacteraceae; genus Paracoccus; species Paracoccus laeviglucosivorans. The sequence goes on from NZ_FXTK01000003.1 coordinate 147,224, forward strand.
CAGCGACCATTTGTCGATCGAGCCATAGACCATTTTCAGGGCGGCGCTGACGGCCTTGGCAGGCTCACCGATGCGCCATGCCAGCGTGACCGACAGGCAGAACAGCAGCACCCCGACCGAGGCGATGGTCAGCACCTGCCCATGCTTGCGCAACGCAGGCACGATCTGGCGCCGGAACGCGCCCAAGCCTACGCCGATAAAGAACAAAAGCTGCCAGCCGAACGGATTGAACAGCAGACCCGGACCGGGGCGCTGGTTGGGGATCAGCGCGTTCAGCGGCTCGGCGCACAGCCACACGGTGACGGAAACCGCCATCGCGGCAAAGGGCGCGCGCAGCAGGAAGGGCACGGTGATCGGCGCAGTCACCAGCATGATGACATAAAGCGCAAGCACATCCAGCAGGTTCGGCTGCATCCACATCAGCCCCACCGTGGCGATATAGCCCGCCGGGTTTTCGAACAGCCACAGCGCGTATTTGAACCAGACGGCGGTGTGGTTCAGCTTTATCTCGAACAGGAAATGCGAGAATGCGGCCAGCAGCACCGCGCCCAGAACCAGCGCCAGCCACACCTCATAGGCGCGTTTCAGAAAACGCCATTGGGCGGCGCGGCGGCCATGCTTGGCCTCGACCTTGACCCAGACCATGCCGACCAGAAAGCCCGACAGCAGGACGAACAGTTCGGCCGCGTCGAAGACCGTGAAATTCGCCAGCGTCACGTTGCGCAGCACGCCGATCGGCATGTGGTCCACCATGATGCAGACCAGCGCGTAACCGCGCAGCATGTCCAGCGCCATGATCCGCTTCATTTGGGCAGCTTCGCGAAGGTATCCACCAGACCGCGATCCTCAAGCATGGCCAGTTTTTCCGCTTCGGTCAGGAAGCTCAGCGCCTCGCCCTGCGTGGCGGAATGGGCCAGTTTCGCCTCGGCCGAGATGGCGTCCAGACGACCAGCGGCGGGACCGCGCGGCGCACCGCCCCGCAAAAGCGAGGCGACGCGCGCCTGCATCGCCGGATCGCGACCCATGGCAGCGATCCCGTCACGCGGCAGCGTGGCCGCGATGCGGTAGCTTAGCGCGTTTGCGGCGGCCAGAATTTCGGGGGCATCGCGTTCCTCGGGCGTGACAAGCAGGCCCTGACGACGCGCCCAGCGACCAAAGACCGGGCTTGCCGACCAGCGCGAGGTCATGGGCGACAGGATCAGCCCCGCAAGAATGGGCGACAGCCAGACCAGCTGCCCCGGCGAAAAGATCGCCAGCACGATCAGCGTGCCAAGTCCCAGCAGGACATGGCGCGAATGGCGGCGCAATACGGTGGACCACGGCGGCATCTGGCCTGCCCGGACCTGCGCCTCCCACCCGGAATCGCGTCCGCGCAGGATGTCAAAGATCTGGCGGCTTTGGATCAGCATCTGCACCGGTGCGATCAGCGCCGACAGCACGATCTCGAAGATGGCCGAGGCAAGCAGCCGCACCGGACCGCCCGAATTCCGCGCCAAGGGCCGCGCCCAAGCCCGGAAGATGCTGATGAATTTCGGCACCAGCAGGAACGACATGGCGGCCACGAACAGCCACAGCATCCGCACGGGGTCGAAGACCGGCCATTCGGGGAAAAGCTGATAGGTCTGGGGGAAATAATCCGGGCGTGACAGCAGCACATTGGCCGACAGCGCCAGACCGACAAGGATCATCGCCAACCAGATCGGCGACATCAGGAAGCCAAGGATGCCGATGATGAAATGCGCGCGGTTGGTCCATGTGAAGCCGCGCGAAAAGATCAGGCGGGCATGTTGCAGGTTGCCCTGCGCCCAGCGACGTTCGCGCACGGCCATGTCCAGAAGCGTGGGCGGGCTGCCCTCGAAACTGTCGCGCAGGTCGTGATCCAGCCGCACTTTCCAGCCGGCACGGCGCAGCAGCGCGGCCTCGACGAAGTCATGGCTCAGGATGTGGCCGCCAAAGGGGGCGCGGCCCGGAAATTCTGGCAAACCGCAGCATTGCGCGAAAGCGGCGACCCGGATCAGCGCGTTATGACCCCAGAAATTGCCGCTATTGCCCGACCAGGCCGCGACGCCACGGGCAATCGCCGGACCGTAGATGCGGCCCGCGAACTGCGTCAGCCGCGCAAAGATCGACTGCCCGCCGACCAACATCGGCATGGTCTGCAAAAGCCCGATGGCAGGATCGGCATTCATCCGTGCCGAAAGCGCCTTGATCGTGGACGCGCCGACCACGCTGTCGGCATCCAGCACGACCATCTGTTCATAGCGCCCACCCCAACGCATGACGAAATCGGCGACATTGCCCGCCTTGCGGCCTTTGTTGCTTTGACGGCGACGATACCACACCGGCACCGGAGATATGTCGCGCAACCGGCTGATTGCCAACATTTCTTCAAAGACCGGACCGGGCTTGCGGCTGTCGGACAGCACGAAAATCTCGGTCCTGTCGCCCAGACCCACGCGGTAAAGGTCACGCGCCAAAGCAGCCAGCAGACCCGCAGTGGCCGCGCTGTCTTCGTTATAGACCGGCATGATGACCGCGATGCGGGCATTGTTCGGGCCTTTGGGCGTCTCGATCCGCGGGGCCAGAAATCCCGCGATCATCGAGGCGAAGGAAAAGCCGACCCAGGTGAAGGTGATACAGAAAAAGACCAGCAGCACGGTTTGCAGGAACGTCACGTCCGGCCCGAAAACCTCGCTCATCTGGCGATAGCCGATCCATGCGATCGTGCCTGCGCCGCCAAAGGCGATCAGGCGGGCCAGCATGGTGCGGATGCTGGGCCAGCCCGCATCGGGCCCCACCGGGGGGCGCCCGCGCAGGTTCTGCTCGGGCATGTCCAAAGGTTGCTCGGGCGGCGTTGCGGGGCCACCCGGCAGCTCAATGTCCAGCGCGTCCCACGCAGCCTCGCTTGACAGCGGCAGCGAAGGCCGGTCCGCGGGCGGGTCTTGCGGCTGATGCGTCGGTTCGATTTCGGTCACGTCTTCACTCGCGCGTCCAGCGTGCGATCCAACTTTCGCTTAGCGGGCCTTCCGGTCCATTCAGAACCGCCGAAAGGTCCGCAAGTTTCGCCCCTTCGGGAAGATATTCGAAGGCAAGCCGCATTCTGCCCTGATCGGGCAGGCGCAGCAGGTAGCTGTGGCCGATATTGCCCGACGACGCCTTGATCTGCGGCACCGGATCGTCCGGCCCGAACAGGTCAAGGTCGTAGTCGATGACATAGGTGCGCGATGCCGGATTGTTCACCGCCAGACCCGACATGGTTTCGACCACGCGGGCAATGGGGGCGCTGTCCGGCGGTTCGGGCGCGAAGCTTAGCATATAGTTGAAATCATAGCGGTTGCCGGGCCGCAGCGGGTCGGCGGGCTGCCAGAACGACACGATATTGTCGTTGAATTCGTTCTGCACCGGGATTTCGACCAATGAGACGGTGCCCTTGCCCCAGCCGTCCTGCGGCGCGATCCACGCCGAGGGGCGTTTTTCATACCGCGCCTCGGCGTCCTGATAGGCGTCGAAGCTGCGGGCACGCTGCGCAAGGCCGAAGCCCAGCGGATCCTGATCCATGAATGCCGAGGTCTGCAGCGTCGAATGGCCCGAAAGCACGCGCCACAGCCGCTGTTCGCCGCCGTTCAGCATCTGCAGCCCGTCGCTGTCATGGACCGCGGGGCGGTAATCATCGACCCGCGTGCGGTCGGTCGGGCCGAACCAATACATCGAGGTCAGCGGCGCGATGCCCACAGTGGTCATTTCCTGACGCGGGAACAACGTCACACGGGTGTCGAACACGGTTTCCGCGCCGGGGGTGATGCGGAATTCGAACGCCCCGGAAACCGAGCGGCTGTCCAGAAGCGCATGGATCATCACATAGCGATCCTGCGGATTGGGCTTGTGGATCCAGAAGCCCCGGAACAGCGGGAATTCCTCGCCCTCGGGGCTGCCGGTGCCGATGGCCAGACCACGGGCTGAAACGCCGTAAAGCGTTCCACGGGCCACGCCACGGAAATAGCTGGCACCCTGGAACACCAGAAATTCGTCCATGACATCGGGCCGGTTCAGGGGCGCACGCAAGCGAAAGCCCGAAAAGCCCATATTGCCGATAGTGTCGTAATCGACGCCATCGGGGAACTGTGCCGGGTCGAATTCGAACATATGCGGGTCGAACTTGACCGGGATCACCACGCCATTATCGACAAGGCTTATATCGACCGGCTCATGAAAGATCGCACCCGGCGGCAGCAGGTCCAGCGCGAAATCGCGGCTGCCAACCCAGGGATCGCGGTCGCGGCGGAACCGGATGCCGCGATACTGGTCATAGGTCAGGTTGCCGAAACTGCCGACCAGATCGGCATCCCGGTAAGCATAGGCGCGCGAGGAAAGATCCTGCGCCATGGCCACAACATCGTCAAAACCAAAAGGCTTTGCGGGCTGCGCCTCGGGCTGGCCCTCGGGCGCAGCGGGTGGCGTGGCGGGCGCCTCTTGGGCAAGGGCCGAACCAACTCCCAACGACAGGGCACTTGCGGCACTAAGCGCCGCCCCGGCTGAGATCACGAATTCACGACGATGCATCGGCAGTTCCTATTTTCGGCCTGACAAGACCAGAATTTCGGTGCGGATGTGACATTGTGACGACGATCAGGCAAGCCTTTTCACCGCAGATGGCAAGCCCTTGCCAATAGTTGATCGAATTTTCGCAAAGAAGAAAGGGGCACGACATCAAGTCGCGCCCCTGTGACCATGTTCAGCGGAAATCAGCGGTTGAGTTCGCGCAGAACCTTGCCGTCAACGCCCAGTTCGACCAGCACCGGCTCTCCCTCGGGGTTGGTGGCCTGCGCGACGGTCACATGACCCTGCTGCAGGATTTCACCGATCGCGGTATAGCCCGCGCCGGTCAGGCTGGCGCGCACATCGTCGGGCGAAGGCGCAGGGCCACGGGGACCATCGCCGCGCGGACCGTCGCCACGGGGGCCGTGATCGCCGCGATGTTCGCGGTCGCCATGCGGCTTGCCATGCTTGCCGCCCCGGTCATCGCCGTGACGGCCCCGATGTTCACCCTTGTCGCGGCCCATATGGCCCATGCCCGGTCCGCGATCGTCATCGCCACGGCCAAAGCGCAGCAGGGTGCCGTCCTCGGAAAACACCGCGCGAACAGGGTTTGACTGCGCGTCGGTGCCCGCCATCATGATGCCGCGACCGCCCATGAAGACCGCCTTGATCTGGCCCAGTTCGCCATAGATCGCCTGATCGCGGACGGCCTGCGGCACCAGCCGCTCGACCAGAGGCTGCGGCAGAACCGCGTCCTCACCAGCAGCGCGCAGACCGCGCAGCTGACCCGCATCATCAAGGAAGGCGCTGACGGTGGCATCGTTGATCTTGCCTTCGACCCGCATTCCGTGGCGCGTGGATCTGCCCACGGCCTCGGTCATGCCGGCATCGCGCAGCACCTGCGGCAGATCGACCGGGGCCGCCTCGGCGTGGCCCGCTGCGGGCGGGGCGGCCTCATGCGCTTCTTGCGCCGCAAGCGGGCTTGCCAGCATCGCGATCAGCGCGCCTGCCGCCACCGTCGAGGAAAGAAATCTGCTCATGTCTGGTTTCCTTGCTTCGTCATCATTCGGGGCACGCTTGGCCCCATGAGAATCATCCCTACATCACCTGTCACCAACCGAATTCCAACGGGCCGTTTGGTATCCGTTTGGTTTCGCGGCATTAGAAATAGCGTCATGACCCAGTTCCATCGGCCTAAAATCATGATGCGCGCGGCCCTGTGCCTGGGGCTGGCGCTGGCGATCGCGCTGGCCCTGCATCGCGCACCGATGGCACAGCCGCGCGATATGGACGCGTTGCCGGACGATGATGCGTTCGGAATGCTGGCCGATCCCGGTTTCCGCGTCATTCCCCTGCACGAAGCGGCCAAGATCGCCGGTCAACGCTTCCGGGGCCGCCTGATCGCCGCCCGCCTTGCCCCCCCGCATCAGGACGAGCATGCCCGCGGGGTCGAACTGGTGCATGAGTTGCGCCTGATGACCAAGCGGCGCAATGTGCTGCTGATCCGGCTGGACGCGCGCACCGGGGATTTTCTTGAAGTGGCGGGCGCCGGCCTGACCGAGGCGCGCCGCCGGGACGGAGACAGCGAATGAAATGCCTGATCGTCGAGGATGATCCGGTTCTGGCCGGACAGCTTTCTCGGGCCATGAATGATGGCGGTTTCGCCTGTGACATCGCGCATGACGGCATACAGGGCGAATATCTGGGCGCAACGGAAAGCTATGCGCTGTCGATCCTTGACCTTGGCCTGCCCGGATTGCCGGGGATCGAGGTGCTGACCCGCTGGCGCGACGGGGGCGTGACCATGCCCGTCCTGATCCTGACCGCGCGGGGCGACTGGACCGACAAGGTTGCCGGTTTTCGGGCGGGGGCCGATGATTACGCTGTCAAACCCTTTCGCCTTGAGGAGGTGGTCATCCGTGCCCAGACGCTGGTGCGCCGCGCCGCCGGTCATGCGCAGGCGGTCATCAAAGCCGGACCCTTGCGGCTGGACAGCCAGCTTGGCGTCATCACCCGCAACGGCATGGCGCTGAAACTGACGGGATTTGAAACCCGAATCCTGTCCTATCTGATCCACCATCAGAACCGCATCGTCAGCCGCACAGAACTGTCGGACCATCTTTACGACGCGGCTGCCGACCGCGACTTCAAGTCGATCGAGGTGGTCATCGGTCGCCTGCGCAAAAAGATCGGCGAAGGGCTGATCGAAACCCGTCGCGGCGAAGGCTACATCCTGCGGGCCGACGGTTGAGATTTCCCGATTCGATACGGGCGCGGCTGATTGGCCTTTCCGCCCTGCTGATCGGTGTCGCGCTGGTCGCGGGCTATCTGGCGATTGCGGCGATCCTTGACCAGTTCATCACCGACCGTTTCGACGCCGAGGCCGAGGCGGTGGCCGATGCCCTGATCGCCGGGGCCAGCATCGACGCCGAAGGACGGCTGGTCGCAGGCCCTGCCCCCAGCGATCCGCATTTCGACATTCCCCTGTCGGGTTGGTTCTGGCAGTTGACGCAGGATGGCGTCGTCGTCGCGAAATCCCCCTCGCTTTTCGACAATGTGCTGAACGCGCCGGATGCAGATTTCATCGGCGGGCGCGGCCTTGGTCCTGCGGACGAGCCGCTGCGCGTCACGCGCCACGATTTCACGCTGCCCGATACCCGATCGGCATTGGCCGTTATCGTCACCGCTCCGGGGGCCGAAATCGACGCAAGCCTGTCCCGCCTGCGCCGCCCATTGGCGATTTCGCTGACCGTGCTGGGTCTGGCGCTGGCGGCGGCCAGCGTGCTGCAGGTCGCGGCAGGTCTGCGCAGTCTGGACAAGCTGGGCCGTGACCTGCGCGCCATCCGCGCGGGCCGGGCCGAGGCGCTGCCCCTGCCCCCGGTGTCGGAGCTGCGCCCCATGGCCGCCGAGATCAACGGGCTTCTGGAACAGAACCGCGCCGTCCTTGCACGCTCGCGCGAGCATGTGGGCAATCTGGCCCATTCGCTGAAAACCCCGCTGGCCGCGCTGGATAACAGCCTGCCCCCCGACCATCCCGGTCACGCGCTGGTCGCCCGGATGGACCGCCAGATCGGCTGGCACCTGCGCCGCGCCCGCAGTTCCGGTGCGCCGCGCGTGCTGGGGCATCGCACGCTGCTGGCCCCGGTCGTCGATGACATCCTGATGGTCCTGCGCGGCCCGATCCGCGATTCCGGCATCCGCGTCGATCTGGATCTGCCCCCCGCAGCGTCCTTTGCCGGCGAGCGGCAGGATCTTGAGGAGATGATCGGCAACCTTGTCGAAAACGCCGTGAAATGGTCGGGCGGACGCATTCTGATCCATGCATGGGCACAGGTCGATGCGCTGCGCATCACGATTGCCGATGACGGCCCCGGCCTCAGCGACGAAGATCATGCCATCGCGATGGCACGCGGCGGGCGTCTGGACGAAACCGGCCCGCCCGGCTCGGGCCTTGGGCTGGCCATCGTGGCGGATATTGCCGCGCTGCATGGCGGGCGGCTGCGGCTGGAACGGGCGGAAATCGGCGGACTTGCGGCGACGCTGGAACTGCCTGCCTAGGTTTTCCGCAAATCAGTCGCCGCAGAATTTTACCGTTTGATAAAAAAACGGACCTGTGAGAGCCTGATTGTCATAAAAACAAAGCCAGCAGGGAGGTCATGCGATGACCAACAGCCAGCTTACGCCCGGTGTCGTCCCCGGTCGTTTGCCCGCCGAGGCATATGCGAAGAATTTTTCCGATCACGCACCACCGCTTGCCCCGCATGAGGCGCGGGTGGCTGCCGATCGTTGCTACTTCTGCCATGACGCGCCTTGCGTCACGGCCTGTCCCACATCCATCGACATTCCGCTGTTCATCCGTCAGATCGCGACGGGAACGCCGGATGCGGCGGCAAAGACCATCTTTCATCAGAACATCCTTGGCGGCATCTGCGCCCGCGTCTGCCCGACCGAAAACCTGTGCGAAGGGTTCTGCGTGCGCGAAACCGCCGAAGGGAAGCCCGTCCAGATCGGCGCGCTGCAACGCTATGCCACCGATCACCTGATGGCCAAAGACGACCATCCGTTTCGCCGCGGTCCGGCCACCGGAAAGCGCGTGGCCGTGGTCGGCGCCGGTCCGGCGGGCCTGTCCGCCGCGCATCGCCTTGCCGCAAAAGGGCATGAGGTCACGATCTTCGACGCCCGCCCCAAGCCCGGCGGGCTGAACGAATACGGCATCGCCAGTTACAAGGCCGTCGAGGGTTTCGCCGCGCGCGAGGTGGACTGGCTGATGGGCATCGGCGGCATCACCCTGCGCCCCGGCATGGCATTGGGGCGCGACGTGACGCTTGCGGGTCTTCAAGCCGATTTCGACGCGGTGTTCCTTGGCATGGGACTGCAAGGCGTGAACGCCCTGCAGACCGAAGGCGAGGAGCGCGGCAATGTCGATGACGCCGTGGATTTCATTCGCGACCTGCGGCAGGCCGGCGATCTGTCCGCCCTGCCCGTGGGCCGCGATGTGGTTGTGATCGGTGGCGGCATGACGGCGGTCGATGCCGCCGTGCAGGCCAAACTGCTGGGTGCGCAGAACGTCGCCATCGTCTATCGCCGCGACCAGTCGCGCATGTCGGCCAGTCGGCACGAACAGGACCATGCCACCGCGCATGGCGTCCGCATCATCTGCAACGCCGCCCCTTTGCGCGTCATCGGCAACGGCGCTGTTCGCGAAATCGAATTCATGTTCACGGATGACAGCCTGACGGACACGGGCGAGCGTTTCCGCCTGCCCTGCGATCAACTGCTGCGCGCCATCGGGCAGCGGCTGGACGGTGCGCCGGACGCGCTGACCCTGACGCGCGGCAAGATCGCTGTCACCGGGCCGGGCCGCAGCTCAATCCCCGGCATATGGGCCGGGGGCGATTGCGCCTCGGGGGGGGACGATCTGACCGTCACCGCCGTCGCCGAAGGCCGCGATGCTGCCGAAGACATTCACGCGCAACTGATGGAGGCCGCCCATGGCTGATCTGCGCTCGAACTTCATTGGGATCAAATCCCCGAACCCGTTCTGGCTGGCATCTGCCCCGCCCACCGACAAGGAAGTCAACGTTCGGCGCGCCTTTCAGGCTGGCTGGGGCGGCGTGGTCTGGAAGACCCTGGGCAGCGAAGGCCCGCCGGTCGTCAATGTCAACGGCCCGCGCTACGGCGTGGTCTACGGTGCCGACCGGCGTGTGCTGGGCATCAACAATATCGAACTGATTACCGACCGCCCGCTTGAGGTGAACCTGCGCGAGATCAAATCGGTCAAGCGCGACTATCCCGACCGCGCGCTGATCATCAGCCTGATGGTCCCCTGTGACGAGGAATCGTGGAAAGCCATCCTGCGCCAGATCGAAGATACCGGCGCGGATGGGGTCGAGCTGAACTTCGGCTGCCCGCATGGCATGGCCGAACGCGGCATGGGGTCGGCGGTCGGTCAGGTGCCGGAATATATCGAAATGGTGACGCGCTGGGTCAAACAGCATTCCCGCATGCCCTGCATCGTCAAGCTGACCCCGAACATCACCGATGTGCGCAAACCCGCCGAGGCCGCGCGGCGCGGCGGCGCCGATGCGGTCAGCCTGATCAATACGGTGAATTCCATCACCTCGGTCGATCTGGACCTATTCTCGCCCCAGCCAACGATTGACGGTAAGGGCAGCCATGGCGGCTATTGCGGTCCGGCGGTCAAGCCCATCGCCCTGAACATGGTGGCCGAGATCGCCCGCAATCCGGCGACCGCGGGCCTGCCGATATCCGGCATCGGCGGCATCACCACATGGCGCGACGCCGCCGAATTCATGGCGCTTGGCGCAGGCAATGTGCAGGTCTGCACCGCCGCCATGACCTATGGCTTCAAGGTGGTGCAGGAAATGATCTCGGGCCTGCGGGAATATCTGGACGACAAGGACATCACCATGTCGGACCTGATCGGGCGCGCGGTGCCGAATGTGACCGACTGGCAATACCTGAACCTGAACTATACCACCAAGGCGGTGATCGATCAGGACGCCTGCATCAAATGCGGCCGTTGCTATGCCGCGTGCGAGGATACGTCGCATCAGGCCATCGCCATGGAACCCGGCCGTGTCTTTCGCGTGCGCGAGGATGAATGCGTGGCCTGCAACCTGTGTCTGGACGTCTGCCCGGTCGAGAATTGCATCACCATGCGCGAGCTGGCGATCGGAGAGATCGACCAGCGCACCGGCCAGCCCGTCCGCCCCTATGCCAACTGGACGACGCATCCCAACAACCCCATGTCGCGCAGCGCCGCCGAATAGCCGTCGCGGGGCCTCTTGCCGAGGCCCCGCGCTTACGCTAGTGCCGTCCGGTCGGAGGAGTGGCAGAGTGGTCTAATGCACCGGTCTTGAAAACCGACGTGGGGGTAACTCCACCGTGGGTTCGAATCCCACCTCCTCCGCCACTTCGCTTGGCAAAACCAATCTCCCAAAATCGCAGCGGCAACATTTTATCGTTATTTTCGACAGTTATGCGTGAAGACGGCTTCACCGTTCCCGTCTGTATGTGACCGAAACTCATTCTCCAGGCGCCATATTCTCTCAGGCCGCTGACGGAGTCAGGTTCGTAAATCGCCAATAATGCTTTGCTTTCGCTAGCTAAAATTAGCGCGGCGCCGCGTCCATTGTCTAGCCGCGCATCCAAGGCGTGACCGAGGTCCCACCGAACAGAATCTCGCGCGGAATGTCGAAGATGAAATAGGGGTTGATCGCGGGCAGCGCACTGATCCGGTCCAGCCGCGCCTGCTGATCGTCAGAGAAGGAGAGCGCCAGCGCTGCCATATTGCGCTGAACCTGATCGGGCCGACTGGCCCCGAGCAACAACGAGCCCATGCCGCGTCGTTGCAGCACCCAAGCTAGGGCGACCTGCACCATCGGCACCTCCAGTTCCTCAGCAACCTCGCGCACCGTATCGACAATGTCAAAATTGCGTTCGGTGAACAGCATCCCGCCATAGGGGTTGGCGCCATTCAGGCGTTCCTTCGCGCCTTCGCCGGTATCCGCGCCGCTGGGCACTGTCGCGCCCTCACCAGCCTCCGCAATCTTCTCGCGCCCGTACTTCCCCGTCAGCAAGCCGCCTGCCAGCGGACTCCACGGCATCATGCCTAGGCCGAACTCCTGCGCCATGGGCAGCAGGTCCAGTTCCACACCGCGCTCCACCAACGACCACGCGTATTGCAGGCCGATCGGACCCGGCAGGCCATGCGCGGCGGCCAGCGTCGCCACCTTGGCCACATACCATGAGGGGGTGTTCGAGAAGCCGTAATACAGGATTTCCCCCCGCGCGACGGCATCGGTCAGAGTGCGCAGCACCTCGTCGGCGGGGGTCACGCGGTCCCAGACATGCATCCAGTAAAGGTCGATCCGGTCGGTCCCAAGCCGCCGGAGCGCCCCCTCGATCCCCGCACGTATGTTAAACGCGCCGTTGCCGCCATGCATCGGGTGCCCATCGGCACGCGAAAACCCGGACTTGGTGGAGATCACCAGACGGTCGCGCAACCTGCTGTCGCCAAGAAAGCGGCCCAGCATCCGCTCGCTTTCGCCGCCACTATAGACATCGGCGCTGTCGATCAGGTTGCCTCCCGCCGCGACATAGGTGTCGAAGATGGCGCGAGAGGTGTCTTCGTCCGCGCCCCAGCGTCCTGCGCCGAAGGTCATCGTGCCAAGCGCAAGCGGGCTGACGATCAGGCCGGAACGTCCGAAGCTGCGATAGTCGGTCATCTGCATTAAGTATCTCCTGTGTTCATCAATGAAGATAGCGGATGCCATGGCGTGGATTAGACGCTATCCCTGCGATGAGCCTGTGAGGAGAATTCAGCAATGGCGCGACCGCCGCTCAATGATCTGGCTGCATTCGCAACCGTAGCTCGATGCCGTAGCTTCACCGCCGCCGCAGCCGAGATCGGCGTTTCGCCCTCGGCGCTGAGCCATGCCATGCGGGGGCTGGAGGCGCGGCTTGGCGTGCGCCTGCTGGCACGCACGACCCGTTCGGTCGCCGCGACCGAGGCCGGGAGGCGCCTTCTTGACCAGCTGGGACCCGCGCTGAACCAGATCGAAACCGGACTGGCCGCGCTGTCGGACTGGCGGGACAGCCCCGAAGGCGTGGTCCGGCTGACCACGTTCCATTGGGTTGCTTCGAACTTCCTCGCACAGCGGCTGCCAGGATTTCTAAGCGCGCATCCGGGCATCAGGGTCGAGGTGACGGTGGATGACGGGTTTCAGGATATCGTGGCGAACGGCTTCGACGCAGGGCTTCGTTTTCGCGAGGATGTCGAGAAGGACATGATAGCGGTGCGCGTGGGTCCGCCCTTGCGCCACATCGTCGTTGCAACCCCGACTTATTGGAACGCGCATGGTCGTCCAGCGCATCCCCGCGATCTGCGTAACCATTCCTGCGTGGGGTATCACAACCTGACCAGCGGCACCATTATGCCGTGGGAGTTCACACAAGGCGGGCGGGATCTTCGACAGCGGGTGGATGGGCCGCTGACCTGCAATTCCGTCGATCTGGCGATGGCGGTGGTCCTTTTGGGCGAAACCGTCGGGCTGTTCATGGAGGACGACGTGCGCGAGGCACTTTCATGCGGGATGTTAGAGCAGGTGCTGGACGACTGGTGCCCACCTTTCGACGGCGTCCACCTCTATCATCCGGCCCGCCGCCAGACGCCTCCCGCCCTGAGGCACCTGATCGACTTTCTGCGGAGCAATGCGGATGGATAGTGATCGCAGCGACATCTGAATACTGTGTTGCATCTGACCGGCGGGAATGGGCCGAGCGCTCGGTCTGATCGGGAATTAGATAAGTGCCCGAAATCTGCCGGTCGCTGTGCCGCAGCATGTGGCTCGGAGCCCCTCTTGGACATTTGTGTTCGGTGCAGCATCGCTTTCATCCCACAGAGACGGCGAGCCGGACTGCACCCGCAAAGCCGGATCAAGCCCGAGCAGTGAAGGACGTTTCATCCGGCCCGCGAACGCCAGAGAGAGCGGCGGAATATCCACACGCGGACGTAATCGGGCCTCGACGAAAACAACCTTCGGCTCCTGGCAGTCTTGGCAAGTCGATCGGCACTCTTCAGGATGCACCGTATCAGGAGGTTACTCCCCGCCTTATTTCGTTGCGCCTCCGATTTGTGGACCGAGAGTAGAGATCAGCCAGTCAACGAAGACCCGAACACGCAGGGAGAGCTGGCGACTGCTGGGATAGAGCACCGACACCGGGGTCGGGCTTGGCCGGAAGGTTTCGAGGATCTCGACCAGCGCGCCAGAGGCCAGATCGTCAACGAAGCGGGCGCGCGGTGCCTGAACGATCCCCATGCCCCGCCTTGCAGCCGCGGCGCTTGTCTCCGCAGCTGACACTTGCAGGCGCGACGGCAACGCAATCTCGACCATCGCCCCCGCCACAGTGAATTCCAGCGGCAGAGGCCGGTCCGTGCGCGACGACACAAAGCCGATCATCAGGTGCCCTTCAAGATCCTTGGGGGATCGCGGAACGCCGTGCCGGGCCAGATAATCGGGACTGGCGCAGGTTATCTCCTCCAGATTGCCCACCTGCCGTGCGATCATCTCGCTGTCGCCGAGGACGCCGCCGCGCACCACACAGTCGATCCCTTCTCGCACGAGATCGACATAACGCTCACTTTCGCTGATCCGCACCGTCAACGCCGGATGCGAGGCGAGAAATGCCGGCAGCGACGGCAGCAGCATGGTCCGGGCAAGATAGCCGGGGGCACCCACATGGAGCACACCCGCGACCTTGCCGCTGATGCCGCGATCGGCATCCTCGATATCGGCAAGGATCGCGAGGCATCTGCGGAAGTATGCCTGCCCCTCCTCGGTCGGTTGCACATGACGAGTGGTGCGCTGCAGGAGCCGGACCCCGAGCCGCTGCTCCATCTCCTTGATTGCTGAAGTCGCGACGGGCCGGGAGATACGAAGATCTGCCGCCGCGGCGCTGAAGCTGCCGCGCTCGACGATGCGTACGAAGAGTTCCATAGAAGCGAGACGATCCATGGGCTTTATTCTGTATTTCGGAACAACGCTGACGGCAACCGCCGTCTAATCGGCGGCAGCGCGGTTCCGTATCTTTGGGGGGCAAGCAACGGAGGCTTACATGTCCAATTCTCCCCGCATCGCTTTGGTCACCGGCGGCAGCCGCGGCCTTGGCCGCTCGACCGTCGAGGCTCTGGCCCGCCGCGGCGTCACATCCATCTTCACCTACAACAGCAACCGCGCCGAGGCTGATAAGGTCGTGGCCCTCGCCGGGCAGGTCGGCGCCAGAGCAATCGCGCTGCAGCTCGACACCGGAGCGACGGCTGGTTTCGAGGCTTTCGCGACGGAACTGCAGATCGCTCTAGCCACGCTTGGCGCGGACAGGATCGACTATCTGATTAATAACGCCGGCACATCCAGCGCAATGGGCTTTCTCTCTGCCGACGAAGCCGAGCTCGACGCGCTTTATGCCGTCCATGTAAAAGGCGTATTCTTCCTGACGCAAAGGCTTGCGCCGCTGATCCGGGACGGGGGGCGGATCGTTAATATCTCCTCTGGCCTGACCCGAGTGACGATGGCCAACCGCGCCGCCTATGCGACGATGAAGGCCGCGGTAGAGACAATGACGCGCTACATGGCGTTCGAGCTTGGGCCGCGCGGCATCGCCGTGAACTGCGTCGCCCCCGGCGCGATCGCGACCGACTTCAGCGGCGGCGCCGTGCGCGACAATCCCGCCGTGGCCAGTGCCATCGCGGACATCACCGCGCTCGGGCGGCCAGGCGTCGCTGATGACATCGGCCCAATGATCGCCGCGCTGCTTTCGGAAGACAATCGTTGGGTGAACGGCCAACGGATCGAGGTCTCTGGCGGGATGCGGCTCTGACGCAGCCGTAGCGCTGATTGCCTCGGGTTCTGCAGCGCCTCACGTGGGAACGGTGGCGCTGCAGCATTTGCGCCGCCGTTGCGCAGAAAAGGCCACCGCCCGGCATCCGACGCTGGTAACCGCCCGCTCCGAACGCGTCACCTTGCGGGGACTGCGGCTTGATGTGGTAGCAGCCGTTCCGAGGCTATTCTGGCCCAGTGCGATGGTAATGTTGCAGGGTGAGCGTCTGCTCCATCCGCGGCGCAGAGGCTGCTCATCTCGAAATGCTGCGCCTCGTGCTGGATGGCTGCTTCCGGAAACGCCGCCGCGCAGCATCGGCGAGGCTCGACCGGCGGCAATGGGCCGCCATTGCGGCTTGGGCCGTTTTATTCATCTTCATCAGGATGCGGGTGAGATCCGGATCGACCCGGCGCTGCGCGATGAGCCCCTCCAGCTGCAGCGGCTCGACGATATGGTGGTAGCCGTAAAGGTCCAGAGCCTCGCGCATATCCTTGATGATGCGCTCCTCATGCCCACTGCCGGGGAGGCGAAGGGCGATGGCGCGGGCAAGATCGGACCAGTCGACCAGGACCAGTTCCAGATCGGCAACGACGCCCTCCATGGCTTCCACGGCCTCAGCGAATTCGGATTCCAGCTGCTGGCGGCGATGCGGGGCCGGCAGACCGCCGATGGCCATGACGATCAGCTGATCGGGCAGGTTGATCACGCCAGAGGACGGGAGGTGAAAAGCTGTGACATGGCGCAGGCAATCCGGCAATAGGCCTGATTTCACATCACTCCCACCCGAAAGACCTCGCCGAAGACCGGCCCTCCCGATTTTCAGAATCACCCCGGATCTGCTAGCACCTGCGAAAACGGAGACAGGAATACAGGAGCCAAGCCCGGTTCTCCAACGCGAGTTCATCGCAGCCCTTGAGCGCGGCCGCCGGCTCGCCCATGACATCCTCACCGGCCCGGTCATGCTCGATCGCAACGAGGTGGCGCGTCTGATATGGCCGGATTGTGCTCTCGTCCCCGGAGCGCTCCACGAGATGATCCCACTGCGACATCTCCTCGCGCTCGATGGCGCCGGCCTCGGCTCGCGCTTCCCAGACTGGCAGATCCAGAAAGACGGCCTGTCGTGCTCCTAGGTATAGCTGGAAGTTTGTGATGGCCCCGAGGGGCGGCATATCAAGGCGGCGTTCAAGTCACCGTCAATTTCTGCAGAGAAAGGAAGATGCCGCATGACTGCTCCTCTGCCGTGGTCATGAACTACGTCTTGGCCCAGGCCTGCGACCAAAGGGTGTGGCAGATGTTCAAATTTCACCCTCGATAACGCGACCTCGCGCGTGTTCCGTTCGCTGGCAATCTTTTCTAGTTTGAACCGCCTTTACGACAAGGCGCCTGAACGGCCATTTCGGCGAATACTGTCGAACAGGGTGATGACGGGCAATGCCCATCCAACGATTTACGTCGGAACTGATCTGTCCAAAAACACGATTGCTGTCGCGATCGCAGATAATTGAGGAAGGCCTTTTGCCGACAGTTGTGTCGAGGAGGATCGAGGTGCGGGACGACTTGTCGCGCCAGCTTCGCGGCGATCCTGACCATCCGTATCAGGCTGAAACCTCGTGACGCTCGGCGCGGACATGCGCCAAGAAAGCTTGCAGGGCCGACCCCTGTTCGTCGCGCCGATAGACCATATAGACCTGCGCCATCGGCGGGTCCGGGCGGATCGGCAGGAAGGCAAGCGGTCCGGCCGTCAATCGGGCGATACCTGCGGGCACGATGCTGACCCCGAAACCGGACGCGATCAGCGAAGGTATGGACTGCGCATCCACGACCTGCTGCGACACCTTGGGCTGATATCCCGCGTCGATGATCCGCGACAGGACATAGGTCGCGAAATCCGAACTGTCCGGGCGCAGCAGCACGTGATCATCATCACGCAGGTCCGCGATCGAGATGGCATCCTGCGTGGCCAGCGGGTGGTCTTGCGGCAACAAGGCCACCATTTCCTCGCACCACGCAAATTCATGGGTCAGGTCGCGATTGCGCGGGATCGAACGGTTGAAGCTGACATCCGTGCGGTGGCTGATCACCTCGGTGATCTGGACCGATGGCGGCTGCTCGGTCACGCGCAGGGTGATTCCCGGATTGCGGACCGCGAACCGCGACAGCAGATCCGACAACCCGCCGCGTAAAATCGAGCCGGTTGCACCTATTTCAAGCATCCCGGCCTGGCCTTGCTGAATGGCCGCGATTTCTTGGGTGGCACGTTCGTATTGATCCAGGATCGATCGCGCATGGCCCAGGAACGCCTCACCCGCGCGGGTCAGCGTCACCTTGCGGCTGGTGCGCAGGATCAGCTGGGCTGCCAGATCCCGCTCAAGTGTCTGGATTTGCGTGCTGAGCGGGGGTTGCGACATATTCAGCCGTTGCGCGGCGCGGGTAAAGCTCAGCTCTTCGGCCAAGACCACGAAGCATTGCAGCTGACGCATTCTCATATCGTTACCCTATTGATCACCGTTAAATCGATATTAGACACGAAAGTGTCATTCCCGAATAGTCCGCAACAGACCCGCAGAAAGACGCGGTCAAGCATCGGGAGGATAGGCCATGCCGAATTGGTCAAAGTCATTGTTCGGGCAAGTGTGCATCGCGCTTGTCCTTGGAATCGCAGCGGGCTTCTTTGTCCCTGAACTAGCGACCAAGATGAAACCCTTGGGCGATGCGTTCATCAAGCTGATCAAGATGTTGATCCCGGTAATCGTATTCTGCGTGGTGGTCCACGGCATCGCGGGTGCGGGCGATCTGAAAAAGGTCGGGCGCGTCGGCGTGCGTGCCATCGTCTATTTCGAGGTGATCACGACGATCGCACTGATACTTGGCATTCTGCTGGCCTATCTGTTCGGGCCCGGTCATGGCATGAATGTCGATATCAGCAAGCTGGATCCGTCGGCACTGTCCAGCTATGTCGATCGCGCGCATGAGGTGTCGGATGGCGGCACGGTCGCATTTCTGCTGAAGCTGATCCCGACCACGATGATCAGCGGCTTTGCCCAGGGCGATGTGCTGCAGGTGCTGGTCGTGGCAGTGCTGTTCGGCTGCGCTCTGTCGATGATCGGCGAACGCGGCAAGCCCCTGATGCACATGATCGAACTGACCGGCGAGGTCACGTTCAAGATCATGTCCTATATCGTCCGCCTTGCGCCTTTCGGCGTCTTTGGGGCGATTGCGTTCACGGTGG
Source organism: Paracoccus laeviglucosivorans (assembly GCF_900182695.1). Classification (GTDB taxonomy): domain Bacteria; phylum Pseudomonadota; class Alphaproteobacteria; order Rhodobacterales; family Rhodobacteraceae; genus Paracoccus; species Paracoccus laeviglucosivorans. The sequence continues at coordinate 165,891 of NZ_FXTK01000003.1, forward strand.
GCAGCTATGGCATCGGGTCGCTGGCACAGCTTGGCTATCTGGTGGCGCTGTTCTATCTGACCATCGCGATCTTCGTCTTTGGCGTGCTGGGCTTTGTCATGCGTCTGGCAGGCTTCAACGTGGTCAAGCTGATCCGCTACATGCGCAGCGAAATCGGCATTGTCGCTGGGACCGCCAGCAGCGATGCCGTGCTGCCCCAGACCATGCGCAAGCTGGAGCATCTGGGCATCAAGGGTTCCACCGTCGGGCTGGTGGTGCCCACCGGCTACAGCTTCAACCTTGACGCATTTTCGATCTATCTGACGCTGGCTGCGGTGTTCATCGCGCAGGCCACCAACACGCCGCTATCGACGGTTGACCTGCTGACGATCCTTGGTGTCGCGCTGATCACCTCGAAGGGCGCGCATGGCGTTCCCGGTTCGGCCATCGTCATCCTGGCCGCGACGCTGACGGCTGTCCCGGCGATCCCGGCCATAGGTCTGGTTCTGGTGCTGTCGGTCGATTGGTTCATGGGCATCGCACGCGCTTTGGGCAACTATCTTGGCAACTGCGTCGCCACCGTGGTCGTCGCCTCGTGGACCGGCGACATCGACAAGGCGCGTGCACATCGCATCCTTGACGGCGAGAGCATGCCACCTCTGGAACAAAGCGACGAACTGGAACCGACCGAACGCTTGGCGTGACGACAAAAGAACCCGGCGGAAACGCCGGGTTCATGCTTTGGATAGCATGGATGGACCTTTGCCGCGCCTAGCTGTGGAATGGCGTACCTGGCTCAAAAGGCGTTTCAGCACGATCAAGCTGGCAATGAGAACCGTGAAGTACTAGTTGGGTTAGCGCGGGCCGAGCGGCGAGCACCTGATTTCTCTCGCGCGGCATTCCGACGCCATCGGAATGCAGCATTTCGTGCTCTGGAAACGGTTAAACAATGGCGACATCGGGATTGTTACCACCATGCACGAGCGGGTGCACCAAGTCGGCCGATTCAAGGACGACTTAGAATAAGTCATTGAAAAAAATTATAGGAAACGGAATCGCAGGAAGTCCAACCGAAGTGGAACAGGTCGAATATCAGGCCCATCCCCTCCGCCATACGGCTTGGCAAAACTGCTCTCACGGCGGATCGGCACTATTATTTCCTCGTTATTTAAGAGGGATGTAACGGTGCAACCCTTCACCAATGATCGCCGTTCAGGCCCGAAACGTGGGGCGGCTGGGCGGACATCTTTACGCCCGGCAGCTTGATCAGCTCAAGCATGTGGCACCAAGCGTCGAGCAATGCACGCAGACATGCGCTGCATCCCACGCGGCTGAGCATTGAAGGCTTAGGTGTAAAACACCCAAGCCTGTTCAGCTATTTCGCTGGCAAACGCTCAAGCTCGGGGAAGGGTTGCCACGGCACGTCCTTGCGGTTGCAGATCGGGTGATCCAAGGTGCCGCCTGCGATGCGCCCATCACGCAGCGGGATGCCGATGCTGCGCACGCCCACATAGACGCCTGAAACGTTCTTGCTGTCGGCCCTGACGCATACGCCCTGAACACCGTCGCGGAACGTCGCGACGTTGGAAATCTCGGCCTTTCGGATCGACGCGGGATCATAGATCAGCTGTTCGGCCCCCTTCACGATCTCGGCCCGCAGCGCCGCGTCGGGCGGGGTCGATGCCGCGATCACCTGGCCGTAATTGTCAGCCGTATTGCAGGCGGCCAGAAGCAACGCCGCTCCCATAAGAATCAACGAATTCCGCATGTTCCGTCCCCACGATGATCCGCATTTGATCAAAGGCTATGCGGCGAAAGGGACGAAGGAAAGACACCACATGCCGGATGACACAGCTTTTCCGCAGCAAGCCATCACTTGGCCTGCCAAAGATTCATCGAACCCCCGCACGCTTCGCAAACTAAAACCCCGCGCCATTTAAGGCACGGGGTTTACAAGGAATGATGGTGGGCGATAACGGATTTGAACCGCTGACATCTTCGATGTGAACGAAGCGCTCTACCGCTGAGCTAATCGCCCGGTCCGCGCTAGATAGCCGCAGTCTTGCGGGTCTTCAAGGGTAAAAAAAGACGCGCCGGGTCAATCTTCGTCATCGTCCCGGACGGTGACATCGCCACTGCGCCGGCGCAGGCGCAAGACGATCACCTCGGCGCCCGAGACGTCGCGTTGGCGGTTGATCCGGGCCCGCCCCAAAGGCGGCAGCGCCAAAGTCTGGCCCGCCGCCATCGCTTCGCCCAGTTCGGCCAGCGTCGCTTCGACGATGTCCTTGATCTGGGCGTTGCGCATCCCCGTGCGATGCGCGATGCGGCTTAGGAACTGCCGTTTTTGCAGAACCTTTGCCGTGCCCGGATCGCCCTCTGCCTTCGGTGCTTCGACCGGATGGCGACGATCCCTTGGCAATTCCTCCTCATGGCCCCTACCCGCCATGTCACCTCCTGCATTGGGTTGAACGCAGCATACTGGTTAAAAAGAACCGCGCGAGGCTTCCCCCGCGCGGTCCATTGGCTCAATGAGCGACCTTACTGCCGCCGCTGCCCTGATCGCGGGCCGCGGCGAGTCTACTGGCCTCGGCTGCCTCTTCGGCGGCTTCGTCCCATTCGATCGCCTCGGGCTTGCGGATCAACGCATGTGCCAGAACTTCGCGCACATGGCTGACCGGAATGATCTTTAGCCCTTCCTTCACATTGGCCGGAATGTCGGCCAAGTCTTTTTCGTTATCTGCCGGGATCAGCACCGTCTTGATGCCACCGCGCAAAGCGGCCAGCAGTTTTTCCTTGAGCCCGCCAATCGCCAGCGCATTGCCGCGCAGCGTGACCTCGCCCGTCATGGCGACATCCTTGCGGACCGGGATCTGCGTCAGCACCGACACGATCGAGGTGACCATGGCCAGACCAGCCGAAGGACCATCCTTGGGCGTCGCGCCTTCGGGCACGTGGACGTGGATGTCCACCGTTTCGAACTTGGTGGGCTTCACGCCGATTTCCGGGCTGATCGAGCGGACAAAGGACGACGCGGCATCGATCGATTCCTTCATCACCTCGCCCAGCTTGCCGGTCGTCTTCATGCGGCCCTTGCCGGGCAGTTTCAGCGCCTCGATCTGCAGCAGATCGCCGCCGACCTGTGTCCAGGCCAGCCCCGTGACCACGCCGACCTGATCGTCTTTTTCGGCCAGACCATAGCGGAAGCGGCGGACGCCCAGATATTCCTCGGCCTTTGCCTCATCCACGGCGACCGAGGTGACCTTACCTTTCAGGATTTCGGTCACGGCCTTGCGGGCCAGCTTGGCGATCTCACGCTCCAGCGACCGCACACCGGCTTCGCGGGTGTAGTAGCGGATCACATGGGTCAAGGCTTCGTCGCTGACCGAGAATTCGCCCTTGCGAAGACCGTTGGCCGTGATCTGCTTGGACAGCAGGTGGTGGCGCGCGATCTCGCGTTTCTCATCCTCGGTATAGCCGGACAGCGAAATGATCTCCATGCGGTCCAGCAGGGGGCCGGGCATGTTATAGCTGTTGGCCGTGGTCACGAACATCACGTTCGACAGGTCGTATTCCACCTCAAGGTAGTGGTCCACGAACGTCGCGTTTTGTTCCGGGTCCAGCACCTCCAGCATCGCCGAGGCCGGGTCGCCACGGAAATCCTGCCCCATCTTGTCGATCTCATCGAGCAGGATCAGCGGGTTCGTGGTCTTGGCCTTTTTCAGCGCCTGAATGATCTTGCCGGGCATCGAGCCGATATAGGTCCGGCGGTGGCCGCGGATCTCGGATTCGTCGCGCACGCCGCCAAGGCTGATGCGGATGAATTCGCGACCCGTTGCCTTGGCGACCGAACGCCCCAGCGAGGTCTTGCCGACACCCGGAGGGCCGACGAGGCACAGGATCGGACCTTTCAGCTTGGCCGAACGGTTCTGCACGGCCAGATATTCGACGATCCGTTCCTTGACCTTTTCAAGGCCATAGTGATCGGCGTCCAAAACCTCTTCTGCCTTGCCCAGATCCTTGCGGGTGCGCGACTTCACGCCCCACGGCAGCGCCAGCAGCCAGTCCAGATAGTTGCGCGACACCGTGGCTTCGGCCGACATTGGCGACATCGACTTCAGCTTTTTCAGCTCGGCATCCGCCTTTTCGCGGGCTTCCTTGCTGAACTTGGTCGCGGCGATCTTTTCCTCAAGCTCGGTCAGCTCGTTCGAGCCATCCTCGCCATCGCCCAGTTCCTTCTGAATGGCCTTCATCTGCTCATTCAGATAGTATTCGCGCTGCGTCTTCTCCATCTGGGTCTTGACGCGAGATTTGATCTTCTTCTCGACCTGCAGCACGGACATTTCGCCCTGCATCAGGCCATAGACCTTTTCCAGACGCTCGGCAGTGTTCAGCGTCTCAAGCAATTCCTGCTTTTTATCCAGCGAGATACCCAGATGGCCGCTGACCAGATCGGCCAGACGCGCAGGTTCGCGCGCTTCGGCCACGGCCGAGACGACTTCTTCGGGGATGTTCTTGCGGACTTTGACGTAACGCTCGAATTCCTCGGCCACGGCGCGGGTCAGCGCGGCGCGGGTATCGGGATCGCCATCCTCCTCGGAAAGCGGCTCGCAGCTGGCTTCGAAGTAATTTTCATTCGACACGAAATCGGTGATCCGCACGCGCTCGCGCCCTTCGACCAGCACCTTGACGGTGCCATCGGGCAGCTTCAGCAGTTGCAGCACATTGGCCAGAACGCCAGTGCGGAAGATTCCGTCATCTGCGGGCTCATCGACCGCAGCGTCTTTTTGCGCCGCAAGCAGGATCGGACGATCCTGCTCCATCACGGCTTCCAGTGCCCGAACGGATTTCTCGCGCCCCACGAAAAGCGGCACGATCATGTGCGGGAAAACCACAATGTCCCGCAACGGCAGGACGGGATGGGTGGTTTGGGCGAATTCGTTCATGGAATCAGTCCTTTCTCGCCAGAAGACGTGGCCCCGGAATAGGCAGCACAGGTCTCCTGCTTTGAGACAAGATAAGAAGGCCGGGCTTCGGGTTCAATGGCTTCTTGGTTCCCCCTCTGTTCGTTCGCTTTTTGCCAATGAAACAGGCCCCCGGCGGAACCGGGAGCCTTGCAATACTCCGAAACATGATTGCTGCGTTCAGATCAGACTTTTTCGCGGAAGAAATCGTCCACCTGACGTTCGGCCTCTTCCTTGGTCCAGCCGTATTTCTCTTGCAGCTTGCCTTCCAGACGGTCGCGGCGTCCGCCCATTTCGGTCAGTTCATCATCGGTCAGGTCGCCCCATTTCTCTTTCACGGAGCCTTTGACCTGATTCCATTTGCCTTCGATAATATCCCAGTTCATCGCGCATTCCTTTCCGTTGCTGGATCGTTTGCGATCATGGAAAGAAAACGCCCGCGACCGGGTGGGGTTCCAGCCGTTTCGCACCAGACAATCACGCCCGCGCGAGGTGTGCTGGTCAACCGGCGACCAGATCGGACAGCACGCCAGCGGAAAGGAACGGGAAATCGCGTTGCAGGATGCGGGCGAAACGCGCGTCATCCATTGGTGCGATGCCCGCCACGGCATTTTCGCGGATTTCCAGCGAATCGTGCCCGGAAAACTTGGTTTGCAACGATCCATAAGGCACGGGGTCGCACAGGCTGGGAAAGCGGCGCCCCAGCCCATAATGGCCAAAGGCAAAGATCGGCTTGCGATCCGGCAGACGCGCCGCGACCCCTGCCCCGTGGAACGGTTTCAGCAGCTCATATCGTTGCAGCCCGTTGCCGTAGTGCGTCGCCAGCAAGGCACGCGGCAGCGAATAGGCAAAGGCCGCATAATCGCGCATGACGACCGACGCACGGCGAAGACGGGCGATGTAATCCACCGACAGGCAATCATCATCATCCAGGCGGAACTGCACCAGCGGGCCGGGATATTCCGCCAGCACGGATTGCAAGGCACGCCCGATGTCGTTGGCGTCCGAGACCCGCAACTCGGCCTGCGGCACCGCATCACACAGCGACCGAAGCCGCGCCAGCCATTCCGGCGGCAATTCGGGCGAGGTCAGGACCAGAAAGCGAAAATCACCATCCGTCTGCGCCGCGACCGAGGGCAGCGTCAGCGTCTCGAAGCTGCGAAAGCGTGCCACCAGACGTTCGGTCCGGTATAGTGCGCGGGCGACGTCCTGGCGTGCCGCCTCCTGCTCGGGCGAATCCGGTGCGGTGCCTTTATAAGCACCCCAATCCCCCCGCCCCAGAAAGGAAAATCGGCAAATGCCAAGAATGGGTTCAGCCAATTAAGCAATACCTTGCGGGGAAAATCGAAGCCAATTCCAATCAACGGCGCCGCGCGCCGCATATGGTATTGTGGTACCCGAGGTCGGACTCGAACCGACATGCCTTGCGGCGGCGGATTTTGAATCCGCTACGTCTACCATTCCGTCACTCGGGCCTTCTGCATTCCGCCCTAAGGCGCAATGCGGGGGTTTGCAAGGGGTCGGATCAGGCCCGGCCCAGTTTCTTCAGGCGCGCGTCGCGCAATTGCGCGAAATCGTCGCCTGCATGATACGAAGAACGCGTCAAAGGCGTTGCCGACACCATCAGGAAGCCCTTGCCATAGGCGGCCTTTTCATAGCCCGCGAATTCTTCGGGCGTGACGAAACGGTCCACGCGGTGGTGCTTGGGCGTCGGCTGCAGATATTGCCCGATGGTCATAAAGTCGATGTCGGCAGCGCGCATGTCATCCATGACCTGCAGGACGCTTTGCCGATCCTCGCCCAGTCCGACCATGATGCCCGACTTGGTGAACATCGCGGGGTCCAGTTCCTTGACCTTTTGCAGCAGGCGCAGCGAGTGGAAGTAGCGCGCACCGGGCCGCACGGTGGTGTAAAGATGCGGCACCGTCTCAAGGTTGTGGTTGAAAACGTCGGGACGTGCCTCGACCACGGTTTCCAACGCGCCGGGCTTGGATTTCAGGAAATCCGGGGTCAGCACCTCGATGGTCGAGGAAGGTGAGCGATGACGAATCGCGCGGATGGTCTGGGCAAAGTGATCAGCGCCGCCATCGTCCAGATCGTCGCGATCGACCGAGGTGATGACCACATGGTTCAGCCCCAGCTTTTGCACGGCATGGGCGACGCGGCCCGGCTCGAACACGTCCAGCGCATTGGGCTTGCCGGTGGCAACGTTGCAGAAGGTGCAGCCGCGCGTGCAGATCTCGCCCATGATCATCATGGTGGCGTGGCCTTGGGACCAGCATTCACCGACGTTCGGGCAGCCGGCTTCCTCGCAGACGGTGGACAGGCGGTTTTCCCGCATGATGTCGCGGGTCTGCTTGTAGCCTTCCGAAGTCGGCGCCTTGACCCGGATCCAGGAAGGCTTCTTTGGCTGTTCCTGATCGGGCCGGTGGGCCTTTTCGGGATGGCGTTGATCGGGCATCCGAAGATCGCGCAAGGTCATGGTCCTTTCGGTCGCGGTTCCATGACAGATAGACCCTCATATCCCGGAACGCAACGCCATGCCGATATGCGAAAAAGGCGGGGATCGACCCCGCCTTTTCATCTTTGTGACCGGGCCACAGGCCCGCGTCGGAAAAGGGCCTCAATGGCCCGCGTTCCGGCGCGCCTTCCTGCCGTTTCTGGCCCACATGTTCAGCGCCTCGACGATGGCCGAGAACGCCATGGCCGCGTAGATATAGCCTTTGGGCACATGCACCCCGAAGCCTTCGGCGATCAGCGTTGTGCCGATCAGCAGCAGGAACGACAGGGCCAGCATCACGATGGTCGGGTTCTTCTCGATGAAGTTCGCCAGCGGGTTCGCGGCCAGCAGCATCACCGTGACGGCGGCGACGACGGCCACCACCATGATCTCGACATGCGGGGTCATGCCGACCGCCGTGATGATGCTGTCGATCGAAAAGACCAGATCCAGCACAAGGATCTGCACGATCGCGGCGCCAAAGGTGGCCGTGGCCGTGCCCACCATGCTGTCCTCGTGATCGGTGGGATCGACGTGGTGGTGGATTTCCTTGGTCGCCTTCCAGACCAGAAACAGGCCGCCCGCGATCAGGATCAGATCCTTCCACGACAATTCGTTGCCAAGGATGGTTATGACGGGTTCGGTCAGCCGGACGATCCATGCGACCGTCGCCAGCAGGCCAAGCCGCATGATCAGCGCAAGACCGATGCCGATGCGGCGGGCGCGTTCGCGCTGCGACTCGGGCAGCTTGTTCGTCAGGATCGAGATGAAGATAAGGTTGTCGATGCCAAGAACCACCTCCATGACCACAAGCGTGGCCAGCGCCACCCAGGCGGCGGGGTCCTGCATCAGGGCAAGAATATTCTCCATTGGTCCTTTTCCGGTTTCAGGTCCGCGACATGCGTGACGTCAAACCCCTAATACGGCATGGCTTGTTTAGGTTCCATGTCGCTTGTACGGAACATGCTGCCATGCGGCGTTGCGCATTCTGCGTCGCGGCACTAGGTTGCGCGCGAACAGCCGCAAAGAGGCGCGGGACCGCCCGCGCCGAACCAGGAGAATGACATGCAAATCGGTAACAAACTGCCGCAAGTGACCTTCCGCACCCGCGTCCGCGACGAATCCATCGAGGGGCCGAACCCCTATCGCTGGCAGGACGTGACCAGCGACGAATATTTTGCGGGCAAGCGCGTCATCCTGTTCTCGTTGCCGGGTGCGTTCACGCCCACCTGTTCGACCTACCAACTGCCGGGCTTTGAAAAATCGGCTGCGGAAATGGCGGGTCTGGGCATCGACGCGATCTACTGTATGTCGGTCAACGACAGCTTCGTGATGAACCAGTGGGCCAAGTCGCAGAACCTTGAAAACGTCTCGGTCATCCCGGACGGCTCGGGCGAATTCACCGACAAGATCGGTATGCTGGTGCGCAAGGACAATCTGGGCTTCGGCGCGCGCAGCTGGCGCTATGCCGCCGTCGTCAAAGACGGCGTCATCGAAGCATGGTTCGAAGAGCCGGGCCGCTGCGACGATTGCGGCGACGACCCCTACAGCGAAACCTCGCCCGAAACGGTCATGGCTTGGCTGAAGGCCAATGCAAACGTGGCTGCATGATCGGCTGCAAGCTGCATCTACATGCGAAAGGGCGCCCGGTCTGGGCGCCCTTTTTCGTTTACAGCGTTCCGGCGCGTCAGCCGATCAACGGCGCGCCCAGGCCATAGTTTTCGCGGTAATGCCGCTCCAGCCGCATCAGCGCCAGCCGCAGCACGATCTTGCCCGAACGTGCCGACCATCCCAGCCGCCGCTCGGTCATCTCGATCCCTTCCAGAAAACAGCAGACGCGCAGGCACATATCGCCCAGCCCCGGACCCAACTCGCGCAGCGCCGAGGCGACGCGGTTGCGCGCACTGTCCGAACCGCCACCAAAGCCCGCCCCGCCCCGAGACACATCCACGCCCGAGGTCAGAAAGCCGTCCCAGTTCTGCGTGACACGCGGCCCCATCTGCGCCAGCTCGAAATCCTCGCGCAGCCGCTCGCCGGCCGACACCATGCCGGCGGTCAGGAACGGGCTGCCATCCGGCTCGCGTCGGCGGGCCAGCATCAGCAGCGGGCTTTCCGCGATGTTGATGCGCGCGCGGCGGCGACGGCCGTCTTCGGGATCGTTGATTTCACGCGCGTCCCAGATGCGATGCTTGTCGGCATGATCAAACCCTGCGGCTTCTTCGGCCATGCCGGCGGTCTTGGGTTGCACTGGCTCGGCCAAAGCGAAATCCCGGCCCTGCGGCAATGGCCCGCCACGACGCGCGGCCAGCAGACCCCGCAGCGCCTCGCGCCCCTGCGACGAAATCACATAGCGCCCCATCCGCCCTTGCGCGACAAGCTGGACCCATCCGCGGATCGCCATATGTTCGGCCAGCGCGCGGTCAAGGATCGCGGTGCGGATTTCGTCGCGGACCACGATGGCCTTGTCCATGCCATCGGCCACGACAAGCTGCGCGCCGGGTTCGGCAAGGCGGCGCAGAATGCGGGCGATCAGGTTCATGCCGGTGCGCCCCAGCGCCACCCCTTCGGTTCCCGGAGCGGCGGGCTGCGGCTGCAGCGCCGCGCGTTCCACGCCCTGATCGACCAGCGGATCGTCGCGCCGCATCTCGAACCGGCGAATGCGGCGCATGACGGTCGAGGCGTGGCAACCCAGATCGCGGGCGATGGCGCGGATCGACTCGCCGCCTTCGACATGACGCAGATACAGACCCAGATCGCCGTCATTTTCTGCATCGGGGGCTGCGATGGGCTGTTCAGGCGCGTCGCCCAGCTTGACGCGCAGATCGCCGGGAAGCCCGGCCAGCATCGCGCCATGGGCGAACTCTCCCGTCTGAATCGTCATGGTCTTTCCTTCGTTTCCTAAGGGAGAGCGGATCGGCACTCACCCATCAATTTGCCCGAGACTGTGGGCCCGGCTTCCGATGGTTGAGTATTTGCTAAGAATTCCTAATGAATCCTTGCCAAGCCGCGCGGAGCTTGCCCGCTGCGCGCAACACACGTTCCAGTTGCAGATATTCCGCTGGCCACCCCTTCAGGAGCTTGCCCATGATGATGCAGCCGAACGTGATCTTTTTTCAGCCCCGCCCGCGCCAACCCGGCTTTCGCCGCCCGCGGGTGCTGGTGCAGGCCGCACGGATCGGGCTTCGCGGATGGAACCGCGACCGTGACCTGCGCCGGTTGCTACGGTGCGAGGAACTGCCGATGACAGGCGCAGCCCTGCCCCGGCTGCGCACCGAAGAAGAGCGGCTGAACCACGCCCGTTGCGAAAGGCAGGCCGATTACGACCTGCAACGCCACGTGCTTTTGCTTATCGCGATCATGGCAGAAACGGCTGCGGCTGCGCCGCGCCCGGTCATTTTCCCCGGAACAGCGATCCAAGCACGCCCCTGACCAGCGCCTGTCCGGTCTTGGTGCCCAATTGCCGCGCAAGGCTTTTGCCGAAAGCCGTGGCGATGGTGTCGCTTGATGACGCCCGGCTGGTGCGCTGACGTGGCGCAGGCGCTTCGTCCCGGATCTGGATCGAGGCGTCATAGCGCCGTCCCCGGTTGTGTTCGCGCGGGATGGCAAAGATGTCGTCGTTCCCCTTGGCCGTGCCGGTTTCCGCCGCAGCCTTGTCGGCGGCCTCCTGCGCGGCAAGCTCGGCCCGCTTGGCCAGCAATTCGGCAGCGGATTCGCGGTCCAGCGACTTGCCATATTTCAGGCCCATCGGTGAGGCGGCGATGATTGCCGCACGTTCGGCATCGGTGATCGGACCGTTCTGCGCCAATGGCGGGCGGATCAGCGTGCGCTGCGCAATACCGGGCACGCCCTTGGCTTCCAGAAGCGAGGTCACCGCCTCACCCGTGCCGACCGCCTGAATGGCCTCGGCTATATCGAAATCCAGGTTCGGACGATAGTTCTGGGCGGCCAGCCGCAGCGCCTTTTGATCCTTGGCGGTAAAGGCGCGCAGCGCGTGCTGCACGCGGTTGCCAAGCTGTCCCAGCACCGATTCCGGCAGATCGGCGGGGTTCTGGCTGATGAACCAGATGCTGACGCCCTTGGACCGGATCAGCCGCGCCACCTGTTCGATCTTGTCGATCAGCGCGGCGGGGGCATCGTCGAATAGCAGATGCGCCTCGTCGAAGAAAAAGGCGATGCGCGGTTTGTCGGGATCGCCCACCTCGGGCAGCTGCTCGAACAGTTCGGACATCAGCCACAAAAGGAATGTCGCGTATAGCCGGGGCGAGTTCATCAGCTTTTCCGCCGACAGGATATTCACCATCCCCTTGCCCGAAGCGTCCAGCCGCATCATGTCGGCCAGTTCCAGCGCCGGTTCCCCGAACAGCAGGTTGCCCCCCTCGTTCTCCAGCACCATCAGCGCGCGCTGGATCGCGCCCACCGATGCGGTCGAGACATTGCCATATTTCAGGCTAAGATCCTTGGCGTTCTGGCCGACCCAGACCAGCATGGCCTGCAAGTCCTTCATGTCCAGCAGCGCCAGACCTTCTTCGTCCGCCACGCGGAACGCGATGTTCAGCACGCCTTCCTGCGCATCGGTCAGGTTCATCAGCCGCGACAGCAGCAGCGGCCCCATCTCGGCAGGCGTAGTGCGGACAGGATGGCCACGCTCACCCCAGATGTCCCAGAACGTGACCGGAAAAGCCTGATAGTCCAGCGTGATGCCAATCTGCGTCGCGCGTTTCTGGAAAGGTTCGTTCAGCGGCGCGTCAACGCTGCCCGCTTTTGCGATTCCCGCCAGATCGCCTTTCACATCCGACAGGAAAACTGGGATGCCTGCGCGCGAAAACGATTCGGCCAGCGTCTGCAGCGTCACGGTTTTGCCGGTCCCGGTGGCGCCCGCAATCAGGCCGTGGCGGTTTGCGTATTTCAGCAGCAGCTTTTGCTGGGTCGCGTAATCCGCGCCGCCACCCCCGACGACCACGGTTCCAGCATCCAGATCGACGATATCGGCCATGATGTCCCTCGGCATGACAAACAGAAAACAAGGCAATACCAAAGGACAATACAAGCGAAACAGATTTGCGCCAGTGTTCGACTGCCCAGCGGCCTCAGTTTGCGGTGCAGGTCGCACAGATGAAATCCGAACGATTCAGTCCAGACAAATGACAGCCTTATGACGAAAGATGACGATTCGGACAGTTGACGCCGCTCTCGGCGCATTCTAGCTTCCGAGGCAATGACGACCGGCCAGTCCGGCAGGGATGTAAATCTTGGAAACCCGGCGCGCGGAAAATCGCGTTCCGGGTTTCTTCGTTTCTGGCGATCGGCATCGGCACGGTCCCGCTTGTGGGCGGCTATCGCACGGCAAGGAAACATAAAGTTGACAGTTTCGCGGGGGATCGCCCCTGACAAGCCGCAGGCCGCGTGTTACCACCACCGCGACAACTTGGACCAAAGGAAGAGAACCATGGCCAACAGGACGTCCGCGGCACTGCTCGCCGCCATCTTCACGATCGCCGGGGCTGCCGGCGCGATGGCGCAAACCTCCGAAGCCCCCGCTGCGCCCGCAGCCGAAGCTCCCGCCGCCGAAGCGCCTGCAACGCCCGCTCCGGCCGCCGAAACATCCGCTGCGCCCGCAGCAGGTGCCGAGGCCGCCGCTCCTGCTGCGCCGGGCACCACCGCCCCCGCCAATGGCGAACCGCAGCCGGGCCAGACCTATGCCAAATCGACGCATGGCGACTGGACGCTGCGCTGCATGAAGACGCCGGACGGGAAAGACCCGTGCGAGCTTTATCAACTGCTGAAAGACCAGCAGGGCTCGGCCGTTGCTGAAACCTCGATCCTGCCGATGACCGGCAACGTCAAAGCCGTGGTCACCTTCGTCGCGCCGCTGGAGACCGATCTTCAGGCGGGTATGGGGCTTCAAGTCGATACGGGCGAAGCCCGCCGCTATCCCTTCATGCTGTGCGCGCCGGTGGGATGCATTTCGCGCATCGGGCTGACCGATGCCGAACTGGCCCCGATGAAACGCGGCAAGACCGCAGCAGTGACCCTGCTGCCGTTCGGCGCGCCCAAGGATCAGCCGGTCCGGCTGAACCTGTCGCTGTCGGGCATCACCGCCGGTCTGGACGCGCTGGCCGAAGCGAACAAAGACCTGCCCGCCGCCGCACCGGCTGGTGCAGCACCCGCAGCCGCCCCGGCAGCGCCCGCGGCACCGGCAGCACCGGCCCAGCCGTGACGCAAAAGGGGCGCCGCAAAGGGCGCCCCGATCGGACCAGTAAGAAAGGCCGGGCATCGCGCCCGGCCTTTTTCGTCATCAGTTCTGCTGAACAGGCAGCGCGACAAAGCGCGGCTCACCCGCGCGGCGCACCATCATCAGGATCGACTTGCGGCCTGCATCGCGGGCATCCTTGATGCGTGCCTCCAGATCGGCCAGCGTGGTCACGGGTTGCTGGCCCGCCTCGGTGATCACGTCGCCCGTGGTCAGGCCCTTGTCGGCGGCGGCACCTTCGGGATCGACCGATTGCACCACCAGCCCGGTCATGTCCCGCGACACGCCCAGTTCACCGGCGATTTCCGGCGTCATCGGCACGACGCTCATGCCCAGCAGTTCCGATGTGCTTTCGCTGCCCGATTGTTCGCCGTTCCCCTTGCCGACCTGCGCACCGCCGCCTTCGGCCAGTTCGCGACGGCCCAGCGTGATCTTCAGATCGACCGGCTTGCCATCACGCTGAACGGTCACATCCACGGCCTCACCCACCGGGGCATCTGCGACGCGGCGCACCAAATCGCGCGGATCCTTGACCTCGCCACCGGCGAAGCTGGTGATGACGTCGCCCGCCTTCATGCCCGCATCAAGCGCCGGACCTTCGGGAACATCGGTGACCATCGCGCCATCGGCATTGGCAAGGCCCAGCGATTCGGCGATGTCCTGCGTGACGGGCTGGATCTTGACGCCCAGCCAGCCGCGACGGGTCTCGCCAAATTCCTCAAGCTGCTCGACGACCTTGCTGACGACATTCGACGCCATCGAGAAGCCAATCCCGATCGAGCCGCCGTTGGGCGACAGGATCGCGGTGTTCACGCCGATCACCTCGCCGTCCATGTTGAACAGCGGCCCGCCCGAGTTGCCGCGGTTAATGGCTGCATCCGTTTGGATGAAGTCATCGTAAGTTCCTGAAAGCGCACGGTTCCGCGCCGAAACGATCCCGGTCGAGGCCGAAAAGCCCTGACCCAGCGGGTTCCCCAGCGCCAGCACCCAGTCGCCGACGCGCGAACGGTCGCTGTCACCGAACTTGACGAAAGGCAGCGGGTCTGCGCTTTCGACCTTGAGCACGGCGATGTCGGTCTTTTCGTCCTTGCCCACGACCTTGGCAGGCAGGGTCTTGCCCGAGAAGAATTCGATCTCGATCTCGTCCGCGCCGTCGATGACGTGGTTGTTCGTGACGATCAACCCGTCCGCCGAAACGACAAACCCCGAACCCAGCGCGTTAGAACGCTGCTCTTGCTGGGGTCCGCCGCGACCAAAGGGCTGCTGCCCATCCGGGCCCTGCGGCATACCGGGAAAACCGAATTCACGGAAAAGATCGCTGAAGGGGCTGCCCTCGGGGATCTGCAGGCCCCCCGCCAAAGGCGAGGAAACGGTCGATGTGGTGGTGATGTTCACGACGGCCGGGCTGACCTGATCGACAAGGTCCGCGAAGGTCTCGGGCATCACCTGCTCGCGCCGCGCCTCCGAGTTCGGGGCGGCAAGCGGCTGGTTGTTATTCGCAGCTTCCTGCGGGTTCTGCGTCGCGGGTGCCTGCGCGAATGCCGCAGAGGACGCGGCAATCGCAATGGCCAGCCCCGAGGCGGTCAGGAAATGACGGGGTGACAGGTTTTTCATCTGGATGGTCTCCTTCGCTGCCAGTCGTTCTTGGCCCACGCTGGCAATATGCTCATGTTGAAGGGGATTTTCAGGGGCGTTGCAAATGAACCACGCTCGCAAGGAATGAACTGATCGTGACTTGCCGCACAGGCGGGGTCAAGGCGTTGAAACCGCGTGGGTTCCGCCATCTACCGCGCAAGCATTAAAAAAGGCCCGGAAAACATCCGGGCCTTGCGCACATGCCAATGGTTTCAACTGCAACCGCTGGTGCCGCCGCAGGTGTTGCACTTCATGCAAGTGCCGTTCCTGACCAGCGTGTAATTGCCGCATTCGCCGCAGGGATCGCCCTCATATCCCTGCATCTTCGCTTTGGTGCGATGATCCAGCTGCGCGACCGCCGTGGCCGAAACCGAGCTTTGCAGCACCATCAGATCCTGCGGCAGGCGTTTGCGCAGATACCCCGTCGAGCTGATCTGCTTCAGCATCTCCAACGAGCGGGAGCCCGTGGCGCTGACGGGCGTGATGTTCGCCTGCCCTTCGGCCTCGCCATCGCCCATGTCATCGAACCGGGCGCCTTGCGGCGCGACATGGGCCAGATCGGTGCGGTCCAGATAGCTGACCGCGAGTTCGCGGAACACGTAATCAAGGATCGAGGTGGCATTCTTGATGCTGTCATTGCCCTGCACCATGCCGGCAGGTTCGAACCGGGTAAAGGTAAAGGCATCGACGAATTCATCCAGCGGCACGCCGTATTGCAGGCCGACCGACACCGCGATGGCAAAGTTGTTCATCATCGCGCGGAAGCCCGCGCCTTCCTTGTGCATGTCGATGAAAATCTCGCCCAAGGCCCCGTCGTCATATTCCCCCGTCCGAAGATAGACCTTGTGCCCACCCACGATGGCTTTCTGCGTATATCCTTTGCGGCGTTGCGGCAGCTTTTCGCGGTGGCTGCGCACGGCCTCTTTGACGATGATCTTTTCGACGATCTTTTCGGCGATCACCGCGACTTTTTCCTGCGGGCTGCCGGTTGCAAGAATGTCCTCGGCCTCCTCGTCATCCTCGACCAGCGCGGATGCCAGCGGCTGCGACAGTTTCGAGCCGTCGCGGTAAAGCGCATTCGCCTTGATCCCCAGTGACCAAGAAAGTTCATATGCGGCCAAGGCGTCGGAAATCGTGGCGTTGCTGGGCATGTTGATGGTTTTGGAAATCGCGCCCGAGATGAAGCTTTGCGCCGCCGCCATCATGCGGATATGGCTGTCCACCGACAGGAAGCGCGTGCCACGCTTGCCGCAGGTGCTGGCGCAATCGAACACGGCGTAATGCGCGGGCTTCAGATGCGGCGCACCTTCCAATGTCATCGTGCCGCAAACATGGTCGTTCGCCGCATCGATCTGCGCCTTGGTAAAGCCCAGATGGCGCAGCAGATCGAAGGTCGGGTCCAGCAGCTTGGCGGCGGGGATGCCCAGTGTTTCGCGGCAGAACTCCTCGCCCAATGTCCATTGATTGAAGACGAAGCGAATATCGAAAGCCGAGGCCAGCGCGCCTTCGATCTTTTTCAGTTCCCGCGCACCGAAACCATGGCCCACAAGGCTGGAATGGTTGATGCCGGGGCAGTTGCCAAGGCTGGCATGGCCCACGGCATAGGCGACGATCTCTTCGATCTGGGCCGGACCATAGCCCAGCGTCTCCAGCGCCGCCGGAACCGAGCGGTTGATGATCTTGAAGTAACCGCCACCCGCCAGCTTCTTGAACTTGACCAGCGCAAAGTCCGGCTCGATCCCGGTGGTATCGCAATCCATCACCAGACCGATGGTGCCGGTCGGCGCGATGACCGAGGTCTGGGCGTTGCGGAAGCCATGCTCCTCGCCCAGCGTCAGCGCCTCGTCCCATGCGCCTTGGGCCAGCGCCACCAGACGCGGATCGGGGCAATTTGCAGCGTCCAGTTCCACCGGACGCACGTTCACGCCATCATAAGCGCCCGTGCCATGCGCGGCGGCGCGGTGGTTGCGGATGACGCGCAGCATCTGATCGGCATTGCGCGCATAGCCCGGAAACGGCCCCAGCCGCGCGGCCATTTCAGCGGATGTCGCATAGGCCACGCCGGTCATGATCGCGGTCAGCGCGCCGCACAGCGCCCGGCCGGCGGCGGAATCGTAGCCAAGCCCCATATTCATCAGCAGCCCGCCGATATTGGCGTAGCCCAGACCCAGCGTGCGGAAATCATAGCTGCGCTGCGCGATCTCCTTGGACGGGAACTGCGCCATCAGCACACTGATCTCCAGCGTCACGGTCCAAAGGCGGCTGGCATGGACATAGGCGCCCGCGTCGAACTCGGCACCGTCCCAGAAGGTCAGCAGGTTCATCGACGCAAGGTTGCAGGCCGTATCATCCAGAAACATGTATTCGCTGCACGGATTGCTGCCCCGGATCGGGCCATCCGCCGGGCAGGTATGCCATGCGTTCACCGTATCATGGAACTGGATGCCCGGATCGGCGCAGGCCCAGGCTGCATGGCCGATCTGGTCCCAAAGATCGCGCGCCTTGACGGTCTTGGCGACCTTGCCGTCGGTGCGGCGCAGCAGCTCCCAATCGGCATCCTCGCGCACGGCACGAAGAAAGCTGTCGGTCACGCGCACGGAATTGTTGGAATTCTGGCCCGAGACCGACAGATAAGCGTCACTGTCCCAATCGGTATCGTAAGTCGGAAATTCAATCGAATCAAAACCCTGACGGGCGTATTGCAGAACCCGGTTGACATAGGTCTCCGGGATCATGCTGCGTTTTGCGGCGCGGATCGCCGATTTCAGCGCCGCGTTCCGGGCGGGATCGGTGGCCGCGTCAGCCTCCCCGTCCCATTGCCGGATCGCGGCGAAGATCTCGTTCAGCTGCCGTTCGTGCATCTTGGAACCAGCCACCAGTGAGGCGACCTTTTGTTCCTCGATGACCTTCCAGTTGATGAACTGCTCGATGTCGGGGTGATCCATGTCGCAGATCACCATCTTTGCCGCGCGTCGGGTCGTTCCGCCCGATTTGATCGCTCCGGCTGCCCGGTCTCCGATCTTCAGAAAGCCCATGAGCCCCGAAGATTTGCCGCCGCCCGACAGTTTCTCGCCCTCCCCACGCAGGGACGAAAAATTGGTGCCCGTTCCCGAGCCGTATTTGAAAAGCCGCGCCTCGCGCACCCACAGGTCCATGATGCCGCCTTCGTTCACCAGATCGTCGCTGACGGACTGGATGAAACAGGCATGGGGCTGCGGGTGTTCATAGGCGCTGTCGGATTTCACCAGCTTGCCGGTCTGGTGATCGACGTAGAAATGGCCCTGCGACGGGCCGTCGATGCCGTAGGCCCAATGCAGGCCGGTGTTGAACCATTGCGGGCTGTTGGGTGCACCCATCTGACGGGCCAGCATGAAGCGCATTTCGTCATAATAGGCACGGGCGTCGGATTCGTCGGTGAAATAGCCGCCCTTCCAGCCCCAATAGGCCCATGCCCCCGCCAGACGGTCAAAGACCTGCCGGGCCGAGGTTTCACCCACCAGCCGCTGATCTTCGGGAAGCTTCGCCAGCGCCTCGGTATCGGGAACGGACCGCCACAGGAACGCGGGAACGTCCTTTTCCTTGACACGTTTCAGCCGTGCGGGGACGCCAGCCTTGCGGAAATACTTCTGCGCGATCACATCCGATGCGACCTGCGACCAGCCCTCGGGGATTTCCACGGCATCGTTCTGGAATACGACCTTGCCGTCGGGATTGCGAATCTCGCTCGCGGTCGAGGCAAAGGAGATGTCGCCATAAGCCTCGGATTTGTCGGTGGTAAAGCGCCGCTCGATCCTCATGCCTTCGCCCCTGCTAGGTTGCGGCCAAGCCTCATCCGCCGACGGAAACGTGCCCCGCCAGCAGCTGTCCGGCAGCCACTTGACTAATTGATTGCTGGCCTGCGTCGCTACCTATCCGGGGTGACCACTAGATTTGGTGGAACGCCAAGCGTGGGATACAAACTGCCGTAGGTTCAAGCGTGGTTCAACGCAAATATTTAAGCCGCTGCATCAGTCTTGCGTTGACAGCGGACTGTGGCTGACGCCCGCCAGATTCGGACGAAAGCCCCTGTTAATATAAGCGTTTTTCAAGGAAGGCGCGAAATCTCGTGCGATCCGGCGGGGTTCGTGAAGTCCGTTCAGGTGTTTTCCACAGGTATACCCACAGCTTTGCGGGCAAAAGGTTACGCTTCCGTTCCGCTTAGACGGTAGCGCGGTTTTTCGGATCAAATGACAGGATTTCGCGATCGGTGACGATGAAATCCAGCGGTTGATCGGTGGCTTCTGCGGGAATTGCCCGAATCTCTTGCACGGAATAGGCGAATCCGATCGCCGTGACAGGGCCTTTTGCCCGCAGCACTTCCAGCGTGCGGTCATAAAAGCCACCGCCATAGCCCAGCCGGTTGCCCGCGCGATCGAAACCGGCCAGCGGCACGATCAGAACCTCCGGCGTCAGTTCCTCGGCCTCGGCGGGCGGGTGGCTGGTGCCGAAGCTGCCCTGTTCCAGCGTGCCGTCAAAGCGGCGAAAGACCAAGGGACGGGCGGGACCAAGCACCACAGGCAGACAGACCGGGCCGTCATGCATGGCCATTGCGGGGCGCGGATCCGCCTCGCCGCGCATGGGCCAGTATCCGGCCAGCACCTTGGCACCACGCCCGGCCAGAATTTCCGACAAATGCCGCGTCAGCGCCGCATCGTCACCGCCCTGCATCCGCGCCGCAAGCGCCTGTTTGCGAAGATCGGCCTTCATAGCAGGATCACCGAAGCGAGGCCGAGAAACGTGAAAAAGCCGACCACATCCGTCACCGTCGTCACGAATGTCCCCGAGGCCAGCGCCGGGTCCGCCCCGGCCTTTTCCAGCCCCAGGGGGATCAGGATACCGCCAAGCGCTGCAACGAAAAGATTCACGATCATGGCCATGCCGATCACAAGGCTTAACGCGGGATCGCGAAACCACGCATAGGTCACAAGTCCCATCGTCAGCCCGAACAGCGTGCCGTTCAGCAGTCCGACCGCCATTTCGCGGCGCACGACGCGCATCGTATTGGCCCGCGTCAGGCTGCGCGTTGCCAGACCGCGCACGGCGACCGTCAGCGTCTGCGTGCCCGCATTGCCGCCCATCGACGCCACGATCGGCATTAAGACGGCCAGCGCCACCAGCTTGGAAATCGCGCCCTCGAACAACGCGATGACGGATGCGGCCATCAGCGCCGTGCCGATATTGATCGCAAGCCACGGCACGCGTTGCCGTGCGGTTTCCATGATCGTGTCGGAAATCGAGCTGTCATCGCCGACACCTGCAAGGCGCAGGATGTCTTCTTCGTGCTCTTCGTCCAGAACCGACATGGCATCGTCGATGGTGATGATGCCGACCAGCCGGTCGTGGTCATCGACCACCGGGGCCGAAATCAGGTGATACTTGTTAAAGGCATGTGCCACATCGCCTTCGTCCTGCCGGGCCGAGATTGTGCGGAAGCTGTCTTCGGTAATCTCGCGCAGCGGCATGTTCCGGCGCGAGGCCAGCAGCTTGCCCAGCGTCACGTAGCCCTTGGGGTGGCGACGCGGATCGACCAGCACCACGTGATAGAACTGATCGGGCAGCCAGTCTTCCTGACGCAGAAAGTCGATCGTTTCACCCACGGTCCAATGTTCGGGCGCAGTCACCACCTCGGACTGCATCAGGCGGCCCGCCGAATATTCGGGATATGTCAGCGACTGTTCGACCGCGGCCCGGTCGCTGTCGTCCAACGCCGCAAGGATCGCCTGCTTTTCAGGTTCCTCAAGATCCTCGATCAGGTCAACAACGTCATCGCTGTCCATCTCGCGGACGGCTTCGGCGACGACTTCGGGGGGCAGCTGTTCCAGCACCTCCTCGCGGATCGACTCGTCGATCTCGGTCAGGATTTCGCCGTCCATCTCGCCGGAATACAGGTCAAGGAACTGACGGCGGCGCGGCGCCGGAAGCTGCTCGATCAGGTCGGCAATGTCGGCGGCGTGGACGGGCAACAGCATCGCGTCCAGTGTGGCGCTATCGCCCGTGTCGATGGCGCGGCCGATCACCTCCATATCCTGCTGACTAAGCTGAAGCTTGTCCTCGGGGGCGTCAGTCTCGGCTTGGCGGTGCTCGGTCATGGCTGGCTCCTTTCGGACGGGCATTCATCTTGACGGCACCATAAGCCATGGTGCCGGGCAGCCTCAATTATCGGGCTTTCATTCTGCCAGCAATTCCAAAGCCTGCGCATGAAGGTCTTCCGAACCTGCTGCGACAATTCGTCCACCCTGATGCGCCGGACCGCCAGTCCAGTCGGTCACGATACCGCCCGCGGCCTGCACCACTGCGATGGGGGCCGCGACATCATAGCTTTGCAGCCCGGCCTCGATCACCAGATCGACATGGCCCGCCGCCAGCAGCGCATAGGCATAGCAATCCAGACCATAGCGCGTCAGCCGCACACGGTCGGCAACGCGGCGGAATGCGGCATATTCCTGCGGCGATCCAACCTCGGGGTAGGTCGTCATCAGCGTGGCCTGTGACAGATCTACGCCCCGCCGAACCGCAAGCGGCGTTTGCATCCCGTCGCGCGCCGTCAGCAAGGCACGGCCAAAACCGCCTTCGAAGCGTTCGCCCAGATGCGGCTGATCGACGATGCCATAGATCGGTCCCTGATCGTCGGCCAACCCGATCAGCACGCCCCAGCTGGGCGCCCCCGCCATAAATGCGCGCGTTCCGTCGATGGGATCAAGCACCCATGTCAGCCCGGAGACACCGGGCTGCGCGCCATATTCTTCGCCAAGGATCGCATCCTCGGCCCGTTCGCGCGCAAGGATGGCGCGCATCGCGCGTTCGCTGGCGCGATCCGCCTCGGTCACGGGGTCAAAGCCCTGTGTCAGTTTGTTATCGGGACGCAGATCTGGGCTGCGGAACAGGCGCAGGGTTTCACCACGCGCCGCATCTGCAAGCCGGTGGGCCGTAGCCACGATCTCTGCGACGGTTTCCGCCGGGATCGCGGCGCCCTTACGGCCAACGGCCATTTCGCGATCCTGACCCATCCCAACCCCCAAAGCGACATTGCAATGGGGCCAGACTTAGCCGTTGGACAGCAAAAGAGAAAGCCGATACTGCCGGGGTCGCGCCTTATGCGGCGTCGGAAAGCACCCGTGCCAGTTCGAAGATCTGGCGGCGCTGTGCCTCGGGCATGGCGTAATAGGCGCGCACCAGTTGCAGCGCTTCTTTATCGGCCAGAATATCGCCTTCGACGGCATCGTGCAGTTGACCGTCCTCAAGCCCTTCGAAGAAGAAGCTGACGGGCACATCGACTGCCTGCGCAATGTCCCAAAGCCGCGATGCCGAAACGCGGTTCATGCCGGTTTCGTATTTTTGGATCTGCTGGAACTTGATGCCGACCTTCTCGGCCAGCTGCTGTTGTGTCATGCCAATCATCCAGCGGCGGTGCCGGATGCGCTTGCCCACGTGGACATCGACATTGTGCTTCATGGTAACACCTCACTCAATCTATACGTGCGCTATATTAGTCCAGCGCAATTTTCGAGCATCAACTTGCCCACTTGACCAAAAAGACAATGTCTCGGACGGTCCTGAGTGCAACATTCAGATACCGGGCCCCAATTGTTGCCTGAGGACTGTATGACAGGGGGAAACATGCCTGAATACTGGAAAGTGACAAGGTTGTCCGAAAAGGCAGTTTCGCCCGCCATGGGCGAGCGGGTGCTGGAATCGCCGGGCATGGGCGAGGTGCTGGTCCGAATGCACGCAGCCGCCCTGAACTTTGCAGATATTCTGATGCTTCAAGGCACTTATCAGGATACGCCCACCCGTCCCTTCGTCCCTGGCCTGGAAGGTGCCGGAGTGGTGATGGCCGCCGGTCCTGGCACCGATCTGCCCCCGGGCACACGTGTCGCCGTCCACGCGCAGGGCACCATGGCCGAGGCCGGGATATTTCCCGCCTCGCGCTGCATCCCAATCCCCGACAACCTGGGTTTTCAGGAAGCGGCCGGTTTTTCCATCGCCTATGGCACTAGCCATCTGGCACTGACGCATCGCGCGAGCCTGCAGCGCGCCGAGACGCTGGCCGTGCTGGGCGCGGCGGGCGGCGTGGGACTGACTGCGGTGGAAATCGGCGCCGCGCTGGGGGCGCGGGTCATCGCGATTGCGCGCGGGGCCGAAAGGTTGCAAGCAGCGCGCGATGCCGGGGCCACGGAGCTGATCGACAGCGCCACCTGCCCCGACCTGCGCGCCGCGCTGCGCGATCTGGGTGGTGTGGATGTGGTCTATGACCCGGTGGGCGATGCGCCGGGTGCTGCGGCCTTCGGTGCGCTGAAACCCGGCGGGCGCTTTCTGGTCATCGGCTTTGCGGGGGGGCAGCCACCCGCGCTGCCCCTGAACCATGCGCTGGTCAAGAACATCTCGATCCTTGGGCTTTACTGGGGCGGGTATGAAAAGCTGGCCCCCGAAATCCTGCGCACCAGCCTTGTCGAACTGATGGAGCTTGCCCGCCAGGGCCGTCTGCGACCCCATGTCGGTGCCACCCTACCGCTGGAGCGTTTGCCCGAGGCATATGAGCTGCTTGCCAGCCGCCGCGCGATTGGCAAGGTCGTGGTCACTATGTGAATTTTTCGTCAGCAGGCCGTTCTTTTACGCCCTGCCGCATTGAAAAAATCGCTATCTTTGACAATATGTTTGGCGATGGTGGGCCGATAAGGCTGCACCGCGATTTTCGACCGGGGAGAACCTATGCAAGATTACAATTCGATCCGCACGGCCGGGACCGCGACGCGCTCGGCTGCCGTGGATGAGGGCCTTCGCGCCTATATGAACAAGGTCTACAGCCTGATGGCTGTGGCAATGCTTGTGACCGCAGGCGCCGCCTGGGGCATCGCCGGTCTGGCGATGAACGCAGATGGCACGCTGTCGCCGTTTGGCGCTGCGATCTACACCTCGCCGCTGAAATGGCTGATCATGTTCGCGCCGCTGATCATGGTCTTTGCGTTCGGCGCTGCCGTGAACCGTCTGTCGGTTTCGGCTGCGACCACCGTGTTCTATTTCTTCGCCGCCATCATGGGCGTGTCGATCAGCTGGATCTTCATGGTCTACACGTCGTTCTCGATTGTGCAGACCTTCCTGATCACCGCGATCGCCTTTGCTGGCCTGTCGCTTTACGGCTATACCACCAAGCGCGACCTGTCGGGCATGGGCACATTCCTGATGATGGGCCTGATCGGTCTGATCATCGCCTCGATCGTGAACATCTTCCTGAAATCAAGCGCGATGCAATTCGCCATCTCGGCGATCGGTATCCTGATCTTTGCCGGCCTGACCGCTTTCGACACGCAGAACATCAAGAACACTTATCTGCAAATGGCGAATTCGGACCGCGACTTCCTTGGCAAAGCCGCCATCATGGGCGCGCTGCAGCTGTATCTGGACTTCCTGAACATGTTCATGTTCCTGCTGCAGTTCATGGGCAACCGCGACTGATCGCGCCAAAGCCCAGAAAACAGAAAGGCCGGGCATCCGCCCGGCCTTTTCATTTGCGCGGCAGCTCTGGCTAGCGATCCGAAATCTCATAGCTGCCGATAAAGCTGCCCTCAGGGCGGTCTGCGGCCCCGGCATTTTCGCGGTTCCACAGCTCGACCACGCCCCAGCGCGGATTTTCGTCACCGACATGGCGCTGCAAGCCCCAATAGCCGAAATCCGCAACCCTTGCGCATTCGACGAACAGGTTGAACAACGCACCGCCCGCCGCCCGCCATTCGGTCAGCGCGGCTGCATAGACCTGCGCCATCTCGGTCGAATAATTGAATTGTTCATAGAAATGCCGCAGCGCGGGATCGGCACGGACCTCGGCAGGCGGAACGATATGCGTGCCGCCTTCATACATGATCAGGCTTAGGCCGCGTTCCTTGGCAATCGTGGCCTGATAATCCCACGTCTCGCGCAGGTTCGCGACGGTGCGCCCACTTTCGGGCCAGCCGCCTTGCAGCATCTGCGTGCAAAGCACCGTCCGGGCCTTGGCGGCAGACCCCTGAGCCAGCAAATCCCGCACCCGCGCCACATTCTCATCGCGGTCCAGCCCGCCGTCGAAATAGCCCGATACGGCATAGGCATCGAAATACTGATAGGGCGCGCGCCGCATCGGATCCCCGGCCCGCCAATTCGGCGCCTCAAGGATCGCCCATTCCAGCCCCTGCCAATGCGTGTGGGTCGAGATGATGCGAACGCAGCCCGAGGGATCGTCCTCATGCGCCTGCCCAACGATCTGCGCCATGCGGACCGCACCGGCAGCATACCATTGCACGAAGCCGTCACCCTGATCCGGCCAGACCTCTCGTGCGCGTTCGATGGCCCATTGGGTCTGGTCGAACTGCATGTTCCACATCTCGTTGGAATATTCGTAATGCGCACGCAACCCCGGCTTCAGATAGCGCCGCACATAGGCGGCAAAACTGCGCATATATCCGTCGCTGGCCAGATGCGCCATGTTGAACCACGGATCCGCGCCAATGGCGTTGGCCAGCCGCACCATCACCTCAACGGGCGCACCGCGCCACGTGTAAAAGGCATCGCTGACCCTGGGCCGGTCGCGCCATTCCGATTGCTGCGAATTATTCGTCAACATCCAGTCCATGAAGCGGACCAGACGATAGTTCCGCACCATGTCCAGCCATTCGATGCGAAAGATATTGCCCGCATCGTAACGCCTTTCGTTGTCCAGCTTGATGACGCGGATATTGCGGATCGGCTGTTCGACCTGCGTGACTCGGATTTCCACCAGACGGCCCCATCCGGGGATGAAATCGAATTCGATGCGGTTCCCGATGCGCTCAAGCTCGGTCCCGCCAAGAACGTTGATCCGGCCCTGCCCGTCCCACGTCATCGCATAGCGCCCTGCCAGATCGGTGGCATTCGGGTCAAGCTCGGTCAACAGAACGACGCTGACGCCATCGACATCTTCCGGCACCCCCAAAAGCCAGCCCGAGCCGTCGATATATCCGCCCGCCTGCAATTCCTGAAAACTGACCGCGCCGAAAGTGTCACCCTGCCGCCCGGTCCAGGGTCGGGCCATCTTGAAGTGGTCCAGAAATGGCTGCGCCGTGCTCCAGTCATGCAGACCGTTCAGCCCGACCCCCAATGAGGGGTTCGTTACAGTGCCGTTGACGGCTTCGTCGAATTGGTTGTCGCGCATCGCAGGCTCCGTTCCGATTGCGGCAAAGGCTGCCCCAATTCGGCAGCAGCAGCAATGTCCGCCGCACGGCCAAGTGCCGCCGATGGCGCGACGATCTTGTTGATTTCGGTAAGAACTGCTGCAAAAATCGACAAATTCGACAATAAAGAACGGGCTTACAAAACAACTGATAGGCGACAACCAAGCATATTGAAAATGGGAGGGAGCGATGGCCGATGCACTTCGAGGCGGTCTGGTGATAAACGAGATTTATCCACAGCCGATCGTTGCCGGTGGCGGTGGCTTTGACAGCGATCAAAGCGGCACTGCAGATCCGACGGATGAGTTTATCGAGTTCTTCAACAGTTCAGACGATCCGATCGATATGTCCGGGCTGGAGCTTTGGGATCCCGGCACCGGAAACTGGTTCACCTTTCCGCAAGGCGCAATTCTGCCAGCAGGTGGCTATGCCGTCGTCATCACCAATGTCAGCCCAGGCGGCACGCTTCCCGATGCCGATCTTTCCTATAGCGCGGGGCGTCCGGGCCCGTTGATCAACAATCCGGGCGACAACATCATTCTGCACGACCCCGCCGCCAGCGAATTCATCGTCGCGGCGTTTGGAAACTGGCCCATCGCCGATCCTCATGATCCGACCACCGCACCCGGCGGCGCACCGGGTCTTGCCGCGTTTCCGCCCGACGCCACGCAGGTCGGAACGGGTGAGCATTTCGGCCCGCTGATCCCCGGTCAGTCGATACAGCGCATCCCGAATGGCGGCGACAGCTTTGACAATGACACGCCGCCGACGCCCGGATCGGTCAATCTGTGCTTCGTCTCTGGCACGATGATCGAAACACCGGATGGGCCGCGCCTGATCGAGACGCTGGCGGTGGGTGATGCGATCTGCACCGCGTCGGGCGGCAGAACCGTGATCCGCTGGATCGGTCTGCGGCGGATGCTGGCTGCAGGATTGCGCGAGAATCCGCAGCAATGGCCCATCCGTTTCGCTGCGGGTGCGCTGGCCCCCGGTCTGCCCGATGCGCCCCTGCGGTTGTCGCCCCAACACCGCATCATCGTCAGCGGCCCTATCGCGCGGCGCATGTTCGACACAAATGAAGTGTTGGTTGCCGCCAAGGATTTTCTGGACCTGCCGGGCGTCGACCGCGAGATGCCAGAGCAGGATTTCTGGTATATCCACCTGATGACCGACCATCATGACATCGTTCTGGCCCAAGGTGTCGCGGCGGAAACGCTGTATTTCGGAAAGGTTGCCCGCGACAATCTGCCGGTCGAGTCTATCGCTGAAATCCTTGCGATCTTTCCCGATCTTGCCGGGCAGATCGATCCGCAATCCGCCCGCACTCTGGCCAAAGGCAGACCCGCCCGCCGCCTGATCGAGCGCCATCTGCTGAACGAAAAACCTTTGCAGCGGCCCTTGATCTGAGGGGTCATAGAACAAGGGACGCCTTCGGATAGCCTAGACACTTGGCAAGGATCAGCAACCGTGCCCTGACATGAAGGTTCGGGCAACTGCAGTGCTGGGCCGTTCGCGTATCAGGCACCAGCAACGATGATACGATCAATCCGACCCCGGATGATGATGCCATGACTTGACGTTGGCCTATGATCCAAGCGGATCGGGTGCAAATTGTCGCATCGCGCTTGACCTTTCCGTGTCATTGGCCATAGGTCATTCTCGGTTTGGGGGCGTGTAGCTCAATGGTTAGAGCCGGGCGCTCATAACGCCTTGGTTGGGGGTTCGAGTCCCTCCGCGCCTACCAGCCCCCATCTTTCGGCCTGGCCTGCAGCAACAAGCGATCCGCATATAATGCGCGAGACGCGGGTGCATTGGCTGATGGCTGATGGCTGATGGCAAGCATAACCGCATGGGCAAGCCCGCCAGATCAGATCGTCGCAGCGCCAGTCAGGAACCATCGGACGCACCGCTGATCGGCAGGGACGACCTCAGCGTCCGCCCCCCGACCATGCACGTTCGCCAGCCCTGTCGCGCACTGTAACAACGCGATAGCTGAGTTCGTCGTCAGCAAACAGCGCCAGCGCGCCGGTTCGACGCAGACGCTGGCTGTCAAAGACCCGGCATGGGGGTTTCGGTCCAAGCAGGTCGGACAGCGGCAGGTTTGCGATCAATATCGCGCCCTGCTGGCACAGCATCCCCGCCCGTTCGGCACCGCGTTTGCCCATCAGGTGATGGATTGCCACCTCGGCTGTCGGCAAACGCAAAAGCGCGGTTCGCACGGCATTATCTCCGGTCCAAAGCGGCCTTGCTGCTGCTTGTTGCTGATCGGCCCTGTCACCATCCGCCTCAAGCCAGTTCGCAGCGGTGAAGCTGCCGCCCCTTGGCCGCGACAAGGCGCGACCATCCGGGGTCATGATACCCACAGCGTCCCCCTCGTGCGAAACAAGCATCAGCGGGCGGCGATCGCATGCCCAGATTGCGGCCCCCGCCACCAGACATGCCACACCAATCAAACGGTGCGGCGAATGACGCATCTGCGCGCCCATCGCAACCGCCACGGGGGCCAGCACCATCAGGCATCCCCCGATCCCGATCAGGGGCAGCACGATCCCCGGCGGCGCGGGCAGAACCGTCACCGCGCCCCCCAGACCCGCGACCCATTCCGCGACGAACAGCATCCATTTCGTGCCAAGCCCCATGCACCATAGCGCGGGCTGCGCCAGACCCAGCAAAGCAAGAACCGCCGCAATCACGCCCGCAGGCATCACGACCGCCCCGACGACCGGCACGACCAACAAATTCGCCAACATCCCGTATTGCGAAATGCGCCCGAAATGCGCGGCAGCAATGGGTGTGGTCGCAAGACCAGCGATCAGCGATGACAGAACCAGCATTCCCGCAGGTTTCAGCCACCAAGGCAGATGTGGCGAGATCTGCGACCATGGCCCCTGCGACAGGATCAGCGCCACTGTCGCGGCGAAGCTCATCTGGAAACCCGCCGATCCCAGCGCCTCGGGCGTCCATGCAAGGATCAGGGTCGCAGCGACCGCGACTGTTCGCAGCGAAATGGCGCGTCTGTCCGCGATGATCGCGAACAACATGACTGCAACCATGATGAAAGAACGTTCGGTCGCGACGCCCCCGCCCGACAGCCACAGATAAACCAACGAGGCCAGCAGCGCCCCCCCGGCCGCCCATTTATGCATCGCCCGCGGCATTGCGCCCGCCAGTTGCAAAACCACGCCTGCAAGCCGCAGCGCCGCATAGACGAACCCCGCCAGCATCGTCATATGCAGCCCCGAAATCGAGATGATATGATATAGGCTGGAGGCGCGCATCACATCATTCGTGGCCTCGGTTATGGCCGAGCGGTCCCCGGTCATCAGGGCCGACGACACCGCCCCTGCCTGGCCGCCGATGGCCGAAACGATCCCCTCGCTCAATCTCATGCGCAGACGGTGCAGGGCCAGCGCACCGCCGCTTTCGGGCGGGGCCACCGTCATCACCGGCGTGCGGGAATAGCCCACCGCTCCCAGGCCGTCGAACCATGCCATGCGGCGAAAATCGAAACCTCCGGGCTCAGAGGGACCGTTGGGTGGGCCCAGATGCGCCGTCAACATGACGCGCTGTCCGGGAACGGGCATCGGATCGGTGACGAACAACGAGATGCGGACACGTTCGGGCATCCGCGACGGCGGCGTGTTTTCCAGAACCACCCGGTCCAGCGTCAGGCGCAGGCGATCACCGGATGATCGATCGATCTGGACCACGCGCCCCTCGACCCCGCCGTAATAGCGAAATTTCAGCACCGGAGCCTCGACGATGGCCGCGCGCATGCCGACGGATAGAAATCCCAGCGCAATCAGCAGAAATGCGACAGCACCAAGGCGCGCAGCGTCGGCCCTGTCCCATGTGATCCGTCCCCGCGCGGCAAGCCCGACACTTGCAAAACGCACCGTCAGACAGCCGACAACAAGCAACGCGGCAAGGCCGTAGTGCAACGGACCGGGATCAAAGGGCAGCGCGAACCAACCCCCGATTCCCAGCGACATCCAGAAAGGCACCCAAGGCAGCAGCCCCGCCCGGACGGCGATCGGAACGCGGACCGTGGTGCTGACCGCACGTGCCCCGCCGCCGCCGGGTGCAATGACCTGCCCGTGCATTGCGGCGGGTTGCTGCGTCACCAAAACTTGTCCTTCCACCACGGCTTGCGTATCTCTGTCACCGAGATTGGCATACCGCCCCTTTCGAAAGGATTAACGGTATCTGCCCCAACCCTGAATTTCTGGACTGTTTGGCCCCATGACCGATTCCCGCCCCGTCGTGACCCGCTTCGCCCCGTCGCCCACCGGATACCTTCATATCGGCGGCGCGCGGACGGCGCTTTTCAACTGGCTTTATGCCCGTGGTCGCGGCGGCAAGTTCCTGCTGCGCATTGAAGATACCGACCGTGCCCGTTCAACCCCGGAAGCGACCGAGGCAATCCTGAAGGGTCTGACCTGGCTGGGCCTTGACTGGGACGGCGCGCCGGTCAGCCAGTTCGAAGGGCGCGAGCGTCACGCCGAAGTCGCGCGCCAGATGCTGGACAATGGCAGCGCCTATAAGTGCTTCTCGACCCAGGACGAAATCGAGACGTTCCGCGAAACCGCGCGGGCCGAGGGGCGTTCGACGCTGTTTCTGTCGCCCTGGCGGGACGCCGACCCCTCGACCTATCCCGATGCGCCGTTTGTCATCCGCCTGCGTGCGCCGCGCGAAGGCCAGACGGTCGTGCGCGATGCGGTGCAGGGCGATGTGGTTTTCGGCAACGACCAGTTGGACGACATGATCCTGCTGCGTTCGGACGGGACGCCGACTTATATGCACGCGGTCGTAGTGGACGATCACGACATGGGCGTTACGCATATCATCAGGGGCGACGACCACCTGACCAATGCCGCCCGTCAGCAGCAGGTCTATCAGGGCATGGGCTGGGATGTTCCGGTCTTTGCCCATATCCCGCTGATCCACGGTCAGGATGGGAAAAAACTGTCCAAACGCCACGGCGCGGTGGGCCTGCATGAATATGCAACCGCTGGTTACCCTGCCGCTGCGATGCGGAATTATCTGGCCCGTCTTGGCTGGAGCCATGGCGATGATGAGCTGTTCGATGACGCGCAGGCGATGGAATGGTTCGATTTGTCTGGAATAGGAAAAGCACCTGCCCGTCTGGATTTCAAAAAACTGGAACATGTCAGCGGTTATCATATCGGCCAGATGAACGATGCCGACCTGATGGAAGAAATCGCGGCCTATCTGCGCGAAACCGGACAAAACCCTTTGGAAACCGTGCAGATTGCGCGACTTGAGGCGATTCTTCCGGTGCTGAAAGCCAAGGCGAAAACCCTGCCCGCATTGCTGGAACAGGGTCATTTCGCGCTGGTCGCCCGCCCGCTGGAGGTTGAAGAAAAAGCGGCAACTGCGCTGGATACGGTATCCCGTGGTATACTAGTCGAATTGACTGCCGCATTGCAGCATGTTAGCTGGGTGCGCGAAGAGCTTGAGGCGGCCGCCAAACAAATTGGCGAGTCTCATGGACTGGGGCTTGGCAAGATCGCGGCGCCGCTACGCGCCGCTTTGGCAGGTCGCAGCTCTACCCCGAGCGTTTTCGATATGATGTTGGCGCTTGGCCGCGATGAGACGCTGGCCCGGTTGCAGGATCAGGCGGGCTGATCGCCCGTGCCCATCATCCGGCAACAAGCCGGAGACAGGTGTTATAGGAGACTGGGAATGGCAGAAAGCAAATCCGCAAAACTGCTGGTCGAAGGCAAGGAAATCGAACTTCCGATCCTTAGCCCGACGGCAGGCCCGGATGTCATGGACATCCGCAAGCTTTATGGTCAGGCGGACGTCTTTACCTACGACCCCGGCTTCACCTCGACCGCATCCTGTGATTCGACGATCACCTTTATCGACGGCGACAAGGGCGAGCTTTGGTATCGCGGCTACCCGATCGAACAGCTGGCCGATCAGTCGAACTATCTGGAAGTCTGCTACCTGCTGCTTTACGGCGAGCTGCCCACCGCGGCGCAGATGAAGGATTTCGAAACCCGCGTCACGCGCCACACCATGGTGCATGAGCAGATGCACAACTTCTTCCGTGGTTTCCGCCGGGACGCGCACCCAATGGCGACCATGGTGGGCGTGGTCGGCGCAATGTCGGCGTTCTATCACGACTCGACCGACATCTCGGACCCCCAACAGCGCGAGATCGCCTCGATCCGCCTGATCGCGAAGCTGCCGACCATTGCCGCGATGGCCTATAAATATTCGATCGGCCAGCCCTTCGTCTATCCGCGCAATGACCTGAGCTATGCGGCGAACTTCCTGCACATGTGCTTCTCGGTCCCGGCCGAGCAGTATCGCGTGGAACCGGCGCTGGCCAAGGCCATGGACCGGATCATGACGCTTCATGCCGACCATGAACAGAACGCCTCGACCTCGACCGTGCGTCTGGCGGGTTCGTCGGGTGCCAACCCCTTTGCCTGTATCGCAGCGGGCATCGCCTGCCTTTGGGGTCCGGCACATGGCGGCGCAAACCAGGCATGTCTGGAAATGCTGCGCGAAATCGGCAGCGTGGACCGCATTCCCGAATATATCGCCCGCGCCAAGGACAAGGACGATCCGTTCCGCCTGATGGGCTTTGGCCACCGCGTCTACAAGAACTTCGACCCGCGCGCCAAGGTCATGAAGGAATCGGCAGACGAGGTGCTGGAGCTTCTGGGCATCCACGACAACCCGACGCTTCAGGTTGCCAAGGAACTGGAAAAGATCGCGCTGGAGGACGATTACTTCGTCTCGAAAAAGCTGTATCCGAACGTCGATTTCTATTCGGGCATCATCCTTGAGGCGATGGGCTTCCCGACCGCGATGTTCACCCCGATCTTTGCGCTGTCGCGCACCGTCGGCTGGATCGCACAGTGGAAAGAGATGATCTCGGACCCGCAAAACAAGATCGGCCGTCCTCGCCAGCTTTATGTCGGCTCGCCCCGTCGCGACTATCAAGACATGGGCGAGCGCTGAGCGCGCGCCACGACCATCAGGACACACGGCCCCGGAGCGATCTCGGGGCCGTTCTTCTACGGCCCCACCACGTGCTTTGCGCGATCGGCTGGCAGGGTCGCGGCTATACGCCGGATTTCAGCCGGAACATGGACGCGGTGGTCAACGACCGGCTGCGCGCCGATCCGGCGACACCCGTGACCTTCACCTGGCAGGCGGATGCGATCTGCGCGCCCTGCCCCTCGCGGCGCGGCGACAGCTGCGTGTCGGCCCAGCGAATCTGGGGGCTGGACAGCCGCCATGCCGACGCGCTGGGGCTGGAGGGCGGCGAGACGATCACATGGGCCGAGGCGCAGGGCCGCGCCACATCGCGCCTGCGTCCCGATGATCTGGATTATCTGTGCCACGATTGCCGCTGGCTGGAACTGGGCATGTGCAAGTCCGCGCTGGCCGCGCTGCAAAGCCGCTGAACCACAGACCCGCCCCCCGCAACAAAGCCGCTTGCCTGAACGCAGGATGGGTGCGACATCAGGCACATGGATGACACATCGAAGATTGCGCTGATCACCGGCGCCTCGCGCGGGTTGGGTGCCGCATTGGCTGAAACGCTGGCGGCGCGGGGCTGGCACGTGCTGGCCGTCGCCCGCACCACCGGCGCGCTAGAGGAGCTGGACGACCGCATCCGCAGCGCGGGCGGCACGGCGACGCTGGCCCCGATGGATGTGGGCCAGCCCGAGCCGATGATGAAACTGGCCGAGGCGGTGGCCGGGCGCTGGGGTGGGCTGGACCTGTGGGTGCACACCGCGATCCATGCCGCCCCGCTTGCCCCGGCGGGCCATGTCGATGCCAAGGACTTTCAGAAATCGGTCGATCTGAACATTGTCGCCACGCGCGGCCTGATCACGCTGTTCGAGCCGCTGCTGCGCGCCCGCAATGGTGCGGCGCTGTTTCTCGACGACCCGCGCGCCGGTCAGAAATTCTTCGGCAGCTACGGCGCGACCAAATCCGCACAGATCGCGCTTGCCCGCAGCTGGCAGGCCGAGAATGAGGCGATTGGCCCCCGTGTCCACATCGCCACGCCCGCGCCGATGCCCACCGCAACCCGCGCCCGCTTTTTCCCCGGCGAGGATCGCGCAACCCTGACCCCCTGCCGCACCGAGGCAGAGCGGATCATCGCCTCAATCCTTTAACGCGCCAGCGCAAAGATGCGGTCGACATCCAGATGCGTTCCAAGATGCTGGGCCAGATGGTCCAGCACATCCTCGACGCCCGCGCCGTAATCCAGGGCTGACGACACACCCAGCCGCGCCAGCCATGCCGCGCGAAACGCATCGCTGGCAAACAAACCGTGCAGATACGTGCCCGCAACCCGGCCATCGGCGCGGGTTGCACCGTCGGGTTCGGGGATATGGGCAAAGGGGCGCGCGCAATCGGGGCCGTGGCTGCGGCCCATGTGGATCTCATACCCCTCGATCTGCGTGCCAAGCGCGGTGCCTGCAATGCGTGTCAGGCGCTTGTCGGGGGACATATGCGTCTCGATCTCCAGCAGACCAAGGCCGGGATCGCTGCCCGCCAGCCCGTCATGGCCCTGCGGGTCGTGCACCCATCTGCCCAGCATCTGATAGCCGCCGCAGATGCCCAGCACATGCCCGCCGCGCCGGATATGTCCGGCAAGATCGATGTCCCAGCCCTGCGCCCGCAGGAAAGCCAGGTCGCCGCGCGTGGATTTCGTGCCCGGCAGGATCACCACATCCGCGTCGCCCGGCAGCGGCTGCCCCGGCGCAACCATGGTCAGGCGCACGCCCGGTTCCGCCGCCAACGGGTCAAGATCGTCGAAATTCGCGATGCGCGACAGCATCGGGCAGGCGATATGCAGGGCGCCCGTGCCTGCCGCGCGGCGCAGGTCCACCGCATCCTCGGCGGGCAACAGGCTTGCATCGGGAAACCACGGCACCAGACCCAGATCGGGCCAGCCCGTCCGCTTGGCGATAAAGCTGCGGCCCCCGTCGAACAGCGACGGATCGCCGCGAAAACGGTTGACGATAAAGCCACGGATCATCGCGGCGTCGTCGGGGTCAATGACCGCCTGCGTCCCGACAAGCTGCGCGATCACGCCGCCCCGGTCGATGTCGCCCACAAGGATCACCGGCACATCGGCGGCACGGGCGAATCCCATATTGGCGATGTCGCGCGGACGCAGGTTCACCTCGGCGGGGCTGCCCGCGCCTTCGACGATCACCAGATCGTGCTGCGCCTTCAGCTGGCCGAAACTGTCCAGCACCGCGCCCATCAGTTGGGATTTCAGCCCGCCGTAATCCGCTGCCGCCGCCCGCGCCACCGCACGCCCCTGCACGACGACCTGCGCGGCCCGGTCTGTCTCGGGCTTCAGCAGCACGGGGTTCATATGGACCGAAGCAGCAAGCCCAGCCGCACGCGCCTGCAGGGCCTGCGCGCGGCCGATCTCTCCGCCGTCCGCGGTGACGGCGGCATTGTTCGACATATTCTGGGGTTTGAAGGGCGCGACACTGATTCCCCGCAGTCTTGCTGCACGGCAAAGCCCCGCCACCAGCAGCGATTTCCCGACATTTGAGCCGGTTCCCTGAATCATCAGCGCCCGCATGGAAGCCTCCGCTTGCCAATCCCGCCCTTGGTGACTAGATAGGCCCGTCGCTGAATGAAAGGCCCCGTGGTGGAAAACGTCGTCCTTACCGTGCATCTGATCCTTGCTGTCCTGCTGATCGGGGTCGTGCTGCTGCAACGGTCCGAAGGCGGCGGCCTTGGCATGGGCGGCGGTGGCGGTGGCAACGGCGTGATGACCGGGCGTCAGGCGGCGAACGCGCTGACCCGCATCACCTGGGGTCTGGCCGCAGCATTCCTGATCACCTCGCTTGCGCTGACGGTGATCGCGGCACGCAATTCCTCGAACGGCTCGATCGTCGATCAGCTTGGCCTTGGCGGGAATGATGAACAACCCACGACCACGCTGCCCGGCATCGGCGAATATGCGCCGCCGCCTGCGGCTGGCCAGCCCGTCCTGCCGCCGGTTCCGGGTGGCGCACAAGCGCCCGCAGGCAATGCCGCCGCACCCGCAACCGCACCTGCGGCGTCCGAGCCTGTGACGCCGCCGGCAGCGCAAACCCCTGCCCAGCCTGCGCCTGCGACGCCTGATGCGGCTGCACCCGCAGCCCCGGCCACCGAAAGCCCGGCAACCCCGGCGCCTGCTCCGGCCAACTGACACAACAAATAGGGGTGCCCTTTGGCACCCCATACGACAACTTGCGGTCCGTTGCGGCCACGGGGTTTATCGGTTATAACCTGACTCCCGTGATGCTGGCTTTTTTCGGGCCGCTTTCTCTATTTTGACAGACTCACGGGGGCCTCGGATGGCGCGCTATATCTTCATCACCGGCGGTGTTGTTTCTTCGCTTGGCAAGGGGCTGGCATCGGCGGCGCTGGGTGCGCTGTTGCAGGCGCGCGGCTATACGGTGCGGCTGCGCAAGCTGGACCCCTATCTGAACGTTGATCCGGGCACGATGTCGCCTTTCGAACATGGCGAGGTTTTCGTCACCGATGACGGCGCCGAAACCGATCTGGATCTGGGGCATTACGAACGTTTCACCGGCGTGTCGGCGCGCAAGACCGACTCGGTATCGTCGGGCCGGATCTATTCCAACGTGCTGGAGAAAGAGCGCAAGGGCGCCTATCTGGGCAAGACCATTCAGGTCATCCCGCACGTCACCAATGAGATCAAAGACTTCCTTGCCGTGGGCGAGGATGAGGTCGATTTCATGCTGTGCGAGATCGGCGGCACCGTCGGCGACATCGAGGGCCTGCCCTTTTTCGAGGCGATCCGCCAGTTCGCTCAGGACCGCCCGCGTGGCCGCTGCATCTTCATGCACCTGACGCTGCTGCCATATCTGGCGGCCAGTGGCGAGTTGAAGACCAAGCCGACGCAGCACAGCGTCAAGGAACTGCGCTCGATCGGGTTGCAGCCGGACGTGCTGGTCTGCCGCAGCGAACAGCCGATTCCGGAAAAGGAACGTGCCAAGATCGCGCTGTTCTGTAATGTCCGCCCCGATGCAGTGATCCCGGCCTATGACCTGAAGTCGATCTATGAAGCGCCGCTGGCCTATCACCGCGCCGGTCTGGATCAGGCCGTGCTGGACGCCTTCCAGATCAGCCCCGCGCCACGCCCCGACATGTCGCGTTGGGAAGACGTGATGGACCGGCTGAACAATGCCGAGGGTCAGGTCAAAGTCGCCATCGTCGGCAAATATACCCAGCTTGAGGACGCCTATAAGTCGATCTCTGAGGCGCTGACCCATGGCGGCATGGCCAACCGAGTCCGCGTCAAGTCCGATTGGGTGGACAGCGAAAAACTGGAGGGTCAGGGCGCGCATCTGCTGGACGGCTATGACGGCATCATCGTGCCCGGCGGTTTCGGCGAACGCGGGACCGAAGGCATGGTGGCGGCCGCGAAATATGCCCGTGAAAAGAAGGTGCCCTATCTGGGCATCTGTCTGGGGATGCAGATGGCCGTGATCGAGGCTGCGCGCAATCTGGCCGACATGCCCGATGCCGGATCCGAGGAATTCGACCATGAAGCCGGCGAAACGCGCTTTACCCCGGTGGTCTATCACCTGAAGGAATGGGTGCAGGGCAATTACACCGTCCAGCGCAAGCTGTCCGACGACAAGGGTGGCACGATGCGTCTGGGTGCCTATACGGCGGTGCTGACGCCCGGCTCAAAGATCTCGGAAATCTATGACGGTGCGACCGAGATCGAGGATCGCCACCGCCACCGCTACGAAGTAGATGCGAAATATCGCGAGCAGCTGGAATCGGCTGGCATGTCTTTTTCGGGGATGTCGCCGGACGGGCGCCTGCCCGAAGTCGTGGAATATCGCGACCATCCGTGGTTCATCGGCGTGCAGTCGCATCCCGAACTGAAATCCAAGCCCTTTGAACCTGCGCCGCTTTTCGCAGGTTTCGTGCGCGCGGCGATGGAAAGCGAACGGCTGGTCTGATCGCGCCAATTGCGGCATCATGGCGGCACCGAACCGATGGTCCCCATGATGCGTCTTGCCCTGATCCTTGCGCTGTTGGCCAGCCCCGTGCTGGCCGATGCGCCACTTTTCCTGCTGGACCAGACGCGCCTGCCCTTTGACCTTGGGCCGGGTGCGCCGCAAAACTCGCCCTCGCGCCAGTCGAATTCGCCCAATGCGGCCGCGAATTCATCGGCCAGTGCGGCGAATTCATCGGCCAGCTTTTCCAACTCCCCCCGCAACCCTGCCAATGAAAAGCGTGTCATCTTCACCTCGGACGGCGAGGTGGTGGGATATTACGTCCGCAACGATGCGGGCACGCTGAACCTGTTCGACCTGAACGGCAAACGTGTGCTTTACCGCCCCAAATCAGGCAAAAGCCTGTTTTCGGGGGATGGGCGCTGGTGCGGCACGGTGGCCGATGCCGAAGCCGGAAATTTCGCCTTTGGTGTCACGCGGGCCTGCGCAGGCTTGTTCTAAGTCTGCAATACGATACGCAATTGTCACACGGCCTCGCTAGACCGCGCACAAGAATGCAGGAGATGGACATGCAGGACGAAGCCCCGAAAAGCTGGCTTGAGGCAGAACTTGAAGACACGCTCGACGAAGATATTGAGATCGAGCTTGAAGATTCCATTCTGTCGCAGGAAATCGCCCGCATCTACCGCGACGCGCATCCCAACCAGATGCAGCGCAAGGAATATCTTGGCGAACTTCTGCGCCTGCAATCCGAACTGATCAAGCTGCAGGATTGGGTCAGCTATCACAAGGAACGGGTCGTCGTTATCTTCGAAGGTCGCGACAGTGCCGGGAAAGGTGGCGCGATCAAGCGCATCACCCAGCGCCTGAACCCGCGCGTCTGCCGCGTCGTGGCGTTGCCCGCGCCGTCGGATCGCGAAAAGACCCAATGGTATTTCCAGCGTTATGTGCCGCACCTGCCCGCGGGTGGTGAAATCGTCCTGCTGGACCGCAGCTGGTATAACCGCGCCGGCGTCGAGCGTGTGATGGGCTTTGCGACCGAACCGCAGGTCGAACAGTTCTTTAACGATGTCCCGGAATTCGAGCGTATGCTGGTGCGTTCGGGCATCCGCGTGATCAAATACTGGTTCTCGATCACCGACGAAGAACAGCAGATGCGCTTCCTGATGCGTATTCACGACCCGATGAAGCAGTGGAAACTGTCGCCGATGGACCTGCAGTCGCGCGTCCGCTGGGAAGACTATACCAAGGCCAAAGAGGAGATGCTGGAGCGCACCAACATCCCGGAAGCGCCGTGGTATATCGTTCCGGGCAATGACAAGAAACGCGCGCGCCTGAATTGCATCAGCCATCTGCTGAGCCTGATCCCCTATGAACCCGTTCCGCATGATGAAATCACGCTGCCGGATCGTGTGTTCAACCCCGACTATGAACGCGACATCCTGCCGCCGGAACTTTACGTCCCGCAGCGTTACTGATCGCACCGATCTTGCTTCGTCCCCGGTCAGGCTTGCGCCCGGCCGGGGATTTGTCATGACTGGGTTCCTGATATTTGCCAACGGAAAGGCCCGTCCATGCCCAAAGCCTATTGGATCGCCCATGTCTCGGTCGATGATCCCGCCGCATATGAGGCTTATCGCAGCGCCAATGCTGCGGCGTTTCAGAAATACGGCGCGCGCTTTCTGGTGCGGGCTGGCGCGCAGGATCAGCGCGAAGGCGCGCTGCGTCCGCGAAGCGTCGTTCTGGAATTCACCGATCTTGCGACGGCCCGCGCCTGCTATGAAAGCCCGGAATATCAGACGGCCCTGAAACTGCGTCAGCCCTGTTCGACGGCGGACCTGATCATCGTCGAAGGATATGACGACCAAGGCATGTGACGAATGCGTTATGTTTCGGGTGAACAACGCTTATTCGCTTCTGTCGGGGGCCGACTTGCCCTAGGATAAGGGTATGTTTCGCAATCTGCTCAGCCGCCTTTTCACCGACACGCCAAATACGGCAACGCTTTCCGCGCAGGATAGCGAAGTGGCCATCGCGGCCTTGCTTGTGCGGATCGCGCGGGCCGATGACCGCTATTCGGAAACCGAAAAGCGGCGGATCGAAGCCGTGCTGGCGCGTCGCCGTGGCCTGAACGCCGATGAGGCCGCCGAACGCCGCGCCGCAGCCGAGATGATCGAGGCCGAGGCCCCCGATACCGTGCGCTTTACCCGCACCATCAAGGATCGCGTAGATCTGGACGACCGCCAGAACGTCATCGCCGCCATGTGGGAAATCGCGCTGGCCGATGGCAGGCGCAGCGCGGAAGAAGACAGCATGGTGCGCCTTGTTGCCGGACTTCTGGGCGTGAACGATCGCGATTCGGCCTTGGTGCGTCAGCGGGTGCTGGACGATCTGGGCATTACGGGTCATTAGCAGGCACGTTGCGTCCCTGCCCGGAAAGTCAGGTAGGAAAGCGTTGCAATCCCGTAGCAAATAAAGCCTGATTAAGGCATGAGCCAAGCTAAGACCAATACCACCACAGCCGCCGACACCCCGGTGATCGAGATCAGAAACCTTCACAAGGCCTATGCCCAGCTGGAGGTTCTGAAGGGTGTCAGCCTGACCGCTCCGCGGGGGCATGTCATCAGCCTGATCGGCTCCTCGGGTTCGGGGAAATCGACGCTGCTGCGTTGCTGCAACCTGCTGGAAGACAGCCAGCAAGGCGAAATCCTGTTCGAGGGCGAGCCGGTGCGCTGGCGCGGCGAAGGTCTGGCCCGCGTGCCCGCCGATCGTGCACAGGTGACGCGGCTCCGCACCAATCTTTCGATGGTGTTTCAGCAGTTCAACCTGTGGTCCCACATGACCGTGCTGCAAAACGTCATGGAAGCCCCCGTCCATGTGCTGAAACGCGACCCGGCTGCGGTCGAAAAGCGCGCCCGCGAACTGCTGGCAAAAGTCGGAATCGGGGACAAGGCCGACAACTGGCCCGCCCAGCTTTCCGGCGGTCAGCAGCAGCGCGCCGCCATTGCGCGCGCTTTGTGCATGGAACCCAAGGCGCTGCTGCTGGACGAACCAACCAGCGCACTGGACCCCGAGCTGCAAAAAGAGGTCGTGCGCGTCATCAAGGATCTGGCCACGGAACACCGCACCATGCTGCTGGTGACGCATGACATGCGCCTTGCCGCCGATGTCAGCGATCACGTCGTATTCCTGCATCAAGGCCGGATCGAAGAAGAAGGCCCACCCGCACAGCTTTTCGGCGCCCCGCGATCCGAGCGTCTGCGCCAATTCCTAAGCGCCACAATGGCCGAATAAGACCAACAGGAGAGAATGATGAAGAAACTGATGCTTGCCGCCGCGGCGCTGGCGCTGACCACCGGGATGGGCATGGCGCAGAACGTGCGCCTCGCGACCGAAGGCGCCTACCCTCCCTATAACCTCGTCAACGACAAGGGCGAGGTGGACGGCTTCGAAATCGAGCTGGGCAACGAACTTTGCAAGCGCGCCGAACTGCAATGCACCTGGGTCAAGAACGACTGGGACAGCATCATCCCGAACCTGAACAGCTCAAACTATGACGCGATCATGGCGGGCATGAGCATCACCGAGGAACGCAAGAAGGCCGTGCTGTTCAGCCAGAACTACCTGCCGCCGACGCCTTCGGCCTATGCCGCGCCCGAGGCGGATGTGGACGTGACCCAAGGCATCGTCGCAGCCCAGACCAACACCATTCAGGCCGCGCATGTGGCAGAATCGGGCGCGGAACTGCTGGAATTCGCCACGCCCGACGAAGCTGTCGGCGCCGTCCGTAATGGCGAGGCCGAGGCGGTCTTTGCCGACAAGGACTTTCTTGCGCCGGTCGTGAATGAATCGAATGGCGCGATGGTCTGGGTGACGGGTCAGGACAACATCCCGCTGGGCGAAGGCATCGGCATGGCGCTGCGCCAATCCGACACCGCGCTGAAAGAGAAATTCGACACGGCCATCACCTCGATGAAGGAAGACGGCTCGCTGAATGAACTCATCAAGAAATGGTTCGGCGACGGCGCCGAGTATTTCTAAGAAAACAAGCCCCGCCCGTCCTGTCGGGCGGGGCGATTTGGTGACCCATGTTCGCATCCTGCGCCGATCCGAAAACGCTTGAAGGGCTAGCGTGGCTGTTTTGCTACCTCGGCTCGGGCAAGCATGTCCTGTTTTACCTGTCCTTTGGGACGGTGCTGCTTTTGCTGGCGATCACCGCACCGGCGGCGCTGCTTTTCGGCTTTGGCGGGGCGATGGCGTCGCGGTCGCGCATTGCACCCGTTCGCTGGTTCGGCAAGACCTACACCTCGATGGTCAGGGGCGTGCCTGACATCATCTTTTTCCTGTTCGTGCCGATCGCGCTGGACCAGGGCCTGGAATGGCTGCGCGCGCAAGCGTTCTGCGACCCATCGGTCCCGATCCGGCAGGGCAATGAATTCGTGGTCTGCGCTGCGGCCAAGCTGCCGCTTTCCACCTCGCCCGAATGGGTACACGAGATTTATGGCGTGGCGCTGGCGGTGATCGCATTCGCCATCGTCTTTGGCGCATTTGCCGCGAATGTGCTTTACGGCGCGATGAATGCCGTTCCCCGCGCCCAGATCGAAA
Source organism: Paracoccus laeviglucosivorans (assembly GCF_900182695.1). GTDB lineage: Bacteria > Pseudomonadota > Alphaproteobacteria > Rhodobacterales > Rhodobacteraceae > Paracoccus > Paracoccus laeviglucosivorans. The sequence continues at coordinate 209,042 of NZ_FXTK01000003.1, forward strand.
CGGCCGAGGCTTACGGCATGTCGCAGCGTCAGGTGAACCGCCGCATCCTGATCCCGCAAATGTGGACATATGCCCTGCCCGGCCTTGCGAACCTGTGGATGATCCTGATCAAGGCAACGCCGCTGCTGTTCGTTCTGGGGGTCGAAGATATCGTCTATTGGGCGCGCGAATTGGGCAGCGCCAAGACCAGCGCCTATTCCTATCCGCACCCGGATTGGCGGCTTTACTATTTCCTTGGAATTCTAGTGTTCTATCTGCTGATGACTTGGGGGTCGGAACGTATCTTCGACCGCATCCGCGCCCGGCTTTCTGCGGGTCAGGCCACCATGGCCGGTGAGGCCATGCGAAAGGCCGCGACATGAGCCAATGCCTGCAAACGCTGCAAGATTACGGCCTGCGCTCGCTTGGGATCGGGGAACGGTTGCTGCCGCGCACCGGCTTTAGCCTGTGCGAACATTTCGCGCTGATCGGTTCGGGGCTGATCTGGAACATCTATTTCGGCGCGCTGGCGCTGTTCTTTGGCTTCTTTCTGGCGAATGGGCTGGCACTGGCCAAGATCAGCGAAAACCCCATCCTGCGCAAACCTGCGGAATGGTTCATCTTTCTGTTTCGTGGCAGCCCGCTGTTCATCCAATTCTTTGTCGCGTATGAGGCGCTGGTCCAACTGCCCCGCGCCGGCATCGACATCTTCGGCCTGACTGTTGAAACCGGCTGGATCACGCGGGCATGGGCCGGGGCGCTGTTCGTGCTGACGCTGAACACTGCCGCCTATTCTGCCGAGATCTTCTACGGCGCGCTGCGCAACCTGCCCAAGGGCGAGCTTGAGGCGGCGGATGCCTATGGCATGACCGGCTGGACCCGCTATCGGCGCGTGGTCTGGCCCAATGCGATGCGGCTGGCATGGCCCGCCTATACGAATGAGGCGATCTTTCTGTTTCATGCCACGACGCTGGTGTTCTTTTCCAGCTTTCCGGCATTCCGCCAACAGGGCGACGCGCTGTATTACGCCAGCTTTTTTGCCGACAAGACCTTTAACCCCTTCATCGCCTATCCGATCGTTGCGGGTTACTTCATCCTTCTGACCCTGTGCCTGATTTCACTGTTTGGGGTCATCAACCGGCGGCTGAACCGCCATTTGCCGGGCGCGGTCAGGCGCATCCGCTATCGGCCAAATCTTCTCAGGTGACAAATGGACTGGTTGCGCGAGCATCCCGAAGTCAAAACCATCCGCGTGGCCGCTGCCGATCTGAACGGCATGGCCCGTGGGAAACGAGTTCCGGCACGTTTCGCCGATAAGATATTGACCGAAGGGACGAAATTCCCCTTCTCGGTGCTGAACATGGACATCTGGGGCGAGGATGTCGAAGACAGCCCGCTGGTCTTTCAGTCCGGCGACCCTGATGGGCTGCTGCTGCCCACGGAAAGGGGCTTCATGCCGATGCCTTGGCTGGAAGCTCCGACCGGCCTGCTGCCCCTTTGGATGTTCCATCCCGATGGCCGCCCCTATGATGGCGATCCGCGTCAGGCCCTGGCCCGTGTCGTTGAACGCTACAAGGCGGCGGGCCTGACCCCTGTTGTCGCCACCGAACTGGAGTTTTTCCTGATCGACGACAGCGGCGGCCAGTTGCGCGTGCCACCCAGCCCGCGTTCAGGCAAGCGCCGCACCGGGGCTGAAACCCTGTCGCTACGGGCGCTGGACGCCTTTGACCGTTTCTTCACCTCGCTTTACGATGCGTGCGAAGCGATGGACATTCCCGCCGATACCGCGATTTCCGAGGCCGCACCGGGGCAGTTCGAAATCAACCTGATGCACCAGTCGGATCCAATGAAGGCCGCCGATGATTCATGGCTTTTCAAGCAGTTGGTCAAAGGACTGGCGCGGCAATACGGCTTTGCCGGGTCGTTCATGGCCAAACCCTATGAAGAATGGAACGGCTCGGGGATGCATATGCACTTCTCGATTCTGGACATGCACGGCAACAACATCTTTGACGATGGCGGCGATCTGGGGACCGACAAGCTGCGCCACGCGGTCGCGGGTTGCCTGAACGCCATGCCCGGTTCGACCCTGCTGTTTGCACCGCATGAAAACAGCTACGACCGTCTGGTGCCCAACGCCCATGCGCCGACGGGCATCGGCTGGGCTTATGAAAACCGCACCTCGGCCATTCGCATCCCGTCATCTGGCCCCAAGGCGCGCCGGATCGAACATCGCGTGGCAGGCGGGGATGTGAACCCCTATTTGACGGTCGCCGCGATCCTTGGTGCCGCGCTGAACGGGCTGGAGGACGGCGTTGAGCCGCCCCCGCCGATCCAGGGCAACGCCTATGAACAGGGTCTGGCCCAACTTCCTGCGACATGGGGCGAGGCGATCGACACCTTTGCTACCTGCCCGCAGATCAAGCGCATCTTCCCCGCGCATCTGATCGAGAATTTCGTGATGACCAAGCGGCAGGAACTGCATTACATGGCCGAATTGTCCGACGAAGAAACTGTCGAACTTTATCTTGATACCGTTTGAAAAGGCGCGGGTTTTCCCCGCGCCCTAACCTTACAGGACCGCGTCGAAGGCCGGGATCAGCCGCGCCAGCGTGCCGTCTACGTCTGCCAGCTTGTCTAACCCGAACAGGCCAATGCGGAAGCTGCGAAACCCCTCGCCTTCGCCGACTTGCAGGGGCACGCCAGCTGCGATCTGATAGCCTTGGGCAAGGAATTTCTTGCCGTTCTGGATGTCGGGGTCGTCGGTATAGCAGACCACCACGCCCGGCGCGGCAAACCCATCCGCCGCGACCGAGCGCAAACCGCGCCGTGCCAGTTCCGCGCGGACGGCGTTGCCCAGCTTCCACTGCGCATCGCGCGCAGCCTCGAACCCCAGCGCCTCGGTTTCCTGCATCGCGGCGTGCAGACCGACAATCGCATCGGTTGGCATGGTCGCATGATAGGCGTGGCCGCCATCCTCATACGCCTTCATGATTGCGCGCCACTTCTTCAGATCCAGCGCGAAGCTGTTGGAACTGGTCTCCTCCAGCCGCGCGGCACCCCGCGCCGACAGCATCACCATCCCGGCCGAGGGCGAGGCCGACCAACCCTTTTGCGGCGCCGAGATCAGCACATCAACACCCGTTGCCGCCATATCCACCCAGACCGCGCCCGATGCGATGCAATCCAGCACCATGATGGCGCCGACCTCATGCGCGGCATCGGCGATCGCGCGGATATAGTCATCGGGCAGGATCATTCCCGCCGCCGTTTCGACATGCGGCGCAAATACGGCATCGGGGCGGGTTTCGCGGATCTTGGCCACCACTTCCTGCACCGGGGCCGGGGCAAAGGGGGCCAGCGGTTCGTTGCCCGCACGCTGCGCCATCATCACCGTGGTTTCGCGCGCAAAGCCGCCCGCCTCGAAGATCTGGCTCCAGCGGAAGCTGAAAAACCCGTTGCGCACGATCAGCGCATGGGCGTCGCGCCCGAACTGGCGGGCCACCGCCTCCATCGCGCAGGTGCCGCCGCCGGGGACCAGCGCCACGGCATCCGCCGCATAGACCTGCCGCAGCTTGGCCGAGATGTCGCGCATCACGCCCTGATATTTCTGCGACATGTGGTTCAGCGAACGGTCGGTGAACACGACCGAGAACTCTTGCAGGCCATCTGGATCGACATCGGGGCGAAGTCCGGGCATGGCTGTTCCTTTCCTGCTGCGGATATTTGCGGCCAGCCTAGTGCGGCCCGAAGTCATGGGCCAGCCCCACGAATTGGCTAGGGCTTGCCCGCCCGCGCATCGGCGATTACCTTGATGCCACACAATCTTTAAGGCCAATCATGCGTATCGGCATTTTGAAATGCGGCCAGTCGCCCGAAACCATTCGCGGCGAATTGGGTGACTACGACACCATGTTCCAGCGGATGCTTGCCGGACGTGGCTTTGAATTTACCAGCTATCACGTCGAGGGGATGCAGTTTCCCGCAAGCGTCCATGACGCCGACGGCTGGCTGCTGACCGGATCGCGCCACGGCGCTTACGAAGACCACGCCTTCATCCCCCCGCTTGAGGCATTCATCCGCGACGCCTATGCCGCGCATATCCCCATGGTCGGCATCTGTTTCGGCCACCAGATCATCGCGCAGGCGCTTGGCGGCAAGGTCGAGAAATATGCCGGCGGCTGGTCGGTTGGCGCGCAGGATTACGATTTCGGCGGAGAGCCGGTGACGCTGAATGCTTGGCATCAGGATCAGGTCACACGCCGCCCGACAGGGGCGCAGATTGCCGCGACCAACGGCTTTTGCGAAAATGCGGCGCTGGTCTATGACGACCGCGCCTTTACCGTGCAGGCCCATCCCGAGTTCGGCGACGACTTTATTCAGGGTCTGATCGACACACGTGCCAAGGGCGTCGTCCCCGACGATCTGCTGGCCCGCGCCAGCGCCCGGATGGGCGGGCCGCGCCAGTCCAGTGCCATTGCCGACCGGATCGAACATTTCTTCAAGGCGCCCCGCGCCCACAAGCAAGGTGCCGCATGAAAGCCAGATGGATCGAAGAAACGCCGCAGGCCGCGCAGGATTACGTGCAGGGCCGCCGCCTTGATGAGGTTGAGTGCATAGTCGCCGACATCGCGGGCGTTGCACGCGGCAAGGCCATGCCTGCATCGAAATTCGCACATCAGGAACGGTTCTACCTGCCGAACTCGATTTTCCTGCAGACGATTACCGGCGATTGGGCCGACAATCCGACCGGCGCCTTTACCGAGCCGGACATGATCCTGACACCGGATTTCTCGACCGCGACGGCAGCGCCGTGGACGGCGGATGTAACCTTGCAGGTCATCCATGACGTGACGAACCAGTCGGGCGATCCGGTCCCCACAGCGCCGCGCAACGTGCTGAAGCGCGTATTGGAGCTGTATCGCGAAAAAGGCTGGAAACCCATCGTCGCGCCGGAAATGGAGTTCTTCCTTGTCGCGCGCAATATCGACCCGAACCAGCCGATCATCCCGCCCATGGGCCGCTCGGGGCGTCGCGCGGCGGCGAAACAGGCCTATTCCATGTCGGCGGTCGATGAATACGGCAAGGTGATCGACGACATCTATGATTTCGCCGAGGCGCAGGGCTTCGAAATCGACGGCATCCTGCAAGAAGGCGGCGCCGGTCAGGTGGAAATCAACCTGAACCACGGCGATCCGGTGCATCTGGCCGACCAGATCTTCTACTTCAAGCGCCTGATCCGCGAAGCCGCGTTACGCCATGATTGTTTCGCCACCTTCATGGCCAAGCCGATCGAGGATGAGCCGGGCAGCGCCATGCATATCCACCACTCGGTCGTCAGTCTGGAAACCGGGCGGAACATCTTTTCGGACGAACAGGGGCGCGAGACGCCTGCCTTCATGCATTTCATCGGCGGGATGCAGCGCCACCTGCCTGCGGCCATCGCGCTGCTGGCACCTTACGTCAACAGTTACCGCCGCTATGTCCCTGATTTCGCTGCACCCATCAATCTGGAATGGGGTCGTGACAACCGCACCACAGGCTTGCGTGTGCCTATTTCCGGGCCCGAGGCACGGCGCATCGAAAACCGGCTGGCGGGCATGGATTGCAACCCCTATCTCGGCCTCGCGTCCAGCCTTGCCTGCGGTTATCTGGGTCTGGTCGAACAGGAAATGCCCCGCGCCGAATGTCTGGGCGACGCCTATATGTCGCAAGATGAGCTGCCCTATAACCTTGGCGATGCGCTTGACCTGATGGAGGAGAACGCGGCCATGCGCGACGTGCTGGGGGCCGAGTTCTTTGCCGTCTATCAATCGGTCAAGCGCAATGAATACAAAGAGTTCCTTCAGGTCATCAGCCCGTGGGAACGCGAACATCTGCTGCTGAACGTATGAACCTTCTGCACTCCAACGACCGGCTGGGGGAATATCCCCCCAGCCTTTACGCCGCAACGCGGGCGGATTTGCGCGCATTCCCCCCACTTGTGGGCGAGGCGCGGGCCGATGTCGTGGTGATCGGCGGCGGCTATACCGGCCTGTCCGCCGCGCTGCACTTGGCCGAGGCGGGGCGCGACGTCATCCTGCTGGAAGCACATCGGGTTGGCTTTGGCGCATCGGGTCGCAACGGCGGGCAACTGGGTTCGGGCCAACGGCTGGAGGTCGATGATCTGGAAGCCATGGCCGGACGCGAAGCCGCGCGCAGGCTGTGGGACATGGCCGAAGCGGCAAAGACGCTGACCCGCGATCTGGCCGCAATATCCGGCGTGCCGGTGGCCGATGGCATCGCACACGCCTTTCGCAAACCTGCCGAATTCGATCATGCGAAAGCGATGATCGACCGGCTTGCGCGGGACTACGACTATCACGCGATCAAGGCTCTGGACCGCGATGCGTTCCGGGCGCTGCTGCCTTCGGACGCCTATGTCGCGGGTGAATTGGACATGGGCGCGGGGCATCTGCATCCGCTGAACCTTGCGCTGGGAATCGCCCGCCTTGCCGATGCTGCCGGTGCGTGTATCCATGAATTGTCCGAAGTCACGGCGATCCAGCACGGCAACGCCACGCAGAAAACCGTGGTTACGACCGCGCAGGGCCGCGTCACCTGCGATCACCTGATCCTTGCCGCCAATGCCTATCTTGGCGATCTGGAGCCGAAGGTCGCGGCCCGCGTCATGCCGATCAACAATTTCATCGTCGCGACCGAGCCGTTGGGCGCGCGCCGGGCGCAGGTGCTGACCCGCGACATCGGTGTGCATGACACGAAATTCGTGGTGAACTACTGGCGCATCGACCCCGAGGGGCGGCTGATTTTTGGCGGCGGCGAAAATGTCAGCTACAGCTTTCCCAATGATATTTTCGCCAAGGTTCGCAAGCCCTTGCTTGAGATATATCCCGCATTGCATGATGTGCGCATGACCCATGCTTGGGGCGGCACGCTGGCGATCACCATGAACCGGATGCCGTGCTTTATACGGCCCGCGCCGAATTGCCTGTCGGCCAGCGGATATTCCGGGCACGGGCTGGCGATTGCGAACCTTGCAGGCAAGCTGATGGCACAGGCCGTCGCAGGTCAGTCCGAAGGGTTCGACGCCATGGCCGCCCTGCCCCAGAAGCCGTTCCCCGGCGGGGCCATGCTGCGCTGGCCGCTGCTTGTGGCGGGCATGTCCTGGTATTCGCTGCGCGACAGGCTGGGGATTTAGGCGATATGCGCCAGCGGGTCGCGGATACGTGCGACCTGCGCCACATCGCTTTCCGCCTCTAGCGCGGTCAGCAGCGCGTGCAGATGCTCGCGGTCACGCAGCTCGACCTCGACCCGCAGGCGGTAGAAATCGGGTTTGCGATCAACGAATTCCAGATCCGAGATATTCGCACCCTGCAAGCCGATCAGCGTGCAGATACGCCCCAGAACCCCCGCATCATGGCGGATGGTCAGCGACAAGTCGGTCGAATAGGCCGCAGGATGCTGACCTTCGCGCCAATGCAGATCGACCCAGCGTTCAGGACTGTCTTCGAACTCGGCCAGCACGGGGCAATCGATGGCGTGGATAACGACACCCTTGCCGCGATAGGTGATGCCGATGATCCGTTCGCCGGGCAACGGGTTGCAGCAGGGCGCTCGGGTGAATTCCTGATCCGCCTCAAGCCCGGCAACGGCGCGTTTGGCGTCGATCTCGCTGCGCTTGGCGGCAAGTTCGGGGTAAAGCGCGGACAGCACCTCATGCGCAGAAATCTCGGCGCTGCCGATGCGGGCCAGCAATTCGTCCGTATCCCCCAGCGCCATCGTCCGCGCCGCCGTGCGCAGCGCCTTGTCGGTGACGCGCCGCCCGACATGTTCGAACGCCACACGCACCAACTCTGATCCAAGCCGGATAAAGCGCGAGCGGTCTTCCTGACGCAGGCTGCGGCGGATCGCTGCCTTGGCGCGGCCCGTGACCACGATGTCCAGCCATGTCGGCTGCGGACGCTGACCCGAGGCGGCGATGATCTCGACCGACTGCCCGTTCTTCAACCGGGTCCACAGCGGCACACGGATACCGTCCACCTTGGCGCCGACACAGCTGTTACCCAGCCGGGTGTGGATCGCATAGGCAAAATCAATCGGCGTCGCGCCCTTGGGCAGCGGGATCACGTCGCCCTTGGGCGAGAAGCAGAAGACCTGATCCGAATACATCTCAAGCTTCACATGCTCAAGGAATTCGTCGTGGTCCTCCTCGCCGAAACGCTCGGTCAGGCTGGCGATCCATTCGCCCGGATCGACGGCAAAGGGGTTTTCCGTCCGCGCGCCGTCGCGATAGGCCCAATGCGCCGCAACGCCCGATTCCGCGACTTCGTGCATCTGGCGGGTGCGGATCTGAACCTCGACCCGCTTGCCGTCGCGGCCCGATACCGTGGTGTGGATCGAGCGGTAGCCGTTGGCCTTGGGCTGGCTGATATAATCCTTGAACCGACCCGGCACGGCGCGCCAACGGTGGTGGATCACGCCCAGCGTGCGATAGCAATCCGCCTCGGTCCGGGTCAGGATGCGGAAGCCGTAAATGTCAGAAAGCCGCGAAAAGGACAGCTGCTTTTCCTGCATCTTGCGCCAGATGCTAAAGGGCTTTTTCGCGCGACCGTAAACATCGGCCTCGATCCCCTCACGCTCAAGCTCGCTGCGAATGTCGGCGGTGATCTTGGGGATCACATCGCCGGATTCGCGTTGCAGGCTGACAAAACGGCGGATGATCGAGTTGCGCGCTTCGGGGTTGATGACCTTGAAGGCAAGGTCTTCCAACTCTTCGCGCATCCATTGCATACCCATGCGCCCGGCCAGCGGGGCATAGATGTCCATGGTTTCGCGCGCCTTTTGTGCCTGCTTGTCCGGGCGCATCGACTTGATCGTGCGCATATTGTGCAGACGGTCGGCAAGCTTGACCAGGATCACGCGAAGATCGCGCGACATGGCCATGAAAAGCTTGCGAAAATTCTCGGCTTGTTTGGAATGTGCGCCCGAAAGCTGCAGATTGGTCAGCTTGGTGACGCCATCGACAAGATCGGCAATCTCGCGCCCGAACATCTGCGACACCTCGCCCCAGGTCGAGCGGGTGTCTTCGATCGTGTCGTGCAAAAGCGCGGTGATGATCGTCGCATCGTCCAGCCGCATTTCGGTCAGGATGGCGGCCACGGCGACGGGGTGCGTGAAATACGGTTCGCCCGAGTGGCGGAACTGCCCTTCGTGCATACGACGCCCATATTCATAGGCGTCGCGGATCAGGTCTGCATTGGTGCGCGGGTTGTAGTTGCGAACAAGCGCGATAAGGTCTTCGACGTCGATCATCTCAGTGCCGAAAACCTCTATCGACTTAGCCGCGGCCTTGCGCTTCAAGCATCATGCGAAGCATGCGCTCTTCGGATTCTTCATCGACAGGCTTCGGACGGTCGATTTCGGCGCCAAGCAGCAGCGCCATCGCGTCCTCCTCCGGCTCATCGACTTCGATCTGGGTCTGGGTCGCTTCGATCATCCGCTCACGCAGGTCATCGACCGGCTGGGTTTCATCTGCGATCTCGCGCAGCGACACGACCGGGTTCTTGTCGTTGTCGCGATCGACGGTCAGCGGGCTGCCGGCCGCAATCTCGCGGGCGCGATGGGCTGCCAGCATCACGAGATCGAAACGGTTCGGAACCTTGTCAACGCAATCTTCGACTGTAACGCGGGCCATCGGTCACCTTTGGCTAGGAATCAGGGATCTGGGCGAAGCCGAATAGTTGGGCAATCGCCGCCGGAATGTCAAGTTGTGACGGGCTTTATACCCGCTCGCGCGGACGGTGGCAAGTCGGCCAGCATCTGCGTGACGGTGCGGCCCAATCGCGGGTGCAGCCAGTTCGGCGCGACCTCGGCCAGCGGCACCAGCACGAAGCCCCGATCCTGCATGCGGGGATGCGGCAGGATCAGCGTTTCCGGGGCAATCTGGGCCTGACGTTCTGCCGCAAGATTGCGCCAGTGGTCCTGGGTCGCGGCATCGGGCAGCACGGAATCGCCGTAAGCGATCAGGTCAAGGTCGATCCCGCGGGCCTGCCAGCGGCCATGACGCTCGCGGCCAAGCTCTGTTTCGACGTCATGCAAAAGATTGATCAAATCATAGGCAGAAAGGCTGGTTCGCAACGCAAAAGCCGCGTTCACGAATTCTGGACCGCTTTCTGCGGGATAAGCGGGTGTCCGCCAAAAGCGACTGATGCAAGTCACTGTAATATTGCTATATTGTGCAATTCGGGCGATTGCTGTGCGCAAGGTCTCGCTGGGCGAACCTGCCGAACTTGGCAGGTTTCCGCCCGCCGCGACCAAGGCTAGGTTCCCGTTTAGTAAAGATTTCTCAGTCATATCGAGGGTATCGTGTTTTACAAGGACGACCGGCTGGCGCTGTTCATAGACGGATCAAATTTATACGCCGCCGCCAAGTCACTGGGTTTCGACATAGATTACAAGCTCCTGCGGCAGGAATTCGAACGCCGCGGGAAGCTGTTGCGAGCCTATTACTATACGGCATTGCTGGAGAATGAGGATTATTCGCCCATCCGTCCGCTGGTGGACTGGCTGCATTACAACGGCTTTTCCATGGTGACCAAGCCTGCGCGCGAATACACCGATGCCATGGGCCGCCGCAAGGTCAAGGGCAACATGGACGTGGAACTGGTCGTGAACGCGATGGAGCTTGCGCCGCGTCTGGACCATGCCGTCCTGTTTTCCGGCGATGGCGACTTTCGCCCGCTGGTCGAGGCATTGCAGCGTCAGGGCGTCCGCGTCTCGGTCGTATCGACCATGCGCAGCCAGCCCCCCATGATCGCGGATGAACTGCGCCGTCAGGCCGACAACTTCATCGAGTTGGACGCGCTGCGCGACGTGATCGGTCGCCCGCCCCGCGAAAATAGCGCGGCACAGGAAAGCTGAACGCCGCCTTGAGGTTGGACAAGCACGCGCCCCGGTCATAAGACTGAAGGCCCGTCCCGACCGCAAGGAGAGCGCAATATGGGCCTGACGCCGATCTTCAACCCCGGCTTTGCGCCCCGCTCTGATCTGGCCGTCGTGATTGCCTGCGACGCCAATTACCTGCCCTATGCGGCGGTCCCAGCCCTTGCCATGGCTGCGGCCGCGCATGGCCATGACATCCTGATCGGCGGTCCCGAGCCCGTCGAAATGCCTGATGTGCTGACGCGCCAGGGCATCGGCCACGTCGCCGCACGGGACGAGGCATTGCTGGACGCCCTGCCCCTTGATGCCCGCCGCTCGCTCGCGACCTATATGGAGCTGTTTCTGGGCAATGCGCTGCGCGGCCATTACCGTCGGATTCTGGTGATTGACGCCGATATTCTTTACGAACGCGGCGATCCGGCGCGCCTGCTTTCGGCGGATATGCTGGGCCATGCCGTGGCCGCCGTGCGCGACAACCGGCAATGGCGCACACCGGGCCGCAAGGTGCGCGAATTCAAGATGCTGGGCGAACCCGCCCACCCCTATTTCAATGCGGGCGTCGTGATGATCGACACCGAAGGCTTTGCGACCCAAGACCTGCCCGCCCGCGCCGCCGATTTTGCCCGCAGCAAACTGGCCGGGCTGGGACGTGATCAGGCGCTGATGAACGGCATCCTGAAGGGCGACTGGGCCGAGATCAGCCCGCTTTGGAACTGGCAATTCACCAGCGCCTCGGCGCATCTGACGTCGATGGTGGATCCCTGCCTGATCCACTTCATCGGCACGCGTAAACCCTGGCTGGAAACGTCGCAGGGCATCGTTCCCATGCGGATGCGCGAGGCATTCGGGCGGGTGCTGTCGCAGCACTTTCCCAATGCGCCGCAGGTCGCGCGATCGGGCCGCAGGCATTGGCCGGAACCCGCCGCGCTGCGCGGTGCGCTGTTCCGCCAATGGCGAGCGGCGGGACCAATGCTGCGTTATCTGAACCGCTTTGCCGACCAATATACCATGGTCGATCCTCGGTCCTATTAGCGCTCGGTCAGCTTAAGCTCGATCCGGCGGTTCTGGGCATTCGCCTCGGGGCTTGTGCCCTCGGCAACCGGGCGCGTATCGGCAAAACCTGCAGGCAGCAGTCGTGCCGCCGGAAAGCCCAGATCATCGACCATATAGCGCACGACCGACAAAGCCCGCGCTTGGCTAAGCTCGCGGTTGTCGCGATAGCGGCCCTGACCCGATAGCGGCTGGCTGTCGGTATGGCCATCGACCCGGATGATCCAGTCGATTTCGGGGGGAATTTCCGCCGAAATCTGCTTCAGCGTTTCCGTCACGCGGGCGATCTGCGCCTGCCCCTCAGTGGAAAGCGTCGCCTCGCCCGTTGGAAACAGCACCTCCGAGGAAAAGACGAAACGGTCGCCCACCACCCGGATGCCTTCGCGCCCCTGCAAAATCTGCGAGATGCGGCCAAAGAATTCCGAGCGATAGCGCGCCAGATCGCGCGCCTCGGCCTCGGCCTTGGTCCGCGCCTCCTCCTCCAGCGTGCGGCGCTGGCGTTCCTCATCTGCGGCACGAACCAGCGCGACGTTCAACTGCCGGCCCAGATCCTCGACCTTCAAATCGGCAGCGCGTTTGTCATCCCCCGTGCTTTGCAGCACGACCTGCAACCGGCCCAACTGATCATTCAGCCCCGCGACCTGTTCGTTCAGCAGCGCGACCCGGCGCTGCTCCTCGGTCGAAAGCGCCTGTTGCTGCGACAGCTTTTGCTGGGCTAATGCCAGCAGCCCCGCCTGCCGTTCGGCCTCGGTCGCCTGCGTATCGGCGCGATTGCCCAGTTCGGTCTTGGCGGCTTCGGCGGCGGCCAGCAGGGTCAGCGTCTCCTCGGCCTTCTTGCGGGCGGCATCCAGCGCCAGAGCCGTGGCATTCAGTTCCGCATCCGATTTCGACAACCTTTCCTGCAGGGCGGCGGCGGCGGCGTCATCGGCCAACTTCTCGGCTTCGGCATCGCTCAGCTGTTTTCGCGTCGTGGCAAGTTGCGTGCCCGATTCCTCGTTCCGGCGACGCAGATCGGCAATCAGCGTCTCCAACGCTTCGCGCCGTGCTGCAGCCAACCGCGCCGCTTCGGTCTGGGCGTCGATCTCGGTCCGGGCATCGGCCACGGCAGCCTCGGATGCGCGCAGCCGCGCCCGCTCCGACGCCAGATCGCGATCCAAGACCTGAGCCCGGTCCTCGGACGTGGACAGCGCATCGCTCAGCGTTGCCATGCGCTGGCCCAATTGCTGCAATTCGCTTTCGCGCGCCGACACCTGATCGCCCAGCTGCTCAAGCTCACTGTCCTGCGAGGTGATGCGTTCGCGCAAGACAGATTGCAGCACCATGAAGATGGTCAGCGCAAAGATCAGCACCAGCAAAAGCGTGGACATGGCATCCACGAATCCCGGCCAGATCGTGGTCGAGAAACGGTCCCGCCCGCTGTTGCGGCTAAGCCCCATCACGAGCCTCCAGCGCACGGATGGCGCGGGTCAGTGCGGCCAGATCCTCGCGCAGTTCAGCAATCAGGCCGTCGCGACCGCTTGCAGCTTCCTCGACCAGACGGCCAAGCTGCACGTCGATCGAACGCAGGCGCATCCGCGCCTCGGGGTCGTCCTGCGCGGCAGGGGGATGGCCCGGCGCAGTCCGCGTCTCGGCCAGTTCGACCAGCCGCGCCTGCCCGTCCGCCAACCGCGCCAAAACCCGCGAGGTCGCACCGTCATCGGCGTGCGGCTGCGGCGCGGCCAGTGCCAATCGTTGCTGGCTTTCGGTGATCCGCAGCAGCGCCTGCGACAATTCATCGGGCATGGCGGCGGGCCGCGCCGACAGCGCAATCAGCCGGTCCTGCCCCTCGGCCAGCCGGGCGAAAGCCTGTTCCAGCCCGGCGGTCAATTCCTCGACCCGCGCATCTGTGGCGGACTTCGCCTGCGCCGCGGCGATCAGACGCTCCTGCCCGCTGGCAAGGCGATCCAGCATATCCGCCAACCGCCCCTGCGCGTCGCTGACGCTCTGCCGCTCCAGCGCGATCTGGCCCGCAATCGCATCGCGGTCCGAGCCGATGATCTGGCTCAGTCGCTCGACCCCACCTGCCAGCGCAAGGGAACGCGCGTCGGCCTCCGATGCCTCTTCGTCGCGCAGCATGTCGCGGCTGGCATAGAAATCCTGCAAACCCGCAAGCTGTGCACCAACCCCTTGAACAAACTCAGCCAGCGCCGCCTGATCCAACCCGTCGCCGCCCGAAACCCCGATGCGGGTAAAGCCCGAAAGCCATTCCTCAAGCTCGCGGTAAAAGCGGTTCTGACCATGGCCCGCGAACAGTTCCAACAGGCCGACGATCAGCGACCCGGCCAAACCCAGCAGCGAGCTGGAAAACGCGGTAGCCATGCCGCCCAGTTGCGTTTCAAGCCCGTGCATCAGCTTGTCGAAGACCTGAATGCCGCTTTCGCCCTGATCTGGGGCCAAGGTGCGGATCGTTTCCACAATGGCCGGCACGGTCGTCGCCAAACCGTAAAACGTGCCCAGCAAGCCAAGAAAGATCAGCAGGTTGGCCAGATAACGCGTGATGTCGCGCGCTTCATCGATCCGCGTCGCAACCGATTCAAGGATCGAGCGTGACGATTCGGTCGAAATCGCCCCACCCATAGGTCCACGCGCGCCCAGCAATGCGGCCAAGGGCGCCAGCAGGCGCGGCGCGCGGTCAGGCGCGGTCTGATCCATCGGTCCATAGCCGAACTGGCCCGCAGCAAACCGCTCGATCCAGCTGACCGAGTGCACAAGCTGCCCCACCTGCCAGAAACAGGTCAGGACGCCCAGCACAAAGACCAGCAGAATCGCACCGTTCAGCGCTGGGTTCGCGGCAAAGATCGGCAGGATCTGGCGATAAGCGAACCACGTCCCGATGCCCACCAGCACCAGCACGATCAGCATCAGGACGATCTGGCGAACCGGCTGCGAAAAATGCGGCTCGGCCGGTTCCTGATGGCTTGGCGGACGCTGTGCCGCCAGCCGCGCCGCGCGGGATTTGCGCGCCTTGCCCTGCATCTCGGTCGGCACCGGGCCGTCCACGTCTTCCGCCGATGATTGGGACAAGTCGGACCCCCGTAACCTTCATACCGCGCGCGAGTGTAAACCCGGCCCGCCGCGATGCAAGCGGATCGGAAGCATTTGCCGCGAAAGACTTATGCCTGCGCCCCTTCCAGCTTCTCGGTTCCCCAAATACCCTGGGGGAGTCCCGCAGGGACGGGGGCAGCGCCCCCCAACGCAAAACTAGCCGTCGCCTTGCGGCGGCGCGATCAGCTTGCGAACCTGCAGCGCCAGCGCCGCAATATCGACATCATCGACCCCGATCTCGACCAGATGGCTGGCGGTGTTGAAAAGATAGTCGGCGTTTGGCCCGCGGCCACCCGTCGCGCGCGCGATCATCCGGGCCTGCGCATCCAGGTCCAGCCCGCCCGCATATTGGTCATGGTCGCGCTTCGTGACATAGGCCACCGCCTCCACCCTGCGCCCGTCGGGCAAATCCAGAACCACCATCCGCTCCTGATAGGCATTGGTGGTCAACTCGCGGGCACGCAATCCGGCCAGAACCTCGGGCCAGTCGGCGGCATCGACGCGAAGCGCAAGCCCCATGCAATGCGCGTCTGCCTCATGATCCAAGGCCAGCACCAACCCCGGAACCTCAACCGTGCCGCGATACACGACCGAGAGCAGACAGAACCGGCGGGCATAGCCGTCAAGCCGCGCAAGGACCCGCTCGGCCACCACAAAGCCGGGGTCCCACATCAGCGAACCATATGCAAAGACCCAATATTGCGGCACTTCGGTCACGTGTCGGCTGCCCTTTCCCTTGCCTAAGACTTAGGACAGGATGGCGACCGATCCAAGCACGATGCAAGCCACGAGGGAAACATGCGCCGATTGATCACCCTGCTGGTTCTGCTGGCCCTGATAATCGGCGGCCTTTGGCTGGGTGGCGAAACCCTGATGGCCCGAGAGTTGCGCAAATTCTCGGCACAAGGGCTAGGTTTCAGCGCCGGGCAGATCACGCCCCTGCGCAATCCGGGCCGGATGGGTGTCGCTCTGCGCGACGCCGAGATCCAGACCGCCGCACTGCGGGTCACGGTGCCGCAGGCCACGCTTTCCGTGCTGCCCGCCGTGCCGTTGCGCGCACGCCTCGACCTGCCGACGACCGCCTCGGTCGATATGGGGAACGGTCCGATGCCGCTGGAGCTGACCGACCCTCAGATCGATGCGCGCTTCCTCGCACTCTCGGGTTTCGTGCCGGAACGCGCGCATATCTCCTCGGGACCGATGCGGCTGGACGATGCGCCATTGGCAGATGCGCTGCGGCTGGATGCCGAGCTCACAACACTGGGCGCGGATGCCCCGCGTGTCGCGGCGGCAGCCTATGACGTGAACTGGCAGTTGCAGGGTGTCAGCCCCTCGGCCATGCCGCAGCTTGCGCAGATCGCGCGGGCGATCGATGCCGCAGGTCCGCTGACATTCACTGGCAATGGCCGGGTCTGGCTGGATACCTCGCCCACGCCCACGGCGTTGGCCGCCGACAGGCCGCCGCTGCCGACGGGCATCCGGCTGGAACAATCGGAACTTCGCATGGGCAATGTCACCGCCCGCCTGATCGGCCGGATCGAGGCGGACGCAGATGGCCGCGCCGCGGGCGTCCTGGCGATCTATTCCCGCGATGCCGGCCCCATGCTTGATTCGGCTGCGGAATCCGGCTTGATCCCGAAACGTGCGCTGCTGCTGGCCAATACGATGATGCGCAGCATTTCGGCCATGCCCATGCCGGGGGAAACCACGCATGACCCTGCCGAAGATCCCGCGGCCGGCACAGTCGTCGCCCCCGCGATCACCTATCCCAAACCGCAAGAGGGCGAGTTGCGCCTGCCCCTGATCTTTGCGGATGGCCGCATGAGCCTTGGCCCGATTCCCTTGGGTTCCGCGCCGCGCCTGTTGCCCTAAGACTTGGTGCCGCCGCGCCCGAAATCGGGGGCGGCGGTGTCCTGCCCCGCTTCGATGATGCCGCGACGAATGGCGCGGGTGCGGGTGAAATAATCATGCAGATGCGCCCCGTCGCCCATGCGGATGGCGCGTTGCAGCACGAACAACTCTTCGGTGAAGCGGCCAAGAATATCCAGCACGGCGTCCTTGTTTTGCAGGAAGACGTCGCGCCACATCGTCGGATCCGAGGCCGCGATACGGGTGAAATCCCGAAAACCAGCGGCGGAATATTGCACCACCTCGGATTCCGTCACGCGCTTCAGGTGATCGGCCACACCGACCATGGTATAGGCGATCAGGTGCGGCGTGTGGCTGGTGACGGCCAGCACCAGATCGTGGTGTTGCGGATCCATCCGCTCGGTCTTGGCGCCCATCGACTGCACCAGCGTTTCAAGCCGCGCGATGGCAGCCTCGTCGCAGCCCTCTGCGGGGGTGAACAGCCACCAGCGGTTCTGGTAAAGGCTGGCGAAACCCGCGCGCGGCCCGGAATGTTCGGTCCCGGCCAGCGGATGGCCCGGCACGAAATGCACGCCTGCGGGGATATGCGGCGCCACCGCCTGCACCACCGCCTGCTTGACCGAGCCGACATCCGTGACCGTCGCGCCCGGTTTCAGATGCGGCGCAATCTCGGCGGCAACGGCATCCATCGCACCCACGGGCACGGCCAGCACGATCAGATCCGCTCCGGCAGCCGCCTCGGCCGCACTGGCGAAGACCTGATCGACCAGCCCGATCTGCAATGCCGTCTCGCGCGTCTCAAGGCTGCGGGCATGACCCACGATCTCACGTGCCAGCCCTTGCTCGCGCATGGCCAGCGCCATGGATCCGGCGATCAACCCCAGCCCGATCAGCGCCACCCGTTCATAGATCACGCTCATGCAGTCGCCCCGGCCCGTTCGGCCATGAATTGCCCGATGACATGGGCGACCCGACGGCACGACGCCTCATCGCCCACGGTAATGCGCAGGCAATGCGGCAGGCCGTAACCCGCCACCAGCCGCACGATCAGCCCTTGCGCCTTCAGCGCCTCGTCGCAGGCCTTGGCGGTCCGCTCATCGGCAAAGCGCGCCAGAATGAAATTGGCGCAGGACGTGTCCGAGGGCACGCCCTTCTCGGCCAGCGCTTCGGCCAGCCAGGCGCGCATCCGGGCGTTTTCCGACTGGCAGCGGGCGATGTGGTCGCGGTCGCGCATTGCGGCTTCGGCCGCGTCCAGCGCCGGTTGCGACAGATTGAAGGGGCCGCGAATGCGGTTCAGCACATCGATGATTTCGCGCGGGCCGTAACCCCAGCCGACGCGCAACCCGCCAAGACCGTAGATCTTGGAAAATGTCCGCGTCATCACGACATTCGGCAACCGCGTCGCCAATTCGGCACCGCCGTCATAGCCTTCGACATATTCGGCATATGCCGCGTCAACGACCAAAATCGCCTGCGGCACGGCGCGGGCCAGCCGCTCCAACTCCGGCAGGCCGATCATCGTGCCGGTCGGATTGTTGGGGTTGGCGACAAAGATCAGCCGCGTGCGTTCCGTTGCCCCAGCAATCAGCGCATCTGTATCGGTCACGCGGTCGCGCTCGGCCACCTGAACCGGGGTCGCACCGGCAGCATGGGCACTGATGCGATACATCAGAAAGCCGTGTTCGGTAAACAGCACCTCGGTCCCCGGCCCGGCATAGGCCTGACAAAGGAAATGGATGATTTCATCAGACCCGACGCCGCAAATGATGCGCTCGGGGTCAAGCCCATGCACCTCGCCTATGGCGGTGCGCAGACTGGCATGGTCGGTATTGGGATAACGATGCAGCGAATGCGAGGCGCGTACGACAGCATCGCGCGCCTTGTCCGAAGGGCCGAACGGGTTTTCGTTCGACGACAGCTTGACGACGTTCTCGATGCCCGCGACCTTGGCGGCGCCACCCTGATACAGGGCGATCTCCATAATACCGGGTTGCGGGAGGATGGTCGGTTGGTTCTGCGACATTTCGGGCCTCTCTCAAGCCCGCATCTCTTAGCCGCCGCAACGAGGCTTGGAAAGATCATTCCAACCCATGCGCGAATGCCTGCGATTTCTCAGTTCTTCAAATACCCATGCGACGCTGCAACCGACACTGTGCGCGGGATCACTCGGCTGCCCGTGCCTTTTGCAGTTCGGGCATGAAGATATTGTCCAGATTGCCTTCGATCAGCGGGCCCGCAAAGCGGTAAAGCACCTTGCCGTCGCCGTCGATGATAAAGGTCTCGGGGGGCGCGGTCACACCCCAGTCGATCGCCGTGCGCCCTCGCGGATCTGTGGCTATCGCGCGGAACGGATCGCCATGCTCGGACAGGAAACGCACCGCACCCGCTTCGGGGTCTTTCAGGTCGATGCCATAGACCGGCATCTCCTTGGCGAATTCGGTCAGCGCCGGATGCTCGGCCCGACAGGGTGGGCACCAGCTTGCCCAGAAATTCACCAGCTTCACGCCCGGCTGGCGCAGCATCTCATCGGTCAGTTGCACCTTGCCGGGCAGCGTCGTCTGTCCCACGGGCGGCGCCTCGCGCCCCGTCATGGCCGATGGAATCGAAGACGGATCGTCGCGCATCAGCGCCCAGCCCGCCATGGCGGCGAAACCCGCGAAGATCGCCACGGGCAGCAGCATCAGGGGGGACAGCTTAGCCACGGTTCTCATGCTCCTGCAACGCGGCCCGTGCACGGGCATTGGCGCGGATGGTCTGCACCACGATGCCCAGCAGCAGCACCAGACTGACGCCATAAGCCTGCAGCACAGTGCCGGCATATTTGCCAAGTTCGATCATGCCCGGTTCTCCCGTGCCAACAGCGCGCTCAGTCGGCGGAGGCGGATCTCGGTCCGGGTGCGCACCAGAACCAGCGCCAGAAACAGCAGGAAAAAGCCCAGCATCGAGACGTAAAGCGGATATTTATAGACAGAGGACATCCGCTCACCCGGCGCGACCGAAAGCGATGCGCCCTGATGCAGCCCCTGATTCCAGAAATTCACCGCATAGCGCGACAACAGCGCAAAGACCGAACCCACAAGGCATAGCACGCTGGTCAGATCGGCGGCGCTATCGGCATCCTCGACCGAGGCCCAAAGCGCGATATAGCCCAGATAAAACAGGAACAGGATCAGGAACGAGGTCAGGCGCGGATCCCATTCCCACCACGTTCCCCACATCGGTTGCCCCCAGATGGCTCCGGTCACCAACGCGATCAGCGTCATCACCGCACCCACAGGCGCCGCAGCCTTGGCGACCAGCGCGCTGACATGGTGCCGCCGGATCAGCCAGATCAACGAGGCGACGAGCATCATCAGCCAGCCATTGATGGCCATCAGCGCCGAGGGCACATGCAGGAAGATGATCTTGACGGTCGCACCCTGCCGGTAATCCAGCGGCGTCAGAAAGCCCCAGACCACGCCGCCGATGCAGCAGACAGCCGCCCCCGCCGCGACCCAGGGCAGGATCGCGCCAGATATGCGCATGAACTTGACGGGGTTGGCATATTCCCAAATCGACATGATCGTTCCTTAGCTTGCCCCGGCGGCTTGCTCAACAAGACTTATGCCCTAATCACCGCAGGTTGACGCGCAGCGCGGCAGCGGCGGCAAAGGGCACCAGCGCCAGCACGGCCAGCGTGATCGCCGCAAGAAAGACAAGCGGCGGCGCCGGATCAGCGGCAATGGCACCGCGCCGTACCGCCTCGGCCCCGAAAATCAGCGTGGGGATGTAAAGCGGCAGCACCAGCAACGACAAAAGCAGCCCGCCCCGCCGCAGCCCGACCGTCATCGCCGCACCGAAAGCGCCCAGCATCGACAGCGCGGGCGTGCCCAAGATCAATGAGACGACCAGCCACGGAAAGGCCGGTCCCGGCAGATGCAGCATCAGCCCCAGCACCGGGGCAAAGATCACCAACGGCAACCCCGTCGTCAGCCAATGGGCCAAAGCTTTGATCGCGACCGCCCCCTCAAGCGGCAGGGGCGCGGTGGCCAGCAGATCAAGGCTGCCGTCTTCGTGATCCAGCGCAAAAATGCGGTCCAGCGACAAAAGACATGCCAGCAGCGCGCCGACCCACAGGATCCCCGGCGCGATGCGCGACAACTGCCCGCCCTCGGGACCGACGCCAAAGGGAACCAGTGTGCAAAGGATCAGAAAGAACGCCAGCGCCAGACCAAAGCCGCCACCCGCGCGAACAGCCAGCCGAAGATCCCGGATCAGCAGGGCCTTCACGCGAAAGCCTCGTTGAAGCCTGCCGGGCGCGAGGTCGGGGGGCGGATCGTCGCGCGGTATGGCGTCAGGTCCAGCACCTGCGCGTCCAGCCCAAGCTCGATATGCGTGGCAATCAGCGCCGCGCCGCCCTGCCCCAGATGGCCCCGCAGCATATCCGCAAAAAGCGCGACAGATGCGGCATCCAGCGACACGGTCGGTTCGTCCAGCAGCCAGACCTTGCGGCCGGTCACGATCAGTCGCGCAAGGCCAAGCCGCCGCTTTTGCCCTGCCGACAGCGCATGGGCGGGGCGGCGTGCCAGTTCGGTCAGGTTCATGGCAGAAAGCGCCGCATCAATCGGCGGCCCGCCAAAGATCGCGGACCAGAAATGAAGGTTCTCGGCCACGGTCAGCGCGGGTTTCAGCCCGTCGGCATGACCGGCATAGGCGATGTCATCGCCCGCGACCTCTCCGGCAACGGGGGCTTGCAGGCCCGCCAGCGTGCGCAGAAGCGTGGTCTTGCCGATGCCATTGGGGCCGCGCAGGATCAACGCCTGCCCGGCGTCCAGCGTGAAAGAAACCCCCTCGACCGCGCGCAATCCGCCACGGGCGACCGCAAGATCGCGGGCGGCAAGCAGGCTCATAGAGGCAAAAGCGCGCAGGCGACGCGCCTGCCTTCGGACAGCGTGACGTTATAGCTGCGGGCGGCTGAGGGCGAGTTCATCGGTTCGGCCATGATGCCCGCTGCCTCCAGCGCGTCGGTCAGATCGCGCGGCGGAAAAGCCACGTCCGCACCCATGCCGATGAACAGCACATCGACCACGCCCGACAGCGCCAGCAACGGCGCGGTGTCATCAAGCCCCTGCCACGGGGTCACGCCCGTTTCGGTCACGATGACCGCGCCGTGATGCACCTTGCCACCGACACGGAAGAAGCCGGGGCCGTAGCCGTCCACCGGCACGGCCCCGCCCAGGAATTCGGTGGGTGTCATCACCGACATCAGGGCGCATCCCTGAAGGCGGCGGGAATATCCTCACCGGGGGCCTTTTCCTTCTTCTCGCCCGGTTTGGTCCAGTCGCGTTTCACGCCCAGCCACAAGACGATGTTCTTGGCGACATAGATGGTCGAATAGCAGCCGACCAGCACGCCCCACAGCATTGCGACAACGAATTCGCGGATCACGTCGCCGCCGAAAATCAGCATGGCGGTCAGCGCGATGCCGGTGGTCACCGCGGTCATGATGGTGCGCGAAAGCGTTTCGTTGACGGTCAGGTTCATCACGTCGATCAGCGGCATGGTCTTGAACTTGATCAGGTTCTCGCGCAATCGGTCAAAGACCACGACCGTGTCGTTGACCGAAAAGCCCAGCGTGGTCAGCAGCGCCGCGATGGTGGTCAGGTCGAATTTCAGCTGGAACAGCGAGAATAGCCCGACCGTCAGCAACACGTCATGGACAATCGCGACCACACCACCCAAGGCGAATTGCCATTCGAAGCGCAGCCAGATGTAGAACATGATGCCCAGCGTCGCCGCGCCCACCGCATAGAATGCGGTCTGGATCAGCTCGCCCGAGACTTTGGGACCGACCGATTCCACGGCGGCGAAAGTGACGCCGGGATCGACTGTCTTCAGCGCGGCTTCAACCTGATTAAGCTGCTCGGGCGTGACCGAGCCGGTTTCCTCGGTCGTGCCGATGCGGATCATCGCGACATGGCGCGTTTCGCCGAAGCTGGGATCGAACACCTCGGTGATGGAGACGTCACCAAGGTTCAGCCCGTCCAGCGCCTGCCGATAGTCGCCAACCTCGAATGCGGTCGGGCTTTCGGTGCGGATGGTCGTGCCGCCCTTGAAGTCGATGCCGAAATTCAGGCCCATCATCAGCGTGATGATGACGGATGCCACCATCGCAAAAGCCGAGACGCCGAAGGTCAGCCATTGCCAGCGGAAGAAATTGAAATGCGTGACGTCGGGAACGAGTTTCAGACGATATGCCATGGTCCTGCTCCCTTACAGAATCAGTTCTTTGGGTTTGCGCAGATCCAGCCAGAATACGATCATCAACCGCGTAAAGAAGATGGCGGTGAAAACCGAAGTGACCAGACCGATGGTCAGCGTGACCGCGAAGCCCTTGACCGGGCCCGAGCCCAGGAAGAACATCACCATGGCCGCGATGAACGAGGTAACGTTGGCGTCGATGATCGCCGACATGGCTTCGTTGAAGCCGTCTTCGATCGCCCTGACCACACGCTTGCCCCGCCGCAATTCCTCGCGGATGCGTTCATAGATGATCACGTTGGCATCGACCGCCGTGCCCACCGTCAGCACGATCCCCGCGATGCCCGGCAAGGTCAACGTGGCGCCCATCATCGACATGACCGACAGGATCAGGATGACGTTGGTGACGACCGCGATGGATGCAAACACACCGAACAGGCCATAGCTTGCGATCATATAGGCCACGACCGCAGCGGTCGCGATGATCGAGGACAGGCGGCCTGCGTCGATTGAATCCTGCCCCAGTTCCGGGCCGATGGTCCGTTCCTCAAGGAAGGTCATTTCGGCGGGCAGCGCACCCGCACGCAGCAGAACTGCCAGACGGGTCGAGGCATCGACATCCATCGAGCCGGAAATCTGCCCCGAGCCGGTGGTGATAGCCTGCCGGATCACCGGGGCCGAGATCACCTGATTGTCCAGCACGATGGCGAAGGGTTGGCCGATATTGGCCGAGGTATAGGCGCCAAAGCGTTTCGCGCCCGTCGGACCGAAGCGGAAATCGACCGCCGCCTGTCCGTTCTGGTCAAAGCTGGGGCGCGCGTCGGTCAGATCCTCGCCGGTGACGACGGGGTTCTGTTCCAGCGTATAATACACCCCCGGCTCATCCATCGAGGGCAGAAGCACCTGCCCCTGACCCGGACGGGCATTGGCATCGGTCGTGCGACCCACCACGGGGTTGAAGGTCAGCTTGGCGGTGGTGCCGATCAGCTGCTTCAGCTCTTCGGCCGAGCCGATGCCGGGCACCTGAATCAGGATGCGGTCGGCGCCTTGACGCATGATCGTGGGTTCGCGGGTGCCCACCTCGTCGATACGGCGGCGGATGATCTCAAGCGATTGCTGGACGGTGCGGTCATCGGTCGCCGATTTCTCGGCATCCGACAATTGCACGGTCAGGCGGTTGCCACTGCCCACGATCGCCAGATCGCTTTGGCCTGCCCCAGTGATCGAGGTGACGGGCACGGCCAGGCCGCGGGCGATTTCCACTGCGCGGGCCATCTGGTCGGCATTGCCGATCTCGACGATCAGCTGGCCTTCCGGCGCGGTGACCCGACGGACCGAGCCGATGGTATCGCGCTGTGCGACAAGCTGGTCGCGCAATTCGGGCCAAAGCGCATCCATCCGCGCTTTGTAGACATCCGCGACATGGACCTCGCCCAGAAGATGCGCGCCGCCGCGCAGGTCAAGACCAAGGTTGACCAGCCCCGAAGGCAGCCAGTCCGGCCAGCCCGCGCGGGCGGCCACGTCCTCGGGCGTCTCGACGCCGCTGCGCTCCATCTGGGCGATGGCATCGTTATGCTGCTCGACCTTGTTGTAGAACAGGTTCGGCATTGCATAAAGCAGTCCCAGGGCGATCAGCCCCAGGATCAGCAAGCGTTTCCATGTCGGGATGTGAAGCATTGTCGGGCCGGCCCTTAGCTGTTGGCGGCGGCGGGCGCGGTGCGGTTCACGACACCGGTGATCGACGAACGGACGACGCGGGTTTTGACGCCGGGTGCGATCTCGACTTCCAGCTCGCCTTCACGGACGGCGGTGACCTTGCCGATCAGACCGCCCTGCGTGATGACCTCATCGCCTTTTTTCAGCGCCTCGACCATCGAGCGATGTTCTTTCATGCGCTTTTGCTGCGGGCGGATCATCAGGAAATACATGATGACAAAGATCAGGATCAGCGGAACGAACGAGGCGATGCTCGACATTCCAGAGGGCGCGGCGGCGGCCTGAGCATAGGCGGGGGTCACGAACATGGATTGATCCCTTGTGGGTATAGCTCCGGGCATCCCCCGGCGGAATTGGCGCGCACCCTAGCGGCGCGTCCCAAGGTTGGCAAGAAAGCGCGGGATGACGAATGCGCCAGCTTGGGCATGGCGTGGACATGGCCCCCCGGCTGTGGCAGTCGGGAACCGTGAACAGGAAAGGGGCCGCTTCATGGCACAGGACGCAATCCACCCCGCGCTGGCAGACCGCATCCCCGCATCGGATGAGACGGGCATTCCCCGCCTGCTGGCGATCATGGCCGCGCTGCGTGACAAGCATACGGGCTGCCCCTGGGACATCGAACAGACCTTCGCCACCATCGCCCCCTATACGATCGAGGAGGCGCATGAAGTCGCGGATGCCATTACCCGCGAAGCATGGGACGAACTGCCGGGCGAATTGGGCGATCTGCTGCTGCAAGTCGTCTTTCACGCCCAAATGGCCGATGAGGCGGGGCTTTTCGATTTCTCGGATGTGGTGGCCTCGGTCTCGGACAAGATGGTGACGCGCCATCCCCATATCTTTGGCGACGAATCGCGCGACAAATCCGCCGAACAGCAGGTCCGCGACTGGGAAGCGATCAAGGCCAAGGAACGCGCGGCCAAAGCCGAAAAAGGCGTGCTGGAAGGTGTGGCGCTTGGCCTGCCCGCGCTGATGCGGGCGGTCAAGCTGCAAAACCGCGCGGCCCGCGTGGGCTTCGACTGGCCCGGCCCCGAGCAGGTGCTGGAAAAAATTCAGGAAGAATGCACCGAACTGGTCGAGGCACGCGCCAGCACAGACCACGCCCATCTGACCGAGGAATTCGGCGACCTGCTATTCGTCATGGCCAATCTGGCACGGCATCTGGACATCGATCCCGAAGCGGCGCTGCGTGACGCCAATGCCAAATTCACCCGCCGCTTCCAGTCGATCGAGGCGGCCTTGGCCGCACAGGGCCGCCGCCCCGAAGACAGCGATCTGGCCGAAATGGACGCGCTTTGGGACGAGGCCAAAGCGGCCGAGCGGTCAGCCCCCTGACACCTCGGCCAGCGCGGCGTCATAGACCGCCAGCGCCTCGGCCCGGTCGTTGGCGCGCGACGCGCCCTCGGACAGCAGCCTGCGCCAGCCCCGCGCGCCGGGGCGACCATGAAACAGGCCCAGCATGTGACGGGTGAACTGATGCAGCCGCCCGCCCGACGCCAGATGCGCGTCGATCAGCGGGCGCATCGCCTGCGCCGCCTGCACGGGCGTCGCGAAATCGGGCGCGGCGTCCCAAAGCGTGTCCGCAGTTCCCAGAATATCCCAAGGCTGGTGATAGGCCGCGCGTCCGACCATCACGCCGTCCATGTGGTTCAGATGTGCGCGCACATCATCGAAAGTGGCGATGCCGCCGTTGATCGACAGGTGCAGATCGGGGAACTCGGTCTTCATCCGGTGGACCAGCGGATAATCCAGCGGAGGGATTTCGCGGTTTTCCTTGGGTGACAGGCCCTGCAGCCAGGCCTTGCGGGCGTGGATCGCGATTCGACGGATGCCGCTGTCGCGCATCAGGGCGACAAAGGCGGGCAGCACCTCCTCGGGGGTCTGGTCATCGACACCGATGCGGCATTTCACCGTCACCTCGACCGGGCTGACGGCCATCATTGCCTGAACGCTTTCGGCCACGACATGCGGCATCGTCATCAGGACGGCACCGAAACACCCCGATTGCACGCGGTCGCTGGGACAGCCCACGTTCAGGTTTATCTCATCATAGCCCCAATCCGAGGCGATTCGCGTGGCCTCGGCCAACAGCGTGGGGTCAGAGCCGCCAAGCTGCAAGGCAAGCGGGTGCTCGGTCGCGTCATAGTCCAGCAGACGGCCACGTTCGCCATGGATGACGGCTTGCGCCGTCACCATCTCGGTATAAAGCAGCGCGTGGCGCGACAGCAGCCGGTGAAACACCCGGCAGTTGCGGTCTGTCCAATCCATCATCGGCGCCACGGACAGCCGTGCCGCGCTGCGAATATCGGGCGAATGCGCCTTTCCGGCCTGTTCCAGCACGGGCTGTATATCCTTGTCCTGCGTGATCTGCGCCGGGGCGGGACAGGCCGTCATAAGAACGAAAACCTGCGGCACGCGAACGGCAGCGCGGCCCATATAGCCATTCCCGCCGCCGATTGCGAGCCTGCGGCTTGACGGACGATTTCGGGGCAAAATTTTTCCCGCCATGCGTGTGGCAAAATGAACAAATCTGCCAAATTTAAATTTAGTTGACCCGCATCGCGTAAACTTGCTCAAACTCAGTTTGCCACTGTGTGATTTTTCGCTATGGCAAGCGTCGGTGCGGGGTATGCTGCATACTCAAGCGCCTGTGGTTAAAGGATTTCTCAGGGAGAGGAAAAGCAGCAAATGACCCAGGAAGAACCACCGTCGCTAGGTGGCGACAACATACAGCTCGAAGAACTGAAAAATCGTGTCGCCGGGCTTGAGGATCTGGTTTTCACCCTCTCGATCTGGATGAAATCTTACGCGCTGTCCGTCGCATCCGAGGAGCCGGAAGACCCCAGACTGGTGGTGCTGCCATTCAGCCTGACGGCCAAACAGCGCGCGATCCTGAAATCGGTGATACCTGCGGAATCCATCGCGCGACGTTGATTTCGCAATGGAAATGGTGGGCGGTGAGGGACTCGAACCCCCGACATCTTCGGTGTAAACGAAGCGCTCTACCAACTGAGCTAACCGCCCGACCTTCGCGGCTCATAGCGCGAAGGCCGAGGGGTTTGCAAGACACCCTTAGCGGCGCAGGCGCGCAATCAGCGACGACGTATCCCAACGTCCGCCGCCCATCTGCTGAACTTCCTTGTAAAACTGATCAACCAGCGCGGTGACGGGCAGGCTTGCGCCGTTTTCTTCGGCTGTGGACAGGCAGATGTTCAGATCCTTGCGCATCCAGTCCACCGCAAAGCCGAAATCGAAGCGGTTTTCGGCCATGGTCTGGTGGCGGGCTTGCATCTGCCAGCTGCCTGCGGCGCCCTGACTGATCACCTCGACCACCTCTGGGATGGAAAGCCCGGCCTTCTCGGCAAAGTTGAGCGATTCGGAAAGCCCCTGCACCAGCCCGGCAATCGCGATCTGATTGCACATCTTGGTCAGCTGTCCCGCGCCGGACGGCCCCATCAGGCGGCAGATTTTGGCATAAGCCGCAATCACCGGCTCGGCCTTGGCGTATTGCGCCACATCGCCGCCGCACATTACGGAAAGCTGGCCGTTTTCGGCCCCAGCCTGCCCGCCCGAAACCGGCGCATCGACAAATCCCAGACCGAAATCGCTTGCCGCCTGTGCCAGTTCGCGCGTGACTGCGGCAGAGACAGTGGTGTGATCGACAAAGATCGCGCCTTTGGTCATGCCTGAAAACGCCCCCTGCGGCCCGGTGCAGACCTGCCGCAGATCGTCGTCATTGCCGACGCAGGCCATCACGAACTCTGCGCCATCGGCGGCTTCGGCGGCGGTGGTGGCCGCCCGGCCCTGATGCTTTTCGGCCCATGCGGTGGCTTTGGCGGCGGTCCGGTTCCAGACCGTCACCTCATGCCCGTTGGCAGCCAGATGACCCGCCATGGGGAAACCCATCACCCCAAGTCCCAGAAATGCAACGCGCGCCATCAAATTCTCCTTGAGCTTGTGAAAGGCGCGTTGATCCGGACCGCGCCCTGCCCTATTCAGCGGGCCTGATACCACCACGCGCCGCAGGGGCCGACAAGCCCCCGCGCCAAAAGCTCGGGACATCGCCCAATTCATGGTGACACTTTTCCGCTGGCTTGTGCGCCTGACAGTCGGACTTATCATTGCAAGCGTCGCGCTGCTGGTGCTGGCGTGGTATTTCGCCGTGCGATCTCTGCCCGATTACGGCGCGACCTATGACGTGGCGGGGATTTCCGCCCCGGTTGAGATCATCCGCTCGACCGAGGATGTGCCCCATATCTTCGGCAAATCCGATCGCGACGTGTTCTTTGCCCTTGGCATGGCCCATGCGCAGGACCGGCTGTTCCAGATGAACGTGCTGCGCCGCGCGGCGCAGGGGCGGCTGTCGGAAATCTATGGTCCTGCCGCCCTGCCCGCCGATGATCTGGCCCGCCGCCTTGGGCTTTACCGCAATGCCCGCGCGTCGCTGGATGCACAGGACGGGCCCACGCGAGATGCGCTGGCGGCTTATGCCGACGGGGTGAATGCGTGGATCCAGCAGATCAATCTGGGCGCGCGTGGACGCGGCGCGCCGGAATTCTTTCTGTTCCCCGATGAGATCGCCTATTGGGAGCCTGCGGATTCGCTGGCGATCCTGAAGCTTCTGGCCGCAAGCTCGACCGTTCAATTGCGGCGTGAAGTGCTGCGCGCCCGCCTGTCGCTGGCTGCCCCCGAACGCGGTCAGGAACTGGTCGCCACACCGGGCGAACCGCCTTTGCCCGCCTACGCCTCGCTTTTTCCGGGTGACCGCTTTGCCGGGGCGGAACGGCGCACCGCACAGCAGGACTGGACGCTGGGTCTGGCGGGCTATCTTGCGCCCTCGCTTGGGGCATCGGCGAATGGCTGGGCGGCAGCGGCGGGGCGCACGGCTGCGGGCGGCGCGCTTTTGGCCAACGATCCGCAATTCGCGCTGACAGCGCCGGGCCTGTGGTATCTGGCCCGGATCGAGCTTTCATCGGGCGGGGTCATCGGCGGCACCATCCCCGGCATCCCCGCCATCCTGTCGGGCCGCAACCCGCATCTGGCGTGGGGCATAACCCCGGCGCAGATCGACGATCAGGACCTGTTCATCGAAGAAGTGCAGCCCGGTGATGCCAACCGCTATCGCGGCGCGCAGGGCTGGACGGAATTCGCCACGCGCAAGGAAACGATCGCCATCGCCGGAGAGGAGCCGCGCACCATCACGCTGCGCGACACCGAAAACGGGCCAGTCCTGCCCGGCGGTCATCTGGATATAGAAACCATCCTGCCAGCGGGGCATGTGGCCGCGCTGGCATGGACCGGCGGACGCGGCGCCGACCCGTCGATGACCGCGCTGATGGGTCTGATGCGCGCGCAGGACCGCGCAGGCGCCGCTCAGGCGCTTGGCGGTATGGTCGCCCCCGCCTTGAACGTGACGCTGGCCGACGATCAGGGCGTGGGTCAGGTGCTGGCCGGGGCGCTGCCGGTTCGTGCACCCGGAAACCCGGCGCAGGGCCGCCTGCCCCTGCCCGGCTGGAATGCCGAAAACCGTTGGCAGGGTATCGCGCCCGCGCCCGCCGCCCTGACCGACCTGAACCCCGAAGGGGGCACCGTCGCGACCTCGGGCGCTGCGGGGGCCGAAGGCGCGGTGCTAGGCTATGACCGCGGCAACCAATACCGCCAGACCCGCCTGCGCTATCTGCTGGACCAGCGCGAGGTGCATTCGCGCGACAGCTTTATCGCCGCGCAGAACGATATCGTCAGCCCGGTCGCCCGCGCATTGCTGCCGCTGGTCGGCGCGGACCTGTGGTTCACCGACGAACCCGCCGCGCAGGGCACGCCCGAACGTCAGCGTCAGGACGCGCTGGCGCTGCTGGCCAACTGGGACGGCGCAATGAACGAACACCTGCCCGAGCCGCTGATCTATTCCGTATGGATGCGCGCCCTGCAAGAACGCATCGTGCGCGATGAGTTGGGCCCGCTGGCGGATGAGCTGACCGAGATATATCCCGATTTCATCGACCGGGTGTTTCGCAACACGAACGGCGCGGGCATCTGGTGCGACATTCGCCAGTCCGCCCCGGTCGAGACCTGCACCCAAATCGCGCGTCAGGCGCTGGACGCAGCCATCCTTGAACTGACGACCCGCTTTGGCCCCGATCTGGCAAGCTGGCGCTGGGGTGACCTGCACCGCGCCCGCCATGTTCATCCGGCCTTGGGCGAACTGCGCGGCTTGTCCTATATCGTCAACCTGATCCAGCCGACCTCGGGTGACGATTCCACGGTCGCGCGGGCGGGCGTGCTGGGATACGGCGCATATCCATGGCTGAATGTCGGGGGCGCGGCTTATCGCGCGGTCTATGACCTTGCCGATCCCGACAGTTCGGTCTTCATCATCTCGACCGGGCAATCGGGGCATCCGCTATCGCGCCATTACGACGATCTGGCCGAGTTGTGGCGGCGCGGCGAATATATCCGCATGTCGCTGGACCCGGCATTGGCGCGGGCGGCAGCGACGGGGATCACGCATCTGGAACCGGCATCGCAATAACAAAGGCTTGCATCCTCATGCCAGCCCGGCTTTCCTGCGCCAAAAATGGGGGACAGCAATGCCACGCAAGATCATCATCGACACCGATCCCGGTCAGGACGACGCCGTGGCCATCCTGCTGGCGCTGGCAAGCCCCGAACTTGAGGTGCTGGCCCTGACGGCGGTCGCGGGCAACGTGCCGCTGGACCTGACACAACGCAATGCGCGCATCATCAGCCAGATTGCGGGGCGCACCGATCTGCCGGTCTACGCAGGCTGCGACCGTCCGCTGGCACGTCCGCTGGTGACGGCGGAACATGTCCACGGCAAATCCGGTCTGGACGGGATCGAGCTTTTCGAACCCGAGATGCCGCTGGCCTCTGGCCATGCGGTCGATTTCATCATCGACACGCTGCGCCGCGAACCCGCCGGCACGGTAACACTGGTGCCGATCGGGCCGCTGACAAATATCGCCACCGCCTTCCAGCGCGCGCCGGACATCGTGCCGCGTGTGCAGGAAATCGTGCTGATGGGCGGCGCCTATTTCGAAGTGGGCAACATCACCCCCGCCGCCGAGTTCAACATCTATGTCGATCCCGAGGCGGCAAAGCTGGTTTTTGCCAGCGGTGCGCCTCTGACCGTCGTGCCGCTTGACGTGACCCACAAGGCGTTGACCAACCGCGACTGGATCGAGACGATGCGCGCAAGCGGTCCCATTGGCCGCGCGGTTGCAAGCTGGACCGATTTCTTCGAACGCTACGACCGCGAGAAATACGGCAGCCAGGGCGCGCCGCTGCATGACCCCTGCACCATCGGCTGGCTGCTGCGACCCGAGCTGTTCTCGGGCCGGCACATCAATGTCGAGATCGAGACGCAGGGTGAATTCACGCTTGGCATGACCGTCGCCGACTGGTGGCGCGTGACCGGACGCGAGGCGAATGCCATGTTCCTGCGCGACATCGACCGGGACGGACTTTTCGCGCTGCTGACCGAACGCATCACGGCACTGGACGCGCGGCTGCGCTAGGCGACCCGGATCAGGGCGCTGCGGGTGCGGGGGTTTCCCCCGTCGGTGCGGGTTCGGCCTTTTCCGGGCCTGCGCCGATTTCCGTATTCAGCCGCTCGATCATGATCTGCGTCACATCCGCCGACTGGGCCGAGACGAATATCGCCCGCTGATCCAGCACGACGACCGCCCCACGTTCTTGCATCAACTGCGCCAGAACGGGCAAGGCCGCGCGGAAAAACGCCGCGCGCTCGGCATCCGCGCCGCTTTGCAGATCGCGGGTGACGGCATCGCGTTCGCGCCGCACCTCGACCACGCGCTTGTCGAATTCATCGGCGCGCTGGCGAAACTCCTCGGGGGACAAGGCGCCGCGCAGATTGGTCAGCTCCTGCTCCTCGGCGGCGAACTGGCTGGCAAGACGGTCGTTCTCGGCGGCGACCTGACGGCCGCGCTGTTCCAAATCGGCCTGAACACGCTGCCCCCACGCCGAGCCCATGAACAGGCCTTCCTGATCAATCGTCATAATCTGGGGATAGGCTTGGCCCGACTGACCCGGTGTTTCGACCACCAAAGGCTGGTTCGCCCCACCGTTGCCCGAAGGCTGGCCCGTTTGCGGGGCGGGCTGCACCTGAATGCGGTCCGGCGACGGGGCGGCGGGCTGCTGTTCCTGCGCCGCCAGCGGCAAGGCTCCGGTCAGAAGCCCCGCCACCGCCCCGGCGATCCTGGCCCGACGCATCAGAACTGCGTCGAGATGGTCAGGTCAAAGGGTTGCTCTTCGTCGTAATCCTCTTTCTGGAGAGCTTTCGCGAAGTTGAAGCGCAGCGGCCCGATGGGCGTGGTCCAGAACAGCGACGCCCCGATCGAGGCGCGGACATGCATTCCCTGATCGACCTCGACACCATTGGCGCCCGCCGTATCGTCCAGCCCCCAGACCGAGCCGATATCGGCAAACAGACCGCCCTTGATGCCGTATTCCTCGGGCAGGCCCAGCGGGAATTGTGCTTCGGTGCGCAGCGCCCAGAAATAGTTGCCGCCAAGCGCATCTTCGTTCGGGGCTTCAAGATCGCGCGGGCCATAGCCGTTCGGTTCAAACCCGCGGAT
Organism: Paracoccus laeviglucosivorans; assembly: GCF_900182695.1. Classification (GTDB taxonomy): domain Bacteria; phylum Pseudomonadota; class Alphaproteobacteria; order Rhodobacterales; family Rhodobacteraceae; genus Paracoccus; species Paracoccus laeviglucosivorans. The sequence goes on from NZ_FXTK01000003.1 coordinate 242,536, forward strand.
CTTGCCGTTGCCGGAATAGCGGTTCAGGAACCGGCTGTTCTGATCGTTCAGCATATGCACCGCGCCCGCCTCGAATTCGGCCAGCAAGGTGACGCTTTCGCGCCATGCACGGCTTTCAACGCCCGCATATAGGTTGCTGGTGACGGATTCGACATCACCGCCGACGCCCGCGAAATCCTGACCAAAGCGGAAACGATAGCTGGTCAGCGGATCAAGCCCGGCAACGCGGCTGTCATAGCTATAGGTATAGCCGATGGCCGAGGTGAAATAGCCACCCTGTTCGCGGTAAAGGATGGGCGACGAGCCGACGAGTTCGCTGCTTTCTTCATCCAGATGAATTTCTTCCACATCGAACAGCGTATCCTTGCTGAGCTTGTAGCGCAGCTCCAGACGGCCATTGTCCGAAATCGGGAATTCCATCGCGGTCAGCAGTCCGACCGAACGGGTGTTGTAATCCGAATTCAGCCGGTCGGTCGTGTTATACCAGACCTGCGCCCGTGCCTTCAGATCGCGGCCAAGGAAATAAGGTTCGATAAAGGTCAGGCCCGAGGATTGCGAACCCGAACCCGTGGCAAAGGACAGGTTCACTTCCTGCCCGCGACCAAGGAAGTTCTTTTCGTTCAGCGACAGGTTGAAACCCACGCCAGACGACACGCCGTAGCTGGCACCAAAGCTAAGGCTGCCGGTCGGCTGTTCTTCGACGTTCACGTCAACGACGACCTGATCGCCGGTCGTGCCGGGGCGGCTTTCGGCCTGCACATCGGCAAAGTAACCCAGCGCGCGCAGACGCTCGGCCGAGTTGCGGATTTCGCGCGGGTTGAAGGGGTCGCCTTCGACGGTCGCGAATTGGCGACGGATCACCTCGTCCAGCGTCGTGGTGTTGCCTTCGATGTCGATGCGTTCGACAAAGACGCGCTGGCCGCGCGTCAGGGCAAAGGTCAGATCCAGCGTCTGACCGCGCGGATTGCGGGTGACGCGCGGCTCGATATTGACGAAGTTCAGGCCCTTGCGGATCGCAAGCTGCTCCATCCGGCGGATGGTCGTGTCGATGGTGGCGGGGTTGTAGACCTGCCCCTGACGAACCCGGTTCTGCGCCTCGAAATCAGCCGCATCGACACCGGGAATTTCGCTGATCGTGCTGACATTGCCAAAGGTATAGCGCGGGCCTTCCTGGATCTGGAAGGTGATATAGAACGCATCGCGCGCCTGCGCGACTTCGGGTGCCACGGCCTGCACCTTGAAATCGGCATAGCCGCGCGACCGATAGAAATCGGTCAGCAGCTTTTCATCGACCGGCAGACGCTCGGGCGCGAAGGTGTCACGGCGGATGAAATTGCGCAGCAGACCCGCCTGCTTGGTCTGCAGGACGTTGCGCAGGCGCTGGTCGGAAAACGCACGGTTGCCGACGAAACCGATGCGCTCGATTTCGGTCAGATCGCCTTCGCGGATTTCAAAGACCAGATCGACGCGGTTGCCGCTGCGGCGGATGATCTTGGGATCGACGCGGGCGGCAAGGCGTCCCTGTCCGGCATATGCCTGACTGATCGCGGCGGCATCCGCCTCGGCCTGCGCGGGTGAATAGACGCGGCGCGGCTGGGATTTGACGATCTCGTTCAGGTTCTCGTCCTTGAGACGGCGGTTCCCTTCGAACGCGATGACGTTGACCGTGGGATATTCCGCCACGCGCACGACCAGCGTGCCCGCCGAGGGCACGACCTCGACCGTTTCGAACAGGCCCGAATTCTGCAGACGTTGCAGGGCAGCGTTCAGTTCGCCCCCCGACACGTCGCGCCCGCGCGGAATGTCCAGATAGGTCAGGATGGTCTGCGGTTCGATCCGCTGATTACCCTCGATCCGCACGTTGTTGAAGACATAGGCCGAAGCAGCGCCGGGGATCATGGCCGCAGGACCTGCAACTGCCAGCGCCGAGATCAGCGCAAGAGCGCCTTTGCCGAGTTTCCTGTTCGTCATCCGCCCCTCGCGCGTGTATTGCCTGTGCGCGGGTTGATCCCGCCCGAATTGCCGAATGGATACCGCGAAGCAGGCGGAACTGTCAAAAGGCAACGCCCTGTTATGGGCAGAAAAGATCGTTGGTGAGGCCAAAGACCATCAGCGAAAGCACCGCAGCCATTCCCAGCGCGGACAGGATGTCCAGCACGCGGTCCGACGGACGCCGCCCGGCCACCGCCTCATAGGCGTAAAACATCAGGTGTCCGCCATCCAGAACCGGGACCGGCAAAAGGTTCAGAAAGCCGATCGCCGCCGACAGAACCGCGATCCACCAGATGAAATCGCTGCCCCCTGCCGAGGCCGCCTGCCCCGTGCTTTCCGCGATGCTGATTGCCCCGCCCAGATTGCAAGTGCCGATCTGTCCGGTGATCATGGCCCAAAGCCCTGATACCGACGAGGCGATGATGTCCCATGTCCGGCCTGCGCCGATGCCGACCGCCTCGATCGGGCCGACGTTGCGGGTTGCGGGATCGAAGAACGTGCCGCCGCCGGTCACGCCGATCATCCAGCGCTTTTCATAGCCGGTCGCGGTCGGCAAATCCTGCTCGCGCGGCGCAAGGGTGTAATCGGCCTCGCCCTCGCCCTCGCGCCAGACGCGCAGGATGACCGGACGGCCTTCGGCTTTGGTGACCTGTTCGCGCAATTCGTCGAAGCGCGAAACCGGCTGGCCTTCGATTGCAGTGATCACATCGCCCGCGCGCAGACCTGCCGACGCCGCGGGGCTGCGCGGCGCAACCCCGGTGATCAGCGCGGGCATCGGGCCGGGGCCGGGCACCGTCAGCTCTGCCCCGTCGCGGCGGACGGTCCAGTCATGGACGGGTTTCGGCGGCAGCTTTTCTGCCGCAGCGCCCAGATCCTGCCATGTGGTCACAGGCGTGCCGTCGATGGCAAGGATGCGGTCGCCGGGTTGCAGCCCCATCTGCATCCCAGGCGGGATGGCGTGCAACGCGCCCACCTCGGGCTCATCAGCGGGCAGGCCTTGCCAGATTGCCATGCCGCCAAAGACCAGGATCGACAGGATGAAATTGAAGATCGGACCCGCGGCCACTGTGGCAAAGCGCGCCCACAGCGGCGCACCGGGCAGGCTGGCGCGGCTTTGCGCCGGATCGACCGCGACGCCCGAACCCGCGCTGGCCGCGTTCGCATCGCCCAGAAAGCGGACATAGCCGCCCAGCGGGATCGCAGCCAACTGCCAAAGCGTGCCGTGCCGGTCCCTGCGTGAAATCAGGCGCGGACCGAAGCCCAGCGAAAACACCTCGGCCTTGATGCCCGATAGGCGACCGATGATGTAATGGCCGTATTCATGCACGGTCACGATGATCGACAGCGCCAGCACAAAGGCGCAGATCGTCCACAGGAACCCACCGATTTCCGCGATCATCGCCATCACGCCGCCCCCGCCTTGCTGGCCGCGAGCCTGCGCGCAAGCCCGTCCCATTCCAGCACCGTCGCCAGATCGGCGGGGCTTTGACCAAAGCCCTCCTCACGCGAAGCGTCCGTCAGTGCGCGTTCGACCGCAGGTGCCATATCCATAAAACCGATGCGCCCGGCGATGAAATCGTCCAGCGCCTGTTCCTTGGCCGCGTTCAGAACGGCCCCCGCCGCGCCGCCTGCCAAGATCACATCGCGCGCAAGACGCAAGGCGGGCCAGCGAATTTCATCGGGCGCGAAAAATGTCAGGCTGCCAAGCGCGGCCAGATCCAGCGCGGGCACCGGCAAAGGCTGGCGTTGTGGCCAGTTCAACGCATAGCCAATGGCATGGCGCATGTCGGGCGCACCAAGATGTGCGATACTGCCGCCGTCGCGGTGGCTGACCATCGCGTGAATGATGGACTGCGGATGAACCAGCACCCTGATGCGGTTAACATCTATTCCAAAGAATTCATGCGTTTCAATGACTTCAAGCGCTTTATTGAACATGCTGGCGCTGTCGATGGTGATGCGTTGGCCCATGGCCCAGTTCGGATGCGACGACGCCTCGGCCACGGTGGCGCGCGCCAGCCGCTCCAGCGGCCAATCGCGGAACGCGCCGCCGGATGCCGTGATGGTTACCGCCTCGACACATTCCAGGTTTTCAGCTTGAAGTGATTGAAATATAGCGGAATGTTCAGAATCCACTGGCAGGATGGTGGCGCGGTTCGCCTGTGCCAGCCCCATGACCAGACGCCCTGCGGCGACAAGGCTTTCCTTGTTCGCCAGCGCCAGTGTTCCGCCGCGCTTCAGAACCTCGACCCCCGGCGGCAGGCCGGCCGCGCCGATGATCGCGGATAGCGTCCAGTCGGCAGGACGCGATGCGGCCTCGGCAATGGCCTCTGGCCCCGCTGCAGCTTCGATCCCGCTGCCAGCAAGGGCGGCGCGCAATTCGGGCAGCTTTTCCGGCAAGGCGGTGACGGCGATCTCCGCACGAAGCGCAATCGCCATCTGGGCAAGTCGGGCGACATTCGCCGCGCCCGTCAGCGCGACCGTGCGATAGGCACCGGGCCCACCCGCCCGCATCAGCAGGTCAAATGCACTTTCGCCGATAGAGCCAGTGGCCCCCAGCACGGATACGCTGCGCATGGTCACTCTAGCCTCCGATTACGGGCAACAGATGGACCAGCATCAGGATCAGCGCAAGCAGAAGCGCGCCGCACATCGCATCGAAACGGTCCATCGCGCCGCCATGACCGGGGATCAGCGCGGAACTGTCCTTGGCCCCGACCCGGCGTTTCAGCCAGCTTTCGGCGATGTCACCGAATTGGCCAGCAATCGCCAGCGCCGGACCGATCAGCAGGACACTCCACGGTGCTTCTCCGGTCAGCAGCAGCCCGACCGCAAGAAAAAAGGCACCGCCCCAACCGGCCAAGGTCCCGCTCCATGTCTTTTTCGGGCTGATCGAGGGCCAGAACTTGCGTCCGCCCAGCTTGCGCCCGACGAAATAGCCCAGAACATCCGATTGCACGACCGTCGCCACAATCCAGAACACGGTGGGCAGCCCCATCGCCTCGCGCATGGCAACCAGCGCATATGCGGCACCAAGGATCGACACGGTGAACAGCACATAGCCCACGCGTTCATGCGAATGCGTGCCGGATAGACCCGCGATGATCGGCACCAGCATAAGCAGCAGCGGCCAGTCGCCCGGCAGGACCAGCATCGCCAGCAGGACCAGACCCGAAAGCGTGCCGATCAGCACCGGATGGCGCGGGCTGTGAAATTCAGGATGCCGCCACGCGGTCAGCCGGGCCAGTTCCCACATCATCAACCCGGCAATCAACGATACACCAAGGCGCATCCACATGCCGGACGACAAAAGCAGGATAATCCCCAGCACCAGCAACAGGGCACCCCAACCGAACCGCTTGCGCAGATCGGCCCATTTGCCCGGTTTGAGCTTGTCGCGGAACCGCTTTCTTGGAAGCGCGGGGTCCGTCATGCGCCGCCGAACCGCCGTTCGCGCAGCCCGTATCGGTCAAGGATCTGCGCCATATGCTCGGGCGTGAAATCGGGCCAGAGCGTCGGCGTGAATTCATATTCCGAATAGGCTGCCTGAAACGGCAGAAAGTTCGATGTCCGCGTCTCGCCCGAGGTGCGGATCACCAGATCGGGGTCGGGATGGCCCGCAGTATCAAGGCAGCTTGCAAAGTCTGCCTCGGTCGGGACGGTGATCTCGCCCTTGGTGACGCGTTCGGCCAGACGGCGCGCGGCGCGGGCGATTTCATCGCGACCGCCATAGTTGATGGCGACGGTCAGATTTAGCCGGGTATTGCCTGCCGTCCGCGCCTCGATCCCCGCCATCAGGCGTTGCAGGCGGTCATCCAGACGCTCACGCGCACCGATGAAGCGCATCCGCACGCCTTCGGCGGCCATGCCATCGGCCTCCCGCTCGATATAGCGGGCAAAGATCGCCATGAGGCCAAGCACTTCCTCGGTCGTGCGCTTCCAGTTCTCGGTCGAGAAGGCGTAAAGGGTCAGCCAGTTCACGCCCATATCGGGACAGGCGCGAACGATTTGCTTGACGCGCTCGGCACCCTTGCGGTGCCCGACAAGCCGCGGCCAGCCCTTGTTGACGGCCCAGCGACCGTTGCCATCCATGATGATGGCAACGTGCCGTGGCCTTGAATCCGGCGCGCCGGAACGGGAAAGGCTGGCTGCGGGATCGGCCATGTGCATTCAGACCTGCATGATCTCGGCTTGTTTCGATTCTAGCGCCTGATCCACGGCAGCGATCGACTTGTCGGTCAATTCCTGCACCGAGCTTTCCCAGAATTTCTGGTCGTCTTCGGACATGCCGGCGGATTTGGCTTTTTTGATCTGGTCCATGCCGTCGCGGCGCACGTTGCGGATCGCAACGCGGGCGTGTTCGGCATATTGCGCGGCGACGCGGGTCAGATCGCGGCGGCGCTCTTCGTTCAGTTCGGGAATCGGCAGCATGATGATGGTGCCGTTCAGCTGCGGGTTGATGCCCAGCCCCGAATCGCGGATGGCTTTTTCTGCCTTGCCGACCAACGCCTTGTCCCAGACGTTGATCGTGACCATACGGGGTTCGGGCACGTTCACCGTGCCGATCTGGTTGATCGGCGTGGGCGAGCCATAGGCATCGACCATGATCGGCTCGACCATGCTGGCCGAGGCGCGGCCCGTCCGCAGCGACGCGAATTCATGGCGCAGGGATTCCATTGCGCCTTTCATGCGGCGTTCCAGGTCGTCGGTGTCGATCTCGATCTCGTCGGACATGCTCGATCATGGCCTCTATGCTGTGGTTTTCTGCGCTTTTAGCCGAGAGACACCGACAAGGCAAAGCCTATGCGGGGATTTTAGCCATGCACCCGCGTATAAGTGCCCTGCCCGGCCAGAATCCCACGGAAACCACCCGGTTCGTCCAGCGAAAACACGATGATCGGCAGATCGTTATCGCGCGCCAGCGCAATGGCCGAGGCATCCATGACACCCAGATGCTTTTGCAGCACCTCATCATAGGTCACGGTGTCATAGCGCTTCGCGTCATCGTGTTTTTTGGGGTCTTTGTCATAGACGCCATCGACCTTGGTGCCTTTGAAGATCGCTTCGCAATTCATCTCATTGGCGCGCAGCGTTGCTGCGGTGTCGGTGGTGAAATACGGGTTGCCGGTGCCCGCTGCGAAAATGCAGACGCGCTTTTTCTCAAGGTGGCGGACGGCGCGGCGGCGGATATAGGGTTCGGCCACTTCGTCCATGCGGATCGCGCTGATGACGCGAGTGTGGATGCCCAGCTGTTCCAGCGCGGCCTGCATCCCCAGCGCGTTCATCACGGTCGCCAGCATCCCCATATAGTCGGCCGTCGCCCGCTCCATCCCCTGCGCGCTGCCCTGCAAGCCGCGGAAAATATTGCCGCCGCCGATGACCATGCAGATCTCGACGCCCATGTCGTGGACAGACTTCACCTCATTGGCGATGCGCGAGACGGTCGGCGGATGCAGGCCATAGCCTTGATCCCCCATCAGGGCCTCGCCCGAAATCTTCAGCAGCACGCGCGAGTATTTTCCGGCTTGCGGGTTTAGTTCGGACATCCAGGGGAACCTTTCACAGGGGTTTTCATCGCGGGGCAAAATGTCGCAAATACTGACCATGTTCAACAGCCGCAGAATGCACGCAAATTGAGGCAAGGTCACGACATAGCTGCGACAGTTCCACAAGATCGGCATGTGCTGATCGCGGGACCGACCGCAAGCGGAAAATCCGCACTGGCCCTTAGGCTTGCACAAAGTCAGGGCGGCGTGATCGTCAATGCCGACGCCTTGCAGGTCTGGTCCTGCTGGCGCGTCATTTCCGCCCGCCCCCCGACCGAGGAGGAGGCGCTGGCCCCGCATCGGCTATACGGCCATCTGCCGCCCGGCACGCCTTATTCCGTGGGGGCATGGCTGGCCGAGGTCCAGGAATTGCTGGCCACGGGCGCACGGCTGATCGTCGTCGGCGGCACCGGCCTTTACCTGCACGCCCTGTCAAACGGGCTGGCCGTGATTCCACCGACCCCTGATGCGATCCGCGCCGAGGGGAACGCCTTTCTTGCATCGGAAAACGGGCTTGAGCGGATGGTCGCCGAGCTGGACGCCGCCACCCGTGATCGCATCGATCTGCGAAATCCCGCCCGCGTCCAGCGCGCGTGGGAGGTGCTGCGCACCACCGGACGCGGCATCACCGCATGGCAGGCAGATACCCCGCCGCCGCTGATTCCCCCGCAGGCCAGTGAACGGATCGTGCTGACCAGCGACCGCGACTGGCTGGCCGAACGGATCGAACGGCGCTTCGGGCTGATGATGGAACAGGGCGCGCTTGACGAAGTGCGCGCCATGTTGCCGCAATGGGATCCGCAGGCGCTGTGGGCACGGGCGATCGGCGCGCCCGAACTGATCGCGCATCTGCGCGGGGAATGCAAATTGGACGAGGCCGTCGAACGCGCGATCATCGCCACGCGGCAATACGCCAAGTCGCAGCGCATCTTCTTTCGGGGCCGAATGCGCGACTGGCGACAAGAGCGCGTGGATCTTGCTGCGTGAAAGCAACATATTAATCCTTTTGCAACTTTAGCGCGTTAACAGCGTTCGGTAACCAACCAATGGTGAGCTACCCTTGGCTTACCCGAACGTGAGAATCGCGGTATGAGTGAGAACCTGCGCCACCTGCACCAACTTCGTCCACGGCATGACGATGATGCCGTGCGGGAACGGTTGGCACAGGCGTCGATTACGGCGGGTGTGATTCTTGAACCCTCGGAACAGGATCCGCGCCGGTTCACGGCGCCGGGAACGACGGATCGTGTGGCGGATGAAGCGCAGGTAACGATGGCCCCGCCCACGACGCCATCCCGCCTGCCACGCTCGGCTCCGGGGGATGGGCTGCGGCTGGTGCCGCTAGCCGCATTCCATTGGGGCGGTGCGCCGCGTGGCAGGTTTGGCGGACGCAGCGCCACCATCGCGCCAAGGGTGCGCGGCGATCACATCCTGATCTATGTGGCACAAGGCACACTGGGCGTGGACCTGCCCGGCCTGCGACATCCGGTATCCGACGGGCGTATCGCCTTTATCCCAGCAGGCACGGCATTTTCCATGCAACCGCCCGAGGAAGTGCAGGGCTGCGCGCTGATGATACCGCCACATCTTGCGCACGGTCTGCCCGTGGAACTGCCGCACAGCTTCCAATCTGGCCTGCCCGACCCCGCAGATCACGCATTGCTGGACCCGGCGCTGCGTGCATTGGGTGCAGGCAGTCCGCGCAACGCAGTCGAAGCCAGCGCCACCAGCTTTCAGCTTGGCCTGCTGGCGGTCGCGCTGTCGCGGTTGGTCCACGGCTCGGCGGCGCAACAGGCGCTAAGTCATCGCATCACCGAAGCCCGCCCACTGACCGAACGATTTCTGGCGCTGGCGGGGGCAAATCTGGCGCAGGAACACACCATGTCAGAGCTTGCCCGCGATCTGGGCTGCACATTGGCGCATCTGGACCGAGCCTGCCTGCAAAGCCGGGGTAAAACCGCGCTGGAACTGCTTTACCGGCTGCGGCTGGAACGGGCGGTGGGCCTGCTACGCGACACGACGACGCCCATCGAACAGATTGCCCGCAGCCTTGGCTTCAGCAGCGTCGGCCATTTCATGCGTGCATTCGCCTCGGCCACCGGCCGCTCTCCCGAAGCATTCCGAGAGATCGGTCGGGGCGGCGAAGAACAGATTTAGATGTCGTCTTCGGCTTCGGGCTCCGCCGCGTCGTCACGGCCACGGAAGCCCTGCGCCACCACGAATTTTTCCGACGAATCCGAGCGGCTGGCAGGCGGCTTCACATTCGCAACCTTGCGGAAATTGCGTTTCAGCATCGCCTGCATCTCGCTCTCGGCCCCGCCTGCCAGAACCTTGGCAACGAAGGTGCCGCCTGGTTCCAGCACGTCAAAGGCAAAGTCCAATGCCGCCTCGATCAGGGCTACGATGCGCAGGTGATCCGTGCCCTTGTGCCCCGACGACGCGGCAGCCATGTCGGACATCACCACATCGGCGCGACCGCCCAGCCATGCCTTGACCTGATCGTCCGCACCCTCGGACAGGAAATCAAGCTGATGCAACTCGGCCCCGGCGATCGGATCGATTTCCTGCAGATCGACGCCCAGCACACGACCGACTTTCTTGCCGGACTTTTCACCCAAGGCGTTGACGCGGCCCACGGCGACCTGACACCAGCCGCCCGGTGCACAACCCAGATCGACCACCCGCGCCCCCGGCACCAGAAAGCGGTATTTGTCATCCAGTTCAAGGATCTTGAAAGCCGCGCGCCCACGATAGCCTTCGCGCTTGGCCCGCGCGACATAGGGGTCGTTCAATTGCCGTTCCAACCATAGCGTGCTGGAAAGCCTGCGCCCCTTGGCCGATTTCACGCGCACCCGCAGATCGCGCTGCCCGCGGCCAGAACTCTTACGCTCGCCGCCCGGTTTCTTGCCGTCACTCATCTTATGCTACCCCGTTCAATCCGTCGGGCGCCAGCACCCCATCTTTGACCATCTGCGCATATAGCAGCCCTTCGCGCAGACCGCGATCCGCAACCGACAACCGCGTCGTGGGCCAGACCCGCATCAATGTTTGCAGGATCGCTGCCCCCGACATGATCAGCGCATGGCGTTCGCGCCCGATGCGCGGATCGCTGCGCCGACCTTCCGGGCCCAGCGACAGATAATCCCGGATCACCCGGTCGATCTGGGCCGAGGTCATGGTCAAGCCGTCCACCTTGGTCCGGTCATAGCGGCGCAGGCCCAGATGGCTGGCAGCCACCGTGGTCACCGTGCCCGATGTGCCGATGACCTGAAAATTCTCGGGCATGTTCTGGGCCAGCGCATAGGGGCTGAAATCCGAGAGCATCTCCTCGAAATGCCACGACATCAGCGCGAAGCGGCCCTGATCGTCCTCGACATCCTCGAACTGGTCGCGCAGCGTGGCGACGCCCAAAGGCACGCTGATCCAATCGACAACCCGCGCCCCACCGGGCTGCGGCGTGCGGAACCCATCGGCCAGCCGCATGATCGCGCGGGGCCGTTCGGCGGGCTCCACATCCTCAAGGTCGATCCAGACAAGCTCAGTCGAGCCGCCGCCGATGTCGACGACAAGCAACTGTTCCGTGCGCAGACTGACCAGCGGCGCACAGGAGATCACGGCAAGCCGCGCTTCTTCCTCGGCGTCGATGATTTCGACCGGCAGACCTGTTTCGCGACGGATCAACCGCAGGAAATCGCGGCTGTTGCGCGCACGCCTGCAGGCCTCGGTTGCGACAAGGCGCATCCGCGTGACCTTATGCGCCTCAAGCTTGCGCCGGCACACTTGCAGAGCATGAACCGTCCGCGCCATGGAAGGACGCGACAGCCTGCCTGATGCTTCCAACCCCTGCCCCAACTGGACAGGTTTCGAAAAGCTATCGACCACCTGAAACTGGCTGCCCATCGGTCGGGCAATCAGCATCCGGCAGCTGTTGGTGCCAAGATCCAGCGCCGCATAAAGCGGCCCGTCCTCGGCCGGGCGGGTGACGAAAGGCTCGACCGTTTTTTTCGGGAACGCGTCCGCACCCGCGGGACGCCTGGGCGCCATTTCACGCCCTCCGATACCTAGTTGCAACCAAGTTAACCCGCGCCCTTAGCCGGTTCAAGGGGTTGCCTGTGGACAGCGGCGGATCGGACGGCTAATCGAATAGACATGATCGTGATCGCAGCACTTCTGATTGGCGCAGTCATCGGCTGGTTCCGCGCCGCCCGCATGGGCGGAGGCCGGTCCGACAAGCTGCAATATGCCGCAGCCCACGCGATGGGACTGGCGGTTCTGGGCCTGTTCCTGACCGTATTTCTGACCCGGATGGGCTGATGTTTCGCCCCTTTCTTGACAGTCTGCGCAGGCATGGGGTGCCCGCCAGCCTGCGGGAATATCTGGACCTGCTGGCCGGGTTGCAGGCGGGCCTGTCGGATTGGTCGCCCGAGGGGTTCTATCACCTTTCCCGCGCCACGCTGGTCAAGAATGAGGCACATATCGACCGCTTCGATCGTGCCTTTGCCGAGGCTTTCTCTGGCCTTGACGAAATCCCCATCGAGGCGCTGGTCGATCAGGTCACCATCCCACGCGAATGGCTGGAGAAGCTGGCCGAAAAGCTGCTGACCCCCGAAGAACGCGCGGCCATCCAAGGCCCCGGCAGTTTCGATGAGCTGATGCGCCGCCTGCGCGAACGGCTGGCCGAACAAAAGGGCCGTCATCAGGGTGGCAGCAAATGGGTCGGCACGGCGGGCACCTCGCCCTTTGGCGCTTACGGCTATAACCCCGAAGGTGTGCGGATCGGACAGGCGGAAAGCCGGCATCGCCGCGCAGTCAAGGTCTGGGACAAGCGCGAATTCCGCGATTTCGACGATTCGGTGGAACTGGGCACGCGCAATATCAAGGTGGCGCTGAAACGCCTGCGCCAATGGGCGCGCCACGGCGCGGCCGAGGAACTGGACCTGCCCGGCACCATCCGCGCCAGTGCCGAGCATGGCTATATCGACGTGCAGACCCGGCCCGAGCGCCATAATGCCGTTAAGGTGCTGCTGTTTCTGGATGTCGGCGGCAGCATGGACGACCACGCCCGCCGCGTGGATGAGCTGTTCTCGGCGGCGCGGGGAGAGTTCAAGCATCTGGAACATTTCTATTTCCACAACTGCATCTATGAAGGTCTGTGGCGCGACAACCGCCGCCGCTGGACCGAAACCGTGCCGACATGGGATGTGCTGAACCGCTTTGGTCGCGACTATAAGGTGATCTTGGTGGGCGATGCTGCGATGTCGCCCTATGAAATCGCGGTGCCGGGGGGCGCGAACGAACATTGGAACCCCGAGGCGGGCGAGGTCTGGCTAAGACGCCTGCGCGAGACATGGCCGGATCACGTCTGGCTGAATCCCGTCGCGGAAAAGGACTGGAGCCATACCCGTTCGATCCAGATGATTGGCGAAATCTTTGACGGGCGGATGCAGCCCCTGACGTTGCAAGGTCTGACGCAGGCGATGCGGCTGCTTGGCTAACGCCACCCGGCACGCCATATTCGGGGGATGCTGAAATACACACCCATTATTCTGATCCTGCTTTACGCCGCCGCGATGTGGTATTTCTCGCTTTGGCGGCTCAAGGCAGAACTCAGGGAACGCTCGACCCCGCTCAAGGATCCGCGCCTGCAACCTGTGCTGGAACAGCTGGGCCGCGCGATGGACCTGCCCCCGATCCGGGCGCATGTCTATGAAATCGCGCCCGTGAACGGGTTGGCGGCGCCGGATGGACGCATCTTCCTGACGCGGGGTTTTCTGGACAAGCTGGATCAGGGCCACGTGACCGAGGCCGAGCTGGCATCCGTCATCGCGCATGAACTGGGCCATGTGGCGCATGGCCATTCGCGCAGGCGCATGATCGACTTTGCGGGCCAGAATGTGCTGCGTCTGGTGCTGGCGGGCGTGCTGGGCCGCTTTCTGCCCGGCATCGGCGGATGGATCGCGGGGCTGGCGGCAGGTGCGGTGTCGGCCCGCCTGTCGCGACAGGACGAGTTCGAGGCGGACGCCTTTGCCAGCGCGCTGATGATCAAGGCGGGTCTTGGGACCGCACCGCAGAAAAGCCTGTTTCGCAAGCTGGACCGGCTGGCTGGCGGGCGCTCCAGCACCCCCGCTTGGCTGATGTCGCATCCCAAAACCGAAACCCGGATAGCAGCAATCGAGAAACTTGAGGCGCGCTGGAACATTCGCTGACTTGTCCGCGCCGGGGTTTAGGTTATGCTGCGGTTGCATAATCACTGAGATCAGATGACCCGTCCCTTTCGCCGCCGCGTCCTCTATATCCCCGGATACGACCCGATACCGCCGCGCCGCTATCGTGAGCTTTACAAGCGCGAGGGGGCCGATCAGGCGCGCATCAGCGGGTATGAACTGACCTTTGGCGCGCGTCGCGACCGCACGGGTTTTGGCTGGGGCGTTAGCAGCGACATCAAGGGCTTGCAGGCGGAATCCGAGATCGAAGTTCTTGTCTGGGCCGACATCGTCGCAGGCTCGATGGGGCAGTCGATCCTTGCCACTTACGGCCAGCTTGCCCGCACCGCCTGGGCCTATATCGGAACGGGGGCGCTGTTTCGACTGATGCGGCTGCGGCGCGGCCCGGTCCTTGCGGCGCTTTACCCTGTGGTTGTATTGCTGGCACAACTGGCGCTGGCCTTGGCGGCGGGCGCGATGCTGGGCTGGCTGCTGGCTTGGGTGACAGGGTTCGGCCTGTGGATCGCCCTGCCCGTGCTGGTCGCGGTCACTTGGACCGGGCTGCATCTGTGGCGGCGCATCGACGGCAGGATCTTCGCCTATTATCTGATGCACGACTATGCCTTCACCGCCCGCGATAAGGGTGCCTATCCCCCTGCGCTTGAGACGCGCCTCGCCCAGTTCTCGGACCGTATAGCCACGGTTCTGGCCGCCGACTGGGACGAGGTGCTGGTCGTCGGCCACAGTTCCGGCGCTTATCTCGGCGTTTCCGTGCTTGCCGATCTGATCCGGTCTGGACGTGTGCCGCAGGCGGGGCCAAGACTGGCCTTCCTGTCGCTGGGTCAGGTCGTGCCGATGGCGTCCTACCTGCCCCGCGCGAACCGCCTGCGTGCCGATCTGCGCTACCTGTCCACGCGGGATGAACTTGACTGGATCGACGTGACTGCACCGGGGGATGCCTGTTCGTTCGGGCTGTGCGACCCGGTGGCGGTTTCGGGCGTGGCGCCTGCCCAACAGCGCCATCCGCTGATCCTCTCCGCCGCTTTCACGCAGACGCTTTCGCCGCAAAAGCAGCGGGAATTGCGGGGGCGGTGGTTCAGGCTGCACTTTCAGTATCTTTGTGCATTCGACCGGCCCGGCGACTATGATTACTTCGCAATCACCGCCGGACCACTGCCGCTGGGCGAGCGCTTTGCAGGACGCCAGCATTCCCCCGCCCGCATCACCCGCGCGGCCAACAGTTTTATTGCGACATGATCCCGCCCAAACCCGCACCGCGCGAAGGCAAAGGCTCGGTCTGGCGCTTTATCCGCGACTTTCGCCGCGACATCCTGTCGGCGCAATCCGACAAGCTTTACCGCGCATGGATGGCGGAATTTCGCGGCCCCTTCATCCACAGCTTCACCTGCAACGATCCAAAGCTGGTCGAACTGATCCTGAAGCGCCGTCCGATGGATTTCCCGAAAAGCCCGCGCATGGCTGCGGGGCTTGAACCGCTTTTGGGCAATTCCAGCTTTATCTCGAACGGAGCGACGTGGCTGCGGCAGCGGCGGATCATAGATCTGGCATTCGAAGGCGGACGGCTGCGGCAGGCATACCCATCAATGTGGGACGCATCGCAGGCATTGGTCGCGCGGCTCGAGCCGCTGGCCGACGGTCGCGAGATCGACATTGAACCGCAAACCAGCCATGTCGCGGCGGATGTGATCTTCCGGTCTCTGTTCTCGATCCCGATCGAGGATCAGGCGGCCAGCCAGGTCTTCGAAGCTTTCCGCGAACATCAGGACGCCCAACCGATGGTCAATCTGGCAGGGCTGATGGCGCTGCCGAAATGGGCGCGGTTTCATTCGCGCAAGGTCCGCCACAGTGCCCGCCGCATCCGTAGCCTGATCCACGACCTTGTTGCCGCCCGCGCCGCCGAAATCGCCGCTGGAACCGCGCCGGAAGATCTGGCGACCAAGATCATGACCACGCCGGATCCCGTGACCAAGACGCAATTCGACGACCGAGAAATGATCGATGAGGTCGCAACATTCTTTCTGGCCGGACATGAGACGGGCGCCTCGGCTCTGGCATGGGCGCTTTACCTGCTGGCCGAGAATCCCGAATGGCAGGACAAGCTGGCCCGAGAGGCCGAGAAGCATCTTTCAGACAAATTCGGCTCGATCAAGCATCTGACCGTCGCGCGCGCTGTCTTCCGCGAGGCCCTGCGGCTATATCCCCCCGTCGCGATGACAGTGCGCGAATGTCGCCACAGCGTAACCCTTCGCGACCGCCGCGCGCCCAAAGGGTCACAGCTTGTCCTGTCCCCATGGCATCTGCATCGCCACCAGCGGCTATGGAACAACCCCGACGGCTTCGACCCCGCAAGGTGGGAAACCGAGAACGGCAAGACCTGCATGCGTGAAGCCTTCATCCCCTTTTCGGCGGGTGCGCGTGCCTGCCCCGGCGCAGGCTTCGCGATGATCGAGGGTCCATTGATCCTTGCCGCATTGATGCGCGATTATCGTGTCGCTCCGGGCAGCGAACGTGCTGTCCCGATCATGCGGCTGACACTGCGCGGCAAGAACGGCATCTGGTTGCGCCTGTCGAAGCGTTGAATGGGTATTTGAAGAACTAAGAAGTTCAAGAGCGCCGCGCTCAGACTTCTTAGTTCCTTAAATACCCATTCGGCATTTACAACCGATAGATCGCGCCGAATTTCTCTTCCAGATAGTCGAGCAACGGCAATTCGCTGACATCTGCACCGGTGGCCCGTTCGATCAGCTCGCGCGGCGGATACAGGCCGCCGTGGCGCTGCATATTCTCACGCAGCCATTCGACGGCGGGACCGGCGTCGCCAGCCGCAAGGAATCGGTCCAGGTCGGGAACTGCTGCGCGCAATGCCGCGTGCAGGCAGCCCGCATAGACATTGCCCAGGGCATAGGTCGGAAAATAACCGAACAATCCCACAGACCAATGCACGTCCTGCAGAACGCCATTCGCCGGACGGTCCACCGCCACGCCGAAATCCTTGAGGAAGCGGGTGTTCCACGCTTCGACCAGATCATCGGTGTCAAGGCGGCCCGCGATCAGGTCACGTTCCAGATCGAAGCGCAGCATGATGTGCAGGTTGTATTGCACCTCATCAGCCTCGGTGCGGATATAGCCGGGGGTAACGCGGTTCACCGTGGCGTAGAATGCATCCGCATCAGGCACCGACAGGCCGTCGAACGCATCGGACATGCGCTGATACAGCCAGCCTGAAAACGCCCGGCCGCGCCCTATCTGGTTTTCATAGATCCGGCTTTGGCTTTCATGCGCGCCCATCGAGACGCCGCGACCCAAGGGTGTAAAGGCGTAATCGCTGTCGATGCCCAATTCATAGCTGGAATGGCCGACTTCGTGGATCGTCGAATAGATACAGTTGAAGGGATCCGTTTCCACCACCCGCGTCGTGATGCGGCTGTCTTGCCAGCGCCCCGAGCTGAAGGGATGCACCGCGATGTCCATGCGGCCGCGCGTCCAGTCATAGCCGTATGCCGTGGCGCAGGCGCGGGCCAGACGCAATTGGGTTTCCTGTGGGAAATCGCCCTTCAGCGCCTGGGGCTGGTATTCGGCGCCCAACACGTCCTCGCGCAGCGCAACAAGGCGCGGGCGCATGGCATCGAACAAGGCCGCGATTTCGGCTTGCGTCGTGCCGGGCTCATAATCGTCCAGCAGCGCGTCATACAGATCACCGCCATCCGCCAATGCTGCGGCTTCCTCGCGCTTGAGCATCAGGATGTCATTCAGCGTGGGCAGGAAATCCTGCGGTGCTTCATTCGCGCGGGCATCGGCCCAGATCCCCTGAGCAAGCGAGGTCTGGCGGGCCAATTCCATGGCCAGCCGCGCCGGAATACGCGCGGCGCGGTGAAAGTCGCGGGCGATAAGGTCAAGGATACGCTGATCCTCGTCATCCTCGGCCTGGGCCTGATCCAGCCATTCGCCGATGCGAGGATCTGTGCGGCGTTCATGCAGGACCGATTCCATTGCCGCCATCTCCTCGCTGCGCTGTTCGACAGCACCGCGCGGCATGACGGTTTCCTGATCCCAACCCAGCCGTTCGGCGACCGAGGACAGCGCCTCGGTCTGGCGCTGAAAGGCAAGCAGATCGTCGAATGCGCTCATCTGATGGTTCCCCGGACCGAGGTTTCATAAGGATATCGGGCGTGGTGGCGCGCCCGCAGGATCAGCGTGAACAGCGCCACCGCCCCCAACTGGTGCCCCAGCGCAAGCGGCAACGGCGAGGCGTGCAGGACATTCATAATGCCCAGAAGCACCTGAACCGCAACCGCCGCGATCATTACGACATAGGCACCGCGTGTCACCGGATGCGGCGACCGCCGCGCGCGAAGGAAGACGACGACGGCAAAGATCGTCAGCAGATAGGCCACCATGCGGTGGATGAACTGCACCAGTGCCGGGTTCTCGAAAAAATTGCGCCAGCCCAGCGTCACGTCCCAGATCGCCGAAGGAACCCATTCGCCGCCCATGGTGGGCCAGCCGGTATACATCCGGCCCGCGTCGATCCCGGCCACCAGCGCGCCCAAAAGGATCTGCACAAAGGCAAGATGCATCAGTCCCGTTGTCATGGAAAACAGCTTCGGCTCGCCCGCGCGACGGGCGCGCATCATCTCGGCCTCGGGACGGGCAAGCGACAGGAACGACCATGCGATCAGGCCCAAAATAGCGAAGGCAAGGCCAAGATGCGTCGCCAGTCGATAGGATGCCACGCGCACCATCTCGCCCGAAAGGCCGGAATGCACCATCCACCAGCCGATCGCACCTTGTGCCCCGCCCATGGCACCCAAAAGCAGCAGGCGCGGCGTCCAGCCGGTCGGGATGCGTTTGGTGACAAGCAAGAACACGAAGCCGAGCGCCCATACCAGCCCGACCAGACGACCCAGCAGGCGGTGCGACCATTCCCACCAATAGATCTGCTTGAAGCCCGCCAGATCCATATCCGGGTTCACCAGCTGAAACTGTGGGATCAGCTTGTATTTGTCGAACTCGGCCTGCCACGTCGCCGAATCCATCGGCGGCAGTGCCCCGGTCACGGGCTTCCATTCGGTGATCGACAGGCCCGATCCGGTCAGCCGTGTGGCACCACCAAGCGCGATCATCGCAGCGACCAGCACGAACAGTACGATCAGCCAGACCCGGATCGCACCGCGCCCGCCGCGGTGATGGCCTGCGTCGATCATGCCGCCCGCCGGGGTTTTGCGTTCGGTCGTTTCGGTGACTTCCTGAAAGACGGGACGTCTTGCCATGTCAGCTTCCTATGCCTTTGGGCCCGGACCTTGGAGGGACATGGCCCGGAAATCAATCAGTCGCGGCGGACGAGTTGTCGCAGCATACCGTGAAAGATGCGTGTATCCGCACGGGTCAGCGGCAGGCGCGACCAAAGATTGCGCAGCGTCAGCTTCATCGCCGGGGCCTTTTCCGCCGGAAAGAAGAACCCGGCTTCGGACAGGCGCTCCTCCCAGTGATCGGCCAGCTTCTCGATCTCGATCCGGGTGGCCGGAACCTCGCCATCAGGACGGCGGCCATGCGGCGCAGGCTCGGGCGGCAGGCTTTCGCGCGACCATTCATAGCCGGTCAGCAGCACCGCCTGCGCCAGGTTCAACGACGGGAAATCGGGATTCACCGGCACGGTAATGATCGCGTTTGCGCGCGCCACGTCGTCGTTTTCCAGACCCGCGCGTTCGGGGCCAAAGATCACGGCGGTGCGCCCACCCTGCGCCGTTCGCATCCGCGCATCAGTCATGGCGGTCGCGGGCGTCAGCACGGGCTTGGTCAGCTCGCGTCCCCGCGCCGTGGTAGCATAGGCATAGTCGATGTCGGCCATCGCCTCGGCCAGCGTGGGAAACACACGGGCGCGGTCCAGCACCTGCCCGGCAGCGCCCGAAGCCATGGCGATTGCCTTGGGATTGGGCCAGCCGTCCCGAGGCGCCACCAGACGCATATCGGTCAAGCCGAAATTCAGCATGGCGCGCGCAGCCGCACCGATGTTTTCGCCCATTTGCGGGCGACAAAGAATGATCGCGGGTTCCATGCCAGCGGCCATATCCTTACGCTGAGGCACTGGCAAGGCGCGCCTGCCTGCGCTATCTGCTTCGCGAAGCCTCAGGATGACAATGCCATGACAGACGACCAGCCCAATACGCCGCAACTTTATCTGATCACCCCGGTCGGGGCGGCGGCCTCGACGGTGGGGCCGCTGCTGGCAGATGTGCTGGACCGCTTCCCGGTCGCCTGCCTTCGCATTCCCGGTGCCGGCACCGAGGAAGATCTGGGCCGCCTTGCTGATCTGGCGCGAGAGATCGCACATGCCCGCGACGTGGCTGTCGTGATCGACGACCATATCGAGCTGGCAAAGCGCCATGGGCTCGACGGCGTGCATCTGACCGATGGCGCGCGCACCGTGCGTTATGCCCGCAAGGAACTGGGCCCGGACGCCATCGTCGGTGCATTCTGCGGCACATCGCGCCATGACGGCATGAATGCGGGCGAAGCCGGTGCGGATTACGTAAGCTTCGGTCCCTGCCGCACCACGGCGCTGGGACATGGTGAGGCGGTTGATCTTGAACTGTTCCAATGGTGGTCCGAAACGATCGAGGTTCCGGTTGTCGCCGAAGGTGCGCTGACCCCCGCCCTGATCGGCCAGCTCGCACCCATCAGCGATTTCATCGCACTTGGCCCAGAAATCTGGTCCGAGGACGATCCGGTCGAGGCGCTCGGGAATCTTTGGCGCTGATCGCGCCGCTTGCACCGCCTTTGGGTATTTGAAGAACTGAGAAATCCACGGGCGCGCTTCTTAGTTCTACAAATACCCATACAAGGTTGACGCGGTGCCAAGGCTGCCTCTTGCGAACTGGCATGGCGCGGCCTAAAGGCTTGCCATGACCCAGCATCAGCGCCTTCTCATCATCGACTTCGGCTCTCAGGTCACGCAGCTCATCGCGCGTCGCCTGCGTGAACTGAACGTCTATTGCGAAATCCATCCGTTCAACACGGTCGATGACGCCTTCTTGCAAAACTTCGCCCCGCAGGCCGTGATCCTGTCGGGCGGTCCCGCTTCGGTTACCGAGGCGAATTCGCCCCGCTGTCCGCAAAGCCTGTTCGACATGCAGATCCCGGTTTTCGGCATCTGCTACGGCCAGCAGGTCATGATGGAGCAACTGGGCGGCCGCGTCGAATCGGGCCACCATGCCGAGTACGGCCGCGCCTTCATCACCCCTGCCGAGGGGCATACGCGCGACGGCATCTTCTCGGGCCTGTTCGGGACGGGCCGCGAAGAGGTTTGGATGAGCCATGGCGACCGTGTCACCAGCCTTGCGCCGGGTTTTGAGGTCATCGGAACCTCGCCCAACGCGCCTTATGCGATGATCGCGGACGAAGCGCGCAAGTTCTTTGCCGTGCAGTTCCACCCCGAGGTGCATCACACACCGAACGGCCGCATCATGCTGGAAAACTTTGTCCGCATGGCGGGTCTGACCGGCGACTGGACCATGGCCAGCTATCGGCAGGAAGCCATTCGCAAGATCCGCGAACAAGTCGGCGACAGGAAAGTGATCTGCGGGCTGTCGGGCGGCGTCGACAGCTCGGTCGCGGCGGTGCTGATCCATGAAGCGATCGGCGATCAGCTTACCTGCGTCTTCGTCGATCACGGGTTGCTGCGTCTGAACGAGGCCGACGAAGTCGTCACCATGTTCCGCGACAATTACAACATCCCGCTGATCCATGCCGATGAGGCCGATCTGTTCATCGGTGCGCTGGAAGGTGTCTCCGACCCCGAGGTCAAGCGCAAGACCATCGGCAAGCTGTTCATCGATGTGTTCCAGAAATATGCGAAGCAGATCGACGGCGCGGATTTTCTGGCACAGGGCACGCTTTACCCCGATGTCATCGAAAGCGTCAGCTTCAGCGGTGGCCCTTCGGTCACCATCAAGTCGCATCACAACGTCGGCGGCCTGCCCGAGAAGATGGGTCTGAAGCTGGTCGAACCCTTGCGCGAGCTGTTCAAGGACGAGGTGCGCGCGCTGGGTCGTGAACTGGGCCTGCCCGAGAAATTCATCGGCCGCCACCCCTTCCCCGGCCCCGGCCTTGCCATCCGCTGCCCCGGCGAGATCACCCGCGAAAAGCTGGAGATCCTGCGCAAGGCGGACGCGGTCTTTATAGACCAGATCCGCAAGCACGGGCTTTATGACGACATCTGGCAAGCCTTCGTCGCGATCCTGCCGGTCCGGACTGTCGGCGTAATGGGCGACGGGCGCACCTATGACTTTGCCTGCGCGCTGCGGGCGGTCACCTCGGTCGATGGGATGACGGCGGATTACTATCCGTTTTCCCATGAGTTCCTTGGGGAGACGGCAACGCGGATCATCAACGAGGTCAAGGGCATCAACCGCTGCACCTATGACATCACCTCGAAGCCGCCCGGCACGATCGAGTGGGAGTGATCTGACCGGATCGTTTCTTTAAGCACACCCCATCCCCGTTTTGGGATGGGGCGACAGGCCGGGTTGCACGGAGTTCATTCCCGCATTTACCATCCCGCCCTTGTTCCCGCGGTCGTTCTATATGACAAGGCCCGGATCATGGACGGAGCCCGGAACAGATGAAGCAGCTTAGACGGATTGGCGTGGACGGCTATATGCTGCTGTTGATCGGCACGGCCATACTGGGCCTTGTGCTGCCCGCTAAGGGGATCGCCGCCGAAATCCTGAGCCATGTCACCTTTTGGGCGGTGACGCTGCTGTTCTTTATCTATGGCGCAAAGCTGGATCCGGCAGCGGTCAAGGCAGGGCTTTTGAACCTGCGGCTGCAATCCCTGACCTTCCTTGCGACCTATCTGCTGTTTCCCGTATTGGGCGTGCTGCTGGCGGCGATCTTTGGGCCGTTGCTGGGAACGGCGATGACGATGGGTGTGCTGTTTTTGGCAGTGCTGCCTTCGACGGTGCAATCATCCATCGCGTTCACCTCGATGTCGGGCGGCAATATTCCGGCGGCGATCTGCGCCGCGTCGCTGTCCAATATCGTGGGGGTCGTGCTGACCCCGCTTTTGGTCGCAAAGCTTTTGCATGTCGAGGGGGGCGGCGTCAGTCTGGACGCCATCGAAAAGATCGGTCTGCAGATCCTTTTGCCCTTCGTCGTTGGACAGATCGTGCGGCCGTGGATCGGAGAGTTCGTCAAGAAACACAAGCTGCTGACGATGGTTGTTGATCGGGGTTCGATCCTGCTGATCGTCTATGCGGCCTTCAGCGCGGGCACGGTTTCCGGGCTGTGGTCGCAAATCCCGGCACAAAGCATGGTGCTAAGCTTCGTCGTCATCTCAATTTTTCTGGCGTTGGCGATGGGCATCATGGTCGCGGTAGGTCGGCTGTTCCGCCTTCCGCAAGCCGATCAGGCGGTGCTGTTTTTCTGCGGATCGACCAAAAGCCTTGCCAGCGGCCTGCCCATCGCGAGCGCGATTTTCCCCGCCGCAACCGTGGGCGCAACGGTGCTGCCGGTGATGATGTATCACATGCTGCAACTACTGGTCTGTTCTTTCATCGCCCAGCGTCTGGCCCGGAAAATCGCCCTGAACGCCTGACCTGACACGAACCTGACGAAACAGCCAACTTCCTTGCGCCGGACCGGGATGATAATTGATTGGTCAGTCAAGAGTGATTTGTTTAGTTGGCTGCCTAAAACGCCCGGACCTTGGTCCGGGCTTTTCTTTTTAAATCAAATCATTAGAAAAACCTCTGGACGTTGCATTGCCGAAAACCGCAACGCCGCAGGATTGCACCGATACTCGCCCTTAGATTTTCCAGAAGCCTAAGGAGCAAGACATGCCCAGCAAAGCCATAGTCAGGGGCGTTCTGATGGACGCTACCCTCGCTCCGATTTCGGAGGGCAAGATCGTCGCAACCCTGACCGGATCGGATATTTTCGACGGCGGCGTTCGCATCGTGACCCAAAAGGTCGAGGCGACGACGAACGCCCAAGGCGAATGGACAATGGCGCTGATCGTGAATGGCGAAGGCGACACCGCATCGACCAGTTGGACGATCGAGGGTTACAACCAGTTCGTGGCTAAGGTTTTCGAAGTCAAAGCCCTGTTCATCGCGACTGCCCTGCCCATTACGCTGGGCGATCTGGAAAAGACCAGTGCGCAGAACCTGAAGGCCACGCGCGATTCCGGCCTGTCGCGCCTGATCGTCGTGGATGCTTTCGCGGAATACGAGGAATTGCCCCTGATCCAGCGGCGCGAGAACGACATCGTTCTGGTGCGGGGGGCGTAAGATGGCGCTGACGATTCTTGATGGGTTGGGCAAGGCGCTTTTCGACAACATCGCAGCCACCTATATCGGCGCGCAGCCGGTCCGGATGCTGGATTCCAGCGGCGATCCCTTGACGCAGGATCAGGGCGCGGTGCTGCCCGCGATCACCCGATCCCCGACGATTCTGCCCGCCGCCCCGGCCATCGGGCAAAGCATCACGCTGGATCTGGGCCATGCCAACGGGACGCCGGAACCCGTTGCGGAATGGGACTTCACGTTGGACGGCATCTCGATCCGGGACATGCTGGACGCGGGTGAGCTGACGATGGAGCTGACCTCGCCCGGCGTCTACGCGCTGACCCTGCGCTGGACGAATAGCGCAGGCAGCGTCGAGGCCGAGACGCAAGGCTTTACCGTCGTGGCCGTCCCGGTTCCCGTGATCGACTATGACCGGCAGGCGCTTTGCTATTTCGATGCCCATACGACCCATGCGGGCACGGCTGGAGAAGTCGCATCGGTCACGGCGCGGGGCACGGGGGCATACGTCTTTGCCGCGACAGGCAGTGGCGCCGCGATCCAGCACGACGCGACAGGCTTCGGCTTTGGCGACGGCGCGTATCTGCAATGCCAGACGCTTTCCAACCAGCCGACGACGGATGGGCTTTTCGCGGTCGTGGACGTGACGCTGACCGCCTATGGCTCAAACGCGGCGCAGATGATCGACGGCACGGGCGGACATGTGAAGATCCGCAACAGTGCGGGCAGCTTGCAGGCGACCGGCAGTGATGACAGCGCGCTGACCCAGCCTTTGGGGTCGGTCGAATATGGCCGGCGCATGGTGCTGGCGGCCCAGATCGACGATGTGCTGGATTTGCTGAGCGGGCATGACGCGGCTGGCAATCTGGTGTCGCTTGCGCATCCCGGCCTGACCGACCCGACGCCGAACCGCTTTTCCTGCGGACGTTTCATGATCGGGACGATCCACCGTCTTGCGATTGTGGGCCGCCCCGAAGGCCAGCCCTGGCCCGTCACCATGCAGGAGGTGGTCGCGGATTTTCGGCGGGGGGCGTGACGGCCCCCAGACCAACCGTCACCTCGTTGGAAATCATGCCGGTTTATGGCCAAAGCGAAAATCGCGCGATCCCAGACGCGCTGGCCGGCGCGCTGGATGCCGCCGCCACGGATCAGGTCTATTTCACCTTTGGAATGCGCGACCTGAACGGCACGGCTGTCGGCCCGAACGGTGCGGGGCTTGCAGCAATCGACCAAAGCCACGCCGCCAGCGGCTTTGAAGCGGCGGCAGGTCTGGGGCGCGTCTCGCCCGCCTTTGCATTGCAGCATTTGCGGGCGGCGCGGTGGCGCGACGCGGGCCAGTCGGATCGCGGTCTGGTGATCGCGGATCACGGCTTTGGCGGGCGCTTGATCGGTGAATGGATGACCGACAGCGCAAGCCCGCTTGGGCGCAACCAGCTTTATTGGATGCGGGAAAGCGCGCGGTTGGCGCAGGCGCAGCAAGTGCCCCTGCACTGTCCCTATGCGCTGCTGTTCCAAGGCACCAGCGCCAAGGACCAGCCCGGAGAAATCTACCGCACCGAATTCGAGGCGGCGCATGGCGCGACAGTGGCGCAGGCGCAGGCGCTGTTTGGCATCGCGCCAAGGATCGTGGTCGTCGTCAATGGCGCCGATGTGAACACGATCGGGGATCTATACGCGACGCCCGGCGTGCAATACCGCATCGCCCTGGAACATGGCGGCATCGTGGCGACATGGCAGCGCATCTTCCCGATCCGAGACCAGAACATCCACCCCAGCGGACAAACGCAGGTCCTGATCGGCGAGACATGCGAATGGGCCATCGCCGAGATCGAGGCGGGCAATCCGTGGAACATCACCTATGACGTGGTGAAACGTGGCACGACCGTAGCCGTCCATTTCGCCCTGCGCCCCGGAGAGACGCTGCTGCAGCGGCCTGAAATTTACGACCCCTTTGGCGGCGGCGAAACCTGCCCAAATCTGGGTTTCGAGGCC
This sequence comes from Paracoccus laeviglucosivorans, assembly GCF_900182695.1. Classification (GTDB taxonomy): domain Bacteria; phylum Pseudomonadota; class Alphaproteobacteria; order Rhodobacterales; family Rhodobacteraceae; genus Paracoccus; species Paracoccus laeviglucosivorans. Next base: position 268,594 of record NZ_FXTK01000003.1, read on the forward strand.
GAGGGCGGCATTCTGTCCGCCATTCCCGATCTGGCCGGCAATGTCGTGACGCTGACACTGGCCGATGCGCAGGCGGGATGGTTGCGCTTTGCCCATCAGGTGCAGGACTGTCAGGCGATGACCGATGCAAACGGCGTCACCATGTCGGCGCATCGCAGCACCTTGTTTGCCAGCCATTCACGGCCCAGCCGCATCGTGGCGGGCGAAACGCTTTGGCGCGCATTACCCGGATTTCGGGGGCGTTTCAGCGATGAGGTCTTCACCCCCGAATATTGACACTCGGATAACGCAAAAGGCCGCAGATCTGCTCTGCGGCCTTTCCAGTTTGGGGACCCGATGACCTGTGGTCAGTTGACCAGCGCGCTGGGGCGCTGTGCGTGACGCACGGCCAGTTTGCGCGAACGGCGACCTGCCGGGATCGGACGTGCCGGAACCGGGATAAAGTCGGCCTTCAGGATTTCGGGGAACAGCGCGCAGATTTCGGCGCGGGCTTCGCGGCCCACGGATTTCAGCGCCTCGGGGCCAGTGAACAGCGACTCGGTCGCCGCCCCGTTCGAGTTCACCACCTCATGCTGGTCGAACAGGAAGTGGAAATACTCGACCTCGGCCATGTCATGGGCGATGTCGATGCCGTCGATCTGCAGCAGTTGCTTGGCCGCGACCAGAACCTCCATCGCGCCGAACATCTTCATCGCGACTTTGGAACGGACCAGAACGCGGTGCTGCGGCGAGACCAGCAGGTCGGCCGAGGGCATGTTGTCACCCAGCGCACCGGCGCGGATGCGGATCGGGCGCAGTTTCGGTTGCGCCATCAGCGCGCCCTTGCCCAGCTTGATCGCACCAAGCCACAGGATCGGCTTCAGCCCGTTGTCGCGGGTCATCACCAGATCGCCGACGGCCAGATCCTCGACCGCGACCATGCCGCGATCGGTTTCGATCAGCGTACCGGTGACGAAGCAGAACACGTCATCGGCATCCAGCGTCAGCGAGCCGCTGGTGTTGTTGTTCATCGTCACGATAGCCGTGTTGGCCGTGGACTGAAGCAGGTTGCCCGTGGCGTTGACCGTGGTGGCCAAAGTTGGCCCGACGACCGGCACACCCGTCGAAATCGCGCTGGCAAGCGAGCCGGTGATGTTCGAGATCGGCGCGGTCACGCTGATCGGAACGCCAAGCACCGTCGCATTGGCTGTGACGTTGATATGCGCATCATCCAGCGGGTTTTCACTGATAAAGTAATAGTTGCCGCCCGCTTGCATGATGTGACCGCTGATCGGGTTCACCTGCAAGCCGATCTGCGCAACGCCGGGGATGTTGACGCCGGCGGCCGCGTTCGACACGGTGGCCGAACCGACATAGGTGCCGTCCGCCGTGACTGGATTGCCACTGGAATCGACCAGCTGCATCTGCGAGCCATTGGTCAGCGTCGTCGGGCCGATATTGGACGCGACGTCATATTGGGCAAATTCTTGCGAGTTGCCAAAAGCATTCAGCAAATTGGTGTTGGGAACAAAGGCCACACCGCCATCTACACCGATGGTCAGCAGGTTGGACGGAATCTGTGTGTAATAGGGCATCGAACTTAACCTTATGGCAGACCAGGGACGACCCCGGATCGAAGGGTTGAAGAACGAATCGACGCGAGCTTGCGGCGATCAGTGCCACGCCCATTGGTTGTTTTATGGGCGAGCAATCCCCTTATGCGCGATTCTTTGCTAAAAATAAATAAAATTTGAATCGACCTTGACAGATTTCTGACAGCGCAAAGTCTAATCATGCAAATGCGCAAGCGCCGCAAAGTTCGATGAACCTGCGGAGACAAAGGAAATTCAAGATAAATAATTGATTATACTGGCGGACCCGGAAGGGCTCGAACCCTCAACCTTGGACTTAGAAGGTCCCTGCTCTATCCAGTTGAGCTACGGGTCCGCAGTGGCGCAGTCATGGCAAAGCTGCGCGGTTGAAGCAACCGCTTAAACGGATCGATCCAGCTTCAACGTCATATAGACGCTGTTCGGATCCAGCCGGTAGTCGCCGAAAGGTCCGCATTCGACAAAGCCCGCGCGTTCGTAAAGCCGCCGTGCGGGCAGGAACATGTCCTGCGATCCGGTCTCAAGGCTAAGTTGCGACAGGCCCGCCTGGCGCGCATGGTCGATCAGCCCGGCCAGCAGGCGCACGGACAGACCGCGACCGCGTTCTTCGGACAGGACGTGCATAGACTTCACCTCGCCCAGATCGGCGGACAGGCGCTTGATCGCGCCCATGCCCACCGGGCGCGTTCCGTCCCGCAGCACGAAAAAGCCGATATCGGGATGTTCCAGTTCCTCGCGCGGCATCATGTGGATCGACTCGGGCGGGGTGTCGGCGTGCATGTCGCGCGTATGTCGCTGGAACAGTTCGGCCAGATCCGCGGTCAGCGGGCTTTCCTGTGCCAGAACCAGATCGCTTGCGTCAGCCATTGCCGTCCCCTTCGATATCAGATCGCGGTGCGGACAGTAGCAAGCCCGCCCGGAAAAGCGAAGGGGGCGGCACGTCGAAACCATGGTGAAATAAGGACAATCCCGCCACAGCGGCGTCGGGGCAGAAACTTCCTTCCTGCGCGCCGCATAAGGGCGGGAACACTGGTCCGCTGCGCCGGGTCTGCAGGAACATCCTTCGCGCTGATCGGAGGTGTCGGATCGCAAGACCGCTTGCCGCAGAGACGTGCCGCCGCTACCTCATCACGGAAACGTGGAGGCGCACATGTCCATCGTCATCGACAACATGACCAAAAGCTTTGGCGGCACCTCGGTGCTGCGCGGCATCGATCTGACGGTCCAGACGGGCGAGCTGGTGGCGCTGCTGGGGCCATCGGGTTCGGGCAAGACGACGCTTTTGAAGATCATCGCCGGGTTGGAATGGCCCAATTCGGGCGGGCTGCGCGTCAATGAACAGGATTGGCTGGGCCTTGCCGCGCAGGACCGTCGCATCGGTTTCGTCTTTCAGCACTACGCGCTGTTCCCGCATATGTCGGTGCGCGACAATATCGCATTCGGCCTGACGGTGCGCCCGCGCGCGGAACGTCCGGGCAAGTCGGTCATCGCCGCCAAGGTCGAGGAACTGCTGCATTTCCTGCAGATCGCGCATCTGGGCGACCGTTATCCGGCGCAGCTTTCGGGCGGTCAGCGTCAGCGCGTGGCTTTGGGGCGTGCGCTGGCGATTCAGCCCACAGTGCTGTTGCTGGACGAACCCTTTGGCGCGCTGGACGCCGCTGTGCGCCGCGATCTGCGGGCATGGCTGCGTTCCGTGCATCAAGAAACCGGCTCGACCACGATCTTCGTGACGCATGATCAGGAAGAGGCGTTCGAACTGGCCGACCGGGTTGTCGTCATGGGCGACGGGCGGATCGAACAGATCGGCAATGCCGACCAGATCCACGATCACCCCGCCAGCCCGTTTGTCGCACGTTTCATGGGCGCGACCATCGAACTGCCCGTAACGATCCGCGCGGGCCGGGTCGAGGCTTTGGGGCTGGACGCCAGCCGCCTGCCGCGCCGCGCGCTGCCCGACGGTCCCGCAACGCTGTTCCTGCGCCCCGATGACGTGACGCCCGTAGCCGATGCATCGGGCCGGTTCCAGATCAGCCGCGCGGCCAGCAATGGCGCGATCCTGCGGCTGGAGCTGACCGATGGCACGCTGTCGCTGCCCGTCGATCTGCCCCGCCGCGCCCCCGAGGCGCAGGGACTGACCAGCGGCACCCGCGTGACGCTGCGCCCCGAGGCGGGCGCGATCTTTTCCGGCGGGCGCGACGCCCCGGCCCCCCGCACCGTCACCGAATTCCCCCGCAAGGAGCAAAGCCTATGATCCCGAAACTTCGCATTGCCGCGCTGGCGCTTCTTCTGGGGACCACCCCGGCCTTGGCTCAGGACAAGGTGCTGAACGTCAGCTATGACATCGCGCGCGAATTGTTCGAGGCGCTGAACCCCGAATTCCAGACCTATTGGAAGGACAAGACCGGGCGTGACGTGACCATCGACCAAAGCCATGCCGGTTCGTCGAAACAGGCCCGCGCGATCCTTGAAGGGCTGCCCGCCGATGTGGTGACCTTCAATCAGGAAACCGATGTGGACGTGCTGGCCAAGAACGGCTTCGTCGCCGAAAACTGGCGCGAGGCTTTCCCGAACGGCGCATCGCCCTATTACTCGTTGCCCGCGTTCCTTGTGCGCAAGGACAATCCCAAGGGCATCAAGGACTGGAACGATCTGGCGCGCGCGGATGTGAAATCCGTGTTCCCGAATCCCAAGACCAGCGGCAACGGGCGCTATACCTATCTGGCCGCCTATGCCTATGCGCTGCAACAGCCCGGCGCGACGCAGGACAGCGCCAAGGAATTCGTCTCGGCCATCTTTGCCAATGTCCCGGTTTTCGACACCGGCGGACGTGCCGCGACCCAGACCTTTGCCGAGCGCAATATCGGCGACGTGCTGATCACCTTCGAGGCCGAGACGCAGGCCATCGCCCAGCAATATGCCGATCAGGGGCTGATCTCGATCACGCCGCCGACCAGCCTGTTTGCCGCCTTCCCGGTGGCCGTGGTCAGCGAAAACGCCGAGCGTAACGGCACGACCGAGGTTTCGACCGAATACCTGAACTGGCTGTATTCGCCGCAAGCGCAGGAGACGCTGGCCGCAAACCATTTCCGCACCACCGATAAGGACGTCTCGGCCAAGCACGCCGCCGATTTCCCCGAGGTGAAACTGCTGAACGTCGATGACGTCTTCGGCGGCTGGGACAAGATCCAGTCCGAGCATCTGGCCGATGGCGGCATCCTTGACACGGTCTTCGTAAACCGATGACCGCCGCGGCCATCAAGCCGAAACGCGTGCTGCCGGGGTTCTCACTCAGCCTTGGCGTCACGCTGCTTTATGTCGCGCTGATCATCCTGATCCCGGTGATTGCGCTTGTGCTGAAGGGTGCCGAGATCGGTCCCGCCCGGTTCTGGGAAATCATCAGTGCGCCCCGCACGCTGGCCGCGATCCGGGTGACGGTGACGGCGGCGGCGGTCGCGACGGTCTTCAACGCCTTTTACGGGCTGCTGATGGCATGGGTGCTGACGCGCTATGACTTTCCGGGCCGCCGCATTCTGGACGCCCTGATGGACGTGCCGTTTGCCCTGCCCACCGCCGTCGCTGGCATCGCGCTGACCGCGCTTTATTCCGCGAACGGCTGGTTCGGGGCGCCGCTTGGCTTGGCCGGCGTCGAACTGGTCTATACGCTGGGGGGCGTTATCCTGGCGATGACCTTCACCTCGATCCCCTTCGTCGTTCGCGCTATTCAGCCGGTGCTGGAGGATCTGGACCCGGCGCTGGAGCAGGCGGCGATGACGCTGGGCGCGCGCCCCTGGGCGATCTTTCGGCGCGTCGTGCTGCCCGCGATCCTGCCCGCCTGGCTGTCGGGATCGACTATCGCATTCGCCCGCAGCCTGGGGGAATTCGGCGCGGTGGTCTTTATCGCGGGCAACCTGCCCTTCAAGACCGAGATCGCCGCGCTGCTGGCCTTTATCCGGCTTGAGGAATACGACTATCAGGGTGCCGCCGCCATCGCGCTGGTGCTGCTGATCTTTGCCCTGATCCTGCTGGCCCTATCGAACTGGCTGCAATTCCGCGCCGCCCGCCATCTGGAGGCGAAGTCATGAGCAGCGTCACCGCCCTGACCCATGCCCCCGGCCAAAGCCGCGCCGTGCCACGTTTGCTGATCGGGCTGGCCTTCTTTCTGACCGCAATCTTTGTCGTGGCGCCGATGGCCTTCATCTTCTGGCGGGCCATGGCCGAGGGTTGGGGCGCATATGTCGGCAATATCCTTGATCCGCTGACGCTGCACGCAACCGCGCTGACGGTGCTGGTCGCGGTGATCGTCGTGCCGATCAACATCGCCTTCGGCATCGCCGCCGCATGGGCCATTGCCCGCTTCCGCTTTCCGGGTCGCAAGCTGCTGGTGACGATGATCGAAATCCCGTTTTCGATCTCTCCGATCATCGCGGGCATCTGCTATCTGCTGCTTTACGGGCGTCAAGGCCTGCTGGGACCGCTGCTGGCGGATGCGAATCTGAAAGTCATGTTCGCCCTGCCCGGCATCGTGCTGGTGACGATGTTCGTGACCGCGCCCTTTGTCGCGCGCGAGGTCCTGCCGCTGATGCAGGCCCAAGGCTCAGAGCAGGAGGAAGCCGCCGTCACGCTGGGCGCACGCGGCTGGCAGATCTTCAGCCGTGTCACCCTGCCCAATATCCGCTGGGCCTTGCTATACGGCGCGGTGCTTTGCACGGCCCGCGCGGTGGGCGAATTCGGCGGGGTGTCGGTCGTCTCGGGCTCGATCCGGGGCCAGACGAACACGCTGCCATTGCAGATCGAACTGATGTTCAATGACCTGAATACCACGGGCGCGTTCGCCGCCGCATCGACGCTTACGGTGATTGCGCTGGTGGTGCTGGTCGTCAAGGCTGCGCTGGAAAGTCGCAGATAGCGCAAACATACCCGCGGGATTGTTAGTGGACTTAACATCGCGCCGCACCTAATCTTTGGATCATGGACACAGCGTTCAAGGAACAGCAGGCCGCCTGCCCCGAATTGCCAAAGCCACGCAGCTTTTGGCAACGCATCGCCGACCGTCTGGCGGCGATCGTGGGTGCGCAGCGTCCGGCCACGCCGCCGGAAAAATCGGTGGCCTTCACCATCGCCGTCATCGCGCTTGGCGCAAAGCTTGCCAAGGCAGATGGCGCGGTCGCCCGGTCCGAGGTCGCGGCATTCCGCCGGGTGTTCATCATCCCCCGATCCGAGGAAAAGAACGCCGCCCGCGTCTTTGATCTGGCGCGGCAGGACGTTGCTGGCTTCGACGCATGGGCGCGACGTATTGCGGGCATGTTCCCGCCGGGCGATCCCGTGCTGGCCGACGTGATCGAAGGGCTGTTCATCATCGCCGTCGCCGATACCGACCTGCATGATGCCGAGATCATCTTTATCGACGAGGTGGCGCGCATCTTTGGCCTGTCACCCGCACTGGTCGCGACGATCCGCGCGCGCCATGACCGCCGTGACGGCTGCCCGTCCTGCGAAGTGCTGGGTATTCCGCCCGAAACGCCGCTGGCGGATGCGCGCAAACGCTGGCGCGACCTGATCCGCGAAAGCCATCCCGACCGCGCCATCGCCCGTGGCCTGCCGCCCGAGGCCATCCGTCTGGCCGAAGCCCGCACCCGCGCGCTGAATGAGGCATGGGACAGTTTCCGCGCGATGCACGGCGCAGCCTGAAAACCGGGAACCCGCAACGGGCGATGTCGGTTGATCCAGCAAACATCCGGGGACAGAAACCGATGCCCAGAATTGCCGCCGCCCTTTTCCTTGCGCTGCCCTTGGCCGGGCCTGCATTTGCCATGGGCGATGCACCGCCCGCGCCTGCTGAACAGCCCGTTCCCGCGCAGGAACCGCCGCCGGTTCCCGCCCCTAATACCCCGGCGCCCGCTGCGCCCCAACCTCCCGCCCCTGGCGATGATCTTGAGGCGGGGATCGAGAATTTCATGCGCAACCTGCTCAACGAAGCGCAGCCGCATCTGAACGATCTGGGCAATGATCTGGGCGGAATGGTCGGCTCGCTTGGGCCGGTGCTGTCGGATCTTGGCACGATGATCGACGACGTGCGCAACTATCAGGCGCCCAAGCGGCTTGAGAATGGCGACATCATCATTCGCCGCCGCGCCGATGCGCCACCGCCCCCGCCGATGGGACCAGCCTTGCGCGACATGATGCGCCCGGCGCCGGATGACAGCCCGGAAAGCACACCCGATGCGCCGCAACCGCTGCCCGACCGCGATCCGGCCAGCGAGATCGAGCTTTAAGGCGCGAAGCTTTCGACCCATTCAACCAGTCGCGGCAGGCTTTGCCGCTTCAGGTCATAGCCGTCCAGAATGGTCTGACGCGCGGCGGCCCCCAACCGGGCCGCCTCGGGGTCGCCCGCCAGCGCGCGGATCAGTGCGGCCTCCAACGCGGGCTGGTCGAAGAACGGCACCAGCCGCCCATTCTCTCCGTCACGGATCAGTTCGCGTACCGGCTCGGTATCCGATGCGATGATCTGGCAGCCCGCCGCCATCGCCTCGGTCAGTGACCAACTGAGGACAAAGGGATAGGTCAGATAGCAATGCACCCGCGCGATCTGCAAAAGCGACAGATATTGCGAATAAGGCACGCGGCCAAGAAAATGGATGCGCGAAAGGTCAAGCTGGCCGTCCAGTTCGGCCAGCATCTTGGCCTTCCAGTTCGGCGCATCGACGGGGTTGCTGCCATAGCTGACGCCATCGCCGCCGATCAGCACAACCTGCGCATTGGGCCGCGCCCGCATCACCTGCGGCAAAGCGCGCATGAAGCGATGAAAACCGCGATATGGCTCAAGCGAGCGTGAGACGTAGCTGACCACCTCATCCTGCGCGGTCAGCACCCGCCCATCGGGCAGTTGCAGCCGGGCCTGCGGATCGGGGCGCACGACATCGGTGTCGATGCCGTCATGGATCACGGTCAGCTTCTGGCGCAATTCGGGCGGAAAGCTGTCGGCCTGATAGCGCGTCGGTGAAAGCCCCGCATCGGCCTGCACCAGCCCTTGGATCAGATGCGCCGAACGGGCCAGCGTGGTGACGCGGCCTTCGTCGCTATCGGCATTCACCTCGGGGTCAAAGCCCACATCCTGACCGCGCGTGCGATACATCAGTTCGGCATAGACCAGCAGCTTGGCCTCGGGCCAGATTTCGCGCAGAAACAAAGTCTCGCCCCAGCCGGAATGGCCAAAGATCAGGTCCGGCGTGTAACCGTGCTGGTTGCGCAGCGCACGGCAACCGCGCGCCGCCATCCAGCCGCGTTCCGAATGTTCGGCATAGGACCGGGCCAGACCGCGGATCTGCTGCTCCTCGGGCGCTTTATAGCGGACCGTGCGGACCGGGGACGGGCGCTGGTTCTTTTCGTCCGTCAGCCCCATCACCTCATGGCCACGCGCGGCAAGCGCGGGTGCCAGATGCAGGAACTGGCCGGGGAAGTTCTGATGGACGAACAGGATTTTCATGCCAGCTTCTTCAGGAAGGCCGCGTCGATCAGGCGGCGGGTATAGTCGCTTTTCGGCGCGTCGAATACCGCATCCGTCGCGCCATGCTCGACCACTTCGCCGGCCCGCATGACCATGATCTGATGCGACATGGCACGCACCACGCGCAGGTCGTGGCTGATGAACAGGAAAGCAAGCCCGTGCTTTCTTTGCAAGCGCCGCAGCAATTCGACGATCTGAACCTGCACCGTCATGTCCAGCGCGCTGGTCGGTTCGTCCAGCACCACCAGCTTGGGCTTCAGGATCATCGCGCGGGCAATCGCGATGCGCTGGCGCTGACCGCCGCTGAATTCATGCGGATAGCGGTGCATGCTGGCGGGGTCGAGGCCGACCTCGCGCATGATTTCATCGACCAGTTCGCGGCGGTTGCGGCCCGGCTCAACGCCGTGGACGCCCAAGCCCTCGGCAATGATCTGTTCGACCGTCATCCGCGGCGACAGGCTGCCGAAGGGGTCTTGGAACACGATCTGCATGTCGCGGCGCAGCGCGCGCAATCCCCGCGACGACAGGCCCGAGATGTCGCGCCCCATATACAGGATCGGGCCTTCGCTTTCGATCAAGCGCATGATCGCCAAAGCCAGCGTGGTCTTGCCCGAGCCGGATTCGCCTACGATGCCCAGCGTTTCCCCCGCACGGACCGACAGCGTGGCACCGTTCACCGCCTTGATATGGCCGACCGTGCGGCGCAGCATCCCGCGCTTGATCGGGAACCAGATCTTCAGGTCGCGGGTCGCCACCACCTCGGGCGCGCCCTCGGGCAACGGATCGGCGCGGCCCTGCGGCTCGGCGGCCAAAAGCATCCGGGTGTATTCGTGCTGCGGATCGGCAAAGATCGTTTCGGTCGGGCCTTGTTCGACGATCTCGCCGTTTTTCATCACGCAAACCCGGTCCGCGATGCGGCGCACAAGGCCAAGGTCGTGGCTGATGAACAGCATCGACAGCCCCTCGGAGGATTTGAGTTCCGCGAGCAGTTCCATGATCTGCGCCTGGATGGTCACGTCCAGCGCCGTCGTCGGCTCGTCCGCGATCAGCAGTTCGGGACCGTTCGCCAAGGCCATGGCGATCATCACGCGCTGACGTTGACCGCCGGAAAGCTGGTGCGGATAATCGTCCAGCCGCGTTTCCGGGTCGCGAATGCCCACGCGGGTCAAAAGCTCGATGATCCGCGCCCGCGCCTTGTCGCCGCGCAGCCCCTGATGCAGCGACAGGCTTTCCGCCAATTGCCGCTCAAGCGTATGCAGCGGGTTCAGCGAGGTCATCGGTTCCTGGAAGATGAAGCTGATGTCGTTGCCTCGCACACCGCGCAGCATACGTTCCGGCGCGCCCACCAACTCGCGCCCCGCATATTTGACCGAGCCTTGCAACTCGGCCGCATCGCCCAGCAGTCCCACGGTGGACAATGCCGTGACAGACTTGCCGGAACCGGATTCGCCCACCAGCGCCACGGTTTCCCCCTTACCCACGGCAAAGCTGACGCCTTTGACGGCGGGGCTGATCCCAGCCTCGGTGCGAAAGCCGATGCGCAGGTCTTTGACTTCCAGAACCGGCGTCATCGGAAGGTCTTTCTTGGGTCGAAGGCGTCGCGGATGCCTTCGAAGACGAAGACCAGCAGCGACAGCATGATGGCAAAGCTGAAGAAGGCGGTGAAGGCCAGCCACGGCGCCTGCAGGTTTTGCTTCGCCTGTAAGGCGAGTTCCCCCAGCGACGGCGCGGATGTTGGCAGGCCATAGCCGAGGTAATCCAGCGCCGCGAGCGAACTGATCGTGCCCGTTACGACGAATGGCAGCATGGTCAGCGTCGCGACCATCGCATTGGGCAGAATGTGGCGGAACATGATGGTGCGGTCGCTGACCCCAAGCGCACGCGCCGCGCGGACATATTCAAAGTTGCGCGCCCGCAGGAACTCCGCCCGGACCACGCCCACCAGCGCGGGCCAGCCGAACAGGATGGACACCCCCACCAGCAGCCAGAAGCTGCGCCCCAAAATCGCGAAAAGAATAATAATCACGTACAATGAAGGCGTTGACGACCATATCTCAAGCAATCTCTGAAGCGTCAGATCGGTGCGTCCACCGAAATAGCCCTGGATTGCCCCCGCAGCGATCCCGATGACCGAGCTGACGACGGTGACGATCAACGTGAACATAATCGACAGCCGGAAGCCATAGATCACGCGGGCCAGCACATCGCGCGAGGTATCGTCCGTGCCCAGCAGGTGCGATCCATCCGGCGCGCTGGGGGCCGTCCCCACGTTGTTGATCGTGCGATAGTGATAGGGGATCGGCGGCCAGATCATCCAGCCCTTGTCCACCGCCTGCCCACCGACCATGCCGGTCTGCGCGGCCTCAAGGCTGATGGCTTCGGGATCGTCCCAGCATTCCGGACGCCCGCCGGTGCGGATCAGACATTGCACGCCGGGATCGGTATAGATCGCCTCGGTCCCGAAATCGCCGCCGAAATCCGTTTCGGGATAGAACTTGTAGGCCGGGAAATACCAGCCACCTTTGTAGTTCACCACGATCGGCCGATCATTGGCGATCAGTTCGGCGAACAGGGACGCCACGAACAGCACCGAAAAGATCACCAGCGACCAGAAGGCACGCTTGTTGCGGCGGAAATTGCGCAGGCGGCGGCGGTTGAGTTCGGTCATCGCCATCAGCCGGCCCTTTTTTCAAAGTCGATGCGCGGATCGACAAGGACATACATGATGTCCGACAGGATACCGACCAGCAGCCCCAGCAGGCCAAAGACGTAAAGCGTGCCGAAGATCACCGGATAGTCGCGCTGCACCGCCGCTTCGAACCCCAGCCGCCCCAGACCGTCGAGTGAGAAGATGGTTTCGATCAGGATGCTGGCGCCAAAGAACACGCCCAGAAACATCGCCGGAAAGCCCGCGATGACGATCAGCATGGCGTTGCGGAAGACGTGGCCGTAAAGCACCCGACGTTCGGTCAGGCCCTTGGCGCGGGCGGTCATCACGTATTGCTTGTTGATTTCGTCCAGAAAACTGTTCTTGGTCAGCAACGTCAGCGTGGCAAAGCTGGAAATCGTGGTGGCCACCACAGGCAGCGTGATGTGCCACAGATAATCCTTGATCTTGCCCCACAGGCTGAGGTCGGCGAAATTGTCGCTGGTCAGGCCGCGCAGCGGGAAAATCTGCCAATATGACCCGCCCGCGAACAGCACCATCAGCAGCACCGCGAACAGGAAAGCCGGGATCGCATAACCCACGATGATCGCGCCGCTGGTCCATGTGTCAAAGGGCGTGCCGTTCCTTACCGCCTTGCGGATGCCCAATGGGATCGAGATGAGATAGGCGATGATCGTGGACCACAGCCCCAGCGTGATCGACACCGGCATCTTTTCCAGCACCAGATCCACCACCGAGATCGAGCGGAAGAAGCTGGTCCCGAAATCGAAGCGCAGATAGTTGCCCAGCATGATGCCGAAGCGTTCGACCGCGCCGATCTTTTCCTTGCGGCACTGATCGCTGGACAGGCTGGGTTCGCCTTGATGGGCCGGATCGCAGACGATCTTGGCAAAGCCCATCTGCACCTCAAGCTGGTCCAGAAGCTCGGGCGGGATGCCACGCGCGCCGGCATATTCGGTGTTTTGCGGCACCTGCGCATCGCCCGCGCCCGCGATGTTGCGAAACGCATCGCCTTCGCCCTGAACGCGGGCAATCACCTGCTCGATCGGGCCGCCGGGGACGAACTGGGTCAGGGTGAAGTTCACCAACATGATGCCGATCAATGTCGGAATGATCAGCAGCAAGCGCCGCAGGATATAGGCTGCCATCCGCCCCGTCTTTCGTTTGCCGTCTTGTTATGCCGTCATGCGCTTAGCGCAGCACGCCGGATTGCTTTAGCTTTTCGGCCTTATCGGCGTCATACCACCAGAAATCAAGTTCACCCAGCGCATAGGGTGGCAAGGTTTCGGGACGGCCGAACATGTCGTAATAGGCCAGCGTGTAATCGGCCTTATACCATTGCGGCACCCAGAAACGCAGGGCGCGCAGGCTGCGGTCAAGCGCCTTGATGACGGTATCGCTTTCTTCCTGTGTCGTTGCCTCGATCCCTTTTGTGATCAGCGCATCAATGGCGGGGTTCGCAAGGCCCATCGGGTTGAAGACATCGCCCACGTTTTCGGAACCAAAGATCTGCTCGGTTCCGCCGCCCACGGCAAAGCCCTGCGGGAAGCTGTCGGTGACCATATCGAAATCATGGCTGCGCGTGCGGTTCGTCATCTCGGCATCATCGACACGGGCGTTGACGGCATCGACGCCAAGAGCGCGCAGGTTCTGGACATAGGGGTTGATGACGCGGTCGAAACTTTGGTTGTCGTTCAGGATTTCCAGCCGCAGCACCTGCCCCTTGGCATTGCGCCGGATGCCGTCCTGCCCGACCTTCCACCCCGCTTCGTCCAGCAGGGCCGATGCGGCGCGCATATTGCGACGGTCAAGCTGCGTCTTGCCCGATACCGGCTGCACCACGGCATCATCGGTCAGAATGCCCGGCGGCAAATCCTTGGCCAGCGGCTCCAGCAGCGCCAGTTCCTCGGGCGTGGGCTTGCCGGATGCGCCAAGATCGCTGTTGTCCCAGAACGAATTCACACGCTTGTTCAGGCCATAGAACAGCGTTTCGTTCGACCATTCGAAGTTAAAGACCGACGCGATGGCCTGACGTACGCGAATATCCTGCCAGATTTCACGGCGCAGGTTGAAAATCCACGCCTGCCCGGTCGCCAGATCGCCGTTCGGCGGCGTGTCCAACTTGACTGCGCCCGATTTCACCGCCGGAAAATCATAGCGCGTCGCCCAGTGGATCGAGCTTGCCTCGTTCCTGAAGGTATAGACGCCCGCCTTGAACGCCTCGAACGCGCTGTCGTAATCGCCGAAATATTCCAGACGGATGCGGTCGAAATTGTGCCGCCCGATATTGATGGGCAGATCCTTGCCCCAATATTCGGGATTGCGCTTGACGGTCATCGACCGCCCCATTTCGGCGCTGTCAAAGACATAGGGGCCGGACCCAAGATAAGGCTTGTCGGATGATTGCTCGATGTCGCGCTTGTTCTTGCGGAAATCTTCGCGGGAAAAGACGATCTGGCTGCCCACCTGCTGGATCACATCGCGGCGCGGATAGCCGGGCTGAAAGATGAACTTGATGCGGTGATCGTCCAGCACCTCGGCCTTGGCGACCATCTTGGCGATTCCGGTGCGATAGGACGACAGACCCTTGTCGCGCAAAAGCTCAAATGAAAACAGCACGTCATGCGCGGTCAGCGGCGTGCCGTCCGAAAACTTGGCCTCGGGGCGAAGGTTGAAGATCACCCAGTCGCGGCTTTCGGGATATTCGATCGTCTCGCAGATCAGGCAATAGGAGGAGCCGCGTTCATCGACCGCATCCTCCATCAGGCGTTCCAGCATGATGACCGAAAGCGGCCCGGCACGCCCGCGATGGGTAAAGGGATTGTAGCTGTCAAAGCCGCCAAGCGCCCATTCCGAAATCTCGCCGCCCTTGGGCGCATCGGGGTTCACATAGCGCAGATGCTTGAAATCGGCGGGCAATTCGGGCTGACCGAAGGTCGCGATGCCATTTGATACGATGGTCTGCCCCTCGGGCGTCGTGGACGGTCCCTGCGCCAGCAAGGCGGTGGGCAAAAGCGCCAGAAGCGCAACCATCGGGGCATGTCGCAGCATGTGCATCGTCATCGGGTCTTGGTGATCCTCTTGGCTCGAACCGGCCTTGCGCCTTTGGGTCACGCTACCAATGCTGCGCGTCGGTTCAACAAGCAAATGCGTGATGAGGCCCCCGGCCCCGAAAAGCGAAAGGGCGCCCCGGCGGGACGCCCCAGCAAGCGGCAATGCGCCGGATTATTGCTGCGTTTCCAGATAGGCGATCAGATTCGCGCGATCTTCGACCTTGGGCAGACCGGCAAAGGTCATCTTGGTTCCAGGTGCCGCGGCCTTGGGGTTCAGCAGGAAATGCTCAAGCGCCTCGGGCGTCCAGTCGGGCGCGTCGGTGACATGGGCCTTCATCCCATCGGAATAGTTGAAGCCTGCGGCGCTGGCGACGGCACGACCGACGACGCCGTTCAGATGCGGGCCGGTGCTGTCGGACCCGTCCAGCTTGTGACAGGCTTTGCATTTGGCAAAAACCTTTTCGCCAGCGGCGGCATCGGCGGATGCCATGACGGTGGCGAAATCCGGGCCTGCATCAGCGGCGGCATCACCGCCTTCGGCGCTTTCCGGAACGGGAATGGTATAGGCCTGCGCGTGCTCCTCGCCCTCGGCACCATGGCCGGCAGAGCCGACATGATAAATGCCCGACGCGGCCCAGCTCATCAGCATAAGGAACAGCGCAGCGCCGATAAAGGCGCCAGCGGCCTTTGTGATGGTCATCGTGTCGAACATGTCTGCGGCTCCCCCCTGTGGACTGTCCGTGGATGCCTTGTATCTATGCGCTTTTGTTTCGAGCGATCAAGGTATAGTTGTCGGCTCCGCATGGAACTGGGCCGATGGCGTGCCATGCCCGCCACGGCCCGCAAAGGGGCTTTGTCTCATGACCAAGAACGTGATCGCATTTCAGGGTGAACCGGGCGCCTATAGCCATCAGGCCTGCCGATTCTATCGTCCGCAGATGGAGGCCCTGCCCTGCCGCACGTTCGAGGACGTGATCGATGCCGTTCGTTCGGGCCGCGCCGAACTGGCAATGCTGCCGGTCGAAAATTCGACCTATGGCCGGGTGGCCGACATCCACCACCTGCTGCCCGAAAGCGGGCTGCACATCATCGACGAAGGTTTCGTGCGCGTCCGCATCAGCCTGCTGGGCGTGCCGGGTGCCAGGATCGAGGACGTGACCGACGCCATGAGCCATACGGTCCTGCTGGGTCAATGCCGGGGCTTTCTGAAACAGCACGACATCCGCAGCATCACTGGCGCGGATACCGCAGGTTCCGCCATGGAAGTCGCGCGCCGGGGCGAGAAATCGCTGGCCGCGCTGGCCGCCCCCCTTGCCGGTGAAATCTACAAGCTGGACGAGCTTGCCTCGGGGATCGAGGACCGGCAGAACAACACGACCCGTTTCCTGATCATGTCGCGCGAGCCGAATTACGCGCGGCGCGACGGACTGGCCGGCAGCGCGACGATGATGACCACTTTCGTGTTTCGCGTGCGCAACATTCCGGCGGCGCTTTACAAGGCGATGGGCGGTTTCGCGACCAATGGCGTCAACATGACCAAGCTGGAAAGCTACATGGTGGACGGCATCTTCACCGCGACGCAGTTCTATGCCGACATCGAAGGCCATCCCGAAGACCCCAATGTCGCCCGCGCGCTAGAGGAACTGGCCTATTTCACGTCAAGCCTTGAAATTCTGGGCGTCTACCCCGCCGATCCGCTGCGGGCCGAACAGGCGGCGGAAACCGCCTGACCCGATGCAGGCCGGGCAATTGCCGTCAGGTATATTGCTCGGCCGCCAGACGATCAACGAATTCACCGATCCGTTGCGAGAATTTGCGGTCAAGCTGCGCCTTGCCCAGCTTCGCCGTTTGCAGCATCAGCCGCGCCTTCATGCCGCGGGGCTGCACGTCCACCTCGAATATCAGGCGCGATTTCGTCGGGGTCAGGGCCACGACGGTAATCTGGACGTCGATGTTGAACTGCTCGGACTGACCGGCAAAGGTCAGTTGCTGGGGCGGATTGAAGGTCGCGACTTTCAATGAAAGGTCGCGTTGCTTGCCGCGCCAGTCAAAGCCGATCTGCCAGGCATTCCCGCGCCCCGGTTGCGGATTTCCATCCACCCGCCGCACAGTCGCGCCGCGGCGCAGCAAGATACGTTCAAGCCTGGGGAAATCGCTGACCGCGCGGAACAGCGCATCAGCAGCCAGATCGGTGTCCTGCCGCGTCGAGAATTTCATATTCCACCGGATAATTCGAGAGGTTGAGTGCTGTTAACCGTATTCTAATCATGCTTGCAAGACCACCGGAAAGGGACAAGTGCGCTTTCGCCGACAACAATCTGTGGTTGCATAAATTCCCTTATGACCACGCCGTCATAGCACATTCATGCGACAATTCTCCGCAGTGCAGCAAAATTCATCCAAAATGCTTGAACTGCTTGGGGTTGTGCCCACCAGCCTGCAAAGGCTGCCATGACAATAGGACTGTTTTACCGCAGCGGCGGGCTGCAGCGGCACATTTTCGGCCCAGATGATAAATGTTGTTTTGGGTCACAGGGCGAATCCCCGCACCCCGCCGCCTGACCCGTCCCGATCTTTCCCGCGCCGAAGTGCTTGCATCCCGCGCGCACCGCGCCTAGATAGGCGGCGAGAGGTTGGCGCGGGTAAGCGCCTCGCCAACCCGGTCAGGTCCGGAAGGAAGCAGCCGTAACGAGCCCCGCTTGGGTCGTTGTCCAGCCTCTCACCCGGTTCCCGTGCCGCATTGATCGCAACAGGCGATGTTCCCGGCGGAACCCGCCCTTTCCACAAGAGCCCGCCATGCCTGACCAGCCCCGGATCATCTGCCTTGGCGCAATGCTCTGGGATGTGATCGGCCATAGCCCGGTGCCGCTGGCGCATGGCGACGATGTGGCGGGCCGCATCCATCAACGCCCCGGCGGCGTCGCGCTGAACGTGGCGATTGCGCTGGCCCGCCTTGGGCTGTCGCCCGCGATCCTGTCCGCCGTGGGGCGTGACGCACCGGGCGATTCGCTGATCCACGAAACCGCGCGGCATGGCGTCGCGATCGACTGGCTTTACCGCGACGGCCCGCTGCCCACCGATCTTTACATGGCGATCGAGGCGCCGGGTGGCCTTGTCGCCGCCATCGCCGACGCGCATGGGCTTGAGGCGGCCGGGCTTGGCATCCTTGGGCCGATGCGCGACGGCACGCTGGGTTCGGCCCAGTCGCCCTGGCAAGGCGTGTTGGTGGTTGACGGCAACCCCACGCTGGAAACGCTGGCACTGATCGCTGCCGACCCCTGCCTTGCGCTGGCCGAATTGCGCATCGTTCCCGCCAGTCCCGACAAGGCGACGCGCCTTGCGCCGCTGTTGAAGCACCCCAGCTCGGTCTTCCATATCAACCGGCTTGAGGCCGAGGCGCTGGCCGGACGCCGCTTCCATTCCGCAGTCGATGCGGCCGAGGCGGTCGTGGCCATGGGCGCATCGCGCGTGATCGTGACAGACGGTCCACGCGCCGCTGCCGACGCGATGCAGGACCGCCCGACCCTGACGCTTGTTCCGCCACCCATTGTCGCATCGCGCGTGACCGGCGCGGGCGATGCGTTTCTGGCCGCGCATCTGGCCGCCGAATTGTCGGGCGCCGACCGCCAAACCGCCCTTGCCGCCGCAATCGACGCGGCATCCACCCATGTCACGGCGCAGGACGCCACAGCCCCAACCGCCATCGAAAAGGACATCGCATGAACGACCTGCTGGTATTCTCCCCCGAGGTCGAGGCCGCCCGTGCCAATGGCGCGCCCATCGTCGCGCTGGAATCGACCATCATCACCCACGGGATGCCCTATCCGCAGAACCTTGAGGTCGCGCGCCGGGTCGAGGCGACGGTGCGCGAAGCCGGGGCCATCCCCGCGACCATCGCGGTCATCGGCGGTCGCATCCATATCGGTCTGGACGATGCCACACTGGAAACGCTGGCATCGACGCCGGGCGATCAGGTGATGAAACTGTCGCGCGCCGATCTGGCCGCCTGCTGCGCGCTTGGCCGCACCGGGGCCACTACGGTCGCAGCAACGATGATCTGCGCCAATCTGGCGGGCATCCACGTCTTTGCCACCGGCGGCATCGGCGGCGTGCATCGGGGCGCCGAACTCAGCTTTGACATTTCCGCCGACCTGCAGGAATTGTCGCGCACGCCGGTCACGGTGGTCGCCGCAGGGGCCAAGGCGATCCTTGACCTGCCCAAAACCCTTGAGGTGCTGGAAACGCTGGGCGTGCCCGTCATCGCCTTTGGTCAGGATCAGCTTCCGGCCTTTTGGTCGCGCGAATCCGGCCTTGCCGCACCGCTGCGCATGGATGACCCGGCGCAGATCGCCGCATCGGCACAGATGCGCGCCAAGCTGGGCCTGATCGGCGGGCAACTGGTGGTGAACCCGATCCCCGAAGCCGACGAAATCCCCCGCGCGACCATGATCCCGGTCGTGGAACAGGCCCTGGCCGAGGCGGCAAGCCAGGGCATCGCGGCGAAGTCGGTGACGCCATTCCTGCTGCAACGGATATTCGAGCTGACCCAGGGCCGTTCGCTGGACGCCAATATCGCGCTGGTCCTGAACAATGCCCGCGTCGCGGCCCGCATCGCGGCGGCGATGGCCTAACTGAACAGGGCGGGCAGATCGACGGAATCACGCTGCCCCAGATTTTCCGCGTCGCCTGCCAGAAACCGGTCGGCGGCGCGGTATCCCGCCTCGTGCATCGTGCCCAGCAATCCCGGCTCCGGCACCAGCTTGCTGCCCGCACTCAACGAGGTCATCAGGCAATCATCCATGATCATATGCACCAGCACGTTCTTCATCGGGCGCCCGGTCAGGCGATCCTCGCCATGCAGACGCTTGACGAAGTTGATCGCCCGCAATTCGCGCAGCAATGAGGTATTGAAGCTGATTTCATTGATCCGGTCCTGAATCTCGCCCGGCGTCCGCGGCACAACGTCCCGCAGCATAGGATTGATGTTTACGATCACCACATCCCGCGGCAGATCGGGATGGAACAGCGGAAACAGCGCCGGATTGCCGGAATAGCCGCCATCCCAATACGCCTCACGCCGCCCGGTCTTGGGATCGTCGATCTCGACCGCACGAAACAGCGTGGGCAGACAAGCCGAGGCCATGATGGCATCCGGCGTGACCTCGGCCCCGCCAAAGACACGGATGCGGCCTGTGCGCACATTTGTCGCGGTCACGAAAAGCTGCGGCCCGCGCCCGGTATCCAGCCGGGGATGCGGCATCTCGCGCAGGATGGCGGCCAGTGGATTGGAATAGAACGGCCCGTAATCATAGGGGCTGAACACCCGCGTCAGGCTTTCCATCCAGGCAATAGGCGAAATCATCTCGGTCAGGCGCTGCAATCCACGCGGCACGGGAAACATCGAATGCATCCAGCGCACCATGCGATTATCGCTCAGCTGGCTGACCTGCGACCAGATATAGTCCAGATTTTCCCGCGCCGCATCGCGCCCGCGCCTGCCGGGACCGCTTGCCAACCCCGCAGCCAACGCGGCACCGTTCAGCGCCCCCGCCGATGTGCCGCTTATGCCGGAAATCTCGATCCCGTCATCCTCCAGCAACCGTTCCAGCACACCCCATGCAAAGGCGCCATGCGCACCCCCGCCCTGCAAAGCCAGATTGATGCGTCGTGCCATCAGGACCCCCGTTCCGGTCACCCGCAGTATATCGCCGCAGCGCAGCATGGAAAGGTTGCGTTTTCAGACCTCACCCCACACCCTCGGACCACGCAACACGGGAAAGCGGACATGCCCATGCCATTCACCTATCGCCACGCGACCGACGAATGGCGCGGCTTCCTGAAAGACCTGCGCGACGAAACGCTGATCATATCCGACAATGTGCTTTATACCGGAACGCAGGCGGTGCTTCACGCATTCCGCGCCCGCATTTGTGTGCAGGATGCGCTGGATTTCGCAAACCTGCTGCCTGCGATCCTGCGCGCCATCTTCGTCGCCGACTGGCAGATCGCGCCGCCCCGCCCCTGGCCCACGCGCGACGATCTGCGCAGCGAAATGCTAGACCTGCGCCGCGATCACAATTTCTGCCCGCCGGACCTGCTCGAAGTGCTGCTACGCGCCATACCAGCGACCACGCGCCGGATGGAATTCGACCGCCTCATGATCCGCATCGGACCCGAGGCTGGGGATTTCTGGGCAACCTGACGACTTCTTAGTTCCCCAAATACCCAAATTCACCACGCCAGCCGTCAGCACGGCATGGCAGATCCGCGCGGCATCAGTCCTCGGCCTGCGCCTCGGCCCGCGACTTGCCTGCAACGTCAAGTGCCAGCGTCGCGGCCATGAACGCATCCAGATCGCCGTCCAACACGCCTTGCGTGTCCGACGTCTCGTGCGAGGTCCGCAGATCCTTCACCATCTGATAAGGATGCAGCACATAGGACCGGATCTGGTTGCCCCAGCCTGCATCGCCCTTGGCCGCGTGCTGGGCGTTGATCTCGGCATTCCGCTTGTCCAGTTCCATCTGGTAAAGCCGCGCCTTCAGCGCCGCCATGGCGTTGGCGCGGTTCTGGTGCTGCGACTTTTCGGAACTCGTCACGACGATGCCGGTGGGCAAGTGGGTGATCCGCACCGCCGAGTCGGTGGTGTTCACGTGCTGACCGCCCGCGCCCGACGACCGATAGGTGTCGATGCGGATGTCCTTGTCGGGAATATCGATCTCGATATTGTCGTCCACCACCGGATAGACCCAGACCGAGGAAAAAGACGTGTGCCGCCGCGCCGCCGAATCGTAGGGCGAGATGCGGACCAGACGATGCACGCCCGATTCCGATTTCAGCCAGCCATAGGCATTATGGCCAGAAATCTTATAGGCGGCCGAGCGGATGCCCGCCTCCTCGCCCGGCGTTTCCGACAAAAGCTCGACATTATAGCCCTGCTTTTCGGCCCAGCGGACATACATCCGCGCCAGCATGGATGCCCAATCGGCGCTTTCCGTACCACCGGCGCCGGCGTTGATTTCCAAAAACGTGTCGTTGGAATCCGCCTCGCCGTTCAGCAGCGCCTCAAGCTCTTTCTGCGCGGCCATTTCGGCCAGCGCCTTCAGCGAGGCTTCGGCATCTGCCACGATCTCGGCATCGCCCTCGGCTTCGCCCAGTTCGATCAGTTCGGCATTGTCCGACAGCCCGCTTTCGATCCGGCGATAGCTTTCCACGGCGTCGATCAGGCTTTGACGTTCGCGCATCATCTTTTGCGCGCGCTCCGGCTCGGACCAGATGTCGCCCGCCTCGATCATGGCGTTCATTTCTTCCAGACGATGCGGCGCGGTTTCCCAATCCATGCGCTGACCGATCAGTTTCAGCGACTTGCGGATCGCATCAATGGTGGCTTGGGTCTCGGCGCGCATGGGCTTCACTCTTAGGAAACGGATCAAGGCACGACTGATAACGTGCAGAGCAGCCTCTCGCAAGCCACCCCGCCCGTGATCAGTAAAGCCCGCCCGATGACAGCGTGCCGAAATCGGCCTTTTTCGGGATCACGCGCTTTTTCCCGGTCGATGTGGTCACCGCCTGCCCGCGATCGCTGGGCTGGGTGAACATCGGCAAGGTCGCCGGATCGACACGCGCAAAGCCGCCGTCCACGATGCCCAACCCGCTAAGATCCTGCCCGTCGCGGAAGTATTCGGCAATCACGTTCGGACCCTTGGCATTGGGGCCAAGGATCGCGCCGGTAAAGCGGTCCACGTTGACGAAATGGCCGCCCGGCGGAACCTTGAAGGCGGCGCCGCCATATTCCTTGACCACTTCGCGCATGAATTCGTTGAACACCGGAACGCAAAGCGTGCCGCCAAAGGCATCTTCGCCCAGCGTGCGCGGCTGGTCATAACCCAGATAACAGCCCGCCACGATGTTCGAGGTGAAGCCGATGAACCACACGTCCTTGGCGTCGTTGGTCGTGCCGGTCTTGCCCGCCACCGGAACCGACAGGTTCACACCACGACCCGAGCCGCGCTTGACCACCCCTTCCATCATGGAAGTCAGCTGATAGGCGGTGACCGCATCCATCACCCGTTCGCGGTTCGATGCAATGGCGGGTGCAGCGCCCGCGGGCAGATTCGCCTGATCACAGTTGATGCATTCGCGGCGGTCGTGACGATAGATCGTGCGGCCCATGCGGTCCTGCACGCGGTCCACCAGCGTCGGTTCGACCCGCTCGCCGCCGTTTGCGAACATGGCATAGGCAGCGACCATCTTGAACAGCGTGGTTTCCTGCGCCCCCAGCGCATTGGCAAGAAACGGCGTCAGCTGATCATAGACCCCGAATTTCTCGGCATAGGTGGCGACCGTTTCCATCCCGATATCCTGCGCGATCCGCACGGTCATCAGGTTGCGCGACTGTTCGATCCCGGTCCGCATCGTGGTCGGGCCATAGAACTTGCCGGACGAGTTCTTGGGCGTCCAAAGTCCCTGCGGCGTGTTCAGCGTGATCGGCTCATCAACCACGATCGTCGCGGGGTTGAAGCCGGAATCCAGCGCCGCCGCATAGACGAACGGCTTGAAGCTGGAACCGGGCTGGCGTTGCGCCTGCGTTGCACGGTTGAAGACCGAGCTTTGATAGGAAAAGCCACCCTGCATGGCGATGACGCGGCCGTTGTTCACGTCCATAGCCATGAAGCCGCCTTCGATCTCGGGCACCTGCCGCAGCGTCCAGCGGATGAAGCTGCCATCGTCGTCGCTGGTCATCTGGCGCACAAGCACCACGTCGCCCACAGAAAGCAGATCGGATGCCACGCGGGCACGCGGACCAAGACGTCCGTCATCCAGCCGTTTGCGGGCCCATTGCACGTCCTTGGCGGGGATTTCGGCAGTGCCCTCTTCGCCCTCGATGCCGATTTCGGCATTGTTGGCCCCCAGCGACAGCACCACGGCGGGATACCAGCCCTGAATGTCGCGCGGAACCGGGGCGGCGGACAGGGCGGCACGCCATTTTTCCTCGGTTGCCAAGTCGTCGGCGGGGATCACCTGCTTTGTGCCGCGCCAGACACCGCGACCGCGGTCATAGCGTTCCAGCGCACGTTGCAGCGATCGGGCCGCCAGCTTTTGCAGATCGGGCTCGACGGTCGCGCGGATCGCCAGGCCGCCGCTGAAGAATTCGTCCGAACCGAATTCACGCGAAAGCTGGCGGCGGATTTCATCGGTAAAGTAATCGCGCGGCGGCAATTGCTGCTGAAAGGCCGGGAAATCGCCATTCTGGACCGAGCGCAGCGGCAGTTCCGCCTCGGACTTATAGGTCGCTTCGGTGATATAACCGTTCTGCCACATCTCATGCAGGACGTAGTTGCGCCGTTCGGTCACGCGCTGCTTGGCGCGGACGGGATGATACCGCCCCGGAGCCTGAGGCATGGATGCCAGCATCGCCGCCTCGTGCGGGGACAGTTCGGACAGCGACTTGTTGAAATAGGTCTGGGCCGCAGCGGCCACGCCAAAGCTGTTCTGACCCAGAAAAATCTCGTTCAGATACAGCTCAAGGATCTGGTCCTTGGACAGCGATTGTTCCAGCCGGTTGGCAAGGATCAGTTCCTTGACCTTGCGCTCGATGCTGCGATCCGACGACAGCAGAAAGTTCTTCATCACCTGCTGCGTGATGGTGGATGCGCCGCGCACGTTTTCACCGCGCGACTGCACCGCCTGCACCAGCGCGCCAATCATGCCGCGCGGGTCGAAGCCGTGGTGATGATAGAAATTCTTGTCCTCGGCGCTGATAAAGGCCTGCTTTACCAGATCGGGAATATCGGCGATCGGGACGAAGATGCGCCGTTCCTCGGCGAATTCGTCGATCAGCTTACCTTCGCCGGAATAGATGCGGCTGATGGTCTTGGGCGTGTATTGTGCAAGCTGTTCATGGCTTGGCAGGTCACGCGAATACATCCAGAACACCGCCCCGATGGTCAGGGCGAGAAAAAACAAACCGGTTACGATCCATGAGAAGATCGCACCGAAGAACGACATTACGATGCGCAACAATAGCCCGGCCTCAGGGATTTACTCCCCGCCTCTATAGTTGCAGCAAAGGGTTCAGTCAAAGCAACAAGGCGTTTCAGCGACGCGAAAGACCGGCCCGGATCGCATCGTCCTGCGCCCATGCGCCGATCCCCCGCGCGATGGCCTGTGCGGTCTGCGCGCGCCACGCCGGATCGAACAGGTTCGCCCGGTCGCCCGGATCGGTCAGAAAGCCCAGTTCCACAAGAACCGAGGGGATGTCGGGTGATTTCAGGACCGAAAACGCCGCGCCCCGGATCGGGCGGCTATGCATCGCAAGCCCGGCCTTGTTCAGCTCCGAGACGACGAATTTCGCAAAAGCCTCGGAGCGGGGCTGGGTATCCATGCGGGCAAGGTCCATCAACACATTCGCCACCTGATCGTCGGCACCTTGCAGGTCCACCCCGGACAGCAGATCGTCGCGGTCGTGGCGGATCGCCAGTTCGCGCGACGCGCGGTCGTCGGCATCCTGATTCCACGTATATAGCGACAGGCCGGCCGCCTGCCCGACCGGCAAGGCATCTGCGTGAAGCGAGATGAACAGATCGGCCCTGCCCGCCCGCGCGATGGTCATGCGCTGTTCCAACGGCACGAAGCTGTCATCGGTGCGCGTGGGCACGACCTCGAACCCGGCGCGGGTCAGGGTTTCGGTCAGTTCGCGGGCAAATCCCAGCATCACCGCCGCCTCGTATATCGCGCCGACCTGTGCGCCCGGATCGTGCCCGCCATGGCCGGGGTCGATCGCGATGCGCAGGGGGCGGCCCGTATGGCGATGCGCCTCAGGTGGCGCGATGGCCGAGGGCTTGGGCAGATCCCACAGCGCCGACAGCGCATTGCCGCGCGTCACGAAATCTTCGGCCTCGACCGGCTCGATGTCCAGGCGGACCAGCGCACCTGCTGCGCCGCCCCTGGCCGGCGCCTGCACCGCCGTGCGCAGCGCGTATGGGCCGGGCAGTTCCATGACCATGCGCGACCAGCCCGGACGAAACCGCCCCCAGCGCAATGCCGGGACAAGTTCGCGCCCCCGCAGCGCATTGGCATCGGTGCCCGCAAAGTCGATCTCGCGGAAATCCACGACAAGGCGCGGCGGGCCGTCCAGAAAATACACCCGGTAAGGCACGGGCTGGCTGATGGTCAGTTCCAGTTCAAGCGGGCGTGGTCTGCCGCGATCCCGCCCCTCGGCCACCAGCGAGGAGTTGACCAGATCGACCCGCGCCAATGCCGAACGCTCGGCCTGGGCCCATGCGGGCACGGCCAGCAATACCAGCAAAAGCGCGCAAAGCCATCTCATCGCGCGGCCATGAAGCGGGCAAGGCGCTCCAGTCCCTCGGCAATGTCGGCGGTCGATCCGGCATAGCTGAAGCGCAGCGTCTGCGCGCCGCGATGCGGGTCGAAATCCAGCCCCGGCGTCACGGCGACGCCTGCCTTGTCCAGAATCTCGGCGGCGAAACCAAGGCTGTCGGTCGTCAGCGCCGACACATCGGCATAGATATAGAATGCGCCTTCGGGCGGAGCGATGCGGTCAAAGCCGATCTGCGGCAACCGCTCAAGCATCAGGCGGCGGTTTTCGGCATAAACGGCAAGGTTCTGGTCCGCCTCGTCGATGCAATCCAGTGCGGCAAGGGCCGCGACCTGACTGGCATGCGGCGGGCAGATGAACATGTTCTGTGCAATGCGCTCGACGGTGCGGATCATGTGTTCCGGCACGACCATCCAGCCGACGCGCCAGCCGGTCATGCTGAAATACTTGGAAAAGCTGTTGATGACGAAAACATCATCCGTCACCTCAAGCGCGGAATGGAACCCGGCGCCGTAATCCAGACCGTGATAGATTTCGTCCGAGATGACGGCCATCCCCAATTCTGCCGCGCGCGCGGTCAGCGCCGCCAGTTCATCGCGCCGCAGCACCGTGCCCGACGGATTACCGGGCGAGGCAAGGATCAAACCCTGCGCCTGCGGCAAATCCTGCGGGCGCGGCTGATAGCGGTCCTCGGGACGGGTCGGGATGCCCACGGGTTCCAGCGACATGGCCCGCAGGATCTGGCGATAGCTGGGATAACCCGGCTCACCCAGCGCCACGCGGTCGCCAGCATCGAACAGCGCGGAAAAGGCAAGAATGAACGCGCCGCTGCTGCCTGGCGTCACGACCACGCGGGCGGGGTCCAGATCGACGCCATACCAGCGACGGTAAAGTTGCGCGATGCCTTGGCGCAGCGCGGGCAGACCCAGCGCGACCGTATATCCCAAAGGTTGTTCCAACGCCAAGGCCAGCGCCCGCCGCGCCCCCGCCGGCGCCGGGGTCGAGGGTTGGCCCACCTCCATGTGGATGATGTGGCGGCCTGCGGCCTCAGCCTTGCGGGCGGCTTCCATGACGTCCATGACGATGAAGGGATCGACCTGCCCCCGGCGCGACTGTTTCATCTGATCCCTCATGGTTTTTCAGCGGTATCACAACTTGAACGGGTCGGGTCAAGCGCAAGCGGTCAAGCCCGCGTGAAGCGTGCGCCGCATGGAACCTTCGCGGCTTGCAATGGCTTGCACTGCGGGTCAAGCTTCGCGCCAAATGAAAGGACATCCGATGAAAGCCATTCTGACCGCCGCCCTGCTGACGGCGACCGCCCTGCCCGCAATGGCCTTTGATCCCGCCGCGATGAACGACACCGAAAAAGCCGCCTTCGGTGCTGCCGTCCGCGACTATTTGATGGCCAATCCCGAGGTGCTCGTCGAAGCGATCAACGCCATGGAAGAACGTCGCATGGCCGATGAAAGCAAGAACGACAAGCTGCTGGTCGAACAGAACAGGGACGCAATCTTTGACGACGGCCATAGCTGGGTCGGCGGCAACCCGGACGGCGACATCACGCTGGTCGAATTCGTGGATTACCGCTGCGGTTACTGCAAGAAGGTAAACCCCGAGCTTGAAGAACTGGTCCAGAAGGACGGAAATATCCGTTTCATCATCAAGGAATTCCCGATCCTGACTGCGGAAAGCGAAATGGCCGCACGCTTTGCGGTTTCGCTGCAGCAGGTTGCGGGGCCCGATGCCTATAAGAAGGCGCATGATGCGCTTATGGCGTCACGCGGGCCGGTCAATCTGGAAAGCCTGACCAAGCTGGCCGAGGAAGTCGGTGCCGATCCCAAAGCCGTCATCGACCGCATGAACGGCGAAGAGGTCATGGCCGTTCTGCGCGCCAACAAGCAGCTTGCGCAGGGCATGAACATTCAGGGCACCCCGACCTTTATCATCGAAGGCGAGATGCTACGTGGCATCCCGCAATCGGGAATGGCGGCTGCGGTTGAACAGATCCGGGCGGCGAAAGAGGGCTGAGAGCGGCCCGCCGCCGCGCCTGTGGCTGCGGCGCGATTTGGGTATTTGCAGAACTAAGAAGGGGTGGGCTTGCCGCCCCTTTTTCATATGTCGGCGCAGGTTTTTGGCATTCGGCCTGCGGGTCTGCCGCTATTCCGCGGCTTGGGCTGCGGCAGCGTCGAGTTCGGCGGCGCGTTTTTCCACCAGCTCGACGATGTGATCGACCATCTGGTCATTGGTCATCTTGTGGTTCTGTTTGCCCGCAAGATAGACCATGCCCGCGCCCGCACCGCCGCCGGTAAAGCCGATATCGGTCATCAGCGCCTCTCCGGGGCCGTTGACCACGCAGCCGATGATCGAAAGGCTCATCGGTTGTTTGATGTGTTCAAGCCGTTTTTCCAGCGTTTCGACCGTCTTGATGACGTCGAAGCCCTGACGCGCGCAGCTGGGGCAGGAAATGATCTGCACGCCGCGGGTGCGCAGGCCAAGCGATTTCAGGATCTCGAAGCCGACCTTCACCTCTTCGACGGGATCGGCAGAGAGGCTGACGCGGATCGTGTCGCCGATGCCCATCCACAGCAGATTGCCAAGCCCGATGGCGGATTTCACCGTGCCGCCGACGAAGCCGCCCGCCTCGGTGATGCCAAGGTGAATGGGGGCGTCGGTCGCCTCGGCCAGTTGTTGATAGGCGGCGGCGGCCAGGAACACGTCGGAGGCTTTGACGCTGATCTTGAATTCGTGAAAATCGTTGTCTTGCAGGATCTTGATGTGATCCAGGCCGGATTCCACCATCGCATCCGGGCAAGGCTCGCCGTATTTTTCCAGCAGGTGTTTTTCCAGACTGCCCGCGTTCACGCCGATGCGGATCGAACAGCCATGGTCCTTGGCCGCCTTGATCACTTCGCGCACGCGGGCCGCGTCGCCGATATTGCCGGGGTTGATGCGCAGGCAGGCCGCGCCCGCCTCGGCGGCCTCGATCGCGCGTTTGTAGTGGAAATGGATGTCGGCCACGATCGGCACCGGGCTTTCGCGGCAGATTTCGCGCAAAGCCTGCGTCGAGGATTGGTCGGGGGTCGAGACGCGCACGATGTCTGCACCCGCATCCGCCGCGCGGATGATCTGGTCCAGCGTGGCGCGCACGTCGCTGCTATCCGTGTTCGTCATGGTCTGGACGCTGATCGGCGCATCGCCCCCCACGGGAACGCGCCCGACCATGATCTGACGCGATTTGCGCCGGTCGATATTGCGCCAGGGACGGATCGGATTATGCGACATGGCGATGGCCTTTTGAGCGCGGGAAGGTTTGCGTCACAGATAGGCCCATGCGGCCCGACGGGCAACCCACCCAAGGCAAAAGCCCGCGCAGGATGCCGCAGCCGTGACCCGTGTGATTATTCCTGAACCTTTTTCGGCTCGACCGGATCGGCGGATGCAAGCGCGATCATCTGCGCCAGTTCCGGGTCTTTCTTGGGGTCGGCAAAGGCCAGCTTGGCCGTCAGCGCCTCGGGCGAAAGTTCCACGTTCTTGACAACGTTCGCGCCCGGTGCAGCGGGGCCATAGGTCTGGCCGTTCACCGCGAAATAGACCGCGCCGGAATTGCCCGCGCGCAGGATCGGCGGCGCTTCCAGCTTGGGCAGGGAAAAGCGTTCGCCCGCATCCATGGTCTTTTCCAGAAGGATCGTGCCGTCAGCCGAGGTGACGCGGACCCAGGCGGGGCGCGCGGCCAAAATCTCGATCCCGGCGGCGTCCGGGGCCACGGTTCGGACCACTGCGGTATCTTCAGGAATTTCGGGGCCAAAGACTTTGCCCGCAGCGACGGCGGGCGACACCGCACCAGCCGCGATGTCCACGCTGGTCACAATGGTTTCGGGTTGCATCGCAGGGGCGTTCAGACCCGGATCGATGGCGGCAATGGGGCCATCGCGCGCAATCAGGACGGGCACTTCCAGGGCTTGCGGGCGATAGGTGCGATCCAGACCCTCGGGACGCGGCAGGTTGACCTGCGCGGATTCGATCATCTCGGGTTCGGCCGCCTCTTGCACGGGGTCAAGCGTGGCGATGACGCCCGGTGCCTGATTGCCCGGCGTCAGGTTGACCTTTTGCACCTCTTGGAGGACGGACCAGCCGCCATAGCCCAGACCACAGGCCAGAAGCGCCATGACCAGAACCGAGCCGATGGCCCGCGGCTCGATCGAGGACCACATGCTTTCAGGCTTGGGCAGAAAGATAGGATGCGGATTTGCCAACGCCTCGGCCGGGTCAGACGGGCGGCGCTGCGGTTTGGGTCCCGCTGCCTGCGCCATCATGCCATGCGACGGCTGAAAGCCCGATTCCTGACAAAAGCGGCGGAATGTCCAGTCGCTGTCCATCCCCAGATAGCGGGCATAGGAGCGCACATAGCCCGCGATGAAGCTGGGCGCGTCGAAGGCGGAAATATCGCAGTTTTCAATGGCGGCGACATAAGACGCGCGGATGCGCAACTCTCGTTGCACGTCCAGAAGCGACTTGCCCAACGTGGCGCGTTCGCCCCGCATCAGGTCGCCCAGCCGGATATCCGGATCATCAAAGCCTGGCGGCAAACCCGCCTGCTCATCATGATGCATTGGGGAATTCCCCCTCAGCCCGATCATCAACGCCTGCCCCATTCTTGCTGCTCACCTTCCGAATCGGGAAGGTCTCAGAACTTCATTAAAGCAAGGTTATCACGGCTGCGAGAGCATATCACCCCTCAACCGTCAGGCGACATTCGCCGAACGGTTGAGCTTGCACATCGACCACAGCGCGTCCATCGCCTTGACCAGTGCGTCGATTTCCTTGGGCGAATGCACCGGCGACGGGGTAAAGCGCAAACGCTCGGTCCCGCGTGGCACGGTGGGAAAGTTGATGGGCTGCACATAGATGCCGAAATCGGCCAGCAGCATGTCCGACAGCGCCTTGCAATGCACCGGGTTGCCGACATGAACGGGCACGATATGGCTGCCATGATCCATAATCGGCATTCCCAGACCGCGCAGGCGCATCTTCAGGATACGGGCATTCAGCTGTTGCTGATCGCGCAGCAACTGCCCCTCGGCCGTTTTCAGAAACGCGATCGAGGCCGCAGCACCCGCCGCGACCGCAGGCGGCAACGACGTGGTAAAGATGAAACCCGGCGCATAGGAACGCACTGCATCGCACATCTTGGCCGAGGCGGCGATATAGCCGCCGAACACGCCAAAGGCCTTGCCCAGCGTGCCGTTGAAAATGTCGATCCGGTCCAGCAGCCCGTCGCGTTCGGCCACACCGCCACCGTGGGGGCCATACATGCCCACGGCATGCACTTCGTCCAGATAGGTCAACGCGTTGAATTCATCGGCCAGATCGCAGATTTCCGCGATGGGGCCGAAATCGCCGTCCATCGAATAGATCGATTCAAAGGCAATCAGCTTCGGCGCCTCGGGGTCGTCGGCTTCCAGCAATTCGCGCAGATGCGCGACATCATTGTGGCGGAAGATGCGCTTGGCCCCCTCACCGCGCTTGATCCCCTCGATCATCGAGGCGTGGTTCAGCGTATCGGAATAGATGATCAGGCCGGGGAACAGCTTGCGAAGGGTCGAAAGCGTCGCATCATTGGCGATATAGGCGCTGGAAAAGACCAGCGCGGATTGCTTGCCGTGCAGATCGGCCAGCTCGGCCTCAAGCCGCTTGTGATAGACGGTCGTGCCGGAAATGTTGCGCGTGCCACCCGAACCCGCGCCAGTGGCGTCCAGCGCCTCGTGCATGGCGGCCAGAACAACCGGATGCTGGCCCATGCCAAGATAGTCGTTGCCGCACCAGACGGTGATCTGGCTCTCGGTCCCATCGGGGCGGGTCCAGGTCGCATGTGGGTAGGAGCCTTTACGCCGCTCAATGTCGATGAAGGTGCGGTAGCGCCCTTCTTCGTGCAATTTACCGATAGCCTGGTCGAGGGCGGCGTTATAATCCATCTGGCTCCCTTGCCTTGCTTGAACTTGGTCGCTTGGGGGATCATGGTCCCACGGGTCATGCTTAGATACGCGGCAGGGCAAGGAAAATACAGGGTCAAAATGTCGCATTACGACCATGGAACCATGGTTTTTGTCTGACCCAAACGCTAAGGAAAGGCGGAAAATGCAGGATAATTCCCGGATCGAGGAAGTTCTTTCAACGCTGGATAAAGGATTGCCGCAGGCCCTGGACCGTCTAGTGGAGTTCCTGCGCATCCCGTCGATTTCAACCGATCCGGCGCATAAGGACGACGTGCGCGATGCGGCGGAATGGCTATGCGCCGAACTGGCGGGGCTTGGCTTTGACGCATCGGTGCGCGACACACCCGGCCACCCGATGGTCGTTGCGCATTCACCCAAGGGCGACCGTCGCGGCCTGCTGTTCTATGGCCATTACGACGTGCAGCCGGTCGATCCGCTGACCCTGTGGGACCGCCCCCCGTTCGAGCCGGAAATTCAGGAAACCCCTGCTGGCCGCGTGATCCGCGCGCGCGGCGCCGCCGACGACAAGGGCCAGCTGATGACCTTTATCGAGGCGTTTCGCGCGTGGAAAGCCGTCCACGGCGCGCTGCCCACCGACCTGACCCTGCTGTTCGAGGGCGAGGAGGAATCCGGCTCGCCCAGCCTGCAGCCGTTCCTGCGCGACAATGCCGATGAACTGCGCGCGGGCATCGCGATGATCTGCGATACCGGCATGTATTCCGATGGCCGCCCCGCCATCACAACTCAGCTGCGCGGTTTGTATGGCGAGGAAATCGTGATCCACGCCGCCGATCGCGACCTGCATTCCGGTAGCTTCGGCGGGCTGGCGGCAAACCCGATCCAGATCCTTGTGAACGCGCTTTCGACCGTTAAAGACGAAAATGGCCGCGTCACTCTGCCCGGCTTTTACGATGGCGTGCCCGAGCTTTCGAACGAGCTGCGCGCCGATTGGGACGACCTGCGCTTTGACGCCAGCGAATTTCTGTCCCGCGTCGGCCTGAAACATCCCATCGGCGAAAAGGGCCGCACCGGGCTTGAGATGGTCTGGAACCAGCCGACCTTCGAAATCAACGGCATCACCGGCGGCTATACCGGCGAAGGCTTCAAGACCGTTCTGCCCGCCGAGGCGCGCGCCAAGGTCAGCTTCCGCCTGACCGGGACGCAAGATCCGCTGGCGATCCGCGATGCGTTCCGCGCCCATATCCGCGCCGCCCTGCCCGCCGATTGCCGCGTGGAATTCCACGACCACGGTGCCAGCCACGCCAGCCGCATGGACATCACCGATCCCGCCTTCGCCGCGGCAAAAACGGCGCTTTCGCAGGAATGGGGCCGCGAGGCAGCCTATATCGGCGCGGGCGGTTCGATCCCGATTGCCGGGGATTTCAAGGAAATCCTTGGCATGGATTCCATGCTGATCGGCTTTGGTCGCGACGATGACCGCATCCATTCGCCCAATGAGAAATACGATCTGGACAGCTTCGCCAAAGGCGCGCGCAGCTGGGCGCGTATTCTGGCGGCGCTAAGCTGACCTTCGCGGGCGCATCGGTGACGGTGCGCCCACCATCAGATGATGTTTTGCTGGCGGGCGATCTGGATCGCCTCGGGCACCGTTCGCGCGCCCAGGCGACTGCGTGCCGAGGTCAGGCGCGCCCGCAGCGCCCCTTCGGAAATCCCCAGCATATGCGCGGCAATGGCATAGGTCTTACCCGCCGCGACCAGCCGCAGCGCGTGCAATTCGCGCACCGTGACAGCCTTCGGGCGGGCATGGCGGTGCATACGATGCAACGCGGCCTGCAGATACTCCGCCTCGGCTAGCGAAAAAGGACGATCAGGCCGCGCAAACCCTGCGATGGTGCGCGCGCCGATCGCGCCCACCGTGACGACCAGCCCATGCACCAACCCATGCCGCGCCGCATCCGCGATCACGCCAGCCGCATCGTTTTGGGCAATATCGCTCCAATGTGCGGCGCCGTTATTGGCATAGGCCCAGGCGATGATCGGATCGCGCAGCTTGTAGGACATCGCCAGATAGCGTTGCTGCCATTGCGGCGGATACGTGTTGTAAACAAGATCGGCTTTAGCTTCGCGGATGCGGATGCCCATGTAATAGCCCGCTGACGCCAGCAACGAGATCGCGCGCAGTTCCGCTTCCACCGAAAAGGTCACGGGTCAAATTCCTCAGATGCGGTTCGGCACCGCGAATTTTATAACCTGTTTCGGCATTCTGAAAGCCGCCACCGATGCGCAAGAAAACCGCGAAATGAATGTCGCGGCTATAGGGCACGTCCCATCCGACCGCAACCAAGCGCGCATATCCATCTGTGGCGATAAGGACAGGATTGGTGGCGCGCCTCACCGACTGAACCTGTTTGGCCGCTTTGCGCATCTGTATTGAGGCGAAGGTCAGCCATCGCGCCATCCACTATCATGAATGTCTCGATCTATTGAACCCGGCCGATCGCGAGGGCGTTGGTGTCGATCAAAGCCCAGCAAGCACTTAAAGATTTGAATAGAAGGCTCGCAAAGCGCGGCAGACCGACCGTCACGATTGATGACTGCTTATGGTTCTACGACTACTCGATAGGGATTGGGGACGATAACGAGGCACAAAGCTCCATATGGGCTGCTATTGGTGCCGAAGCTGGTAAGGCTATTGGCTATGCTGCGCTAGCAGGACCCAGACAACCCCTGCAAAAAGACCGCGTTCCGCCCGAAGTCACCGCCGCCATCAATCCTCCTGTCGTCACACGCGAAAACACTGAATACATAGCGGCCGCGCCTTTTACAGAACTGACGGAACGGTCGGAACGATCCTAATCACCGGAGGCTGTTCCATATCTGACAACACCTGCTTTTGTGGAGTGATAGAGGGCGATGTCAAACGAAGCGAGGGCGCGCCTTTCTACCGTCGCTTCAGGCGTCACCTTGTCTTTGAAGGTCGGCTACAAGTGCAAGGTCAGCGACGCTATGATGACACCCTGCCCGGCGGAACCTTCAACTATCAAAAACGGATTGTGACAAGACTGACCGAGATTGAAATCGCTGCCATGATTGGTGTGGCTGAACCACGAATGCCTGATCATACTATCGGGACTTAAGACCACGGGGCAGCGAGGGCATTCCCCAGCGGGCCATCGCCATTTCTGCCCCTTCGTCACCGTGCCGGATGATCGGCGCGAGGTAATCGGGGATAAACATCGGTTTTCCACGGCTCATTGCCGGTTCTGTCGCGCGCCGGGAAGAGGCTCGCGATTTCAGCTGGGGTGCGCTTCGTCGTATAGAGATTGCACACGGATAGCCCCTGCGCCGATGTTCTTCGCTTGCTGAACTGGTGCTGAACCAAATTGCAGCAGATAGCCCCAGCAGTTTTTCTCGCCGTTAAATCATTGATTTTAAAAGAAAATGGCGCACCCAAGAGGATTCGAACCTCTGACCTCTGCCTTCGGAGGGCAGCGCTCTATCCAGCTGAGCTATGGGTGCAACCTTGCGATTGCATAGCCGCTAACTTGCGGCTCTGCAATGGGGATCAGGCGAAAAGCTCTCGGCAAAAGGCCAGCCCGTCGATCAGGACATCTACCTCGGCCTTGGTGTTATACATCGCAAAACTGGCGCGCGCCGTTGCCGAAACCCCAAAGAAATCCAGCAGCGGCATGGCGCAATGTGTCCCTGCCCTGACGGCGATGCCACGCTTGTCCAGAATGGTCGAGATGTCATGGGCATGTGCCCCCTCCATCGTCAACGAGAAGATCGCACCCTTGTCCGCCGCATCGCCCTGAACCGAAACCCAGTTCAGGCTGCGCAGCCGGTCGCGCGCGTAATCGCGGATGCCGCGTTCATGGGCCGCGACATTCTCCATGCCAAGCTCCATCAGGTATTCCAGCGCAGCGCCCAGACCGATCTGGTTGACGATGCCGGGCGTCCCCGCCTCGAACCGCAGCGGCGGATCGGCATAATCCACGCTTTCGCGCGTAACGGTGCGGATCATGTCGCCGCCGCCCATAAAGGGGCGCATCTCGGCCTGACGTTCACGCGAAATCCAGATCGCCCCCGACCCCGAGGGGCCGTAAAGCTTGTGCCCGGTGATGCAGTAGAAATCGACGCCCAAAGCACCGACATCCACCGGCATATGGACCGCGCCCTGACTGCCATCGACCAGCACCGGGACATCCGTGCCGCGCGCGATGGCGGCAACATCGACCACCGTGCCAGTCACGTTCGACATATGCGTCACCGCAACAAGCCGGGTCTTCGGCCCGACCGCAGCCAGCACTTTCTCAGCCGGCAGGCTGCCATCGGGCTCGGGCTCGACCCATTTCAGCACCACGCCCTGACGTTCGCGCAGGAAATGCCACGGCACGATATTGGCGTGATGTTCCAGCACCGAAAGCACGATCTCATCGCCCGGCTGCAGCCGCGGCGCGGCCCAGCCATAGGAGACAAGGTTGATCCCCTCGGTCGAACCAGAGGTGAAGATCACCTCATCTTCGTGCGGGGCGTTCAGGAAACGCGCGATGATCGCGCGCACCCGTTCGTAATTTTCGGTCGCGAGGTTCGACAGGTAATGCAGGCCGCGATGAACGTTGGCATACTCACCCTCATAGGCGCGGGTGATCGCGTCGATCACCTGACGCGGCTTTTGCGACGATGCGCCGCTGTCCAGATAGACCAGCGGACGACCGTTGACCTGACGCGACAGGATCGGAAAATCAGCGCGGACTTTTTCGATGTCGAAGCTCATGGAGCGACCTCCGGTAGAATGCCAAATGCGGCGGCGATGATCGACAGCACGAAACCCAGCAGAAACACGCTGCCGATGAACCCAAGTGCGACCTTGGCGGTGCTTTGGAACCCATGCAGCGCCTTGGTCATCGCAATCGTCAGATAGACCGAAATGGCAAAGGCGATAATCGACATCAGCGAAGCAGTGCCGGGAAACAGCAGCATTGCAACCAGTTGCACAGCCTGCAGCCCGACAAGGATCAGCTCGACCCAGCCGATCAGCAGCACCGCGTCATCGAACGCGCCCTGACCGCCGAATGCCCGTCCGATGACGGTGATGGCGATGGCCGAAATCACCATGGCCCCCAATTGCAGCACAGCCAGAGACATCGGAACCGACAGGATCGCTGTCAGCGCATCCTGAGACATGGGCGGAAACATGACACGGGCGATGCCAGCCAGCAGCGTCGACAGGCAGACGGCCACGCCCAGCACCATCCACCGCTCGGCCATGGACAGATCCAGCCCGCGCAGCACCGCCACGCCCTGCGCCGGATTGCGCAGCGTGGTCACCATCAGTTCGCCCAGATCGCGGAAATTCATGAATGCTCCGTCATTGCGCGGATGCGGTGGACACCGCACGCAGCCCCGCGCCCCATATCATCAGAAAACCAAGGCCCGCCACCGCGCGGGTCAAGGTCAGCGCCGGACCGGGGCCGACCAGCCCCGCCGTCAGTCCCGCCAGCAACATCGCGGGCGCGACGGCCAGCAGCGCCCAGAACAGCGCCAGCCGGGACGCCTGCGGATCAATCCGCCATGGTGTCAGCCGCGACAATCCCGCGACCAGCGCCGCCAGCGCGTAGGCCACCAGCGGCATCATGAACAGCACCGCCGTCGCAGCCCCCGCCATCCGCGCAGCCATCGGAACCGAGGGGTCCAGATGCGCCGCCCGCGCATGTTCAGGTGTCTGCGCGACCAGAAACATCAGCATCGCCGCCATCAGGATGACGACCAGCGCCCGGTCGGGGATGCCGCGCAGGGACGTAACCACCCTGCCCGGCGCCCACCAGCTTTGCACAATGCGCGGGACGATCCCGGACTGCATGGTCTTAGCTTGCAGCCCGGCTGGTCAGCCATTCGTCCAGACGGCCAAGAATGTCGTCGCGCAGACGGTCATCCTCGATCTCATCCAGCGCGTCGGCCAGGAAGGACAGCACCAGCAGCACGATCGCCTGTTCACGCGGCACCCCGCGCGAGCGCAGGTAGAACAGCGCCGTTTCATCCAGCGCACCGGTCGTCGAACCATGCGAACATTTCACGTCGTCGGCATAGATCTCCAGCTCGGGCTTGGCCAGAAACTGGCTGCCTTCGTCCAGCAGAAGACCTTGGCTGATCTGGTAGCCATCGGTCCTTTGCGCGCCGGGTTTCACCAGAATCTTGCCCTGGAAGATGCCATTCGCACCGTGCTTCAGCACCTTCTTGAACACCTGACGGCTTTCGCAACGCTCGGCGGCATGGGTGATGAAAACGGTGTCGTCGTGATGGAACTTGCCGGTGCTGCCATCGCCAAGTGCGGCGGCGGCAATATGTGCCACGGCGTCGTCGCCAAGGATCTGGATCACGCCTTCGTTGCGCATCATCTCGCCATTGACGGCCAGCGAGAAGGACTTGAACAGCGCAGCTTCACCCACGCGGGCAAAGATATGGCCGATGCCGACCTTGGCATCGTCGGCACGCTTGCTGGCGATATGATGGAAACGCGCGCCCTTGGCCACGTCCACCTCAAGCACCGCGTTCGAACGTGCACCCAGCGCGCCGGTTTCCAGCAGCGTCAGTTCGGCACCTTCCTCAAGCGCCACGACGTGATGCACCATCACGTCCGCGGCAGCATCGGCGCGGCGATAGATCAGATGCACCGGACGCGCGACCTGCCCCGTCACACGGATCAGCACGCCATCGACGGCTGCCAGCGTGTTCAGCACGGCAAAGGGACGCTTCACCGGGGTCTGCCCCTCGGTCTCCAGCTTGCCATAAAAGGCAGCGGCCCAGTGATCGCCCGCATCGGCGGTGGCCAGCGTCGAGATTTCCAACCCCTCGCCCGCCAGATCGTCCGAGGCGTCTGCATCGAAACGGCCATCGACAAAGACCAGCTTCAGCCGGTCGATTTCCGCAAACAGGGTCGATTCACGCGCCGGGATGTCCAGCGCAGTGGCCTTCGGTGCGTTGAACGCCGCCGGGTCGGTA
This sequence comes from Paracoccus laeviglucosivorans, assembly GCF_900182695.1. Taxonomy (GTDB): domain Bacteria; phylum Pseudomonadota; class Alphaproteobacteria; order Rhodobacterales; family Rhodobacteraceae; genus Paracoccus; species Paracoccus laeviglucosivorans. The sequence goes on from NZ_FXTK01000003.1 coordinate 307,699, forward strand.
TAGCGCCAGTATTCGTCACGCGCGCCCGGCAGGCCCATTGCCTGCAGGCGCTCAGCCGCATCGGCGCGGGCCGCGCGGGTGAAACCACCCTGCGGCAGGTCCAGCGCAGCCAGCCGCGCCGTTAGCGCCGCATCGCCGGGCCGCGCTTTCCCCTCGACCGTTGGGGTCTGGGCGGCAAGAACAGCCGTATCCGCCATCAGTTGGCCTCCGCCAGCAGATCGCCGTAGCCGTTCTTTTCGACTTCCAGCGCCAGTTCAGGGCCGCCGGTCTTGATGATGCGGCCGTTCGACATGATGTGAACCACGTCCGGTTTGATATGGTCCAGCAGGCGCTGATAATGCGTGATGACAAGGAAGCTGCGATCGGGCGAACGCAGCGCGTTCACGCCTTCGGCCACCAGACGCATCGCATCGACGTCCAGACCCGAATCCGTTTCATCCAGGATGCACATCCGGGGTTCCAGCATTGCCATCTGCAGGATTTCGTTGCGCTTTTTCTCACCGCCCGAGAAGCCCACATTGACCGGACGCTTCAGCATGTCGGCGTCGATCTGCAGGGTCTTGGCCTTTTCGCGCACGACCTTCAGGAACTCGGCCGAGGAAAGTTCTTCCTCGCCACGTGCCTTGCGCTGAGCGTTCACTGCGGTGCGCAGAAAGGTCAGGTTGCCCACGCCCGGAATTTCGACCGGGTATTGGAACGCAAGGAACAGACCGGCGGCAGCGCGCTCCTCGGGCTCCATCTCCAGCAGCGCCTCACCGTCCAGCGAGGCCTCACCTTCGGTCACTTCGTAACCGTCGCGGCCCGACAGCACATAGGACAGCGTGGATTTCCCCGAACCGTTCGGGCCCATGATCGCATGGACCTCGCCTGCCGGGACGGTCAGATCCACGCCCTTGAGGATTTGCTTATCCTCTTCCTCAAGTTTGACGTGCAGATTCTTGATTTCCAGCATGTTTCGTTCCTATTCCACGGTCACGGCGGTGCCCGAGGCGGACACCATCAGCATGTTGTTGATGACTTCATAGTCAAGATCGACACCGATCACGGCATTGCCGCCAGCGGCGCGGGCACGGTCCTGCATTTCCGACAGGGCCGTTTCGCGCGCCTCGGCCAGCGCGGATTCGTAGGCGCCGGAACGGCCGCCCACGATGTCGCGAATGCCTGCGAACAGGTCACGGAAGATATTGGCACCGATGATCGTCTCTCCGGTCACGACGCCATGATAGGCGGTGACGCGGCGACCCTCGACACTGTTGGTCGTGGTGACGATCATCCCACCGACCCTTCAAGCGAGATCGCGACCAGCGACTGCGCTTCCATTGCGAATTCCATCGGCAGCGCCTGCAGCACTTCGCGGCAGAAGCCGTTCACGACCAGCGCGACGGCCTCTTCCTCATCCATGCCACGCGCGCGGCAATAGAACAGCTGGTCGTCATCGACCTTGCTGGTCGTCGCCTCATGTTCGACGCGGGACGAGGTGTTCTTGACCTCGATATAGGGCACGGTATGCGCACCGCATTGATCACCGATCAGCAGGCTGTCGCATTGGGTATAGTTGCGGCTGTTGGTGGCGCGCGGGTGCATCGTCACCAGACCGCGATAGGTGTTCTGCGCCTTGCCCGCAGAAATCCCTTTTGAAACAATGCGCGATCGGGTGTTCTTGCCAAGATGGATCATCTTGGTCCCGGTGTCGGCCTGCTGCATGTTGTTGGCGATGGCGATGGAATAGAACTCGCCTTGGCTTTCTTCGCCGCGCAGGATGCAGGACGGATATTTCCACGTGATCGCCGAGCCGGTTTCAACCTGCGTCCACATCACCTTGGCCCGAGCCTCGCGGCAATCGGCGCGCTTAGTGACAAAGTTGTAGATGCCGCCCTTGCCGTCTTCGTCGCCGGGGAACCAGTTCTGGACGGTCGAGTATTTCACCTCGGCATCTTCCAGAATGACGATCTCGACCACGGCGGCGTGCAGCTGCGCGGTGTCACGTTTGGGCGCGGTGCAGCCTTCCAGATAGCTGACATAGCTACCCTTGTCGGCAATGATCAGCGTCCGTTCGAACTGCCCGGTGTTTTCCGCGTTGATGCGGAAATAGGTCGAAAGCTCCATCGGGCAGCGCACGCCCGGCGGAATATAGACGAACGACCCATCCGAGAACACGGCGCTGTTCAGCGTCGCATAGAAGTTGTCGGATTGCGGCACGACACTGCCCAGATATTTCTGGACCAGCTCGGGATGTTCGCGGATCGCCTCGGAGATCGAGCAGAAGATCACGCCCGCCTTAGCCAGTTCGTCCTTGAAGGTCGTGCCAACCGAAACGCTGTCGAACACGGCATCCACGGCGACCTTGCGGCCCTCCGCCGGGGCATCCTCAGCCCCCTCGACGCCTGCAAGGATCATCTGCTCCTTCAGCGGGATCCCCAGCTTTTCATAGGTCGCCAACAGCTTGGGATCGACCTCGTCCAGTGACTTCGGCTTGACTTCCATGCTTTTGGGACGGGCGTAGTAATACTGATCCTGAAAGTCGATTTCGGGATAGTTCACCATCGCCCATTTCGGTTCCGTCATGGTCTGCCAGCGGCGGAAAGCCTGCAGGCGCCATTCGGTCATCCATTCGGGTTCGTTGTTCTTGGTCGAGATCAGGCGAACGATGTCTTCGTTCACGCCCTTGGGGGCGTATTCCATCTCGATCTCGGTGTCCCAGCCGTATTTATACGACCCCATGTTCTGGACGGTCTCGACGGTCTCGCGGTCCACGCCTTCGCGGACTTCAATTTCTTCGAGTTCAGCAGCCATCTCAAACCCTTCCTGCGGTTTCCCGCGTGTCATTCCTTTGCCGCCAGCGCGCATGGGCCGCCAGCCAGGCATCTGCGAAACGCACAACATCCCGACCGTCCGTCGTCGGACCGATCGAGACGCGGATCGCATCGCCCGCCCATTCCGCCGCGATGCCCATGGCCGTCAGGACCGAACTTGGCCGGACCTTCCCCGACGAACAGGCCGAGCCCGCCGAAACGGCGAAACCGGCCAGATCCATCTGCATCACCTGCGTCTCTCCGCGCCAACCCGGCGTCAGGATCGACAATGTATTGGGCAGGCGGCGGGATTCGCGTCCCGGGAATGTAACCATTTCCGTCTGGGATTCCAGTGCGGCCATCAGCGAATCCCTGATCTCGGCCATTTTTTCAGGGATGCCACGATCCAGATCCGCTTGCGCTGCGCGCGCGGCGGCGGCAAAGCCCATGATGCCGATCAGGTTCTCGGTCCCGGCGCGGCGGCCCTGTTCCTGACCGCCGCCTTTCAGACGCGCCTCGATCTCGGTCCCGCGTTTGACGACCAGCGCGCCGATGCCGCGCGGCCCGCCCAGCTTATGGGCGCTGACAAATCCCGCCTCGATCCCCAGCCAGTTGAAGGCAAAGGGGATTTTCCCGAAAGCCTGCGTCATGTCGCTGACGGCCAGCCCGTGCGGCAGATCCTGAATGACGCCGGTTTCGGGATTGGCCAGTTGCAAAGTTGCGCGCGCCGGGTCGGGAACCGTCACGATACCCGCTGCATCCACCGCCAGTTCAGGCCGAACCCAGGCCAGCACGGCGGCATGTTCCACCCCCGCGCAGGCCAGATCGCGCCCTTGCAGCACCAGCGCAGCACTTTCCGTCGCGCCCGAGGTGAAGATGACATCCGCCCCTTCGGCCCCCAGCGCCGCGGCCACATCCTCGCGCGCACGCTCCAGCGCGGATTTCGCGGCGCGGCCTTCGGCATGGACGGATGACGGATTGCCCACGATCTCGGTCGCGGAAAGCATCGCCTCGCGGGCCTCGGGACGCAGAGGGGCGGTGGCGTTCCAATCCAGATAGGTGCGGTTCATCCCAAATCCTCCGGCAGGTGATCCAGCGCGTCGGCAATGCGTTCGGCCAGCTGCGCAGCCACCTGTTCCTTGCGCATCCGGGGCCAGCTTTCAGCGCCGTCTTCGGTGATCAGCGTGACGGCATTTTCCGTCCCGCCCATGATGCCGGTCGCGGGGCTGACATCATTGGCGACGATCCAATCCGCAGCTTTGCGCAGACGCTTGGCGGTCGCATGGGCGATCACATCATCGGTTTCGGCGGCAAAGCCCACGACCAGCGCCGGACGTTTCTGCGCCAGATGCCCGATCCATGCCAGAATATCGGGGTTTTCGGCAAATTGCAGGCTGGGCGCCATGCCGCCGGCATCTTTCTTGATCTTGTGATCCTGCGCGTTCGTCACATGCCAATCGGCCACAGCGGCGGCCATGACGGCAGCATCGGCGGGCAAGGCCGTCTCGACCGCGTGGCGCATTTCGACCGCAGTCTGGACGCGGATCACATCGACGCCAGCAGGTGGCGGCACTTCGGCGGGGCCGGTGACGAAACTGACCTTTGCCCCCAGATCACGCAGCGCGGCGGCAATCGCCGTCCCCTGCGCCCCGCTGGAGCGGTTGGCGATATAGCGCACCGGGTCGATCGGCTCATGCGTCGGCCCCGAGGTCACGATCACATGCCGCCCCGCCAGACGTTGCGAGGGCAGCGCCACCACCGCCTCGGGCGGCAGCCGTAGCGGGCGCACACGACCAAGAGCGGTCAGGATGGCTTCCTTGATCTCCTCGGGTTCCGACATGCGGCCCGGACCGTATTCGCCGCAAGCCATGTCGCCTTCGACTGGACCGACGAAACGAATGCCGTCCTCCTCCAGCATATCGCGATTGCGGCGGGTGGCGGCGTGCTGCCACATCCGCACGTTCATCGCGGGCGCGATCAGCACCGGCTTGTCGGTCGCAAGCAGCAGGGTCGAGGCCAGATCATTCGCCATCCCCGCCACCATCCGCGCCATCAGGTCGGCCGTCGCAGGGGCCACCACCACCAGATCGGCGGCGCGCGACAGCTGGATATGCCCCATCTCGGATTCGCGGGTCAGGTCGAACAGCTCGGTGTGGCAGGGCTGTTCGGCCAGCGCCGACAGCGTCAACGGCGTCACGAACTGCGCCCCCGCCTGCGTCAGCACAGGCGTCACCGCCACACCTTCGCGGCGCAACATGCGGATCAGTTCCGGGATCTTGAAGGCGGCGATGCCCCCTCCGACAATCAGCAAGACGCGGCTGCCCAGCATGGTTGCTCCCTTCGACGTGGCCTTGTCCCTGCACATAGGGGGAAAGCCCGCCTGCGGCAAGGAAACGTGCCCGTTAACCTTTCCTTAAACACGATCCGGTTAACGATCTGCCAAGCGCATTCCGGGGACGACATGGCAGCAACCGCCTATACCGTGGCTTTCGAGGGGGTCGAGGCCCGACTGGTCGAGGTGCAATGTTCGGTCACGCCGGGCCTGCCGGGTTTCGGCATCGTCGGTCTGCCCGACAAATCGGTCAGCGAGGCGCGCGAACGTGTCCGCGCGGCCTTTGGCGCATTGTCCATCGCCATGCCTTCGCGCAGAGTCACGGTGAACATGTCGCCAGCGGATCTGCCCAAGGAAGGCTCACATTACGATCTGCCCATCGCGCTGGCCGTGCTTGCGGCGCTGGAGGTGATCCCGACGGATGCGCTGTCGCAGATTGTCTCGCTTGGGGAACTGGCGCTGGATGGACGGCTTTCGCCGGTCGCAGGCGCCCTGCCCGCCGCGCTAGCCGCGTCCGAGGATGACCGTGCGCTGATGGTCCCTGCCGCCTGCGGTCCCGAGGCCGCCTGGGTCGGTGCCGTTCCGGTCTTTGCGCCACGCAATCTGCGCGAGGCTGTCGATCACCTGACCGACCGCGCGCCGCTGACCCGCGCCGACCCCGGCGAGGCGCGGGATCGCGACATTTTCGATGACCTGTCCGATGTGAAAGGTCAGGAACGCGCTCGTCGCGCCATCGAAATCGCCGCAGCCGGCCGTCATCATCTGCTGATGGTCGGCGCACCGGGCGCCACGAAAACCATGCTTGCCAAACGCCTGCCCGGAATTCTGCCACCCCTGACCCCGACCGAGGCGCTGGAAACCTCGGTCATTCATTCGGTCGCGGGTATGCTGAAGAATGGTGCGATCTCTCGCTCGGCCCCGTTCTGCCAGCCGCATCACACCGCCTCGATGGCCGCGATCGTCGGCGGTGGACGCCATGCCGGGCCGGGCCAGATCAGCCTTGCCCATAACGGCGTGCTGTTCATGGACGAACTGCCGGAATTTGAACGCCGCGTCATCGACGCCCTGCGCGAACCGATCGAGACCGGAGAGATTCACGTCTCGCGTGCCAATGCCCATATCCGCTACCCGGCGCGCTTCCTGCTGGTCGCGGCGGCCAATCCCTGTCGCTGCGGCTATCTGCCCGATCCCGCCCGCGCCTGCGCCAAGGCACCCGTCTGCGGCGCCGATTACATGGGCCGCGTGTCCGGTCCGATGATGGACCGTTTCGACCTGCGCATGGAGGTGCCGCAGATCACTATCGACGAGATGAACCTGCCCGGTCGGGGCGAAAGCTCGGCTGACGTGGCCGCCCGCGTGGCCGCTGCCCGCGCAATCCAGTCCGAGCGTTTTTCAGGCCATCCGCAGGCGCGGGTGAATGCCGACGCCTCGGGTCGCCTGCTGGAGGAGGTCGCCCCACTGGATCAGGAATGCCGCGACCTGCTGACCCGCGCCGCCGAGCGTTTTGGCCTGACCCCGCGCGGCTATCACCGCATCCTGCGCACGGCGCGCACGATTGCCGATCTGGACGCCTCGGCCAAAATTCGCCAGCCCCACTTGGCCGAGGCGCTGTCCTATCGGCTGGCATTTACGCAGATGGGCTGAGCTGCGCCGTATCCGGCAATAAAACGGCACACCGATCGCGACTGTATTGTTGTTCACACCCCGAGACGTTGAGGTTTACACTGAAAAGCGACGCCCTTCGTAACCCTGATGTGTCCACTGTCCATCAACTGCGGCAGGTTTTCCACCGGGCGGCATATTCGACGTTACCGTTGGGGGCTAACTGCTTGAGGGGGACGTTAGATAACCCGCCTCTCGGCGGCGCTTTGCATAAGTTGCCAAACGATCACCGAAAACCAAGTTTCCGCTGTATTCGATAGCTCAACTGGCGGGGCGTAGCCGTATCAGGTGATTTTTTCTGCCACGGCTTCAGCTTGGATTAAGCGCCCAATGCCGCAGCAGATCCCACCACAAGCGTGCCCATTCTGCCAAGACATGGGCTTTCGCAATGCGGCTCAAGTCGGCCCATAAACTTTTCGAGTGCCGTCTTCAGGAGCTCGCCCCGCGCCACCACCAACGACAACTGCGCTGGAACTTAGGCGAAATCGACCGCAGTTGTGTTCAAGATCAAAGCCACAGCTGCAACCTCATGCGCAGTCGAGTGATGCAAAGTTGCGCATCGCTGTCTGATACCGACACGCTTCACCCCCGAGCCAAGCCGTCAAACAAGGCACGGTTCAGTCTTGATGTTATCGGAAAAATAACTTCGCGGACACGACTAGAGAAGCACCGCATTCATGTAAACGCGGTGCCCTGTTTCATCATCATCTGCGAATAAAATCGCGTCCACAACATGCGCAGCGATCAGAAAGCAGCATGGAGCAACCTGCTAATCCCAAGCGAGCGTCAAAGCTCTCCTAGAAGGACGTTTACGTCCGCTCAGCCAAACGCCGCTCCACCGCGTCCCAGATCAGCGCGGCTGCATTTATGCCGTCAAAACGCTCAAGCTCCTGAATCCCGGTGGGAGAGGTGACATTGATCTCGGTCAGCCAGCCGTCAATCACGTCGATACCGGTAAAGATCAGCCCCTTTTCACGCAACACCGGCCCGATGATGGCGCAAATCTCGCGCTCGCGCTCGGTCAGGCCGACCTTTTCCGGACGCCCGCCGACATGCATGTTCGACCGCGCCTCGCCCTTGGCAGGAACGCGATTGATGGCACCTACCGGCTCACCATCGACAAGAATGATCCGCTTGTCGCCTTTGACCACGGCGGGCAGGAATTTCTGCGCGATGATCGGCTCTCGGTTGATGGCCGAAAACGTCTCGACAAGCGAAGACAGGTTCGGATCCTCGGGGCGCAGATGGAAAATGCCCGCACCGCCATTGCCGTAAAGCGGCTTGACGATGATATCGCCGTGGCGTTCGCGAAACGCGCGGATCTGCGCCAGATCGCGGGTGATCAGCGTCGGCGGTGTCAGGTCGGGAAAATCCAGAACCAGCAGCTTTTCCGGGCAGTTGCGCACCCAGAACGGATCGTTGACCACGAAAGTTTCGGGATGCACGCGATCCAGCAGATGGGTGTTAGTGATATAGCCCATGTCAAAGGGCGGGTCCTGCCGCAGCCAGACGACATCGAAGTCCGCCAGATCCACCTCGGCCCAATCGCCGAAGATGACGTGATTGCCTTCCTCGCGCTGCAGGGTGATGGGACGCCCTTTGGCGATTACGCGTCCTTCGACATAGCTCAGCTTGTCAACGGTATACTGAAACAGCCGATGCCCCCGCGCCTGCGCTTCAAGGCCAAGACGAAACGTGCTGTCGGCATTGATCGAGACATGCTCGACCGGGTCCATCTGGAGGGCCACGTAAAGACTCATGCTATCAACTCCAGCCTAGTTCGGCGCGAGTTGTCGCCTGCAATGGCCCAGTTTGCAAGCCTGCCCGGTCAGGCCATGCCAAAGGCGTTTTCGATCACCTCGACCCGTCCGGTGTGATCGACCAGTGCCGCGTCAAAGCGCATCAGGGTCATCAGCCCGTCCGCTTGCCCGCCGCAAAACTCCAATGCGGCATGGCAAATCCGGTCCATCTGCCGCCGATCAATTCTTTCTGCAGCTTGTCGATGCGAGGCGGATTTCTTGACCTCGATGAAGATATATTCGTTATCGCGCTGCATGATCAGGTCAATCTCTCCTGATTTTCCCCGCCAGCGCGATGCGATCAGTGCATAGCCCCGCGCCAGATAGTCACGGGACACGCTGTCCTCGCCCATCCCACCTGCCGAATAGGCGGTGCTACCCTTGGCTTTGCGCGATGCCGTGATCTGATTCATTCGTCTTCCTTCCTCATGGCCAAGGCAAGCGCATAGACATCGCGCCGTGGCAGACCATATCTTGTGGCGACCTGCGCGGCCGCCTCTTTGACAGGCATATCGCCCAGCAGCGCCGCAAGTGCGGCCCGCAAATCTTCTTCGCTGGCCTCCCGCTCCTCGGGGTGGCCGAACAGCACGACGACTTCGCCACGCAATCCTTCGTCCGGGATACGCTGCACCAGTTCGGCAGCGGTTCCGCGCATCACCTCTTCGAATTTCTTGGTCAGTTCCCGGCAAATCACCGTAATTCGATTCGCCTCAATCTCGCAGAAATTCTCCAACAATTGCTTAACGCGCCTGGGGCTTTCAAAGGCGATGACCGTCGCTTCGACCCGGATCCAGCTTTCGATCCAGCGCCGACGCGCACCCGCGGCCGAGGGCGCAAAGCCCACGAACATAAACCTGTCGCTGGGCAGACCCGATACCGAAAGCCCCGCCAATGCGGCCGATGGGCCGGGCAATGCCCTGACCGTCAGCCCTTCGGCGATCACGTCCCGCGCAAGGCGGTAACCCGGATCGGCCACCAGCGGCGTGCCCGCATCCGATGCATAGGCCACCGATTGTCCCGCCCGCAGCGCCTCAAGGATGGCGGGACGCGCACGGTCTGCGTTGTGATCGTGATAGGCGATCATCCGGCGCCCGCGCAGCGCGATGCCGTGAATGTCCATCAGGTGGCGCAGGGTCCGGGTATCTTCGGCGGCAAGGATGTCGGCGGCATTCAGCACATCCAGCGCCCGCAGCGTGATGTCGCGCGCCGACCCGATCGGGGTGGCCACCAGATGCAGCGCCGCCTCGGGCTTTTCGACCGAGATCGAGAGTGAGACCGGGCGTGCAGCCGGTCCCGATGCAGCCTCTGGCATGTCGCTCATTTTGCTTGTCCTTCTGTCTCGGGCTGCGCGGCCAAGGGGTGTGCCAATGGCTGCGCGGGCAAGTTGCCAACCCCCGGATATGCCAATAACCTGCCTGCGTTAAGTCCTTAGTCCCCCCAGTCACAGGGAATCACGCCATGACCGCCAAGACCACGATCCGCGGCAGCAGTTTCGATCTGCGCCGTCCCTTCGCGCGCCTCGCCGCCATAGCTTCGGCCCTGGTGCTTGCCGCCTGTCAGCCGATCGAGACCGGCGTATCGGGCGGATCGTCGGGACAGACGATCGATCCGTCGCAGCCCGTGCAGGTGGCGCTGCTGGTTCCGGGCGGTGCGCCGGATCTGGACTGGCTGGCGCGGTCGCTGACGAACTCGGCCAAGATGGCGGCCAGCGACGCGCAGGGCGCGACCATCGATCTGCGCATCTACAATTCCGGCTCGGACCCGGCGACGGCGGTGGCGCAGGCGAACCAGGCGGCGGATCAGGGCGCAAAGATCATCCTTGGCCCGCTGTTCGCAGACAGCGCCAATGCGGTGGGCAATGCGATGGCACCGCGCGGCGTGAATGTGCTGTCATTCTCGAACAACGCGGATATTGCGGGCGGCAACGTCTTCGTGCTGGGAAATACCTTTGCCAATACCGCGAACCGTCTGGTGAAATACGCCAAGGATACAGGCCGCCGCCGCATCATGGTCGTGGCCGAAGATGACGCCGCGGGCCAGATCGGCGCACAGGCGATTCAGCAGGCGATCCAGCGCAACGGCGTCACCATGGCGGGCATGGCCGTGCATCCGGTGTCGCGTCAGGGCATCGACGGAGTGATCCCGAATGTCAGCCAGGCCGCGCTGTCAGGCAATGTGGATGCGATCTTCCTGACCGCGAACCAGGGTGCCGTGCTGCCCTATCTGACGGACCGGCTGGCGGATTCGGGCGTGACCTCGGCCAATGTCCAGATGATGGGCCTGACCCGCTGGGACCAGCCTGCCGACCGTCTGGGCCTGCGCGGCGTGCAGGGCGGCTGGTTCGCGCTTCCCGACACCCGGATGAAGGCGCAGTTCGATCAGCGCTACCGCTCGGCCTATGGCGAAACGCCGCATGATCTTGGCTCGCTGGGCTATGACGGGGTGGCGGCGATCGCGGCACTGGTCCGCGCGGGCAAGCGCAATGCGCTGACCACCGCTGGGTTGACCCAGAATGCAGGCTTTGCCGGCATCAACGGCGCATTCCGCCTGAATCGCGACGGCACGAACGAACGTGCGCTGGCCGTCGCCACCATTCGCAATGGCCGTGTCGAGGTGCTGGACCCCGCGCCCAGCAGCTTCGGCGGCTACGGATTCTGACCTTGAACGACAATTCGACCGACAATCTTCCTCAAAGCGCCCCGGCATTGCCCGGGGCGCATTCCTTGTTTTCCCCCGACAGCTTTCTGCCCCGCCTGACGGCAGAGCTTGCCGAACTGTCCGATCCCCGCGACATCCGTGCCCGCGCGGTGGCGATTCTGGCACAGGCGCGGGCCGACGCCATGTCCGATCTGGTGACGGGTTTTCGCACACACCCGCGCGCCGCGCGCGAAACGGTGCGCGCCGTTGCCAGCCTGACCGATGCCATCGTCACCGCCGTGCATCACGTCGCGACCACGATCCTGCATCCGCAAAAGAACCCGACCGATACCGAAAAACTGTCCATCCTTGCCATCGGCGGTTATGGCCGCGCGGAAATGGCCCCGCAATCGGATGTGGACCTGCTGTTCCTGACCCCGTGGAAAGTGTCTGGCTGGGCCGAAAGCGTCGTCGAATCGATGCTTTACATGCTTTGGGATCTCAAGCTGAAAGTCGGGCAGTCCACGCGATCCATCGACGACTGCCTGCGACTTGGGGCGGGTGACATCACGATACGCACCAGTCTGCTGGAACACCGGCTGATCTGCGGCTATGCCGCGCCCGCCGAAAGCCTGCGCGAACGCCTGTGGGCCGAACTGTTCGACAATACAGTTCCCGAATTCATCGAAGCGAAAATGGCCGAGCGGGCCGAACGCCACCGCCGCCAGGGCGGTCAACGCTATGTCCTTGAACCCAACGTCAAAGAGGGCAAGGGCGGGCTGCGCGACCTGCAGACGCTGTATTGGATCGCCAAATACATCCACCGCGTCGATCGCGCCGTGGAACTGGTCGATCTGGGTTTCTTTACCCGCGACGAACATCTGACCTTCTGGCGGGCCGAGGATTTCCTGTGGGCCGTGCGCTGCCACATGCATCTGATCGCCGGGCGTCCGGTCGAACAACTGACCTTCGACATGCAGGTCGAGGTGGCCCGTGCTATGGGCTATCGCGACCATGGCGGCAGGCGCGCCGTCGAAATCTTCATGCAGGAATATTTCACCCATGCGACCCGCGTGGGCGAATTGACCCGTGTCTTCCTTGTCGCGCTTGAGGGGTGGCATCTTTACAAGGCCCCGATCCTTGGCACGCTGTTTTCACGCCGCAAACGCGCCAAGCCCGGCTTCCGCATCGATCAGGGGCGGCTGAACTATACGGATGAGGCGACCTTTCTTGCCAATCCCTTGAACATGCTTCTGGTGTTCGAGGAAGCGCTGCGCCTGCAAGTGCTGCTGCACCCCGATGTCATGCGCTCGGTCGCGGCGAACCTGCGGCTGATCGACGACCGCGTGCGCCAGGACCCCGAAGCGGTGCGCATCTTTCTGGACCTGCTGCTGAAACACGGCAACCCGGAACGCCCGATCCGGCGCATGAACGAACTGGGGGTGCTTGCGGCCTTCATCCCCGAATTCGCGCCCATCGTCGCGATGATGCAGTTCAACGTGTATCACCACTACACGGTGGACGAACATTCGATTCAATGCGTTGCGGCGCTTTCCTCGATCCAGCGCGGCGAGGTGGTGGAAGATCTGCCTGTTGTGTCGCGGATCATGCAGGGCAAGATCAACCGCCGCGTCATCTATCTGGCGGTGCTGTTTCACGACATCGGCAAGGGCCGGGCCGAGGATCACTCGATCCTTGGCGCGCGACTGGCGCGGCGCATCTGCACGCGCTTCGGCCTGCCCGCGGATGAGATCGAGACGATCGAATGGCTGATCCGCAATCACCTGCTGATGTCGGACGTGGCGCAGAAACGCGACATTGCCGATCCGCGCACCCTGCGCGACTTTGCCAAGGCGGTGAAAAGCACGCGGCGGCTGGACCTGCTGATCGTGCTGACCGTCTGCGACATTCGCGGCGTCGGGCCGGGCACATGGAACAACTGGAAAGCCATGCTGCTGCGCAAACTGCATGCCGAGACCGAACGTGCGCTGAAAAACGGCCTTGAAGAGATCAACCGGGACAAGCGCATCGGCGAGGCGAAGCGTTCCCTGCGCCACCTGCTATCAGCCCGGAAATGGGAACCGAAGGCCATCAAGACCGAGCTTGGCCGCCATTACGACAATTATTGGCCCGGCCTGCCCACGGAAACGCAGGGCGTCTTTGCCGATCTGCTGCGGGGTCTGGGCGATGACCAGATCCGCATCGACCTGCATCCCGATACCGACCGCGACGCAACCCGCGCGGCCTTCGTGCTGGCCGACCATCCGGGCATCTTCTCGCGCCTTGCCGGAGCGTTGGCGCTGGTCGGCGCGAATGTGGTCGATGCGCGGACCTATACGACGCGGGACGGTTTCGCGACGGCTGTATTCTGGCTGCAGGACAGCGACGGCCATCCCTATGACATCGAACGCCTGCCCCGCCTGCGCAAGATGATCGAACGCACGCTTTCGGGCGAGATCGTGGCGCGTGAGGCATTGGCCGGACGCGACAAGCCGAAGAAACGCGAAAGCGCCTTCCGCTTCCCGACGCATGTGACCTTCGACAACGAAGCCTCGGATGTCTACACGGTGGTCGAGGTCGATACACGCGACCGCCCCGGCCTGCTTTACGATCTGACTCGGACGCTGGCGGAAAGCCATATCCAGATCGCCAGTGCCGTGATCGCGACCTTCGGCGCGCAGGTCGTCGATACCTTCTATGTCAAGGACATGTTCGGGCTGAAGCTGCATCAGCAGCAGCGCCGCGACACCCTGTCCAAGAAATTGCAGCAAGCCATCAAGGACGGCGCCGAGCGGGCCGAAAAGGCCGAGCGGCCCCTTGGCGGCGCGTTCTGAAAGACGATCCATGCAACCGATCAGACTTATCCGCGGCTTTCTTTCGGTCGGTGCATGGACGCTGGCCAGTCGGCTTGTGGGCTTTGTCCGCGACGTGATGATCGCGGCCTATCTGGGCACGGGTCCGGTGGCGCAGGCCTATCTGGTGGCCTTTACCCTGCCCAACATGTTCCGCCGCTTCTTTGCCGAAGGCGCGTTCAACACCGCGTTCGTGCCCATGTTCTCGAAGCGGCTGGAGGCCGGGGACAACCCGCGCAGCTTTGCCGAGGAGGCGTTCTCGGGTCTGTTCACCGTCGTGCTGATCGTGTCCTTGATCGCGCATTTCGCGATGCCGTGGCTAGTTTTCGCCATGGCAGCAGGCTTCAAGGGCGATGAGCGGTTCGATCTGGCGGTGATCTATGGCCGCATCTGCTTTCCCTATATCCTGTTCATCTCGCTCACGGCGCTGCTGTCGGGGCTTTTGAACGCGGGCGGGCGCTTCATGGCCGCTGCTGCCGCGCCGGTGCTGATGAACTTCATCCTGATCGCCGCGATGCTGCTGGCGGACTGGAACGGTTGGGACATGGGCGCTGCGATGGCGTGGTCCACGCCGATTTCGGGGATCGCGCAGCTGTTCACCGTCTGGTGGGCAGCCAAGCGCATGGGCTTTCCGCTGCGCCTGCGCCGCCCTCGTCTGTCGCCCGACATGCGCCGCCTGCTGGCCGTGGCCGCACCTGCCGTTCTGGCGGGGGGCGTCGTTCAGATCAACCTGCTGGTCGGGCGTCAGGTCGGATCGTTCTATGACGGCGCGATTGCATGGCTGACCAATGCCGACCGGCTGTATCAGCTGCCTTTGGGCGTGGTGGGCATCGCCATCGGCATCGTGCTGTTGCCCGACATCTCGCGCCGCCTGAAGGCCGAGGATACCGAGGGTGGCCGCCACGCCTATAACCGCGCCACCGAATTCGCGCTGTTTCTGACCGTGCCTGCCGCCGTGGCGCTGATGGTTGCGGCATATCCGCTGATCTCGGTCCTGTTCAAACGCGGCGCCTTCCTTGAGGCGGATGTGGCGCCCACCGCGCTGGCCTTGGCGATCTATGGCGCGGGCCTGCCCGCCTTTGTGCTGCAAAAGGTGCTGCAACCCTTGTATTTCGCGCGCGAAGACACGCGCCGCCCCTTCCGCTTCGCGGTCTGGTCGATGGTGGTGAACGCTGTCGCGGCTTTGGGGCTTGCGCCGTTGATCGGCTTTTCGGCAGCGGCGCTTGGCACGACCATCGCGGGCTGGACCATGGCCGCGCAGCTATGGCTGGGCACCCGCGCCTATGGCGAGGCTGCGGCATTCGACGACCGGCTGCGCGGACGTCTGCCCCGTATCATCGCGGCCTCGGCTGTGATGGGCGTGGTGATCTGGGGGCTGATGCTGGTCTTGGGCGACATGCTTTATCAGCCCGGAACGCGCTATCTGGCGCTTATCGTGCTGGTGGTGGGCGGCATGGTCGCCTATGCCGCCGCCGGTGTCGCGCTCGGGGCGTTTCGCGCCTCGGATCTTAAAGCCGGTTTGCGGCGTCAACGCTGACGGATCTGGCGGATCACCCGCCCGATCCCTCCGGGGATCAGCACGAAAGACAACAGAAAGCCGGTTGCGAAACCCGCGACTTCGGCGATCCAAGTAGTATTGCCGCTTTGGAACAGGATCGCAAAGACCAGCTGGAACGCCAGCAGCATTCCGATCAGCGTGAATGCCCGCAGCCGGTTGGCATTTTCCTGTCCCAGCCGGGTCCATAGCAGGAAGGTGAAGGCACCCACAAAGCCGTAAACCGCGGGATAACCACCGATCAGCGGCTGAAATCGAAACTGCGGCAAAAGCCCGACGAACAGTGTATAGACCAGCGCACCGCCAATGGCCGAGCCAAGAAACAGCACGATCACCGCCCATGCGCGGAACTGGGTGGCCAGCAGATTCCCCAGTGCCAGCGCGAATACGATCACGAAAAGCGCGTGCATGATCGACAGATGCACAAAGGAATAGGTCAGGATGCGCCAGCTTTGATCAATGATGAAAGCGCGCATCTGGATCAGTTGCAGTACCATTTCGGGGATGAAGGCCGTGCGCTCGACCGCGATCTGGCGCATGGCAAGACCCGCCCCCGGCGCACCGCCGCCCAAAAGCCCGACCTGGGCAAGGCCGAACACCGCTTCGCAGGCGATCATCGGCAGGACCAGCGCCCAGACCACGGCGGGCACAGGGTTCAGGGGCGATTCATCGAAACCGGGACGCATCTTTGCTCCATAATTGCAGGGCGGACACGCCCAGTTCTTCCTTGCGGGCGGTTGCGCCCGCGCGGGCCAAGGGGTAAGCCAGCCCACGGGATTTTCCAAGCAGGTAGTGCCATGACCACCAGTTTCGCCAAGCGCATCTTCTCTGGCATCCAGCCCTCGGGCGGGCTGACGCTTGGGAACTATCTGGGTGCGCTGAAACGCTTTGCGGAATATCAGGGCAAGGGCGCCGAGACGATCTATTGCGTCGTGGACCTGCACGCGATCACCGTCTGGCAAGACCCCAAGAAGCTGCGCCACAACACCCGCGAGGTCGCAGCGGCGTTTCTTGCCTCGGGCGTGGACCCGGAAGTGTCGATCCTGTTCAACCAAAGCCAGGTCAGCCAACACGCCGAATTGGCTTGGCTTTTCAATACCGTGGCGCGCGTGGGCTGGATGTATCGCATGACCCAGTTCAAGGACAAGGCGGGCAAGAACAGCGAAAATTCGTCGCTGGGGCTGCTGGCCTATCCCTCGTTGATGGCGGCGGATATTCTGGCCTATCACGCCACCGCCGTCCCGGTCGGTGAAGATCAGAAACAGCATCTGGAGCTGACCCGCGACATCGCGGCCAAGTTCAATCACGATTACGGGCAGGAATTCTTCCCGATCACCGAACCGCTGATCGAGGGCACCGCCACCCGCGTCATGTCCTTGCGTGACGGGTCCAAGAAGATGTCGAAATCCGACCCTTCGGACGCGACCCGCATCAACCTGACCGACGATGCCGACGCCATCGCGCAGAAAATCCGCAAGGCGCGCACCGATGCCGATCCGCTGCCGGGCAATATGGAAGGGCTGAAAGACCGCCCAGAGGCCCGCAATCTGGTCAATATCTATGCCGCGCTGTCGGGTGAAACCGCCGATCAGGTGCTGGGCCGTTTTGAAGGTCAGGGCTTTGGTGCGTTCAAGCCCGCCTTGGCCGAGATCGCGGTCGAGGTCATGGCCCCCATCACCGCCAAGATGAGCCAGTTCATGGCCGATCCCGCCGAAATCGACCGGATCATGGGCCGCGGCGCAGATCAGGCGGCGGCCATCGCGGCCCCCATTGTCGAGCGCACGAAAGAGATCATGGGGATGATCCGCTCGCGCTAATTCACGTTAAAGCGCCCAATTAATTCAACCATTTCCGCATGGGGCGTGCTAGCATCGTCCCATGTGACCACGGATTTTGACGATGACGGATTTGCTGTCCCGGTTACTCGGTCAGCGCCAATGGCTTCTGGCTGATGGTGCGACCGGGACGAACCTTTACAATATGGGCCTTGCCCCCGGCGATGTGCCGGATCTGTGGTGCGAAACACATCCCGACCGCGTGCGCGACCTGCATCGCCAGATGATCGCCTCTGGCGCGGACCTGATCCTGACCAACAGCTTTGGCGCCAATGCCAGCCGCCTGCGGCTGGCCCGCGCGCAGGACCGTGTGGCCGCGATCAACCTTGCCGCCGCCCGTCTGGCCCGCGAAGCCGTGGAACATGCCGGGCGTCCGGTCATCGTCGCGGGTTCTATCGGACCAACCGGCGAAATCATGGCCCCCGTCGGCCACCTGACCGAGACACAGGCGACGCAGCTTTTTACCGAACAGGCGCTGGCGCTGAAGCAAGGCGGGGCTGACATCCTGTGGATCGAGACGGTCAGCGCGGCCGAGGAAATGCGCGCCGCATCCCGCGCCGCCGAAGAAGCGGGCCTGCCATGGTGCGGCATGATGAGCTTTGAGCCGGGCGGACGTTCGATGATGGGCGTCAGCCCACCGCAACTGGCAAAGCTGATCGACCGCCTGCCCTATCCTCCGGTCGCTTACGGGGCGAATTGCGGCACGGGCCCTTCGGAACTGCTGCTGGCGGTATCGGGCTTTGCGGCGGCTGGCTGCGAAAGGCCGCTGATCGCCAAGCCGAATGCGGGCGTCCCGCGCTATCAGGATGGCGGGCTGGTCTATGACGCCACGCCCGAGGTGATGGCCGAATTCGCCGTGCTGGCCCGCGACCTTGGCATTCGGATCATCGGCGGCTGCTGCGGCACCACACCCGCGCATCTTGCCGCGATGCGCGATGCGCTGGAACAGCGTCCCAGCGGCCCGCGCCCCAGTTCGGACGCCATATCATCGCGGATCGAGGCGCTGATGACCCGCTAGAACAGCGACATCTGGTCCCCCGCCCGTGGCGGCGGGCCAAAGCGGCTGCAGTCCAGCACCTGCCGGTTCCGTTCCAATCCCAGCCGCTTGCGGGCCAGCCGGAAACGCTGGCGCAGCAACTCGGCCTCGGGGCCTTCGCCGCGCATACGAGAGCCGAAACGGGGATCGTTGTCACGCCCGCCGCGCATGGCCTGAATACGGTTCATCACATGGGCGGCCTTACCGGGATGGTTGCGTTCCAACCAGTCGCGGAACAGGGGCGCCACCTCAAGCGGCAGGCGCACGGGGATCATACTGGCACCGCTGGCACCGGCGTCGCGGGCAGCCTGCATGATGCGTTCCATTTCGTGATCGTTCAGAACGGGGATCATCGGCGCAACCATGACGAAAACCGGCACGCCCGCCTGCGCCAGCCCTTCGATCATGCGCAGCCGCGTGGCGGGCGCGGGCGCGCGCGGGTCCATCTGCCGCGCCAGCGCCGGGTCCAGCGTCGTGACCGACACCCCGGCCCATGCCAGTTTTCGCGCGGCCATATCGCCCAGAATATCCAGATCGCGCAGGACCGTCGCGCCACGTGTCACCAGTGTCATCGGATGGTTCCAGTCGGACAGTACCGTCAGGCAACCGCGCATGATCTGATACTTCGCCTCGATCGGTTGATAGGGGTCGGTATTGGTGCCGAAGGCGATGGGCGCAACTGCATAGCCGCGCCGCCCAATTTCTGCCGCCAGCAGTTCCGGCGCATTGGGCTTGGCTGTCAGCCGCGTTTCGAAATCAAGACCCGGCGACATGCCCAGATAGGCGTGGCTGGGCCGTGCAAAGCAATAGATGCAACCGTGTTCGCAACCTCGATACGGATTGACCGAACGATCAAAGCCGATGTCGGGCGACACGTTGCGCGAAATGATCGAGCGCGCGCGCTCCTCTGCCACTTCGGTCCGCAGCAGGCTTTGTTCTTCGGGAATATCCCAATCGTCGGATTCACGCACCCGCTGATAAGGCTCGAACCGGCCGTCCGGGCGCTTGTCCGCGCCGCGCGCTTTCAGGATTTCGTCCGGGTTTCTGGGTGGCAGGGTCATGCATCGACACTACCCCTCAGACAGGAACATTTCAAGAACACATAAGACGGGTGAAACCCACCGACCTTTGGCGGGTTATCTTCATATCCGCTTTCGATTTGCGCCAAGGAGACGCATACTGATCCCAAAGGAGGACGCCATGCCCCTGCCCCATTTCCTGATCCTGATCGTCGCCGTCATTCTTGCGGCGGGTCTGACCATCTGGGTGGCAAGTGCTGCGGGTGTGCCGTTACTGGTCTTGGGTCTGCTGGTGCTGATGGCAGCAGCCGTCGCACATCTGGCGACGCGCAGGCATCATTAGCTTTCCAGCTCGGTATCCCAGTAAAGGTAATCCATCCAGCTTTCATGCAGATAGTTCGGCGGGAAACGCCGACCGACCGCGTGCATTTCCTCGGGCGAAGGGTGGCGGGGCGAACGGCGAAGTTTCAGGCCGGAATTGCGCAGCGACTTGTTGGCCTTTTTCAGGTTGCAGGGCGAACAGGCCGCAACGACATTTTCCCAGCTTGTCACGCCGCCCCGCGAACGCGGCACCACATGGTCAAAGGTCAATTCGCCTTTGGCCCCGCAATATTGGCAGCAGAATTCGTCCCGCAGAAAAAGATTGAAGCGCGTGAATGCCACGCGCTTCTGAGGTTTGATGAAATCTTTCAACACGACGACCGAGGGGATGCGTATCGCCTCACGTTGGCTTCGCACCACTTCGTCATATTCGGCGATGATTTGAACCCGGTCCAGAAAGACCGCCTTGATCGCTTCCTGCCACGGCCACAATGACAGCGGGTAATAGCTGAGTGGCCTGAAATCAGCGTTCAGCACAAGCGCGGGATAGTGGCGCAAGTTCGAAGGCTCGCGCACGAAATGAGTTCGGAAATCACCGTGGTCGTCCAGCATCGGCCCCTTGCCTCGCCTTACCCGGAACTTGTCGGAACGTCTTCGGCTCGACTATATATCGCGACCCGGAACTGACAAGCCCCTGAATATATGTCCTGCACCCGGATAACCCCGCTGCGTGACATCGGCGTGACGAATTTCAGTCGGCATCCGTCAGTGAGGCGTGGCGAATTTCAAAAGCAACAGTCCGCCGATAATCAGCGCCGCCGCAATCAACCGCAACGGATCGGCGGATTCGCCAAGAAAGGCGATGCCCAGGACAAAGGCGCCGATGGCTCCGATACCCGTCCAGATGACATATGCCGTGCCCAAAGGCAGCACGCGCATTGCCATCGACAGAAACCACACGCTGGCAATCATCCCCACCACCGTCACGACAGTGGCCATGGGTTTGGTAAAGCCCTCGGACTGTTTCATTGCGAAGGCCCAGACGACTTCCAGAATTCCCGCGATTCCAAGATAAACCCAAGCCATTGCACGCTCCGTTATGGTCATGGCAGGTTTGTGCTTGGCTGAAACGGTCCGGTCAAGCGAGGAGGCGATGAAACATCCCCCGATCATCGGCACGCTGGAAAGCGCGCTTTACGCATCCGATCTGAACGCCGCAGCGGAATTCTGGACCGATGTGATGGGTTTTCAGGAAATCGCCCGCGTGCCCGGCAGGCATGTCTTTTTCCGCTGCGGTGCGCAGGTGCTGCTGATCTTCGATCCCGATGCCACGCGCGAACCGCCGCGGCGCGATGCCCGCCTGCCCGTGCCGCCGCATGGAACCAAGGGCGCGGGACATTTCTGCATTGCTGTGGATGCAGGCAAAATTCAGGAATGGCGCGACTATCTGCAAAGCCGGGGCATCACGATCGAGGCGGATTTTACATGGCCGCAAGGTGGCCGCTCGATCTATTTTCGCGACCCGGCCGGCAATTCCATCGAAATCGCCGACCCGAAAATCTGGGGCTAGACCTTAGCGGCGACGGGCGCGGACGGCGACCTTTTGCGGCTGCGGCTGACGCACAGATGCGACTGCGACCGTGGCGGGAACCAAAGCAATCAGCGCGATCCAGATCAGGTCCATGACGATTTCTCCTCGTATCGTAGGGGTGAGCCTATCCCCTGCCCGGCGCGCTGCAAGCCCTATTTCATGAAATCTTCACCTACCTGGCGTCAAATTGACGTTTCAGGAACCCAAGCGCCATCGACAACCCATCCGGCGAAATGCCGTGGGGCGTGCCTTCCATCACATGGGTATAGACCTCGAACCCGGCGGCGGTCAGCGCGTCGGCAGCAATTCCCAAGCTGTCAAAGGGCACGACGGGATCCTGGTCGCCATGCAAAAGCAGAATCGGCGGCTTGGAACGGACCTGCCCCTGCAGCCCCTCGGGGTCCAGCAGCCGACCCGAGAAACCGACGACGCCGGCCAGTTCCTTGGCCCGGCGCGGCGCGACCTCCAGCGCCATCATCGTGCCTTGCGAAAAGCCGACCAGCGCCAGACGATCGGGTTCGATGCTTTCGGCAGCCAGCACCATGTCCAGAAACGCATTGATGTCGGCGAATGACTGTTCCGCCGAGGCGCGCGCCTGTTCGGGCGACGATCCGTCCATCCACGGGATCGGAAACCACTGATAGCCCATCGGATTGTTGACGCAGGGTCCCGGCGCGTTCGGCGCATAAAATGCGGTCGTCGGCAGATGTGGCGCCAAGGGATCGGCCAGACCCAGCAGGTCGGCACCGTCCGCGCCGTAGCCATGCAGGAAAACCACAACCGAATCAGCCTGTTCTGGCCCTTTGCGTTCAGATTTCAATTCGCGCGTCATCTGACCCCCTCGCGTCCTTTTGCCACCCGGTAATATGCCCACAGCCCACGGGCCGCAACCGCACGCCAAGGTCGCCACGGCTCGGCCAGGGCGATCAGCGCGGAGGGTCCGGGGCGTTCGGGCAGGTCGTAAAGCAGCTTCGCCGCCTCGGCCAAGGCAAGGTCGGCTGCGGCAAAGGCATCAGGGCGGCCAAGCGCGAATTTCAGGTAGATCTCGGCGGTCCAGCGCCCGATGCCCGGCAGGGCGGTCAGCTGCGCGATCACCTCCTCGTCAGGAAGGTCGCGCAGCGCGGTCCAGTCCAGCCCGGCTTCGGCAATGCCGCGCAGATAGCGCATCTTGGGCCGCGACAGACCCACCGCGCGCAGCGCGTCGTCATCGGCAGCGTTGATCCCGGCCTCATCCGCCAGCCCTGCGTCAACCATGCGCGCGACGATGGCGCCCGCCGCATGGGTGGAAATCTGCTGCGAGACGATGGCATCGCGGATGGACACGAAACCTTCGTCCCAACGGCGCAGCGGCAAGGGGCCAAGTTCGGGCAGCACACGCGCCCAAACCGGACAGACCCGCGCCAGATGGTCCGCACCCTCAAGGATATCGTCCTGGGTGCGAATCTGGCGGATCATTCGTCCAGACCTATATCGACGGCACGCTTGGCCTCTTCCTTCAGGCGGGTCTCATAGGCCATCGAGATATGCTTGCGCAGTGCCTCCTCGGACCGCTTGGCGTCGCGGGCGTTGATGGCATCGACGATTTCCTGATGTTCATCAAGGCTGACGGCATCGCGGCCCTTGGCCGCCAGCGTCGTGCGCGCCATCAGCGCCATGCTGCGATGGACCAGATCAAGCTGTTGCACCAGATAACGGTTATGGGAGGCAAGGTGGATCTGGTGATGGAACCGCCGGTTCGACCGCGACAGCGCCTGCGGATCGCCCAAAATCCTGCGATCCTCCTCGACCATGCTGGCAAGGACGCGGATTTCCTCGGGTGTGGCGTGATTGGCGGCAAGGCGCGCGGCCAGCGCCTCAAGCTCGGCGCGGACGGTGTAAAGTTCGGCCAGTTGGTTGTGATCCAGTGTCGCGATGATCAGGCTGCGCCCGTCGCGTTTCAGCATGGATTGTGTCTCAAGGCGCTGCAACGCTTCGCGCACCGGCGTGCGCGAGACGCCAAAACGCTCGGCCAGTTCGGATTCGACCAAGCGGTCGCCGGGGCGATAGGTGCCATTGTCAATGGCGGCAAGGATCAGGGAATAGGCGTCTTTCATGCGCGCACGATTCCCGGTCGGGCGCAGGATTGCAAGCACGGCTTGCGGCTCGGGATTGCAAGCGCCCTGCTGCGGGCTTAGGCAGGTGACATGGATTTCAAGCACGTCACCACCTGGATCTTTGATCTGGACAACACGCTTTACGCGCCCGAGATGCAGCTTTTCGCCCAGATCGAAAAGCGCATGACCGCCTATGTGATGCGCGAATTGCGCGTCCCCGAGGCCGAGGCGAACCACCTGCGCGACCACTACTGGCGCGCGCATGGGACCACACTGTCGGGGCTGATGGCGGAACATGCGATCGACCCGCTGCCCTATCTGCGCGAAGTCCATGACATCGACTTTTCCCACCTGACGCCCGCGCCGGAGCTGGCCGCGCTGATCTCTGGCCTGCCGGGGCGCAAGATCGTGCATACGAACGGTGATGTGGAATATGCCGCGCGCGTGCTGCACCATCGCGGACTTTCGGTGTTCGATGAGGTGCATGGCATTGATTCCGTGGGCTTCCTGCCCAAGCCCGATCCCCGCGCCTATGATGCGGTGATCAAGGCAGCAGGCTTTGACCCCGCCCATGCCGCGATGTTCGAAGACGACCCCCGCAACCTGAGCGTCCCACATGCGCTGGGGATGCGGACGGTTCTGGTCGGCGCGGGCATGATCGGGCCGGATCCGCTGGCCCCCGACCACCCCCATGGCCCGCATGTGCAGCATCGCACGAACGACCTGACCGCATTCCTGCGCGCGCTGGGGGAAGATGATGGACGACACTGACATCCTGATTTCCGGCGGCGGCATCGCCGGTCTGGTCGCTGCGGCGGCGTTCGGCGCAGCGGGCCATGCGGTCACGCTGGTCGATCCCGCGCCGCCCGTCACCGACGAAGGGGCCGAGGGTGCCGATCTGCGCAGCACAGCTTTCCTGCAACCCTCGGTCACTGTGCTGAAAGCGGCCGGACTGTGGGACGGGCTTGCCCCCCATGCGACCGCCCTGCAAATCATGCGGATCATCGACGCGGGCGGCGATCTGTCGCAGGCCCGGCTAAGCCGCGACTTCGATGCGTCCGAGATTTCCGACCAGCCCTTTGGCTGGAACCTGCCCAACTGGCTGCTGAAGCGCGAAATTGCGGCGCGGCTGGCCAGCCTGCCCAATGTGCGCTTTTTGCAAGGTGTGGGAACCGCCGCGCTGGTCGCCCGCGATGCCGAGGCATTGGTGACGCTGACCGATGGCACACGCATCCGCGCCCGTCTGGTGATCGGCGCGGATGGGCGCAATTCGCCTGTCCGCACCGCACTTGGCATCGGGACGCGGACCCTGCGCTACGGCCAAAAGGCGCTGGCATTCGCCGTGACGCATGATCGCCCGCATGAAAACGTCTCAACCGAGATCCACCGTTCGGGCGGGCCGTTCACACTGGTTCCCCTACCCGACCGCGATGGCAAGCCCTGCTCTGCCGTGGTCTGGATGGAGCGTGGCCCCGAGGTTGCCCGCCTGCGCGCCCTGCCACCCGGCGATTTCGCTGACGCGCTGAACACCCGGTCCGCAGGCGTGCTGGGGCATCTGACGCAGGCGACGCGCCTGACCGAATGGCCGATCATCAGCCAGATCGCCGACAGTTTTACCGGGCCACGCACCGCGCTGATTGCCGAAGCCGCGCATGTCGTGCCGCCCATCGGCGCGCAGGGCCTGAACATGAGCCTTGCCGATCTGGCCGACCTTCTGGCGCTGTCCGGCGATCGTCCGGGCGAGAAAGCGGGCCTTGACGCCTATAACCGCCGCCGCCGCCCCGAGGCGATGGCGCGGCTTCTGGGTATCGACGCGCTGAACCGCACCAGCATGATCGCAGCCCGTCCCCTGCGCGATCTGCGCGCAGCGGCGCTTGGCAGCCTTTACGCGGTGGCCCCGGTGCGCAAGCTGCTGATGCGGGCCGGGTTGGGGATGCACTGATCTATATGGCCAAACCCGTCAACGCCTTCACCTGCACCGCCTGCGGCGCGACCCACCGCAAATGGGCTGGCAAATGCGACGCCTGCGGCGCGTGGAACACCATCATCGAAGAAGCGCCCCTGTCCCAAGGTCCCGGTCGCGGGCTTGGCACGCTCAAGGGCAAGCCCGTGCCGCTCTCGGGCCTTGCCACGCAGGATGCGCCGCCGCCCCGCGCCCAGTCGGGCATCGCGGAACTGGACCGCGTTCTGGGCGGCGGGCTGGTGCCCGGTTCGGCCATTCTGGTCGGCGGGGATCCGGGCATCGGGAAATCTACGCTGCTGCTGCAGGCGGCGGCGGCATTCGCGCGGTCTGGCCAGCAGGCCATCTATATCTCGGGCGAGGAAGCCAGCGCACAGGTCCGCATGCGCGCGCAGCGGCTGGGTCTGGGCGATGCGCCCGTGCGGCTGGGCGCGGAAACCGCGTTGCGCGACATCCTGACCACGCTGGACGCCGAACGCCCCGATGTCGCCATCATCGATTCGATCCAGACGCTTTGGTCCGACCAGATCGAGGCCGCGCCCGGATCAGTTTCCCAGGTCCGCGCCACCGCGCATGAGCTGGTGACATTCGCCAAGCGGCGCGGCACGGCGGTGATCCTTGTGGGCCATGTCACCAAAGAAGGCCAGATCGCCGGTCCCCGCGTCGTCGAACACATGGTCGATACGGTGCTGTATTTCGAAGGCGAGCGTGGCCACCAGTTCCGCATCCTGCGCGCCCACAAGAACCGCTTCGGCCCGGCGGATGAGATCGGCGTGTTCGAGATGACCGGCGGCGGCCTGTCCGAGGTCGCCAACCCCTCGGCCCTGTTCCTGTCCGAAAGGGGCGAGCCCAGCCCCGGCTCGGCGGTATTCGCCGGGATCGAAGGCACGCGCCCCGTCCTGACCGAGGTGCAGGCGCTGGTCGCACCCTCGACGCTGGCAAGCCCCCGCCGCACCGTGGTCGGGCTGGATTCGGGCCGCGTGTCCACGATCCTTGCCGTGCTTGAGGCGCGCTGCGCGATTCCCTTCGCAGGTCTGGATGTTTTCCTGAATGTTGCCGGCGGGATGCGCGTGGCCGAACCTGCCGCTGACCTTGCGATTGCAGCGGCGCTTCTTAGCGCACGCGAGGATACGTCCCTGCCCGCCGACTGTGTCCTTTTCGGCGAAATCAGCCTTTCCGGTGCCTTGCGTCCGGTGTCTCAGGCGGAAAACAGGTTGAAAGAGGCGCAGAAACTTGGTTTTTCACGGGCAATCCTGCCTTCGGCCACCAAGGGCGAGGGTCTTGCCGGAATGCGGATCGACCGCACGCCGGATCTGACAAGCTTCGTGGGCGACACGTTCGGCGCTGGCTGAACGGGGCGACCACCCAAACGCGGATCAACCGCGAAAGGGCGTGACAATGGACGGTTTCACCATCATCGACGGCGTTGTGGCGGCCGTCGTCATCCTCTCCGCGATCCTGGCCTATTCGCGTGGCTTCGTGCGCGAATCGCTCGCCATCCTTGGCTGGATCGGCGCGGCGGTGCTGGCCTTCATCTTCGCCCCGACCGTCCGGCCCATGGTGGCACAGGTTCCGGTGTTGAACAAATTCCTGTCCGACAGTTGCGAACTGGCGACCATCGCCGCATTTGCGGCAGTCTTTGCACTGGCGCTGGTGCTGTTTTCGATCATCACGCCGCTGTTTTCCTCGGTCGTGCAGCGTTCGGCGCTTGGTGGCGTCGATCAGGGCATGGGCTTTCTGTTCGGTGTGGCGCGCGGCATCCTGCTCGTGGCTGTGGCGTTCATCGTCTATGACCGTGTGATGGCAACGCAACCCGTCGCAATGGTCGATAATTCCCGTTCGGCGCAGGTTTTCGAACGCATGAGCAGCCAGATGGACCAGCAGATCCCTCAGGATGCGCCGGGCTGGGTTGTGTCGCGTTATGAGCAGCTTGTGCGTGGTTGCGCCGTGACGCAGCCGGTCGATGCCGGAACCGCCACCCCGGCCCCCGCCGCCCCGGCCAACTGATCCGCGACAAGATTAGTGACCAATTCGTGACAGATAATGCGCCCTGCCTGCCCGGCGGGGCGTGACTTTATCCGCCCAAGCCCCTATATGTGGCGCGAACAAGCGCCACTATGTAGCCCTCCCCCCTACTAGCCCCATGAGTCGGTGATGATGCAGCCATTTCTTGCCCATCCCTTCGATCACGACCGCCTGCATGAAGAATGCGGCGTTTTCGGTGTGATCGGTGTCGCGGATGCCGCGAATTTTGTCGCCCTTGGCCTTCATGCCCTGCAACATCGCGGGCAGGAAGCCGGGGGAATCATCAGCCACGACGCGGAACAGGGCTTCAACAGCGCCCACCGCTTCGGCTATGTCCGCGACAACTTCACCAAGCAATCGCTGATGGAGACGCTGCCCGGCTCGCTGGCCATCGGCCATGTGCGCTATTCGACCGCAGGCACCAAGGCCGCGACCGCGATCCGCGACGTGCAGCCCTTTTTCGGCGAATTCGCCATGGGTGGCTGCGCCGTCGCCCATAATGGCAATATCACCAACGCCATGGCCCTGCGCCGTGAGTTGATCGAGCGCGGCTCGATCTTCCAGTCGTCCAGCGACAGCGAATGCATCATTCACCTAATGGCGCGCTCGATCCAGCGCAACATCCCCGAACGGATGAAGGACGCGCTGCGCCGCGTCGAAGGCGCGTTCTCAGTCATCGCCATGACCCGCACCAAGCTGATCGGCGTCCGCGACCCGCTGGGCGTGCGCCCGCTGGTTCTGGGCAAGGTGGGCGATGACGGCTTTGCACTGGCGTCTGAGACCTGCGCGCTGGACATCATCGGCGCCGAATTCGTCCGCGAAATCGAACCCGGTGAGATGGTGGTGATCTCGCAGGGCAATGTCGAAAGCTCGCGCCCCTTCGGTCCCT
This sequence comes from Paracoccus laeviglucosivorans, assembly GCF_900182695.1. Taxonomy (GTDB): domain Bacteria; phylum Pseudomonadota; class Alphaproteobacteria; order Rhodobacterales; family Rhodobacteraceae; genus Paracoccus; species Paracoccus laeviglucosivorans. Next base: position 336,097 of record NZ_FXTK01000003.1, read on the forward strand.
CGACCGGGCGGTTCTGCATCTTTGAACACGTCTATTTCTCGCGTCCCGATTCGATCATCGGCGGGCGTTCAGTCTATGAAACCCGCCGCCAGATTGGCGTGGAACTGGCCCGCGAAGCCCCGATCGAAGCCGATCTGGTCTGCCCCGTCCCCGATTCGGGCACGCCTGCCGCCATCGGTTACGCGCATGAAAGCGGCATCCCCTTCGGCATGGGCATCATCCGCAACCAATATATGGGCCGGACCTTCATCGAGCCGACCGAGCAGATTCGCAACATGGGCGTGCGGCTGAAGCTGAACGTGAACCGGGCGCTGGTCGCGGGCAAGCGCGTCGTGCTGGTGGACGATTCGGTGGTGCGCGGTACCACCTCGCGCAAGATCAAGGACATGATCCTGGATGCCGGCGCGGCCGAGGTGCATTTCCGCATCGCGTCGCCGCCGACTGCCTGGCCGTGCTTCTACGGCGTCGATACCCCCGACCGTGAAAAGCTGCTGGCCGCGCAGATGTCGGAAGACGAGATGCGCGACTGGATCGGCGTTGACAGCCTTGCCTTCGTCTCTCTGGACGGGCTTTACCGTGCCGCGGGCGAGGCCAAGGGCCGCAACAATTCCTGCCCGCAATATTGCGATGCCTGCTTCTCGGGCGACTATCCGGTCGCACCCTTCGACCAGCTGGAACGCGGCTTCCGCATGAAGCCCAATTCCGAGACCGCCGAATTGGGCCACGCCGCCGAGTGATTGCGGTCAGCGACACCGGACATCAAAAAAGGCGGGGGTTCGATGCCCCCGCCTTTTTTCGTTCCCCCCAGGATCAAAGCCGCCCGACGCTTTCGGGTAGCATCACGATAAAGCGGCTACCCTGTCCCTTCTCGCTTTCGATCCGCAGTCGTCCACGGTGACGGCTGACGATGTGCTTGACGATCGCCAGCCCCAGTCCAGTCCCGCCCTGCTCGCGCGAACGGTGGGTATCGACGCGGTAGAACCGCTCGGTCAGGCGCGGCAGGTGGCGCGGATCGATCCCCTCGCCCTTATCGGCAACGGTCACGGTCCAGGCCGCGCCGCGCATCACCGGCTCATGTTCCAACCGCTCCAGCGCCACGGTCACCAGACCGCCGCTTGCGCCATATTTCACCGCATTTTCGATCAGGTTGTGGAACACCTGCAAAAGCTGGTCGGGATCACCTGGAACCATGACCTGCCGCTGCGTTCCGACCTGCTCGATCTCGACACCCGCCATATCGGCCGATCCGGTCTGCGCCGTCACGACACCGCGCAGCAATGCTGCAATATCAATGGTTTCGACCGGGCGGCGACGTTCGTCCTGTTCGACCCGGCTCAGCGACAACAGGTCACCGATCAGGCGGTTCATCCGTCCCGCCTCACGCTCCATGATGTCCAGAAAACGATCGCGCGCGTTGGGATCATTGCGGGCGGGACCGCGCAGCGTCTCGATGAACCCCATCAGAGCGGTCAGCGGCGTGCGCAATTCATGGCTGACATTGGCCACGAAATCGCGGCGCATCTGCTCGGTTTCCTCATCGCGCGAGCGGTCCTCGATGACAATGGCCGCACCCGGCCCGCCCGACAGGCGTTGGCCGGTCACCGTAACCTCGCAAAAGACGCCGCGACCCTGGGACATGATTGTGGCGTTCAGCCGCGCGCGGTCCTCTCCGGCAAGCACGGCATCCAGCGCGGCATTCACCTCGGGGTGACGCAGCACCGTGACAAAGGGCCGGGCCGAAGGGATCGGGCCCAGCAGAACCTCGGCTGCGTCATTGGCACCGATCAGCCGCGACTGGCCGTCCACGACCAGCATCGGCACTGTGACCGCCTTGAGTATCTGGCGCAGATCGTCGGGGTTCATGCCTGCACCGGCTGCATCCCGGCACGGAACCGCGCGGCATTCTGGCGGTAGCGTTCTGCGGATTTCAACAAATCCGCCCGCGCGGCATCGTCCAGTTCGCGCACGATCCGGCCCGGCGCGCCCATGACCAGCGAACCGGGCGGGATCACTTTGCCCTCGGCCACCAGCGCGCCGGCACCGATCAGCGAGCCTGCACCGATATGCGCGCCGTTCAGGATGATCGCGCCCATGCCGATCAGCACCCCATCCTCGATCGTGCAGCCGTGCAGGATGGCGCGATGGCCGATGGTGCAATCGGCGCCGACGGTCAGTGGCTTGCCCGGATCGACATGGCAGACCGTCAAGTCTTGCACGTTCGAGCCGCGCCCGATGCGGATCAGGTCGTTGTCGCCACGCAGGACGGCACCGAACCAGACGCTCGCCCCCTCCTCCAGCACGACATTGCCCATGACCTGCGCGTCGGGCGCAACCCAAGCGTCGTGTCCCAGTTGCGGCGCTTTGCCGTCAAGTTCCCAGATCAATGCTGTTCCTCCATCAGGCGGCGGACAAAGGGGCCAAGCCCGACCTGCCGCGCGCGGCGGGCGCGTTCGGCGGTCAGGATCGTTTTCAGGCTTTCGGTGCTTTCGTCCAGATCTTCGTTGACGATGACGTAATCGTATTCGGCCCAGTGGCTGATCTCGTCGCGGCTTTTCTGCATCCGCGCGGCGATCACCTCGGCCGTGTCCTGCTGGCGCGAGACAAGGCGGCGCTCAAGCTCGGCCAGGCTGGGCGGCAGCACGAAGATCGACACGACATGCGCCCCAAGGACCGAGGCGCGGATCTGCTGCCCGCCCTGCCAGTCCACGTCGAACAAGGTATCGCGACCGGCATTCATCGCCTCGGCGACCGGGCCGCGCGGCGTGCCGTAAAGATTGCCGAACACCTCGGCATGTTCCAGCATGTCGCCCGCGCCGACCATGGCATTGAACTGTTCCTTGTCACGGAAATAGTAATGCTCGCCCTCGACCTCGCCGGGCCGAGGTTTGCGGGTGGTGGCGGATACCGAAAAGCGCAGGCTGGGATCCCATGCCATCAGCCGACGCGCCAGCGTCGATTTCCCCGCACCCGAGGGCGAGGACAGGATGATCAGAAGCCCGCTGCGTTCCATGCGTTCCGATCTCCTTCTGTATCGTCTTATGAACGGCGCATGAATGGCGCAGCGCAGGGTGTGGGGTCAAGCCCCCCGCCCCTGCGGCTTCTTAACCATCGGGCAAGAATTTGCTCGGAACTGATGAATAAAAGGTTTAAGTTCCCGCTGTATCACGAGTTTGTTTTTCATCAGGTTGGTCAGTTATGTCCGAAGATTACGGTCAGGGCGATGTCATACGCCCATTGCAGCACGACAAGTCCGGTAAAGGTAAGCTGCTGCAGCTTGCCGATTATGAGCCGGTCCATCCCGACCGCATCATGGGTGAGATGCGCGGTTACTGGGAAGGTCTGCGGCACGGTCGTGCGATCCCCACACGCAGCGATGTCGAGCCGCGCGGTATCCGCAGGTCGCTGGATTATGCGTTCATTCTTGAACGCATCGCGCCGGGTGCGGCACGCTTCCGTCTGGCCGGGCGGCACCTGATCGACCTGATGGGGATGGAAGTGCGCGGGATGCCGCTATGTTCGCTGATGCAGCCTTCGTCGCGCGGGCGGCTGTCGGATGTGTTGGAAAGCGTGTTTCGCGGCCCGCAAATCGCTGAAATCTCGCTGCAATCCGACGCGGATTATGGCCAACCGGGATTGGCGGGCAAGATGCTGATTTTGCCGCTGCGCTCGGATCTGGGGGACGTCACACGCGCGCTTGGCTGCATCGTGACCGAGGGCGGCATCGGTCAGTCCCCGCGCCGCTTCGATCTGGTCGCGGAACAGGTGATGCCGGTCATTCCGGGTGCCAAGATCGTCGAGCCCTCGGCTTCGATCACCGGCTTTGCCGAGGAACCGGAACGCTGGCGCGTCGCCAGATCGTCAGTCAGTCGAAAGGCCGCCGTCAAAAAGGCGCAGGCGAACGATGAAACGCCTGAGGAACGTCGCGCGCGTTTCCGGCTGGTCGGAACCCCGCCCCTTCACGATCATTGAGCCGGAATGGAAAACGGCGGCAGATTTCTCTGCCGCCGTATTTCGTTTCAGTCCTGCTTAGACCGCTTGTGCCGGGCGGGCGCGGCCCGTGCGACGGCTGCGCAACTCCTCGGCCACCAGGAAAGCCAGTTCCAGCGACTGGCTGGCGTTCAGGCGCGGATCGCAGGCGGTGTGATAGCGGCTGGACAGATCTTCATCCGTCACGGCGCGCACGCCGCCGGTGCATTCGGTGACATCCTTGCCGGTCATCTCGAAATGCACACCGCCGGGGATCGAGCCTTCGGCGCGGTGAACCGCAAAGAACTCGCGCACTTCGCGCAGGACCGAGTCGAAGGGCCGCGTCTTGTAGCCCGAAGGCGACTTGATCGTATTGCCGTGCATCGGGTCGCAGGACCAGACGACATTCGCCCCTTCCTCCTTGACCGCCTTGATCAGGCGCGGCAGGTGATCGCCCACCGAACCTGCGCCAAAGCGGGCGATCAGGGTTAGGCGGCCCGGTTCATTTTCCGGGTTCAGCTTGGCCATCAGCGTCTTGAAGTCGCTTTCACTGATCGAGGGGCCGCATTTCAACCCGATCGGGTTCTGGACGCCCCGCGCGAATTCGACATGCGCGCCGTCGATCTGCCGCGTGCGGTCGCCGATCCAGATCATGTGGCCCGAACCCGCAACCGGCAGGCCGGTGGTGGAATCGATGCGCGCCAAGGCTTCTTCGTATTCCAGCAGCAGGGCTTCGTGGCTGGTGTAGAAATCCACCTTGCCCAGATCATGCGCGGTTTCCGAAGTCACGCCAGCCGCCGCCATAAAGGCCATGGCGTCGCTGATATGGTCGGCGATGTCGCGGTAACGCGCCGCCTCCTCGCCGCCGGTGAAGTCGCTGATCCAGCTTTGGACGCGGTGCATGTCCGCATAACCGCCGGTCGAAAACGCCCGCAGCAGGTTCAACGAGGCCGCAGCCTGCGTATAGGCCGACAGCATCCGCTGCGGATCGGGGATGCGGGCTTCGGGGGTGAAATCGAAGCCGTTGATGATGTCGCCGCGATAGCTGGGCAATTCCTGACCGCCCACCACCTCGGTCGGGGCGGAACGCGGCTTGGCGAACTGTCCCGCCATGCGGCCCACCTTGACCACGGGAAGCTGCGCCCCCCAGGTCAGCACAACCGCCATCTGCAGCATCACCTTGAAGGTATCGCGGATATTGTCGGCGGAAAATTCGTTGAAGCTTTCGGCGCAATCGCCGCCCTGCAGCAAGAAGGCGCGCCCGCCCGCCACTTCGGCCAGCGATGCTTTCAGCCGCCGCGCCTCTCCGGCAAAGACCAGCGGGGGGAACTTGGCAAGCTGCGCCTCGACCGCCTGAACGGCGGCCTGCTCAGGATATTCCGGCATCTGGATGCGCGGATAGGCGCGCCAGCCACGCTTGTCCCATGCCGTGGCGGGGGTCGCGGAAGCCGTGTTCTGCTGTGCCATTATCCTGTCCTCCTGAGAAATGGTGACAGGCATATAAAACTTCCCCCGCGCAAGGGGAAGCTTTTGCATGCGTCATGGGTCAAAGTTGCTTTTGCAAAAAGTGACGGAACGTCGGATGCAATTTAGCTGCGCCGGAACACCCTTGCGGTTTGCAGAACGCTTTCCTTTTCAAAACACCGCTTATAACCTGTCAGACAGGACACAGTTCCACTCAGGGAGACATGCAATGAAAAAACTTCTTCTGGCCAGCGCGGCCTGCATCGGCATCGCGGGCGCTGCCGGAGCCGAGGAAATCAAGATGGGTATCTCGCTGGGCCTGACCGGCCCGCTGGAATCCATCGCCCCGGCCATCCAGAAGGGCGCGGAACTGGCGATGAAAGAGGTCAGCGACAGCGGCAAGCTGCTTGACGGCTCGACCATCGTGCCTGTGGTTGCGGACAATACCTGCGTCGATGCCGCCGCTTCGGTGGCCGCGGTCGAGCGTCTGGTGACGGCAGAAGGCGTCAAGGGCATCATGGGCGGCATGTGCTCGGGTGAAACCATTGCCTCGCTCGAAAAGGTCGGCGTGCCGAACGGCGTCGTGATGATCTCGCCCTCGGCCACGTCGCCGGCGCTTTCGACGATTGACGACAAGGGCTTCTTCTTCCGCACCGCGCCGTCCGATGCCCGTCAGGGCGAGGTGATGGCCGACATCGTGCTGGAAAAAGGCATCAAGTCGGTCGCCGTGACCTATACCAACAACGACTACGGCAAGGGTCTGGCCGACAGCTTCGCCAATTCCTACAAGGAAAAGGGCGGCACGGTGACGATCACCGCCGCGCATGACGACGGCAAGGGCGACTATTCCGCCGAAGTCGCGGCGCTGGCCGCAGCGGGTGGCGATGCGCTGGTCGTCGCGGGCTATGCCGATCAGGGCGGCTCGGGCATCATTCAGGGCGCGCTGGACACGGGCGCGTTTTCGACCTTCGTGCTGCCGGACGGCATGGTGAACGACACGCTGGCCACGAAATTCGGCGATCAGCTGGAAACCTCGTTCGGTCAGAACCCCTCGGCCGAAGGCGAAGGCCATGACAAGTTCGCGGCGCTGGCGACGGCGGGCGGCTTTGACGGCACCTCGGCCTATTCCGGCGAGGCTTACGATGCCGCTGCCCTGATGCTGCTGGCGATGCAGGCCGCCAAATCCTCGGACCCCAAGGTCTATAAGGACAAGGTGATGGAAGTCGCCAATGCTCCGGGCGAAAAGATCTATCCGGGCGAGCTGGCCAAGGCGCTGGAACTGATTGCCGCAGGCACGGATGTCGATTATGTCGGCGCGACCTCGGTCGAATTCGTGGAACCGGGCGAAAACGCCGGTGTTTACCGCGAAGTCGATTTCAAGGGCGGCAAGCTGAACGTCATCGGCTTCCGCTAAGCGGGACCATATGCGGAAAGGCCCGGCACGCTCCGGGCCTTTCACAATTATAACAAGCCACTACAGGCATATCTTCGCCTAAATTGCGAAGAATGGGGAGTAACATGATACAGGTCCATGACCTGCACCGCCATTTCGGAGGGTTCCGCGCCGTTGACGGCGCCAGCCTGACCATCGAGACCGGCTCGATCACCGGGCTAATCGGCCCGAACGGCGCGGGCAAATCCACCTTGTTCAACGTCATCGCAGGCGTGTTGCCGCCCACATCGGGCCGCGTCGTCATGGATGGCGAGGATATTACCGGCCTTGCCCCGCATGAGTTGTTTCACAAGGGCCTGCTGCGGACCTTTCAGCTTGCGCATGAATTTTCGTCGATGACGGTGCGCGAAAACCTGATGATGGTCCCCGGTGCCCAAGCGGGCGAAACGCTGATGAACACCTGGTTCCAGCGCGCCCGCATCCGCGACGAAGAACGCGCGCTTCGCAAAAAGGCCGACGAAGTGCTTGAGTTCCTGACCATTTCCCACGTGGCCGATGAAAAGGCCGGGAACCTGTCGGGTGGTCAGAAAAAGCTGCTGGAACTGGGTCGCACCATGATGGTCGATGCCAAGATCGTCTTTCTGGACGAGGTGGGCGCAGGCGTGAACCGCACGCTGCTGGGCACGATCGGCGATGCCATCGTCCGGTTGAACAAGGAACGCGGCTATACCTTTTGCGTCATCGAACACGACATGGATTTCATCGGCCGCCTTTGCGACCCGGTCATCGTGATGGCCGCGGGCAAGGTTCTGGCACAGGGCCCGGCGGATCACATCATGCAGAACGAAGCCGTGATCGAGGCCTATCTGGGCACCGGTCTGAAGAACAAGGTCGCCGCCGAAATCGCGGTCGAACATGGCCATGGTGCGCAGCCGGGCATGGGCGGGGTCGAGGCATGAGCTATCTTTCCGCAACCGACATGCGCGGCGGCTATGGCAAGGCCGACATCCTGCAAGGCTGCACCCTGACCGTGGACAAGGGCCAGATCGCCGTGATCGTCGGCCCGAACGGCGCCGGGAAATCCACCGCGATGAAGGCGGTCTTCGGGATGCTGGGCCTGCGCGAAGGCGCGGTCACGCTGGGCGGCGAGGACATCACCAAGCTGACCCCGCAGGAGCGTGTCCGCAAGGGCATGGGCTTCGTGCCCCAGACCCACAACATCTTCCCGACCATGACTGTCGAGGAGAACCTTGAGATGGGCGCCTTCATCCGCGAAGACGACTATCGCGACACTCTGGCGCAGGTCTATGATCTGTTCCCCGCCGTCGCCGACAAGCGTGCGCAGCGTGCAGGCGAGCTTTCGGGCGGTCAGCGTCAGCAGGTCGCCGTGGGCCGCGCGCTGATGACCAAGCCCAGCCTGCTGATGCTGGACGAACCCACCGCAGGCGTCAGCCCCATCGTCATGGACGAACTTTTCGACCGCATCATCGAGGTGGCGCGGACCGGCATCTCGATCCTGATGGTCGAACAGAACGCCCGTCAGGCGCTGGAGATCGCAGACATTGGTTATGTCCTTGTGCAGGGCGCGAACCGTTACACCGACACCGGCAAGGCCCTGATGGCCGACCCCGAGGTCCGCCGCACCTTCCTTGGGGGCTGATATGGATGTCCTGAACGCCCTTGTGGCCCTGTCGAACTTCGTCATCATCCCCGCCGCCGCTTATGGTGCGCAACTGGCGCTCGGGGCGCTGGGGGTGACGCTGATCTATGGTATCCTGCGATTTTCCAACTTTGCCCACGGCGACACCATGGCCTTTGGCACCGCGCTGGTGATCCTTGTGACTTGGGGCCTGCAAGCCCTTGGGATCAGCCTTGGCCCCCTGCCCGTCGCGCTGCTGGCGCTGCCTATTGGCATTGCGTTGTGTTCGGTCTTTGTCCTTGGCACCGACCGCGCGGTATACCGTTTCTATCGCCGCAAGCGGTCCGAGCCGATCATTCTGGTCATGGCCTCGGTCGGGGTCATGTTCATCATGAACGGGCTGACACGTCTGGTCATCGGCGTGGATGAAATCCGCTTTGACGACGGCGCGCGGTTCTTGGTGACGGTCCAGCAATTCAAGGCATGGACCGGATTGACCGAAGGGCTGGCGCTACGTGTCAGCCAGGTCCTGACGCTGGTCATTACCGCCTTGGCCTGCTGGGCGCTGTTCCGGTTCCTGAACCGTTCGCGCGCGGGCAAGGCCATGCGCGCCTACTCGGATAACGAGGATCTGGCGCTTTTGTCCGGGATAGATCCCGAACGCATCGTCCGCCTGACATGGATCATCGCAACCGCCTTGGCCGTCACGGCCGGAACCCTTTACGGTCTGGACAAAAGCTTCAAGGCTTTCAACTATTTCCAGATACTTCTTCCAATTTTTGCAGCATCTATCGTGGGTGGCCTTGGCAATCCGCTGGGGGCTGTCGCGGGCGGGTTCATCGTCGCCTTTTCGGAAGTGGCGGTGACATATCCGTGGAAAAAGGTGGCGGGCTATCTGGGTATCCAGTCGGACGGGCTGCTGCAACTGCTGTCCACCGAATACAAATTCGCGGTCAGCTTTGTCATCCTGATCGTCGTCCTGCTGTTCAGGCCCACCGGCCTGTTCCGCGGCAAATCGGTATAAGGGGGCCGTCATGTCAAACACTCGTCAAGCCGACGCGACAAGCCGCTGGCGCGCCCTGATCGTCTTTGCCGCCATTGTCGTGCTGTTCCTGCTGGAGGGGACGACACGCAACGCCCTGTTCTCGGGGTCATGGAATACGGCGCTGGCCATCCTGAACATGGGGCTGATTTCGGCCGTGATGGCCTTGGGCGTCAACATGCAATGGGGCTATGCGGGCCTGTTCAACGCGGGTGTCGTGGGCTTTCTGGCGCTTGGAGCCCTGGGCCCGGTGCTGGTCTCGACCGCGCCGGTGCAAGGCGCCTGGGCCGCAGGGGGGCCGCGCGTCATCCTTGCGCTGGTCGTCGGTTTCGGAACGCTGGTGCTGGCGGCGCAGGTGTGGAAACGCGCAGGCCGGGGCTGGCGCATCCCGGCGCTGATCGCCACGCTGGTCGTGGGTTTCGTCGCATATCGCTGGCTGTTCGACCCCGCCGTCATGGCGATCGAGGCGAACAACTCCGCCTCGGCCGGCAATATCGGCGGCTTCGGCCTGCCGGTCCTGCTGTCATGGCCGGTCGGCGCGCTACTGGCGGCGGGCGCCGCATGGGGCGTGGGCAAGGTCGCGCTGGGGCTACGCTCGGATTATCTGGCGATCGCGACGCTGGGCATCGGCGAAATCATCGTCGCCGTCATGCGCAACGAAGAATGGCTGGCCCGCGGCGTCAAGAACATGTCGGGCATCCCGCGTCCCGTCCCCTATGAGCTGGACCTGCAGAACGATCCGGGCTTCGTCGCCAAGGCCGCCGCATGGGGTCTGGACGCTGCGACGGCATCGGGGATCTGGGTCAAGCTGCTTTACGCGGGGCTGTTCGGCGTTGTGCTGCTGGTGCTGATCCTGCTGGCCGAACTGGCGCTGAAATCGCCATGGGGCCGGATGATGCGCGCGATCCGCGACAATGAAACCGCCGCCAGCGCCATGGGCAAGAACGTCACCGGGCGGCATCTGCAGATCTTCATCATCGGTTCCGCCGTGATCGGGCTGGCCGGCGCGATGATGGTGACGCTGGACGGGCTGGTGTCGCCCGGTGGGTTCAACCCGCTGCGCTACACCTTCCTGATCTGGGTCATGGTGATCGTCGGCGGGTCCGGCAACAACTGGGGCGCGGTTCTGGGCGCGATTCTTGTCTGGTTCCTGTGGATCAAGGCCGAGGTCTGGGGCCCGGCACTGATGCACCTGATCACCGCGCCTTTGCCCGAAGGCGGCTTGCGCAGCCAACTTCTGGGCGGTGCGCCGCATATGCGGTTCATCGCGATGGGCTTGGTCCTGCTGCTGGTCCTGCGCTTCGCGCCCCGCGGCTTGGTCCCCGAGAAGTAAGGCCACGCGCCTTGCCGTCCCCTTGATGGGGGCGGTAAGGCGCAGCCAACCAAAAGCAAAAGGGGCCGCGATGGCCCCTTTTTTTTCATGCAGCGTTCAGGATCAGCGGCGTTTGATCGCCACTGGCAAATCGCCGCAGCACTTGCGGATACAGCAGATGTTCCTGCACCAGCACCCGCGCCGCCAGCGTATCGGCATCGTCGCCCGGCAGCACGGGCACCCGCGCCTGTCCCAGCATCGGGCCTGCATCCAGTTCCGGCGTAACCAGATGCACCGTCGCGCCGGCTTCGGTATCGCCCGCCTCGATCGCGCGCTGATGCGTGTGCAGCCCCGGATATTTCGGCAGCAACGAGGGGTGGATGTTCAACATCCGCCCCTGAAACCGCTGAACGAAATCCGGCGTCAGGATACGCATGAACCCCGCAAGGCACAAGATGTCCGGCTCGGCCGCCAGCAAGGGTTGCAGCAGCGCCGCCTCGAATGCAGCGCGGTCGCCCTTATAGGCGCGGTGATCGACCGCAAATGTCGCAACGCCCATCTCGGCGGCCTTGGCAAGCCCGCCCGCCGCCGGGTCGTTCGACCCGACGATGACCGCGCGCGCCGGGTGATCCCCCGTCATCGCCTGCACCAGCTTGACCATATTCGAGCCGCCGCCCGAAATCAGGATGGCGACTTTCTTCAACGCAGGCTGCCGGAATAGCGCACACCTTCGCCCGGCGTCACATGGCCAAGGCGGAACACGGTTTCGCCCTCGGCGGTCAGCAGCGCCTCAAGCGCCTCGGCGCGGTCGGCGGCGACCGACAGGATCATGCCCACGCCCGAGTTGAAGGTCTTGAGCATCTCGGCCTCGGCGATGCCACCGGCTTCGGCCAGCCAGTAAAAAACCGGCGGCAGGCTGAAGCTGTCCAGATCGATTTCGGCCCCCAGAGCTTTGGGCAGGACGCGAGGCAAGTTTTCGGTGATACCGCCGCCGGTGATATGGGCAGCCGCATGAACGCCGCCTGCGCGGATCGCGGCCAGCACCGGCTTGACGTAAAGCCGGGTCGGCACCAGCAGCGCCTGCCCCAGCGTGCCCGTGCCGAAGGGCGCGGGCGATTCCCAGTCAAGGCCCGCATGTTCGGCCACTTTGCGCACCAGCGAAAACCCGTTGGAATGCACCCCGTCCGAGGCAAGGCCCAGCAGCACGTCGCCGTCCTGCACACCCGCAGGCAGGGCCGTGCCGCGTTCCATCGCGCCGACCGCAAAGCCCGCCAGATCGAAATCGCCCTTGGCATACATGCCGGGCATTTCGGCGGTTTCACCACCGATCAGGGCCGCGCCGGACCGGCGGCAGCCTTCGGCGATGCCGTTGATGACCCGCGCCGCCTCATCGACCGAAAGTTTGCCGGTGGCGAAATAATCCAGAAAGAACAGCGGTTCGGCACCCTGGCAGACCAGATCGTTTACGCACATGGCGACCAGATCAATGCCCAGCCCGTCCAGCTCGCCCGTGTCGATGCCGATGCGCAGCTTGGTGCCCACGCCATCGGTCGCGGCGACCAGCACCGGATCGTTGAAGCCCGCAGCGCGCGGATCGAACAACGCGCCAAATCCGCCCAGACCGTCCATCACACCCGCACGCTGGGTCGCGGCGGCGGCGGGCTTGATACGTTCGACCAGCGCATTGCCTGCGTCGATATCCACTCCGGCTTCGGCATAGGACAGGCCATTCTTGCGCTCGGTCATCTTTCGGTCCCCTTTGGTTTGCCGACCCGATAACGCAGGCGGGCCGCGCAGGCAATGATCGCTTGCGCTTTTGCCGCAGGCTTAGCGGTCCCAGGGCATGGGAATATCGACAAACGGGACGCCTGCGGGATTGCCCGGCCCGTTTTTCGCAGCCGTCACGATCTGCGACCGTGTCATCGGAGGCGTGCTGCCCGCCATCCGCGCCGCAAGCCAGCGGGTGATGCGAGGCGCCGCGATGCTGGTGCCGCTGACGATCTGCGTGGCGCGACCGCGCAGCCCCGGCGCAGGCACGCCGGGCAGCGCGACGCAGCGGTCGCCCGCAGCCGTCAGGTCACCGCAATCGCCATTCGCCAGCAACCCGGCATAGGATGACAGCCGCCGTGTCGGACCGTCATCAGCGTGCCATGGCCCGATCCGGTAATGCGCACCCACCCGCAATTGCCGTTCGCCCCACGCATAGGCATTGGCCGTGCCGTTGCGCCGGATCGCGGACGGGTCGGCGGGATCGGCCGCCTGCCAATGGCCATGCGCGTCCCGCTCGACATAAGTCGGATCGACCAGCCATGACTGCCGCCCCGCGCGGGGAAAGCCGAACAGCCGATCATCGCGCTGCACCACCACGTCGCAGGGCGACGGACCGCCGGGCAGCAGTTCGATCTGCCACGTGCCCGGCGGCGACAGCACCGGCCCCGGCTTGTCCGATGCGGTGGGCGGCACGATCATCGTCAGGCATTGGCGCAGACGGTCGCCCCGCGCAAAGGCCTGCAGGACCAGCCGCGCCAGCTCCCGCTCCTGATCGTCAAGGATCATGGCAATCTGCGCCCCGGCCCCGACCGGGTCATCAAAGGCCGTCTCGATGCTGCGGGCGGGTGCGGATGCCGCACCGGGCAGGGTCAGCCGCAGGCGGATCGCGGGCGCGCCTGCGGGCAGCACCGGCGCCCATATCTGCAACTCGCTTATCGTGCGGTCATCGGGGGGCAGGTTCCAGCCGATTTCACCGGGCGCATCCGCCCCGGCTTTCAGCACGGCATTCTGCCGCCTTTGCCGCGTGTTGCCGCTGGCCAGCACGAAATGCACCTGCCCCAGATCGCTTGGCGGCTGGGCCGAGATGACATCATGCATCCGCTCGATCAAAGATGTGCCGTCACGCGGCCCCGCGGTGATCCCCAGTGAGATATTCACCACAATCGGCGGTCTGACAGGCGGCTTGCCCCGCTGCGCGCGGTCGGCGTTGATTTCGGCGGCCAGCATCCGCGCCCGGCTGATGATGAAGACGACCGATGCCTGCAGCAGCAGCGGCATCACCGCCCCCGATGTATCGGCCAACGCCCAGTCGGGCAGGCCCACGGCAATCAGCGGATGGGCGCGGCCCGCACGGTCATCGGGCAAAAACCCCGCAGCCGTGCAGGCGACAGCCGCACCGTGACTGGAGGCGCGCATCATCCAGCGCGCATCGCGTCGGCCCGGCTCCATCAGACCTATGGCGCGATAGATTTCCTCCTCGGACCGGGGGTGACCGTTGCCGCCCTGACGCAGCAGGTCGATCTCGGAGCCGCGCAATTCCAGCCCAAAGGCGATGTCGGGGCGCGGCGACAGGTCCGCCACGCCATCCTGCAACCAGATCGAGGCGACCCGGCTATGCCCGTCCGCCGCCGTCAGCAGGTGATGGGCAAAGGGCACGACATGGTCGATCACCGCGACGATCGCCACTTCGTCCTCGGGCAGGGCATCGCCCTGCAGGAACACGTCCGAGCGGATGATCCCCTCGCCGCCGCCCGCCGCCGAGGGCGGGAACAGCGACAGCTTGTCATAGGCCGGCAGCAACGCCTCAAGCAGGTCGCTGTATTCGGCAATCGTGGCGTTCATGATCATTTAAAGGCCGCCTCGGTCAGCGCGCGCAGGGCATCGCGACGCTTTTGCGTGATCTCGGGCGCAATGCCTTCGCCCAGTTCGCGTTCCGTGCCCTTTGGCGGGTGCAGCAGGTAATCGACCAATGCCGATCCGTTTTCGCTGATCCGGGCGTTGTCGGCGCTGCTCAGGGCCACGAAGCGCAGCGTGTTGGGTTCGTCCTTTTGCATCACATCCACCGCAGGTTCCATTCGTTGCGCGCCTCGGCCCAGACCTCGCCAAGCAGGCCCGAGACTTTGCCGGGGATCGGCTGTCCGACGGTCAGGCAGGCATCGCCGTCAATCACCTCGCTCAGCCGCACGATGTGGAAATCCCGGCTGGCATTCGGCGCGCTATTGCCCCATTTGCGACCGTCGAAATGCAGCGCGGGACAGGTCTGCCCGCCCACACCCGCCCTGACGGCCAGCCAACGTGCCAGTGAAATGCCCAGGAAAGCGCCTGCCGCGCTATCCACCGGGAAATGGACGCCCGCGACCGTTCGGTTGACGGCGATGCGTGCCGCCATGCGAAACAGCTGGCTGTCAGCGGTGACGCGGGCGGGCTGCGCCTGATCCTCGCGCGTCAGGATCGCCAGCAGCGTGGCCAGCGCAAAGGCCTGTGTCGCATGACCGCTGGGATAGCTGCCGTGCAGGGGCGTCGCGATCAGCGGTTGGACCTGATCGCTGAACATCTCGGCCCGTGGGGCGGCAAAGGCCAGCTTGATGCGCTGCACGGCAAAGGTTGACAGATCACCGACCAGCGCCATCAGCTTGCGCGTGACGGGCGCCCTGCCCGGCCGGATCGGCAGGATCGAGGTGAAGAAGGATTCCAGATCGCTGGTCTGCGCCAGAATCTCGGGCTGACGCTCGGCCCGCAGGTCGGCATAGCCCAGAACCAGCGCCACCTCGTTTCGAAAATCCTGATCCGAGGGCAGGTCCAGCGTCAGCAAAGGCGTCTGCCCTGCCGTTCCCCGTGCGATCAGCTTGACCCGATCCGCCGGGTCCGGGGCGGACTCTGGCGTGACGCGCAGGCTTTCCAGCATCTCGAACATCAGGATGGCGTGGGAAAACTGTTCCTCGACCCGGCGCAGACGGCGCAGCGGTGCCAAGGGCTGGCGCTGAGGCGTCGTTGCAGGCGACGGCACGGCGTCCACGATCCCCTCTCGGGCGATCAGTAGCGCCGTCGCCAGATCGACGGGATCGTTCGCCCCTGCGGTGAACTGATGGGCGTTATGCGCGTTATGGGCATTATGCGCATTGTGGGCGTTATGAGCATTGGTCAATGACACGGCGGTTACGCCTCCCTTTCTTGCAAGTTTTCCATGCTGAACCCTTAATTCGGATAATATCTCTTAGGTTTGGGAGCAGCTGCGATTCGCGATGACGGCGATGTTGAGCCTGATGGGGACCGTGCGTTTGCGCGGGTCCCTTGGCGATGACCTCACTCCGCGCAGCCAGAAGGCGCGGGGCGCGCTTGCGCTTTTGGGCACGGCGCCCGATCTGCGGCTGAACCGCGCCCGTCTGCAGGATCTGCTGTGGAGCGACCGCAGCAAACAGCAGGGTTCCGACAGCCTGCGCCAGATGCTGCGCGAATTGCGCGGCAGCCTTGCCAGCGAACGCGACATTCTGCTGACCGGCGTGGGCTGGGTCGGGCTTGATCCCGAAAGGCTGCGCATCGATCTGACGCCGGTTTACGACGCGGGTGGCGCGCCGATCGAATTCGCCGCCGATATAGACGTGCCCGATCCCGAATTCGAAAGCTGGCTGCGCGACATGCGCCTGCGCCTGACGCCCGAAAGCGACGGCCCCAACGCTTATGCCCGCAGGACCGAGCCGTCGCCGGATTTCACCCCGCGCCTTGGGCTGATGAATGGCATCGCCCATGCCAGCCTGACCCCGCGCGATGATCCGGTTTATGTCGTGGCACTGGACGCCGTCGAAAGCAACGACACCCGCGCCCATGTCATCGGCGAGATGGTGGTGAACGAAGCCGCCGCCCGCGCCTGCGAGATGATCCCGGCCACGCTGGCCGATCAGGTCGCAGATCCCTCGACGATGACGGGAACGCAGATCGGGGCCATCTGCTATAGCGCGGGCGCCGATTGTTCGCTGATGGTGGTCATGCGCGACATCGCCACGGGAACGCGCGGCTGGACGCGCCGCTTCAGCATCCGCGCGGCCGAGGAAACGGCGACCATGCGCCATGCGGTGGCGCAGATCACCGTGGCGCTGCTGGACCGGGCACGACGCACCGCATCGCCCACGTGGATGACTTTCCCGATCTGGGATGTCTTCAGCTATTCCCGCGACCGGCTGGAAGAGGCGGACCGCGTGCTGGCATCCCTGCCGCCCGGACGCGAAAGTGCCGTCAGTCTGGCGCTGCGTTCCTATCTGCGCAACACGCTGATCATCGAGCGTCTGACCGACGATCCCGCTACCTGCTCGGACGAGGCGGACGCCTTTGCCCATCAGGCCCGCGCCTTGTCGCCCAACAATCCGGTCGTCCTGGCCGTCGCCTCGTTGTCGGCATCGTGGCGGCGCGATGCCATCGGGGCGCTGGAACTGGCACAAGCCGCCTGCCGCGCCGATCCCGACAATGAAATGGCCTGTCACGCCCTGTCCCAAGCCCTGACCGATGTGGGCCGCGACGCCGAGGCGCTGGAGGCCACCGACAGGGGCGCGCGCGGTGCGCTGGCCGAACTGGGTCCGGCGGTCTGGCTGATGCGCCGCGCGGTCGTCCAGATCCGGCTGGGCCGCTTTGGCGACGCCGAAAACAGCGCCGCTGCCGCCTATGCCTTTGCCGCCGACAATCGCCCCTCGTTGCGGTTTCTGGCCGCGCTGCGCTATCACCGCGGGGACGAGGCGGGGGCGGCAGATGCCCTGCGCCGCCTGCGCCTGATCGAACCGGATTTCAGTCTGGCGCTGATGGCAGATGCCGACTACCCGGTTTCGACCCTGCGGATGGCCGGGCTGATGGGAATTACCAAATCCGGGCTGTGATACACTCATGTGCTGACCAATATATCCAGCACCAGCGGCAGCAGCCCCTGGCCAAATCCGATACGCAGATTGGCCCGACCCGGCGCGCCTGCGGTAAAGCTGACATTGTGGCGCGGCTGGTCCGCCGTGCTGCGGTCAGGCCCGATCAGCACGGCCTGCGCCTTGGCGTCGGCCTGACGGATGCGGGTGCGGCGGGGCGGGTGATCAAGCCGCAATTCCAGCCTGTCCCCCGAGCGCAGCGTGACCGCGCCCTCCAGATCGGCCTGATGCAGGACGCGCGTGCGGGGGTGCGACGCTTCGGGAAAGCGCATCGGGGGGGCGCCGATGGCCAGCGCGCGCTGCATGGCGTCCAGCCATGATCCGCGCATTTCGGCCCCGGTCAGGTCTGCACCGTCAAGCTGCGCCCCGGTCAGATCGGCATCCCGCAACTGGGTGTCGCGCAGATCGGCCCCGACCAGAACCGCCAGCCCCAGATTGGCGCCGTTCAGATTGGCTCCGCGAAAACGCGCGCCCCGCGCGGTGGATGACCACAGGCTTGCCCCCACAAGCTGGGCATCGCGCAGGTCTGTGCCTGTCAGGTTCGCATAACTCAGATCCGCACCGACCAGCGTCAGTCCCGAAAGATTCAAGCCCGACAGGTCGGCATGTGGCATCTGCACCTGCCCCGAGGTCACGATCTTGCGCAGGATTTCCTCGCGCGTGTGCCGTCCCATTCCATTCCCCCTGCCTTCGGTGCCCGAGGATGGCTGCCTCCATCCTCGGGCTACTGGATTCAGTCGCACAGGTCGGACTGAACCCAGTAACGCTTGCGGAAACCGCGAACGCATCTGATCTCGACCCCCTGCCGGACGATCAGGCGGGCGGTATTGCTGCGGATTCCGTATCCAACCTCGGTCGTGCCGGGCAGGACGCTTAATGTCAGCGGCGCGGCACCCCGTGCGGCCAGATCGCGCATCAGCCGGGCCGCCTGCTGCGCCAAGGCATGGCGCATCGCACAGCCCACGCCCGCATCGCCCTCGATGACGGGCTGTGCGGGCAAAAGCGTTGCGACCTGCCGCAGGTTCGCCTCGATCCGCAGCAAGGTGCCGTCGGGACAAAGCACAGCCCGCACCCAACCCGCATCGGATGCGATGACCGGAACACCTTCGATCACCTGCCGGAACTGAACGCTGATTTCGTCCACCACTTCGGGCATGGGTTCTTCGCCACTGCGCAGCGTGCGCCCTGCAGAAAGCGACAGCGACAAGGCATCAAAGCAAAGCTCATGCCCGGCCCGCAAAAATCCGTGCCTGCGCAGCGCGGACCACGCCCGGCCGACCAGACTGCGGCGTTGCAGGGAAATCTTGCCCCGTGCCCCGCGACCGCTGCGGGCGAATTCCAGCAGCACACTGCCTTGGGGCGATCGCAGGAAACGGATGCCGGGCAGGTTCACCTCGATCGCGCCGCCCTGACGTGGCACGACGGAACGCAGATCCAGTCCCATCGCGTGCAGAACGGCATCGGCCAATTGCCGATCCGTCTCGGGCGCAAGCAGACGGGCGCGCTGGAACGCCGCCGGAGGCTCGGTCAGCGGGTCGCGACGGTGCTGCGCCAAGGGTTGCACCCAGCGCCACAGCCACCAGTCCCGCGCCGCTCGCTGCGGCTCGAACCGTGCTTCGCCATAAAGGCGGGCCTGCACCTCGTCGCGCGATGCGCCCATTGCGCTGACCACAGGCACATGATCGGGCGACACCTCGACCGCGCCATCCAGCCATGACTGCGAGAAGCTTTTGCCCATCCGCCAGTTGCGCCAGAAATTCTGGCCATAGCGACCGGAATCCCAGCATGTGCTGTCGAAACCGAACATCATGCGCAGCCCGCGATTGGCAGGGCCCCAGCTGCGCAGCGGACAGTGATTGTCGGTGACCCGCAGCGATTCACTGGCCGACCAGTAAAGATAGCGCAGCCGATCCGCCCCGAAACGCATCCGGGCCGAACCAAGGCTGGCATCCGCCCCCTGCCACATCGCACCCATCGGCAGATAGAAATTCCCGGCCTCATCCATGGCGCCGTGCCCGGCGTGGTAAAAGACGCGCACGCCATCCATATCGCCGCTGATCGCACCATCCTGCGCCTTACGGGCATATATCCAAGCCCGGACCGAGGCATCGCGGCGCCAGAAATCCGGCATGGCGAACTGATCGATCTGATCCAGAAACCCGCCTGCATCGCGATGTGCGGCATTCAGCGAGCCTGCGGCGCGAAAGATCTCGGCGGAGCAAGCGCCATAGATCCCCGCCTCGCCCGGCTGGGGCGATGCCGCAGGCCCGGCCCCCGTTCGGGCGGGATCGGCCAGAGCCGGGTCGATGAACGGCGTCGCGGGCATCGCGGGGGAAGTTGCTTTGCGCGCCAGTTCTGCCTGCCGGCCTTGATCCTGCATCGGGGACTCCTGTTACTCATCATCACCGGTTGCACACGCAACCGTGAATTCAGGCTAGAAGTCGCGCCGTGAACCCGGCGTGAATCCGAAAAACCGCCGGGTTTCGATAGCACGCGCTTTGGTCAAACCGCTGATATATATTGAACAATCAACCCTGGATTGAATACGGCTATTTCACGTTTCGGCTGATTCGCCGTCACGTGCCGGCCCCATGCCCAACGAAAGTTCGCGCCCCGCCAGAACTACAGCGCGGGCAATGTCGTCCAGCCGCGCATCGGTCATGCGATGCACCGGGCCGGACACAGAAATCCCTGCCGCTGCACGCCCCGACAAATCGAAAATGGGCGCGGCGATGCAGCGCATCCCCGCGGCGCGTTCTTCGTTATCCAGCGCATAGCCGCGCAGGCGGGTCGAAACCAGATCGCTGCCCAACGCCTCGGCATCCGCAAGGGTCTGCGGCGTGAACCGCTCCAGCTTCAGTCCCCGGATCATCCGACGCAGATCGTGGGGCCGCGCATGGGCCAAAAGCGCCTTGCCGATCCCCGAGGCGTGAAGCGCCGACCGCGTGCCCGGCGGGAAAAAGGCGCGGATCGTCTCATGCGTTTCGGCCTGGCTTAGGAACAGGACCGCATCGCCGTTCAGAATGCCCAGATTGGCCGTCTCTCCGGTAATCTCCATCAGGCGGCGCAGCACGGGTTGCGCGCGTTCGACCAACCCCGAGCGTCGCATGAAGGCCGAGCCGTGCCGAAACGCCGTCGGCCCCACATGCCAGCCCTGCGTCGCGCCGTCGCTTTCCGCCACCCCGCGCGCCGCCAGCGTCGTCAGCACGCGATGCACGGTCGAGGGGGCAAGTTCCAGCTTATGTGCTATTTCCGTCAGGGTCAGCCCGTTGGCCGACGCGATCACATCCAGCACGTCGAAGGCACGATCCAGCGCACGCACGCCGCCGCTGTCATCGGGGGTGATGCCGCGCCCGCGTGGCCTGCCCCGTTTTCGCTGTTCCGCAGACATTATGCGAATCCTTTTAACTGCTGAAACAATTCATTGAAAATTCGATTTTGTGAATGGAAAACATTAAGCAACTGACAACGCTTCATAATACGGCCATTTTCCGCGATTGCGAAATATTTTTCAGAAAAATTGTCACAATGGACAGGGCCACCTAGGCTGGGTCACAAGATTTGGAGGAGTGCCATGACCAGTCAGAACCCCATCTTTATTCCCGGCCCGACCAATATCCCCGAGGAGTTGCGCAAGGCCGTGGACATGCCCACGATCGACCACCGCTCGCCGGTGTTCGGGCGGATGCTGCACCCCGCGCTGGACGGCGTAAAACAGGTGCTGAAGACGCGCGATGCGCAGGTCTTCCTGTTCCCCTCGACCGGGACGGGCGGCTGGGAAACCGCGATCAGCAACACGCTGTCGCCCGGCGACAAGGTGCTGGCGGCGCGCAACGGCATGTTCAGCCACCGCTGGATCGACCTGTGCCAGCGCCATCGGCTGGACGTGCAATTCGTGGAAACCCCTTGGGGCGAGGGCATCCCCGCCGACCGGTTTCAGGAAATCCTGACCGCCGACAAAGGGCATGAAATCCGCGTCGTGCTGGCCACGCATAACGAGACCGCAACCGGCGTCAAATCCGACATCGCCGCCGTCCGCCGCGCGTTGGACGCAGCCGGCCACCCCGCGATGCTGTTTGTGGATGGTGTGTCCTCAATCGGGTCGATGGATTTCCGCATGGACGAATGGGGCGTCGATGTCGCCGTCACCGGGTCGCAAAAGGGCTTCATGCTGCCGCCCGGTCTGGCCATCGTGGGCTTTTCGCCCAAGGCCATGGCAGCGATCGAAACCGCAAAGCTGCCGCGCACGTTTTTCGACATCCGCGATATGGCAACGGGCTATGCCCGCAATGGCTATCCCTACACCCCGCCGGTCGGCCTGATCAACGGGCTGAACGTCGCCTGTGAACGCCTGCTGACCGAGGGGCTGGAAAACGTCTTTGCCCGTCACCACCGCATCGCGGGTGGCGTGCGCGCCGCGGTCCGTGCATGGGGGCTGGAGCTATGTGCCAAGCGTCCCGAGCTTTATTCCGACACGGTCAGCGCCATTCGTGTGCCGGAAGGTTTCGACGCCAACCGCATCGTCGCCCATGCGCTGGAAACCTATGACATGGCCTTTGGCACTGGGCTTGGCGAAGTGGCGGGCAAGGTCTTCCGCATCGGCCATCTGGGCAGCCTGACCGACGCCATGGCGCTGTCGGGGATCGCGGTCGCGGAAATGACCATGGCCGATCTGGGCCTGCCGATCCGGCTGGGTTCGGGCGTGGCTGCGGCGCAGGAACATTATCGCGGCGGGGCCAGCGCTCTGCGGAAAGCCGCATGATGAAGGACGCCATGTATATCCCGACGCTTTCTGACATGCTTGTGGCGCGCGAACGGATTTCGCCGCATGTGCATCGGACGCCGGTTCTGACCTCGCAATTCCTGAACGATCTGACCGGGGCCGAACTGTTCTTCAAATGCGAGAACCTGCAAAAG